>CAYRXB010000004.1:0-156256 GCA_964428125.1 uncultured Anaerolinea sp.
GGGCCTGTAGCGCAGTTGGGAGCGCGCTTCAATCGCACTGAAGAGGCCGGGGGTTCGAATCCCCCCAGGTCCACTGGCAAGACAGGCTCGAGAAACAGGTAATACCCTGGGCCCATAGCGCAGTTGGGAGCGCGCCTCAATGGCATTGAGGAGGCCGGGAGTTCGAACCTCCCTGGGTCCACCAAGGCAACAGCAGGAGTAGTAGGTCATCCGTCAGCGATTCGGGAGAGCGAGGTGAAAGCCCGATAAGTGTTGCGGAACGCACAGACTGAACTCGCCTGAGTTCCCGCAAGGGATAGCCTGCCGGTGAAATCATCAGCCGGGTACGGGTACGCCCGTTATCGCGTCTTGAGTGGCCTGGAATGCCAGGCAACCAGGGTGGTACCGCGGAGAGCCCCTTCGTCCCTGACCGGAGAGGGGTTTTTGTTTTAAGCGTGAAACCAAGGAGCCAGAATGACAAAAGCGGAAGTCCCTTTTTACAACCCGACCGAGATCGAAGCCAAGTGGCAGAAGAAATGGGCAGAGGACAAGTTATACGAAGCAAACATCGATCACTCCAAACCCAAGTACTATGCGCTTACCATGCTTCCATACCCTTCGGGAGACCTGCACATTGGACATTGGTACGCCATTACCCCGCCTGATGCACAGGCTCGTTACATGCGCATGAACGGGTATAACGTTCTATTCCCGATGGGATTTGATGCTTTTGGACTGCCAGCAGAAAATGCGGCAATCAAACGCAACATCCATCCGCGTACCTGGACATATTCCAATATTGAGAAAATGCGCAAACAATTCCGCACGATGGGCGCGATGTTCGACTGGCGCCGGGAGATCGTTTCTTCCGATGAAAAATATTACCGCTGGACCCAATGGTTCTTCATCCAGTTATTCACACATGGTCTGGCTTATCGAAAATTATCTCCTGTAGACTGGTGCCCAAACTGCAATACCACGCTGGCGCGCGAGCAGGTCTGGGGAGAAGACCGGCATTGTGAGCGCTGCGGCACCCCGGTGATCAAAAAGGACCTGACGCAGTGGTTCTTCCGGACTACACGGTACGCCGAGGAACTGATCAGTTATGACGGGATCGACTGGCCGGAGCGGGTGAGAACCTTGCAGACCAACTGGATCGGCAAATCGGAAGGGGCATTGGTGACGTTCAAAACAGAAGGCGGAGATTCCTTCCAGGTATTTACTACCCGCCCGGATACCTTGTGGGGAGTGACGTTTATGGTGCTTGCTCCCGAGCATCCGCTGGTGCAGAAGCTGACTAAGCCAGATCAACAGGCAGAAGTGGAGCAGTATATCCTGGATGCTTCACGCCAGACCGACATTCAACGTGAAGCCTCGGATAAAGAAAAAACCGGTGTATTCACAGGAAGTTATGCCATTAACCCAGTGAACGGCGAGCGGATTCCCATATGGATCGCTGATTACGTGCTGATGACCTATGGAACCGGCGCGATCATGGCAGTCCCTGCTCACGATGAGCGGGATTTTGCTTTTGCAAAAGAATTCAACCTTCCGATCAAGGTGGTCATCCAACCTACAGGAGTAACGATAGTTGAGGGTGAGGATCTCACAACCCCGCTGCCTGCCAGTGGGATGATGGTCAACTCCGGTCCGCTTTCAGGCACACCTGGTGACAGATCGTTCAAGACCTCCGTGGATTATGTGATCAAGATTGGTGTTGGAAAACCCTGGACCAATTATCGCCTGAGGGATTGGTTGATCTCAAGACAGCGATATTGGGGGGCACCCATCCCGATGGTGTATTGTGAAAAATGCGGTGAAGTGCCGGTTCCTGAAGACCAACTGCCGGTGAAATTGCCGGACGATGTGGAATGGAAACCAACTGGAGAAAGCCCTCTCAAGCTGCACCCAACGTGGCGATTCACCACCTGCCCCAAATGCGGCGGTAAAGCGGAGCGCGAGACGGATACGATGGACACCTTCATGTGTTCATCCTGGTATCACTTGCGTTATCTGAGCCCGAATTATGACAAGGGTCCGTTTGACCCGAAGGAATATGATTACTGGATGCCGGTTGATCTGTATACGGGCGGTATCGAACATGCCAATATGCATCTGATCTACACCCGGTTCTTCCACAAAGCGATGCGGGATATCGGCGTTACCGAAGGGCATGAGCCGATGCTCAAACTACGCAACCAGGGAATTGTGCTGGGCGAAGATAACGAAAAGATGTCCAAGAGCAGAGGGAATGTGATCGCACCGGACAACCTGGTTCAAAGTTACGGGGCAGATACCTTACGTGCCTTCCTCATGTTCTTTGCCCGCTGGGATATGGGCGGTCCGTGGAGCAGCGGCGGGATTGACGGAACCTCGCGCTGGATGCGGCGCATATGGACAACGGTTCTTGAACCCATCGATAACGTGAGGGTATCAGAAACCAGCCTGAAAGCGCTGCGCAGGAAAACCCACCAGACGGTAAAGGCAGTCACAAGGGATTTCGAAAAGCTCGAATTCAATACAATCATTTCCGGTTTAATGGAATTACTCAATGAGATGCAGCGATTAAAGCCGGAAACCTACGGCACAGCGGCTTGGAATGAAAGTGTAGAGATCTACCTGAAATTACTGGCTCCAGTTGCCCCTCACATTACCGAGGAATTGTGGCAAAGAACAGGTCATCCTTATTCGATCCATGTGCAGTCATGGCCAAAAGTGGATGAAGCGGCTGCTGCACAGGAGGAGATCACGCTGGTGGTGCAGGTGAATGGCAAGGTTCGCGACCGGGTGGTTGTCCCTGCGGATGTCAGTGATGATGAGGCTAAAAAAGCTGCGGTTGAGAGCACCCAGGTGCAGAAGGTGCTGGAAGGGAAATCCCCAAAACAGGTCATTTACGTTAAAGGACGACTGGTAAATATTGTGATATAGTTCATAACCGACCGGGGGATTCTCCGGTCGATTTTGTTTATTAGTTTGACCATCGCACAAGGAGGAAAAATGAGACTTGGTGAAATGAATTGGATGGAAATCGAGAATTACTTGAAAAAAGAAGACCGACTGCTAATTGTGCTTGGGGCAACTGAGCAGCACGGATTTTTATGCACCAGCACGGATGTAAAAATTCCACTGGCATTGGCTGATGCAGCCAGTCAACAATCGGGTGTATTGGTGGCACCACCGCTTAATTTTGGGTGTTCCTCGTATTTTGCCGACTACCCAGGCACGATCAGTATCCGGGTGGAAACATTGTTGAAAATCGTGGAAGATATGGTTCGCTCGGTATATCATCAGGGGTTCAAACGGCTGGTCATCCTCAATGGGCATGGCGGAAATACCCCAGCCAAAGTGTCACTGGGAGAACTGGCGAATGAACTGAAAGATCTCAAGATTTCCTGGTATGAATGGTGGAAAGCCCCTAATGTGAGCGCGGTAGCGGAAAACCATCACCTGAAAACATTTCACGCAGGCTGGATTGAAGCATTTCCGTTTGTGAGGACGAGCGCCATTCCTGATGGAGAAAAGACCCCATTTGTTACAGATTCCATTCTAAATTCAAGCGAGGTGAAGAAAGCTATTGGGGATGGGGTGTATGGCGGATTTTACAAAGTCGAGGATAATATCATGACCGAAGTGTTTGCAGCAGCCTTGAAAGATGTTCTTTTCCTTCTGCAATCTGCCTAATTTTTACAAAGATTTTACATGAGCATAATACCGACATTATCTCCTAATCCTATACTCAAACCGTAATCAAATCGAAAAGGAGATTAATGATGAAAAAGAGTATGAAAGTTCTTAGTTCCGGATTACTGGTCGTTTTACTGGCAGGTGCGTTCTTATTTGCTTTCCCGAGCTCGACCGCTCATGCCGAGGGGTTGGAGGGCAATCCACCCACGACTGGTGATCGAACAGGGTTTGCCAAATTCCAGTTAGAAAACGCGTTCAGCCGCGAAAAAACCAACCTGGCCATCCAGGCAGAGAACATCCTGAGAATGGACCGACTGACTGAAAAAGCCCAGGAACGTATCGACGCATTGAAAGCCAAAGGCAAAGATGTATCCGGCTTGGAAGCGGCACTGACTGCCTTTGAGAATGCGCTTGTTGATATCAACGCCTCGCATGGAGAAGCAGCCAGGCTGGTCGCTTCACATGCAGGTTTCAACGACAATGGTAAAGTTATTGACCTGGAGGCTGCGAAAATTACGGTTCAAAAAACGCATGAAGCCTTAAAAGCCACCAGGGAGATGATGGCGGATGCCGGAAGAGCGATTCGCCTGGCAATCCGTCAGTATCGCGAGGTGAACGTTCCGGTACCAACTGAACAACCATAACATTCGTATTAGTCTTCTCTAAGAACGCGGTGGTCATATTGATCACCGCGTTTGTTGTTTGACGATTGACCGAATTTCAGGCAAAATGGATTGATGAGTCTGCATTACCGTTTAATCCAGTTATCAGCTAACAAAAGGCTCCATTTTTCACTTGTAGTATTGAGCGGCTTTGCTGCCAGCGGGTTGGTGGTAATTCAATCCTGGCTGCTCAGCCGGGTTATCGACAGGGTGTTTTTATCGCAGGCGAAGCTTTCCGATGTCCTGCCGATGCTAAAAGTTACTTTAGGCATTATTCTGTGCAGGGCATTATTCACCTTTCTCAGTAACTGGCTTGCTGGAAGCCTGGCAGAAAAAGTAAAACACGAGTTACGAAAAGCCTTGTTACAGAAAATCGATAACCTGGGACCAATCTGGTTGCGGAAGCAAAAAACAGGCGAACTGGCTACGACACTCCTGCAGGGAGTGGATGCGCTGGAGAATTACTTCAGCCAGTTTCTCCCGCAGGTGATCCTTGCAGCGGTGCTGCCGCTTGTCATCTTGTTCGTGGTATTTCCACTCGATGTGCTAACCGGTATCGTTTTGCTTATCACCGCTCCTTTAATCCCACTTTTTATGGTGCTCATCGGAAAGATGTCTGAGAATGTAACACGGCGGCAATGGAACCGGCTTCGTCAATTGGGTGAATTCCTGTTGGATTCCATCCGTGGATTAAAAACGCTATTACTTCTGGGCAGAGAACGCGACAGGCTGGAAGAAGTTCGGAGCGTGAGCGATGAGTACCGCAAGAGCACATTGAACGTGTTGAAAATCACCTTTCTTTCTGCATTTACCCTGGAAATGATTGCGACAATCGCGACAGCGGTTGTAGCAGTAGAAATTGGATTGAGATTACTCTACGGTCAGGTAGATTTCCAAACGGCGTTTTTTATCCTTTTGCTGGCACCGGAATTCTATTTGCCGATGCGCAATCTCAGCGTGCGTTATCATGCCGGCATGGCAGGTGTCACTGCCGCGGTATCGATTTATAAGGTTCTGGATGAAACTGAAAGATACCCTGTCATGACCAAAGCAAAATTTCAAACACCCCCGGATTTCTCACAAAAAAAACTCGAAGTGAAAAATGTTAGTTTTTCTTATGATCAATCGGAAATTGATGTTTTAAGTGATGTCCATTTTTCTTTTTTGCCCGGTAGGCAATATGTGCTGACTGGAGAAAACGGGGCGGGGAAAAGCACATTGTTTAACCTGCTGCTTCAATTCCTGCAACCTGGCGAGGGAACAATTGAGCTGGAAGGCGAGAATATCACTGGATGGGATGCGCGCACCTGGAGGAAGTCTATCAGTTGGCTGGGGCAGAAACCTGTGATCTTCAATACCACCCTTTTGGAAAACACCCGGCTATTTGATCATACCTTTTCAGAACAACAAGTGGAAGAAAGCCTGAAAATGGCTGGACTGGAAGATTTGCTGCAAAAACTACCCATGGGGCTGCAAACCCCATTATGGGAAATGGGCGAACGTTTCAGCCGCGGTGAGAGGCAGAGATTAGCCATAGCGCGCGCATTCCTGAAAAATGGTTCGCTTTTATTAATGGATGAACCCGTCTCTCATTTGGATGTCCTTTCTGCCCAGAAATTCTTTGCCGCATTGAACACTTTGGTGATGAATCGTACGACCATCACGATTGCACATCATGTGTCAACCATGCAGCTGGCGGATGAGATCCTGGTATTGCACAAAGGATTGTTAGTTCAAACAGGGACATACAGCGACCTGATAAGCAGGAAAGGATTTTTTTCTGATCTGATGAAGGCGGGAAACACATGAAAATCACTTTCCGCCTGATGAAATTCCTGGCACCGTTTTGGAGTGAGATTATTATTTCCATTCTTCTGGGCTTTGGAACCATTGCAGCTGGGATTGGTTTGCTTGGAACATCCGCTTACCTGATCTCCGCTGCAGCACTGCATCCCTCAATCGCTGAACTGCAGGTTGCCATTGTGGGCGTCCGGTTCTTCGGGATTAGCCGTGCAGCCTTGAGGTACGGTGAGAGGTTAGTATCTCATTCTGTTAATCTTCGATTGGTAGCTTCTCTACGCAGCTGGTTTTATGACAAGCTGATTGCTAACAATCTTAAAGTTACCGCAATTTTTCGGTCCGGCGATTTGCTGGACAGGATGCTTCATAATCTTGAAACACTGGAAAATTTCTACGTGAGGGTAATATCGCCGTATATTGTTTTTATTATTATTACGATCGGTGCGAGCGTTTTTATTGGTAAGTATCACCCGATAATCGGATGGGTGCTGGCATGCGGGTTGGTGGTCACTGGCATCCTGATCCCTATTTTGACAATTTTGATTACCCGAGGACTGTCAAAAACTTCTTTAGGTCAATATACAATATTATCCTCATCTGTCATTGAATCACTGGATGGGCTCGAAGAGTTAACAGCATTTGGCAGTGACTCTCTTGTGGTCGACCAAATAATCAGCGAGTCCAATAGTCTTTCCGGCATCCAACAGAGGCTTTCTGCCCGGATCGGCCTTGCGAGTGGGCTGGCAATATTGACTTTCGGGTTAACAATTTGGGGTTTATTACGAATGGCGATACCCATTGTGGAGGATGGCAACCTTACCGGGATTCTCTTGGCGGTGATCATTCAAATCGGGATGGCAAGTTTTGAAAGTGCAAATCCATTGCCTGCAGCCAGCCAACAACTTGTTCAAAGTATCGAAGCAGGAAAGAACCTATTCGATTTTGACCATGAAAATGAGCAAATGGGTACAACTAAAAAACCCTCAGATGATCTTTTACGCGGGTTCGTCAGGATGGATAAGGTTTCTTTTATCCCCAGTGATGGTGAGTTTGGTTTGCATGATATTTCGCTGGAGTTAATGCCCGGAAAAAAAGTGGCTTTGTTTGGACCCTCCGGGGCTGGAAAATCGAGCATAGTTGAATTGCTGACAAAAATAAGCAAGCCGGATTCAGGGAAAATAACAATAGGGGAAAACGATTATTCATCCCTTGAGGATTATCAGGTGAGGAAAATTTTTGGAGTTGTTGGACATGGAGATTTCCTTTTCAACAACAGCTTAAAAGAAAACTTGCTCATCGCGAAACCTTATGCTTCTGATGATGAGTTGTGGGGTGCACTAAAGGAAATCGGACTCGACGGTTGGGTTGAAAAATTGCCAAAGAAACTGGGAACCTGGCTGGGGAACCATGGAACTGCAATCTCCGGCGGTGAATTACAACGGATAATGCTGGCAAGGCAAATTCTATTGGATCGCCCCGTGCTGGTCATGGATGAACCGCTAATCTCTCTTGACCACGCGATCAAACAAGATCTTTATGCATTGGTCAATTCCCGATTTGGTGAGCGAGCGATTTTGTGGATAAGCCATGAATACTTATTCATGGAAGATATGGACGAAATTATCTACCTGGAAAATGGCCGCATCCTCGAACGAGGAACCCACAGTGAATTAATGAAGAAACACGGGAATTATTTTCTTGCCTATTCGACGCAAAGGGAAATTGAGGCGTAGGGGATTTGCTGCCTATTCTTCCACTGCTGCCAGAATGTCTTTTTCTGGGATAGCGCCGATCCTCAACACAACTGGTTTTTCACCGGTACAATCCACAACTGTTGAGGGAATGCCCCCCGGGCAGACGCCGCCATTTAATATGAGCGGAATTCGTCCATTGAGTTGATCGAACACATCAATGGCTGATTGGGGACTGCTGCCGCCGGAGAGGTTGGCAGAGGTGGTGGCAAGCGGACCAAACGAGCGCAATAATTCGAGGGCAATCGGGTGGTCGGGCATGCGGATGCCAATATTTTTCGTGGTGGAGATCAACTCGGGTATGCTTTCTTTCCGAGGAACGATGACTGTCAATCCACCCGGCCAAAATTTCTCTGTGAGTTTCTTTGCCATTTTGGTCATGTGGTTGGTGACCAATTTTACCTGCTCTTTAGACCCAATGAGGATCGCAATTGCTTTATTTGATTCCCTGCCTTTGGCTTCAAAAAGTTTAATGATCCCCGGTGCATAAAAGGCATCACTTGCCAGCCCGTAAACTGTGTCGGTTGGGAAGGCAATAATTTCGCCTTCTTTGAGCAGCGCGATTGCGGACTCTATGGCAGCAGGTTTTTCAGCAGGAAGGATCAAAGTTTGCATATCTCTCCACCCGTTTAAGTTTGAATTACCAATAACCTGGATAAACTTGCCAGATCATTAATTACGTCAATTGTAGCAGAAGTCATTATTTTTGAGGATTCGTGAATGCAAAGTTCTGCCTGGGAAATGTCAATCTCAAGTAATGCCAAGCCGCCAGGGTTTAGGTGATCAGGTAGCTGGGCAAGTAGTCTCCTGATAATCGCAAAACCATCTTTGCCGCCATCGAGAGCTGAAAGGGGTTCATATCGGGAGACTTCCAGGTTTGGAAGCCTATCGCTGGGAATGTATGGAAGATTGGCAGTAATTAAATCCGCTTGTAGCTCCAGCCCTGTGAGGAGGTCATTTTTTAGTAAAGTGATCTTTGGTTGGAGTTCATATCGCTCAATGTTTTTATAAGCTACTTCGAGTGCTTTATCAGAAAAATCAATCGCGGTGGCTGCCAGATCAGGAATATTATCGACGATGGCAATGGCAATATTCCCGGAACCTGTTCCAACATCAATAAGTGTTCGCAAGGCTGGGTGTGCCCGCAGCCAGGAGATGGCTTTTTCCACCAGAAGTTCGGTTTCCGGTCTTGGAATGAGAACATCCGGGGTCACAAAAAAATCAAGACCATAGAACGACTGCCGGTTGATTATATAGGGCAAAGGAAAACCACTGGTTAATTGGTCAACTTTAGACTGAAGCGCATCGACCTGTTGTGGCGTGAGTGACAAATCTCCATGCGTGATGAGCCATTCACGGGGTTTTTCGAGCACACTAGAAGCAATGGCATAAATCTCGAGCCTTGAAAACTCGCGGGATTTTGCCAGCATTTTCGTGCTATTTTCAAACCATTGTTGAAGATTAATCTTCGTCATCACCCGGGTTGGAGGCTAATCTGTCTGCTTCATCACGCAAAGCTAATTCATCAATAAACTGGTCGATATCCCCTTCCATGACGCCAGGCAGGTTATAGGAAGATAAGTTGATCCTGTGATCGGTAACCCTGCTTTGGGGGTAATTGTAAGTGCGTATTTTTTCTGAACGATCTCCGGAGCCGATTTGAGAACGCCTGGCTTCTTCCCGTTCAGATTGGACTTTTTCCATTTCGATATCGTATAGCCGTGATTTAAGAATGGTCATAGCGCGCAAACGGTTCTGCAGTTGGGAGCGTTCATCCTGGCAGGCGACCACAATGCCGGTGGGTTTATGGGTGATGCGAATGGCAGTTGAGTTCTTTTGAACATTCTGCCCGCCAGCCCCAGAGGAACGGAAAACGTCCACCTCAATATCCGAATCTGGAATTTGGATATCCACATCTTCCATCTCTGCCATTACAGCAACTGTGACTGTTGAAGTATGAATGCGTCCGGATGATTCGGTTGTTGGAATCCGCTGTACGCGGTGCACGCCAGATTCGAACTTAAAGCGCGAATAAGCCCCTCTACCCTTGACCATGAAAATGATTTCCTTATATCCGCCGATTCCGGTCTCATTGGCGGAGATAATCTCGACGGTCCACTTTCGTTTTTCTGCATAATGCATATACATACGAACCAATTCGGCTGCAAAAAGTCCGGCTTCATCTCCGCCGGCACCCGCACGAATCTCGATGAAAACGTTATTCTCATCGCGAGGATCCTTGGGAACGAGCATGGCTTTTAGTTGTTTTTCGAGGGCTTCAATTTGGGGTACAAGAGATTCGGCTTCTGAAGCAGCCAGGGCACTCAATTCCGGATCTTCATTTGACGTCAATTCCCTGGCTTGCTCAAGCTGGTGGGTCAAGGAAGTATATTGTCCAGCAAGTTGAACAATATTTTCCAACTCGGATCTTTCCTTGGCATATTCTGCTACTTTTTGGTAATCTTCAACATTTTCTTCGATAAGGTGGGATAGCTCATCATATCTGTGTTGAATCGCTGCAAGTTTTTCTAACATATCGTCCCGCTTTATGAATATAAATTCGCGTCCATTATACCAGTAAGCCAATAAGTCTGAGACTTTGCCGGGAAAAGTAAAGGGAACCATATGTTTTATGGTTCCCTGTGAAAAAACCAAAGGGTCTTTATGATTAATGCAAAATAAATTCCAATTCTCTGTTGATGTTCATCAACAGGTTATTTTTTCTGGTCTGCCCAAAAATCCATCCGGGATCTCGTGGGCTTGGCAGGTTCTGGTTCTATCTTAACATCAATTGGTTTATCAAGGACTTGCTGCACGGTGGGCGCAGTAGTTACCTGCGGGATCGAATTAAGGATCTGCGGTGCATATTCATTCATGAGCATACGCAAAGTTCCAAGCGTTGCATTATTAGTAACGACGACCACCCAGTAATAGGAACCATCTCCCAGGAAGCGGGAGATAATGTAATTCTTGTTAGTGGTCACCAGGTTGTCATCCACCTTGCCTGAGTTGATCTTGGTGCTGACCTTTACAGCCAACTTCATTATCTCAGCAAAACGGGCAGCAGCATCGCTGGCGCTGAAAGCCGGATCAGCCGAGCCGCCGGCAATTGACATTCCATCCATACCGACCACATCGGTGGATACGAAATCTGCACCGAGTTCCAATTTAAATTGCGAGATGACCTGTTCTAGTTTACTCATATTATCCTCCGGGAGCTTGTGCGTTCGCCTTAATGAGGCATCGCCTTTGATAACTGGTCTGTATACATTTTGCTCATCAATCTCAGGTTTCCAAGGTTGCCTTCTTTACGCGAGGCTCCGATTGCCAAAAAATATTCCTTACCTGGCAGGAAACGCATTAGGATATAGGACTTTTCAGTGGTCAACAGGTTGTCTTCCAAAACTCCAGCACCGAGTTTCTCCACTGAGGTGTCGACCAAGCGAAACAAGGTGGTGATCTGTGCACTGACGTTCTCTGGGTCGAGACCTCCCAGGGTATGAGAGGCAATGTTAATGCCATCAATACCGACCAGGGCACTTGATAAATATCCTGATACTTCGCCCGACAGACTATTTAGAATCTCATCGAATTTCTGCGTCATTCTGTTCTCCTCCTGATTACCATTTGATTGCGCTTCCATTTTTCTTTGTTTTTCTGCTAAATCAAGCCGCCTTGCCCCTTCCAAAAGCAAACCTGACCACATACGATTGATAGTTCTTGCCGGTAATTCGATCTCGTTGTCAACTTCGAAATTACCTTCGTTCCACGATAAAACTTCAAAGATAACTTCTTCACCACGTTGATCACCCATCTCTGCATGAACAACCTGTCCATTTCCAAAATAGACTTCAGCTCGTTGATCCTTATGAGTGATTGACATTTTCGCACTGCGCGGATCCATACAGTGGATCTGTACAAGATCAGCAAAAGAGATGTCCTTGAGGTTTCCGTTTATCCCCATTTTGTTACTTCCAGTAAAATTCCCAGGCTTTTTGTATTTCGACGATTGCCATCGACATGAGTTCTTGATACTTGCTGTCTTTGTTATTAACAATCGAAGCCAGGGTTAGTTGATTTTCTTTTACTAGGAACGGTCTACTTACGAGAATATGCCCATTCGCAAAGGAATAGGTGATCTCATCAAGTTCTGCCCATCCGAGTAATTTACTCACTTGAACCGAGGTTTTTCGGATGAATCCGATCACAGCTGCTTGTTTTTCCGGAACAGTGCCATCACTTGAAGCTGATACAATCGGTAAGCCATCTTTATCCGTTAATATCGAAAGGGAAAAATTCCCTGAATTGTTCAGGTCAAAAAGGACATTGGTGAGCATATCAAAGCCAGATTTTTCGAGTAATGTCATTTTTGATTTCCTTACGATTCCTGATGCGTTCTTTGGATACCCATTAGTCAAATCATTTCCAGACAAGTTTCAATAGGTCAACTGTAATGGTTAATTATAGAACTTTTCTCTGATTTAAATTTAATAAACGGAATGTTATCCTACTAGTTTGAGTTTAAATTTCCAATATGAAAAGTATACAATTCATTGTTAAAAGTAGTACTTTACAATGTTGCAAGGGTCACTTGAAAAATAAAAAGAGTGTCTAGAAAGATCTATTTAGATCCTGAGAAGTATTACGAACCACCGAAAAATCGCATACAATTAATGTTGATTTTGCAAGTTTTTATTTCAATGCCAAGATTCTAGCAATTGTTTAACTTTCCTCGCATATGATCTTGGATTGAAACCTGCAACTTATTCATTGGCGTAAAATCACCTTACTAAATCAATTCGGTTCGGCCAGGAGTCAGGTAAATTCCAATTCGGATTAATCGGTAGGGAGCGCGCAACAAGTTGATTGCAAAACCGGAAACAATTCTGCTGGTAGATGATGAACGGAATATCCTTGACCTTGGAAAAATGTACCTGGTTCGAGATGGATTTCGGATTCTCACCTCGGAAAATGGATTGGACGCGATCAAGATTATTCGAGAGAGTCAACCTTCACTTGTGGTGCTTGATTTGATGCTTCCTGAAATGGACGGCTTGGAAATTTGCCGAACTTTGAGATCGGAAAATAACCAGGTTCCGATCATCCTCCTGACCGCAAGAGATGAAGATGTGGATAAAATACTGGGACTGGAATTAGGGGCTGATGATTATATGACAAAGCCCTTCAATCCACGTGAACTGGCTGCCAGGGTTAAAGCAATCTTAAAACGAACGATTCGAAATGGTAAGGTGGATGGTGAGCCAGAGAGTATCCACGTGGCAGATATTGTCATAGATCTGCGAAAGAGAGAAGTTCGAAATACGGATGGAAAACAAATCTCCCTAAGGCGGCATGAATTCGAGTTATTGAAAGTACTTGCGGAGCAAAAGGGATTCGTGCTCACCCGTGAGCAATTGCTCAACCAGGCCTGGGGGTTTGATTTTGCCGGGCAAACCCGTACAGTCGACGTTCATATTGCCCAACTTCGCAACAAACTTAAAATAACAAATGTAATTATCGAGACAGTGACAGGCATAGGGTATAAACTGGTGGGATGATGGGATCTACGCTGCGGTCGAGGTTATGGCTTGGCTACATTCTATTGACAGCACTCATCTTGGGAGCTTTTTTAATCGGGCTTATTTACATCCTTAATGGAAGCACTATTTTATATCGGCAGGTTGTTGATAAGTTAACGAGTACCCAGGCTCAGCTTTTGATGGGAATGGATACCGGGCTACCGACCGATGTTGAGAAAGTGAAAAGTTTTTTATCAGCAAACCCGATCAACGAATCGGTTCGTGTCCTGGTCATCTCGCCTCTAGGCAGCACACTTTACGACAGTAATTCGGATGGGTCAGTCAAGTTGCGCTGGTTGAGATTGGCAGCACTAAAAAGAGAGGCTGCGCTAAATTCATCGGGATTAACCCGCGATTATGCAGGAAAAACATGGATCTACCTACCAACCAGGATGGTTGATTCGCCCAATTACCTGGTTGTAGCCAGCTTGAGGAATAATCTCTCAGTAAAATTCGTTTTTAGCGATCCGATGATGAGAATGATCTTAAGGGTTTTCCTCTGGTCGATGCTGGTTTCATTTATTCTGACTTTGTTTATGGATCGGTGGATCGCTCGCCCGATCAGAGAGATATCACAACAGGCTATAAACCTGGCGATGGAAGATGGGAAAAAGCTTCCTGTAGAGGGGATAAGGGAAATTCAAGATCTTGCCCGCTCATTGAATGAAATGAGTATGAAGGTTCAAATGAGCCGCCAAGCGCAGCGTGACCTGGTAAGTGATATTTCACATGAACTCAAAACCCCCCTTACATCTATTCAAGGCTTTTCTACGGCTATCATTGACGGCACCGCTTCCAGTCCTGACGAAGTGCTCCATTCCGCAGAGGTCATTTCCAAGGAGTCCCAGCGAATGCTGGGAATGGTGAATGAATTGCTTGCTTTAGCTCGACTGGAAAGCAGGGTCGACCAGCTGGATTTCCAGGTAATGGATATAAAGCCATTGATAGATGAGGTGCTGGAGAAATTGAGATTCTCTGCACAGAATACTCAGGTGAAATTAATTTCACAGATACCCAATTCATTGATCGCCAACGTAGTACCAGAAAAGATGACACAGGTACTGAATAACCTTATCGAAAACGCGATAAAATTCACACCACCCGGGGGCAGGGTAACTGTCTCTGGCAATTCTGATGACCATGAAGTGGAAATCGTTGTTTCAGATACAGGAATGGGAATTCAAGCAGAGGAGTTACCAAAAATCTTTAACCGGTTTTACCAGGTGGATCGGTCGCGTAAAGCGAATGATGGGAAATCTTCAGGCTTAGGATTGACGATTGCCAGAGAAATAGTCCTTGCACATCATGGTGATATCACTGTAGAAAGTACTCCAGGTAAGGAGACAGTTTTCACAGTTCATTTACCAGCAGTAAAGCAAGGGCGGAAAAAAATTTATGAAAAAGAAACCAACAATTTCGATTGTTATTCCCTGTTATAACGAAGAAAGAACGATCACCTCGTTGCTCGAAGCTATCTACACACAAAACATCGATCTCGCCGATATTGAGGTGATCATTGCAGATGGACTTTCAACTGATAAGACCAGAGAATTCATCAAGGCATTTATCCCGACACATCCAAATCTTGAAATCATTGTCATCGATAATGAAAAACGGGTAATCCCGTATGGGTTGAATAAGGCAATTCGCTCCGCCCGGGGAGAAATCATAATCCGCATGGACGCCCATGCAATTCCAGCCCAAGACTATATTGCAAAGTGTGTCGAGGAGTTAAGAGCTGGGAAAGGTGACAACGTTGGTGGAGTGATCGATATCCTGCCAGGGGGCAATGGAAACATCGCCAGGGCAATTGCTATCGCCACGGCTCATCCATTGGGTGTGGGAGATGCCATGTATCGCTGGGCTACAAAGGCTGGCACTTCCGATACTGTAGCTTTTGGCTGCTACTATAAAACCACAGTGGAAAAAATTGGATACTATAACGAAACTCTTAAAGCCAATGAAGATTATGAATTTAACGCGCGTTTACGCGGACTGGGACTAAAAATCTGGATCAATCCGGAGATTAGGGCGGTTTATTATTCACGGGCTACTTTACGGTCACTTTCCAGGCAGTATTTTCTATATGGCTTTTGGAAGGTTAGAATGTTGAGAATGTTCCCGAGGACTATTCGCTGGAGACAGGCATTGCCGCCACTATTTGTTTTAGGGAATTTGATGTTATTATTGTTATCCGTCTTCTGGTTTCCGGCAATCTGGTTTTTCATTGCTTTGATATTCGTTTATTTGTCATTTCTTATTATTGGATCAGTGAAACCAGCGATGAGGCAAAAAAATCTTGCATTGATCTTTGGTATTCCTATTGCCATTTCAACAATGCATTTTTCCTGGGGTTCAGGTTTTCTCGTGAGCCTTTTAAGGAAATGAAAAAGGAAGTATAGACCGGCATGGAATCTTTGACCCAAAAAGGGCGATTGAGAATCCGGCTCTCGGAACGAAAGTTCATTCTGTTACTGGGAGACCTAATCTTTTCTTTATTCGCTTTACTCCTGGCGTTGTTCTTCTGGTCTCAACGCGATGCTCTCAGTTTTTCCTGGGAATTCCTGGGTACGCGTGCCCCAGCCTGGTTTTATTTTTTGCCTATTTTCTGGATGGCTCTTCTCATCGGGTTATATGATATACGCCGCGCAAATCGACATGGGGAGGTCTTGAAGGGAATCGCGACAGCTGCAGGCATCAGTATCCTGCTGTACCTGATCGTATTCTTTATTAGTGAGCCAAATTCACTTCCACGCCGCGGGGTGGCAATATTCATTGGTGCGGCTACTGTGTTAACGATTATCTGGCGTTTCATTTATATAAAAATTTTTACAGCTCCGGTTTTCAATCGGCGCGTTTTAGTCATTGGTGCCGGTTTGGCAGGCACGACTCTGGTTTCCATGGCGTCAAAAATCCAGCCGATGCCATTCGACCTGATCGGCTATGTAGACGATGATCCTAACAAACAAGGAAAAGAACTTTTTGGTTTGAAAGTTGTGGGAGATGGAACTTCTTTGCTCGAGACAATTAAGAAATATGAGATCACGGATATCATCTTTGCCATTTCCGGCGAACTTAATCCTGATCTTTTTAGAGCAATCCTGGATGCCGAGGAAGGCGGGGTAGAGGTAACTTCTTTACCTACGGCTTATGAAGAATTGTTTGGTCGTGTCCCGGTTCAACTGCTTCAATCTGATTGGATTTTGCGGACCTTTTTGGACCAGATCCACACGAATGGTATTTATGAATTTATTAAGAGAGCGGCGGATATTCTGAGCGGGTTGATCGGGCTGGTCTTCTTAATTGTGTTATTCCCATTCGTGGCTGTGGCTATTCTTATCGACAGCGGGAAACCGATCTTTTACAGCCAACTCAGAGTTGGAAAAAACGGAAAGCCATACCGAATATTGAAGTTTCGGACAATGCGGACAAACCAAGCAGATAATGGGGTCGGCAAAATGACTAGAGATGGAGACGAGCGAATTACGAGAATTGGAAAGATTCTGCGAAGTAGTCATATCGATGAACTTCCTCAAATGCTCACTATATTAAAAGGTGAAAATAGCCTCGTAGGTCCACGAGCCGAACAACCCGAGTTGGTGGCAGAATTTCAGCAGCAGATTCCTTTTTACCGAGCCCGCCTTCTGGTGAAGCCGGGGTTGACAGGATGGGCGCAAATCAACCAGAGATATGCATCAACCGTTGAAGATACCGTAGTGAAACTGGAGTTCGATCTCTACTATTTGAAACATCGGACGCTTTTATTGGATTTCAATATCATCCTGCGTACAATCGGAGCTGTCCTGGGATTTCGAGGATTATAAAATGAAATCAAAACCTGTCATCCGTAACCGGTTCCTCCTGATTGCTGACCTACTTTTAATTGCAGCAGCCATTTTTGGTGCAATGGCACTTCGTTTTGAAGTTGGACCACTGTTTTTCTATTATCTTCCCTTTGCCTACTGGATGCTGGTTATTTCCCTCATTATTAAACCAATCATTTTTCATTTCTTTGGTTTATACCGGCGCATGTGGGCATATGCCAGTATTCGTGAGCTGAGGCTGGTAGCTTTTGCAGTAACTACGGCATCGATTCTTGTAGTCCTTATAATGGTTCTATTCTATTCCCTAAGACTTTTCACTGGATTTGTGCGGTCTGTATTCATTATCGACTGGTTGTTGTCTATCTTATTTATCGGGGGTGTACGTTTCTTTTTACGGCTTTTAGCAGAAAGTTTTCGATCGAACAATCTAAGCAGACCCAATACAGTAAATCGGCGGGCGTTAATCATTGGGGCTGGAGATGCTGGTGCATTGGTTGTTAGGGAACTCCAGAAAAACCCTGATCTCAACCTGACTGCAGTTGGTTTTTTGGATGACAACCCGGCAAAACAAGGGCAGCAAATTCATGGGATCCAGGTACTTGGGAAAATCAATGATGTCAGCAAGGTGGTGGAAAGCAAGAACGTAGATGAGGTGGTTATTGCTATTCCCAGCGCTCCAGGTAAGGTGATTCGCACCATTGCAGATATATGCCGCCTGAAAGGTATCCCCTTTCGAACCATGCCCGGTATTTATGAGTTGATAGGTGGGAAAGTGTCAATCAACCGGTTACGTGAGGTTGATATCACTGACTTGCTGCGAAGGCAGCCCACACATATGAAAGAAGAACTGGTGGGTTTCATCCTGACTGGGAAAAAAGTGATGGTCACTGGCGCGGGTGGGTCGATCGGGCGCGAATTATGCCGGCAGATCGCCCGCTGGAGTCCATCAGGGCTTATCCTTTTGGGGCATGGGGAGAATAGCATTTTTGAGTCTTTATTGGATATCCAGGAAGGGTACCCAACCTTGCCTTTGTTCCCGGTGATCGCAGACGTGCGTGATAGCAACCGCCTGGATGCGGTATTTGCAAAATTTCAGCCTGATATCGTTTTTCATGCCGCTGCACACAAACATGTTCCCCTGATGGAAATGAATGTAGATGAAGCCGTTAACAACAACATCATGGGTACCCGAAATGTGGTGAACGCTTGTGTGAAGCAAAACGTTGAAACATTGGTAATGATCTCCACCGATAAAGCGATCCGCCCGGCGAACATCATGGGAGCAACCAAACGGTTCTCTGAAATGATTGTGCTCGATGCAGCAAAAAAGACCGGGCATGCCTATTCAGTGGTTCGTTTTGGAAATGTATTGGGAAGCCGGGGCAGTGTGGTGCCGCTTTTCAAACACCAGATTGCTAAAGGTGGTCCGGTAACCGTGACTCACCCAGACATGAAACGGTATTTTATGACCATCCCGGAAGCTGTCTACCTGGTACTCCAGGCGGCAGGCATGGCAAAAGGCGGGGAGACTTTTGTTTTGAACATGGGTCAGCAGGTGCGCATCCTTGACCTGGCTGAAGACCTCATCCGACTTTCAGGACTAGAACCAGGGAAAGATATCGAGATTGCCTTCACTGGCATTCGCCCGGGTGAGAAATTGAGCGAGGATTTGTGGGAAGAAGGAAAAAAATTCAATCCTACCCAGCACCCTGATATTTTCCAGTTGGAAGATAATACGAACCTCACTGGTGAGGAGTTAAAAAAGACCATTGACCGTCTCCTGGCTCTTTCAACCAAGGGAGACAATGTTGAGATCATCAAACTCTCAGATGCAATGATCCCGGGATCCAGCCTTGGGGATGCCCCTCCACCTGACCTGACTTCGATAGACTGACATGCTGGTCGATCTCCCGATATGGACAAAATTTATCGAGTCCCATCCTGAAAGCCACATTTTACAGGATGGCAAATGGGGGCAGTTAAAATCTTCCTTTGGCTGGAAGGCAGTACGAATTATTTGTAATAACGCCGGGGCGCAGATTCTTTTTCGGAGCCTTCCTTTGGGATTTTCCATCGCGTATATTCCAAAAGGTCCTGTGGAAATCAATGAGGATCTTCTTTCAGAGATTGACAAGGTATGTGAGGAAAATAAAGCGGTTTTCATAAAAGTGGAACCTTTTGGTTGGGCAGGCGAAGAAAAATGGCGGGGTTTGGAGAATAAAGGGTTCGTACCTGCTGACCCAATCCAGCCTTTCAGGACAGTAATCATTCCGATTGATCGATCTGAGGAAGAGATAATGGCGGAAATGAAACAGAAAACCCGCTACAACATCCGCCTGGCAGAAAAAAAAGGAATCCAGATCAGGAAAAGCGATGATTACGAACTCTTTCATCGGATGGCATTGCTGACCGGTGAACGGGACCAGTTCGGCATTCATTCGATGGATTATTATCTCAAGATGAAAGAGTTATTTAATCCAAACGGTGAGTCAGCGTTACTCCTGGCATTTTACGAGGAAAAACCTGTAGCGGGGATCATCGTTTTCGCTCACGGAAACACGGCATGGTATATGTATGGTGCATCAACAGATGAAGAGCGAAACCGAATGCCCACTTATCTCTTGCAATGGGAAGCAATTCGATGGGCAAAACAAAAAGATTGCAAACAATATGACCTCTGGGGCATCCCTGACCATGATGAAGATGAATTGGAAAAACTATTTACAGAGCGGGAGAACCATGATGGGTTATGGGGAGTTTACCGCTTCAAACGGGGTTTTGGAGGAAAAATCGTACGCAGCATTGGAGCATGGGATAAAGTGTATAAGCCGGGATTGTATAAACTTTTCAAAATTTACAATAATCTGCGCAGGCGGGGGATGGATTAATGGCACATTATTGTTATGAATGTGGTGCCCAAATTGTTGAGAAAGATGTAGATGGAAGGTTGCGAGAAGTGTGTCCAATTTGTGGATGGGTGCGCTATGAACACCGCAAAGTGAGTGCTGCTGTTAGGATCGTTAAGGACAATAAGGTATTGCTTATCCAACGCGCGATCGAACCGTGGAAAGGAGCCTGGCACATGCCGGCAGGTTACCTGGAGGTAGATGAAGAACCTGAAGAATGCGCAGCCAGGGAGGCTCGGGAAGAAACCGGTTATGAAGTAAAAGTTGGAGAATTGACCGGGATTTACACGTATGCTGACGACCCAAGGGGAAATGGAATCGTTCTGTTATATTCAGGTGAAATAATTGGCGGAGCGGTCAGGAAGAATCAGGAAATGCTTCAGGTAGGTTTTTTCTCGCCGGAGGAAGCGAAATATTTAGATAAGGCAGGAAGCGGAAGTGCCCGCCAGATCGAAGACTGGATTCGACAGGTGAAGGAATCTTCGTTATGACCTTATTGTGGAATGATTTCCTTAAGCAACTACCAGACCCTCACATATTGCAAACTTCTGAATGGGCAGAGCAAAAAAAGGATATCGGCTGGGAAGCTGAACCCCTGATGATCTCCGCTGATGATGGAAACCCAATTGCCGGTGCGCTGGTGCTGACACGTACGGTGCGACCCCTTGGATTCGGCCAAGGATTATCTGTTTGTTATATCCCACGGGGACCTGTTTTGGATTGGAATAACCTTGAATTGGTGAAACGGATTTTTACTGAGATCGAACAATTCTGCCGGAAGAAAAAGGCGATCTTTATTAAGATTGATCCAGAAATTGACCTTGGTACAGGGATACCAGGAAATCCTGAAGAATCCACTAATCCGGTTGGAATTAGTATTCGAGAAGTCTTGCAAAGCAGAAAATGGCGGTTTTCAAAAGAACAGGTGCAGTTCAGAAATACAGTGTTAATCGACCTGACAGGATCGGAAGAAACCTGGCTGGCGCGTATGAAACAAAAAACACGTTATAACATCCGATTGGCAATACGCAGCGGGGTTGTCATCAGGCAGGCAACGCTTGAGGAATTGCCCCTGTTGTATAGGATGTATGCTCAAACAGCCGCGAGAGATAATTTCATAATCCGAGAGGAGAGTTACTACTTGCGTCTCTGGCAGCAATTCATGAAAGCCGGGTTTGCCACCCCGTTGGTTGCGGAAAGTGAAAATGAAATTATCGCAGGATTGGTGCTGTTCCATTTTGGCAAGAAAGCCTGGTATTTTTATGGTATGTCGACTAACAAACATCGCGAGAAAATGCCGAATTACCTGCTGCAATGGGAAGCGATGAAAATAGCAAAATCTTTGGGATGCAGTGTTTATGATCTTTGGGGTGCACCGGATGATTTTGATGGGAAAGATAACATGTCTGGCGTGTTCAGGTTCAAAGAAGGGTTGGGCGGGGTGCTGCACCGAACAATTGGCGCATGGGATTACCCAAACCGGAAGATTTGGTATTTCATTTATCAGCAGATCCTTCCCAGAATACTTGATCTAACCAGGCGGCTTCGCCGAGGAAAAATCAGACAGGAGGCACAATGAATATCCCGAGGATTAGGATTGCTCATCTGCCCACTCTTATCGAGCCTATGCCGAGGCTTTCAACATTGCTGGGAGGACCGCAATTATTCGTCAAACGCGATGATCAAACCGGATTGGGAATGGGAGGCAATAAAACTCGTAAATTGGAATTTGTCCTCGCCCAGGCATTGGCTGAAGGTGCGAAAACACTGATCACAGTTGGAGGTATTCAATCCAACCACTGCCGCCAGACAGCAGCATTGGCGGCGAAATTCGGACTCAAATGCATCCTGGTTTTATCGGGAATTGAACCAAAGATTCCCAATGGGAACTTGTTGCTGGATAACCTTTTTGGTGCATCGATTATCTGGACAACACGCGAGAAACGTGAAGTTACTCTTCAAAATGTATACGATTATGCAAAACAGGTTGGAGACCAGCCATTTCTGATCCCGCTGGGCGCTTCTACACCAACAGGAGCCCTGGGATATGTTGAGGCGATAGAGGAACTTAAGCAACAAGGGAATGATTTTCAGTGGATCGTGGTGGCTTCATCCAGCGCGGGAACACAAGCCGGTATGGTGCTGGGGGCATCGCTGACAGGTTTTTCTGGGAAAATCCTGGGGATCAGCATTGATCACACAGTCTATGAATTACAAGAATTTGTAGCGGCGATTGCGAATGGGACAGCAGGAATCTTGAAGGAAAAAATACGCTTCAAATCTAATGAGATTTTGGTCAACGCAGATTACCTGGGTGCGGGTTATGCCATTGCCGGCGATGCTGAATATGAGGCGATACGGTTGTTTGCTGAAAATGAAGGTCTGTTGCTCGACCCGGTTTATACATCCAGAGCTGCGGCTGGAATGATTGACCTGATCCGAAAGGGCTTTTTTAAGGCTTCTGAAAAGGTTTTGTTCTGGCATACTGGCGGCGCTTCTGCTTTATTTGCCAGCCCCTACGCTGAAGAAATCGCTGAAAGGTGATGCTATAATGCCGTTGGTGCGTGATGACTGTAAACATCGACATTGATACGACATTTAAATTATTACTGGTGCTGATCGCGGTAGCGATCATCGCTGCCCTGATGGCTGCATTCAGGTCAATCAAAGCGGCGAGAGCGCTGCAATTCTATAAAAAACGTCATGACCTGATCAGCAGAGGGTGGCGAATGGTGGGGTTGACCCTGTTGCTGGGGGCAGGTGCGCTTTTTCTGGTGAAATTTGGTGAACCGGTCGCTTATCGCTATTTTCCGCCATCACCAACCATTACAAGAACACCGACGATAACCACGACTCCCACGATTACGCTTACACCAAGCCAGACGTTTACCCCCACAATAACTTTAACGCTTCAATATACATATACACCGGCAATACCTGGTATTGTACAGACTGCGATCAAAACTCCAGTAGGGGTGGATACTAAAGCCATTTTCAGTGCCATCGAATTTTCAACCCAAACCAAGGATGGTGTGGTGATCAACACGACAGATATTTTCAATCCCCCTGTGACGCAGATGTTTGCAGGATTTACTTTTGATAAAATGGCACTTGGCGTACAGTGGACAGCGGTATGGCTGTACGAGGGGAATGTGATTTGTTACGAAACAGCTGCCTGGAAGTATTCAACAGGCGGATCCGGTTATTCCGATGCCTGCAATGGTGTATTAAAACCTGAACAATGGCTGCCGGGAGATTACGAAGTCCAGATTTTTGTCGGGCAAACATTTAAGACCTCAGGACGCTTCACGATCACGGGCAGCCGTCCAGCTGCAACCCCCAGCCTGACCCCAACGCCATAAGTAACTTAGAAGTTAACCACTCCTGATTTACCTGAAAGTTGAACAGCAATTTGTGCTGCCACTATGGCGTTATTATGTAAGAGTTCAAGGTTAGCAATCAGGCTTTTTCCGTGGGTTAATTCTTTTATCTGGTCGAGCAGATAGGGAGTCACCCGACTGCCTGAGACCCCACTCCTTTTAGCCTGTACAATTGCTTTTTCAAGGATCTCCTGTACTTCTTTGGCATCAAGCGCAACTTTAGCAGGAGGTGGAACACAGACTAACAGCGCGGATTTTAACCCAAGTTCCCAATGTTTCCTGGCGATTTCGGCAATCTCCTGAGGATTACTGGCATTGAAATCAACAGGAAGCCCGCTGCTAATTGAATAAAAAGCTGGAAATTCATCTGTCTGGTACCCAATCACCGGAATTCCGCGAGTTTCAAGTGCTTCGAGTGTGGCGGGGAGATCCAGGATGGCTTTTGCTCCTGCGCATACCACGATGACAGGGCTGCGGGCAAGTTCATCGAGATCGGCGGAAATATCAAAAGTTGAACCACGATGGACACCGCCAATTCCACCAGTAGCAAAGACAGGGATGCCGACAGTTCGGCAAACAACGAGGGTTCCTGCCACAGTAGTTCCACCGCTAAGCTTATGGGCAACTCCAAGCCCTAAATTCCTTGAACTGACTTTAATCGTATCTTTGTGGTCCACCAGTGACTTTAGCTGGTCATTATCCATTCCAACGATGATCTTTCCATCCAGCAGACCAATTGTGGAAGGAACAGCGCCATTGTTTTTAACAATCGTTTCCATCTCCATAGCCAGTTGCAGATTCTCTGGGAAAGGAAGACCATGCGTGATCACGGTTGTTTCCAGTGCCACAATTGGGGATTTGCTATTTAATGCCCTGGAGATGTCAGGATGTAAGCTTATTGAAGTCGGAAGGATTGTTTTCATTTCAAAACCTCACTTGATCGAAACCGATCTACCTATGGTGCTTATGTTAGAATATTTTATCATCCTGATGTGAGGGAAAAATGTTAAGAGAGATTCTCGTTTCACTATCAAAAAATACCCGGTTGAAGCAGATGGTGATGCATTGGAAACCTGCCCGCAACGCTTCCAGCAGGTTCATAGCTGGTGAAACGCTTGAGCAGGCTGTAGAGGTTGTGAAGGAACTGAACCGAAAGGGAATCAATGCGACATTAGACCAGTTGGGGGAATACACGATCGATTCTGATGGGGCAAGGCAATCAACGTATGAGGTAATTAGGATCATTGATGCAATCACAACCAACACTCTCAAGGCGAATGTGTCGCTTAAGTTAAGCCAGATCGGGCTCAACCTGGATGATTCATTATGTGAGGAGAACCTACAGCGGATCCTTGCCCACGCTTCGCAAAACGGCGTCTTTATCCGTATAGATATGGAGGGGTCGGATCTTACTGAAAAGACCTTTAATCTGTACCGGAAGATGATCGAAAAAGGGAATACGTTGGTGGGGATTGTTTTGCAGTCGTATTTATATCGCACCCGTAAAGATGTGGAGGAGTTGCTGCACTGGGGAGGACGTGTCCGCCTTTGCAAAGGTGCTTACATTGAGCCAGTGGAGATCGCATTCCAGAAAAAATCGGAAGTGGATGCCAATTATGACCTAATCACCGGTGATCTGCTGGCAGCTGCAAGCAAACCGGATGCTCCCCGGCTGAGCTTAGATGGGCGTACTCCGCCTATTCCAGCGTTCGCGACGCATGATATTAATCGAATCTTATATGCAAAGTACTTGATGGAAAAGCTGGGGGTACCTAAAAATGCAGTGGAGTTCCAAATGCTGCATGGCATTCGGCGCGATTTGCAGGCTGAACTCGCATCAGAGGGTTACCCGGTGAGGGTTTACGTGCCGTTTGGAACACAATGGTATCCTTATTTTATGCGGAGATTAGCTGAACGCCCGGCTAATCTGTGGTTTTTCTTATCTAATTTTTTCAGGAAGTAAGATGAGCGAAATTCGAGGACACGAAAAATTTGCTCTCATTACCGGTGCGTCTCACCGGGTCGGCCGCGAAATTGCGCTTCATCTGGCCCGAAGGGGATTCGATATTGGTTTGCACTTTTCAAAATCTATTGAAGATGCCAGGCGAACAAAAATCGAGATCGAATCAATTGGAAGGAAGGTTTTACTGTTACAAGCGGACTTCAACAATCCGGATGAAATAGATGGTCTTTTCACACTTTTATTGAAGGACAAAGTAAAAATCGATATTTTAGTGAACAATGCAGCCATCATGCCGAAATCCGACCTGATGAAAATCGGCTGGGAGGATTGGGATAAGGTGATGAATATCAACCTTCGCGGGGTGTGGCTGGTCACGCGAAAAACAGTGGAGTTCATGAAGTCCGGGGGAGTGATCATAAACATAAGTGATGCCGGGGCTGAGATGCACTGGACTGGTTACGGGGCTTATGGGATCAGCAAATATGCGGAAAATGAATTGACACGTCTGCTGGCAAAAGAACTCGCTCCAGGTATACGCGTTTGCGGAATAGCCCCGGGGTTATTATTGAAATCCGAATCGATGAGCCAGGAAGAGTGGGATCGGTTGGCGGAACGGGTTCCCGGAAAGAGTGCCGGCGACATGGAAGCGTTTTTGAAAACACTTGACCTGCTTATTGATAATGGATATATCACTGGAGAAATTATCACATTGAACGGAGGGGCTTCTCTGGGATGAAGGACTCAATTTCAGATGCAAAACGCCAGTTGTTTTTTGAGCTATTCCAACCTGGTACGGTTACTTTAACGATTGGAAGTTTTTGCATTGGGATTGGTGCAGCTTATCATTTGGGGAGCACAATAAAATGGGGAGCAGGGTTCTTCCTTGTTGCAGCTTTTTTGTTTTTACTATGGGCAAGGAATTTTCTAAATGCCTACTGGGACCATCCAAATTCTCCTTTTAGTCTCCTCAGGTCAACAC
The DNA here is from genome assembly GCA_964428125.1 of uncultured Anaerolinea sp. Lineage (GTDB taxonomy): Bacteria > Chloroflexota > Anaerolineae > Anaerolineales > Anaerolineaceae > UBA6107. The sequence continues at coordinate 26,508 of CAYRXB010000004.1, forward strand.
ATCACAGGTTCGCTGAACTACGCTCTTCCAAACGAAATTCACTACTTACTTATGCTTTGTTTTGTTTAACTGGTGCAGCAGTTTCCTTCATGCTTTCTATGGAGGTGGACCGGTTCAGTCTCGTGCTTGGTATGTTGGTACTTCTGTTGTTTTTGCTGGTAATGCTAACCTCTCTTCCGCCATTTTTTTTGAACCGTAAAGGGTATGCAGAATTGATCGAGGCTTTTATTATCTTTATTATTGTCCCAGCAGCGGCAATCCTCCTTAATTTTGGTGAGTTGAGCCCAATGCTTGAGCTTTTAACAACGCCACTCTTTTTCGTATTCCTGGCTGGAAAACTGGTTTTCTCACTTCGGACCTATTTGGAAGATAAGACGGGGGGATATCCCAACCTGTTGAATCAGCTGGATTGGGAGAAAGCAATGAAATTGCATAATAGCCTGATCGTTGCGGCTTATGTACTTGTCGCTATTTTCTCAGTTATCGGGCTGCCATGGGATTTTACCTGGCCAATATTGATTACTCTGCCAATCGCGGCTTTTGAACTTATCCAAATGATTGGGATTAGCAGAGGAGGAAAACCAAATTGGAAATTACTGGAATGGACATCGGGCAGCCTGGTGGGATCGATGTGCTATTTGGTGCTGCTCACTTTATGGCTTCACTAAAAGATGAACAATGATTTCAGATTGTTAATTGGTATAATAAGATAGAAATAGGAGGAATTATGATACTGAAAGAAAAATCAAAAGCTCCAAATTTTGTCTTGAAAGATGAGACAGGTCGAGAAAGAAAACTATCTGATTTCACTGGCAAGGATGTGGTTCTTTATTTCTACCCAAAGGATGATACTTCTGGATGTACCACTGAAGCCTGTGGATTCCGTGATGATTACAGCGCTTATGAAAAAGCAGGTGTGGTCATCTTGGGCGTCAGCCCTGACTCCATTGAATCTCACGCAAAATTTAAAGCCAAATATCAATTGCCTTTTCCGCTATTAGCAGATGAAGGGCATAAAGTATGTGAGATGTATGGCGCATGGGGGTTGAAAAGTATGTATGGAAAGGAATATGAAGGAGTTCTGCGAACAACTTACCTGATCGGTAAGGATGGAAATATCAAAAAGGTGTTTGAAAAGGTAAAACCTGCAGAACACAGTGCAGAAATTCTTGCGGCGTTATAAAAAGAAGAGGTCGAATGACCTCTTCTTTTTATTGTAAGGAAACAACCTTTTTTCCCTTGTCCCATAATTGTTCAAGGCGATAATAATTGCGTTGATCTGGTGAAAAGAAATGGATCACCACATCTCCCAGGTCAGCAATCATCCATCCAGCCCTCGAGTCGCCTTCCAGTGTGACCACCTGGTTTAGTTCCGCTTTGCAGAATTCACGAGTGGATGTGGCTAAAGCCTGCAGCATGCGGTCACTGGTACCGTTGCAAATTATGAAAAAATCCGTTAAGGGGGTTATTTCTTGAATATCGAGCAGGAGAATTTTTTCCGCCTTTTTTTCCTCGAGCAGATTAATCAATTTATGCGCTTTTTCTAAGGATTCCAGAATACACCTCGATTTCTGATTTTGCTGATTTTATCATACCTTTTTTGATTGGAATTGATGTGTTGATAATGGTGTGTATAGTGACCCTCCCGGGGTAAGGGTGGACTTAAACAGTGTGATGTGGTCAGCGTGGAAACTTCCAAAAACACTTTCTTGATATTGACGCAATAGATTCAACGGCTGTAGTGTTCTCTGAATGTCAATGCGTTCGGAGACTCGTGCCAATGTCAAATGGGGCGAGAATGAGCGAGTTTCTGCAGAGAAGCCCAGTGATTCGCACATTTGATCGACACTTGATGCGAGATTTTTAAGATCGATAGTACTAATCAACCCTGCCCAAATCGTCCTGGGGTGACTCCAGGAAGTAAACACACCAATACCCTGTATTTTGAGCTCTAATGGTTTAGAAATTGACGCAATGTGCTCAAGCCCCTGCTGGAGATCAATGATCTGTTTGTGAGTTGTCTCCCCGAGAAACTTCAAAGTCACATGGATCATCCCAGGCCGAACGGGGCGGAATCCGTTTGATGAAGTCAATTGGGATTTGAATATGACACTTGACAATTTGCTTTGAATCTCATCTGGAATTTCGATCGCGATGAAGCACCTGATCGTAGAGTGCATATTAAAGACTCCTCAAAACCAACGTCTACTCATTTTACCCGAAACATGGTATAAAAAAATTACCCTGCCGTGTGCGTGATGTTACGACACCGGTTTTGAGCCAACAGTAGAAAAATGGGGCTCTCTTCTCACAAGGGTAACGCGATAGACTTCGGTCAAGGCGGGTCGTCTGTGGTAGAGCCCATCCTGCTTCGGCAGGTTCAAAACTACGTAACACACGGCATGGCGGGGTACAAAACAGCCTCTAGAGGCTGTTTTTGTCAATAAAAATCCTGTAGAATTGGTTGACATCCATCGATTGGGTTGCTACACTAGGAGAAGAATTTTAAGGAGGAGACATGGCAAATACTTATCGTTTGATCCTCGTTTCGGGAAATGGCGCTGGGACAGAATACCCTCTGGAAAAAACCGAACTGCAATTAGGGCGTGACCTGAGCAATGACATTGTTATTAATGACCCCGAAGTTTCGCGTCATCATGCCCATTTAGTACTGCAGCCTGAAGGGTATATTCTTGAAGATCTGGGTTCGACCAATGGAACATTTATCCGCGGCCAACGATTGGCTGCCCCCGTTGTCTTGAGACCGGGCGAACTGATCACGATCGGTGAAAAAGTAAATTTGAAATATGAAGTGATTTCATCCGACCAAAGTGCCACCGTTGTTGTCCAGCGCAGAGCAGCTGAAGCCTTTCCTCCCACACCAATGGCACCTCAAGCAGTACCTGTTCCTCCTCCATCGGCAATTCCACCCACACCTTCGCCGGTAATGGTTCCTCCTCCTGGCGGCGGGATGATCCAGCCACCGATGGCACCGGTTTATGGAAAACCGAAAAAGAAATCGAAAGCGCTGGTTGTGATCCTGATTCTCCTGGCAATTGTTGTCGTGTTTTGCGTGATCCCATTGATCATCATTGATGTAACAAATAGCTGGTGCTCTCCATTCTTTGGGAATATACTGAACTTAATATTTGGTGCTGGCACCTGTTAATCAATCAATTTGGAAAACTGGCTGAAAATCAGCCAGTTTTTCTTCATATCTCTTATAATGATTATGGAGAAGATAAAAAGCGATGACTGAACAGGATGAAAAATCTACTTCCCCTCGTTGGAGCGGTTCCGCTAAAATCGTAGTTGCGCTAACCGTTGCGGGTTTGGGATTAGCGGTGCTTTTCCGATTCCAAAAGTTCATCGCGCCATTATTATTTTCTTTTGTTCTTGCGTATCTTATCCATCCGCTAGCGTCTTTTTTCAATAGAAAACTTAAGATTCCATGGCGTTTGGTTTCAACCGTGATTTACCTGTTAATATTCCTGGCTGTGATTGGCTTACTAACCTGGGGGGGGATCTCGATTTTCGACCAGATCCAAAATTTGATCAAATACTTGCAAACAATCATAGGTGATTTGCCAGGATGGTTGAATAAAGTTACGTCTCAACCGCTTGAAATAGGTCCATGGCAATTTGACATTTCACACCTTCAACTTTCTGATTTCACAACTCAATTCCAGGGAGTGATTAATACCACACTTGGAAAAATTGGCAGCCTTCTGGGGTCGATTGCTTCAGGGGTGGGCTCAACAATTACCTGGACGATTTTCATCCTCTTAATTTCCTACTTCATCATGGCTGAAAGTGATGGTGTACGAGCGGGCATGATCAAACTGACATTGCCCAGGTATGAAGAGGATATTCGCAAGATGGGAATCCAGCTTTCTCAGATCTGGAATGCTTTTTTGAGGGGACAATTAATCGTTTTCCTGATCACGGTTGCCTGGTATTCGATCTTGCTTAGTGTCCTTGGTGTCAGGTATTTCTTCCTGCTGGCATTACTGGCAGGACTCGCACGTTTTGTGCCGTATGTAGGTCCTTTTGTAGCATGGACAACTTATGGACTGGTTGCGTTATTCCAACAAAACCACTTTGGTCTGCTGCCATTCCCTTATGCATTAATCGTAGTGGGATGTGCCTGGGTCTCTGATATAGTCATTGATAATTTTGTGAGCCCGCGCGTGATGTCAAACGCGCTTAAGGTTCACCCGGCAGCAGTGCTTGTGATGGTGCTTGTTTCTGCAAGCCTGTTCGGTTTTATCGGGGTATTGTTGTCGGCGCCTGTACTTGCTTCATTAAAATTGTTATTAACCTATGTTTCAAGGAAATTAATGGATGTGGATCCATGGGAAGGAATAGAGACTTATCCCAAGCCTGAACCCTTTAATGTGATATTTTCCCGTTTCCGTGCTAAACTCTTTAGGAAAGCTGGTAAAAAACCGCTTGTCAAGAAGAAAACCAATCAAAGATAGTTTAAGTCTTTAAAGGAGAAAAAATGGCTGAGAATTATGACCCTAAAGTAACCACATTAGCAGAAACAGATAGTTATGCAATCTGGAGTGCCGAAGAACCTGATGGAGAAACTACATACAATATCGAACTTAACAACGTAACCATTCATATGTTTGAGGAAGAATGGAAAGAATTCCTTGATCTTGTGAAGAAAGTGAAAAAATAGAGTGTTGGTTATGGAAAGTGAATAAAACAGGCAGAATTCCTGCCTGTTTTATTATTAATGAATGACTGGAATCAGGTAAAATCGAGCCATACCGATGATGAAGGAATTAATAATGAACCTTGATGATGTTAAGCAATTTAAAAATCTAGACCGGCAGGGAATGTTAGAACATATTAACGGTCTTCCTGATCAACTGCAAAGTGCTTGGAAGCTTGGAATGTCACTGCCTTTGCCAAATATGAGTGAAATTGAGAAAGTGATAATTTGCGGGATGGGGGGGTCAGCGATAGGTGCAGACCTGCTTGCAAGTTATGTGGCAGATAAAATGGAAGTTCCAGTAGTGGTCCATCGGGATTATGGGTTACCGGCTTTCGCAAAAGGTCGTGAAACGCTGGTGGTATTATCTTCCCATTCTGGTAACACAGAAGAAACTTTGTCCTCCTTTGAGGAGGCTTCGAAAAAAAGCTGCCAGTTGATCGGCATCACAACTGGCGGAGTACTGATGAAGAAATTAAAAGGTGCGGGTCTTCCGGTTTGGGAGTTTCATCATTCCGGGCAGCCGAGGGCAGCAGTGGGCTTTTCATTTGGATTGCTGCTAGCCTTGTTCACCAGATTAGGCTTAATATCTGATCCATCAAGTGAATTGGAAGGAGTAATTTCGTTAATGAATGAAGTTGCGCTATCTCTTAAGGCAGATGTGCCTGTCAAAGATAACCCGGCAAAGCGAATGGCGGGGCAAATTATCGGTAGAACTGCGACCATATTTGCCAGCGGGTTCATGTCACCGGTAGCGCGCAGATGGAAATGCCAGTTTAACGAGGTGGCAAAATGTGAGGCGAATTTCGAATTCCTTCCGGAAATCGATCACAACACGATTGCAGGGGTATACAATCCGGAAAATGGATTTGCCCAAGAGATCAGGATCTTTTTGGATGCCGATTTAGGACATCCACGAAACCTGAAGCGAGCTGAAGTGACTCGTCAGCTGATGATGGTTGAGGGGCTCAACACAGACTCAGTCCAGGCGCGCGGAAAAACGAAGCTTGAACAAATGTGGTCGACAATATTATTTGGTGATTACACAGCTTATTACCTGGCGATGGCGTATGATATTGACCCGACCCCAATCGAGCCGATCGATGCCTTAAAAGCGGCGATGAAATCGTAATACACATTCTCTGATGGGGTAAAAAAGTGATCGAAAATATTTTATCAATTTTTATGAAAAAATAGAACTTATGTGCTATAATTATTCCATGCATAAGAAACCGATCCGGAAGATATTGCATGTGGACCTGGACGCCTTTTTTTGCGCTGTGGAAGAATTGAAAGACCCTGCACTGGCAGGAAAATCATTCGCGGTAGGCGGAAGTGCAGAACGTAGAGGAGTGATCTCTTCCTGCTCATATCCAGCGCGCAAGAAGGGGGTGCGTTCTGCCATGCCCACCGGACAAGCGAAACGACTCTGCCCGGAGTTGATTCTTGTTTCCGGCAGCTACGCGGATTATTCAGCAAAATCAGATGAAGTAATGGAAATATTACGGGGTATCTCCGGGTTGGTGGAGCAGGTATCAATCGATGAAGCATTTATTGATGTGACTGATCTTTCTGATCCACCCGAAATAATCGCACGGAATATTCAAGCTGAAGTGCGGCAAAAGACCGGTCTACCTTGTTCAATTGGTGCAGCTTCAAATAAACTGGTTGCAAAGATTGCCACTGACCAGGGAAAAGCCCGAAGTAAAACCGGCAGTTATCCGCAGGCAATCCTGGTTGTTGCTCCCGGAGAAGAAGCGAATTTTCTGGCTCCCTTAAAAACTTCTGCAATGTGGGGGGTTGGTCCCAAACTGGCTGCAGGATTGGAAAGAGCGGGAATACACTCAATAGGCGAGATCGCTGCACGTGACCCTAAAGAGTTGCAAAAGATGTTTGGAAAAATTGGTCCGGAACTGCGTGAACATGCCCTGGGAATTGACGACCGCCCATTAACCATTGAACGTGAGGCAAAATCCATCAGCCAGGAAACGACCTTCGCCAGGGATACCACCGATATTGCACAACTGCGGAGAACTTTGAGTGATCTTTCAGCAAAAGTGGCTTTTCGGATGAGACAGGACGAAGTCTGTGCGCGGGTAATCCGGTTAAAAATACGATGGAGCGATTTTTCCACGCACACCCGGCAGATTCGCCTTGAGCAACCTACAGACCAGGATGGGGTTATCTTTACCGTAGTCGAAAAACTATGGCGAGGGATCTGGACGGATGGCAGACCAGTGAGGTTGATTGGGGTTGGCGGGTCTGATCTGATCGATACAGCACACCAATTAAATCTATGGGATTCATCCGATGAAAAAGAAAGAAAATTACTGGAAGCGCTAGACAATTTGAATGAAAAATATGGTAGACAGGCTATCCGGCGGGCATCAAAAATTAAATAGATTTAGGCGCTTGTAAAAATCGAATGAACGGATTTATCACTGAGTCAGTCAGCAAGTTATATGATGGATTTGGGACAGCTCTTTATGTGCTGGGTCTTGTGTTTTCCACACGGTTGCTGAACCTGGCTGTTGAAAAATATCTTGGATATCCGGGGAAATTTATTTTCACCCTGCTGCTACTCGTTTTTGCGATGTTATCCCTCGGAAAGGGTATTCGTAAGAGGCAGGAGGAGCCAAATAGTGCGGGTTATGGAATTACATCCGGTGTTCTCTTGTGGCAGGCAATGCAATTCTTTTCTCCAATTAGACAACCGCAGGTTTTTAGTTTTCCGTCATTAATCCTTTGGGGAATTGTTTGTCTGATTACAATGATTTCTTATCGGAAAATAAACTCTCTGTCCATTCGGTTTTTTGTGCTGGTTTTATTGTTGATGTGGGGGGGATTTTTATTCATTGAAGGGAACAACCTGTTGATTAATTTGCAGCCTTTATGGAAACAAATCTTTTTCTCCGGAAGGTTGGCTGCATTGGCAGGAACCCTGATGTTCACCTGGTGGATCGTGTTTAAATCTGTGGATTCGGCAAATCGTAAAACGGCTGGGATATTCCTTGCGGTCTGCGCAATGCTTGCAGGTTTATGGTTTTAATTTGGTTCTATTTACACTAATTCTTCATAAATTTCTTTAATTCGATTGGCTATCTTATCCCAAGAATAGAATCGTGCATATTCGGCAGCCTGGCTGCCTAATTTCTCACGCAAAGCGGGATCTCGAATCAATTTTTCAAGTGTTTTTGATAGGGCTTCAGGATCACCTCCAGGAACAACGAACCCAGTGATACCATCCTGTACGAGAAAGGCAAGTCCGCCTACCTGAGAAGCCACAACTGGTGTACCGCAAGCCATGGCTTCGAGCGCTACCATGCCAAAACTCTCATAATGAGAGGGCATGATCAGAATCTCCGCTGCAGAATAGTAATAGGGTAAGGTCTCCTGGGCTCGCTTGCCGAGGAAGACAACCAGGTCATCTAACCCGAGTTCGCGGCATAACGATTGCAGTCGTGCCATTTCGGCGGTCATATCTTCGGGCGGAGCATCAGGTTCGCCACCGATGATGGCAAGAGAATAGCATTCATGGTCCATGGCACCGTTCCGGCGCAGGATGGCGAGAGCACGGATGAGCGTGTCTACCCCTTTTAGAGGTTCGATCCTGCCAACGAAAAGAAGAAGACGCGGACATTTTCCCTGACCGATCACTTCTTTGGCTTCATCCATGGGAATTGGATAGAATCTCCCGATATCAACGCCGGGTGGGATAATACTGATCTTTTCATGGGGAACATGATAAAGGAACTCAAGCTGGGCTTCTTCAGCCTGGGTAGCGGCGATGATGCGATCGACTTCCTGCATTACCTGATGTTCTCCATTTATGCGGTATTCCCCTTCGATCTCCGCAGGTGATTGGGCGATACGATTTTTCATCAAGCCAAGCGTGTGGAACATTTGCAAAATGGGAGCATTCCAGGCTTTTTTCAGCAATCCGGCAGCGATACCTGACATCCAATAATGACTGTGGATGAGATCGTAATGGATCTGTTTTTCGGCAGCCCAGCGTTGGATCTCGCTGGCAAAAGTTGGAATGTGACCGACTAGTTCCGGTTTAGGCAGCGGGTATTCGGGTCCGGCTGGGATATGAACCACGCGGTTGCCGTAGCCGAGGTTATGCATCACATGCGGAACATGTTCATCCTGTGAGCGGGTGAACACATCCACATGGATGCCTTGACGGCCAAGTTCGCGGGTAAGTTCAGCCACATAAACGTTCATGCCGCCGGTGTCCTTGCCGCCGAGGGTGGCAAGTGGGCAGGTGTGATAAGAAAGCATGGCTATGTTCATCGGGTTTCCTTGCCTTTTGGCGATGGGTGCTGTTATAATTTGCCTCGCTAATTATAAGCCACCGTAGCTCAGTTGGCAGAGCAGTCGCTTCGTAAGCGACGGGTCAAGGGTTCGACTCCCTTCGGTGGCTCTTTTTGTTTAATTATCATAAGATGACGGGTCAAGGGTTTGCTGGCGAGAGCAGCCAGTACAGGCGACTCCCTTCGGTGGCTCAATTTTTATTAATCACATAAACACGGAAAATTAAAAATACCCTACAGAAAACCATTTTCATTGCCCCGCATTCGAGAATTCTTACAGGGTCAGTTTTAATAAATGTTTTTAAATCTTGAATTAAAGGCTCATTTTGAGAAAATAAAAATTTTCCTTACATATGTCTCTGGCCTTTAAATGAAAGCATGTACTTAAGATACTCAATACGGAATACTTTATTTCTTGGCAGGTTTTCTAAAAAGGATCACCAAACCTACGGCAGCTAAAGCCATACCCGCTGCGAAAATACCTCCCTTGATCCATCCAAAACCATAATAGATCATCCCTCGGGCATAGAGAAAAGGTAGAACTGCAGCCAAGAAGGTGCCTAGGGCGATGACCCCGCCGATATGCACCAAAATTAAAGCCCAAAATTTCGATTTATTCTCCACGTCGACCTCCCTTTCGTGACTACAATAAACAAGTGTTATAAAATCCCTGCACTTTCATTATATGCATATTGTCAATGAAATTAGCCTGATTTCAGTTTCTCAATTGACCTCAAGTATAATAACCACATGACAATAAAACCAACCCCCCTGGTAATTGGTGTGGCAGGCGGCAGCGGCAGCGGCAAAACAACCGTGGCAGATATGGTACTGAAGCGCGTTGGCAAGCAACGCATCGCTTACTTACCACACGACGCTTATTATCGCGAATTAACCAATCTTCCTCCAAATCAACGGGCAGAAGTGAATTTTGACCACCCGGATTCGCTTGAATCCGATCTGATGCGTGACCAGATCCTTGCGCTTAAGGAGTGGAAATCGATTGAAATGCCTGTCTACGATTTCACCACTCACAGCCGGACTTCCCAGACCATCCATGTGGAACCGAGGCGGGTAATCCTGGTGGAGGGAATCCTGATCTTTGCGGACCAATTCCTAAGACCTTTGTTTGATGTAAAGATTTTTGTGGATACAGATTCAGACATTCGATTCATCAGGCGGTTGCAGCGAGATATCAGCGAACGTGGCAGGACGACCGACTCTGTGATAAACCAGTATCTAAAAACAGTTCGCCCGATGCACATGGAATTCGTTGAACCCAGTAAGCGTTATGCCGATATCATCATTCCCGAGGGGGGTCTGAACATGGTCGCTATGGATATGGTTATCGCACGAATTGAAGCCCTGTTACGGGAAGAGCATAAAGATTGAAAAAACTTGCTGGCTGGAAATTGACCGTCGTCCGCATCCTGGCATTGCTTGCCGTAATTGGACTGACGGTTTTTTTGGTGATCAAGAGGGATCAGATACAGAAACTGGAAGGATTGGGATACCCTGGCATCTTCCTTATTTCTCTACTTTCCAATGCCACGCTCATTTTGCCTGTTCCTGGAGTTTTGTTTACCTCGGCAATGGGGGCAGTTTTCAATCCACAACTGGTAGCACTTGCAGCCGGAACTGGTGCGGCGTTGGGTGAACTTTCAGGATACATTGCAGGGTTCAGCGGACAGGGAGTGATCGAAAATAAAAAATGGTACGATAGGATTTCCCGCTGGATGAAGAATTATGGGGGGATCATTATTTTTGTGCTGGCTCTTGTCCCTAATCCATTGTTTGATATCGCAGGGATGGTGGCTGGTTCACTCAAAATGCCGATGTGGAAGTTCCTTGCCTGGAGCTGGCCTGGAAAATGCCTGAAGATGCTGGCATTTGCTTTGGGTGGAGCTGGAATCTTGAAGATCTTCTAAGTTTTTTGCATTTCACAATTTTTTCAATCTTTTTTTGCGTTCCCTTACGCGGATTTCCGCTTCTTTTTTAATTTCCTTCCATGCGATAAGGATAGGTTGTAATTCCTCAGCCGTTTCGGGGATCTCGCCATACCTGACTCTTTGGTAAACATCGGTGAGCATCAACAATTGAGATGAATAGCCCGGGAAGAGGGAAACCAGTTGCGGCAGGAACTCATGCGGGGTAAATGCAGGCAGACGGGGAGTGTCCAATTTATCGCAGTATTCCATAAGGTTTTGATAGATATGCCTAATTCGTGCTGCGGCGAGCCATTTGCGCATGCCGGCAAATCGCGGGTCAAGAAAATCGAAGAGACTGACATGCGGACGTTTTGTTTTCTGACGATTAGCCCGCAGAATCTGTTCATCATGGGGATTGATTTGATTACGCAATGCACGCCGCCGCGAACTAATGATGACGATCAATGCCGTTATCAATAGGAGGATGATCAGAAAAACCGTAAGAATCTGGTTGACAAGATTATTCACCTGGGCGGCTTTGACAGGGTCAGGATTATTCAAGGACTGGATAAATGCAAGTTGGTCAAGCCCAATGGGTTTTTGGGTGATTGATTCAAGCAGGCGATTGAGCCAGGGGAGCAGCAAGCCGATCAGTGCAATCAGGGGAGAGAAGAACAATACCAGCAGCGAAACCCCCATGCCGTACGCAATGCGCAACAGCCAGGCTGTGAAAGTGACAAAAGCTACTCCAGTGAGCCATCCGATCGATAATCCAATAGTAATGATTGCCAAAGTAAGGATGAGTATCCAAACAAACCAGGAACGATTAAGACCGGCGACCTTTTTACCAGGCTGGTTGGAGATTGATGCAAGACGGGCTGTTGTTAATGCAATTATTGCAAAAAGAAGGTATAGAAGGAAGGGAATCAAATTTGCTAAGAAATTGTCCCATGTAGTTGTGAAACCATAGAAAAAGAACACCAGCATGCCAACCTGGAATGAACGGATGGCACGCCAGGAATTGCTGGTGGAACCTGCTAATGTGAATGCGCGTTTGATGTAAAGGATGATAAAGAATAGCTGCCATAACTGACTTTGTAAAACGGGTTGTTTGTTTAAATTAATGAATGGCTCCATGATCATTTGCCAAAATGACAATGGGGAATGCGCAAAAAGGAAAAACCTTGTAAAAATCACCATTAATGAGAGTAACCAGATTAAATTAATAAACGTGAGAAAAGTAAGTTTGATGGTTAAATAACCTGCCAGACGGCAGGCAAAATAAGTGCTAAAACCTAAGGCTAGAAGCCACGTACCAACAGTCAAAAAATCACCCGGGCGGTTAAATAAAGTGCAGAACAGGATGACGGCGAAAGTGGTCTCTCCAAGGTAAAGCGTTATTGTGGAAACCTCCGACCAGAGGTCCTGGAAAAAAGTTGTTTTGTCTAAAGGAGTTGAAGTGGCGGTCATTATTCCTCGAAAGGAAGATGCACGATTTTGATCCCCGGCAGGGCAGCAGGAGAAACAGGATCAAGAGAAATATGGGTAATATTCATGCGATAACGTTTCATTCTTATCAACGTCTCAGAAAGTATCGGTGAGTTGAGAGCTGTAATAATCACCAGCGCTGAACCGATTGGGATTGAACTCATCGACCTCAGCAGGTAATTCTCGAAGGGAGCAGTGACAAAATTTGTTGCTGCCGCCAGTGTTTGCAGAAGGGTTCCGAGCTGCTCCCTGGTTTTGCCGGGAGGGACTTTGAAAGGCTGATCTGAATGGGCGACACTACCATTTGAAATCAATCCCACTGCATAACCATCGTTTATGGCGTTATATGCAGTGGTGGCAGCTACCTTGAGAAGCTGTTCAAATGTTTTAGGATACGCTCCAAGCCATGGGCGTTCGGTGGTTGACACATTCAGGCAAATCATCATCACCCTGGCGGAAACTGGTGTGTAGATCTTTACCTGCAGTTCACCTGTACGCGCGGTAGCCGGCCAATGGATGCGCCGGAAATCATCCTCAGGATGATAAGCTCTAACCCCCATTGGTTGGAGGGGATCTTCAAATAGGCGTTTTCGGGCAGCCTGTTGGCCAAGAGGATCTTCTGTATTCAGTTTCAAAGAATCAAGAGGGAGGATTTCTGGAAATACGATAAGGTATTCTGGTTTCTCTAACTCAACCGTGGACTTCATCATGCCAAATGGATCCCCGGATTCGATGGCGGCAGGTCCTACAGCGAATAATCCGCGTTTTTTGAACACAAAATCAAAATTCCGACGTGTTTTTTGGTGCCAGCGAAGACTGAAAAGGTTAAATAGATTCCCTGCTTCAGGTACATGAGTTAACATCAATTCATTGCGGTCGGATGGCCCTACCGAATACGGCCAGCGATCTTCAGTCTTCAACCAGTTGATTGGTAAACATTTGGCATTTTCCACTTCAATGGATGCTTTTAATGGCTCACCTGGAAAACCACGCCTGAAACGAAAATTGCGTTTATAAGTTACATCATGTAAGGATTTGGAATTCCAAAACCAGGCGGTGGTCAAAATAATTGCCATACATACAGCAAAAACGACCAGCCAGGGCATCCTTAAAACGATGCCCATGATAAATCCAAGGATTAAGACCCAGATCCAACTGCGAAAGGGAATCATGATTCCACTGGTACAGATACCGATCCAACAATGTCTGAGATCAATTCCTGCACGTTACGGCCTCGAAGCTGCGCATGAGGAGCGATGATAAGACGATGACTGAGAACGTGGGGGGTGATTTTTTTCACATCATCCGGCAATACATAATCTCGGCCCTGCAATGCCGCCCACGCCTGGCTGACCTGGTAAAGCGCCAGCGTAGCACGCGGACTGGCACCGAGTGAAATATCAACATTTGAGCGTGTTGCTTCACTGATGCGAACAATATAATCTCTTACCGAGCTTTCGACGCGTATCGCTTTACGATCCTGCTGCAGCTGCAGCAATTCCTCTTGGGACACTATCGCCTTTATCGTTTGCATGGGATCATCGATGCGGAAGCGTTCGAGCATTTCGTTCTCTTCGCCCTGATCAGGGTAACCGATCTTCACCTGCACGAGAAAACGGTCCACCTGGGCTTCAGGAAGCGGGAAAGTTCCTTCCAATTCAACCGGGTTCTGCGTGGCGAGAACAAGGAAGGGACGCGGTAATGGATGAGTGATGCCGTCAATGGTCACCTGGCGTTCCTGCATAGCTTCGAGAAGTGCGGATTGGGTGCGCGGGGTGGCGCGGTTGATCTCATCCGCGAGGACAATCTGGCTCATCACGGGACCGGGACGGAATTCAAATTCCTGTTTTTTCTGGTTGAACCAGTTCAGACCGGTTACATCAGAAGGCAGTAGATCAGGGGTGAATTGGATTCGTCTGAAAGAACAACCGAGAGTCGCAGATAAGGCTCGCGCCAACGTGGTCTTTCCTGTGCCGGGGACATCTTCAAGCAGAGCATGCCCTTCGCAGAGGATCGCGGTGAGTAAAAGTTCGATAGTTTCCCTCTTGCCGATAATGACCCGTTGAATGTTTTCGATGATACGATCCGTAACTGTTTTTATCATGGTTCCCTCATGGATTGACAGAATGATGACTGGATTTTCCTATTCTAGAAAGGCAAGGTTAAATCATAGTGAGAGTACCACAAAATGCACAAAGCGATTATTCGTGAAAATGATCAGGTTATTTGGAAATGTAATTTGACCGATTGGTGAGAGGAGAATAAAGAAAATCCCAGGCTGATCGATAAGCCGCTTTCTGTCCCTCAGGAGGTATGCCGAAGCACGGTCCTGCTGGTGATGGTCATCTCTCTAGGCTGAAGGTCACCCTTCAGCTCATGCAGCCTACCCGAGACTCTTAAGAAAACGAGCCGTTTCCCGTCATCCGAAGATGAACCTGGTCTCTGCTTGGCCTTGCTCCAACCGGGGGTTGCCTGGCCGCGGCATTACGGCCGCGCCGGTGGTCTCTTACACCACCTTTTCACCCTTGCTCGTATGAGCGGTATGTTTCTGTGGCCCGATCCGGCAGGTTCTTCCGAAGAATCCCCGCCCCGGGGATTACCCGGCGGTTTGCCCTGTGGAGAGCGGACTTTCCTCGAAGCCAAAAGGCTCCGCGACCATCTGACCAGCCTGGGATTAGATAATACCCGTAAGTAGTGCAACCGTCAACTGCGTTCCAAGTTGTTTGGACAAGCCAAAAAGCGCTATAATTGCGGAAATCAAAATAACAGGCTGAGGGTAACCTCAATTTTTGCCTGAAAAGAGGGAACATGCGAAGACCTTTGGTAGCGGGTAACTGGAAAATGAATAAAACTGTTGAGCAGGCAGCTGTATTGGTTGAAGAACTGCTGCCGGGTTTGAATGCAGTTCCTGAGGTGGAAAAAGTGTTGTGCCCACCTTTTACAGCACTGATGTTCCTTTCAGCCCAACTTGAAGATTCTGATATCGGACTGGGTGCCCAGGACCTGCATTGGGAGGCTTCAGGTGCGTTTACCGGTGAAGTAGCTCCCTCAATGATACGAGAATTCTGCAAGTACGTGATCATCGGGCATTCTGAGCGCCGCGCTTACTTTGGTGAGACTGATGAAACCGTAAACAAAAAACTTAAGGCAGCCCTGGCAAATGGGCTTATTCCTATCGTTTGTATCGGTGAAACACTGGCGGAATACGAATCAGGTAAAACTGGAGAGGTGGTAAAACGGCAGGTTTTGAATGGCTTTAAGGATATTGAAACCGCCCTTGCATCCACCATTGTAGTAGCCTATGAACCAGTCTGGGCAATTGGAACCGGCAAGGCAGCCACTGGTGAAGGCGCAAATGCGGTGCTTCATGATCACATCCGCCCGGCATTAGCGACCCTGTTTGGCAGCGCAGTTACCCAAAATATTAGGATTCTCTACGGCGGTTCGGTGACCGCAGCCAATGCGGCGGAATTCTTCGGTCAGCCTGAAATTGACGGCGCCTTGGTTGGAGGAGCAAGCCTTAAACCCACGGAATTTGTGAAAATTGTCGAAGCAGCAAGGATATGAAGTGAACAGACCCTGGTAATCCAGGGTCTGATTAATTTAAAATTACCGATTCGGCATTATGTAATCACTGGTTGTTTTTCAAAGAAAGGTTTCCACATATGACCTGCAAGCATTAGAACCTCAGGATGAGTTGAGGCGAATGCTTGCAAATGAGGAACATAAGGTCCAAGAATCATGCGGTTAAGCCATTGAGGGGTAATATCGAATTGCACATTGGCTGGTAGTGCATCTGCGCAATTAAAGATCCAACCATTGTTAATTTTGATTACAACACCACAATGACCTTTTGTGTGACCAAAAAGAGGTACCAGGTACATTTCAGGTGTGAATGTAAGGCGAATGGCTTTAAATCCCATCCATTCTGCATCAGGCTGGTCATAAACCTGCCAGGATGGCGTATGGGCAAAATCAGCACGATCATAAGCTAATTCCATCAATGAACGGGGATGCTGCATTGCTTCAAGCTCGCGGCGATGAACATGAACCTGTGCATGAGGAAAATCTGGAAGCCCGCCGGCATGGTCAAAGTGTAGATGTGTCATGATGATGTGGTGAACATCTTCAGGTGTGTAACCCAGGCGAGTGATTTGCTGCACCGCAGTATTCTCGGGCTCATTATGTATCCCAAAATCTAACTTGAAGAACTGGACGATGGGGGATGGATTGGCATAGTCATGCACCCCTAACCCTGTATCTACGAGCACCAGACCTTTGTCTGTTTCAACAAGTAAACACGTGGTGCCAACGTGCCAGCGCGGAAACCAGGGTGACATTGACGCGCAATCAAGGATGCGAATTGCCATTGAGAATCGTATTTACACTTATTAAATCTTTACCATGGTTCAACCGGTGCCAAACTGCCGATCGCCTGCATCTCCAAGACCTGGGAGTATATAACCGACCTCATTCAGACGTTCATCCACAGCTGCCAGGTGAATGGGAACCTCCGGATGGGAAGCATGAACGGTGGCAATGCCTTCCGGTGCACCGATAAGACCGACGAATTTGATCTTCTTTACGCCCCATTTTTTCAGGACATCGATGGTGGCTGTGGCGGAACCACCGGTGGCAAGCATGGGGTCGAGGATAAGGCAGACAGAAACGGTGGGATCAGTGGGGAGTTTGTTGTAGTATTGAACTGGCCGCAGGGTCTTTTCATCACGATAAATGCCAATGTGCCAAACCTCAGCACTGGGCATGAGACCCCAAATGCCTTCCACCATACCCAGCCCTGCGCGGAGAATTGGGATCAACCCTATGCGCTCCTTGAGGGTCTTTCCAGGGGAAATTGCCAGAGGGGTTTGGGTGGTGGTTGGTTCCGTGAGCAAGTCTGCAGTGACTTCATAACACAGCAGGCCGGCAATTTCGCGGACAAGTTCACGGAATTTTTGCGGTTCCGTATTAACGTCACGCAGAATAGCCAATTTGTGGGCGATCAAGGGATGTTGCGATACGAATACGTTTTCCATTTAGGCTCCGGGATTTCTTTTTATTATAGCGTGTTTTCACGGCTCTTGATGATTGCGTATAGTTAATCGTACTGTTAATTATTGCTTAAATAGTATAATCAAATACATGATGATGGAAGAAAACCGAATTTCTCAACCTACACGGCATCCGGAAGACCGCTTTGATCAGGCACTGCGCCCGGCAAGCCTGCATGATTTAATCGGGCAAGACCAGGTGAAGAAAAATCTTGAGATCCTGATCCAAGCTGCAAAAAAACGGCAAGAGCCTCTCGACCATGTACTTTTTTACGGTCCTCCAGGATTAGGGAAAACGACCCTGGCGCATGTGCTGGCAAACGAGATGGGTGTAAACATCAAAATCACTTCCGGTCCGGCAATTGAGCGGACTGGTGACCTGGCTGCTATCTTAACCAATCTTCGGGCAGGGGATATCCTTTTCATTGACGAGATTCATCGGCTTGGCAAAGCGGTGGAGGAAATCTTATATCCAGCGATGGAGGATTTTGCGCTGGATATCGTTATCGGCAAAGGTCCAGCCGCCCGATCACTGCGATTGAAATTACCCAGGTTCACAGTGATTGGAGCAACCACCCGTTTGGCTTTAATTACAGCACCGTTGCGGGCGCGGTTTGGGGCAGTTTATCGTCTCGATTATTACGATGAAAAATCAATGCGGGAAATTGTTCGCCGGGCGGCAACACTCCTGCAGGTGGATGCAGAAGATTCAGGGATCAAGGAGATTGCCAGCCGGGCGCGGGGTACACCCAGGGTTGCTTTACGGTTGTTGAGACGGGTGCGAGATTATGCACAGGTTCGATGCGACGGAATGGTTAATGGAAATTCTGCCCGGGATGCCATGGACCTGCTAGCGGTGGATGCACTTGGATTGGACGAAATCGACCGCCGTGTGCTGCTGACAGTCATCACGAAATATAACGGCGGCCCTGTTGGACTTTCCACGATTGCCGCCTCCATCAGCGAAGAAGCAGACACCCTAATGGATGTCGTTGAGCCTTATCTGCTGCAATTGGGTTTTTTGGACCGCACTCCGCAAGGACGTGTTGCAACTGAACTGGCTTACCAGCATTTAGATCTGCCGTACAAAACAAGAGATGAACAACCGCGGTTAATCCCCTAGATGAAAACATCTGATTTCAATTATTCCCTGCCGCCTGAATGTATTGCTCAGACTCCGGTGGAACCCCGGCATGCTTCTCGGTTAATGATCCTGCGGAGAAACAGTGACCAGTTTGAGAATAGCGTTTTTGAATACATTGGTGATTATCTAAAACCCGGTGATCTACTCGTGATCAATCAAACGCGGGTAATCCCGGCGAGATTATTCGCCCGTAAACCCACAGGCGGTAAGGTAGAAATACTCTTATTAAAAAGACTTGATGAAGGCACCTGGGAAGCCCTAGTTGGAGGAAAAGGTTTGAATCCTGGGACAGTGGTAACTATTGAAAATGGACCCGGGATTGAAATCATCGAAAAAATGGAAGCAAGCCGGCGGGTAATACGGTTCGTGGATGGGCATGAAAGTGAGCTCTATTCGCTTGGTGAAATGCCGCTACCGCCTTACATTCACACCCACCTGGATAATCCGGAACGCTATCAAACAGTATACGCAACGCAAACTGGATCGGCTGCAGCTCCAACTGCCGGCTTACACTTTACTCCAGAATTGATGGACAGACTTCAAAAACAAGGAATTAAATTCGGCCGTGTAACATTACACGTGGGTTTAGACACTTTTCAACCGATAAAAGAGGCTGATCCGCAGGATCACGTCATTCACAGCGAATGGTGTGAGGTAAGTCAAGAGACTGCGGATTTGATCAATGAAACCAAGTCATCGGGCAACAAGGTGATCGCGGTTGGAACGACCAGTGTACGAACCCTTGAATCTGCGGCTATTGCTAACTCTCCCCAGGGTTTTGTTAAAGCGATCAGTGGTCCAACCCGGTTATTTATACTACCCGGATACCAGTTTAAAGTGGTGGATGCCATGATCACAAATTTTCATTTACCCCAATCTTCACTGATCATGTTGGTAAGCGCTTTTGCAGGACGGGAAAAAATCCTGAGTGCTTACCAGGCTGCTATTGAGCGCGGTTACCGTTTTTACTCCTTCGGCGATGCCATGTTGATCTTATGACAAATTCTACAGAAAACCTTTCCAGCATCAGTCTAGATGTGATCACTTGCCGAAGATGCCCAAGGCTGGTGGAATGGCGAGAAAAAGTGGGCACCGAGAAACGAAAAGCTTTTCGGGATGTGGACTATTGGGCGAAACCTGTACCTGGTTTTGGTGACGAGAACGCTCGTGTAATGGTATTAGGGTTAGCGCCTGGCGCGCATGGCTCAAACCGAACAGGGCGGATGTTCACCGGTGATGATTCGGGAAGGTTTCTTTATTCCGCGTTGTACAAAGCTGGATTTGCAAGCAAGGGGATATCGAGCTCCCGGGATGATGACCTGAGCTTAAAGAACCTGTGGATCACTGCAATTTGCAGATGTGTTCCACCTGCCAATAAACCCAATGTTGAGGAGATAAAAAATTGCAGGCCATTCCTTAAAAGGGAATTTGATGCACTCCGTAATTTACAAGGAATAGTTGCATTGGGTAAATTTGCTTTTGATGCTGCATTAGAGATAACACAAATGGAACACACTAGACTTAAATTCGGTCATGGCGTGTTTATTGAGGGGGATACCTTTCATCCATGGATACTCGCATCGTATCATCCAAGCCGGCAAAATACGCAAACAGGACGGTTAACCACAGCGATGTTTGACGATATATGGTGTACTGTAAAAGAATTATTGCGTTAGTTAATGGGTTTCTGGGTGATGAACCAAACCCTGCTTGAATTAGCAGTGAGCGGAGTGAGGTCGGTGAGGCTGCCAAATTTACCGATGACTTTTAATCCAGCGTAATTCAGGCATTTCTCGATCTCTTCAATGGAAAAGGCACGTTCAGTGTGTTTTTCCTCGAATTTCTCCCAAAAATTGCCTTCGCGGACAAACCAGGTGATTTTTACACAAGCGGTACGCTTTTCAAAGTCATAACTCGTGCGGTGTAATTCCAGCAGGTCAGGGGTTTCCTGTTGCACATAGCATTTAGATTGCTGCCATTGAACCGCCAACCCATACGTAGTGTTCATATCAAATAGGAACCAACCGCCTGGGACCAGCGCACGGGCGATGTTATTGCAGGTTGATTGAAGATCATCATTGGTCAGCATGTAGTTCAGGCTGTCAAACCAGCATGTGGCCAGGTTGAATTTTTCATCGAAATCGAGGAAGCGCATGTCCTGCTGGATAAAATGAGTATTTGCTTGAGCTTGATGAGCGCGATGGCGTGCCAGCCGAAGCATTTCCTCCGATTGATCGATACCGGTCACCTGCCACCCTTGAGCCTGCATTGATAATGCAAAACTGCCTTCACCGCAAGCGACATCTAAAAGTTGACCTTCCTTGGGGATCTTGAATTCATCAAGTACCTTTGGAATGATTTCGGCAACAGCCTGGGAAAGGGTTGGATAATTGCCTTTGGCATAGACAGTGGCGAATTCATTATAGAGCGACATCACAGACTCCTTGGTTTTACCCTTTCCTAGATTTTTACCACAGGTAATCTGATTTGAGTAGTTTTTTTATCTGACAGGGTAGAATTAAGCAAAGAAAGAGGTGTAATGAAAACCATTAAACGTATTCTCATTTCAATCGCAGGATTTCTAGTTCTTCTCATAATAGGATTCTCAATATGGGCATATACACCCGCAAAACCCATGCAGACTGCTCTCGAATCTGCAAAATCAGCAGAAGTTTTAAATCTCGGGTCAGGGTCAGCTTTGGTCTTCAAGCCATCGGATGGAAAAATGACAACCGGGCTAATCTTTTATTCTGGAGGAAGGGTAGATTACCGAGCTTATTCACCGATGGCTGAGGCGCTCGCAAAGGAAGGATTTCTTGTGATCATTCCAAGGATGCCTTTTAACCTGGCGGTATTCGGTTACAACGAGGCAGAAAAATATATCCAGGAGTACCCAATGGTTGAAAACTGGGTGATCGGTGGACATTCTCTTGGAGGTTCAATGGCGGCTCATTACATCTTTGGTCATCAACAGGCTGATTACGGGCTATTGTTGGTAGCATCGTATCCAGCCGGGAGTGACGACCTGAGTGATTATGCCGGCTCGGTTTATTCCATTTATGCATCTTTGGATGGATTAGCCACTTCAGAAAAAATCCAGAATTCCCGTAGCTTATTGCCGTTGAATACTGAATTTATTGAGATCAGCGGCGGCAATCATGCTCAATTTGGCTGGTATGGAAAACAATCTGGAGATAATGATGCTGTTATCTCGAGAGAAGCTCAACAGGAATTATTGTTAAAAGCCATCACCAAAATGCTTGACGCGCAATAACAAAAAAGCGGAGAATTTCTCCGCTTTTTTTGTAAAATAACAAGTTCAAAACAATTATATTAACAACAGGAGATAACGCTGTTAGGATTCATAGACTAATGGCGGATCCTGATATTTAATTCCAGCACCCTGGCATGCGGTGCGGATAAATTGCACAAACAACGGATGCGGCCGGGTCGGTCTTGATAGGAATTCAGGGTGGAATTGGGTTCCGAGCATGAATGGATGTCCGCTTAATTCTACGATCTCAACTAATCTGTTATCGGGTGATACTCCTGAGCAGACCAAGCCATTCGCTTCAAGCTGAGAACGATATTGGTTATTCAATTCGAAACGATGGCGGTGGCGTTCATTTACCTCGTCGGCGTTATACGCTTTTTGAGCAATCGTATCCGGAGCCAGGCGGCAAGGGTAAATACCAAGACGCATCGTTCCGCCCAGGTTGATTATCTCTTTCTGATCGGGCATCAAATCAATTACCGGGTAGGGCGTAGAGCGGTTGAACTCCGATGAATTAGCCTTTTCATTTTTAAAGATCATTCGGGCAAATTCCACAACCTGTAACTGCATTCCAAGGCATAACCCAAAATATGGGATTTTGTTTTCACGTGCGTAGCGGATCGCTTTGATCTTTCCTTCAATCCCCCGGCTGCCAAAGCCTCCAGGTACCAGGATCCCATGGACCCCGGAAAGCAATTTTTCAACGCCGGGTTTTTCAAGGTCAACTGAATGGATCCATTTGATGCCTATTTCAACACCGAGTGCCAAGGCTGCATGTTTTAATGCCTCGCGGACGCTAATGTATGCATCATGCAGCTCGACATATTTTCCCACGAGGGCAATTGTTACAGAAGGTTTTTCTTTCTTAGTTTGTTCCACCAGCCGTTTCCAGTGCTTCCAGTCAGGATCTTTGCGCGGGCTGAGCTCCAAACGATCCATGATAAAATCAGCAACTTTTGCTTTTTCGAGCAGCAACGGAATTTCGTACAGAATTGGCGCGGTGACCATCGGGATGACAGCCCGAGGCTCAACATCACAAAATTGGGCGATCTTTTCGCACAACCCTTTTTCAATGGGGGTATCACTTCGGGCAACTATCATATCTGGTGAAATACCGATGGAGCGCAGCTCTTTTACTGAATGCTGCGTGGGTTTGGTTTTAAGCTCACTGGTGGCTCCAATATAAGGCAGCCAGGTGACGTGGATATATAACGTATTTTCACGACCAAGATCGTTACGCAGTTGGCGTAAGGCTTCCAGAAAAGGCAGGCTCTCGATATCACCGACGGTGCCACCAACCTCCACGAGGACAATTTCTGCATCGGAAAGTTTTCCTACCATGGCGATACGACGTTTTATCTCATTAGTGATATGGGGAATCACCTGAATTGTTCCACCCAGGTAATCTCCACGTCTTTCTTTTGCGATCACTTCAGCATAAACCTGACCTGTGGTGACATTACATTCCTTGTTTAATCGAATATCAATAAAGCGTTCGTAATGCCCCAGGTCCAGGTCAGTTTCTGCGCCGTCGTCAAGCACAAAAACTTCACCATGCTGATACGGGCTCATGGTTCCCGGGTCTACGTTGATATAAGGATCAAGTTTTTGAACTGCGACTTTAAACCCACGCTGCTTGAGAAGCCTTCCCATGGCAGCGGCAGTTACTCCTTTGCCAACCGAACTGACCACACCGCCGGTAAAAAAGATGTATTTAATGGGCATCTGGCTCTCCATGTGTCTTACTCCATTGTACAAGAAATCTGACGCCAATTTTACTGATAAAGAAAAACCATCCCGATTTGAGGGATGGTTTCAGGAAGTTAGTTATTCTGGGCTTTGCTTTTGAGGGTGCGTTCGAGGATATCTTCCTGTTCAGCACCGCGAGACTTGGCTTTCTTGGGCTCGCTTTTTTGTTTTTTGTCTTTTGCTTTTTCCATCGCTTCTTTGAGAGCTATTTCCATGGCAGTCAACCGGGGTTCATCGCTGGCATTCACTTCTTCCATTATGGCTGCATTCGAATTAGCAGGAGACTTGCGAGGTTTTCGTTCAGCTTTATGTTCTTCAGTTTTTTCTTCAGCCTTACGCCGCGGTTTTGGTGATGGTTTGGGTTTTTCTTCGATAATGGATTCTTCGGGTTCGGGAAGAATGGCTTTCATACTCAGTTTGATCTGTTTTTTCCGGCGATTTACTTCGAGAACCTGTGCCTGAATTTCATCGCCTTCTTTGACGACATCAGCAGGGACTTTCACATACCCGTGTGCCATTTCGCTGATGTGAACGAGACCGGGGCGTTCAGCGCCAATTTCAACAAAAGCACCGAATTTTTCAAGCCGGACAACTTTCCCTTTTACTGTCTCACCAACTTTAATTTCACGCCACTCCAGGGCTAAGGGTTGGATCATCGTCAGTTCGATGCGCTCCTCGCCATCTTTTCTAGAGATACGTTTGACCCAAACTTTTACTTCGTCGTTCACTTTGAGGACATCCTCAACCCGCTTCACAGCAGAAGTATCTGCAGAAACGATTTGGGAGATATGAAGAACAGCTGGCTTGCCAACTCCGATATCAAGAACAGCGCCTGCCAGGCTGACCTTAATCACTTTACCCATGAATTCCATTTTTGGTTCGATTGTGCGGTTTGTATCCGCAGCAATATTGTTGTCCATAAGACACTCTCCCAAACTCTTTTATTAGCGAGGGGTGATTATACCCTGTGCCCGATGTTTAGTCAATTAAGTTATTGATGCCAAATGTACCCTAGTACCTGAACAATAATAACATCAATTACTTTTGCTGCAGGATCAATTCGATGGCTTTATCAAGCTGCGGATCCTTTCCTGCTTTAATATCTTCTTCCGTAATTGGCACGACATAGTCAGGAGTCAGCCCTACCTTGTTTATTTGGCGATGTTTTGGTGTGAACCAATGAGCGATTGTGATACGAACTGCTCCTTCGTTGTTGCTCAAGGGTATCCAATTTTGTGCGGATCCTTTACCATAGGTAGTTACTCCTACAAGCGGGGCTCGACCGTAATCCTGAATGGCACCCGCGGTGATCTCAGAAGCTGACGCAGACCCTTCATTTACCAGTACAACTAACGGGATTTCTGTAGCCAAGCCTCCCGGAATTGCTTCATAGGAGGTTTGGTTTCCGTTCCCTTCCTGTTCGTACATGACGATCCCTTTTGGAATGAACTGAGAGACTACCTCAATTGCAGTTGTAACATATCCGCCAGTGTTGTATCGGAGGTCCAGGATCAATCCTTTGGGGTTGTTTTTGAGCATATCCTGGAGATATTGTTTAAGTAAATTTGTGGTATTGTCGCCAAACGTGCTGATGGCTATGTAGGCAATTTTGTTATCAAGCATCTTCCCAGTTACAGAAGGTAAGTCAATTTTTGCCCTGTTAATGGTGAACTCGAGCAATTCTTTATTTTCACCGCGCTGGACTGTTAATGTCACAGAAGTACCTGCAGGACCAAGAACGGATTGAAGGGCGACACTGGGGTCTATCCCGGTCATATCCTTGCCATCGATCTTGATGATCATGTCGCCAGACTTCAAGCCTGCGGCTTCGGCAGGTGACCCGGGCATTGGAGAAATCACCGTTAGATAGTCACCTGATACATCAACGTACGCTCCAATTCCTTCATAGGATTCATCCAACGGTCGGGTGGCCTGCTCGTACGTTTGAGGATCCATGTAACCAGTGTGTTCATCACCAAGGGAGTCCATCATTCCTTTGATGGCGCCCTGCATTAGTTTTTCATCATTAACCGGTTGATTAATGAACTGCTCATGGACGAGATCCCAGGCTTGCCAGAAAGGTTTAAATAGCTTAGTTAAATCAGTGGCGTTGTTGGCTGGCTGATTGGTAGCAACAGGCGCTTCGATTTTTGTTTTATCCGGCAGAGCCCATCCCACTAGGACTCCTCCAGAAAATGCTCCAGAAACTAACACTAAACCGATAACAACCGCAATAATGATCTTTAAAGTTTTATGTTCATTCATTTTTATCTCCATTACTAAAATCGTTCGTTTGTCCGCGTTTCAATTTGAGCACTTGTTGAGCCAGGCTCTCCATTTTTTGCTCTTCGTCGTGAAACGGATTTCTTAATGTTGTTGCTGCTTTTTGAAGTCGAGAAACCCATGAATCAGGATCGTTTTTCTTCTTCTGAGCTGTAAACAGACTTACATTAATACCAATGAAAACAGCAATCAAAAGAAAAATGAGGATCCATCCAAGCGGAGAGAGTGGGTTCATATTATTTTGATCACCTTTCCACCGGGATGATCTCGGGAAGTTGGTAAATACTTTGCACTGAGGCGTCCATAAAATCGAGCCGGTTATCAGACCCTACCCTGATGGTGAAAAAACCGAGTTCATGAGCAGTGAGCAGATTTCGTTCGGAATCATCAATCATCACGCAATCAGCTGGATCATCGATTCCAGCAAGATCAATTGCAATTTTATATGCCTCCAACATTGGCTTACAAAATGGGTGAATTGCCTGGATATCGATCACCTGGTTGAAGAATTGATTAATTCCCAGCTGGCTCATCACTCGTTTGGCATGATTGGTATCGGCGTTGGTAAAAATGACTTTGCTTTGTGGAAATTGTGCCAGTATCTTAATTAATTGGTCATCCTTACGTAAAAATTTGTCGATGGGGACGTCATGAACATAAGAAAGAAATTCACTTTCATTAATGCTGAAAACCTCACGCAATCCTCTCAGTGTAGTCCCATATTGATGAAAGAGTTCATTACGAAGGTTGGCTACCTGCTGCGGATCAACCTTTAGTCGATCGATGATGTATTCATCCATACGAACGCCTATCGCCTGCCAGATCCCGATCGAGTGCGGGTAGAGCGTATCATCAAGATCAAACAACATTACTTTAAAACACATGGGTCAGAGTATACCCCCAAACAAGGGATTAAAAAATTTCTCCACAATACTTCCATTATAATTTGGCTATGCCCATACACATCCTTGCTGATGAGATTGCCTCACAGATCGCTGCTGGTGAAGTGGTTGAAAGACCAGCCTCGGTAGTAAAAGAGCTGCTGGAAAATGCCATTGATGCCCGCGCGAACCATATTGAAATCAAGGTGCAGGATGCTGGTAGAAGCCTGGTAGAAGTATCGGATAATGGAATGGGGATACCGTTTGACCAGCTGGATCTGGCGGTTGCCAGGCATTCGACTTCGAAACTCCAAACAGCTGCTGACCTATTCAACATTCGGACCCTCGGTTTCAGAGGTGAAGCACTGGCTTCAATTGGTTCAGTTTCGCGCATGGAGTTGATTTCACGAAGCAGCGATGATTCTTTGGGTGGACGATTGGTCGTCGATGGGGGAAAATTCGGCAAACCAAAAATAGACGGGGTACCAATAGGTACGGTCGTCAGAGTAACGGATCTGTTTTACAACACACCTGCGAGATTGAAATTCCTTAAAAAAGATCAAACCGAACGGCAGATTATTGAATCCATGGTTATCCGCTATGCGCTGGCATATCCGGAATGTGCATTCAATTTAACCATTGATGGCAAGATGATTTTCAATTCTTCTGGAAATGGCGACAGACGGGAAATTCTTGCAAAGCTTTATGGGGCAGAACTTGGAAAACAGATGTTGGAAGTCGTCTTTGAGGATGATGGAATTCAAGTTGCAGGATACATCAGCCCTATCTCGGTTACCCGGTCTAACCGCAAGGAGATCACATTTTTTGTAAATGGTCGTTGGATCCAGGATATTGCATTATCCACGGCTTTATTAAAAGCTTACCAATCGTATCTGATGGTTAGTCGTTACCCGGTCACATTTCTTTCAATAACCCTGAACCCTGAAGAAGTAGATGTAAACGTTCACCCGGCAAAGGCTGAGGTCAGATTTAAGCAACCTGACCTGTTATTTTCCATCATCCAGAGGGCAGTTAGGCGAGCGCTGCTGGCTTACTCTCCTGTTCCTCAACTGGGGTATACAGGATGGCAGGGACAAGTTAGTCAAAACAACATCCCGTCAACGACCTGGAATCAATCAAGCCAGGATCTGGGTGCGCCTACGGAAAAAAAGAACTCGCTCTTTCAAACCGAAAGTCAATCTCGAGAACTGCCGACTCCCGAAAGGATTCCGTTGCTCCGCCTAATCGGACAAATTGGCGCAGTCTACCTTGTGGCAGAAGGTCCGGATGGTCTCTACCTGGTTGACCAACATGCTGCGCATGAACGGATTCTCTTCGAAAGATTGACCAATCAAGAATTGATTGTCAGCTCTCAAAACTTGTTAACTGCAGAGTTGGTTCATCTAGACCCGAATGCTTCGACGATCATAAAGAGTAATCTTGAATTGTTAAATAAGATTGGATTCTCAATTGAAGAGTTTGGAACGAATACCTTCCGTATTACAGCAGTTCCTGCTTTATTCGTTGCAAAGGATCCTGCTGCTGCCATACGCAGTATTGTCGAAGACTTCGAGGAAGATGAGACCCCATTAAAAGGGTATAACGAAGCACGGATCATTGCCAGGATATGCAAACGTATGGCAATCAAGGGGGGACAAATCCTTTCAAATGAAGAGCAAACCGCTTTGTTGCGGCAACTAGAATTATGCGATTCGCCCAGGACATGCCCGCATGGAAGACCAACCATGATCCATCTTTCGGTGGATTTACTTGAACGACAATTTGGCAGACGCGGCGCGCGTTAGAAAACCGCTTGGAGAATTGAATTAAGTCAGTTGAGTCTGAATCGATTTTGCCAGCAGGTTGACCTGGTTGGCAAATAATCCATCCGGCTGCATTAAGACGAGGGGAATGTGACGGCTATTCGCCTGGGTCATCAATTCCGGGACGGCAGGGATCATTACGTTTATTTGAGTGTCATTAAGAATTTCACTCACTTTAAAAATTGATAGCAGCATACTGGAAGGAGTATGGTTATAAAGTACCAGGTCGAGCGTTCGACCACTGCCCCGAGAATTCGCCACGATATCATCTAATAGGAATTGAGTTCGCGTTACAGTATTCAGGGTTGGTTCAACTAATACGACCAGTTTTTTACATAATGAACAAATTTCTTCAAAATTTGGCAAAAGCGGAGTGCCGATATCCAGGATCGTCATTGGAGATAACGCACCCAAGCCATTTACAACCGCGATAAGCTGTTCCCCTAAGGTTGCGTAATTAACATTCTTGTGACTGTTGTTTGAACAGAGTAATTGAACGCCATAATTGGTGCTGGTTAGATTCTGCTCAATGAGCGAAGATGTAATCTCGCTGGCCGGATGTTTTAGGACCGCTTCCAAACCAGTCGGGTTGTTTAGACCAAGATCAGTTGCCCAAGTTCCCTGGCTTGGTTTTAACTCGGCAGCAATCACACCATCATGGGTGGTTTTTGCGAGCACAGCAGCCAGATTCAGTGCCAGCGTGGATACTCCCATACCCCCACGCGGACCAATTATCCCAAGTATGAAATTCTTTTTAACTTCAGGAACAGGCGCAGGTCTTACCCTGGCGCGCGAAAGCAGCGCACGGATGTGGGCGACGAGCTCAGCAGGATGAACTGGTTTGGTCAAATAGTCATCAACACCTGCTTCATAACCAATAACTTTATCGTTTACCTGACTTTTGGCGGTGAACATCAGGATTGGAATATCCAGTAAGGTGGGTTCTTTTCTAATCTGACGCGTGACTTCATAACCATCGATGTCCGGCATCATTACATCCAGGACAATCAAATCCGGTTTTTCGATTTGAGCCATCTCCACTGCTTGAAGACCATTGTTCAAGGAGGCAATAATGAACCCCTGCCTCTCAAGCATCATGCCAATTAATCGCAGGGTTTCGGCGTCATCATCAATAATCAGGATTTTTTCAGGCATACGGCACCTTTTTTCTCTAATATTAATTAGTCTAGCATAATCTGAAAATGAGGGCAAGTAGGAAACCAACTTTTAACTGGTTTTTTACGATGCTATAATCCCAATATGAATTCAAAATTATTCTCGCAAATCATCCAGGAGAAGTGTTTCCTGCAAAAAGGACGCCCTGTGGTGATTGGAGTATCAGGAGGACCAGACAGCCTCTGCCTGCTCGATTTACTGCGTCGAGACCATTTCGAAATCATTGTCGGGCATCTAAACCACGGTTTAAGGAAGGCAGCAGAACAAGAAGAGAAAAGGGTACGGGATCTCTGTGAGGAATGGAAGATCCCATACCGCTCAAAGACCATTGATATTAAATATTCTGCAAAGGTTGCTCATCACACCGTTGAGGAAGAAGGCAGGCTTGCGCGGTATCGTTTTCTGTTCAAGCTTGCCAGCGAATTTGACGCCGAGGCTGTACTCGTGGCGCATAATTTGGATGACCAGGTGGAAACGGTCTTGATGCATTTGCTCCGTGGAACCGGACTGGCAGGATTAAGAGGAATGGACTACTGGCAGCTACCATCTCCATGGAGTAAAACGATCCCTTTGGTTAGACCGCTGCTGGGAACCTCAAAAAAAGAAATCCTGGAATATTGCCAGGAGAATGAATTATCCCCATCATTTGATGAATCGAACCAGGAAGCCACGTATTTTCGAAATCGATTGCGATTAGAGTTAGTCCCATTTCTTGAGACGTTTAGCCAAAATATCACGGAGCGAATCTATAAAATGGCTGAGGTGATTCGTGAAGAAGATAATTTCATCGAGTACGAAACCGATCAAGCCATTAATGTCTGCTTAAAATTGAGAGGGGAGAATTTCTTTGTGATCGATAAAAAGGATTTCCATCTTCTCCATCCTGCTCTCAAGCGAAGAGTGATCTATTCTCTGATGAGAACACTAAAACCGGAAAACCCAAACATCTCTTTTGATATTGTCCAGTCTGCTCTAACATTTATGCAACACCCTACTGCCAGCGGGAAAATTTCTTTGGCTGCCGGTTTGGAATTAAGGAGTTATCTCAAGCATTCGTTCTTGATATCAGATGAACAAGACCCACTGGATGACCTCTGGCCTCAAATTTCAACTTCGGAGATTGCTCTTGAGAATCAGCAATCGAAAATCAAACTTAACGGAAAATGGGTATTAGAACTTGCCGGAGAGGGCGAAATATCAGCGGATGATCCCTGGAAGGCAAGTCTTGATGCAGACAAGTGTGGTGGTCTTCGTCTCGACACCTATCATCCTGGTGAGCGATTTTTTCCTCTGGGAATGGGAGATCATTCGATAAAAGTAGGTGATTTCTGGACAAACCGGGGCTTGCCAGCTCGAGCAAGACCCCGATGGCCATTGGTTAAAACGAATAATGAAATTGCCTGGATCCCAGGATTTGCCATCAGTGAGAAATATAAAGTGACCGATGAGACCAGGAGAATCCTGGTTTTGAGGATCAAAAAAATCGAGTAATTATTTTCCTTCGGCCAGTTGACGCAGCTTGGTACTTACTTCACGCCATTGTATTTTGGATATTCCAAGTTTTTGCCGCAGGTTTTCCCTGTCCATTCCCGATTGCCAATCATTAAGCGCACTTGTCCATCGACACATATCAAAGGATAGGTGTTTTTCAAGACCGGCATCACGGCCTATATCTTCTAACAGGTATTCAAGACGCCTAGGAGACCAGGGGAAAAGTTGATCAATAGGAGCATACTTAACAAGATACTCTTTGAATGCGTCAATCCAATCATTGGTTAATGCGATCTTGCGTTCTTTGAACCTGCTTCCACTGCTGGAATAACGGATAAACAGAAAAGGTTTTTTTGGATCAAGAAGATCGATGTGATTTAGGTTGAGATTGAGACATTCTCCCTTTTTGATCCCTGTGGTCAATAATAATGAGATCAAGGTATATGGTCTGGGGTCTTTCTTGGCTGTGCGATAAGCAGCAGCGGCTTCGATTACTTTCAATTCTTCTTCCGGGGTGAGAACCTCAGGCAGGGGGCTGATGACGGATTGCTGAAGGACTTTTTCAGCAGGATCGATGGTGAGCCTGCCCGTTTGGGTTAACCATCGAAAAAAAGATTTTATTGAGGTAATGCGCCTTGAAAGACTTTTTGGGCTGCAGGGAATTCCTCGTTCCTTTTGAAGCCAATCCAGAAAATGGTTGATGTCTTTCATGGTTATGTTGCCGATTCGCGTATCCGCGGCAAAATAACTTGCAAATAAATTGAGGTCACCAATAAACGCTTTCACTGTATGGAGTGATTTACCCTGGTCGTACAAATATAATTCCCAGGACTTAATCGCTGGAGATAATAACGTATCCTGCGTGATGTGAGTTTCAGGTGTATTATTCATGGTCACTCCTTCAGTTTCATTTCGCATAGATTACACAAACAGTGTACAAAATTTCATTCTGCTTGTCAACAGTGAATTTCATCACTCAAGGGCTTGCTTTAATAGCTGATTTACCAATGTGTCATCGGGGATGAGAACCATAGCGCCAGTTGTTGGTACAACATAGTTATAAACTTCACTGGAACCAATGGCGAACCGCCGGATCAGCGAAGGATCTGAATAAATTTTACCGGCAAGGGGGAGTAATTCCAGTACCTTTCCGACTGTTAGATTTGTATCCACACTATTTCGAAAAAGATCGTATAGTTCGCTGCCACGGGAAAGTGCATTAAGCCCCATTGATTTTTGGAAAATTGCGATCAACACTTCCTGAGCCCGCCTGGTTCTATCGAAGTCGCTAGAGGAATGGCGCGACCTGACGTACCAGAGTGCGGTTTCACCATTCATCAGGTTATTCCCATAGGGAACATAACAGTAATCATCTACAGCCTGAGGCAAAGCACAGAGATCGTAAAGTTCTTTGGAGGCAAAAACGTTGATCCCCCCAAGGGTATCAACGATGTTAACAAATCCCGAAAAATTCGTGATCATATAATAATCAACGTCAATTCCAAAGCTAGACATGAAAGTCGCTTTGGTGAGAGGAAACCCTCCATATTCTTGAGCGGCATTAATTCGTTCCATTCCAATCCCTGGAATGTTAACGTAAAGGTCTCTCGGGAAAGAAACAAGCGTTGCGGTACCTGTTTCGGTATTCAACGATAAAAGAAGAATGACATCCGTACGATAACCACTGCCTGAGCGCCAGTCGGAACCAAGAAGCAGGATATTAACCTGCCCAGCAGGCTTAATTAATTTGGGCAGAGGAGTGGTTGTAGGATCTGGAGTATTCTCGATATCTGGCTGCGATTCGTTTGTTGGAACCTGGGAGGAGATTGCTCCCTGTGTATTGAAAATTGGTTGAAAAGGGGTTGGAGTTGCAGCATAGCGGTTATCGTGGTTAATTAGCATGTCTGCAATGGGAATAGGTGTTGGTGAAATCGCTTGACCAAGTGGTAAGTTGCAAGCGGAAAGCAGAACCACCAATAGTGATAAAAAAAGGATTACACGGCTTCGATGTTTATTTTGGTTTTTCATTTTGGAGTACTTTTTATTCGAGCGTTTCTCCCTGTACCAGTGGTAAGCGAACTTTGGCAATAGTTGCCCCACAGGAATTGGAATAAACATTGAGTTTTCCACCCATACGGGAAGCCATTCCTGAAGCACGAACGATATCTTCCAAAGGCAAACCGAATCCTGGCAAGGTTAGGCTTTGATTTTTATACATTTCGGGTAGCACGGGGATCATCTCAGCCGGAGCAATGTTGTGATCTGTGCTTTCAACAGTGATCGTTACTTCTTGAGGAGTCTGCGTTAGAAATTCCTCCACTGAAATGGAGAGGCTTCCATTGTTCTCCTGCGCTGCAGTTGCGTTGGTCAGCAAAATATTCAGGATATTTTCGAAGCTTTCCTTATCAGCGAATAACCGGATATCTTCATAAGGGATATTCACTTTTAACAGAATCTTTTTTGACCTAAGTGTTGTGCTGAATAGATCAAGTGCAGATTCGGTGGACTTGCGGACAGAAAAAGATTGAGAATACAAGCCTGGGACGGAAGGTTCTTCTGAGGGGTGACGCAGGATATTCTCGAAGGATTCCTCCATGTGATCCACGGATTTTTGAATCCTTTCTACAAAACGTCGTTGAAAGGCACCGAGCGGACCTACAGATTCATTGAGCAATAATTCCAGATAGCCCCGAATTGTGACAAGGGGTTGACGTAATTCTTTTACCATTGGTTGCAAAAGCGAAATCGCTGAAAGAGAGTTATCGGACGTGTTTGAGTAGGAATTGAGTGCCATCAGTTTCATGTTCGCCTCAGCCAATGCGTTCTGAAGGCGGGCAATTTCTTCCAACGTCATACGAAGTTCATTCTCCAGATGTTGAATTTCCATCACCGATCTCTCTTCTTGAGAGTCCTGGGGAATTGGGGGAACGTCGTTTTGCTTTGCCTTGGAATAAAAATCCTCTTCCAGTTGGTCTTCTGTGGGAACTGGTAAGTTTTCTGATTTCTCATCCCCATTAACTTCATCTGATTCTGAAAAAATATTATCTGGGTAAACAGGGGTATCCATGGTTCACCTCTTTTTATTACCTTATGCAAGTATTGCGCCAATTAATGCATTGTAACTGAAGTTATAGAAACTGTATATTGAAGGCTGTCTTGATTCGATTGACAATATGAGACTTTTTGATAGAATACATCAGTAGTTCAGCCGAAGTGGCGGAATTGGCAGACGCGCTACGTTCAGGGCGTAGTAGGCATTACGCTTGTGAGGGTTCAAATCCCTCCTTCGGCACAAAAAACCTGCAGATTATTTCTGCAGGTTTTTGCTTGCCTCGCGCTTGGGAATAGGGTAAGATAGCGTTATGGAAAAAAAGTTCAAATTTCCAAAAATCCCAATTGATTCAAAAAAAGTAGCCATTATCGTTGGTGCAGTGATCCTCTTCTTTCTGGTAATGGATCTAAACAATCGATTGAATGAACTGTCAAGGTTGACCGAGCAGGAACATAAAGCGGCAACGGTCGTAAATCAGCTTCAGTCTACACTGGATGTGCTTAAAACCCAGTTGGCTTACGCATCATCGGAAGGGGCAGTAGAACAATGGGCTTACAACGAAGGTCATATGGCGAGACCGGGTGAAAAACTCATCGTTCCACTCTCTCCTGCGGGGACAACTCCGCAATCATTGATCAAGGAAACACCTGTACCTACACCAGTTCCCAACTGGCGGATATGGTTCGCATTAATCACCGGGAAATAAAGATTATTTTTAGGATTCAGAAAGTCGATTAATACTGATCATGGTGAGATCATCTGACGGTGGTTCACCATTTCGAAATTCCTCGATTGCTTTTTCAATTGATGTCAATAATTCATTTGAAGTATCCACGCGGCTTCCTTCGAGGAGATCAAATAAGCGAGGTTCGGAGAAAAACTTTTCATTATCCGACATGGCTTCGGTAACGCCATCTGTATAGAGTAGCAAGAAGTCCCCCGGATCCAGACGAATGATCTTATTGGTATATACTGCATCACTGGTTACACCCAAAGCGATCCCGTCCATCTCCAGGCGTTTACACTTATTATGTTTTTTCTGTTTCCAGATTGGAAGATTATGACCGGCATTCGCGTAAGTCAATTCGCCGCTATCCAGGTCAAGGACTGCCAAAAAAGCCGTCACGAACATCCCGTTGCGAGATTCCATTTCAAGGAGGGAATTTACTTTTTCCAATATTAATGCCGGGGATATGATTTCTTGTGCAGCGGAACGTATTAGCGTACGCGTAACAGTCATGTACAATGCAGCCGGCATTCCTTTATCAGATACATCTGCAATAATTAACGCCAGCTTATGGTCTTTGGTCTCAAAAAGGTCGTAAAAATCACCGCCTACCTGGCGGGCAGTTTGCCAGCGCAGGTCAATATCCCATCCAGGATAGACTGGAGTTGCTTCTGGCAGGAAGGTTTTTTGTATATCTCGCGCTAATTGGAACTCGCGTTCCATTCGTTCGCGAACTACCATCTCCTCGGTCAGA
Organism: uncultured Anaerolinea sp.; assembly: GCA_964428125.1. GTDB lineage: Bacteria > Chloroflexota > Anaerolineae > Anaerolineales > Anaerolineaceae > UBA6107. The sequence continues at coordinate 62,368 of CAYRXB010000004.1, forward strand.
TGCTCATTTTGAATTGCCAGGGTGGTTTGCTGGGCAATCCCTTTTATCAATTCGATTCGTTTGCCATGGAATGCTGTCTGTACATTGGCTTCCTGGGCGACCATAATTCCATAAAAAACACCTTTAATCGATAAGGGTATTCCTAGGAGCCAGTTGCGCGCGGTCGAGCGGCTTAGATCATTTGATGCCTGGCATTTGTCCAAATCCCATTCGCCGATTACGGAAGGACCTTCAGGTAAAGGACAAGCGATGAGTTGATCAGCAGCGAGCACCTGGTCAAGAAAAGGAATATCACCTTGGTGATAGACCTTTCCGATTTGAAGGTCGATATCCGGTTGGGTCTGGGAGGTTGCGGCGCTGAGGATGTAACTTTGGGTATCTTTATTCCAAAGGTAGATCAATCCGGCATCGAGGCCAACAAGGATTGTAAGAAGATGAATGATCGTATCCAGGATGTCGTTTAAATCATTTTGACTTACCACGGTCTGAGCAACTTGCAGTAGAACTTCAGTAATATAGGCTTCTTCCTGGCGATTTTCAATCAGGCGAATATTATCTAGAGTGACAGAAGTTTGCTGCCCGATTCCTGAAAGGATTGCCAGCGTTTGATCTGTAAATTTATTAGTCACCCCGAACTCCCCGGTTGCGTTGTGCACTACCAGGAATACTCCGAGTAATTCATCATGAGAACGAAGCGGAACCAACACTGCTGTTCCATTGGGTTTTTTGGCCGTGAAACTAGAAATTCCGAGTTCTATTTCTAGGTTATCAATAAAAACCGGCTCCATTTTGGCACGAACTTTCAAGAGACCAATTGATTCATCATCCTTCAGACTCATTTCTGTGGGGGTGGGAGAGAAGCCATACCATTTACGCATTTCATATGCCATGGTGTTCTGGTCGTAGAGATAGACCGCGCACTGGTTAATTCCCACAAGTAATGGTGTTAACCTGACGATGGTAGATAACAGCTCATCATCAGTGGAAATAGCCTGCATGGCTTCAGCAACCTGCAACAGAACTGTAGAAGACCAGGCATCTTCCTGGGCTGTAGTGTATAAGCGGGCATTCTCGATTGCAATGGCTGCATAACTTGCAAACGTTGTGGCAATGATTGATGCCTCGGACCCATATTTCCCTTCTGATCGATGGGCAAGGGTGAGCACACCTATCACCTCATTAGCGGAGAAGAGGGGGACAGCAATCGATGAGTAATTTGGCTTAAAGTTGCAGGCAGCACCCAACGGACCATATGGATCTGTTGGCTGGCGGATTACCGGACCATTCTCTTCAATGGCATACTCCAAAAATTTCCTGACAGCATTTGATTCATCCACTTTATTGGTGATTGATTCTCGCAGGGTTCCACGAACTGCTGCGAGATGGAGGTCCATCTCATTTTCAGCTGACCCAGGATTCTTTTTTACCAGCCATATTGCTGATGCATCACAGGGAAGATTCTTTTCGAGTTCAACTAGAATCTTATCCAATAACTCATCCAGCGCCATTTCAGCAGAGAGAAGACCGGCGACATCCTTAAAACTATCAGCAACCTGCCTGCGCCAACGTTCGGTGCGGAAAATATTGGCATTGCGGATCGAAATGGCAACTCCGGACGCCAACCCCTCAAATAATGCCTGGTCATCTTCAGTAAATGCACCAAGGTGATCTGATTGAAGATCAAGAATGCCAAGCACCTCATTCCCAAATTTTATCGGAATGGTTAATTCAGCCTTGGTTTCATTCGGAGAAACTCGATTGGGCTTGTAAAGAGGTTCCAAGGACACATCATTGGCTAATATAGTTTCACCATTGCGGGCAACCTGGGGAATGATCCCTTTGGATGCGTACAGGTCATACGCAAAAGCATTGGATCTTAACCTGGCGGAGCGTTTACCGCTGCCAGCTTGAAAAATGATCTTTTTTCTTCCGGGATGGACGGTAAATAGATTGACAAATGGAATACTAAACCGATCGTGAATGATCTTTACGACTTCGCTTAAAAGTTTATCCAGATCAAGGATCTGGGACAAAGAATAATTGATATCCGCAAGTGCTGATAACTGGTCCGCTCTCTTAACAAGGTCGTTGTACAACCTTGCACCTTCAACAGCTAATGCGATATTGTCAGAAAGTGACCGGATTACCAGCATATCATTTTCATGGAAAGCGCCTTTGACTTGGCTTTGGATATCCAGCACTCCGAGAATTCGATTCTCAACGATCAATGGCAAAACAGCTTCTGCTTTCGTGTCGGGGAGGGTATCGACGTATTTATAGCGTGGTTCCCTGGAAACATCCTTACAAATGATCTCTTTACCGGTTTTGGCGACCTCACCTACCAGTCCTTCGCCATAAACAGCCTGGTAAATTGGGCTATCCGTTGGAACACATTCGAGAGAACTGGCACGAAACTGGAGCTGAAGATTATTTGGTGTCAGTGTGTACAATCCGACGTAATAATAATTAAAAGTACATTGAATCAGGTTAGTTACTTTTTTACTTAGTTCATCGAGATCCAATTGATTGGCAATTTGTGAACTGACCGAGCGGACAAGAGAAAGTTGGTCGTACCGCCAATTTTTCAGGGTTACCTGACGGTTAACCTGCATTGAAACTGCAGCAAATGCGCACAGGGCTTTAAGATATTCGCATTCAGCGGCCGAGAAAGGGTTTGTTGACTCTCTCGTTGCATATAATATCCCGAGAGTATTATCTCGAGTGGTCAATGGAAATGCAATTTCATTTGTTTGGGGGGCTGATTTCTTGCGAGTATCTGGTTCTGAATTCCTATTTTTTTGCTGGAATGTTTCCTGGACAATTTTCGGACTATCTTCGGATGGGAGGGTATCTACAGGCGGTTCTCCAGGCAACGGATAGTAAGGTTCGCACAACCATAATTTTGTTGTGCAATTTAATTTCTGAGCAACAGTAGATTCAAGTTTTTGAACCAGATCTGGTGTAGCGGGAAGGCGAAGAAGCTCTTCTCCAAGATTTAAAAATTCCTGCCAGGGTGAACTCTTGTGTTTGACCACTTTAATTAATGTTTTTAGTCAACGTGAGCCGATTGCGTTTGGAATTGAAATCAAATTTCACATCGTCAACTAAACGGCACATCATGTAATATCCGAGGCCATGATTAGGGCGATGCTTCAAATCGCTGTGAAGATTCGGACAATGAACTTTAGAGGGATCAAAGGGTTTACCATGATCTTCGAGAATCACGGCTATTGATTTATCACCAGCTTTTACCTGGCAGCGAATTGTTCCTTTTCCTTCACCTTCGTATGCGTGCTCTATTATATTGGAGACCGCCTCATCAACGGCGGTTTCCAGGGAAAAGAGGTCAGCGGAAGAAAGGGGGGAGTCATTAACTGAAAATCTGACGAATTCTGCGATTTCAACCAGACTCGCATAAACCCCGGCAAATGTTCGTGTTGGCATGAGAGGATGTTAGAAGGACCCCACAGCGGTGATGACATCAGGGAAAATTTTAAAGATCCTGTGGAAGCCTGCCAATTCGAATACAGATTGAATCGCGGGAGAGAGACCAGCGACCACCAGTTCACCGCGGTTGTAGCGCTTGCAATTCTTAAGATTCGCAATCAGAACACGCAAGCCTGCGCTGGATATAAATTCAAGGTCTGTAAAATCAAGAATCACCTTGTATCGGTTCTGTTCATTGATCTTGGTTAATTCTTCTGCCAACTTGGGTGAAGTAAAACTATCCAAACGGCCAGTAACTTTTACAACATCACAATGTTTGTATTGATTGGTGGTAATTTCCATACTATTCCTCCGCGTTAATAACAATTAGTTAGGCCTGTAGTGATGATTATAACACGCAGGTTAATAGAGACATTAATACAGCATTTACACCTCTTTTTTTATGGTATGATGTTTTCAAACAAGGTCATTTGCTTCAATATTTTGATAAGGTGAGACAAAAAAACAGGAAAGAATATGAACAACTCTGATACCCCTCAATCTGTGATAAAAAAATTTGAAAAACGCCAAAAGGTTATGCCTTTTATTCTTGGAGTACTTGCCGGGGTTCTGGCACTCATCGGAATCTTCATCATCATAATGGTTGTGTCCGGCTCAAAGAAGCCATTTAGCGGGCTTTTTGCCACAAAGACCCCCACAGCCACCTCCACATTTACTCCTACTGCCACAGTTCCTACTCCGACTGCTTCGAATACGCCGGAACCAACAGAAACATTTACTCCGACCATGACGGCAACCGCTTCGGGACCTCAAATTTACGAAGTTAAAGCCAACGATAACTGCTATTCACTGGCGGCACAGTTCAATGTGGACATGGCGGTATTGTTGACAATCAATAATTTCCCGAATGGTACTTGCCCGATCATCCCGGGGCAGAAAATCATCATTCCTGCTCCTGGACAAAAATTGCCAACCCCAACGCCAGTTCCAAGCGATCTACCCCGGGGAACAGTCATTGATTATACGATCCAGGTAGGTGATACACTCGCGACTATTGCGTCACAATTCAACAGCACAGTTGATGACATCATTGCCAAGAACAAAATCACTGACCTTAATCTAATCTATCCCGGACAGGTGATCAAAGTACGGGTAAACCTGGTGACCCCCACAGTTACACGACAACCAACCAGCACATTGGCGGTTGGGTTACCAACAGCGACACCGACACCAACTGTAAAGCCTTAATCATCAAGAACCTCCATTAAAGTGGAGGTTCTTTTTTTTATCTTCTCCAACAAGAAAAGCGCTAAGTTCCTTAATCTTTCGTCAGAGTTAATATTAATAAATTCCTCCAATACAGGAAGGCTGGTATTGTTGTCGAAACTGGCGACATTGATCAGCAGGTTCCGCATGAATCCGAAATACTTTGCCCGGCGGATTGAGGAGTGTGCATAATGATCGCTGAATTCGTCAGGGGTGAGGTGCAGCAAGCCGATCAATTCACTGCCTGAAAAAGAAATTGCAGTGTCATTTAGTGCTGACTGCCTGTTCCATGGACAAACCATCTGGCATATGTCACACCCAAATAGCCAGGGAGGTAACTTTTCAGCTATCTCGTTGGGTATGTCATTTTTGCTTTCGATCGTATGGTAACTCAAGCAGCGGTTGGAATCGATGGTGCGGTCGGGGAGAATTGCCCTGGTCGGGCAGGATTCGACGCAGAGATTACAACTGCCGCATCGGTCAGCATCAAATGGTTTATCTGGACTCAACGGCAGGTCGAGAAAAATTTCCGCAAGAAGAAATGCTGAACCCCTGGAAGGATTAATGAGGCATGTATTCCTGCCAATCCATCCGAGACCAGCACGACATGCCAGCTCTCTTTCCAATATTGGAGCACTATCGGAAAAAATTTTGAACTCAATTTGCCTGGAACATAAGTTTTCTATTGTTGACACAAGAGATTCAAGCATCTCTGGTATCGCATGGTGATAATCAATACCAACGGCGTAACCAGCGATTAGATGTGTATCTTTTGCAGAAAGCATTTGTTTTGAATGAAGTGAATATGGATAAGCGAGGCAAATCACTGATTGTGCAGAGGACATTAGTTTCCGAGGGTCTTTTCTGGATTCAAAGTGATAATTTGTTGCAAGATATGCCATATCGGCATTGAAGCCGTTGTTAAGCCAAAATTGATACCTGACGAATTGCTCCAACGGTTCAGATGTGGTAATACCGCATAATGAAAAGCCAAGGCGGTATGCCTCGGCTTTGATTGTTTCTTCCAACCTTTTCGACTTTTTTCCGAAGGTGGTCATAAAAAAATTAGGTTCCCGTTGCTGTTGGAGCAGGCGTTGTGGCAGTTGGCACCGGGGTAGTTGCTGAAGTGGTTGGGGTGAGTGTGTTTGTTCCCACAGTAATGTACATGGTCAGTAATTCGCCAAATACATAACCAGATGCTGAATACATCTTCCAAAAACTGGAATAGACGCCATTTGCTGCCGGCGATTTAAAATTCGCACTCACATCCACGATTTCACCTGGAGCAACATTTTTCGTCAGGTTAAAAGATACTGCGTTATTTTCACCTACCAGACCGTCCAGATAGATTAACTTGTAATCCTTGGTCCAAGTGGTTGTACCAGTATTTTGGATAGTCCAAGTTTTTACGAAGCTGGTTGATGGAGCAACAAGTGAATAATCAGGAATGGTAACATCAGCCAGCCATTTGGCGTTGTCGCCGGCAATGCCGGTAGCAAGCACACCTTTGGTTGGGGTGGATGTAGGCGTTCCACCTGTTGGTGTTGGAGTTACAGTCGGCTGCGCACTGGTGGCTGTAGGTTCGGGCGTAGCAGTTGCAGAAGGGGTGAGCATTGCGATACTGGTTAATTCAGCCTGTACCGTTGAAGCGATCTCAGTAATTTTTACATTCGGATCAACAGTAGGAGTGTTCCTGGCACATCCGCTAAGGATAGTAATGATCATTAACAGTGAAACAGAAATAACAAACATTTTCTTTACAAACATGAAATCCTCCAAAAAATGATACTGCCTCCTATTGTCAAACCTCATGGAAGGATTGTCAAGATAAAGATGATAATTTTTTTATTTAACGGGATTAAGGAAAGATGTAGAAATTGCCTTCTCCGGTAAGCCCATCGAGAAACCATCTGACCCGTGGAAGTAAATGAAATTTACCGCTCCTGGAGAGATGAAGAAGGTTTGTTTGTAAAGCTTCCAATTATAGTAGGTAGAGATTTCGTATTCCCCCGAGGGTAAATCACTTAAGGTGAAATTCTCCTGGTAGTGATCATCGATCTGCTTTGTTTTTGGCGCGTAGGTGATCAGGGTCCAGGTCTTTCCAGTTTCTAGAGATTTTAGCCATAGATTTTTAGTGGTCATCAGCGCGCCAAAGGTTGTTTCTACCCTTCCGGCTAGAACACCACTCCCAACCAGGGGCGCAATCCATAATTCGGGGTTTTGCACTTTGTCACCCTCTGAGTTTTCAATACGAACCTCGAAATGTACATGCGGACCGGAGGTATTGCCCGTCATTCCAATTTTGCCCACTTCTTCGCCGGAATTCACCCAATCCCCTTTTTCCACGGTTACCTGTTTAAGGTGTGCATACACTGTATAAATAGTATAGTCTTCATAACTGAAGGAATGACGAATCATGACTGCGAGACCATAAGGATCCTTTGAATCATTGGCTCCATTGAGCAATCCATAACCTGCAAAGATTACCTTTCCAGCTGCTGCAGCGAGTACCGGATCTCCAAGCGAGCCGGCAATGTCAATCCCAGTATGAACAACATCTTCCTCGGGGTAATAATATCCATAACGGTAATCGATGTTTAGTTTATGAGTGCTGCTGATCGACAATGGGCGATCGAAATAAAAATGATCCTTGGAGGTTAAAGCCATTGGTACTGGATAGGCTGGATTTCCCCAATCTGAAATTGGCATTGGTGCTTCGTTGCTGAAAATCGGTTCAGATGGGGTTGGGGTATTCGGAACCATAAGCGTGGGGGTGTTTTCGATGGACTCGGCAAAAACATCCGATTTAATGTTAAGAGGAAAACTTGATAAGCCAAAAAGCATCAAGGAAAGAAATATCCCTGAAAAGAGGACAAGTACTTTTTTAGATTCCAAACTACGATGCTTCATCTTATTTTCCCACGGTAACGCTATCAATTACGTCCTGTGGATAAAGCTCAGCCATTGCCTGCTGCCATGATTTTCCCTGATTGAATACAAACGTATTGAACAATATCCCCGGATAATAGGTTCGCCAATTGCTTTGAGAGGGGATTCGCTGCCAGCCGAATTGATGTGCGATATCGGTAACATCCACCCAATACCCTTTGGGTGGAGCAGTTATTTGACCTCCAGACTCGAAGGCTTGCAGGTTCCCCGAAGCGCGTGAAGCAAAGTCCCACACCGGCGTTGGAATTATCTGACCACAAGAGCCATCCTGATTTAAGCATTTTGCCCAAACACGCCAGAAAGTTAATCCTTCATAATTTTCCCGGCTGACAACCAGCCAGCCTGCTTCATAAGGAGAGAGTTTTAGCGAAAAAGCTCTCCCAGTGTATAGCCAATTCTGGGGAATCCCAGGATCGGGCGCGGATGTGATGGCCAGTGCTGCACTGCTCAAATTAGCGAGCAAATCCCAACCCAATGAAGATTTGATGTTGGCTTGCAATGAAATAAAACACTCATCTGCCAAGTCTGATAGGTAGGCATTCTCAATTTCAACGGTGTTTATGGGGACCAGTGAAATACGCCCCGTAATACTTGTGGGTACGGATTGAATGGGGGAACAAAAAGTGAATCCGGTTGTATCTTTTTGTCCTGAGAGGATCGCAGATAGATTCTTGTGGGAATCGCCGCTACCCCATTGTAATTGCGAGGTTTTTGCAGGAAGTGCGATGAGAGGATAAGCGAGCAAGCCCGTTCTAGGATCATATCCAGTCAGGAAGTAGCTGTTGGGAGAATCCAGACGCGTGAGAATGGTTTTTCCATCCGGAGACCAAAATGGATTCTTCCCTACCGCAATATCCAATATACTCTGTGTGTCTCCATTAAAGGTCAACAACTGTATCGTCGGGGTATCCTGGTCTCTTTCCCATGCTAATTGAGTTCCATCAGGAGACCAGGCGGGTTCGAAATAATCGGCTTCATTGTCGCCGGCAATCCTGGAAAACCTGTTGCCAACGTTGTCGAGTTGCGCCAGCCATATTTCATATCGCCCATTGCGATTGGTGGAAAACGCAATCTGCCTTCCCTGTGCAGACCATGAGGGATCGATATTATTCCCAGCTCCTTCAGTCAGCTGAATGGGAGCTGCTGTGGAATCATTGACAGAGTGAATAAAAATATTTGATAGTCCATCCGATGTGGAAGAATAGGTGATCCATTGTCCATCCGGAGACCAGTCAAGTCCGGATTCAAAATCCGGTGTATTGGTGATCTGCTGCAAAGTGTTTTGCCTCAAATTCCATAAATAGATATCCCACTGCCCAGATCGATTGGAAGTGAAAGCCAGTGTATTGCCGTCAGGGCTAATCGCGGGATCGTTGTCACTCCATTTACCAAATGTAAGACGTGATAAGGGGAGTAAGTTTGGATGAAGAGCAAAAAGGTGCTGATACCCCCCATCTCCCATTGCAAAAATGATCATGCCTGCAAGATCGGCGGTATTATCAGCTGAAGTTGACGGGAGCAGCGTAGGGGTGGAAGTAATCACTGGTTGCGGGGTATTGGTTGTTTCTGGAATTATAGGCGTAAAGGTTGTTGTAAATGTCGGTGCGGGATGAGTTTCGGTGACAGTCAACGGGTTGGTATTTTTGGTGCAGGAATTTAATACAAGACTGAAAACCAGTAGTACTGGCAGCAATTTCCATTTACCAGTCTTGTTTAAGGCCATTTTCACTCCACCGTCAGGAGGAAGATCCTAGCGGAATAAAAGAACCGAAGGATCTATGGATTGGAATACACCTGACAATGCCCAGATGCAATAATTGTACCGTTCTGCCGGAGTGGCAGGTTGTTTGTATTCGGCGATGGATTCAAAGCCGGCGTTGGATGGACCGATACGGATCTCAAGATGCAAGTGCTCTTCGGCAGCATGCCCCGATTTGCCGGCGTTCCCCAGCAATTGACCGCATGTGACCTGGTCTCCAGGTTGAATGTCAGGTTTTTCGACCATGTGGGCATAAAGTACATAGAGAGATAAACCATCTTTATCCCAGGTGACCGCAGACCCGCTAACCGGGCAACGTTCATCGAGTGAGTAATAAGATGGCGGTAAAGGAGTGGGCTGCGTAATCGATGAGAGGAACGATGGCTGCAGCTCGTTTAACCGTGTCTCAGTCATGATCATGTTGCCGTAAGGGTAAAGGTCTTTCTGGACAAGGATTGCCTTGCCGGAAATGATAGCTTGAATTGGAAAGTTTGGAAAAAACGGATAATCCTTGTAGTGATATAAGCCGAAATCAATTGCTGGATGGCCGCTTTCATTATAAGGAAGAGGGGATACGTACTCATATGATACGATGTCTGACAACTCAGAGAAATCAATTCCCTGGATTGGTGAACAAACCTGATTGATTAACTCTTTCGTTGGTGTGGGTAATGGAAGAGTTGCCGTAAGGGTGGGGGTTAATGATGGAGCCAACGCACTGGTAACTGTTGGAGGAAACATCGTTACTGTAGCAACTTGTGAACTATTCGAGCATCCTGTGAGTAAAAGGATGGTCATAATGAGAACATGGTGAATCCAGGACTTCATAAAAAACCTATTCGTGAATTACCACTTCTTTCTTATCGACCGGTTGATTTTCCTCAAAAAATGTTTCGCAAATTAGGAGAAGCGGACCTTCCCATTTAGGTTGCTTGATATGGAGCGTGAAATCCATCTCTTTCTCAATACAGCTGATGATGTAGGATTGTGCCAGGAGGTTTCCTGTTGAATCAGAAAGAAGGAAAGCGATATTTGGCCGATCATTTCCTTCATAAAGCACGAGATTGACTTTAACCTTTGATTCGGAAATAAATTTAGCTTTCACCGCTGCAATGGAGTTCTGTCCTTTTCTTTCATCGCTGCTCAGGGTTGGTTTGACCTCTGTCATAATCGTTTACTTCACGATCTTCCTGGCTTCGAGGTAAAACCGTTTTTCATGGGCTTCTCCCATTGAAAAAGTCTTGCGGGGTAAAGCTCCATCCAGGATAACTGTTTTGAATAACTGGCTTTTTTCCATTGGAGGGAGGTAGAACCCGCAATTATTCTTTTTTGAGCCTAATTCACAAACTACGTCATCCCCATGAACATAATCAATGGTCCCAGCCTTGCCAGTTTTCATCCAGTCATCAAGAAATACCTGCAGTGTTCCTACCGGCAGGTTGCTTTGTGGAGATGTAATGGTTACAACCTTGAATCCGTCTGAAGAAATGAACCCAAATTTTTGTTTATTTTCAACCTGTGAATTTACTTGCTTGATCATTTCCTTCGAATCCTTTGCTGATTCGAAAGAGATCTGCACGCCAAAATAATCTTTCATTGCTTGTACTGGTGAGGATTGAACACCAAAAAGAAGGCGATGAATGGGTGCAAATTCAAGCCCTTTGTCGTGGATATTTTCCAATTCAATCAACGCATAACGCGCTGGATGATCCATCCCGACCTCGGGTTTTAGTTTTTCCCAGATTGATTTGGCTGTGGCCAGTGAATGGTTGCCATCTCCAACCGCAAAGAGCAGAACACCATGATCTGGAGAGACCTTGTATTTTGAGAGGAAGGTCTCTTTTTCCGCAAGTTTTTCAAGAGATGAGATTACCTGTGCTTCCAGAGTGGAATCAGTAACTTTGCGGCCAGTTAGATGACCACTCGACTGCATCAAGTCAAAATCATAAGCAAGCGGTAATTCTTTGGATTGCTTTTCTACAGGACCTATAACGCTGTCCAGAGGATCATCTATGAGAACTAGAATATGAGGCAATTCGAGGCTGGCTTTTTCGCGGATCTTTATCCTGGGAGGAAGACGGTCAAGAATGGTCCCTTCAGTAGCGCGGATCAGGCTTTGTGAACCTTTGGAGAAATCGTATTTTTCGAGGTCAAGCGCCATCATCAAGCCGCGGCGGGTTCTGCCGTCTACTGACCGCTCTACGTAGATCATTCCTTCATAAGGTAAAAGGGTACCATTTTGAAGGTATTCTTTCATGCGAACCTGTGTAGATTTTAATCGTTCAGCTTCTTCAGGTTTTCCGAGGTAGATTTCAGGGAGAGTGATGTGAAAGGTTGATGGCGCGTTTCCGACAAATTTTGCCACCTGGTCCCAATACTCAGGCTGCGAGGTGAATTGGTCACAGGCAATCACTGACCATTTTTGTAAATCAATTTTTTGTGAAGGTAAAAGGATATCTGGAATTTGTACACCGATGTCTGGAAAATTCTTCATTGTTTAACCTCAACAAAATATTCTAAGAGAATTTTACCAGACTCTGGAATGAAGAAAATAAGGGTAACCTCGTAGAGGTTACCCTGAAAAAACCTGTCTTTTTTACATCCCGCTCATGAAAGCGAGCCCTAATGCGCCCGGACCAGTGTGTGTGCCGAGAACCGGGCTCACGTTTGTGATTACCGCATCTGTTACAGCGGAAGTGGAGAATCGCTTGATCGCTCTTTGGAGTAATTGTTCTGCTTTTTCTTCATCATTAGCATGGATTGCAGAAAGGCGAAATGGTCCATTTTCGTTTTTTAAGCGGGCTTCAACCAGGTCCAACAATCGGTCAACAGTTTTACTGAATGTACGTACTCGTTCGACAGCTTCAATGCGACCATCGCGAAGTTCAAGCAAGGGTTTTAGGTTCAGCATGGTGCCCATAAAAGCGGCTGCACCGCCAATACGTCCGCCTCGATGCAGGAATTCCAGGGTATTAACCGCGAAATAAACTCCAGTACGTTTGGTAGCTTCTTGAGCAACGGTTTTGCATTCAGCAAGATTTGCGCCGATGGATGCCATACGAGCCGCACTGAGCACCTGGAACCCCATTGCCATGCTGGTGCTCAACGAATCTACCAATTCGATATTAGCGCCGGGGAAAGCCTTTTTAGCCTGGGCAGCAGAATCCAAAGTGCCGGAGAGCTTGCCAGAGATGTGGATACTCAGGATATCATATCCCTGCTCAAGCAATTCTGCGTAAGCTGCTTTGAACTCTTCAGGGGTTGTTTGCGAAGTCGAAGGCATCACTTTTTCAACCGCTAAGCGCTGATAGAATTCACGAGGCTGGATATCTATTCCATCCCTGAAAATTTTATGATCCCAAATTACCTGTAAGGGGAGTATCCTTACTGGATTTCCATTCAATAATTGAGCTGGAATATTCGCTGTGCTATCGGTTACGACCATTACCTTGTTCATCTATTTTCCTCCAATAACATTACCTATATGTGAAAATTAACCCTGAAATTAGAAAAAGGTTTCTTGTTTTTCACTTGACCGAATAGGATACTCGCTATAAAATCATGCCTGTCCTTTATCGGGCGTTGTTCTTACATAATTAATAGCGTGCCTAAATGTTTGAAAACCTGACCAACCGATTGAACGAAGTATTCCAGCAGCTGCGGCGGCGGGGTAAGCTCACACCCGCGGATGTGGATGCTATGCTGCGTGAGGTTAGATTGGCCCTGCTGGAAGCAGATGTCAATTACAGCGTGGTTAAGGATTTCATCAATCGTGTACGAGAACGCGCGATTGGTGCAGAAGTTTCCAAGGCGTTAAACCCTGCACAACAGGTTATCAAGATCGTTAATGATGAATTGATCGCTACCTTGGGCGAGCCATCAAAATTAGCGTTTTCTGGGGAAAAACCATATGCCATCATGATGGTTGGGCTCCAGGGTTCCGGCAAAACCACGGCTGCGGCAAAGCTTGCAAGAAAACTTCGCGCTGAAGGCGAAAGAGTCTTGTTGGTGGCATGTGATCCCTACCGACCCGCCGCCATAAAACAACTTCAGACCCTTGGCGAGCGTATTGGGGTCGAAGTGGTTACCCAGGATGGCATAAAGCCCCCTGAACTGGCTGCCCGTGCGTTTGATAAAGCCCAAAAAGGCGGCTATACAGTAGTGATCATTGATACCGCCGGTCGTTCACAACTGGATCAACCTTTGATGGACGAATTATCCGCCATCACCAAAAAGGTGAAGTTAACTGAGATTCTCCTCGTTGTCGATGCGATGACCGGTCAGGAAGCGCTGCATATTGCGGAAGGATTCCGCGACACTGTGAAGATCACCGGTCTCATATTCACCAAAATGGATGGTGATGCTCGCGGCGGTGCGGCTATTTCTGTTCGAAGTGTTACCGGGGTGCCGATTAAGTTCCTTGGGGTTGGGGAAGGAATCGATGCCCTCGAGGTTTATGATCCTGCGCGATTGTCTTCCCGAATTTTGGGAATGGGTGATATGATTGGGCTAATTGAAAAGGCTGAAGCTGCTTTCGATCAAAAGATCGAAAAGGAAGAAGCCGAGCGGATGCTTAAGGGCAAATTTACCCTTGAGGATTTTGCGAGCCAATTAAAACAGATTAGAAAAATGGGTCCCCTTTCACAGGTGCTGGACATGCTGCCTGGTGGAATGGGTAAAATGGCACAAAAAGTATCTCCAGAGGATACCGAAAGACAGTTGAAATTAACTGAAGCCATTCTAAATTCTATGACCCGCATGGAACGACGCGATCCGGATATTCTGAATGCCTCAAGGCGGCGCAGGATTGCCAGGGGAGCGGGTACTGAAGTACAGGAAGTAAACCGTATTCTGAAGCAATTCAGAGATGCACAGCGGTTGATGAAGACAATGCAGAAAACAGGCGGGCGAGGTTTTCCCCGTATGTTCAAGTGATCAAAAATGAAGACGGCGGTTAGCGCATCCTTCAGCGCCCCTCGCCAAAATTGGATTTTTGAGTCACAAAAAATTTGATCATTTTTAGTTGAAAATAGGAGAAGTACAAGATGGTAAGAATTCGTTTGCGCAGAACTGGTTTACGGCACCAACCCGCGTACCGCCTGGTTGTGGCGGATATTGAAAGCCCCCGCGATGGTAAATTCCTCGAAATTGTAGGTTCCTACGTGCCGACCACCGAACCTTTCACCTTTGAGGCCAAGGAAGACCGCATCTATGATTGGATGAAGAAGGGCGCTGTTCCCAGTGAATCAGTTGCCAAGCTCTTCAAGGCTGTTGGTCTCACTGAGCGCTTTGAGCGGTTTAAAAAGGGTGAAGCTTTAGAGACTCTGCTCGCTGAAGCCGAGAAAGCCTCGCAACAGCGCGCGGCTTTGATCAAAGCCAAGTAATTCATGAATTACTCCAGGAATTCATCCTATCAGCCCCCACAGAGTTCTGTGGAAGGAGGATCTGTGAAAGAATTGATTGAGTATATTGGATTAAGCCTGGTTGATGATCCTTCTCAGGTGTTTGTGTCTCAATATCGTTCAGGTGGAAAAGAGAACCTGGAATTGCATGTTGCCCGTGAGGATATGGGCCGCGTGATTGGAAAAGGCGGCCGCGTAGCCAACGCCATGCGTGTATTACTGCGGGTGGCAGCAGCCCGGGAGGGAAAACAAGCCTCTCTGGATGTAGCAGAACCAAAATGACACCCGTTCCATCCGCCCGAAAACGTACTCCGCAAAATTCAGGCTCGCCCAAGTCGGGCGAGCCTGCGTACTTAATCATAGGAAAACTACGCCGGACACATGGTGTGAACGGTGATTTACTGATGGATGTATTAACAGACGAACCAGAGGTAATCAAAGCGGGGCTAACCGTGTTCGTTGGTCCTCATCACAGGTTGATGAAAATCTCGGGATGCAGAACCGCAGGAGAATCTCTGCTGGTAAGATTCGAGGGGTTCACTGATTGCGACCAGGCGGCAATCTTCAGGAATCAATCAGTCGCAATAAAGACGAATGAAGCCCAACCGCTGAAAGCGGGCCGGTTTTATCAATATGAGATCATTGGACTGAATGTAATTGATGAAAATGGAAAAAGCATTGGAAAAGTAACAGAGATCCTGGTTACAGGCGCGAATGATGTTTATGTCGTGCAGAACGAGGCTGGAGATGAAGTGCTGATTCCAGCGGTTAAGGAATTTGTTAAAAAGATTGACCTGGATAATGGCGAGTTGACAGTGTTACTTCCGCAGTGGGAATAATGAAGTAATGGATTATAAGAAATATTGGGTGGGATTTAATATGGTCAGGGGAATTGGAGCGGTTCGTATGCGTCAGCTCCTCGATTTCTTTGGATCAATCGAAATTGCATGGAATGCACCCACAGATGGCTTGCTTAGTGCCGGGATACCGAAAAAAGTTGTCGAGAATCTCGTTCTCATGCGCAACAAGATCGATCTTGAGCGTGTGATGAAAAGTATTGAAGAAAAAGAAATAAAAGTATACACGATCGAGGATAGCGATTATCCCCGCAGATTAAGAGAAATCAATCAACCACCCCCGGTATTATACGTAAGAGGCAGCATCAATGTTGAAGACGAGTGGGCGGTAGCTGTGGTAGGCACACGGCGGGTTACCCCATATGGCAGGCAAGTGACCGCGGAGTTAGCGTCATTCCTTGCGAACAATGGCATCACAGTGGTCAGTGGGCTTGCCCGAGGAGTGGATGCCATCGCCCATCAAAGTGCGCTTAAGAACGGTGGACGAACAATAGCGGTGTTAGGCAGCGGAGTGGATGTTATTTATCCACCGGAACATTCACGCCTGGCGGTAGATATTATCAAGCAGGGAGCACTTGTCAGTGATTACGCGGTCGGGACAAAGCCGGATGGTGTGAATTTTCCACCGCGGAACCGCATCATTTCCGGATTAACTATGGCAACGATCGTAGTTGAGGCTGGAGAGACGAGCGGAGCTTTAATCACAGCTGAGTTTGCAGTCGAGCAAGGGAAAGAAGTATTCGCGGTTCCGGGCAGCATCCTGACACCACAGAGCGAAGGAACCAACAAGCTAATTGAACAAGGTGCACGGCCATTGTTAAAAATGAGCGAAATCCTGGATGTATTGAACCTGGAAAAAATCCCTGAGAAACAAACAAGCCGAAAGCAATTTCCACTAAACCCGGTAGAAAGCAAATTGCTTTCTACTTTAAGTCAGGACCCTATTCATGTAGATGAGGTCAGCCGGCTGGCGGAACTGCCGATCAGTGAAGTGACTGCGATGTTAACGATGTTAGAATTAAAGGGAATGGTTGCCCAAGTAGGTGGCATGACCTATGTGGCAATCAGGGATGAGAAAGGAAAATACCTAACCCATGCTGGCAATTAATCACGCTTACGCGGTCATCATGGCTGGAGGCGGGGGGACCCGTTTGTGGCCGCTATCCCGTAAAGCGACACCAAAACAGCTGCTAAGCCTCTTTGATGGGAAGACGCTCTTTCATTTGGCGGTGGAACGCCTGGAAGGGTTATTTTCTCCGGAACATATCCTTGTAGTAACCATTGCTGAACAAGCGGAAAAGTTAAAGGAAATTGCGCCGCATATTCCAGCAAGTAATTATCTGATTGAACCGATGCCGCGCGGCACTGCCTCCGTGGTGGCATTGGCTGCCACGGCTATCCAGAAAAAAGATCCAAATGGGATCATGGTGGTATTAACTGCTGATCATTTTATTGAAAAGGTTGATGAATTTCGTGAGATTCTCAGCGCAGGATGCGAATGTGCAGATAGCGGACCCCTGGTGACCCTTGGGATAAAACCGACATATCCGGCAACCGGGTATGGTTATATTGAAGCTGGCGAGGAACTTGCGACCTTCCGACATTATCCTGTAAAGGAGGTCATCCGGTTTGAAGAAAAACCCAGTGAAAACCGTGCCATCGACTTTCTAAAGAGTGGAAATTATTATTGGAATTCTGGAATGTTTATCTGGCGTGCGGATGTTATTCAGAAGGAATTTTCCAGGCATATGCCTGAGTTAACAGAGATCCTTTCAGAGCTTCATCCATTTGTAGGGATAGATCACAACTCTAAAATATTTTCTGAAAAATGGCAGCAAATCAAAACTCAAACCATCGATTTCGGCATCATGGAAAAAGCAAAAAATGTCGTTGTAATTCCGGTAGAGGAGATTGGCTGGAATGATGTGGGTTTTTGGGATTCATTGTTCGATTTGATGCCGGCTGATGAGAATGGCAATATTATCCTTGGCACACAAGTTCACCCTCTTGAGTCAAAGAGCATCTTTGTTTTTTCAAATGAAAAAACCAAAATGATCGTTCCACTTGGTGTCCAAAATATGATCATTGTGAATACGCCTGATGCTTTATTGATCTGCCCGAGGGGTGAAAGTCAAAAAGTAAAAATGCTCGTAGATTACCTCAAAGCCAAAGACCTGACACTTTTTTTGTAGGAGTGGAAATCATGGAAGCCTATTGTGTAAAATGCAGAACAAAACGGGAGATCCTTGAAGCGGTCGCGGAATTTAACGCAAAGGGCACTCCAGTAACACGCGGGAAATGCTCAGTGTGCGGAACCACTTTGTATCGGATGGGCGCAACCCCCGCACATCAGGGGATGGTAAAACCTGCTCCTAAGGTAAAGCTTCGCAGCGGTAAGCTCGTTATCGTTGAGTCACCTGCTAAGGCAAAAACGGTCGGGCGCTTTTTGGGCAAGGGGTATACGGTTCGCGCCTCTGTAGGTCACGTACGTGATCTGCTGCGTTCGGAATTATCAGTTGATGTTGAAAATAATTTCATGCCCAAATACCGTGTCCCAAATGAGAAAAGGGTTGTTGTTAAAGAATTGAAAGCCCTGGCGAAGGACGCAGAGCAAATTTACCTGGCTACAGACCCTGACCGCGAAGGCGAAGCCATTGCATGGCATTTGATGGAAGCAGCGCAAATCGAGCCCAAGCTTTCGCAGCGGGTGGTTTTTCACGAGATCACGGAAGGTGCAATTAACGAAGCCTTTTCCAATCCACGCGAGATCAATATGGATCTGGTAGACGCTCAACAGGCACGGCGTGTACTCGATCGTTTGGTCGGGTATTCGATCAGCCCAGTCTTGTGGGAGAAGGTTCGCAGCAGGTTGTCGGCTGGACGAGTTCAGTCAGTGGCACTGC
The DNA here is from genome assembly GCA_964428125.1 of uncultured Anaerolinea sp. Lineage (GTDB taxonomy): Bacteria > Chloroflexota > Anaerolineae > Anaerolineales > Anaerolineaceae > UBA6107. Next base: position 80,951 of record CAYRXB010000004.1, read on the forward strand.
GTCTCATTGTCGAACGCGAGCGGGAAATCGAGGCATTTAATCCGGTTGAGTACTGGTCAATTGAAGCCGAACTTTCACCGGAAAATAAGAAAGCAGCTTACCTCACAAAATTGGCAAAAATCGATGATAAAGACCCAGAACTGGGAAACAAGGATGTTACAGAAGGGTACCTTAAAGACCTGGAGGGTTCTTCATTTGCGATTACCAAAATCAAACGCAGTGAACGCCGACGAAAACCCTCTGCACCATTCATTACCAGTACGCTGCAGCAGGAAGCATCACGCAGATTGGGATACACTGCGCGCCGGACAATGATGATCGCGCAGCAGCTATATGAAGGTATCGACCTGGGTGAAGGCACGGTAGGTTTGATCACCTATATGCGTACGGATTCCACCAATGTTGCCGAGGTTGCAGTTAACGATACGCGTGAGTTTATCAAAACTGCTTATGGTGAAAGCTTTTTGCCTGAATCCGCGCCTGTGTATAAAACCAGGGCGGTTTCTGCGCAGGAAGCTCATGAAGCCATCCGACCGACTTCTGTTTTGAGGCAACCAGAAAAGGTAAAAGATTCATTATCTCCGGAACAATTCAAGTTATATCAACTGGTTTGGCAGCGGTTTGTCGCTTCCCAAATGGAATCTGCTGTTTATGATACCATTTCAGTGGAAGTGACGGCAGATGGCAAGCTGCACCAGTATCTCTTCCGTGCTTCCGGTTCCACTATTAAATTCCCCGGATTCCTGATCGTCTATGAAGAAGCGATGGATGAGGATCAAAAGGCACAGGAACCCGAAAATGTTAAAATCCCCGCGGGTCTTGAAGAAGGGCAGAAGCAAAAATTGATCAGGTTGATCCCTGAACAACATTTCACTCAGCCGCCTCCGCGATATACGGAAGCTACGCTGGTTCAGGTTTTGGAAGAGTATGGAATTGGCCGTCCATCCACCTATGCCCCAATCCTGTCCACCATTCAGCAACGCGGGTATGTGACCCGTGAAGCGAAAAGGTTATTTCCCACTGAGACGGGCATCCTGGTGAATGACCTGGTGGTCAATCATTTCCCGGATATTGTGGATATGCAATTTACTGCCCGGATGGAAACTGAACTGGACGAAGTGGCTGGCGGAAAAATCGACTGGCACAAAGTGATTGGTGAGTTCTACTCCAAATTTGAGCCGACGGTCAAAAAAGCGCAGGCGGATATGCCTGTTTCAAAAACCGAGCCCGAGAAAATCGGCAGGCTTTGCCCGGATTGCGGTCATGACCTGGTCATTCGCTGGGGAAGGTACGGAAAATTCATCAGTTGTTCCAATTTCCCTGCCTGCCGTCATACTGAAGCGTTACTTGAAAAAATCGGCGTCACGTGCCCGAAGGATGGGGGAGATGTGGTACTGCGTAAAACCCGTAAAGGCAGGATTTTCTATGCCTGTTCCAATTATCCGAATTGCGATTTCACCAATTGGAAGCGACCGGTAGCAAAACCTTGTCCAAAATGTGGTGGATTGCTGGTAATCGCCAATAAGAGGGAAGTCCAGTGCACACAATGTGAAGAAACCTTCCTGATGGAGGAAATTGGCGAAGTAATCGCTGAATAGGCACAATTATTGCAACATATTCGCTAAAGTTGCCATTGCCGGTGATTGGTCCTCTCACGACGACAATCTCAATTCTCTTGGCAACAGGAGCGAAATATGGACAAGATCAAGACTATCTTACAGCGGCCACTATATGCCGGGCTGGTTGGGCTGGTGATTGGCCTGATCATTGGATTGCCCATTCTTGGCTGGGGGGTTTGGCCGGTCAAGTGGAAAGATGCCGATGCCAGTTACCTGCGGGAAGATCTGAAGAAACAATACTTATGTATGGTTGTTGACTCTTATAAGGTCAACCAGAATGCAGAGGTGGCCAAAGCGAGGATCGATTCATTGGGTGTTAATTTGGCGACCTCCCCATACTTATTCGATTCTCTGCAGAGTGCTGGTTGTTCTTATAGCTCAGGATCACCTGAAGTTGTGGCTTTAAAATCTGCATTATTATCTGGTTCAACAGGCGGTATAACAACCGGTGCAACCGGGAATACCAGTTCGACCCAGGTGCCTTTGCCAGCAACAACCGCCAAGAACTCCAAGGGATCAACCTTATTGCTCTCTCTGCTTTGTGCATTATTCCTTTTGATTGGGGGAGCACTGGTATACATATTCTTCCTGAGGAACAAGAAAAAAGGAAATCCTCAGCCGGCGGATGATGTCGAAGGCGAAGAGGATTACCTGCAAGAAGAAGAAGTTCCAATGCCTCCAGTGCAACCAGCGGTAAACAAAGCACCGGTCGGCAACGTGGATTTTCGATCTGCAACAACTCCTGCTGAAGGTCCAGCCGCTCATTTCATGACCACTTATGTGATCGGTGACGACCTGTATGATGATTCATTCAGCATTGACAACCAGGCCGGGGCATTCCTAGGAGAATGTGGTGTGGGAATCTCCGATACTATTGGCGTTGGCGATCCCAAAAAGGTAACCGCGTTTGAAGTCTGGCTGTTTGACAAAAACGATATCCAAACAGTGACAAAAGTTTTAATGAGCTCACATGCGATGAATGATCCCATGATCCGCCAGAGACTAGCATCCAAGGGTGAACCCATGCTCGTTGAACCCGGACAGAAGATCATGTTGGAGACGGCTACCTTGAGGCTTGAAGCCCGAGTTATCGAATTGGTTTACGGACAAGGTGCTCTCCCATCAGGCAGTTTCTTTGAACGACTTACGCTGGAAATCGCCGTTTGGCCAAAATAGACCTAAAAAAACTCCCGGATTCACCGGGAGTTTTTTTACTCTATCTTTCGTATTGAAAACTTCTTGTTTCCTACAGGAGTAGTCACCTCAACCACTTCACCCGAAGAATGACCCATCAGTGCTTGTCCGATTGGAGAATTAAAAGAAATTCGGCCGTTCATGGGATCGGATTCCTGCGATCCAACAATTGTGTAGGTCATTTCTGGATCTGAACCCTCCTGGATGGTTACTTTTGACCCAATTTCCACCTTGCCACTTTGCGGTTTATTTTCGTCGATGATGATGACATTACGAAGCAGCTGCGTGATGTAAGCGATACGCCCTTCAACAAACCCCTGTTCTTCTTTGGCGGCGTGATAGTCGGCGTTCTCAGAAAGATCTCCCATCTGGATGGCAGATCGAAGCCGTTTTGCAAGTTCAACTCTAACTGTACCGGTAAGATGTTCCAGTTCAGCACGAAGTTTCTTTTCGCCTTCTTCTGTTAAGTATGTTGCTTCGTCCATTCTCTCTCCAATATAAACTGATATCTAAGGCAACAACGCGGGATCAAAGAGGCGTTGATACTCATCAACTGCAAACCGATCGGTCATCCCAGCCAGGTAATCACAAATTGTACGCTCTTTTCCTTTTGTGTCAATTTGCTGTTGGAATTGCTGAGGGAGCATGGCAGGTTCGCGAACATAAGCGGAAAATAACTCTGTAAGTACCCTTTCAGCCTTTTGCTGCATACGGACAACGCGGTGGTGACGATACATATTCTTAAAGAGGAAATCTTTCAATATGCGATTTCTTTGTTTCATCAGGTCATCGAATCCGACGACATTAAACGGGAGCGATTGGAGATCATGCACAGTCTTAACACCGCTCTTTTCAATCCGATCGGCGGAGCTGAATACCATGCTATTTACTTCCAGTCCGACCAATTCACGGATAATCTGATGGCGGGTGAGGTCATCCAGTACGCAATTGTCGCGTCCAAAGTTCTCAACTACCATGTCCCAAAGCTCAATGCCGCTCAACATTTCCGTGGTGATCATCCCGGACCGTAACCCGTCATCGAGATCGTGGGAGGTATAGGCAAGCTCATCCGCCACATTGGTGATCTGGGCTTCAAGGTGACCCCGCAAGGCAGGATCAAAGTCAAGAGCATCTGTTTTGTCATACTCGGTCTCATGCTTCACTATACCCTCAAGGACCTCCCAAGATAGGTTAAGACCGGGGAAATCCGGGTACCGTTTTTCGATCTCGGTGACAATACGGTAGGAATGATGGTTGTGATTGAAACCGCCGTAGTCTTTCATTAACATGTTGAGTGTTGCTTCACCAGAATGTCCAAAAGGAGGATGACCCATATCGTGCGCCATGCAGATGGATTCAACCAGGTCTTCATTCGCTCCGAGTGCACGTGCCAGGCTGCGTCCAATTTGAGTGACCTCCAAGGTGTGAGTGAGGCGGGTGCGATAATAATCACCCTCGTAATTAATAAATACCTGCGTCTTGTATTCGAGGCGGCGGAAAGCCGAGGTGTGCAAAATGCGATCCCGGTCTCGTTGAAAACAGGTGCGAAAGCTTGGTTCTGATTCAGGAAAGCGCCTTCCTTTGGAATCTTTTGCATGAATTGCATAAGGCGCAAGGATGAACTCCTCAAACTTCTCCTGGTTCTCACGATTAAAGATCATATCAGCCCCTTTCCTTATAAGAAACTTGTGTTCCGATACGCTTTCCGATCAGTGATGTATAGATATTACCAGATTCTATTCCGGAAAAAATGAAAATGTTTGCCTGTGGATGCTGCTGTGCAATTTTTAACATGAGCGTGATCTTAGACCCCATTCCTCCAGTGACATCGAGGCTTGAGGAGGGCATATCCGGAGAACCATGAAATTGAGCATTTGTGATTACTGAAAGTATCGTATCTTTTTGTTTGAAATCTTTCCAGACTCCGGGTTCAGTTCCTGCGATAAGCACATGATCAGGAACAAATGAATTAGCAAGTTCGGTGAATATCTCCTCGGTGGAAAGGATAGTACCGCCTATTTCCCTGTCAAAGACCACATCACCATAAATTACTGGTATTAGGTTATTTTGGAGTGCAGTCCTGATTGGTTCCAATGAATATGACACGATTTTGTGATTGGCAGTAACAATACAAGAGGAAGGCGCAAAAGAAATCACAGGAATTTGCGCGGAGGATAAGCAACTAACAACGATATCATTCAAAGCACGAGCTTTATTCCATACCTCAACGAACCCATGCCAATCTGATTGGGTTTTTACACCATCACGGGTGTGATATTTTGCGGCTGCATGGTGTCCGAAAGAACCGGATCCATGCCCGATAATGAGGTGCAAGTCTGGCTTTTCAAGCAGCGCATTGGCAATTTCATGGCAGATTGCAGTCAACCTCGAAAGGTTGGGAGTATCCGTTTTATCTTTATCCGTGATAAGAGACCCGCCTAGTTTTAGAAAACAAATCGTCATTTATCTCCCCTTTACTTAGCACCAATCTGAGCGGTGAATATGTTTACCGCTCCTGCTGCCATGAGAGCTGAGTTGATTGAATTAAACTGATCCATCGGAGAAAGAACAAGCACATTCCCTCCCAGTCCACCTCCGGAGAGTTTGGCACCAAATGCCCCAGCTGAGACGGATGAATCCACCAACCGGTCCAGTTGCGGGAGAGAAACTCCCAGCTTTTGGAGTAAGCTGTGATTTTGTGTCATTAAATTGCCAATTTTTTCCTCAGATTGCGAACTTAAGGCAAAGCGCATCTCCCTGGAGATATTGCCGATTTCATTAAAAATTGCCTCGTACATTTCCGGAGATTTTTGCCAGTTTTCCCTGACCATATTCACTGCATTTCGGGTAGATCCTTTTATCCCGGAGTTGGCAACCAGGAACGTGAAAGGTTTCTTTATTTCCAACCATTCCGGAGGAGCATCCTTAATGTAATACAAAGGTTTTGAATAAGTGATCACGGAATTGTCGATGCCTGATGGGGTGTTGTGATGGAGTTTCTCAACTTCAAATGCGATATCGTTAATCGATTCGTTTTCGAGGGGGTGACCAACAAATGCAGAGATTGCCCTGGCAACAGCCACTGAAACCGATGCGCTGGACCCCAACCCGCCTCCGACAGGTATGGTGGATTGGATACGTATCTCACAAGATGGCAGATGATCCATGGAAAGTGCGGAAAGTGTTAATGCAATGGTTTTCCGCAGCGGATTATTCGGGTTCAACCCTTCAAGCCTGCATTTTAGACCAATTGCAGGATCGTTAATCACAACTTCATTATGGAATTTGTTTGGTTTTGCCAGGATTATGCAGCGTGTTTCAACTCCCATAACAGGAAGGGCAATTGCAGGTTGACCATAAACGACTGCATGCTCACCGCATAAGATGACTTTACCAGGTGCTGAACCTGTAATTGCCGGCATATCAATCACTTCGACAGGTAGAAAATGAGCAGGACGGTGAGCCCCCAAAGAAAGACCGTAACCTGGAGAGGACGATCAGAGATCAATAATTCTTCAGGTTCTCCACCTTTTTTATCAATTTGCATTAATGAGAGGTAACGAAAGATGCCATAAATGACGAATGGAATTGTCAGCATCATGGTGTGGTTCTGCGGGAGATTGGGTGCTGAAAAGGTGTAAAGCGAGTACGCAATGATGGTTGTGGCTGAAACTACAGTGATCAACTGATCGATAAGCTCGAGTGAATAACCAGCCAGAACCTTTCGATGCGAGGCTGAGGAATCTGGCAGCAGAACCATCAATTCAGATCGACGTTTTCCAAAGCCTATGTATAACGCAAGTAATGTCATCACCACGTACAGCCATGGAGAAAAGCGTTCAACATGGATTACGGAAACACCAACAGCGACTCTGAGGACAAAACATGCTGCAATTACTAAAACATCGATCAGGGGAATGTGTTTCAACCATTTGGAATATGCCAGATTAAGAACGAAATAAGCCAGGAAAAAAATGAGGGTATCGAGATTTAGGAGGTAGGAGCCGATTAAAGCAATGACCGAAAGTAAGATGGCTACGATAATGGCCAACGAAATGCTTAGTTTGCCTGACGCTATGGGTCGGTTTTTCTTGACTGGATGCAGCTTATCTGCTTCGCGGTCAACAACGTCATTAATGAGATACACACTGCTTGCAAGCAGGCAGAAGAGCCCAAAGGCAATGGCGGTTCGCCCCAGTGATGGAAGATCAAATAATTTCCGATCAAATACCAGGGCGGCAAAAATGAACATGTTTTTTGTCCATTGCTTGGGACGCATCGCTTTTAACAGGTATTTAAGCATGTTCTAAATATATCACATGACCCTTTCAAGAGTAAAATTCTTGTATGACCAAAACCCGTCTTGACCTTTTCCTTGTTGAAAAGGGGCTTGCAGAGAGCCGATCTTCTGCTCAGCGAATGATCATGGCTGGAACAGTCCGGATTAATGGACAAGTGGTTCTAAAAGCTGCAGGAAATGTGATCGAAGGAGATGAAGTTAATGTCGACCAGCCTCCTCGATTTGTCTCAAGGGGAGGAGAAAAACTACAAGGTGCCTTAGCGGCTTTTGGGAAAGAAAACCTTGAAGGGTTGACTTGCGTGGATGTGGGAGCCAGCACCGGTGGGTTTACAGATTGCCTCTTGCAGCATGGAGCAAAACGCATTTTCGCAGTGGATGTTGGCTATGGGATTCTGCATTGGAAATTGCGCCAAGATACTCGCGTGGTGGTTATGGAAAAAACCAATGCGCGGTTTATAAAGGAATTCCCTGAAAAAATCGACCTTGTCACAATTGATGCATCGTTCATCTCATTGCGAACCTTACTTCCAGTTGTAAAGACCTGGTTCAAGGGCATGCCTGGTGAAGTGATCGCCTTGATAAAACCCCAATTCGAAGCGGGGAAAAAAGACGCCGCACGGGGTGAAGGTGTCATCCGGGATCCAGAAATTCACAAGAGAATTCTCGAAGAGATATTAAAGCTTGTGGTAGCGCAGGATTTTTCAGTTCAGGGTTTGATTCGATCACCTTTGACTGGTCCAAAGGGAAACATCGAATTCCTGATCCATCTGAAAACTGACTCAGTTAGTAACCAAGAGATTCAACAATGGCTCAACAATCTTTACCCAGAGGGTTCTGCATAAAAGTTTCTTAACTTTTTCAGAGAGAAAAAGCAAATAAGGTATACTAAATCCGATTATGTCTATCGATCGAATTCGGAACTTTTGTATTATTGCGCATGTCGACCATGGAAAATCGACACTGGCTGACCGTATGCTGCAAATTACCGGCACTGTTTCTGACCGAGAAATGGTTGAACAAGTGCTGGACTCGATGGATCTTGAGCGTGAAAAAGGGGTTACCATCAAGGCGTCCGCAGTCAGGATGAAATATCCCTACAAAGGGATCGATTATGAGCTTAATCTCATCGATACCCCGGGACATGTGGATTTTAATTATGAGGTAAGCCGCGCACTTGAAGCCTGTGAAGGAGCTGTATTAGTAGTGGATGCAACACAGGGTATCGAGGCCCAGACACTGGCGAATTTGTATCTGGCACTGGAATCAAACCTGACCATTATCCCCGTGATAAACAAAATCGATCTGGCTTCAGCACAGCCAGATGAGGTGGCTGAAGAGATTGAGGCATTAATAGGCACGCCAGCGCCGTCCATTTTGAGGGTATCAGCCAAAGAAGGGATTAATGTAGAAAGTGTATTGCGTGAGGTGGTGGAAAAAATTCCTGCCCCTACTGGAGACGCAAACGCTCCGTTAAAAGCATTGGTTTTCGATTCTCATTATGATTCATATAAAGGAGTCGTGGCTTACGTTCGTGTAATGGAAGGAGCGGTTCAGACCAATAACATTGTGCGAATGATGGCAACTAATGCGGATGTGAAACCGGTTGAGATCGGCGTTTTTGCCCCCGGGATGACCCCGATCAATGAGCTATCAGCTGGAGACGTGGGGTATATTGCCACCGGACTCAAAACCGTAAAGGAATGCCGGGTTGGCGATACGCTAACCCTGGCAAGCAATCCGGCTGATCACCCTCTCCCGGGTTACCGCCACCCCAAACCGATGGTCTTTGCAGGCATATTCCCTGTTGATGGTGAAGATTACGGTGAATTGAAAGAGTCGATTGAAAAACTTCAGCTCAATGATGCTTCTCTTGTCTACGAATTGGAAACCTCTCAAGCTCTAAATTTTGGATTTCGCTGTGGATTTTTAGGACTTTTTCATATGGAAATCATCCAGGAGCGAATTGAGCGGGAATACAACCTGGATATTGTGGTCACTGCTCCAACTGTTGAATATGAAGTGCAGCTGCTAACCGGGGAGACCTTGTTAATCTCCTCACCGGCGAAATTACCTGAGGAAGGGCTGATTGCTGAAGTACGCGAACCCTGGATGCGACTTGAGATCATCACCCCAACCGATTTTTACGGCACAATCATGGAACTGGTGACTAAGCGCCGGGGAACTTTCATCTCCCAGGATTATCCTGCACCAAAACGCGTGCAATTGAATTATGACATTCCACTTTCGGAACTAATCGTCGATTTCTTTGATGAGCTTAAATCTCGCACGCGCGGGTATGCCTCCATGGACTATCATTTCCTGGATTATAAACCGGGCAACCTGGTCAAATTAGAGGTTCTGGTTGACAACGAACCCGTAGATGCATTGGCGGCAATCGTACATAAGGAAGATGCCTATCACAAAGGGCAAAGCCTTGTGACTAAACTCAAAGCACTCATTCCACGGCAAATGTTTGATGTTGCCATTCAGGCATCTGCCAGCGGAAGGGTAATCTCACGCGCAAATGTTAAAGCGCTGCGTAAGGATGTTTTAGCCAAGTGTTATGGCGGCGATATCACGCGCAAGAAAAAACTGCTCGAAAAACAGAAAAAGGGAAAACGAAGAATGAAAATGGTCGGTGATGTGGAGATCCCACAGGAAGCGTTCATGGCAGTTCTTCGACTGGAAGAGGACTGATGGCAACTGCGAAAAAAAGGGGCTCGATTTGGCTGCGGGTTATCCCGGGAATCTTGATAAGCATACTGGCAGTATACGCAGTACTGCAGTTTGTAAATCCGCAGGACTTAAAAAAAGCACTCTCAACGGTCAGCCTGGAGTTTGTTTTAGGGATATTTGTTTTTAATGTATTAAGCTTGTTGATCCGCGCAAAAGCCTGGCGAACGATTCTTGCAGAAAAAACAGGTTTTTGGGAATCTTTTTTTGGCGTTAGCGAAGGCTATTTTCTGAACAATATCCTACCGTTCAGGGCGGGCGAATTTGGAAGGTCTTTCCTGGTAGGAAAAAGTTCAGGCCTGGGTACTTTTTACACCCTGTCGAGCATTGTGATTGAACGAGCTTTTGATATCGGGTTTGCTGCCATACTACTTGTTCTTACGTTGCCGCATATTACTGGCCTGGATTGGATGAAACCAATCGCTATCGTGGCATTGATCCTGGTCATTGTTGGGATGTTCTGCTTATTTCTGCTGACCAAGTTCAAGGATAAAGTGGTTCTTTGGATTGGAAGACATGAAGGAAAATCCCGCTTTTTTTCTTTCATTATTCCCATCCTAAAGAACCTGATCGAAGGGTTTGCGACGATAAAAAGCACTTCGCAATTATTAAAATCAGTTTTATGGATAGCGATTGGCTGGGTTGTTTGGTCTGCTGTATATTTCTACATGGTCATCCAGTACCTTCCGGGAATTCCTTTTTGGACCGGTTCATTTATCTGCAGCGTATTAGCGTTAGGAATTGCAATTCCTTCGGCACCAGCTGCCCTGGGTGTTTTTGAAGCCGCGATAACAGGTGCAGTTGTCCTACTAGGAGGAAGTACGAGCAGCGGATTCGGTTATGCCTTAATTGTGCATTTAATAAACTTTGTGTCGGTTGGCGTTTTTGGTCTGTGGGGTCTTGCTAGACAGCAAGAAAGCATTTCGTCTTTGGTAAAAGCAGTAATCAACAGGAATTCAAGGATAATTCCAAACGAATCCAAATAAGGAGAGTATATGGATGGATTCACATTAATCACAGGGGGAGCGGGGTTTATTGGAAGTAATTATGCTTCACGCTGCTTGCAGCGCGGAGAATCCATTAAGATCTTTGATAACTTATCTCGTTCGGGGTCAATAAAAAACATTGATTGGTTGGAAAGGACCTACGGAAAGGGATCTTTTGAGCTTGTAAAAGGAGACGTGCGAGATGAGACTGCGATCAATCAGGCAGCCAAAGGAGCAAAAAGGATTTTACATCTTGCAGCACAAGTGGCGGTAACGACATCGGTTGTTGACCCGGTCACTGATTTTGCTATTAACGCACAGGGAACATTCAATGTGCTTGAGGCTGCACGCAACTCAGGGAATAACCCCGCGTTTATTTTTGCCTCGACCAATAAAGTTTATGGCGGGATGGAAAATGTTGAAGTAGTTGAGAAAGAAACCCGATATGATTACAAAAACCTCCCATACGGGGCTGCAGAAGATCAATTGTTGGATTTCCATTCGCCGTATGGTTGTTCAAAGGGTTGCGGGGATCAGTATGTTCGCGATTACAACCGGATTTACGGACTGCCCACCATGGTCTTCAGGCAATCCTGTATTTACGGTAAACGCCAGTTTGGTGTAGAAGACCAGGGCTGGGTGGCGTGGTTCATCATAGCAGCGCTGCTGGAAAAACCCATCACAATCTATGGGAATGGCAAACAGGTGAGAGATATTTTGTTTGTTGAGGATCTAGTGGATGCTTATGATGCTGGATTTGCCCATTTGCCCTCTTGTGGAGGAGAAATCTTCAACATTGGCGGTGGACGCGAAAATACGATATCCATCTGGAAAGAGTTCCAGCCCATATTGGATAAACTCCTGGGGCGAGAGACCCCGACTTCGAACTCAGATTGGAGACCTGGCGATCAACCGGTATTCATCTCCGACATACGAAAGGCCCAAAAAGAGTTGGACTGGTCACCGAAAATCAGCGCAGGGGATGGAATTGAACAACTATTTTACTGGGTAAAGGAAAATCAGCAGCTATTCCGGTAAGAAATTATGAAGATACTGATTGTCCTGACGTATTATCGTCCTCATATCAGCGGTTTGACCATTTATGCAGAGAGACTGGCAAAGGCGTTTGCCCGACGCGGTCACGATGTCACTATTCTCACATCCCAATTCGAAAAAACACTGCCGCGTGAGGAAATGGTGGATGGCGTGAGGATCATTCGAGCCCCGGTGTGGTTCAGGCTAAGTAAAGGTGTGATCATGCCAACCTTTGGCTGGCTGGCATCGCGACTTGTCCGTCAGGCAGATGTGATTCAATTGCACCTCCCGCAATTTGATGCTGCCGGGATATCTCTGAGAGGAAGAATCCTAAGAAAACCGACCATCATCACTTACCATTGTGATCTGCTCTTACCACCAGGATTGTTCAACAGGTTAGCAAATTTAGCAGTATCTTTCATGAATTGGTTGACCGCGATTTTCACTCATCGCATTGTCACCTATACACAGGATTACGCTGACAACTCTGAGTATTTGAAAACCAAGAAAGATAAAGTAACCATCATTCCGCCGCCGGTTGAATTGCCAAAATCAAGTCAAGAAAAGATCGATTTATTTAGAAAGGAAAACAACCCTGAGGATCAGCATCCAGTGATTGGGATGGCAGCCAGGTTTGCCACAGAAAAGGGGGTTGAGATCCTGCTGGATGCACTTCCGAGGGTACTGGTAAAATACCCCAAAGCTGTTGTTCAATTTGTGGGACCTTACAAAAACATTATTGGTGAAGAAGATTATTTTTCGAGATTATCTCCGCGAATCGCAGACTACCAGAAAACCGGGAATTGGAAGTTCCTGGGATCGCTCAACCCGGACCAGATGGCTGCTTTTTTCCCAAACCTTGATGTGCTGGTTCTGCCCAGCTTGAATTCCACAGAGGCTTTTGGTTTGGTGCAGATAGAAGCCATGATGAATGGGATTCCTTGCGCGGCTTCAGCATTACCGGGTGTGCGGCAACCGGTGTTCCGACATGGCATGGGAAAAATTTTCCCGATCGGAAATTCGGCAGCATTGGCAGAATCCATAATTGAAATAGTCGGTCACAAAGAGAATTTTCTGACTAACCTGACTTCCTTTGGCATTTATGAACCTGATAACGTCGCAAGGGAATACGAGCGGTTATTTGAAAATATCAAGATGAGTATTTAACCTCGTGGAGGTTTCACTGTGGCAGTAACAACTGAACAAAAACCTGAACTCACCATAAAGAAACCACGCCGTTTATCCTGGCTCTGGGATGTGCTGCTGATTGGTGTCTTGATAATTGCAGCTTATTTCCGTTTTACGGGAATTAAGTGGGATGATAATCATCACCTTCACCCGGATGAACGATTCTTAACGATGGTCGAAACGAGCATATCACCAGTTAAGAACCTAGGTGAATACTTTAATACTGCAACTTCATCTCTGAATCCAAATAACCATGGATATACATTCTATGTTTATGGAACTCTGCCGATATTCATCGTACGTTATGTTGGTGGATGGCTTGGTCAAAGCGGGTATGACCAGATCAATGTAGTCGGGCGTGTTCTATCTGGGATCTTTGACCTGGGAACCATCCTGATGATCTACCTGATCGGGAAACGACTTTATCGTAATACCCAGGTTGGAATTCTGGCTGCACTACTGCTTGCTTTGGCGGTACTACCTATTCAGTTATCCCATTATTTTGCGGTGGACACTTTTGCCAATTTCTTTGTGTATGCTGCACTTTATGCAGCTGTTTGTATTGCCACAAAGCAAAACAAATCAGACAGCGGAGAAACCGAAAAGACCAGTCCCGCAGGAAAAATATGGTGGCTGCAAAACTGGCGTGACTTCATCTCTTATGCAATATTTGGACTCTTGTATGGAATGGCATTGGCATCCAAAGTAAGCGTTTATGCTTTGGCATTGACTCTTCCACTGGCGGCATGGATCTTCTATCTCAGTCTTCCCCGGGAAAAAAGGGATGATGCAGTTCCATTTATCATCCGCAACCTGGTTTTGGCAGGAGTTATTGCATTTATTACTTTTCGGTTCTTCCAACCCTATTCGTTCATGGGACCAGGTTTCTTTGGATTAAAGATCAATCAAAATTGGCTTAATAACCTTAAAGAATTAAAAACCATCAGCAGCGGCACGGTTGATGTTCCATACGCGCTGCAATGGGCACGGCGGCCGATCACATTTGCCTTTGAGAACATGGTCAAATGGGGATTGGGATTACTATTGGGAATAGCAGCCTGGGCAGGGTTTTTATGGATGACCTGGCGATCGTTCAAAGGGGATTGGAAACGCCACCTGCTGATCCTGTTCTGGGCGGCATTTGTTTTCATCACGCAATCATTAAACCCTGTCAGAGCAATGCGGTATCAACTTCCTGCATATCCGGCGCTTATATTAATTGCAGCCTGGATGATCTTGAAGTTATGGGAACTTCCGTTTAACAAGGTTCGGAAGATCACCCATTTCCACATTAACTGGAACAAGGTTTTTTCTGCGGTCATTCTTGTGATCGTGGTTGCCGGCAGCGCCCTGTGGGCGTTTGCCTTTTCACGGATCTATACCCGCCCTGTTACAAGGGTTGCAGCCAGTGAATGGATTTATGGTCATATACCTGCTGCTATCAACCTGGAAGTGGATCCGGAATCCGGTATGCAATACATGCAGCCTATTGCATATCAAAACTCGGCTTACATTTCCTCTGAAAACCCTTACATCTATGGTTACATTCCCAACGAAAACGAGACAGTAAGCAGTTTCACCATTGAGCATGTGCTCAACCAACAACAAGCAGTAATCCCAGTTTCCTTTATGGTGTATGTTCGAGAAATCGAGGAAAACGGTTACCTATATAAAGCTGCCGGATACTCTCAATCATTTTTTGATACTTCATTAGATTCTCAAGGCTCAAAGGTTACCGTAAGTTTTGAGAATGGGGCAAGGCTTGTTAAAGGCAAACGCTACGAAATCGTTCTGGAAGTTGTTGAACCAGATGTTCTATTGAAAATCAGCGGTGGAACCTGGCTTGAGATCAAAAGAGGCAGCGGAACGATCGTAAAATATCTTTCACAACCTGTTTTCAGATTAACTCAGAACAACCCTTTTCAGAATTCATTTTTAGCGCAAGACGATGCGACTGTATCTGCTGTAGAATTTGGACACATCACTGATATACTGAGCTTCCCAACTGAGAAAACAATCAGCGTATCGATTTTTGATCCAGCGAATCCTGAACAGGCGATCGGGTTTGGCCAATTAACCGATACATTTCAAGATCCTAATAATTCCCGCGGTGCAACACGCTGGATCGAGTTGGAAAAGCCGGCAGTGATAACTAAGGGGAGAGTCTACAACATTCAGCTGACAATGGAGGGTTCTGAAGGCGCTATTGGGTTGTTCAATGATGTCCTGGTGATGGAATCTTCTTGGGATGATGCAATCCCATTGGGGATTTCTGGTTATGGACCATTTGGCTACGAGACTGGACTATATGGTGACAACCGCAACCTCGAAATTTACTGGAATGACAACCAGGAAAAACTTCAACGGTTTTACACTACACTTGACCTGTCGGATGTGATTGTAATCACTTCTAATCGGCAGTGGGGAACGACTGTAAGGGTTCCTGAAAGATATCCATTGACAACAGCATATTACAGGTCGTTGATGGGCTGTCCCACGGAAGAGGATATTCTCAAATGTTATGCGTCAGCAAAACCTGGAATGTATTCCGGGCAATTGGGATTTGAGTTAACAGCAGTTTTTGAAAGTGATCCAAACCTGGGTAACTTTAAGATTAATGACCAACTTGCTGAAGAAGCGTTTACAGTATATGACCACCCGAAGGTTCTGATCTTCCAAAAAACCACTGATTATGACCCGGCAGTTGTACGGCAAATCCTTGGCAGCGTGGATCTTACAAACGTTGTGCAGTTAACTCCTGCACAAGCAAGCAAATTCCATGGAACATTGAATTTGTCGGATGAAGAAAGGCAAATCCAGACTGATGGAGGTACCTGGTCTGAGTTATTCCCCGCAAATTCACCATTGAATCTGAACCCATGGCTGGCAGTTGTAGTGTGGTATGTTGTGATCTCGCTACTCGGTTGGCTGGTATTTCCGTTATTAAGGATTATTTTCAAGAGTTTGCCAGATAAGGGGTATCCGTTTGCCAGAATATCTGGTGTATTGTTATTGGCCTATTTTACGTGGTTGGTTTCGTCCATTGGCGGGCAATTCTCACGGCTTACAATCATCTTTTGTATCAGTGGTTTGTTGGTTTTGAATGCGATTCTGGCGTATCGCCATCGACAGGAGTTGAAAGCTGAGCTGACCAACAATTGGCGGAACTTCCTGGTTGTGGAAGCATTATCAATCGTGTTATTCGCAATAATGTTGTACATCCGATGGAACAACCCGGATTTGTGGCATCCATGGCGTGGCGGTGAAAAACCAATGGACCTCTCATATTTCACAGCCGTGCTGAAGAGCACCATTTTCCCACCATATGATCCCTGGTATGCTGGTGGGTATATCAACTATTATTACTTTGGTTTTGTCATTGCGGCAGTACCCACCAAACTGCTGGGAATTGTGCCCTATGTCGCCTATAACCTGCTAATTCCCACCTTCTTTACTTTAACGGGTTTGGGAGCGTATAGCCTGGGTTGGAATTTACTGCATCGGGGATCTCAAGGGAAAGATGATAATTTAATCGATGAGGCAAAAACTGCGAACAGGCGGAGCTTCAGCGCCGGGATAATCAGTGTTTTCTTGACCCTGATCATCGGCAATTTGGGGACTGTACGACTCATTTGGCAATCCTTCCAGAAGATCGCTGCACCGGGGGGAGTGATCGATGGTGCCAAACTTATTGAGCATATCACCTGGTTTTTCAAAGGAGCATCCGAATATGTTAAGGGAGGTTTAGATCTTCCTGTAGGATTTGGGGATTGGTTCTGGGTGCCTTCAAGGGCTTTGCCCGGTGATACGATCACGGAATTTCCGTTTTTCACTTTCACTTATGCAGATTTGCATGCGCACATGATAGCTCTGCCAATCACTTTACTGGCACTCGGTCTGGCAATTGCTTTTGTTTATCATTGCTGGAAGACCGATACCTTCTCGAAGCTGGGCTCGATTGCAGAGATTTTGACGATGCTCGTATTTACTGGATTGGTGCTTGGGACATTAAAGATCACCAATACCTGGGATTGGCCGACTTATACAGCTTTCATATGTGTAGCGATAGCCTATTCTATTTACAGGTATGCACAGGTTCCTGGTTACCTCTTATCCCGGCGGCCGGAATTTGCCCGGAAAACGGTAATGGTCTTAGCGTTCGTGGCGGTAATCGTTTTGGCCTCAGCATTATTGATCCTGCCTTTTTCACAAAATTATGCGCAAGCATATGGTTCCATTGAGAAATGGACAGGGCCACATTCCCCTCTGGGGTCTTACCTGGTTCACTGGGGGATTCCGTTTTTCATCATCATCAGTTGGTTTGTGTGGGAAACCCACGAATGGCTGGCATCAACACCTGCGTCTTCACTTCGAAAAATTCAGCCATACCTGATTTATCTACAGATTTTGGTTGTTTTATTTGCTGCAATTCTTATCCTGATCTCCATACTTGGGATTAAGATTGGCTGGTTGGTTGGAACGATGGCGGTTTGGGATCTGATCCTGTTGTTACGACCTGGAGTAAGCGATGAAAAGAAAATAGTCCATTTCCTCATCGGAACTGGGCTCGTCTTAACACTATTTGTGGAGTTGTTCGTACTGGTTGGCGATGTAGGACGGATGAAC
The DNA here is from genome assembly GCA_964428125.1 of uncultured Anaerolinea sp. Taxonomy (GTDB): domain Bacteria; phylum Chloroflexota; class Anaerolineae; order Anaerolineales; family Anaerolineaceae; genus UBA6107. The sequence goes on from CAYRXB010000004.1 coordinate 98,632, forward strand.
ACCGTTTTCAAGTTCTATTACCAGGCTTGGGTGATGTTTGCCGTCAGCGCAACAGTGGCGTTAATGTGGATCACACCTGCAGTCAGGACAGTATGGAAAGAATATAATTCAGCAATATGGCAATCCCTCCTGGCGATCCTGTTGGTCAGTGGATACTTGTACCCAATGACTGCGGCAACGGATAAGATCCGTGACCGGATGTCAAAAGAAACGCCGAAGACACTGGATGGAATCGAATTTATGAAAACCTCTGTCTACTGGGACATGGACAGACAGATGGATCTGAGCCAAGATTATCGGGCAATCAAATGGATGCAGGAAAATGTAAAAGGTTCCCCAGTAATTGTGGAAGCAAATACGGTCGAATATAAATGGGGAAACCGGTTTACCATCTATACCGGGTTGCCGGGCGTGTTAGGCTGGAATTGGCATCAGCGGCAGCAACGCGGTGCAATCGATTATTATGGAATTGCCAACCGATTGGAGGATATCCCCGCATTTTACCTGACTGAAGATATTGAGCAAACGAAGGCTTTCCTGGAAAAATATCACGTTGAATATATTATTCTGGGTCAGCAAGAGCAGGCTTATTACCCAGGAAATGGATTATTAAAGTTCGAGAACTATAATGGAATCTTGTGGAATGATGTATATCGGGAACTGGATACAGTCATTTACCAGGTGATTCAATAACAGGCGAGGTTTGATTGGCTAATATCCTGGCATTCTTGAACTGGTATTTATCAATTTCCATCATCGGGATCTTTTCTCTCCCGATTGCTTTCCGTTTTTTTCCGCAGTTGAACAGCCGCGGATATGCGCTTTTCCGACCACTCAGCCTGCTCATCTGGGGTTTTTTCTTCTGGCTTTTGTGTTCACTGGGAGTACTTCAAAATGACCTCGGAGGGGTTCTCACCGCTTTAGGGTTTTTGATCCTGATCTCCGTTCTCTTGATGCGTAATGGAAAGTGGGAAGAACTGAGGATATGGATCAAAAGCAACTGGCGCTTTATTCTGGCTGCAGAGGGCGTTTTCTTTATTCTCTTTGCATTTTGGACAGTGGTTCGGGCTGCGAATCCGGAAGCAGCGTACACTGAAAAACCGATGGAAATGGCTTTCATCAACTCCATCCTTAAATCCGATCACTTTCCACCCCAGGACCCTTGGCTTTCAGGTTATGCGATCTCGTACTACTACTTTGGTTACGTGATTGTATCGATGTTGGTCAGAGTGACAGGCGTGATCCCTTCGGTTGCGTTCAATCTCAGTTCCTCTCTCTGGTTCGGGATGACAGGATTAGCGGCATATGGTCTTGTGCATGATCTGCTTCAAGCCTGGCAAGAATATAGACGAAATAAGAATTATAAAACTCAGGATGATAAAAAATCCGGATTTATCAGGTTGGGGGCATTGCTTGGCCCATTTTTCCTGCTTCTCATCGGAAACCTCGAAGGATTACTTGAGTTATTGTATGCGCGGCATGTGTTTTGGAAAGTTGGCGCAGATGGAACGTTAACTTCGAAATTCTGGCATTGGCTTGGAATTCTCGAATTAAATGTGCCTCCAACACAACCCATTTCGTGGATTCCGAACCGGTCTGATGGATGGATCTGGTGGCGCGGCTCGCGGGTAATCCAGGATCTCAGCTTATCAGGGAACAACATCGAAGTGATCGATGAATTCCCGTTTTTCACTTACCTGATCTCTGATTTGCACCCGCACCTTCTGGCAATGCCGTTCTGCTTGTTAGCAATCGCTTTAGCATTAAATCTGTTTTTGTCTGTTGAGAAATCAGAATTCCCATTGCCATTTTCAATCAAATGGTTCCGTTCATGGCAATCCTGGTTGACGTTGCTCATTCTGGGCAGCCTGGCGTTCTTTAACACCTGGGATTTTCCGATCTATGTCGGGTTATATGCGTTGGTTGCTATATTTAGACGAATTCAATTTGAAGGTTGGTCTGGACGACGAATTTGGGAGTTCATCCAATGCGGGCTGGTCCTAGGCATTGGCGGGGTAATCCTTTTCCTCCCGTTTTACCTTGGCTTTCAATCCCAGGCAGGCGGGCTGCTGCCCAGCCTCGAATTTATTACACCGGGGAAAAATTTTTGGATCATGTTTGGCGTTTTTCTCAGCCTGTTGTTGGTCTGGCTGATCGGGTTGCTAAAAGAAAAAGAGTCTGCGTTCGCATGGAAAATCAGCGCTCAATTTACCTTTATCGCCATAACAGGTCTGTTTTTGGTTTCTATTTTTTGGGCGTTAGCTATCCTCAGTTTTTCTACTATCGGGGACAAACTAGCAGTATCTGCCAGCCCGCTGCTGGCATCGATCGGCAATAAGATGGCAGTTGGAGGAATGGCTTTTGCGGGTCTGCATGAAAATTATCCAACCTCTGCTATTATTACAGCTGCTCTTTTGCGGAGAATTCAATCTCCCGGCACCTGGTTGACTCTTGGAACGCTTCTTTTCCTCACCTTTGGTTTCATCGCTGGTGCTTCAAAAAAACAAGAACCTGAAACAATCAAGGAAGATGTTGCCCAGAAACTTCCCCAACCCGCGAATGTAAAAGTATTTGTCCTCTTTCTCATCCTTGTTGGAACCTTGTTAACTTTCTTCCCTGAATTTTTCTATTTGCGCGATCAATTTGGCTGGCGCATGAATACGATCTTTAAATTTTATTTCCAGGGATGGATGTTGTGGGCGTTGGCTGCAGCTTTTATCAGCGTGGAATTATTTACATCACTTAAACGCTGGCGATATGTCGCCTTTTCAATTTTTTGGACAGGATTGGCAATCGGTGGATCGGCGTATCCTTTGTTAATGGTACTGAACAAAACTGGCGATTTTCGACCAGCGGTTTGGACACTTGATGGAAATGAATACATTGCCAGATATACCCCTGATGAATATGCCGCGATGCAGTGGTTAGGCGAAAGAAATGTGGGCATCGTAACAGAGGCAATTGGCGGCAGTTATACTGATTATGCCCGGGTTTCCACCCGCACTGGTTTTCCGACTGTATTGGGATGGCCAGCGCATGAAAGCCAGTGGCGCGGCGGTGCTGCTGAAATGGGCAGCCGCTATGAAGACATTCAAAGACTTTACGAAACATCTATTGCTGATGAAGCAATGGCAATTATTAAACAATATCATGTACGATATGTTTACCTTGGAAACCTTGAACGAATTCTATATAACGTGAATCAGAACAAATTTGATTCAATACTCGACACAATCTATTCAAATTCAAGCGTCATTATCTACGAGGTTCCTTAAGACTCTGGAGGGTAACCCTTGACCACGTCGCAAAATACCAACAGAAAGAATAGTATCGAGTTTGGCATTTATCTTCTGCTTGTCTTTTTTGCATTGGCGTTCCGATTCCTATTTCTCGGAAGTACCACATTGACCAACAGTGAGGCAATAAATGCGCTGCAGGCTTTATCACTTGCCAGGGGAGAGAATGCAATTATCGGTGGAAATCCGGGATATGTTGGGTTGACTTCGTTATTGTTCGCTGTGACGGAAGGTAATGATTATTTTTCCCGGTTTTGGACAGCATTATTTGGAACTGGGGTAATTCTTGTGCCGTTCTTGTACCGCAAATATCTGGGAAGAGAAGCAGCCCTGGGGATTTCAGTTTTGCTGGTTTTTGATGCTTGCATGGTCAGTTTATCCCGCACAGCTGCAAGTTCGATGATGGGCATTACCTGTTTTTTCGCTGCTTTTGGATTTTTACTAAACAGAAAACCCATTCTGGCGAGTATTTTTGGCGGACTTTTCCTCACTGCCGGGATCGAGATATGGATAGGCGGATTGGTTTTCGCACTTTGCCTTCTAGTTTTTAAAAGAGTGTTTAGTGAGGATCTTATAGATTTCAAACAAAACTGGAAAAAATTGATAATACCGGGTGGAATTGTCATCCTGGCAGTGGTTTCCCAATTCTTGATCTCTCCAAATGGGATCAGCGGTCTTGGATCAAGCCTGGCTGATTACATAAGATCTTGGAAAAGTGAACCACAAATCGATCTGGGACATTTTGTGATTGAGATCCTCTTCCTTCAACTTCCGCTTATCCTTTTTGGGGTAGTGAGCATCGTTCGTGGATTAGTTCGGAAAGATAAGAAAATCGTGTTCCTGGCAACATGGTGGGGGCTATCGTTAATAACAGTGTTAATCAATCCATCGCGAAATCTGCTGCAATTGGGGTGGACATCGCTCCCGTTGATCATCCTTGCGGCAATTTTGGTCACCGACATCATGAGGAATTTAAAATTTGACAATAAATGGATCGGTTTGGGGGAATTTTTTTTCGCTATAGTGATGTTTGCTATGTCATTCTTCTACCTCATGAATATTATCAATTTTCCTGAGATTGACCCAACGTTGTATCGCAATAAGTTCATTGCCTTCTTTCTGCCCCTGGTTCTTTTGTTCGCGATCACCGGGCTTTTTACCTGGGGATGGAATACTTATTCAGCAAAAAATGGCTTGTTCGCTTCGATCATCCTGATTGGGTTGATCATGATGTTTTCAGAAGGATGGAAGGCTACCGGTTGGATTTCTCCGATTGACATGCAAATATGGAAAGGGGCTCAACCCGCAGAAGGTAATCGATTATTGCAGAAAGAATTGTCCGACCTAGGGAGGTGGACGAATGGACAGGCAAAAACCCTCCAGGTTGAAGTAGCCGGTATAACCTCGCCATCATTACAATGGACGCTGAGAAATATTAGTCAAGTTAAATATTCAGATCAGGTCAATCCAAACACCGTCTCTGAGGTGCTGATCACACCCACTGATCTGCCGATTCAGAAATCGGCATCCTATCGAGGTCAGTCTCTCACATGGACCAATACCCCTGATGTAAAAGGAATGGATTTGAGAGCCTGGATCAAATGGATGGTTTATCGTACAGCCCCAGTGAAATCTGAGAAAATTATCTTATGGGTTCGCAACGACTTGTTTAAATAAAATATTCGTTAAGGAAAAATAATGACCCCAAAAAACCTCATCGCAATTGATGGACCAGCAGCTTCAGGAAAGACGACGTTAGCAGAGATCATTGCTCAAAAACTGGGATATTTCTATTTTGATACCGGGGTGATGTATCGAGCAGCCACCCTGGAAGCGCTGGAAAAATTGGGAAGCGTGGATGATGAGGAAAAAGTATCTGAATTAGCAGCCAAAATCCGAATTGATGTGCGAGCTCCGACGGTGCTGGATGACCGCCGCATGGATGTGCTGGTTGATGGCAGGGATGTTACCTGGGAGATCAGGACGCCGCTGGTGGACAAGAATGTTTCAAAGGTTTCGGCATATAAGGATGTGAGAAAAGCACTTACAAAACAACAGAGGCGAATTGGCGCACGCGGTGACACTGTTATGGTTGGACGAGATATTGGTACGGTTGTTTTCCCTAATGCAGGAAAAAAAATCTATCTTGATGCCAGCCCGGAAGAGAGGGCGATGCGTCGGTATAAGGAAAACCTCTGCAGGGGGGGGAAATCTACTTACGAGGATATTCTCCAATCAATTCGCAACCGGGATAAGATCGATTCGTCACGATTGGTTGCCCCCTTACGAATTGCCAAAGATGCTTTCATTATCAATTCCGATGGTAAGACGGTTGAACAGGTGGTTTCTGAAGCAATGGCTTATTTAGCTCAATAAATTGTCAAAATGTTGGATAATACTATTTATAGATAATAAACTTAATGAAACTCCATTAGGAGGGGCATCATGTGTGACACCATCGTAGCATTGGGGAATTCAACTGCAGACGGCAGTGTTTTATTCGCGAAAAACTCAGATCGAGATCCAAATGAAGCCCATGAAGTCGTCCTGGTTGATCGTCAGAAACACATGCGGGGCACACAACTTAAATGCACCTACATTGAAATTCCACAAGTTGAGGAAACATACAAGGTTTTATTATGCAAACCATTTTGGATTTGGGGTGCCGAAATGGGTGCTAATGAATTTGGGGTCACCATTGGCAATGAGGCGGTATTTACACGGATTCCTTATGGGAAAGAGCCTGGATTGATTGGAATGGATTTTCTCAGACTGGCATTGGAAAGAGCAAAAACCGCCGATGAAGCACTTGACGTGATCATTAATCTGCTTGAGACCTACGGGCAAAGCGGAAACTGCGGGTTTTCACACCCAATGTATTACCATAATAGCTTTCTCATTTGTGACAGGCAGAATGCCTGGGTTCTTGAAACCGCGGGGAGAGAATGGGCTGCGGAAAAAGTAAAAACCGTCAGATCCATCTCCAATGCAATCACAATTGGAAAAACCTGGGATAAGGCATCCAAAAACCTGGTGAATTATGCGGTAGAAAAAGGGTGGTGTAAGAACAAGGAAGATTTTGACTTTGCACGCTGCTATTCTGAACCCATTTACACTACATTTAGTGACGCAAGAAATCGACAGGTCTGCACAACAAGTGCATTATTGAATAATAAAGGAAAAATCACCGTCGAGATGATGATTGATATGCTGCGTTCTCATTCCGCCAACCGATCGGATGAATGGCGACCCGATCTTGGCATTACAGGTGCTGATGTGTGCATGCACAGCGGATGGGGTCCGATCCGTTTGAGCCAAACAGCTGGTTCCCTGGTAACCCAAAATAAAGAAAGTATCTCCACGCATTGGATTACGGGTACCGCTGCCCCATGCACATCGATTTTTAAGCCGGTTTGGATGGATTGCCCATTGCCAAATATGGGAAATTCTCCTACTGGACAATACGATTCTTCATCATTGTTCTGGAAACATGAATTGATGCATCGTCAGATTCTGTGGGATTATCCGGAACGGATCAAATTGATCAAGAATGACCGGCAGATGATCGAGGCTGAGTTCATGGCTGCTGAACGAAAAATCTCATTAGAAAATCAAATCAAAAGGGCTGACTTTGAACACAACTGTTTTGAAAAATCGGATAAACTAGAAAGTAAGTGGATAGAACTCGTAAAAAACCACAAACCTTCCAAAAGGGTGAATGTTTTATATGGCGCAGCCTGGCGAAAAACCAATAAGGCTGCAAAAATGCCAGTTTGAGGAATTGATCGATTAATATGGTTGCTGCCACGATATTCGGGAATACACCTTATATCAACCTTCCTTTCAATCTGATCGGATGGATTGGGTGGTTTGTACTGGCAGCGTTAATTTTGTGGATCGTCAAAAAAAATTTTAGTCTTGAGCTCAGGCAGGGATATTGGTGGGCATTTGGTATCTTGGCATTCACTTCTTTCCTTGCTGCAGTTGTTTTTGTGATCAACCTTCCGGGTTTAAAAGCCATTCCGTTCCCAAACATACCACAGGAAATTGCTTACCCGATGATCCAGGTTTTTTTGGCGATTCCTTGGATTATTTCAGCCGGATTGCTGGGTATTTGGCCTACTGTTCTGTTTGCATTCCTATCGGGGGTGTTGACCGCTTTATGGGGAACTCATAATGTCTTCACCCCTCTTGAATATTCAATAGTTGGTTTATTGATCGCACTTGTTTTGCGGCAAAATTATCGGTCAAAGCCTTTTACATGGCTGCGAAGCCCCCTAGGAGCAGGAATTGGCGTATCCATCCTAACCACTCCGGTTCTGCTGATAACAACATTCTTCTCGACAAATGGCAATCTGGCTGCAAGGTTGGATTTTGCTTTCACACAATCCTGGACTGGTATGTTGACGATGGCTGTGCAGTTAATCATCGCTGGATTTACCTGTGAAGTATTCCAGGTAACCAAAACAAGGGATTGGGTGAAGATCAAATCACTAATACCTTCACCTTTGGAAGCGGGGCTTCAGGATCGCGTTTTTTATATTTCTTTGCCATTGGTGATGGCATTATTATTTACACTGGCTTTGACGGACTGGGGGGTAGCGGGTAAAGCCGCACGGGAAATGATGCAAACAAGGCTTGAGAGTACAGCCAAAATTGCAGCCGATAATATCCCTTCAGTAATTGATACCGGGCAAGGGCTGATCCTGGATATTGTTGCAAGTGGAATTCCGCTTGATAAGAAAGATGTTGCAGAACAATTCTTAAAAGCCAAGCTCCGGACTGTGCCCTTCTTCTCGCAGTTATTCCTTTTTGATCTAACGGGAGTTCCAATTGTTGGTTACCCGGTTGGCGATGTCTCCTCTTTGAGGTTAAGTGCTGAAGAAACTTCAGCAATCGAGCTGGCATTGAATGGGGTTCTGATCCAAAATTATCTGATTGCACCTGAAGCTGGAGAAACCTCCGCGTATATTGTATACGTAGCTGGCATCCCCGATGAATATGGGCTGCCAAAAGGGGTGATCATTGCCCGCTCAAATCTCGCGATCAGTCTGTTCTCACAACCCGCGATTCAGTCTTTACAGGAAGTCACTGATGAAGGGGGTAGTGGTGTGATCCTGGATGCCGGAAATCGCATTCTTTACAGCACGAATCCTGACCTTGTATTTACTGAATACAAGGGCAAAGTCCCTCAAGGTTCTTCATTCTTAAATGAGATTGGGAGTGATGGGATTGAAGTAGTTTCCTACGCAGCCATCACGGAAAAACAGGATTGGAAAGTGATCCTCTCCCTGCCAGTTTCGTATGCACAGCAATTAGCCCTTGAAACCGCGATCCCTCTGCTGGCAATTTCATTATTGATCTCGCTGGCTGCTTATTTCCTGGTAAGGTTCATGGTAGGCAGCCTAACTTCTTCGTTATCAACCCTTGCTGCCAAAGCGGATGAGATATCTAAAGGCGGATTGGACACCCAGATCGAAGTAAAAGGCGTTGATGAGGTCGGCCGATTAAGCTCCGCATTTGATCAGATGCGCGTGAGCCTGAAAAAACGCCTGGAGGAATTGGATACACTACTTGAAGTTAGCCAGGGAATTGCCAATAACTTTGGGCTGGAGCATATTTCGAAGCATATTCTCAAAGCCTGTCTTGCTCATGGAGCTGATGCTGCTCGTATGGTTTTACTGGGAGAGAATTTTTCAGGTGTGGATCAGAAATACCTGAGTTATTCGGATGGAAAAGCAGGTGATACCTACAAGGAATTGGACAAAGTTTTACTAGAACTTTTATTAGAAGAGCCGGTTTTGGTTATCCCATCAAAACCAAGAATTAAACGGCTGTTCACTGATAAAAACGCAGTCACTCCTTCATCATTGGCGGGGTGGTCTTTACGAGATGGTGACAAACAAGTTGGGATTCTTTGGGTAGGTTATGAAAACCCACATCGATTTCAGGATGAAGAAGTACGTTTTCTAAATACGATTGCTGGGCAAGCTGTTGTTGCGGTATCAAATGCCGGTCTATATATGAAGGCAGAGGTTGGAAAACAACGTCTGGAATCTGTTTTAACGGCTACACCTGAAGTGGTATTAGTAGTGGATGATGAAGATAATGTTTTGGTGGCAAACGAGGCTGCACAAAAAGCAGAGGGTTTGCTCGTCGCTGACGAGAATTCCAAATCAAAAGAATGGCATGTCAATTCGCCCATTTTACTAGAATTCATAAATTCATATACAGAAGAACAACATGCAACCAAGGAGTTGAACCTGGAGAATGGCAAGGTGTATGAAGCCACCATTTCTGAAGTTGAGGTAGGAATTTCCAGTGTTGGAAAGGTTTTAGTACTGCGGGATGTGACTTCCTACCGAGAATTGGAGAAGTTGAAAGCAGATTTTGTCACTACCGTAAGCCATGATCTGCGTGCGCCAATGGGAATTCTGCGCGGGTATTCCACAATGATCCAAATGGTCGGAGAACTGAACCAGCAACAGAAGGAATATGCCACAAAGATTGCAGATGGGCTTGAAGGTCTTGACCAAATGGTGGAAAAACTTCTGGATATCGGGAGAATTGAATCGGGAGTAAATCTTCAGATCGAGAAGGTTGCGCCAATCGATTTGATCGATCACGTTGTTCGATTATTGCAACCGCAGGCAGCCCAACGAAAAGTGCAGGTAATGCGTGAACTCACACTTTCACAAGATGTGGAAATCGAAGCAGACAAGACGTTGTTGCAGCAAGCGCTATACAACCTGATCGATAATGCGATCAAATTCTCCACCGTCAATGGACAGGTTTTCCTCCGTCTTCAAAAACTTGAGGATCGTGTGATTTTTGAAATCCAGGACCAGGGACCAGGAATTGCGCCATTGGATATTCCAAAGATATTTGAGCGAGGGACATTGGTAAGCCGCAACCAGGATGGATATGTGAAAGGGGGTGGATTGGGGCTTACTATCGTAAAATCGATCGCTGAAAAACATGCAGGACGAGTGTATGTAAAAAGTACTTTAGGGCGGGGAAGTACATTCTTCCTGGAAATTCCGTTAAAACAGATTCATGAAGAATAGTTCACTAAAATACTTGTATTTCGGGAAAAAGTGGTATAATTTGCGGTTGCATGAATTTTAAGGGCTTTTCTCCTTATATTTGACCGGCGCAGGAGAAACTACTGCGCTGTTTATCGTTTAACCCGCAGGTGTTCCCATTAAGGAGGCAGTTTAGTGGAAACCAAAAGTTTAGTAGCACTCCGAATTAACCTTGCATCGCCAGAAACAATTCGAAGTTGGTCTTACGGTGAAGTATTAAAACCAGAGACGATCAACTACCGCCGCCTTCGCCCAGAAAAGGATGGTCTTTTCTGCGAAGCGATTTTTGGTCCGTCCCGCGATTACCAGTGTTATTGCGGGAAATATAAGAATCCACGTTACAAAGGCATCATTTGTGATAAGTGCGGCGTTGAGGTGACGCGTTCTTTAGTTCGCCGAGAGCGCATGGGTCATATCGACCTGGCTACACCAGTTGCCCATATTTGGTACACAAGGCGTACCCCTTCATATTTAGGACTACTGTTGGACATTACTCGCCGTAATTTGGACAGGGTTCTCTATTTTGCCCAGTACATCGTTACGTATGTCGATGAAGATTCCCGGCAGAAAGCTTTGCGCCGTTTGGAAGACGAGATCAACAATTCCGAACGTGCGCAAGCTACTGAAATCAATGCCCGCATCCTGGACGTGAAAACAGGCCGAGATAAAAAGATTGCCGAACTTCAACAGCGAAAAGTGGATATTGAATCCAAGGCAGATGAGCAAATTGCGTCCAAGGTTGCCCCGGTTATCGAAGAGGGTCAATCTTTGGAGCGCATGCTAACCGATAAGAACGGTACCGTGCTCAAGAAGAAAGTTCTTTTCGAAAAAGCATCGATGGTTATCGCTGAAGCCGGTGAAACTGTTGGACCCAAACACATTGCCAGTGTTCAAAAAGCTGTAAAAGAGTCGCTAGAAGAAATTGAGAGCAGTTTTAAAGATGAATTAAAACGAGATCTCGAACAGATCAAGATGAGCATTGAACAGATCAAGGCTGAAGCGGAAGAAACGATGGAATCCCTCCGAAATGAACTCGAGGACCAGTCTTCGGTTTCTCAAGACCAGAATGCGCGTCTCCGCGATGAATTGCAGGAATTGCATCCATTTACCTTCCTGACTGAATCTCGGTATCGTGAGTTAAAATCCCGCTGGGGACAGGTGTTCCGAGCGGATATGGGTGCAGAAGCCTTCTATGATATTTTGCGCCGACTTGACCTGGATAAGTTATCCGAAGATCTATGGACTGAGGTGCGGACTTCCAAGAGCAAGCAAAAACGCAAGAAAGCTACAACCCGTTTGAAAGTTGTGGAATCATTCCGCCGCTCAGGGAATCGACCTGAATGGATGATCCTTACTGTGCTGCCTGTTATTCCGCCTGATCTGCGCCCGATGGTTCCATTGGATGGTGGACGATTTGCCACTTCTGATATGAATGACCTTTACCGGCGTGTGATCAACCGCAATAACCGATTAAAGAGACTGCTTGAACTTGGCGCGCCTGATGTCATAGTGCGCAATGAGAAGCGTATGCTCCAGGAAGCAGTTGATTCCTTGATCGATAACTCGCAGCGCGGCAAAGCCCTTTCAAGGCGCGGCCGCCGTGAATTGAAATCTTTGAGCGATATGCTCAAAGGCAAGAAGGGGCGTTTCCGCCGCAATTTGCTTGGTAAACGTGTCGATTATTCCGGACGCTCGGTCATCGTGGTTGGTCCACAGCTCAAGTTGTATCAATGCGGTTTACCGAAAACAATGGCACTGGAGTTATTCCGCCCGTTTGTGATCAGCCGCTTGAATAAACGGTCATATACAAATAATGTAAAAGGTGCACGCCGCCTGATCGAGCGCAACAAGCCTGAAGTCTACGAAGTGCTTGAAGAGGTGATTAAGGAACGTCCTGTTTTACTAAACCGCGCTCCCACGCTTCACCGATTGGGTATCCAGGCTTTTGAACCCATCCTCATTGAAGGGAGTGCTATCCAACTTCATCCGCTGGTGACAACGGCGTTCAATGCTGACTTTGACGGCGACCAGATGGCTGTACACGTTCCCCTCTCGGAAAAAGCAGTAAAAGAAGCCCGTGCATTGATGCTATCTTCAAAGAACTTACTGAAACCAGCCGATGGTGAGCCTATCATCAGCCCGTCAAAGGATATGGTTCTTGGCGTCTATTACCTGACGATGGAAGATAACCGCCCGCATATTGGTGATGGCCGCAATTTTGCAGATATGGATGAAGTTGAACTTGCTTACTCGCTGGGTCAGGTGGAACTTCACGCGGATATCAACATCAGGGTAAAAACCTGGTTCAATGAAAAACATGAGCGACTTCCCGCCCCAGAGCAAAAATTCATTAAGACTACTGTAGGGAGAGTGCTCTTTAACCGCATTCTGCCGGAAGAAGTGCAATTCGATAATCGTGTACTGGAAAAGACTGGAATTAAGAACTTGATCGCAGATGTGTATGATGTTTGCGGTGAAACCGTCACTACAGAAGTAGCTGACCACATTAAGGATATTGGCTTCCAATATGCGATGAAATCAGGTACGACGATCGCTGTCGCAGATATCACTGTGCCAGAAGAGAAGACCAAGATCCTTGAAGAGGCTTACAAGGAAGTTGACAAGCTTAATTACTATGTTCAGTATGGTTTTTCAACCGAACTTGAAAGAAACGAGAAAGTGATCAACCTGTGGCAGGAAACTACCAAAAAGGTTGGTGAAGCTGTAAAGAGCCACATGGATCCTAATGGAAACCTGGCAGTCATGGCAAGTTCAGGAGCCACCAAAGGTGGATTTGGACCTATCGCCCAGCTGGCAGGAATGCGCGGTTTGATGGCTGACCCTGCTGGTCGTATCATCAGGCTGCCGATTACCTCCAATTTCCGAGAAGGTTTAACGGCGCTGGAATACTTTATCTCCACCCACGGTGCCCGAAAAGGTCTGGCGGATACCGCTCTGCGTACCGCAGATGCAGGTTACTTAACCCGCCGTCTCGTGGATATTGCTCAGGACATCATAATTAACGAAGTGGATTGCGGAACCGAAGATGGTATTTGGATTCGCAAGGAAGATGATGTGGCTGGGCAGAAGATGAGTGAACGACTTTATGGCCGCACCGTGCAGGCACGTGTGGTTGATCCGAACACTGGAGAGATCCTTGTGGAGCGCGGCGAACTACTTGACCACGATTCGATAAGGAAAGTTCTCCATGCAAAGGTTGATAAAGTATTTGTGCGCTCACCAATGACCTGTTCATTGATCCATGGCATTTGCGCGAAATGTTACGGTATGGATCTGGGACGTGGAAAACTTGTGGAACTTGGTTCTGCCGTTGGTGTTGTAGCAGCCCAGTCCATTGGTGAACCTGGAACCCAGTTGACCTTGCGTACCTTCCACATGGGTGGTGTTGCAGTCAGTGGAGATATTACGACAGGTTTGCCCAGGGTTGAGGAACTCTTTGAAGCCCGCCGTGAACCTAAAGGTGAAGCAGTGATCACTGGCATCCAGGGGTACGCGAGTATCTTCCAGGGTGAAAGAGCTGGTGAACAACGCATGATCCGGGTGGAACATGCTGAAATGGTAGCTGACGAATATGAGATTCCCGAGGAATGGACAATTAAGGTCAAACCTCAGGATACAGTGGCCATTGGTGATGTACTTGCCGAACTTGGGGAAGCTCAAATGAATGCCCAACATGCCGGATTGATCCGGGTCGAGGGTCGCAAGGTGAGCGTAGCCTATGAGCAAAAAGAAACTGAGGATTACGAAATCCCCAGCACGTCCCGCATCATCATCCAGGATGGGCAGAAAGTTGAAGCAGGTCAGGCATTGACCGAAGGTTCGATCAACCCGCATACTATCCTGAAGATCAAAGGACGTGAAGCCGCCCAGATCTATATAATGACCGAAGTGCAAAAAGTATATCGTGCCCAAGGTCAGAACATCAACGACAAGCACTTTGAAGTGATCATCCGCAAGATGGTAGGAAAGGTCCAGGTATTACGACCAGGTGATTCCAAGTACCTTCCGATGGATGTGGTCGATCGCCTTGAACTTAAAGCTGAAAACGAAAGACTTATAGCAGAAGGAAAACAACCCGCAAGATTTGTTGAGATTCTCTTAGGTGTGACGAAGGCTTCTTTGAGTACTGATTCCTTCCTATCCGCTTCGTCATTCCAACATACGATCAAAGTACTGGCGGGTGCAGCAATCGCGTCGACAGAAGACCCGTTATTTGGTCTAAAGGAAAATGTGATTATCGGCAAGCTGATCCCGGCTGGAACCGGTTTTGTCCACGGTCGATTCAGTGTGGAGGAAGGGCTAGCCAGTGAAACCACGCCGAATGAAGCTGCTGCAGAAGAACCAGATACATCCGGCGCTATTGATACGCTTCAAATGTAATATAGTTGATATCAAAAAGACAAGACCTCGAGTTCGAGGTCTTGTTTGTTAATGAGAAGGGTGGTGTACACTTATTGTGATAACTGACACCAGGAGTAAAAAATGGACATGGGATTCATTAAAAAAGTAGATATTGATCACGAAATGCAGCAATCATTTCTTGATTACTCAATGAGCGTTATCGTTTCACGTGCATTACCTGATGTCAGGGATGGGCTGAAACCCGTTCAACGACGTTTGCTTTATGCAATGTACGACATGGGAATTCGTCCGGACTCTGTTTACAAAAAGTCTGCCAGAATTGTCGGCGAAGTACTGGGAAAGTACCATCCGCATGGCGACCAGGCTGTATATGAAGCTATGGCGCGCATGGCGCAAGACTTTAGCATGCGGTATCCAATTATCGATGGGCAGGGGAATTTTGGTTCTGTTGACGGCGATCCTCCAGCTGCGATGAGATATACAGAAGGAAGAATCACTCCATTTGCGTTGGATATTATTAATCAATTGGATAGACGAACGGTTGATTTCGCTCCGAATTTTGATGACACCTTGAAAGAACCAGTAGTATTGCCTTCGGCTATTCCAAACCTTCTGGTAAATGGCGCAATTGGCATCGCTGTAGGAATGGCGACGAACATTCCGCCGCATAACCTGGGAGAAGTTGTTGATGCGTCTATCTTTCTCCTTGAACACTGGACAAAATTGGATGATGTGACGGTTGGAGACCTTATGAAGTTCATCCAGGGGCCGGATTTTCCGACAGGCGGAATAATTTTGCAGGATCATGACCAGAATGATATTCTCGCATCTTATGCCACCGGCAAAGGCAAGTTCAATTTACGGGGCAGGGTTCAAACCGAAGAAATGGCAAGGGGGAAGAACCGGATCATCATCACAGAATTGCCCTACATGGTCAATAAATCCGCTTTGATTGAACGCATCGCACAATTATCACGAGAAGGGGGATTGGAAGGGCTTGCTGACCTGCGTGATGAGTCTGACCGGCACGGAATGCGCATAGTCATTGAACTGGGCAAAACAGGTGAGATCGATAAAGTATTGATGGATCTCTATAAAAAAACCCCTCTGCAGGTTTCCTACGGAATGAACTTGCTGGCTCTTGTGAATGGAGAACCCAGGTTATTAACACTCAAACATGCATTAAAGGCCTATATCGAACATCGATTGGAAGTGGTGAAACGTAGAAGTGAATTTGACCTTGAGAAAGCTCAGGAACGAATCCATATTTTGGAAGGATTACGTGTTGCATTAAAAAACCTGGATGAGATAATCTCTCTGATTCGAGGTTCTGCTGACAGCGATCAGGCAAGAACAAAGTTAATGAAACGATATAAGCTTACATTAATCCAGGCTCAGGCTATCCTGGATCTTCCTCTGAAAAGGATTGCCGCGTTGGAGCGTAAAAAGATCGAAATGGAATATAAGGAGTTGGTGGAACAAATAAAAACTTTACAGGGGATCTTAAAATCCGAATTAAAACGCCGAAAGGTTGTAGAAGAGGAGCTTCTAGAAATCAAAACAAAATACGCAGATCGACGGCGAACCCAGATCGTTAAATTAAGAAAAGGTAAAGCAGTGGCGGAATTGCCGGTCTTGAAAGATGTGATCCCTACTGAAAAAGTTTGGATTGCCCTCTCGAAAGAAAATCAGGTGCGAAAATACCGTGAATCCAATGCGCCCAGAATGGGTGGAAGAGAAGCGCCAGAAATACTGATATCCGCAAGTTCAGATCAAACGCTTTACCTTACCAACAGAGAAGGAAAGTGTGCAGCAATAAACCTGCAATCTATCCCATTTTGTGAAGCATCTGACCCGGGAATCCCATTGTCAAAAGTTTCTGCTTTCACAATAAAGGACCAGATCGTGACTGCGTTTTGTGAGAACGTTTCAAAGCCCCATTCGGAAAAGGAAACAATATTAACCATCACAAAAATGGGATTAGTGAAGAGGTCACTGGTTAGCGATCTCCCGGGTCCATCAGCTGAACTATTCACATTGGTACGAGTCAATTTGGGGGATGAATTACTGGATGCAAGGATTATGGTCGGTGAGCCTGACATAATCGTTATTTCTGAAGCCGGAATGGGTATTCGATTTGAGAGCAAGGAAGTGCGGACTATGGGATTCATTGCTGCAGGGGTGAACGCGATGAAATTAGCAAAGGATGATAAGGTTATATCCGTTCATCTTTTATGCGGGAAAGGAGAAATATTAGCGATTTCTACAGATGGTTCAGGCTGGAGGGTTTCAGAAGATTTATTCCCAAAACAGGCTAGATATGGTTCGGGAGTGATTGGCTTCAAGTTATCAGCAAATAACCGGCTTATTGGCTCAGCCTATGGAAAAAAGAACCATCAGGTTTCAATTCGATTCGAAAAATCTGCTGCCAAGTTGATACGGATTGATGAAATCCCTGCTGGTAAACGAGCTTCAGCAGGGAAGAGGATGATCGAAATCAAACCAAAAGATCGAATTAGCAGCTTGGTAGAAAGCAGGGACTTTTTTGAATTGAGTAATTTGAAATTGACCGCTCAAGCGAAAAAGCCGCTCAAGAAGTTGTAAAGTGGGTGTAGTGATATACGATCTTACCATCTTTGATCCCGATGGTATCACTGCCATCCTTCACTTTTGCCCGCCATGAATCACATGTCCATGTGAAATGACGGGTATTGTCAGAACTTTGCAAGCTGGTTACTTTAAAGACACCGTCATTTAATCGATTGGTTAATAATTGCCCATAATAACTGCGGATATTGATATTTCCCTGAACGGTTTTCTCCGAGGTAACCAGAACAGCATTTTCCGCATATATATCAAGAATCATCTCGTAAGTCCGATTATTGAGAACATAAAAAACTTTATCCAAAATATCGGCGGGTACCGGGGTAACCACATCACCTGGCCAGTTGTAACTCAGGATCATATTCCATTGAGCTGGCAGCGGGTTTCTACAATCATCCCAGGAATAATAATTACATCCTGAAAGCCCCAGGCTCTTGGCAGTATCTGAGAAAACCTTCAGGTCATCCGCAGTTGGTGTCCAACCGGATTCAGAAAACGCGGCTCCAGTCGGTATTAAAGGTCTATAAGGACTGATGGCTTTAAATTCGTTGTAAGATTTTGTCAGGTCATATGCCGGATTATGTGCCTGCATCCAGTAAACCTGCGGCATGTTGTAATCACATTTTTCCAAAAATGCCACATACGGAAACGTCTTATGATAGGAAGGCCAGCGATAAGTACTCAAGGCTATGGGTGTGTTTGGCAGCCCCGACCGAACTGATGACATGAACGATCTCGCAACAGCTTCACGACCAGCTTGTTGATATTCGATCTCTGCATCCACTACGTATCCATCAAGGTTGTATTTCTTCACCTGGGAAATAGCAATGGCAGCTTCACCGCTGGGGTTATACCCATAAACATAATGCCAACCCCAAACCTGGAGCCCTTTGGCACGGATAGCATCCACAACAGGTGGGATTAGATCTTTACCAGTGGTTTTATCAATGTTATAGGCGCTGGCAGCATCAGCAATTTTTATTAATACATGGGAAAAGCCAGCATTCGCTGCGATTGACGCGATGGAATTGGCATTTCCCCCCTCGCATTGAAGAATTTTCCAAATCCAAATGCCTTTGCCTTTGAGTGACATGCTTTCCTCCTAATCTACAACTGTAGATTAGGAGGTTGCAATTACTGTGCCTACCAGTTCAAGTTGAGGGGCAATTTCCCTCATTGCTAGAATAACATTCTGGCAGTGTTCCCAAAGAGGAATTCCAAACTCGAGTGCACCTTTTTCCATTGCATCGCGATCGGCACCGGCAGCAAAAGCTCGATCTTTCCATTTTTTCTTGACTGAGCTGGCTTCGAGATCGTAGAGTGATCTCGATGGGCGAACAAGGGCAACAGCTGTAATAAGCCCTGTGATCTCATCACAAGCGTATAGTGCCCTTTCGAGTAAAGTGATTCTTGGGTAACTTGGATTGTCTCCATGGGTAAGGATGGCATGAATAATCTCTTCAGGGATACCCTGTTCACGCAAGATGGGGGCTCCCGCGGACGGGTGATTTTCACTGGTCGGATGGATCTCCCAATCAAAATCATGAAGTAATCCAGTCACAGTCCAAATTTCAACAGGTTGATTAAGTTTTCTGGCATAAAATCCCATTGCAGCTTCAACGGCGAACATATGGTTTATCAGATGCTCATTTTTTACATAGTGTTTAACGATTGACAGAGCCATTTCACGATTAACCATTGGCTACTCCCTAATTGAAAATGATCGGTTCAGGGTCTCCCATCACTGGGAGGGGATGACTGACCCACACCTGCCAGATTGCCACAAGACTTGCGGGAATTTCCCTGACTGTCCAGTAGGTCAGGCTGTGGGGATGATAAGTTCGCATATCGGCTGGTACACCAACCGAATCTACTCCAATGCCGTTGCAGGTGAATAAAGCGCGAGAGAGATGATATTTTTGAGTAACCAGGATTGCCTGATCCACGCCGAAAATATTTTTTGCACGGTAGCATGTATCGTAGGTTCGCCTGCCTGCATAATCCAGTACGATGGTATCCTCAGGAACGCCAAGTTCCAGCGCGTATGCTTTCATGGATGCTGGTTCGTTGTAATCAACGAATCGATTATCTCCACTCATCAGGAGTTTTTGCACTTTTCCTGCGAAGTAAAGTTGGGCTGCAGTTGCGACCCGATCTTTTAGTACAGGTGATGGGGTACCATCGTGCAGCAAACCTGCTCCAAAGACGATGGCAATATTTTGCGGTGATACTGTTGCAACGGATTTGACTTTATTGATGGAAGCGATTGCGGTAATTATCCGGGGTACCCCAAAAACAAGTAATGCTGTAAGTAAAAGTATAATTATTAGTTTGATGAACATTTTAAATATTTTTTTCAACATGAAATGAATTGTACCAGTCCGACTGCTAAATCTCACTGAAGAATTTAACTATAACCTTTGGGTCCAATCTGGAGAATTGTATTTGTTTTTTTCCAATTCAGAAACCAGCGCCCATTCTCGTTGGTCAGGTTCACACATGGAGAATTGAATATCAAGAGTGGAGGAAAAAGCGTTAATAAAAGCTTTTTGAGCTTCCTCAAGCGATATGGTCTTACCGGTCAGCGATAATACGGTACCAGCATGACCAAGCAACGAGTCAGCACTTTTTTTTCTTTTTTCCTCACCCTCATAATTCAGGACCTGTGTGATCCTTGTTAGGTCGCCAAAAAGCGGTAGTGAGCCATGTTGGAGTACCCCATTGTTTTTCCTCGCCTGGGCTGAACCGATCAGTTTTTTACCCAGGTAAGTTACTTCGTAATTCGATGGGACTTCAAAACAGACCGGTTCCTTTCTGCCTAAAGTTACTTGATTTGAATACTCGCTGTCTGCCCTGGCATTGACCCCGAGAATTTGAAGCGCACCCAATAATGCTTTGGAAATTCTTTGATAGCTTTCCAGCAAATTCCCAGACATCAAGGGATCATCGATCGCAGCAGTTATTGAGTAAGTTAATTCATCGGTATGAAGGATTGCCCTTCCACCAGTAGGCCGCCGGACTAATCCCCAGCCCAGCTGTTCCAACTTTGATATATTCACATCGTTAATGCTCTGAGCATAACCAAGAGAGAGGGTTGGTACTTCCCAGGAGTATAAACGTAATGTGGGAGGTTCAAGTTTTGAAGCTGCAGAATGCAATAATACCTCGTCCAGTGACATATTTTTTGCACCAGACAGAGGAGGAGTGATGATCAGCCGCCAATTCTCAGACATTAAATCCACCAGTTATTCGTAAATGGGTAAAACTTGACCATTTATATTATTTTATAATTGTATAGATTTTATCCAATTACTTGACTTTTGCAAAAGTAAGTAATATGATAAGTACAATTGCCAGTAATAGGGTTCACTGAAGGAAGAGTGTAACTTTTACGGAAAACCTTTGGCTTTTTGGGAGGAGGTGAAAAGAAGAAAATTTACAGATACTTCAGATTTTCGATGTACATTTTTTTAAAAAAATAAGAGGAGAAAGAAAATGGCTAAAAAGTTACTACCCGTGATCAGCGTTTTGATGGTTATTGTGTTCGTGCTTGCTGCATGCGCAAAACCAACCGCTGCCCCAACCACAGCACCGGCAAAGACCGAAGCACCGGCAGCCACTGAAGCCCCGACCGCTGCCCCTGCACCAGTTGAAGTGACCTTCTGGCATGCTTATGGTACCGGTTCAGCTGAGGAACTCGCCCTGGCAAAGAATCTTGCTCAGGCGGCAATTGATATGCCCGACATCAAGATCAATGTCCTCCAGGTCCCCTTCAATGATATTTACAACAAATATCGCACCGATGTTGCCGCTGGTGGTGGCCCAGATCTGTTCATCGCCCCGAACGACTCCCTTGGTGACGATGCACGCGCCGGACTTGTTGCTGACATTACCGCCCTTGCCGCTGGCAAGTTGGATGGTGTCAATCAGCTCGGTATCGATGGTATGACTGTCGATGGTGTCTTGTATGGTATCCCCGAATCCCTGAAAGCAGTCGCAATGTGGTACAACACCTCGCTGCTTCCCACTCCTCCTGCCACTACTGATGAGTTGAAAGCCCTCATGGAAGGCGGCACGCAGGTCGCAATCAGCTTCGGCTGCTACCACGATTTTGGTTTCTTTGGCGCTTTTGGCGGCAAAATCTTCGATGAGAATTGGAAAGTTGTTGCTGACCAGGGTACCGGTGTTGTTGATGCAATGACCTATTTGAATGACCTGTACCAGATCGCCAAGAAAAATTCCTGGACTAAGAATGACAGTGATGGCCTTGCTGTCTTCCAGGAAGGCAAAGCTGCCCTCATCACTAATGGTAACTGGGCAATGGGCGATTACAAAACCGCCCTCGGTGACAAATTAGCTGTGACCGCACTTCCCGCTGGTCCAGTTGGCCCCGCCACCCCGTTCCTGGGTGTTGATGGCTTCTATTTCAACCCGAATGGCCAGAATCAGGAAGCTGCCCTCAAGGTTGCTTTATACCTGACCAACGCTGCCTCCCAGACTGTGATGATGAACGAAGCCGGGCACGTTCCTGTGCGCACTGATGTCACCATCACCGATCCCTTGATCAAGGGGCTTGTGGATGCCTTCAATAAGGGTGCTTATATCCGCCCGCAGGTACCGCAGTTAGGCCTTTACTGGTCCAACTTCTGCAACGATGCCGCTGTTTACGAACAGGGTGTTGCTCCTGCTGAATGGGTGAAAGCTGCCACCGAAGCCGCAAATAAGTAATGCTTGAATTGTCTTGGGTGATGAATAGTAGATTCGTCTAACCAGGATAACCGGTCAAAGCAAGTGGGAGTAATCCCATTTGCTTTGACCTTTTTCGTTTTTTACACGGACCATTAGCGAGGGATTATGGCTACGTTGTCTGTTCCAGTAAAAAAGAAAATTAATTTTAAGCGGGCATTTTTACCCTATTTATATTTATTGCCTGCATTTATTGTTCTGGGGGTGATAACGTTTTACCCTCTCGTCTACCAGGTGATCATTTCGTTTACTGATTTTCAAACCAAAGATCTTTTATTGGGATTAAACTCACCCAAATTAAATCACATCCAATTTAAAAATTACATTGATATCATCACTGGCGGTCTGCCGGTCCAGAATTTTGATTTTTTTAGAGTTTTGACTTACAACCTCTGGTGGGCGCTCACGAACGTCATGGTACATGTACCTGCCGGTGTTCTAATTGCTGTTTTGTTAAATGTTAAAGGAATTTGGTTTAAACGCGTTTATCGTGCGATCTATGTACTGCCTGTGGTAATCCCGCCAATTGTAGTTGGAACGGTCTGGCGGAACATATTTGATGAGCAATTTGGCGCGATGAACCAGGCGCTTACCTGGATCTCTCATTTATTTGGTGGTACTGCTACTGTTAAGATTCGCTGGTTATTCGAATACAAACCACCAATCCCCTGGCTGCTGCCAAATGGTCCATTGCCTCTAGCCTATTATGCTATGATGATCGCCAACTTCTGGCTTGGTTGGCCTTTCATGACTTTGGTAGCAACAGGTGCTTTACAGAGTATTCCTAAAGAGTTGTACGAGGCCGCATCTATTGATGGCGCATCAAGATCTTACCAATTCTGGAACGTAACGGTTCCATTGATTCGCCCGGCGATGATCCCTGCAGCAGTATACGGATTCACCATGTCATTCAACCTATTCAATTTCGTGTACTTCATGACTGGAGGTGGACCAGCCAGGTCAACAGAAATACTCGTGACCTTTGCTTATGATCTGGTGAGAAACCTGCGTTTGTACGGTGCAGCTGGAGCTTTTTCTGTGATCATCTTCTTTGTCGTCCTGATCATCTTCTTGATCACCAACAGGATTACAAGGGCAACAGAAAGTTATGCGGAGTCGTAAAATGACAACATCAACTTCTGAGGTAAAAAAGAAAAACTTCCTGGTCCGTTTTTTCAATATTGATACATCAGGCAGCAAAGGCGGCAGTGAAAAACTACCTTTATGGCGTCAATTGCTCATCCAGCTGCTGTGCCTGATCATTGTTGCTGAAGTGATGTTCCCGATCATGTACATCATTACCTTGTCCTTCAGTTCCAAGGGATCGCGTCCGTCTGCGTTGGAATTATTCCCCAAGGAAATTTCTCTGGTTGCTTATCAACAGGTTCTCACCCGACCTACTGCCAACCCGGTTACTTTCCTTCAGTTATTGAGAAATAGCGGATTGCTAGCAATAAGTGTAGGTTTAGCATCACTCCTTGTTGCTGTGACGGCTGCTTATGCGTTTTCACGTTTCAAATTTAAACTTCGCCAGGTATTAATGATCATGGTTTTTATTCCATTGTTAATGCCGGCTGTTGGTTTGTCTACCCCTCTATTTCTCTTGATGAATAGCTTTCAAATTAAGACATGTGCCAGCGGTGCTACTGTGATTTTGCCATTTACGGCCTGCAATCCTGGTGAAGCTGCCAAACTTTTATTCAATTTGCGAGACTCTTTGATTGGTGTGGGCATTGCTATGATCTCGACGGCTTTGCCTTTCGCAGTTTGGAACCTAAAAGGTTACCTGGACACCATTCCAAAAGAATTGGAAGAAGCGGCAGCTATTGACGGGGCTGATCCCAACCAGGTCTTTTTCAAGATTGTCATTCCACTGGCTCTTCCACAAATGGCAGTGACCTTCTTCCTGGGGTTCATCGGTTACTGGCAGGAGTTTGTACTCCCATGGCTTTTCCTGACAAAACCGCAGGATTACACGCTGGCGATGACGTTGTACAATATGACTGGCCAATACGCTAACTCCATCCCGTGGAACCGGTTTGCAGCCATGTCGATCATTGTCGCATTACCTGTAGCCATTGTCTATGTCCTGCTGCAGAAGCAGATTGTGAGCGGCCTAACCGCCGGTGGCGTGAAAGGGTAAACAGAAAGCGGCCGGAAGGCCGCTTTTTTTTCGATATTTGAGGATATATGAGATCAAAATTAACCATCTGTATAATACTTCTGTTTTTGTTAGTAACTGGTTGTGTAATACCAACCATTCAACCAACAGCCCTTCCCACACAATCTAATTCTGTTAATGAGCCGCATGAGGTTCCCTGGTGGAAAACCGCGGTTTTTTATGAGATCTTTGTGAGGAGTTTTTATGATAGCAATGGTGATGGGATTGGTGATTTTAACGGGATTACCCAAAAACTTGATTATTTGAATGACGGAAATCCCGCAACAACCAATGACCTAGGGATAACCGCAATTTGGTTAATGCCCATTAATCCTTCCCCGTCTTATCATGGATATGATGTGGTCAATTATTACAATGTCAATCCTGAATATGGAACGATGGATGATTTTAAGAGACTCCTTGAGGAAGCCCATAAGCGGGGGATCAAGATAATTATCGACCTGGTACTAAATCACACATCCTCTTCGCATCCATTTTTTACCAGTGCCAGTACTTCTGAATCTTCTCCATATCACGATTGGTATGTTTGGTCTGCTGCCAATGGGGGTGATCACTGGCATTTTTCTGGTACTGGTCCGAATTCCATGTATTTCTATGGCTATTTCAGTCCACTCATGCCTGATCTAAATTATCTTAATCCAGATGTTACCGCTCAAATGGAAAAAGTAACCAGATTCTGGCTGGAAAACATTGGCGTAGATGGTTTTCGAGTAGATGCAGCCAAACATCTCATTGAAGATGGAAAAGTATTGGATAATACTCAGGCTACGCATGACTGGTTCAAAGGTTTCTACACCTTCTATAAAGGGATTAATCCAAATGCATTTGTTGTTGGTGAGGTGTCGGGAAGTGATGCGCGGATTACTGAAACTTATAACAAAGACCAGATGGATATGATCTTTAATTTCGAAATTGCCAGTGGTTTTGTGAATAGTGCAAATGGGGGAGCAATTTCGGGTGTTGGAAGTGCGATTACATTTATTCAAAAAGATGCTCCTGATTGGGATTTTGCAACGTTTTTAACCAATCATGATCAAAACCGGGTGATGAGTACCCTGGGTGGAAATGTTGATAAAGCCAAAATTGCGGCAGCGATGCTGCTCACTTCTCCGGGAACTCCTTTTATATATTATGGTGAAGAAGTGGGAATGATGGGCGTAAAACCTGATGAGGCAATTCGACGCCCTATGCAATGGACTGAAGGCGCAAACGCAGGTTTTACCACAGGAACACCATGGGAAGCTTTAGGAGAAAACTACCTAACCAGTAATGTGAATACTGATGAATCTGATAAAGCTTCACTTCTAAACTGGTATAAAAGGTTAATTCACCTAAGGCTGGATAACCCCATTCTATCGATTGGAGATTATATCCCGGTAAAAGTGGATAATCCCAGGGTTTATGCTGCAATTCGTCAAATGCAAGGTGAAGCAGTGCTGGTGGTTATTAATCTTTCGAAGAATCCCATAGCGGATTACACGCTCGCTTGGGAAGGATCTTCGATGCAGGACGGGATTTACACTCCATCTTCAATGTTGGACCCTATCAACGGACTGCAGGTAACAAGCACGTCTGGAGCCGCAACAGGTTATAAACCTGTTAATCAATTAGCTCCGTTCCAAACCCTCATCTTAATTATGGAGAAGGTAAAATAAATCACTGACATGAATAAGTGGCTCAGGTTAAGCCTTTCCGTTATTCTATTCCTTGGCGTTATCGCTTTAGCCTGGGCAATTCGCTGGCATGCACTAACCACTTTAAATATTGATTATGATGAAGATGATTATCTTCGTGCCGGACAGGAATTTGCCCATCTGATCCACACCAGGGATTGGGCGGGATTCCTACAGACCAATTACCGACCCGAGCATCCACCCCTGGCAAAAATTATGGTCGGGATCAGCATCCTAAACCAACCTGAACCTGTTAATCTTGTCCCTGACAGACCATCGACGGCAAGCCCCAATCAATACCTGCCGCGTAATCAACTGAAAAATGGACGGATCGCCAATGCAATTTTTGGTACTCTTACCGCAGGTTTACTTGCTATTGTGGATCCGGTTGCCGGGGCATTGCTGGCCATCCATTCCTTCACGGTCAAATATGTCTCACAGATCATGTTGGAGGCTCTGCCGGCTTTTTTCAGCCTGGCTTCTGTCATGTGTTACCTCAGATTCAAAAAACAGAAAAAAGGCAAAAAGGGCTGGCTGGTGTTTTCAGCGATTTTTCTTGGACTTACTGCTGCGTCGAAATACCTCTATTGCGTGGCTGGTTTAGCGGTCCTGGCTGACTGGGTCATTGAGCTGATCCGTTCCAGGGAATCCTGGAAACGGTATCTCCCGCTCATCATTTGGGGTGCAATCTCATTCGGGATATTTGTTGCCGCTGATCCATACCTTTGGCCGAGCCCGCTAAGTCGTCTGAAGGAATCAGTTTTGTTTCACTCTGTTTATTCCACCACCGCACAGGAAGTGCAGGATGCCGGTTACCCTGTCTGGCAGCCTTTTTACTGGTTGTTTTCCACACCAAAAATGTGGCAGCCCTCTGCTATTTGGATCGCTCTCGATCCACTGATCACAATTTTGGCTTTTTTTGGCATCCGGCGGCAGTGGCTAAAACGTCCAGTAATGATCCTCTGGCTTGTGATTGCGCTCTTCTTCCTTCTCCTTTGGCCGACTAAATGGCCGCAGTACATTGTTATTCTAACTGCGCCTTTGTGTCTGACTGCAAGCGAGGGTATTAACGAATTGCTTATTGATCCTATCAAGCGTTTTTTTATAAATCTTAAGGGAAAGTCGACCTATAAAAACATTTCAAAGAATGACAAGTTCATAAAACTTGCTCCATGGTTGATTCCTGGTTTGATACTATTTGTTGTTTTCACTCTGCTGCCATTGTTTTACCAGTTTGGCGTATCCTTAACTGATTTCAGCAGCACTTCGATCAAGGATGGTTTAAATGGGGGTTTAACTCGGGAGATCTGGGGGGGATTGACTGGAAAAATTGATCCGGTACCTGCGAATTTCCAAGATCGTGCCAAGGAAGTGAACTATATTGGATTTCGTGTTTTCGGCCCGGCTTTTTCTTATATCTTCTCGTCTGGAACCCTTTTTTACAATCTCTTCTGGATGTTGACTTCTGTTTTAATACAGGCTGTTTTGGGAGTTCTCATTGCATTATTGCTGTGGCAGCGAGGTGTCGCCTTTAAGAAATGGTGGCAACTGCTTTTTCTACTTCCTTGGGCAATCCCTGAGATGATTGGGGCTTTGATGTGGTTTAATGTTTTTGCACCCACAACCGGTTGGTTGAGTTTAGGAATTCAACAATATGGGCAATCTTTTCCATTTGCCTTTTTAAGTAACTGGACTTCATCGGCGAATTTATGGCTGGTAGTGCTGCTGATCTCAGGGGTATGGTACGGGTTCCCATTCATGATGTTAGCGACTTTAGCGGGACTAAAAATGATTTCACTGGATGTAATGGAGGCGGCTTCTCTCGATGGCGCAAATTCCTGGGGATTATTTAAATACATCGTTTGGCCTTTGGTTTTGCCACTGGTAATCCCTGCAATGGTGATCAGGGCAATCTTCGCGTTTAACCAGTTTTATCTTTTCCAGGCTTTTGGGAGTTCAGGAACAACCCTGACGAGCCTTTCTTATGATTTATTCCATCGCGGTCAATATGCGGTATCAGCCATTGTGAATGTCATTAATGTTCTAATATTGATCGCGCTGGTGATTCTTCTGAATAGATCTCAAAAAATAGGGGAGGGGGTGAAGTATGCGTAAACTCAAATGGTGGAAGCAGCTCCTGACCCAAATTGTTTTAGTAATAATTGCTTTTTATGTTATTTTACCGATATGGGGAATTGCCAGGCTGGCATTTGATGGATCGCTTGTAAGTCGTCCTACTGAATTTCGGTTGACGCCAAAAGAACTCAGTATGAAGTCATTTTTTGAGGTTCTGGATCGACCATATCAATCAGTCAGTTTTGGAATATTGTTTAAAAACAGCATGATCGTTTCTATCTGTGCTGCGTTGTTGTCATTGATACTGGGGGCTTCGCTCGCATTTGCGCTGGCAAGGTTCCGTTTTCCGGGTAGGAAACCGCTGTTATTTATATTATTGTTGACCGCCGTGATCCCGCCAATCGCATTTGCGACTCCGCTATTCATTGTGCTCAGTGTGTTCAAGATAAGGACAACCCTTTTTGCGTTGATCCTGGTCTATGCAGCCTTTTCGATCCCTTTCAGCATTTGGAATATGCGCGTAGCATTCCAGGCGGTCTCGAGAGAGTTGGAAGAAGCAGCTTATTTGGATGGCGCAGGTGAATTTATGACCTTTTGGAATATTACGCTGCCAATTGCGCTGCCCTCAATTTCGGTGGCTGCTCTCATTTCTTTTTTGATGGCTTATTCAGAGTTTGCAATGGGATGGTTTTTTGTGGAAAAACCTGCAACGGTGACACTGGCAATGGCGATCTACGCCATGGTTCAAAGCGGTTCGGCTCAGCCATGGAGTGTGTTGGGTTCGCTAGTGATCATTATGTCGATCCCGGTAGTCATTCTATTTATAATTTTCCAAAATACATTATTGGAAAAAATGTTATTTTCCAGCGGGGATAATTAACTACTTATTTTAAGGTAATTCTGGATGGCAAGGAAAATCCAAAAAACAACTGACATGGTAATCCCGAAAGCTGAAACAATGATTCCTAAGTTAGCGACCTTACGAGATGAAGATCTGCGTCCGCGGATACCCGAAAATAAACTGATCGCGCCGGCGATTATTCCAAGAGGAGGATATAAACCCGCGCAGATACTCGATGCCCCCAGGATCACTGAAAGGAAAGCGAGCAGTTTATTTATACGTTCTTCAGGATCAAGATCCAGGTAATTGGGTTCCATTTTTTACGTACCCGAATTTGAGTATAGCATAAAGGTTGGTACAATACGTAAACACTAAAACTGTTGTAAAAGGACCACTGATGGGAAATAGTTTATACGAACAAGTGAACGGCAAAATCCATTCTACTCGTCCAACCATTGAATTGATTCTACCGGATGGACGTGTTTATACTGGCAATCGAGGAAGTTCACTTGAAACATTATTAAAGATGCTGCCTGAATGGGATAACCCACCAATCATGGGAGCAGTGGTCAACGGCGAATTGAAGGAACTAACATACCCAATTGAGATTGATTCGAGAATCCGGCTTGTGACAATGAGCGATGATGATGGGGCTCGTATTTACCGCCGCTCGATTACATTTCTTTTGGAAGCAGCCTTTGAAGAGCTTTTTCCGGATATAAACATGACCTTAGATCATTCAGTTTCGGCTGGCGGATATTACTGCCAGGTGCAGCAAGGTCAATCGATAACAAGTGAGAATCTCGCGAAATTAAAGTCGCGAATGCAGGCGTTAATCGACCAGGACCTGCCATTTGAAAGAACAAATGTGCCTTTGCAGGAAGCCATCGCTCATTTCACAGAGAAAAAATTATTCGATAAAGTTAAACTTCTAAAATACCGCCAGAAGGAATACCTTGTGTTGTACCAATTGGGAAATCATAAAGATTACCATCACGGATATATGGTACCTTCTACGGGTTATCTGAAATGGTTTGATCTTGAACTGGTTGGTGATGGGTTTGTCTTACGTTTCCCGCGCCGAAATTCTCCGAAGAAGATTGAGCCAATGCCCAGTTATCCCAAGCTGCTCAGTACATTTCGGCAGTATGGCAACTGGCTGAAGCGGTTGGGGATTGAATCTGTCGGGGCACTCAATGATGAAATACAAGCAGGAAATATCCGCGAGATCATCCTGGTGTCAGAAGCTCTGCATGAATTGCAGATTATCGATATTGCGCAGCATATTGCCGAAAAAGCCGAAGAATCGCGAATCATTCTGATCGCTGGACCGTCATCCTCCGGAAAGACAACGTTCTCCAAGCGCCTGTCAGTTCAATTACTAGCGAATGGATTTTCTCCTTATCCAATCGAGATGGATAATTATTTTGTTGACCGCGAACAAACACCAAAAGACGCTAAAGGTCAATATGATTTTGAATCCCTGGGAGCGATGAACACTAAATTGCTTTCTGCTCACCTTAAACGGTTGATATCAGGTGAAGAAGTTCAACTACCGAAATATAACTTCAAAGAAGGAAAAAGTGAACCCGGAGAGATTGTTAAACTTGAGGAAGACCAAATTCTGATATTGGAAGGCATCCATGGTTTAAATCCTCACCTGCTGCCTGATATCGATCCTGCATCCACCTTTAAGATTTATGCTTCCTGCTTGACGCAACTGAACCTTGACCGGTATAACAGGATCTCTACAACAGATACCCGACTTTTACGTCGTATTGTTCGTGACTCGCGGGAACGGGGATATTCTGCACAGCAAACCATCGCCCGCTGGGATTCGGTCCAGCGCGGTGAAAAAGAGTACATTTTCCCGTTCCAGGAAAATGGAAATAAGCTATTCAATTCAGCGTTGGTTTACGAATTATCCGCATTAAAGCAACTTGCAGAACCATTGTTACGACAAGTACCTTATGGTACCCCTGAATACGTGGAGGCAAAACGTCTGCTGGCATTCCTTGAATGGTTCCTTCCGATTGATACCAACCTCATACCAGATAATTCGATCCTGCTTGAATTTATTGGAGGATCGATATTAAAGGAATTCAAATTGTGGGGTACAAAATAAAAAAGTTGCCTTTCGGCAACTTTTTTTCTAGACCAGTTTCTTTTTTAATGCCTTTCCTAGCCGTGATATTCCTTCATTAATAATCTCTGGTTTGCAGAAGGAGAAGTTCAGGCGCATCGTGTTTTTCCCGCTGCCATCCGGATAGAAGAATTCACCAGGTACGTAAGCGACTTTTTCAGCAATCGCTTCCTGAAGCATATCTGTTGAGTTGATCTTTTCAGGAAGCGTGACCCACAGGAATAAACCGCCGTGTGGTTTCGTCCAAGACACTTCAGCGGGCATGTGTTCATCAAGTGCATCCAGCATAGCATTTCGTCTTTCGCGGTATGTTTCCTGAATCACCTTGACATGCCTGTCAATGAAACCATGTTGACCTACCTCGTGCGCCACTATTTGATTAAAGGTGGAGGTATGGAGATCGGTTCCCTGTTTCGCAAGCGACATTTTTCGAATAACTTCCTTGGGTGCGATTGCCCAGGCAAGACGCAGCCCCGGCGCCAGGATCTTGGAGAATGTGGAAAGGTAAATAACATTCCCCGTATAGTTACCACTGCTCATGCGCATTTGTGAATCAAGTAATTCAACCGCAGGCAGGTCTTCACCCTCATAACGCAACTGCCCATACGGATCATCTTCGATGATAGGCACACCATAACGATCAGCCAGTTCGACAAGTTTCTGCCTGCGATCTATTGGTAATGTAGTTCCGGTAGGATTTTGGAAATTTGGTAAAACATAGATAAACTTTGGACCAATACGAAGTGCTTCTTCAAGTTGGTCAGTTTGCATGCCATCTTCATCCGCTGGGACTGCAATGTATTCTGCTCCATAGGCATTCCATGCCTGCAGCGCACCGAGATATGTTGGCGATTCAACGAGAATTCTGTCGCCACGGTTGATGAAGATCTTCCCAAGGAGATCCAGGGCTTGTTGGGAACCAGATGTGATGAGGATGTTATCAATATCCACTTTGATGCCTAGAGAAATAGTGTGCCTGGCAATCATTTCCCGCAGGGGTGTGTAACCATCGGTACCACCATACTGTAATGCATCAGCTCCTTTATGTTCAAGAACATAATTGCATGCACGTTTGAACTCTTCCACCGGGAACACTTCAGCAGCGGGGAATCCGCCACCAAAGGAGATCATATCCGGCTGCTCGGCAAATTTCAGTAATTCGCGAATTGCCGATGCTTTCATGCGTTGCGTGCGTTGTGCATATCGGTAGTCCCAGGGTGTTTGCATGTTTTAAGTTCTCTCCTTTGATATTTTTTGAAACAGGTTTAGGCTTTCGGGAAACGGCTTACCACGGAAGCTGCAGTTGGCAGAGTCACCCGGTCACCAGTGGATAATTCAGCAGGTGCTTTGGATGCCTGGGCAGGTGCTCCCTGGAAAATGAAGATTGGTGTCCCTTCTTCAGCACTCTTCAGGTCAATATAGGCCTGGCCGGTGAGGAATCCTTCTTTATCGATGGCGCAGCTGGTTACCACACCAATCACCTTCCCTTTAACATCGATCACTGGATCGCCATGGTGAGCCATACGTACCGCTTTTTCAAGGAACCGGAAGCGCACGACCACACTTTTCCGGTTGGCTTCTTTTTGGATAAATGCCTGGCGGCCAATGAACCAGGGTTTATATGTTTTTACATAAGAACCAAAACCAGCTTCAGCTACCCCAAGGTTCAAATCTCCACCCATCTCGTGCCCATATAATGGGAGACCTGCTTCGGTGCGAAGGGAATCGCGCGCACCTAACCCGCATGCCCGCATTCCCATCGGTTCACCAACTTTACGCAATGCGTCCCACAATTCTGCGGCCTTTTGCGGATGAACAAATAATTCGAATGCCATTTTCTCACCGGTGTATCCGGTACGTGACACTACCAGGTCAAACCCGCCAACAACAGCTTCGCATAATTCAGTGCGTTTTAAAGCTTTGATCTTCTTGGAAGAAGCCGCGTCACAACCGAGTGCCAGGAGAATATCTCGTGATTTTGGACCCTGAAGGGCAATATCCACACGCATATCGGATCCTTCTTTTGGATCACGGAGGTTGCGAAGCACCACACCGCTTCCGTAGGAGGTTACCCAGGGGCGGTTTTTATCGATACAGACTTTTCCTTCACGGACTGCATTCAACCATGCCCAATCTTTGGCATCGTTGGATGCGTTTACGACGACCAGATATTTTTGCAGTCCGCGGCGGTAGACTAAAGTATCGTCAATTACATTGGCATCCGGATCGAGGAAATGGGTATAGCATGATTCACCTACGGCTAACCCGCCGATATCATTTCCACAAACAGTATCGAGAAATTGGGATGCTTCGGATCCTTCCGCCTGGAACACTCCCATATGGGCAACATCAAATAATCCGGCTGATTCACGGCAGGCGGTGTGTTCTTCAACAACTGAGGTATACCAAACTGGCATTTCCCAGCCAGCAAAGGGGATGATCTTCGCTCCCATCGATTTGTGGCATTCATACAATGGGGTGCGCATTAAGGGCAGATCCTTTGGTTCATTCCAAGTGAATTCAGGTAATGACTTTCCACTGGAATTGCCCTGACCAATGTAGTAAGGTTTTGTACTTACCTCAGTTTGCGGTTTAATTTCAACCGCCAGCTCGGGGTTCTCGGTAATAATGATTGGCCCAGGAATTCGCCGCGGGATATCCTGGTCGAAGGCGATGTATCCATCTGATAAATCCCTGAGGAAGGCTGCTGTGAGTCCAAATTGACTTGATGGAAGCGTGAATGCGAATTTGGTTTCATCGATTTTGGTTAAAGCACCTTCGATCGTCTGACCGTTGATCGTAATCGAAGATGGCTGTGTAGCACCATGTTTCAGGAAATTCGAATCGGATGAAAAGCAATACTGCACGAAATAATTGACGTGTTCGCCAGCAAGTTCGATGGAAGTTGTGGACTTTTTGCTCCCTGATTTATCGTCAATATAGTAAAAATGGGGATAACCGCTTTTTTCGTAGGATAAGTCAGCCCCAGCTGATTCAGCCAGAGAGCGGATGCGGATTTTTACCTCCTCAAGGACCTTAAAATCGACTTTAGCGCGAACCATAGGACCTTTTTTGGACTCGACGGTGTATGGAACAATCGAATGAAGCAGGTCTGCGATTGCATCACCAACGATTTCCATATCTTTTTCAGTCAGGCCACGTTGAGTCATCCAGGGAGTGCCGTACCGGATTCCGGAAGCGAAAAGCGCGGTTTTATCACCGGGGATGGTGTTACGATTGAGGACTATTCCAGCGACATCCAGGATCCTGGCAGCCATATCTCCTGAAAGCGGTGTTCCGTCAGGACCTTTAATGGTCTTGCAGTCAATATTACCAAGATGAGAATTTGTTCCGCCAAAGGCGACACGCATTCCACGCTGCGATAAACGATTGGTTAATGCAACACAATTCTTGATAATCTGTTTTTGAAGTTGCTGGAAGTTATCACTTGATGCGATCTTGAAAGTGGTTGCAAGAGCAGCGAAGACATGAACATGCGGACCTCCCTGTTCACCGGGGAATACGGCTTTGTCGATCTTTTTGGCCAATTGAGCATCGGTGGTGAGAATACATGCACCTCTTGGGCCGCACAGAGTTTTGTGAGTTGTAAAGGTAATCACATGGGCAAAACCTACAGGTGAAGGAACAGCCTTACCTGCAATCAATCCCGCGATGTGGGAAACATCGGCAAGCAGGAATGCACCAACAGAATCCGCGATCGCTCTAAAACGGCTCCAATCCGGAATCCAGGGGTACGAGGAATAGCCACAGATGATGACCTTTGGGTTGTTCTCCTTGGCGATTGCTTCGATCTTGTCGTAATCAAGTTGTTCAGTGACCGGATCGACATTGTAATGGACTACCTTATAGAGCTTTCCTGATCGGTTAACCGATGAGCCATGGGTAAGGTGACCGCCGTGCAGAAGGTTCATTCCGAGGATGGTATCTCCGGGTTCAATCAAAGCATGATATACAGCATTGTTGGCAGGAGCACCGGAAAGTGCCTGAATATTGACATAAATCTGATCCGGTGAAATTTTGTCTGTTGAAAAAACCTCAGCGCAACGACGGCGCGCCAGCGATTCAATCATATCGGCATATTCAACACCCTTGTAATATCGCGGGTCAGCATAACGACGATAGTAGGAGAGCCTGGCGGGATAATCCAGGATTTCACTTTCTTTCATCCAGCGGGTTTCTTCATCCGGGTAACCTTCAGCATAAAGATTTTGAAATACTGACGAAAGGGATTCCCGAACAGCCTCAGGAGCAGTGCTTTCGGAAGGAATAAGGATTAGTTTTCGAAACTGCCGTTCTTTTTCAAATTGCGTTAATTCGTGGACCTCAGGGTCAATATTTGCCAGGTTTCCGCGCGTTAAGAAATCTTTCATTTGCTCATCTCCAGGTCAACTTAAAATAAAAACCACCCTTTGACCGCTATTTATAGCGTATCTTGGAGTGGTTGAATCGAGAGGGTTCAGTCATTCGTTACTCAGTTACCAGATTTTCACTGACCAACCGAACGATCAGGATCAGACTTGAAACCTTTCTTGCGAAACTATTTTAGCCTGAGTGATAGTTTCGGTCAAGCCTGATGCATACGTTTTAAGATGTTGATCCTTATATGATCTCAGTGTCAAGCCAGTTTGTCATTGTTTCCAGCACAACTGATTTTTCAGGCTCATTGTGCAGCTCGTGATAGAAACCCTCCCATTCTTTGAATGTGATTTTGGAGATGGGAATTTCCAATGCGAGCTTGCGTACAAGCGGTGCGCTGATCAATCGATCTGCGGAACCTACCATGAGTAATAATGGCAGTGGAAATTCACCGGCATGAGCGAGAATATACTGACCATTATTGAGCATGTCTAATGCCCAGCGGGCTGAAATTTTGCCATGCACCAGGGGATCTGCCGAATACCCTTTTTCAACTTCCGGGTCACGAGCCAACCCAGACCTGTCCAGACCATTGTCCATTTGGGTGGCTGGTGCCAATTTGTACATCATTTTCCCCAGGAATAATTTAACCGCGGGGACAGGTTCAGCAGTTCCCAGCCCGGGACTGGTAACGATTGCCCCCTTAATTACCGGTTTTTGTGTGAGGCAGTAATACAAAACAAGGTTGCCGCCGAGGCTATGACCATAGAGGAATACAGGAGCTCCTGGAAAATGTTTTTTGGCTAATTCGATATTTTGGGTGATGTCATCCATTAAAACTTCATATGAGGCAGCGTGACCGCGAACTCCTTCAGATTTTCCATGTCCGCGCAGATCGAAAGCGGTGATGGAATACCCTTTGGCATTTAAGAATTCTGCCACATGCTGGTATCTTCCCGAATGTTCACCTAGCCCATGAACAAGAGCAATCGCCCCTTTCACTTTTCCTTCCGGTTTCCATTCCTGTCCGAATATTTTCAACCCGTCTTTGGTCGTCCAGGAAAATTCCTCATGCAACATAGTCGCCTCCGAAAAAATTGGTTTTTTGGGTTAAACTTCATTAACTCGTGGGTACCATATTAGTGTAGTATTTTGCAGGATTATTTACAAGGGATATAATCACGATTTTCTGGATGAAGGATAAGCAATTATGAATCCGACTGAAGTGAGCGAAACAAGGTCTGCAACGGGTAAAGGGTGCGGATTAGTTCTGCTGGTTGCTATTTCCTCTTTTTGGGTGATCCTATTATCAGGGATTGACCTGTTTGCTTCATGGGTATTGGAACAGACGCTTTTTGAAAGCTCTGTTGGTGTTGCAGATATTCGCTGGCTGATCCACCTGGTTTGT
The DNA here is from genome assembly GCA_964428125.1 of uncultured Anaerolinea sp. GTDB lineage: Bacteria > Chloroflexota > Anaerolineae > Anaerolineales > Anaerolineaceae > UBA6107. Next base: position 135,446 of record CAYRXB010000004.1, read on the forward strand.
GTTTTGCTTCAATTTATCCCGTTGATTATCTTGAATTTTGCTGTTAAAAACCCTCGTTTAAAAATAATCTTTCGGTTATGGATGTTTGCTTCGATATTAGGTTTGTTAACTGTTCCGTTAAAAACCTTATATCTGACAGCTCAGAATGAAACTGCCTTGTTACAGATCAGTTCAATGGCTTTGTTGATGGTATCTGTGTATGCCTTCAGTAAACCTGGCACATCAAAAAGTGAAGTCGAAAAAAGCAAATTACCACCATCAGGATTGGTTGGTATTGCAGCTGCCCTGGGAATGGCTATCCTAATACCCTGGCTCTTATGGGGTGCGCTTGGTTCTGTTTTGGATACGGTCCTTGAATTGCTGGCGGGAATTGTTTTCGGGTTGTATGTAATCAGGTTGGCATACCCAATTTACCTGAGCAGGGTCCATCATGAAGAGAGAGAATTAAGGGTCTCTGATTACATCATGGATGGTTTTGTTTTATTCGTTTTCTTATTGATCTCTGTGGCCGCCCTGGCAAATAACGGGTCACAGGAAATGCTCGCTATTACTGTGCCAATTAGCGGATGGACATTGGCTGCTTTTTCTATTATAGGAATTGGCAGGCAAGGGAAAGGCAAAATGCCGGTTTTCCTTATTTCAACACTTGCCTTTGCAGCACCGCTTCTCTTTTTTGATATGGATGAACTTTCACTTGTGATTGGAAGCAGTGATGGAGAAGCGATGAATTGGGCAATAAAAGCAGCCTGGTTCACTTTTATGACCTTGTTGACAATATTTATCGTACTGCTGATCAATTTTAAGTTCATCGAGAACGCTCATTTACCAAAAAAATGGGACATTAGTTTGGTTGGAGTAAGCATAATCACGGTTGCGATGGTTTATATGATATGGGGTCAACTGGGGTTTCACGGAGAGAAGCTATTCGTGATTTTAAGATCTCAGGCAGACTTATCCCCTGTAAGTGAGATAGCTGACTATTCAGTACGAAGACAGACAGTCTATCATGAATTAACCTCGTTGGCAGAAACGACTCAAGTCTCGATAAAGCAAAAGCTTGAAAAGTACCATATCCGATTTAAATCTTACTACCTGGTCAATGGGTTGGAAGTCGATGGCGGTCCGATTGTAAAATTATTCTTACAGAAGGACCCAAATGTTGACCGGGTACTGGATGACCCCCAACTAAGACCACTTCCACAACCTACCTCTGCCGGTGAAGCAGATACCACGGAACGACCCCAAACACCTACCTGGAACATCACAATGATCAAGGCTGACAAAGTCCAAACGGAATTTGGAATTAATGGGGAAGGAATCATTATCGGCCAAACAGACAGCGGTGTGGACGGGCGGCATGACGAACTTGCAGCAAATTATCGCGGATATGGGGGTACTGATGATTACAACTGGTTTGATCCTTGGAATTCCACGCCTTTCCCGGTAGATCTTTCAGGCCATGGGACCATGACGATGGCAATTGCTGCCGGCAAGAATTTAGGGGTTGCCCCAGGGGCTGAATGGATTGGCTGCGTTAACTTGGCACGAAATCTTGGCAATCCAGCCAAATATCTGGATTGCATGCAATTCATGCTTGCCCCATTCCCTCAGAATGGTGATCCTTTCACTGATGGCAATCCGGCCAAGGGAGCGATGGTGGTAAATAACTCGTGGGGATGCCCGATGATTGAAGGATGTGATGCATTTGTTTATAAGAATGCAGTGGATGCATTAGCGACTGCCGGCATTTTCCTTTCCGCTGCGGCAGGGAACACTGGTAATTACGGGTGTTCTTCGGTAACCGATCCAATCGCGATTTATTCTTCTGTATTCACTAGCGGATCGGTAAATAAGGAAGGGAATTTATCTTTATTTTCGAGTATGGGTCCTGTACTGGTGGATGGCAGCAACAGGCAAAAACCCGATTTACTCGCACCCGGTGAACAGGTTACTTCGGCGTTTCCGGGCGGTGGGTATTCTACTGCTGACGGGACCTCGTTTTCAGCGCCGCATGTAACCGGCGTAGTTGCGTTAATGTGGTCAGCCAATCCCTCGTTGATCGGAAATATCTCAGAGACGATGAAAATTCTGCGGGAAACCACTCAACCTTACCGCGGAAGTGCGCCTAGTTGTGGTGACCCTTCTTCTGCCACCGGCGCAGGTATACTCGATGCGTTTGCAGCTGTTCAGGCGGCAATGAAATGGAAATGAAATTCGTATCGTTTACCAGAAGATCGGGTTAACCTGAATGAAAAAAGACCGCAGTAAGATTCCTATAGAGATAACGGCCGAAAACGCCATCCAACTGGCGCGGTTTGGCAACTCTGAAGCTTTCAGTTTTCTCTATAACCAGAATGTGAATCGCATCTACAACTACATTTTTTATCGTGTGGGTTCCGAGGATGATGCGGAGGATATTACTTCAAGGGTCTTTTATAGAGCGTTCGGGCATATTCAAACGTATGAGGATAAGGGCATTCCGTTTTCGGCATGGTTGTATCGTATCGCTCATAACTTGATTGCCAACTGGCACCGCGATAAACAACGCAGAAAAGAAATTTCGCTGGATGATCAACCAGAATTACCACATCGCGTTGATCTTCCAGAAACATGGATAGAAAAAAAACAGGAGATGGAACTTTTATTGAAAGGAATTCGGAGATTAGCACCAGATCGACAGCAATTGATCCTGTTGAAATATTTGGAAGACTTATCCAATGCTGAGATTGCCGTCATCATGGGACGTACGGAAGGAGCGATCAAATCACTTTACCATCGTGCTTTGATGTCTTTGAAAGACGAAATGGCAAGAATTGGATACGACTCAATGGAAGAAAAGGGGTGAAAATGCCAGAAGGATTTAACAAATTTCATACACCATCTCTAGGAAAAATAGAGAATCAACTTTCGCAATTGCTGCAACCTGTGAAACCAGATCTTGATTTTGTGAATACACTAAAAACAAAACTGGTCCAGATGCCGACGATTGTGGTGGAATCAACGAAAAAAGGTTCGAAGTACCTTGTTTGGGTATTGGGAATCCTAGCCGGAGTGGTTGCGATCTGGATATTAGGTCGCACTAAAAATAGCAGTTCGAAGCAAAAGCCTAGGTAATCTTAAATTTTAGTTGAAGGTCACGCGAAGAAGGTTCAGTCAAGGTTGATCCATCGGGAAAGACGATGGTTGGAACGCTTCGAAACCCGCCATTAATCTGTTCTACCAGTTTTCCAGCTTCTTTGTCTAAATCAATATCCACCCAGGTGTATTCAATCTTGTTCTCATCGAAAAACCGGCGGGCACGCCTGGTATCACCACACCAGGTGGTTCCATAGATAATTGGTTTCTTGTTGTCGGACATTAGGTCACCTTTTGCAAGTTGATTTATCAGTATCTTATTTTAATCCAAATAGAATATGTTAAAATGATTCGCGTGCCACAGCGACTAGTTTTCATGGGATCTCCTGAATTCTCGGCTTACATTCTTGCGAGCCTTGCGAAGCATTATTCGATTTCTGGAGTTTTTACACAACCTGATAGGGAATCAGGGCGCGGGAAGCTACTGACGCCGCCTCCTGTGAAAATCATTGCCAGCCAGTTAAATATCCCGGTTTTTCAACCTGCCAAATTAAAGACACCTGAAGCCTTTGAGGAGCTTAAACAATTAGAACCAGATGTAATTATTGTTGCGGCTTATGGTCAGATCTTGCGGCAAAATGTGCTTGATCTACCTCCTTATGGATGTATCAATGTTCATGCATCCTATCTCCCCAGGTGGCGCGGGGCTGCTCCAATCCAGGCTGCGATTCTTTCCGGTGATGAGTATACCGGGGTATCCATTATGAAAATGGATGCTGGAATAGATACAGGACCTGTTTTGGCAAAAATAAAAGTGTCCATAGACGCAATGGAAACAGCAAAAACCCTTGAGAAAAAGCTTGCTGCGGTGGGTAGTGAATTGTTAATTAAAACGCTGCCTCCATATTTGGAAGGGAAAATCACACCCGTCGATCAACCGGCAACAGGTAGCACGTATGCTGGAATGCTGAAGAAACAAGATGGATTACTGGATTTTTCCAAGCCAGCACTTGAAATCGAAAGGCAGGTACGAGCCTATGACGACTGGCCGGGAACTTTTATGGTCGTACATGGTCAGATATTGAAAATCCGAAAAGTCGTTGTTGTAGAAGAGCAACATGGACAAGCTGGAATAAGAGGGATTATTGCTGGAAAGCCGGTTGTTGGAACTTCTCGAGGAAGTTTGATATTGGAAGAGGTACAACCAGCAGGAAAAAAGTGGATGAGCGGACAGGATTATCTGCGGGGAAATCAAAAAGACTGGTTTTCTGATCAACATGAGTGAGAAGTCTACTCCTTTAAAGATCATCTGTTTCGGCCTGGGCGCAATCGGAACCTATATTGGCGGTAGTTTGGCAGCAGCGGGATGCGACGTTACTTTTATTGAGCAACCCGGTCATTTGACAGATGGACAATCAATCGCCTTAAAGATTAAAACAATTGGGGGAGAATGTCTTTCACCAAAAGTTAAAGTTGAAGTTGATTTCGTTAATTCACTGAAGAAAAATCATTTCGATCTGGCCTTAATCGCTGTGAAAGCTTTTGATACAAAACAGTTAGTAGAGAATTTAATACCAATAGCAAAGAATTGCCCTCCAATCTTGTGCCTTCAAAATGGTGTAGAAAACGAAATTGAAATCGAATCAAAAATTCTGGATGTGAAAGTAATAGGGGCTTCAATCACTACAGCCGTGCAGCGGCTTGGATTGGGTGAAGTCCAAGTGCAAAAATTGCGTGGAGTAGGGATTGAAGACAATTCTGAATTTACGCAAACTATCATCGCTGCTTTCAACAGTGCTGGTCTCCACGCTAAGGGATACCCGGATCGAGCAAGCATGAAATGGTCCAAGCTGCTGACAAACCTGCAGGTAAATGCCACCAGCGCAATTCTCAATTGGTCTCCATCTCAGATACTCAAAGATCCTATCACCTACCAGATCGAGGTTAAGCAGATTAGAGAAGCACTGGCAGTGATGAAAAAGATGGGAGTGGAGGTGGTCGATCTCCCTGGTACACCAGTAAAACTTCTCGTTCGGGCTTTGGCGAATATTCCAGTTTCGATTGGCAGGACTATTATAGGCTTTCCATTGTCAAAAGCGCGAGGCGGAAAAATGCCCTCTTTGCAGATTGACCTTGATGCTGGAAGACGTTTGAGTGAGGTTGAGTTCCTCAATGGTGCAGTGGAGCGTTTTGGAGAAAAGAACAACGTGCCAACGCCGGTAAACCGTGCGTTAACAACTATTCTTGTGAAACTTGCTGATGGAAGCCTGGACAAAAAAGATTTCTACAATAATCCCATTTACCTGTCTAAAAGAATCGAGGAAAATTCATGACCGTTCCAACGTGGGTGCAGGATGCTGTGTTCTATCAAATCTTCCCCGATCGTTTTGAAAATGGAAGCAAAGAAAATGATCCCTTTAATGTGCTGCCCTGGGGAGCCAACCCGACTAATAACGGTTTTCAAGGGGGTGATCTGAAAGGGATTACAGATCGCATGTACTATTTAATTGATCTGGGGATCAATGCAATCTACCTAAATCCGATTTTTTTAAGTCCATCAAATCACCGCTACAACACGGTAGATTATTACCGTGTAGATCCGAAACTTGGTACACAAGCAGAACTATTAACTCTGCTCGATGTTGCACATCGCAATAATATCCGCGTTATTCTGGATGGTGTTTTTAATCACTGCGGACGTGGTTTTTTCGCCTTTAATGATATTCTTGAAAATCAATCAGGTTCTCCTTATGTAAACTGGTTCCATATTCACAAGTTTCCGGTTGATGCATTTTCACCTGGTGATGCGACGACTTATTCAGGATGGTGGAAATATAAGAGCCTGCCGAAATTTAATACCAATGAACCCGCTGTACGGAAATACATTCTCGATATAGCCAAGTTCTGGATGGAACAGGGATTTGATGGCTGGCGGCTTGATGTTCCGAATGAGATTGATGACGACCTATTTTGGTATGACTTCCGGCAAGCTGTGAAGCGTGTCAATGAAAATGCTTATCTACTGGGAGAGATTTGGGATGGAAACCCGCGCTGGGTAGGGGATCGCCATTTCGACGGCTTGATGAATTATCCTGTGCGTACATTAGTGGTGGACCTTTTACAGCAAAAAATACATCCGCTGGAGTTTACTTCCGGAATTGAGGGCTGGTTAAAAAAGTATCCGAAAGAAAACGTATTTGCTCAATATAATCTACTTGGAAGCCACGATACAGAACGTATCATGACTGTTTTCAAAGGGAACGTGGAAAAAGTAAAATTGGCCATGCTTTTTCTTTTCACTTATCCCGGGTCTCCTGCGATTTATTATGGTGATGAAATCGGATTAACCGGCGGTTCTGATCCGGATTGCCGCAAGACGTTCCCTTGGGATGAATCGAAGTGGAATAATTCTTTGCGCCAATTGGTGAGAAAGTTGACGTGGACACGCAAGGATCGCAATGTGCTGCGTTACGGTGAAATGAAGTTTCTTGAATTGGATAATAAAGATTGTGTCGGATACTCTCGCAAGACTCAGGAAGATCTGGCTTTAATTCTCATCAATCCTTCTGAAAATCGACAGGAAATATCAGTTACTCTTGGCGCAGATCATTCGGTCACAGCATATCGAAGTGTTTTTGAGTTACAGACACATTCTGTGATTAATGGTGTTGTCAAAATCTCACTTCCACCTTTGACTGGTGAGTTGTTCTTCCCCCAGAAATAACCAATGCTCTTATGCAGAAGAACAGATCAATTCTTTTGATCTGTTCTGTTATCCCTTTTTATATTTCTGCTGCCATTCGTAAAGGATATTCAATGCCTCAATGGGAGACAATGTGTTCAAGTCAATTTTTTCCAATTCGTCCAATAATGGATTGGTCTCGGGAAAAAGGGACATCTGTTGAATTGCCGAGGCTTCAATCTTCACTGCTGACCCTGAGGTCTGCTCAAGCTGATGGAGGATTTCGCCAGCGCGGGAGATAACCGGACGCGGAATACCCGCCATTTGGGCGACATGAATACCATATGAGCGATCGGCACCGCCGGGAACAATCTTGTGAAGAAAAACGATTTGATTCCCTGCTTCGGTGACGGCGACATTGTAATTGCGAACCCCGGGAAGCAGCTCCTCGAGTTGTGTCAATTCATGATAATGTGTGGCGAACAGCGTACGCGACCTTAATTTGGGATGATTATGGATAAATTCCACCACAGACCAGGCAATCGAAAGTCCATCATAAGTTGAGGTTCCGCGCCCAATCTCATCAAGGATTATTAAACTCCTGGGAGTAGCATGGTTGAGAATATTTGCTGCCTCGATCATTTCCACCATAAAGGTGGATTGACCAGCGTGGATCTCATCCTGAGCGCCGATGCGCGTAAATATCCGATCTACTAATCCAACATGGGCACTTTTTGCGGGAACGAATGAACCGGTTTGAGCCATTAACACAATCAAAGCCACCTGGCGCAGGAAGGTCGATTTTCCGCTCATATTTGGGCCGGTAATGATACGGACAATCTCTCCCTCATCGAAAGTGCAGTCGTTGGCAATGAATCTTTCCTGGTTAAGGGTTGTTTCAACTACCGGATGCCTGCCATCAATAATTTCCAATCTGGTGGAATCGCTTAGCTCGGGTTGAACGTAGTTCGAAAGCGATGCCACTTCAGCAAAACCTGCCAGGGTATCAAGCTCGGCAATACATTGAGCTGTTCTGAGCATAGCGGGGATATATGGCTTGAGAGAATTACAAACCTCTTTAAACAATCTTGCTTCGATCTCGCGAATCCGCTCTTCAGCATTCAAGACCAGTGCTTCGTATTCTTTCATTTCCGGAGTTATATAACGTTCTGCGTTAACGAGGGTTTGCTTGCGGATGTACTCCGGTGGGACCTGCTGAGTGTTGGAGTGTGTCACTTCAAGGTAGTAGCCAAATACCTTATTAAAACCTACCTTGAGGGATTTGATCCCCGTCCTTTCGCGTTCCAAACCTTCAAGGTTCGATATCCATTCCCTGGCGTGCCTTGACATTTCAATGGTGTGGTCAAGTTCTTCCGAGAAACCACTTCGGATGACGCCTGTATTCTGCAAAGTGGCTGGAGGATCTTCTGCAATTGCTACTGATAAGATTTGGAAAACCTCATTTACTGGATCAAAAGTTGCCAGCAATTGTGAAAGCGGCTCAGGAATTTCAGAAAACGCGTTCAATATTTCCGGTAATTTTCCTGTTGTTTCACGAAGGGCCACCAGGTCACGAGGGATTGCGTTTCCGGCTGAAACGCGGTTAGCGAGTCTCTCGAGATCACCAAGATGCGCCAGGCTCTCGCGAAAACCAATGCGCATCACCCCCCGTGCTACAAAACTGGCAACAGCATCCTGTCTTTGCTTGATCTGGTCAAGGTTTAATAATGGTTTGCTTACCCATTGCCGCACCAATCGATGCCCCATCGGGGTGATGGTCTTGTCCATGATGGAGAGTAAAGATCCCTGCGTTTCGTTTTTACGAATGGTTTCTGTAAGCTCGAGATTCCTGCGTGTAGGCGAATCAAGGGTCATGAATTCACTGGTCGAGTAAGTGGTGATTCCAGAAAGCAGTTTCAAGGCAGAGGGTTGTGTATCCTGCAGATATTGAAGAATAATAGCGACCGTTGCAATCGAAAGCGAATGATCGACGAGATCGAACCCATCAAGTGTGGAAACCTGCATTAGACGTTTGATCGTCTCGATGCTGCGGCTGATCTCAAAACGCCAATCTGGAAGCCGGGTGAGATGACCCACACCGTATTCACCGAGGTTAAGTGATTCTGGAAGCAGCGTCTCTACTGGTCCGACACGGATTAATTCAGATTTAAGTTCGTGAAGCGGATTCTCAGACTCAAACTCTGTTGTTTGAAATTCGCCGGTAGAGATATCCACATAAGCCAAGCCAGCTTTATCCCCATCTACTGCAACCGCCGCCAGGTAGTTGTTGTGATCACCTTTGAGTAAACTCGGTTCAAAAACAGTTCCGGGTGTAACAACGCGAACAACCTCGCGCGGGAATATCCCTTTGGAAGGTTGGTCACCGATTTGCTCGCAAATGGCGACATGATATCCCTTTTCAATCAACCTTGACAAATAATTTTCGACAGCGTGATATGGAATCCCTGCCATCGGAATTCGCGTGCCCTTGTATGCACCGCGTGAAGTAAGTACGATATCCAATTCACGTGAAGTGATTTCAGCATCTTCATCGAATGTTTCATAGAAATCGCCAAGCCTAAAAAAAACAATCGTACCTGGATATTTCTTCTTAATATCCAGGTACTGCTGCCGGATCGGGGTTATCTCATCTGACATGGGTGATTTACTGTGAATTGGAAATTTTAAAGGTGTTAAACTTTTTCACCACATTCCGCGCAGAATTTCGCGTTGGGTAATAATTTAGCTCCGCATTTCGGACATTGGTCTTTCGGTTTTAAACTTGCGCCGCATTCCGGGCAGAATTTAGCATTGGCTGCCAATGGCTTTTCACAATTAGGGCAGGTGGCTGTTATTCCCTCGCGCCAATATTCAGTTCCTAATTTTTTATCTTCTTCTGCCATGGCTGCATGTGCCCAAACCTCCTCGACCGATTTTGATGCCTGAGCTGCAGCCATTTCGACACCAAGATCTGGAGCGCACGATTTACAAAGACCTTTCTTTGTATTCCAACATTTTTGCCGGCATACCCAATCATTGCACCGCGGGCATTGAATAAAGTAAGGTTTTACTTCCTGCGCAGCTTCTATGAATGCCTCATCATGTGCTTTTTCCCAACCAGCTGATCGAACCTGTTCGCCGAAATTTGCCGCCCGATTCATGAACCCGCCGAATAATGAACTTGCTGATTCAAGTGCTCCGGCTACCTTGCCGGTAATCGAAGGTTTAAACCTGGTGCGATATCCAGATTGACAACGATTGCATTTAAATTCAAATTGAAAGCCCTGGTTTGTGCTCAAATCTTCATAATTATTTGCAAATTCGATATGCTCCACCATTTTTCCTCTCAATTTTTGTTCTTCGAAATCAAATGAGTTGTTGTAAAATTATAACTCATTCTACTTTCACCAAAAACCTTGAACGATACATCATTCAGTTCTCAATGGAGTACGCGATGGAAGATAAGACAGGCCAGTTCAATCAGGTATTTGACAATGTTGATTTCGGTATTGGAACCTGGTCCTGGGGAGACCGATTTGTTTGGGGATACGGCAATAAATACGCTGAAGAGGATATTACTGAGGCTTTTAAGGAATCGATCTATAACGGAGCGATATTTTTCGATACAGCCGAGGTTTATGGTCAAGGGAAATCAGAGACATTCCTTGGCAAGTTGATCCCGATGAGTTCAAAGCAGCTAAAAATAGCGACCAAGATAATGCCGTTCCCCTGGCGCTTAGGTCCTCGTGCACTTAGAAAGGCATTAAAAAATAGTCTAAAACGTCTGAATCTTGCAAAAGTGGATCTGTACCAGATCCATTGGCCGCTTCCTCCTGTCTCCGTGGAAACATGGATGAAACAAATGGTTGAAGTTTACAATGAAGGGTTAATTGGGGCGATAGGAGTATCCAATTACGATCTTGAAAAAACACAAATTGCCAACGATGTTCTTCAGAAATCGGGATTGAAACTAGCCTCAAACCAGGTGGAATTCCATTTGCTCGAACGGCGTATTGAGAAGAACGGTTTGATGAAATATTGTATTGAAAATGGCATCAAAGTTATCGCTTATAGCCCTTTAGCCATGGGAATACTAAGTGGCAAATATACCCCCGAGAACCCTCCAAAAGGGGCACGGGCGACTCAATATTCTCGTGATTTTCTTGTGAAGATTCAACCATTAATAAAAGAATTGAAAATTATTGGTCAGGACCATGATGGAAAAACTGCTTCTCAAGTTGCCCTGAACTGGGCGATCTGCAAAAATACCCTGCCAATTCCCGGGGCAAAGAACGCCAGGCAGGCTGCGGAGAATTGCGGTTCCGTAGGATGGAAGCTTACGGAAAAAGAAATGGAACGGTTGGACGAAATAAGCGACTTCGTAACAAAAAATAATGAGTGAAATAACGAGGAAAAATGCCTGACAAACAAAAGAAACAATATATCCCTTTTCATGCGATAAATGAATTTATGCGCGATGATTACCGTACAGCTGTAATCACAGAAGTGTTTTCAAATTTGGAAAAGGTCGACAAAGAAACCGGCATTAGGATCAACCGTTTGTTTTCCAAAGGTGTACAAATTCCCGGTTTTAGGAACAGCAGCCTGGCTCCATCGGCAGTAAAAATCAGGCATGCCCACACGATTTTTGAAAAATCCGCGGAATTTGCTGCATTAATACTGAATTCATGGAGCCAGATGCATTCTTCTTTACAAAAGAATGTGTGGAAACTACTGGACGACAGAAATTGGAAACCCTTACCACTTGAGGTTGATCGATCATTATTGCCTGGTTTTGAAACCGATTGGCCAAAAGGGGATACATTTGAAGTATTGATCCAGGCTTTAAGGGAGAATGATCCTGGAACATCTGAAAGTGACGATAATATCAGCTTGATGACCGTATGGGTTGGTAATCGCCTGCCTTACGATCTTTATGAGGAACAAAAAGAGTAAATAATATTATTCTACGAATTCCAAATCTTGATCTTCTAAACTGACCAGGTCGCCTTCTGGAACTAACTGAATATTACCAAAAAGTGCATGCTGAGAAGCAGCCACCATGTGCCTTTTTACAAGTTCCAAAAGAGCCAGGAATGTAACCACAACTTCAAGGCGGGTTTTTCCAGTAGAAAATAGCTGATCGAAGGATAATTCACCACCCTTGCGCAAAACATCGAGAATAGAAGAGATCTTTTCCCGAATTGTCACACGAGGCAGATTTACGACTTCGCTTAATGGAGCCAGGTTACTGGCGTCTCCGAAGATCTCCCTGGCAGCGGCGACGATGTCTTCAATTGTCAAATCGTCAATATCAAGTTTAGTATTGATAGGCATGCGTGGTGATGATTCCAGGCGCAGATAGGTGCGTTTTCCGGCTGATTCCTGGTCTTCGAGGAAATGTGAAAGATCTTTGAATTTTTTATATAGGATCAACTGCCTGGCAAGAGCTTCGCCAGGATCCTCTTCTAATTGGATACCCGGGATAACTGGCCGAGGAAGCAAAGCTGATGATTTTATCTGAACAAGCCTTGCGGCGATGACGAGAAATGCAGATACTTCGGAAGGGTCCTGAGTTTCCAAATGATGCATGTATTCAAGATATTGATCAGTGACCTGGGCGAGTGCCAGCCTGGTAATATCCAATTCGGCTTTCTCAATTAATTGAAGCAACAAGTCGAGTGGACCAGAGTATACGTCCGTGCTCACCTGGTAAGAATCCGATTGATGTCCGGCTATTTGAAAATCCACGCGGTTATTATAGCAGATTGGTTGACTTTATATGCCTGTTGTAGAGCCAGCATGTATAATGAAACCAGATATCGAAAATGAGAAACTATAATGTCGAGAATTAATTGCATTCAATGCGGTGCTTCTTATCCAACCAACAGCAATCCATACCGATGTGAGTGCGGGGGGTGTTTTGATTATCAAGAATTTCCTAAATTTAAACCCGGAAAAAATATTGGATTGGGTGTATGGTCGTATTTTGATTCATTAGATCAAACTAACCGGTCTTCAATAATCAGCCTTGGAGAAGGTAACACTCCTTTATTACCTGTATACCTGGATGGTCACCAAATATGGCTAAAAATGGAATCTTCTAACCCCACTGGATCATATAAAGATCGAGGTTCAACTGCCTTGGTTAGTCACTTCAAGGAAAGAGGGATTTCCTTTGCGGTGGAAGATTCTTCAGGTAATGCTGGCGCTTCATTTGCTGCTTATTGTGCAAAGGGATCAATTGCATGCAAGGTGTTTGTTCCCGAAGCTGCATCAGGACCAAAACGCACACAAATTGAGATGTTCGGGGCAGAGCTGGTGAGGGTTCCAGGTCCACGGGCTGAAGCTGCAAAGGCTGTGATAAAAGAGGTAAAAAAAGGCGTGGTTTATGGCAGCCATGCATTTATGCCATTTGGATTGGCTGGGATTGCCACAATCGCTTATGAAATTGTTGAACATCTGGGCGAAACTCCGGGTATGATTATCGCTCCGGTTGGTCACGGCGGATTGCTTTATGGAATAATGCGTGGTTTTACCGTAATGGAGGATGCAGGGTATATTGCTAAACAGCCATTCTATGTTGGAGTTCAATCAGAGAATTGCGCCCCCATAACCCGCGGTTTCGAACAGAAAAGATTGAAACCTGATGAGATCGAAGCAGGCGAAACCATAGCTGAGGGTGTGAAGGTGGTAAATCCGGTTCGCGGAGAAGCTATCCTCACTAGGATTAGCAATGGTAGAGGAATGATGGTGAAGGTATCCGATTTCGAATTGCAGAGAGCTTATAGACAACTGGCGAAACTGGGGATTTACTGCGAGCCGACCTCAGCCCTTGTTTGGGCTGCAGCAAGAATTGTTGAGATTCGGAAATATACGCCAACGGTTGCAGTAATTACCGGTTCAGGGTATAAATCATTACAAAATCTAACAGGAATAGTGTGAACTCGAGCTACTCCATGCGGGTGGTTGGCGCTTTCATTATTCCGGGAGGGGTCCTTGAAAGGATCAATACTGGAATCAGATCTTGAAACACCTGAGCAATTTGCTCAAAGAGTTTTTCCGGATTTTTCGAATATTTTGCTTCTCAGCAGAGCATTAACTCACAGGTCTTATCTGAATGAGCATCCAGAAGCCATTGAGGACAATGAACGATTGGAATTTCTAGGCGATGCTGTTTTGGATTTCCTGGTTGGAGCGTGGTTATATAACAAATTCCCGGAAATGCCGGAAGGGGATCTTACCAGGATGCGCTCAGCATTGGTCCACACGGAACAGCTGGCAAACCTGGCCAAGGAACTGGGTGTTGGCCGAGCGATGAGGTTGGGACGCGGAGAAATGCAAGCTGGTGGAAATGAACGGTCGGGGTTATTATGCGATACCTTTGAGGCGATCATTGGGGCTTTGTACCTGGATAAGGGAATTACTGGAGTCATATCGTTTATAACCCCAACATTGGAACGCGCAGCAGAAGATATCCTAATTAATCATAAGGATGAAGACCCAAAGAGCAAATTACAGGAATGGGCGCAGGGACATGGTTTTGTTGCGCCTTTGTATGCGACCCGCAATTCGTTTGGCCCGGATCATTCAAAGATTTTCGAGGTTGATGTGTATATTAATGGGGAGATCAAAGGCACAGGAATTGGACAATCAAAACATGCAGCCACTAAACAGGCTGCTTTGGATGCATTAACAAGATTGGGAATTGCAAATCACATTCTAAAATAGAGAGAATTCATGAAACCACGCCTTAAAGCTCTAGAATTACATGGATATAAAACCTTTGCAAGCAAGGTTCAATTTGAATTCCCCGGTAATGTTACTGCCATTGTTGGCCCGAATGGTTCAGGAAAATCCAATATATCGGATGCGCTGCGATGGGTACTTGGCGAACAATCATACACACTTTTAAGAGGTAAGAAAACAGAAGATATGATCTTCTCAGGCTCGGATCAGAGACCGCGGGCTGGTATGGCATCTGCCACCGTGGTGTTTGATAACGAAGAGAACTGGCTGCCAATTGATTACTCTGAGGTCTCGGTAGCGCGAAGGGCTTATCGAGATGGCAATAATGAGTACCTATTGAACAAGCAGCGTGTAAGGTTGAAGGATATATCAGAATTACTAGCGCAATCAGGCCTGGCTGAACGCACTTACACGATCATTGGGCAGGGTTTGGTTGATGCAGCATTATCGTTGCGACCAGAAGAACGCCGCCGGTTTTTTGAGGAAGCTGCTGGAATTGGTCTATTCCGTTCACGGAGAGAAGAATCGATCAACCGCTTGGATTCAACAAGGCGAAACCTTGAAAGAGTACAGGATATTTTAAGTGAACTGGAACCAAGATTGAAAAGCCTTGAAAGGCAGGCTAAAAAAGCCGATGAGTATGACCATGTCAAGGCTGACCTTCATATTCTTTTGAAAGATTGGTATGGATTCCATTGGCAAAATACACAAAAAGAATTACTGCGTTGCCGGGAAATATTAAAGAATCAGGATGAAAAGGTACGGGTTGCCAGAGAAAAACGGATGAGTATTGAAAACAAGGTCGTGGAAATTCGTACTAAACTGGCAGTGGTGCGTGAACAATTATCTGTCTGGCATTTAGATTCTGCAAGTGTCCATTCGTCGATGGAAAAAACCAGTAAAGAACTGGCAGTACTTGAAGAACGGGAAAGAGCACTCTTAGCGTTATCAGCGTCTACTAAGGCTGACATTACCCGTGATGAGGAGCAGATTTCAGTACGCGAGAACACACTGATCTCGCTTTTCGACGAAAAGAACAGGTTGATACATGAATTGGCTGAAGCACAGGAACAACTGGATTTAGCTCAAAAACAACTTGCCATCCGGCAGGAAGAACGGGAAAATGTTGAGAATTTATTGCGTCAACA
The DNA here is from genome assembly GCA_964428125.1 of uncultured Anaerolinea sp. Lineage (GTDB taxonomy): Bacteria > Chloroflexota > Anaerolineae > Anaerolineales > Anaerolineaceae > UBA6107. Next base: position 151,100 of record CAYRXB010000004.1, read on the forward strand.
ACGTCGATTATTAACCGAAGCTGAAACCTACCAAGTTCAACTTAAAGCCCATCAAAGAGAGTTAACAACAAGAGCTGAGACCCAGCAATCCTCAATCTTGACCCTGAATGCCAGCATCGAGCAAAGCAAAGGAGTGGCGGAGGGGTTAAATGACCAAAAAGAAAAATTATCTTCAATTGTGGAGCAATTGAAAAAGGATCTGGATGCGCTTCTAAATGAGCAATCCGCGATCGATGATCAGGTTAGAAAGCAAGAAGCTGACGAAAAGTCCTTTTATCAGGAATTAGCAGAGGTGGAGAGGTCCCTTTCAAAAAACCGAGCCCAATTCGAGGTTCTCGAGCAGGCTGAGTTGAGCATGACCGGATTGGGGGATGGCGCAAAGAATCTCGTACAGGCAATCAAGACTGGTAAGGTTAGGGGATCGTCAAAGGTGATCAGTAACCTGTTCGATATCCCAGTAACCCTCGAAACTGCCATTGGGTCTGTTCTTGGGGACCAGTTGGATGGGATCGTTTTGGGTACGGAGGCTGATCCAGATGAAATCTTGAAATTCCTGGAGGGAGACAGCGGAAGAGCGATTTTGTTCCATCAATCATGGATTAAATCCATGGATAAAGTGAAAGGAATTAAAGACAGTGAAGTCGTGGGGATCGCTGCGGATCTGGTGAAGACAAATGAGAGCAATAAGACGCTGCTAAACCTTTTGCTTGGTCAGGTTGTCATTGTAAAAACGCGTGAAACTGCTAAACGGTTGATCGACACAATCCCTGCAACCGGAAAAATTGTGACATTGGCTGGTGAAGTATTCACTGGAACTGGTGTGATTATAGCAGGAAAGGATAAACGAGCTTCATTGGTCGGGAGACCGAGGCAGAAAAAAGAACTTGAGATCTCAATAGATACTCTCACCATGCAAAAAGAAGAACTTGATGAGAAGATCAGCGCATTACACGAAAAAATGAAAGCGACGGTTCAGAAAGCGGAAAAGATCCGTTCTGAGATCAAGGAAAAAAGAAGAGAGGTCGAGCAACAGGAAAGCAACTACCAGGCAGCGATCCGAGCCTTTGAACAGCAACAACAAAAGAACGAATGGCAAAAAAACCAATTAACCCTGATCAATTCAGAAATTTCCAAAACAAAAAGTGAATTGGAGGCAATTGGTGCACAGCTCGAGCAGGGAACGACGAAAATTGGCTCATTAACTTCAGAAATCCAGACTCTAAATATGAAACTGCGGGAGGTCCCGCTGGATGAACAACAAAGCCAAGTTGCCCATTGGACGACAACAGTGGCTGTTTGCAGCAGAGGAGTCACTGAATCAGAAAGAAGATATAACGAGTTTTCACAAACCATATCATCGAGCAAATCGATTCTTGCAGCCCTGCAAAGCAAATTGGAAGGTATCGGAAGGCAACTTGAAGAGGTTTCCATCGCAAAACAGGGGTTAATGGAAAACGAGAAGAAGTTCAATGAAGAAATCGCGGAATTGCAGCTAAAGATTGATCCGGCAGAGAAAGAAATGCAGCAACTGGAAAATGAATACACCAGCCTTCAAGATTCGTATACACAGGCGCAGCAGTTTGAGGCCAACCAGGAAAGGGGAAGCACTCAAGCGCAGTTGGAATTAGCCCGAACTCAGGAAAGTCTTGAGAGCTTGAGGAGGAAAATCGAAGAAGATTTTGGCCTGGTTACTCTTGAATATTCCGATGAGGTTACCGGTCCAACCCCCTTGCCGCTTGAAGGAATTGGTGAGCTAAAGACATTAACTGAAATTCCTAGCGGGCTCGAGGAATCCATAAATCGGCAGCGTGCTTTATTACGCCGCATGGGTGCGATTAATCCTGACGCGCAGAAGGAGTTCTACGAAGTAAAGGAACGGTATGAATTCCTTTCCTCGCAGATGGAGGACCTAAAAAAGGCGGATGCTGACCTTCGTCAAATCATCACTGAATTGGATGAACTGATGAGAAAACAATTCAGAACGACTTTTAATGCAGTAGCAATAGAGTTTAAGCAATTATTTACCCGTTTATTCGGAGGAGGCTCCGCGCGTTTGATTTTGACCGATGATGAGAATCCGACCGAGACAGGGATTGATATTGAAGCTAAACTTCCCGGAAGACGTGAACAAGGTTTATCGCTTCTTTCAGGCGGTGAACGAGCACTTACTGCCGTTGCATTGATATTCTCATTACTAAAAGTATCTCCAACTCCTTTTTGTGTAATGGATGAAGTAGATGCAATGCTTGATGAAGCGAATGTTGGACGTTTTACGGAATTACTTAAAGAATTGAGCAAGGATACACAATTCATCGTCATCACCCATAACAGGAATACTGTTCAGGTGGCTGATGTAATTTATGGTGTAACAATGGGCAGAGATTCAGCAAGCCAGGTGATCAGTTTGCGATTGGATGAAGTGAGTGACGAGATGGTTCGTCGATAAATAAAAAACGCCATGATTTTTCATGGCGTCTTTCTATCTAGAAAGACCTTACTGACCTGTCGATGTAATACGATACTGGGAAGGAATTGAAGGTTCATTGGGAACTACCGATGCCCAGATATTGTATTTTTTGATTGTTGCGCTGTCTTTGGCTGCCTTGATAATTTTTGAGTAGGCAGCACTCTTAATGGTACTTAATTCACTGGCATTAAGCATTTGGTTTTCATGCCCTAAAACCTGGATAATATGATAGCCAAATTCAGTCTTAACAGGCTGGCTGATCTCACCAATCTTTAGAGCATAAGCAGCATCCTCAAATTCCTGAACCATCTGTCCTCGTCCAAACCAGCCAAGATCTCCACCGTTGGTATTATTGGAGGTGTCTGTTGAGAATTTGGCAGCAAGAGTTGTCCAATCCTGACCTTCGGAGAGCTTGGTGAGGATTAATTTTGCTTCTGGTTCGGTCGCCACGAGGATATGCCTGGCCCAGACCATTTCTTGTTCAGGACTAATATCAGCGGTTAAGGCATCGAATACTTTCTTCTGAAGCAATATACCTTTGACATAATCTCTAAATTCCGCATCCGTATAACCAGTTTGTGTGCCAACGTTGGCTACCATAGTTGAATACAGCCCCTGGAACCCCTCATAGGTATATTGAGTTGGGGTGGGTGGGATTGAAGTGGGTGATGGAATTTCGGTTGGCGCTTGTGTTGGGGCTACCTCAGAAGGAGTTGATTCCAATGTTGCAGTAGCAGTGAAAGCTTCAGTGGGGACAGCTGTGGGAATGGGGGTAGCAGTGATCAACGCCATTTGGGTGCGTGAAAGGGTGCTGGTCGGGTAGATTTTTTCAGTTGGAGCAGGAGTGGGGGTGCCATTGGCATAATAACCAAAATTTTCCTGGATGTAGGTATCGACCTCAGCATCGGTAACTGTAATTCCCAATTCAGCAGCTTTCTGAGCAACTATTTTTTCGGTGATCATGGTATCAAGCGTATCACTGCCGAATTTCACGTAGTCATCCAACTGGTTTTGAACGTTAAGCAGTTGCGATTGGAAGAAATATGCCCACTGGGAAAGTGAATACTGCAAGAATGACTGAACCAGTGAGAATCGTTCGTATTTAACCCGTTTGACAAATTGATCGACTGTTATCACATCACCATTGACACGGGCAACAGCTTTCTTGGGTTTAAGGACTGTATCATTAAGTAATCCGTAGATTACCACTAAAACAATCGCTCCCAGGATGGCGATCAGGCTTATTAACAACGCCTTTTTTTGGCGATGTTCTTTTTCCATTCTTGCCAGGTGTTTTTTGGTATGTACCCTGGGTTCTTCATGTGTTTCTTTAGGCATAAAAACCTCGCTTAATGAACTTAAAGGGCATCGAGATTTCTCAATGCCCGGAAAAGTAATAAATTAATTCCTTAACGAATTGCGTCAGACCAGCGCTCTCCTGTGAAAGGAAGAAGCGCAATATGGCGTGCGCGTTTTACAGCCAAAGCCAAGGATCGTTGATGGCGAGCGCAGGTACCAGTCTGGCGCCTTGGGCGGATTCGGCCATCTTCGGTGACAAAACGGCGCAGAAGATCAACCTGTTTGTAGTCGATGTCAATCGTTTTATCTGCGCAGAATTGACAGATCTTTGGTTTGGCTACGAACCGGCGTGGTCCGGAAAATCGTTCATTTTCGCTGAAATTCTCTTCAGACATTTTTTACTCCATGGAAAATATTTCTCTAATATGGATACTCTTCATCCATTTGTGAATCAGGTTCATGAGTTTCAGTTCCGGGTTGAGCAAAATCTTTGCGTTCGCCTAGAATCATCATTTCGGATGCAACAACTTCAACGCTGGAGTGTTTGCCATTCTCAGGATCTTCCCAGCGATGGGTTTGGAGACGACCCTCAACGTAAACCTGCTGACCTTTAACAAGGTGCTGTTTACAGATTTCAGCCAGGTTGCCCCAGGCGACAACGTTGAACCACTCAGTTTCGCTGTGTTTTTCACCGTCTGCAGAATTCCAGGTACGGTTGGTGGCGACAGTAAAATTTGTGACAGCCCGCCCGGTTGGTGTATAGCGCATTTCGGGATCTTTTCCCAAATGCCCAATTATCATCACTTTATTCAAATCGCGACTCATTGATTACTCCACATGAACCAAAGACAAAATTACTCGACCACTGTAATCATGAACCGGAATACCGGTTCGAGGAAGCGCAGTTGGCGATCAAGTTCGTTGGCAAATGCAGGTGCGAATTTTGCGGTGATGAGCGCATATTGACCATCACGATGCTTGCCAATGGTATATGCAAGACGGCGTTTGCCCCAGATATCCAATTTTTCAACTGAACCTCCGGCAGTAGTGATCCAACCCTGGACCTTTTCGATGGCAGCTTTAAAAGCGGTCTCATCAAGTTCGGGGTTAACAATCAAAACAACTTCGTAAGTACGCATTGCAGGAATCCTCCTTTCCACGGGATTGCCCCTGGAATTCACCGTTGGTGAAGCCTGGAGCGGAAAGGCAGCAGAGTTTTCTGCTTACCAGGGCATTATTTTACCACTAATTTGATGATTGTGGTAAAATAACCGTCGCACTGGGGGCTCGTCTAATGGTAGGACGACTGTCTCTGGAACAGTTAGTAGCAGTTCGAATCTGTTGCCCCCAGCCTTGAGATTCTGTGGAATCTCATTTGCTTTAAGGAGCAT
>CAYRXB010000005.1:0-150362 GCA_964428125.1 uncultured Anaerolinea sp.
TTCAGACCGTCGTGAGACAGGTCGGTCTCTATCCGCTGTGGGCGTAAGGGATTTGCGTGGAGCTGCCCCTAGTACGAGAGGACCGGGGTGGACTGACCGATGGTGTTCCAGTTGTCGTGCCAACGGCATTGCTGGGTAGCTAAGTCAGGCAGAGATAACCGCTGAATGCATCTAAGTGGGAAACTCGCCACAAGATTAGATCCCTGTTTTCCCGTAAGGGAGTAAGATCGCAGATAGACTATCTGCTTGATAGGCGGAGTGTGTAAGCACAGTAATGTGTTTAGCTTATCCGTACTAATGATCGAGGGCTTCTTCACATGGTGCGGGGAACTCGGCACTCTTTGTGAGGTCTACATACTATTCTAATAATTGGTAATCTTAACATGTGAATTAAGTCTCTTGGTGACTGGAGCGACAGTGGTACACCCGGTAACATCCCGAACCCGGTCGTTAAGGCTGTCAGCGCCGATGGTACTTGGGGGGCGACCCCCTGGGAGAGTAGGTCGTTGCCAAGAGACTTTTTTCTTTTGTAAGCCAAAAATAAACCATGTTGTTAAACATGGTTTTTTGTGTTTAAAGACCAAACTTCTATTCAATTATTGACAATTAACTTTCTGAAGATAATCACTTATTAAGAATCTATTCTTATGATGTATGAATTATTAAGTAATTGTTTAAAGAAAGAGCACAATAAAGACTGATAAGGCTTGTTCCGAGTTTGCCAGTGATTGTGAACTGATTAACCAGGCAAGTATAGCATTTCATCGAAGCACAGGATTTCAAGAAGCTAATCGTATTGTTTGCTTTTCAAAAAAATTAACCAAAGACATCAATAGAAAAACAAAAACCCGGAATTCCGGGTTTTTGCACTAATAAATTGTTAATCTATTCTCATTCAAAAACATCATCGTAAGTCTGGTGGATCAAGGGAAGGATGTAGCTGCCGTTGCCAGTTTCAACCCTGATCGAATTGGTGAAATTCGGAATCGATTCAAAATCACCCGTGAACACATAGTCTGTAAAGGTTGCATACACATTACCATCATCCCATGATAGCGTTGTCCCGGTAGCAGGCATATCTTCTAATCCCGCAATCGGGTAGTCGCCCAAGATCGTGTAACTTACGGCTTTGTCTAGTGCAAACACGGAGGGATCATCACCAAGATAAATTTCCAACGAGTAACCGGGTTCCCAGGAATAATAATCACTGTGATACCAGAAATAGGCTACCCAATTTGTGTATTGACCCTCAGTTTCGTCGAATTCCGCAAAGGACATCAACATTGGTGCGCCAAAAAAAGAGAACAATTGAAATTCGGGTTCTTCTTCAACGACGGGAGCCAACTTTTCGTCGAAATAGGCAAACAAGGCATAAGTCCCGGGAGTTAATGCTTGGGCACAAGCCTTGTAGGATCCTTCGGTGTCACCCATCCAACCTTGTACGGTATCCATTTTATTCCATTGTCCATCAACCAATTGGCGGATGCTTGCTACCCAGCCGAACTGCCCCCCGCGGAAAGGATGACAGATTTCGCCTTTAGCCGTTACCAGCAAGGCATTGGTATTGGTCGCCTGCAGCCACTGGGGGTATGTTGTCCCCTCTAGTACCAGAGGAGTTTCCTCGCCCCCGGTCCACGACCCTTCAGCGATATCAGGTTGTTGAATGACTCCCATGGCATTGACAGTACCAGGAACCCGGCTGGCAAAAAGCACGATTACCATGATCACTGCAAATGGAATTGTTACCCATGATTTTTTCATAATTTTGTCCTCCGTCATCATGAGTATAGACATCTGTATTTATTACTTGAATTCGTATAAGTACTTAATTCTTATTTACATTTATGAAAGGTGCGTTTGGGTTGTCTAAAATCTCCAATTCAGGTGGACAAAAAAACACCCAGGATGTTTACTCCCGGGTGTTTGCGGATATTAGAAATGGTTATAAGGTTCTACGTTCCCGGTCGTAATTTTGCCCCAGGAATGCAGGCACTTTGGCCTTGCCAAAAGTAAAGATCATCACAATGATAGTAGCAATGTACGGCAGCATGATCAGGAACTGGTAAGGGATCAATGATCCGCCGACCTGCATACGGAAGGATAATACTTCTACGCCAGCAAAGAAGAGCGATCCAAATAGGATCGGCAGCGGGCTCCACCCACCGAAGAAAGTGAGGGCAATTGCCAGCCAGCCGCGTCCTTTCACCATCAGGTCAGTAAAGGTGCCTGTGTACACCATGGGCAAGTAGGCACCAGCCAGACCGATCAACATGCCGCCGATGATGCTGGTCAGGTAGCGGTACCGGTTAACATTAATGCCAAGGCTGTCGGCAGCTTTGGGGTTCTCGCCAACAGAACGCAATCTTAATCCCAGGTTGGTGCGGAACAGGATATACCACAACAGCACCGAAAGCAGCACAGATGTATACACCAGGACATTTTGATTGAACAGGATCGGTCCGATGAAAGGAATCTTGCTCAACAATGGGATGGCAATGTCAGGAAGGGTTGGGATAAGCGGCGGGGTCAGGGTGACGCCAAGAGCAAGTTTGGGCAGCAGCGAGGACAACCCCAGCCCGGTGAAGAATAAAGCCAGCCCAACCACGAACTGATCCATTTTTAAAGTTGTCGTAAAGTATGCCAGGATCAATCCAAAAATGCCGCCCACCAACATGGCGGTTAAAGCGCCTAAAAAGACATTCCCGCTGAGATATCCAACCAGGAAGCCTACCGATGCCCCGGTAAGCATAATGCCTTCCTGGGCTACATTAAAAACACCTGTTCTGCCGCCCAGCATGGTGCCCTGTCCAGCCAGAATGAACGGAACCATGGACAGGAAGGTAAGTTTGAGAAAATCGGTTAAAAAAACTTCTATACCGGTCATTTCTGCCGCCTTCTGATCAAATCTGAGAGAAGAATAAAGATGAGGATAAGTGCTTCCATGATCAGCACAACTTGCACGGGGATCTGCAGGGTGCGCTGCATCGCACTGGCACCGACCTCAAGAACAGCGATGAAGAATGCCACAAAGGGGACTGCCTGGTTCTTCCCTCGGGCGATCAGCCCGATGATCAAACCAAGGGTGGGGAAGTTAGAATGGAGCCCTTCGATCAAGCGGTGATGCGTGCCTGAAACCTCAATGGCTCCTGCCAGTCCTGCCAGCGCTGCACCGATGATCATTGAAAACAGGAACATCTGGCGGATATTGATGCCGTGCACTTTGGAAGCACGCGGGTTTGCCCCGGTGACCACTAATTCATATCCTGCAGTGGTTTTGTTGGTATACAGGTAAATGAGAATGGCAGCAACCAGTGCCAGGATAACGCCGATGTGCAGCGGTGGCTGTTTGATCAACATTGGCAAGAATCCATTTTCTCCAATGGCAATCGTCGTCGGATGTCCGGCAGCCGGGTCACGCCAGGGTCCGGTAGCCACATAATCTATCAAGGCGAACGAAACAAAGTTGAGCAGCACGGTAGTGAGGATTTCATTTATATTGAACTGATAGAGCAGCCAGGCGGCGATCAAGCCCCACAAAGCACCAGCCAGCATGCCTGCCAGAATCACCAGCGGGATGAGAATGACTGGCGGCAGGTCGGCGCAGGTGATGCCAACGGCAGCAGCGCCAATGGCACCAACGATCATTTGCCCTTCAGCGCCAATGTTGAACTTTCCGGAAGATAATGGCACAGTAAATGCCAGCGCCACAAGTGTCAAAGGCACCCATTTCATTAAGGTTTGAATGAAACCATTAGGCGTGCGGAAAGAAGTGAACAAAATGGTTTCATATGCCTTGATCGGGTTGAATTTGAGCGCCGCGATAAAGATACCAGCAGCCACAAATGCCGCCACGATTGCAAGGAAATACGGGAGGAATTTTTTAATCTGTGTCATAGTCTATTCTCTTTTTCCATTTTCGCCGCCGGATTGTTCATAACCACTCATCAACCTGCCAATCTCATATTTTTCGAATTTCTCGCGAGGGAGGATACCGACGATCTTGCCGCGGTACATCACGGCAATACGATCACAAATGAGAAGCAGTTCATCCAGGTCTTCAGAGATTACCAGCGACGCCATACCAGTTGCGGCATTTTCAAAGAGCTTTTTGTAGACGAAATCCATCGAAGGGATATCCAGACCCCGGGTGGGATTGTGCGCCAGCATTAACTTGGATGGCTGTGAAAAAGCCCTGGCAATCATCACACGTTGGATATTTCCGCCTGAAAGGTTCCCCCCGACCTCATCTGGTCCGGTGGTTTTAATGTTGTATTCAGAGATCATCCTTTTGGAACTTTCTTTTACATTCTTCCAGTTGATGATGCCATTTTTGCTGTATGGTTCCAGGTGGTGATACCCCAGGATCAGGTTGTGCGCAACACTCACCTTGTTGAGAAAACCATCGGATAGGCGGTCTTCAGGAATGTAAACGAATCCGCGCGCGATTCGGTTCTTGGTATCCAATCCGGTGATATCTTCACCTTCAAGGGTGATCGTGCCAGAGTTGGATGGCTGGATTGCCATAACCACTTCAGCTAGCTCGCGCTGACCGTTGCCAGCTACTCCTGCAACACCGAAGATCACCCCGCTATTGATCGTAAAGTTGATGTCGGTGAGGACCTGAACCTTTTCTGAATTGATACGGTTAATTCCAGATAATTGAAGGATTGTTTTATTTTCCGCTTTACTTTCGCGGGATTTATCCTGGGCGAAAATGACACTCTTATTAAGGTCCATTCCTTCGCCAACCATTGCGCGCACCAGCATATCATCGCTGGCATCCTTGCGCGAAAGGCTGATCACATTCTTACCTTCGCGAAGCACCGAGATCCGGTCGCATACGGTGAGGACTTCGCGTAATTTGTGGGTAATGAAAACAATACTTAAGCCTTCGCGAACCATCACCTTAAGCGTCTGGAAAAGCGAATCAACTTCCTGCGGAATGAGGTTGGTGGTGGGTTCATCAAGGATCAGGACTTTAACGCCGCGATATAAAGCTTTTAAGATTTCAACTTTCTGCCGGGTTCCCATTGGCAGGGTTTCAATACGCGCAGAAAGGTCAATTTCGAGACCAAATTGAGTACACAACTTCTGAATAACTTCTTCTTCATTTTTGTAGTTGGCTGTAAATGGCCGAGAGACTTTTGAGCCAAGGATGATATTTTCGAGGACAGTGTAGTTGTTGATCTGCAAAAAATGCTGGTGCACCATGCCAATTCCCTTATTAAGGGCATCGCGTGGTGAGAGAATGGTCACGGGCTGTCCGTTTAATAAAATCTTTCCGGAATCCATTTTGTATAAACCGAAAAGGATGTTCATGAGGGTGGTTTTTCCAGCACCATTTCCACCCAAAAGCCCGAGGATTTCATTCGACTTAAGTTCGAAATCCACATTGCTCAGGGCAATGACCTTGTCAAAGGTCTTGTTTACCCCCTGCATCTGTAAAATGGCTGATTGTTCCATGGTTTTTTCCTGACTACCGGATTTTGAAAACTTCCGAGGGAAGGTAAAAACGAACCTTTTGCCTTCTCCCCGGAAGTCAGCTCTTGTTACTTATTTATACAACACTAATGGGCAATTTCAGTGCTGTCTTCAACAACAGTGATAGTGCCGTCAATAACCTTGTTCATCGTCTCTTCGACCTTGGTCTGAACTGCTGCATCCACGTTCTTGAGGGGGAGCTGCAATTTGACACCAGTGGCAAAACCGAGAGGATAGTATCCGCCCAATTCGCCAGCCTGGATCTTGGTGATGATCTCTTTCAGCGGTCCGGCGAAGTCATAAAGAACGGAGGTTACATAGTTCTTTGGAGCATATGCGGATTTATCAGTGTACTTGACGGTAACAAGGATATTCTTGTCGGGCACTGCTTTGACTGCTTCGAAAACGCCGTAAACACCCAGGTTGAGGGAGCTCATGATCACATCCACGCCTTGTCCGATCAATGCATCAGCGGTCTGGCGGGCTTTGGTTGGGTCATTGAAGTCGCCTGTCCAAACATAGACGAGTTCAGCATTGGATCCGAGGTCTTTTAGAGCCTGTTGGATGGCGTGAACTTCCTGGTAAGAGAAGGCGAGGGATTGCCCGCCCAGGTAACCGATCTTACCGGTCTTGGTGGCGAGAGCAGCGGCGGTACCGATACCGTAGTAGCCAACCTGGAAGTTGCGGTCGATGAACCACAGGTTCGCGGGGGGATCTTTAACGGCTGCATCACCTTCCGCGATGAAGACGACATCCGGGAAAGCCTTGGCGAGTTCCACGGTCTGGGTTACGAACTGACCGCCATGCGTCCAGATGATGTTGTAGCCGAGGTCAATGTATTCGCGCATGACACGATCCACATCCGGAACAGCAACACTTTCGGAATAGGTGGATTCGATGCCCATGGTGCGGGTGACTTCGCTTACGCCGATGTAGGCAAGCGTGTTGTAGTCAGCATCGGTGATGACGCCCGGGAAGATGGCTGCCAGTTTGTACACTTTTGGTGCTTCTGTGGGGGCTTCAGTAGCTACAGGAGCTTCCGTTTTTTCCACAGCAGGAGCAGCGGTAGGTGCGGCAGTGGGTTTGGCGCAGGCGGCTAAAACCATGCTTAGAACCAGAAACAGGGGGACGATCACGTATAGTTTCTTTTTCATCTTCTTTCTCCTTATAAGAATAATGGAAAACAGGTGCCCTGTTTTCGCGATTAAATTCTACAAATTATTAGCCCGTTTTCAACGTGGAATTAGTCCTTTTTAATTATGACATTAAGAAAAAACCCGCGAAAACCGAAGGCAAGGCAGATGGGATTTGAAAAAAATTGGGAGTGGATAAATCGGATCATTCGCGTTATAATATTCCATGGTTAACGCGTTTGAGTTTCAATATCAATGAAATGAAGAGGTGATTGGAAAAGATCTGGATCGCCAAATAGTTTTCATGATGTGAAAATTCTCAACCGCGCAGACCGCACGGTTTTTTTATTTTATTCCCCTGGCGAAGGGAGGTGAGAAACCAATGGCTACTGTTGTTCTACGACCCAATGAATCACAGGATTCACTGCTGAAGAGGTTCCGCAAAAAGGTAGTGAAGAGCGGTGTTTTAAGCACCATCCGCCGCAAGCGCTGGTTTGTTTCCAAGAGCGAACTTCGCCGCGTGGAAAAGAAAAAGGCAATCCGCCGCATCAAACGCAAAGCTTACCCCTCCAAGTTTGGTGAATAAAGCACGAATGTTTTTTAGCCGATAAGGCTGGTAAGGAGAAGAAATGGCCAAAGAAGAGGATAAGATCCAAGTTGAGGGCGAGATTATCGAAGCCTTGCCCGGAACCCAGTTCCGTGTGCGTCTCGAGAATGGCCATGAAGTCCTCGCTTATCTATCCGGCCGCATGCGCAGGTATTACATTCGCATCCTGCTTGGCGACCATGTCAAAGTTGAAATGAGCCCCTACGATCTTTCACGCGGGCGCATCGTCTACCGGCAGAAGAAGAATGAGCCGATGATGGACGAACCAACGAGGTAATATAAAAACTCCGGAGTTGTTTTCCGGAGTTTTTTGTTGATGCAAAAAATCGGGAACCCAATTTGGGTTCCCGATTGATTTTATTGCTCTTTTGGTTCTTCCGGTTTGGTATAGGCCATGGCTGCCATTTGCTTGTAGAGTTCCCATTTGCGCTGGGCAAGTTCAGTGGCTTCAGCCATCAGCATTTCTGCGCGGGCTTCGTCGTTCTGAACCAGCACACGGTAGCGGGTTTCGTTGTAGGCATAATCTTTTACAGCCACGCTTGGCTCACGGCTGTCAAGTACCAGTGGGTTCTTCCCTTCATCCACCAGGGTGGGGTTGTAGCGGTAGAGCGGCCAGAGCCCGGTTTGACTGAGCAGTTTCTGCTGTTCGAGTCCCTTGGACATTTCGATCCCATGGGCGATGCAGTGGCTGTAGGCAATGATCAATGATGGTCCATTGTAGGCTTCAGCTTCCAGGAAGGCTTTCAGGGTTTGCTGGTCGTTAGCGCCCATTGCCACATTGGCTACATACACGTACCCGTAGCTCATCGCCATCAGACCCAAATCCTTCTTGCCCAGTCCCTTGCCCCTGGCGGAGAACTTGGCAACAGCAGCCAGCGGGGTCGCCTTGGAGGATTGACCGCCAGTATTGGAATACACTTCTGTATCCAGCACCAGCACGTTAACATTACGACCTGACGAAAGCACGTGGTCCAAACCGCCGTAACCGATATCATACGCCCAGCCATCACCACCAATGATCCAGACGCTCTTTTTCACGAGCGCATCTGCCACACCGAGAAGCATACGGGCATTGGCATGTTTGCTGACCGCGAGTTTATCTTTGAGAGCCTCTACACGGGTGCGCTGCGCACGGATACCTGTGGAGGTGGTTTGATCGGCATTGAGGATCTCGCCAACCAGGGTATCTCCCAGCTCGGCACCCATGCCAGTAAGCAATTCACGTGCGAATTCATTTTGCTTGTCGAGGGTCAGGCGCATGCCTAAACCAAACTCGGCGTTATCTTCAAACAGCGAGTTTGCCCAGGCGGGTCCGCGCCCCTGGTTGTTGACAGCCCACGGGGTGGTGGGAAGGTTGCCGCCGTAGATGGACGAGCACCCGGTAGCGTTGGCGATCACTGCTCGGTCACCGAACAACTGGGAAACCAATTTAATGTAGGGAGTCTCCCCGCAGCCAGCACACGCACCTGAAAACTCGAACAACGGCTCGATCAACTGGCTGTTCTTGACGGAAGTGGGTTGGAAAAGGTCCGGATCAGGAGCGGGAAGAGATTTGAAGAACTTCCAGTTTTCCTTTTCCTGTTCGCGCAGGGGCGGCTGTGGAGCCATGTTGATGGCTTTGCGCATGGGGTTGGTCTTGTCGCGTGCCGGGCAGGCTTCGGTGCACAGGCTGCAGCCCGTGCAATCTTCGGGAGCAACCTGGATCGTGAACTTCATGTTGGGAAGTTCCTTGAACTTGGCATCGATCGACTTGAAGGTCGGAGGTGCATTTTCGAGCAGCGCGGGATCATATACCTTTTCGCGGATGACAGCATGCGGGCAGACGAAGGCGCACTTGGCGCATTGGATACAAAGGTCGGGTTCCCACACGGGGATCTCGAGGGCGATATTGCGTTTTTCCCATTGAGTTGTAGCGGTTGGGAAGGTGCCATCTACCGGGAATGCGCTGACTGGGACACTGTCGCCTTCAAAGACCATGATAGGACCAAGCACCTCTGACACAAAGTCCGGGGCTTCCGCCGGGGTTGGCGTGCGGCGCTTGATCTTGCTGGTCACCTCTCCGGGAACCTTAACCTCAAAGAGGTTAGCCAGGGTGTGGTCCACAGCATCAAAGTTCTGTTTGACAACAGCCTCACCACGTTTGCCGTAAGTTTTCTTTATCGATTTCTTGATCTGGGCAATTGCTTCTTCGCGCGGCAAGATACCACTGATGGCAAAGAATGCAGTCTGCATGATGGTGTTCACACGTCCGCCCATACCGGTCTTGGCAGCCACATCGTTTGCGTTGATGATGTAGAACTTTAATTTCTTTTCGATGATATCTCTTTGAACTTCCTGCGGAAGTTTATTCCAGATCTCATCCTTGTTGTATAAGCTGTTGAGCAGGAAGACGGCTCCCGGTGCTGCATACTTGAGCATGTTCAACCATTCCAGGAAGCTGAAGTTGTGGCATGCCACGAATTGGGCATCATTTACACCGATCAGATAAGGAGCCCTGATGGGGTTTGGACCAAAACGCAAATGGGAAATGGTGAGCGAGCCGGATTTCTTTGAGTCATAGAAGAAGTATCCCTGGGCATCATTGGGGGTGTCCTCGCCGATGATCTTGATGGAGTTCTTGTTGGCGCCCACGGTGCCATCTGAACCCAACCCGAAGAACATGCAGCGCACGGTTTTGGGATCCTCGATCGAGAATGAAGGGTCATATGCAATGCTGGTATGGGTCACATCATCATTAATACCCACGGTGAAATGATCCTTGGGCTCGCTTTTTACCATCTCATCAAAGATGCCTTTGACCATGGCGGGGGTGAATTCTTTGCTCGAAAGGCCGTATCTTCCGCCGATGACACGCGGAGTGGCTTTGAATGGATTGATTCCTTTGACTTCACCTTCTCTTAGCGCTGTAACAACATCCAGGTACAGCGGATCGCCGATGGAGCCGGGTTCCTTGGTGCGGTCCATTACTGCGATTGTTTTTACCGAAGCCGGCAAAGCTTTGAGGAAATGCTCCACCGAGAAGGGACGGAATAAGCGGACATTGATGACGCCAACTTTTCGTCCCTGCTTGTTCAGGAATTTGACCGTTTCTTCAGTTGTTTCCGCGCCGGAGCCCATGATGATGATGACTTCAGTGGCATCTGCCGCGCCGTAGTAATCAAATAAGTGATAGGTGCGTCCGGTGAGCTTGGCAAAGCGATCCATGGCTTTTTGCACGATCGCCGGGGTTTTTTGATAATAGGTATTGGCAGCTTCGCGCATCTGGAAGAATACATCCGGGTTCTGGGCGCTGCCGCGTAGGACTGGTTTTTCGGGGGTGAGAGCGCGCTTGCGGATTTCCATGATGTAATCTTCGTTGATCATCGCGCGTATGGTTTCGTCATCCATCTGTTCGATCTTGTTCACCTCAGCAGAGGTGCGGAAACCGTCAAAGAAATGCACAAATGGAACCCGCGCTTCGAGGGTGGCAGCGTTGGCGATGAGGGCGTTATCTTCCGCCACCTGCACGCTGTCAGAAGCCAGAAAGCCGAATCCTGTTTGCCGTGCTGCCATCACATCAGAGTGGTCACCGTAGATAGAAAGGGCGTGAGTGGCAATGGTTCGTGCTGCCACATGGAAAACAGTGGGGGTGAGTTCACCTGCGATCTTATACATATTGGGGATCATCAAAAGCAATCCCTGTGACGCTGTGAACGTGGTGGTAAGGGAGCCTGTCTGCAGTGCACCATGTACTGCGCCAGCCGCGCCGCCTTCGGATTGCATTTCGATTACCGAGGGGATGGTGCCCCATAGATTCTTCTTGCCGGCTGCCATCCAGGCATCTGCGTGTTCTCCCATGCTGGAAGAAGGCGTGATCGGGTAAATGGCAATGACTTCGGCGAGACGGTACGCAACGCTGGCAACCGCCTCATTTGCATCGATCGTGATCATTTCTCGTTTCATGGTTCGCTCCAATAATAAAAGGTAAGGGGCAAAAAAAACCCCTGATTCTCAAAAAGGTTGTTCATACAATTATAATCCAAATAGGATTTACGAAGGTAAAAAAAGCGGGGGGTTCACACGGTGTTTGTGTCCCCTTGCAGAATGAACCTCCCCTGGTAAAGTGAAGGTGGGTACTATCCAAGGTAAGGCGATGCGAGCGTAAATGCTGCAAGGCTCTTGCTGTCGATAATTTTGCCGTCCTTGATTAGCCGCTTTACTTCGGAAAGCGGAATCCTCCGCACATTGATGAATTCATCATCATCAGGCGCCAGAGGGGCGGGGTATAACCCGGTTGCCAGGAAACAATACATGTATTCGTTAGCGTAGCCCGGGCTCATATAGAACTCGCCAATGGCTTTAATTTCCCGGGCAGCCATACTAGTCTCCTCGCGCAATTCACGTTCCGCGGCAGCCAGGGGCAATTCGCCCTTTTCGATCTTTCCAGCGGGCAGTTCCAACAGCTCCCGGCGGGAGGCGATGCGGAATTGCTCCACAAAATATACATTTCCAGCATCATCAATGGGTAAAAGGGTAATGGCATTCTGGATATCGATCAACTCGAAGACTTTGTCTTTCCCATCGGGCAGTCTGACAGTGACTTCTTTTACATCAAACAAGCGAGCGTGGTAACGGATTGTTTCGGGATATTCTGGCATTGGCGCATCTCCTGCTTAAATTATACAGGCGGGATGTGCTCCCGCCTTAGGTTAAGATACATGAATATCGTTACGGTATCTGCAGAACCTGGCCAGCTTTCAAAGCGGTGCCGGCTGTGATGCCATTAGCTGCGAGGATCACATTAGGGTCAACATCGCCAAAGCGGCAGGCGATCTGGTAGACAGTCTCGCCGGCGAGCACAGTGTAAGTGGTTGGGTGGGCTTTTAAGGCGCGTGTACCCGGGAAGGATCCACTGGCGGGGATTTTCAATGTAACCCCTACCTGCGGCAGCGAGTCCATATTCATCCCGTTCAAGGTCAACAATTCCACCGGATCAACATTGAAGCGGCGTGCAATACAGTATGGGAATTCACCCTGCTGCAACGACCAGGTGGAAGGCTTTCCAGGAGTGGAGGTGGGATAAGGGGTTGCAGCCACAGCAGGCTCGGTGGAAGCAGCCGCATTTGGCGTATTAAAAACGGCAGCCGATGTTTTTGTGGGTGCGAGACCGCCACCTGTTACAGGGGTCAATGAAAGCGCAGCAGCAGTTTGCGTGCCCTTCAAAATGTCGACCATGATCTGCGGCTGTGTTGCAACCGGGAAAGGAATCTCACTGGTTGGTGTGGCTTTACCGGTGATCAGCCGTGTGGCAGAGCGCTCACAGGCGCTCAGGGTGAATACCAGGATGGTGACAATTGCTAATATTACGATCAATTTTTTGCTCATATTTTCTCTCCTGTCTTTCCGTTCTCAGGCATTATCTTTGCAAAAGGGATTTGTGATACCATAAACTTACGGATAACACATCACCCAGGCTCGGCGATCGATGTAATGCCCATTAGTGTCAATAGTTGCATGAGGTGTGCCAAACTTACATTTTTGGAGAGAGAATGAAGGTATATTTTTCCTGCTCGATCACAGGTGGTAGAAACGAAGAAAAGGTATACTCGGCGATCGTACAAGCCATGCTCTCTGCTGGTTTTGAGGTCCCGACTGCCCATCTTTCAACACCTGAAGTGATGCAGATGGAGAAAGTGGTTGATCCAGAAGAGATCTTTACGCGTGATATGCGCTGGCTTGAGGAAAGTGATGCAATTGTTGCCGAAGTGACCACCCCATCTCATGGGGTGGGATACGAAGTTGCACAGGCGTTGTGGTTGAACAAACCGGTCTTCTGCCTGTATCAGCGCGGAAAAAGGGTTTCGAAAATTCTTACCGGCAACACACACCCCAGCCTGACACTATCCAGCTATGATGAGCCCGATGAAGCAGTGAAGCAGGTGCTGGGTTATCTGGATACCCTATCCTCCTGAATATAAGAAATAAGTAAATCTTTTGTTAATCTATCTCCACAAAACATCGACAATTCAATCATTGACGCTATAATTTTAGTGGGAATAAAATAAAAATATGGATTATAAGGATTACTATAAGATCCTTGGTGTGGACCGCAAGGCCACCCAGGATGAAATTAAAAAAACTTACCGCAAGCTGGCCATGAAGTATCACCCGGATCAGAATCGCGGCAACAAGCAGGCTGAAGAAAAATTCAAAGAAATAAACGAAGCCTACGAAGTGCTGGGAGATGCCAAGAAACGAGAAAAATATGACCAGCTTGGTTCATCCTACTCGCAGTGGCAGCAGGCTGGTGGCAACCCCGGGAACTTCAATTGGAATGAGTGGGTGAGCCAACAGCCGCAAGGCGGCCGCCAGGTAGATATGGGGGATTTTGGCGACGTATTTGGCGGTTTTTCGGATTTCTTCAGTGCTATTTTTGGCGGCATGGGCGGCATGAACACTGCTGTAAGGCAGCAGGCAAGACCACAGGCAATTGAACAAGGCGTTCAGATCACACTTGATGAAGCTTACCGTGGCACTCAGCGTATTTTTCAAATCGGAGACCGCCGGATCGAGGTGAAGATCCCCGCGGGGGCGATGACCGGCACCAAGGTTCGAATGAGCGGTGCAGTGCCTACCAGCACGGGGGGGAGCGGAGACCTGCACCTGGTAGTTGAAGTTCTTCCGGACAGCCGATTTACCGTTGAAGGAGCAAACCTGACCACCGAGGTCACGGTTGATCTTTATACTGCGGTGTTGGGTGGATCAGCCACGGTGCATACATTATCAGGTGATGTTGTGTTGACCATTCCTGCCGGGACCCAACCCGGTCAAAAGATACGCCTTGCCGGGCGTGGTATGCCAAAATTGAAGGAACCCGGTAAATTTGGTGATCTTTTTGCGGTGATTAAAGTGAATATCCCCCGAAAGTTAACTGATAAACAACGGAGGCTGTTCACAGACTTAAGAAACATGTAATGGAGCGAAGAATGAAAAAAAAGGTCGTTTTACTTATCAGTATATTATTGGTGCTTTTCTTAATGTCGTGCCAGTTAGTGCCTAATCTCAACCTGATTCAATCCACGCAAAGTCCCAGCCAGGTACAACCAACACTTTCCTCAAGAAGCGAAACACCATTAGTAATCCCTAACGGTTCGGCATTAACCACTGACCAGGTACTGACCACCATTTATGAGCAGGTCAATCCCGGGGTGGTAACAATTATTTCAACCACGGCACAGGGTACTGGCTCAGGCTCTGGTTTTGTCATCGACAAGGAAGGGCATATTCTCACTAATTACCACGTGGTGGATACTGCCAAGCAGGTGGAGGTAGATTTCCCGAGCGGTGATAAGGTGATCGGAAATGTAATTGCAACCGACCTGGATTCGGATGTGGCAGTAGTGAAAGTGAACGTGCCGGCAGATGTCCTTGTTCCACTTCGACTGGGAGACTCTGATTCACTAAAAGTGGGTGAAATGGTAGTAGCGATTGGCAATCCTTTCCGTTTGTTCTCGAATACGATGACCATGGGAATTGTGAGCGCCAAGGGCAGGGTACTGGATTCCATTCGTACCACTACCGACCAGGGATCGTTTTCGGCGGGTGATCTCATCCAGACGGATGCTTCAGTTAACCCTGGCAATTCAGGCGGTCCGCTATTAAACCTCAATGGTGAAGTGGTCGGCATTGTCCGCGCAATTCAAACTTCCGGTACTTCTGTCCAGGGAGAGGCGATCAATAGCGGAATTGGTTTTGCGGTCTCTATCAACATTGTCAAGCGTGTGGTACCCTATCTGATCCAGAACGGCAGTTACGATTATCCCTATATGGGTATTACCAGCTCCAGCCTGGATTTCTCCCTCGATGTATGGAAAGCACTTGGAATTAATCGTACTTCTGGGGCGTATATTATGAGTGTTGCACCCGGAGGTCCCGCTGAAAAGGCTGGTCTGGTTGGCGGAACAAAACCCACAAGCATTAATGGTCTTAATGCCGGCGGGGATTTGATTGTGGCAGTTGACGGCAAACCAGTGTTGGTTTATGGGGATGTTATTAGCTATATCTTCCTGCACAAATCCCCTGGTGATACCATTGTCCTTACCGTGCTTCGAAACGGAGTGGAGAAGGAGGTGCCCCTGGTGCTTGGTAAACGTCCTTAGGGACTGTCTCGCTCGTTCATAATTGAGGAGGTTCCATGTTTTCGGAAACTAGGTTACGAAGGATTCAGGATTTTACTGCAAGTGACCCGGTGGTAAGCCTCTACTTGAACACCGAACCCTCAAAAGGCAATGCTGAGACTCACCGCCTGCGTTTACGAAATATGTTGAAATCGCTGTACCTCGAACAGGATGTCGAGAAAATCACTCAATTCTTCGAACAGGAATATGACTGGTCAGGGCGCTCAGTTGCAGTTTTTTCGTGCGCCCCGGCCGGTTTTTTTGAATACATACCGCTTGCAATCCCGGTAAAAGATTTCATCCAGGTAGGCTCGCGTTCGATGCTTGACCCATTATTTGACCAGATGGAGGACTACAACAATATTGGTGTGGCATTGGTAGATCAGCAGGGAGCGCGTTTTTTGAACTTTAGGATGGGAGAACTTGTGGATCAGGAAGGTCTGCTGGGCAGCCCGATCAAGAATTTCAAATCCGGTGCTGCGTCTTCCGCGCACGGACTTCGCGGTGGAAGCCTGGACGGCGCGCGACATATGAAAGAGAAAGTGGATCACAATCTTCGCGAGTCCATTGAATTCGGCGAAAAATTCTTCATGCGTCACAAGGTGAAAAAGATTATCATTGGGGGCAACGAGGAAAATGCAGCCCGCTTCAAAGCTGGTTTAGATAAAAGTTTACAGAGTATCGTGGCGGGGACAGTCGCTGTAAATATTGCAGCCAACTACACAGAGATTTGGAACCGTATCCTTCACTTGTTAAAATAACGGAAATAAAAACTGACCGCAGGTTGTTCCCTGCGGTCAGTTTTTTTTACAGACAGTTACTTTAAATTGCTGATGAGGAATAACAGGTTGTTATAGAGGGTATCCAGCGCTGCCAGCGATTTGGATGGTTCTACTGACAGGTTGGACTCAGCTTCAGAGATTCGTTCCTTGAAGCCTGCGATGGCATTGGGGTCAAGGGTGGTTTTTTCAAGGTCTGCAAGGTCTACCTTGATGAAATTGATCGCCTGCAGCGACGAAGCGGGGTCAAGTTTGAGCAGGGCAACCCGGGCAGCATTGACATCCGCCTGGAACTTGTAGATCAGGCTGAATTGCTGTGCGGTGGTGAGCTGCGCGGTGAGATCATCGACACTCGCATTGGCAGCTTGCAGGTTGGTCTGGGATAACGCGAGATCGGTTTCAGCGGTCGATAATTTTTTTGAGGTTGTATCCAATGAATTCTGGGCAGCCTGTAAGTCAGCCTTGTATGCAGCAATTTTAGGCTGGTAGAGTCCAAAGAAGACCGCAGCTGCTCCGGCAAGCAATGCAACAAGGATCGTAATAACCCAGGGCAGGACTTTTGCGCCAAAGCTCTTGCCCGGTTTGGGCTCTTCTGCAGGGGTGATCACTTCCTTTTTCGGTTCTTCAACTGAATGCGTATCTTCGGATTGGACTTCCTTGTTGGGTTCCATAGGAAATTCCTTTCTTTATTAATTGGTACATAAAAGTATACACGAAAAATCAGCAGAAGCACCGCTCACCTCGGGTTATAATCCTTCTATGGATTCCCCCGCAGTTGAAGGTTCCTCGGCAAATCGCCAGATCGTCCGCGCTGCCGGTACGGTAATGTTCGCATTCATCATCGGGCAGGTGTTCAGCCTGGTTTCCGGCATTTTGATCACCTGGAAATTCGGCACCGGCATGGAGTATGATGCCTTCAATGCCGCCAATAAATTCCCGGATATTTTGTATCAGCTGGTTGCTGCCGGCGCGCTGGCATCTGCTTTTGTGCCAACTTTCACCACCCTCATTGCCAGGGGAGATGCGACGCGGGGTTGGAAGCTGGCTTCGGCGGTGGTTAACCTGGTCACCTTGATCCTCCTGGCGGTTGGGATCGTCTCGGCAATTTTCGCGCCGTGGATTGTGCGGCACATTCTTGCCCCGGGGTTCACTGATCCGGTGCAGTTCCAGTTGACCGTGAATCTATTAAGGATCCAACTGATCTCGCCCATCATCTTTGGCATTAGTGGTCTCCTGATGGGCATTATCAATTCTTATCAAAGTTTTCTGTGGCCGGCACTGGCTCCTGCGATGTACTCGATTGGCAAGATCATCGGGGTATTGTTCCTGGCGCCATCCATGGGCATCTACGGTCTTGCTGTAGGAGTTCTCATCGGCGCCGCCATGCACGGGCTGATCCAGGTACCCGCCTTGTTAAAGCTTCCCGGTCGCAAATACACTTTCATACTTGGGTTGAAGATGCAGGAAGTTCGTGAAGTAGCCCGACTGATGGGTCCGCGTGTTTTAGGAGTGGCTTTCGTTCAGCTAAATTTTCTGGTGAATATTCGCATCGCCTCCTCGCAGCCCACAGGCAGCCTCTCGGCAATCCAGGTCGGTTTTGCGTTGATGTTGATCCCGGAGATCGCCATTGCTCAATCGATTGCCATTGCCGCCCTGCCCACATTTTCTGCACAGGTGGCAAAGGGCAGGCTGGAAGACATGCGCTTTTCTCTCGCAGCGTTGCTGCGCGGTGTTTTGCTGCTGGCAGTTCCTGCATCCCTGGGGCTGATCCTTCTGCGTGTACCGCTCATCACACTGCTCTATCAGCGAGGAAGTTTTGATACCCACTCCACCCAGCTGGTTGCCTGGGCACTATTGTTTTATGCGTTTGGACTGGTGGGGCATTCCCTGGTGGAGATCATTTCGCGCGCCTTCTATGCGCTCCATGATACCAAGACCCCGGTTTTTGTGGGGGTAATCGCCATGTCGCTCAACGTACTGCTGAGTATCGCATTCTCGCGTATGTTCATCTCCATTGACTGGATGCCGCATGGCGGGTTGGCACTGGCGAATTCTCTGGCGACTTTCCTTGAGGCTTTCGCCCTGATGTTCCTGATGCGGGGACGTCTTGCTGGGATTGAGGGAAAAAACATACTGAATGGCGCCTGGAAAGCGCTGCTGGCGGGAGGATGTATGTCCGCGGCTTTGTTTGGTTGGATAAACCTGACAAGGAACGCCAGCGCCTGGCTGGTCGCCCTCGCTGGAATCATTCTCGGCGCATTGGTTTATGGCTTGGCATTACTTGTTTTAAAGACACCCGAGTTGACCCGCGTGCTTGATTTTATTAAGCGGAAAGTATTGTCTCGAGGAAATGGATCAACTTTATGACATTGGTCATCACCCGCGCGAAACCGGAAGAACGGATTGACGCCGCCCGCCTGATGGCGGATACAATGGCGGGCTTCGGGGTTGCCGTCCTGGGTGCGGGGGACGAGGACCTTGAATTGCGCGGGCTGGCACACTGGTTCGCCCGAAAGGGGAATCGTTTCAGCCATGAGTTTGCTTTTTTTGCTCGCTGGCAGGGTGAACTTGCAGGGATGATCCTGGGATTTCCAGGTCGAGATGCCGGTCACCTCAGCCTTGCCTGCCGGCATTCGATCCGTCAAATTTACAATCGGAAGGCATTAATCAGTCTCATCTGGCGGGGAATGGTGCTCGGGCGCACACGTGAAGCAGAGAAAGATGAATTCCTGGTGGCACATGTGGCCGTTTATGAGGAGTTTCGCCGCAAAGGCATTGCCACTGCCTTATTGGATAAAGCAAGTGAGTTGGCAAGGAACGCTGGTCTTGATCGCCTGGCGTTGGAAGTGGAAATCGGCAACGTTCCTGCCATTGAGTGCTACCAGCGTTATGGATTCGTCGTGCAATTCACTACCAAATTTGGCAGGTATTCCGGGTTATTGCAATGCCCCGGGTACCACAAAATGTTATTGAAGATTTAATGGAGAGAATATGAAAAATTCCGGACATGAATTCATGGTGAATACTTATTATCGCAATATCACCAGTCCATCTCCGCAGGAATCTGGCCTGGTGCCCCAGCCTGCGCTTGAATTGCTGATGCCAGAAGGGGCTGTTCTGATCCCGCTAACTCCGAAAGAGCAGATGGATATACCCGCTATGGACGTTCGCACCGCCATTGAAACCCGCAGGACGGTCCGGCAGTATGCTCAAACCCCATTATCCTTGAATGAATTCAGTTACCTTCTTTGGGTATCACAGGGAGTTAAGCACATCTCAAAACGGCCATCCACTGCCCGCACCGTCCCTTCCGCTGGTGCGCGCCATGCATTTGAAACCTATTGCGTCGTCAACCGGGTGGAAGGGCTCGCACCAGGGCTCTACCGCTACATGGCAATTGAGAATGGGTTGATCAAATTGAAAGCCCCTGCGGATATCGCTGAAAAAGTGGCGCATGCCTGCCTGGATCAATCGCAGGTGACCAACAGTGCAGCCACATTCATCTGGGTGGCGGTGGTGGAGCGTATGTTCTGGCGCTACGTGGAACGCGGTTACCGCTACCTGCACCTGGACGCCGGGCATGTCTGCCAGAACCTGGCGCTTGGCGCGGAACAGATTGGCGGCGGTATTTGCCCGATTGCAGCCTTTGATGATGAGGAACTCAACAGAGTGCTCGGACTGGACGGCGAAAGCATGTTTGTGGTCTACCTGGCATCTGCCGGGAAGAAACCAATCTAATCATTTTCTGCAGGACGTTGGAAATTTTTTAGCGAATGTAGTAGGGGCGGTTCGCATGGGAGTTGCGACTCATTGCGGGATGAACCGCCCCTACAAGTAATCGATTATTCTTTCACTTGTGTGTAAACGTTGAATTTCGGGGGGTTATCCAGCGTCTGTTTCACCTTGCACTGCTCAGCCGAACGTACCAGTGCCTGGTAATATTTCTCCGGGAAGCTGGGAGGAACCTGGATCTCAAGGTCGATCTGTTCCACCAGCCCGGTCATACGGTTGGATTCCACCCGCTGGATAATACGAATGCCATCGGTAGGCAATTGACGCTGGCTGCAAAAGCCCAGCACGTAGATTCCAGCGCACGTTCCAATGGAGGCTAAAAATACCGCGAAAGGGGTAGGAGCAGAACCACTGCCTCCGCCCATCGGCGGTTGATCGGTCGGCACGGTGTAAGGTCCAAAGTGGGCATCCACCCGCGCACCACCGGGAAAATCAATTACCATTTCCATAAAACTCTCCTTGTTTACCTATAATCATTAATCTCTGGAAATGATTTTACCCAATTATGGTATGATTTTTATTAGAGTTTGCCATTACCAGTAGAGAGGTTTCCATGACAGAATCGTCCCCTTCGTTTTCTCAGATAGAACAACTTCGCGGTTTGATCGAACAATTGAATTCATATATTTCCGCTTATCATGGCGGCGAGGTGGAGTTCGTTTCCTTTGACGGCAAGGTGGTCAAGGTGAAACTCGGCGGTGCCTGCCTGGGCTGCCCGCTTTCCCCGGTGACGATGAAAGGTTGGGTGGAAGGAACAGTGAAGCAATTCTTCCCCGAGATCGAAAAGGTGGAAGCGGTTAATTAGGAGTGAAGCAGCCGGCAGGCTGCTTTTTTTACCTGCTCAGCACCGCCTGTGATAAGATAAACCGATTTCTGTTGTGAGGTCACATTGTCCCTGTTTTCTATCATCATTGGGTTGGGAGCTTCTGTAGCGCTGCTGCGGCTGGCATTGGTGTCGGAAAGATCTCAACGCCAGAAAACACTTCTTCTTGGGTTGCTGATTCAAATCGGCGTATTATTGAGCGCCCGGCTGGCTTTTGTGCTGGCTCATTTGACCTATTTTGCTGCACGTAAAAACGAAATCCTCAATCTCAGAGCAGGCGGTCTCTGGTGGCTGGGAGCAGTAACAGGCGGATTGCTTACGATCGTGGTTATTGGTTTAGTCCAACAACATAGGGTCAGGCAGGCTCTTGACCAGTTCAGCGTGTTCCTTCTCCCGATGGCGGTCAGCTTCTGGCTCGCCAGTTGGGGTGCCGGGGTGGCGTATGGTGCCAGGCTGGATCCCTCGGTGTGGTGGGGAATACCCATGCTGGATATCAATGGCGTCTCGCTGCCGCGGGTGCCGGTGCAGCCAGCTGCTGCCCTCACTTTGTTTCTGATCTTAGGCACAATTGAGTGGAGAATGAAAAAGCAATTACCAAAAGGAAGGCGGATGGGTATTCTCCTTCTGACAACAGCAGTGCACACACTTGTTTTTTCACTGATGCGGGATGATCCTGTTCAGCCGATACTGGGTATCCGCCTGGATGTTTGGGCATCAATTCTATTCATCTTCATTGCAGCGATACTCCTGGTGTTCACCTTTGAAGTAAAATCAAGGAAGATAAAAATTCACAAGGATACAGCCTCATGAAACTGAACCTGGCAATGGCGCAGATCAACACCGTTCTCGGGGATGTTCCCCGCAACCTGGAGAAGCACCTCGATTATATTGATGAAGCTCGAAAAAGCGGGGCTGACCTCATCATTTTTCCAGAATTATCTCTCACCGGGTATGTGCTGCAGGATTTGACGCCAACAGTGGCGATTCATCCGACATCCTCGGATCCCGTGTTTAGCAAATTGTTGGAAGCCAGCAAAGCCATTGACATCATCTTCGGGTTTGTCGAAGAGGATGAACGCAACCGCTTCTATATTGCCTCAGCCTATCTCTCTGCGGGAGAGGTGCTTCACGTCCATCACAAGGTGTATCTGCCGACCTATGGTTTGTTTGATGAAGGACGGTTTTTTGCCTGGGGGAATGAGATCCGTGCCTTCGACACCCGGTTTGGCCGGGTGGGCATGCTTATCTGCGAGGATTTCTGGCATGCATCTCTCCCTTACCTGTTGTGGCTGGATGGTGCGGACATATTCTTCTTCACCTCGGCTTCCCCTGGGCGCGGGCTGCCGGCAGCCAATGAGTGCGATGCCCCTGCACGGTTGGATTCAGCCCGTTGGGTGGATGATATCAATCGCGCCTACGCCGGTCTGTTCACTTCCTTTGTGGTGCACACCAACAAAGTGGGGTATGAAGATGGATTGAATTTCTGGGGAGGCGCTTCGGTTTTTGACCCCGACGGCGAAGCCGTGGTGCTGGGTCCGCAGCACCAGGAAGCCCTAGTGCTCGCTGAACTCGACTTGAATCACCTGCACCGCACGCGGGCGCGCTTACCGCTCCTGCGTGATGAGCGAACCGCGCTTGTTCAGCGTGAACTGGCGCGAATCAATAATTCCCGCAATAGTTCCAATTGAGGAGGGTGATATGCCTGCTGATCTTTCGATCGATACCGACCTGGCACGCAAGATCCTGACGGGATTCATCCAAACCGAGATTTCCCGTGCAGGCTTTAAACGCGCGGTTCTCGGCTTATCCGGAGGTTTGGATTCTGCCCTCACCTGTTACCTGGCGGCAGAAGCATTAGGACCGGATAATGTGATGGCAGTACGGATGCCGTACCGTACCTCCTCGCAGGATTCGCTGGACCACGCCCAGTTGGTCATCGATGCCCTGGGGGTTCGATCATTGACCATTCCTATCACAGATATGGTCGATCCCCTCATCAACCGCTTTCCAGAAATGGAAAACCGCCGCAAGGGCAACATCATGGCGCGCGAACGCATGATCATCTTGTTTGACCAGTCGGAGGATTTCAAGGGTTTGGTGGTTGGCACAGGGAATAAAACCGAGATCCTGCTGGGCTATTCCACGTTATATGGCGATTCAGCCTGTGCGATCAACCCCCTTGGTGATTTATACAAAACCCAGGTGCGCCAGCTCTCTGCTGCGATGGGGATTCCCAAACCACTGATCGATAAAGCCCCATCCGCTGATTTGTGGATCGGGCAGACCGATGAGGATGAACTTGGTTTCACTTATGAAGAGGTCGATAAAGTGCTCAACCTGCTCATTGATCAGCGCTTCACCCCCGAAGAATGCGTGGAGGCTGGTTTTGCAGAGGAATTTGTGCGCGGGGTGCTCACCCGAGTGCGCCGAAATCAATTCAAGCGGGTCCTCCCCCCTATCGCTAAACTGAGCAACCGAACGATTGGTTATGATTTTCTATACCTGAGAGATTGGGGTACATAGTCAGTTAATGAAATGGCGTGAGTTCTTTCGGATCCCACCCGCATTGCGGCATCGCAAATTTCTTCTCCTCTGGGTGGGATTATTAGTGTCAATTGCCGGCACCCAGATGCAAGCCTGGGCGATTTACTGGCATCTGCGCACCCTTTCAGATCGACCGCTGGCAGTCAGCGGGGTGGGGATAGCCCGATTCATCCCCATCATCCTTTTTGCTCTCATCGGCGGGTTGGTGGCAGATACCTTCAACCGTCGTAAGGTGTTGTTCATTACCCAGACCGCCATGCTGGGAACTGCCATGACGCTCGGACTGCTCACCTATTATGGTGTTACCACGATCTGGTCAATTTACATTATCTCGGTGATCAATGGGATCGCAGTATCCTTTGACAGTCCATCGCGCCAATCCCTGATCTCCAACATCGTGCCGCGCCAGGATCTGCAAAGTGCATTTGGCTTGCAGTCGATCGCGACGAATACTGGCGCTATTATTGGTCCTGCCCTGAGCGGGTTGGTGATCGCCACCCTCGGACAGGAATGGACCTATTGGATTAACGCCATCTCTTTCCTGGCAGTGATTGCCGCATTGATCCTGATGGGTAAAGTGGAAAGAGAAAACGCTGTTCCTGAAATTCGGCAGCAGCCAAGCGCCTTCAAAAAACTGGACTTTTCGGGTATACCGGTGGGTATTCGCTTCATCCTGAACCAGCCCATCATCCTTTCCAGTATGCTCCTCGATTTCTTTGCCTCATTCTTCTCTTCGGCGAATTCCCTGCTGCCCTTTGTTGCCAGGGATATTCTCAACGTGGGGGCGATCGGTTACGGCTGGCTCTCTGCAGCCCAGGCTGTTGGTTCTGTGGCGGTAGCTATCTTCCTGGCGCAAAAAACCCGCTTGCTGAAACAAGGCAGGCTGCTTTTGTCGGGGATTACCGTTTTCGGAATTGCCACCATCGTCTTTGGGCTTTCCAGGAATTTTGTGTTGACCTTTATCGCACTGGTGCTGGTAGGCGGGGGAGATGCGATCAGCACTGTGCTGCGCAATACCATCCGACAGCTGCAAACACCGGATGAGCTGCGCGGACGCATGATCAGCATCAACCAGATCTTCTTCGCCGGTGGTCCGCGCCTGGGCGAGGTGGAAGCCGGGCTGGTGGCGCAGGCATTCGGCACACCCTTTGCGATCATCAGCGGGGGGGTTGGCTGCCTGGTGGCGGTGGCAGCTGTTGCCTTCAAATGGCCGGCACTGCGGAAATACAATGGCGACGAGCCATTGATGGCTGCCGGGACGAACTAATTCAGCGATTCTCCCAGTCGGATATGTTCGCTTGTCCATTCCTGCATCAAGTCTTCGATCTTCCCCTGGAGACTGGTGTAGGTTGAGCCCATTTGCTGCACTTTGGCAGCGTCAGCAGGAGGATTGGCAAGCGCATTCTCAAGCGTTTTCATTTCCTGTTCAAGTTTGGCAACTTCTGCCTCAATGCTCTCTATCCGTTTTTCGATCTTGGCTTTTTCACCCTTGCTTAGTCCTATCACTTTAGGGGATTTTACTGCAGTGACCGGGAGGGTGTTTTTTGTGGCTTGATTTGTCATCTGCTGCTTATACGCCTTGTATTCGCTGTAGGTGCCGTTGAATTGAACCAGCGTCCGCTGTGCGGGGAGGACCTCCCATATCTGTGTGGCTAATGCGTCGATCAAGTAGCGGTCATGCGATACCAGCAGGATGGTGCCGGGGTAATCCTGCAGAACCTGCTGCAGGATCTCCTGGGATTGCAGATCAAGGTGATTGGTCGGTTCGTCTAACAGGAGCAGGTTGGTGCCTTCCAACGCCAGGCAGGCCAGCGCCAGGCGTCCGCGTTCACCGCCGGAGAGCATTTCCACCTTTTTAAATACGTCATCGCCTGTAAACAAGAATTTTGCCAGGTAATCACGGGCTTCTGCCGGCAGCATCTTCGGCCGCACACTCTGGATCTCCTCAATCAAAGTCCATTGCGGGTGCAGTCTTTCATGCGCCTGTGCAAAATAGCCAATGGAAAGACTGCCGCCGAGTCTGGCTTCACCAGCCAGCGGAGGGATCTGTTCGAGGATGGTTTTGAGGAAGGTTGTCTTGCCTGCACCGTTGGGACCGATGATCGCAGCGCATTCGGTACGGGTGAGAACCAGGTCAGGTACGTTGAAAAGAGGTTTTCCTTCATCCTGGTACCCAACGCTGAGGTCATGCGTTTGCAGCACACGGTCGCCCGATCGGCTGCTGGTGGTCATTTCCAGATGCAGGCTGCGTTTTTTGGCAGGCCTGATGAGGAGAGAATCCTCGAACATACGCTCCAAGCGTTTTAGCCGCCCCTGTGCCTGGCGGGTGTTCTGCCCGGCTATATTGCGCTGGATATATTCTTCTTCTTTTTCGATGAATTCCTGTTGCGCCTGATATTCCTTTAACCGCAATTCGTACCGTTGCTGGCGCTGCGTCAAATACGCACTGTAATTGCCCCGGTACTCTTCGATGGACGGGGTCATTTCCCAGATGTGGTCAACCACGCGGTCAAGGAAGTAGCGGTCATGGGAGACAATCAGCACTCCCCCCGGCCAATCCTTAAAGAAATCCTCCAGCCATTCCACGGCTTCAATATCCAGGTGATTGGTGGGTTCATCCAGCAGCAGCAGATCTGGCTGTGAGAGCAGCAGTTTTGCGAGCAGGGCGCGTGTGCGCTGACCGCCGGAAAGCTGAGTGACCGGGCGGTTAAAATCGGATTTTTGAAAACCAAGCCCGAAGAGGGTCATGCGCAGGCGGGTTTCAAAGGTATAACCGCCGGCAGCATCAAATGCGGCTTGCATTTTTCCGTATTCTGCCAGCAAGGGGATGGTTTCCCCTTTGGCAGACAGGCGCTCCTCGAGTTCGTGCAGCGCTTTTTGAGTGTCCAATAGGGATTGAAAAACCGTAAGCTCTTCTTCCCATAACGTCAGGTCGGAATTCAATACAGCTTCCTGCGGCAGATAACCGATGCGGATGTTGCGCGCCTGGTGAACTTTTCCGCTTGACGATTCTTCCAAACCAGCGAGTATACGCAGCAGGGTGGTTTTGCCAATGCCGTTAGCGCCCACCAATCCGATGCGTGCTCGGTGGGGAATTGACAGCGAAACGGAAGTGAAAATATCCGCAGCGCCAAATGATTTTGTGAGATCGTGGGCTGTCAGCAGGGGCATGAGAGATCACCAGTACCCAATCGGGCAAAAAAAGTATACCATAGTGAATTAATTCACGAAAAAACCCCGGGGTTCCCGGGGTTGTGTAGTTGCAGTAAAAAGCTTATTGTAATACCTGCCAAAGATAAAGCTGGTTGTCAAACCCAGCGGTGGCAATGGTTTTGCCATCTGGAGAGAATTTTACTTTGGAAATGCTATCGAGATGTTCAGAATAGGTTCCCAACAGCGAACCATCTGAAACCCGCCATAATTGAAGGTCCTTGCCGGCAGCCACAGCCAATAGTTTTCCATCCGGCGAGAAGGACAGGGAATTGGCTGATTCTGAAAGGACTAAGGTGTGCATTTCCACGCCATCCACCGCGTCCCACAGGGTGACTGCGGGTGAGAAGGTGCCGTTCACGGTCTTTCCGGCAGCCGTCGCCAGGATGGTGCCGTCAGGGCTGGTGGTATAAGCGGACAGAAAATCCTCATGGCTGAATTCCGGGCTTAATTTGCCGCTTTCGACTTCCTGCAATTGAGCTTTCGCGCGCGCGTGCCATAAGATCCATTGCGGGCTGTCGGAAAATCCTGCGTCAAATACTGGTGCTGCGGTTTCAAACCCGGAAAGCCGCCGTACCTCTGCGCCGTTTGCAAAGTTGTAGAGGATTACCTCCCATTGTTCTGCCTGGGTGACAGCCACATAGCGTAAATCCGGGGAGAAAGTTACATTCCCGACTAGAAATCCGGGTGCGTTGGATAATATTGTGGAGTTGCCTGCTCCCATATCCACCAACGAGTAAGATGTCATGTCCTGTGAGATCAATGCTGCAGTTCTGCCGTCAGCAGCCACATCCGCAATCCGGTTGCCCTGGCTGCTGAAAACATATTTTGGGGTTAGGGTAGGGACGAGGAGTGCGGTTACACCGAAAAGTTGGTTGCCATTGGCATCGGAAGTCTGATTGACTACTGACAGGGTCTGGCTGTCAGAAGACCATTCAAGCAGCTGTGGATTGGCAACTGCAACTTTGGCAGTAACATCCAGGGCGCTCAAGTTGTTTTCGTTGATTACCACAGCTGTTTTGGTGGGTGCTTCGCTTGGCTGGGGAGATTCCGAGGGGATCGAAAACCCGGAGGTCGGGGTCTGTGTATCTACGGCTGTAGGAGTGATCGCCGGTAAGGTACACGAGGTGATACTCAGAACAAGTAGTACGCACAAGATACTCAAGGGGATTCGTGAAGTCATGTTTTTCCTTTCATCTCTATGCATAACGGGATTATACATCCCTGTCAATGAAGCAGGTCATTGATCTGCTGCTCTCCCCAGTCGATGGCGTTATCCTTCGCCTTATTGACAAAATCTTCAAACATCCTGATAAAAGAGGCTTTGGCTTCGTTCAACCATTGTTTGAGCAGCTCGCCGAATTGAATGCGCCACATGTCCAGTTGATCAGCTATCGCACTTTGCACCTGCTCGCCGATGTTTCCCACCTTTCCAAGCAGAAAGATCGGGCGCTCATTTAAACCAATCACGGTGGATCCATCTGCTGCCACCTTGATGGCACTTCCCATGGTGTTGTTTAATACTTGAGTATCCGGGGCGTAGGCAATATACGAAGAAGCTGGAAGATTTGCAATACTGACACTGGAACCAGCGTCTCCATCCGTGCTGCGCCAGGCGAACACCTTGAGATTGACTCCCTTTTTAAAGCGGTACTCAAACACATTACCTGTTGAGCCCTGCGCCTGACCAATGGCTTTAGCGTTGTCCAGCTGGCTGGCTAGGTTGTGGAGTGTGACGGCGGTTGCAGTTTGCGGAGTCACATCTGTATTCCAAAAAATTAGGGGTACTGTATCCAATCCCATAATTGATACACTTGCACGCGTGAGCATATCAGCCTCAACCTGTGCCAATGAGATATTTCGGTTGGCAGCCAGGGAACTGAGCTCACCAACGCTCCAGCCGAGTGAAGTGATGTAAACTGGCATGCCGCCCAATTGCCTTGCCAGTTCCTGGATGGAATGAACATCGTTCGCCATATTGGAAGAATCGGTGGTCACACTGGAATTGCAGGCGGAATTACTTGAAACCGGGTTCTCCGGTGCGGTGGCTCCCCAATCTGGTTGATACGAGATGGCGTCAGCTGAATTCCAACCGCGCGCGCCGTGGATTTCAAGCAGGAATTTCATTGGGTTCATGGCACAGCTGCCTGAAGATGGGCTCACCAGGCTGCCGATCCACACTTCATCATTTGCGTCCACCTTGTTGATGATCTTGCTGGCAGAGCGCAGCAATTTTGCATAAAACACCGGGTCGGGTTGCAGCGTAGCGCCTGGAGACCCCGGCAGCAGCATGGCGGCCTGTCCGGTGAAGGTGTTGATAGACTCGCCGATCTCCCAGTATTTGACCATTTCACCGTAATGAGTGACGGCAGCAGTGACGAACTTTTCCCAGCGGTCACCGAACGCCGCCTGGTCAATTGGGTTGCCATTTCCTGCCAGATAAACTGGTCCACCAGTGAGTACTGCAACAACAGCGATGTTTCTGGAAAAAGCCGAGTTGATGATGGCATCAAGCGGTTCAACCTGGTTCCAATCATAAGTATCCGCAGTGGTTTCGATCTTGCGCCAATCCAACTCCACCCGAATATACGTGGCACCAGCTGCCTGGACATTACCCAAAATCGATTCGGTTGCTTCTGTTGATGAGGGCATAGATTTGGTGAGATCCACCCCAAAACCTTTTATGCGTGATTGGTCAGATCCACCGAGAGCGGTGATGGAAAAAATGCCGAAACCGGCGATGAGACTGATGGGGATGAAATGACGTACGAAACGAAAGATCAGGTCCATGGCGATAACTCCCAGTGGTAGGTTGCAAGATTAGCGCCAATGAATTTACGGGAGATCTGAGGTGGAGACCCCTTTTTGTTTTTTTACCTTTAGAAAATCCACCAGGGCAAAGAGGGAGATGATGAATGCCAGGATGATGATGAATATTGAGACAATCACTGTGTCTTTTAAGCCTGCCACTTGAGAAGAGATTGGCGCAAATGTGGCGCCGCCTTCAATAAATCCTCCGTGATAAAAAGCCACGCGGTTTCCCCAGATTGCGCTGAGTACAGCAATGCCGGTGGTTTGCCCCACCGTGCGCGTAAGTGATAACAGCCCGGAGGCAACCCCAAGGTTTTCACGCGGCACCGAACCCATCACTGCGCTATTATTGGGAGATTGGAACATGCCGATTCCGATGCCTACCGGGATGAAGCGCAGCAGGTAACCGAGTACGGAAGTGGATTCTGAAAGGCTGCTGACTGCAAGGAACCCTAATGCCAGCAGGAATAATCCGAGGGTTGTGATTGGGCGAGAGCCGGTCCGGTCAGAAAGGACACCGGACAGCGGTGCAACAATGGAAACAACGACGGGAGTCACTGCCAACATCAAGCCGGTCTGACCTGAATTGAAGTTCAGCACGTTCTGTAAATATAATGGAAAAAGCAGGGATGTTCCGGCGGTACAAATGAACACCATAAATCCAGTGATGAGGTTTACTGAGAACTGGCGATTGCGGAACATACCCAGGTTGATCATCGGATAGCGGCTCTTGCGTTCGATAAAGATGAAAACAATTATCGAAATTACTGCTACGCCCAACAAAGTAAGAACCGTCGGATTGTTAAAACTGGTGTCCTGGCTGATGGACAAAGCGAAAAGCAGCGAGGTCATAAAAAAGAACATGGCTGCTGAACCGGCGTAATCAAAATGCTGCTTGCTGCGTTTGCTGTCTTCCGGCACAAATCGAGCTACCATGAATACACCAATCACACCGATCGGGAGGTTAACAAAGAATAGCCAGTGCCAGGTGAGTGATTGAAGAATAATACCGCCAATGGTGGGTCCGGCGATGATCCCCAGCGAGACCATGGTGCTCATCACTCCCATGGCTTTTCCGCGTTCCTGTGGGGGGAATGCATCGGTAACAATCGCAGTTCCAATCGCCATGGTCATTACGCCGCCAATTGCCTGCAGTACGCGGAATCCGATCAGCCAGTAGACTGATGGGGCAAGAGCGCATAAGGCAGAGCCAATGGTGAAAATGATGATGCCCGCCAGGTAGAGTTTTTTCTTGCCAATCATATCGGAAAGTCTTCCGATGGAAAGCATGAGCGTTGAAATCGTGAGCATGTACGCCAACACCACCCACTCCACCACGTTCAGAGGCTCGTGAAGATCGTTGACGATCGTATTCAAACCAATATTGACGATACTGCCATCAATGGTGGCAAGGAAAACCCCCATTGCCACGGCGATCAGAACCATCCATTTGTTCACAGTTTGATTTGGGGTGGTTTCTGATGTCATCGCCTGATTATACTATTCTCCAAATAAAAGGCTGATACAATGCAAAAAGAAAAAGATCACTGGGAGAAATTATGGCAAATTCATCGATTTTCAACGTGCTTACCCTTCTGGCTCGCCCTGCCGCCGGCAAAAGCGAGGTGATGGATTACCTCAAACGAACCCCTCTGCCACAGCGAATTGAACGTTTCCATATTGGCGAGATCATCGAACTGGATGATTTCCCAATGTTGTGGACATGGTTCGAAGAAGATACCCTGCTGGAGCAAATGGGTCATCCACGCTTGCACACCGATAAAGATGGCTATTTTCTATTTCAATACCAGTGGGATCTGCTCATTGAGCGAATTTGTTTGGACTATCAAAAACTGCTAAGGGATAAGCCTGACCTGCACAAGACACATACTGTATTGATCGAGTTCTCCCGCGGAAGTGAGCATGGCGGTTACGTTTCGGCATTCAAGCACATCAGCCCTGAACTGGCCCGGAAAATGGGGGTGCTCTACCTGGATGTTAGCTGGGAGGAATCGCTGCGAAAGAACCGAAAACGCTTCAATCCCGACAAGCCCGATAGCATCCTGGAGCATGGGCTGCCGGATGCCAAGCTGGAGCGTCTGTACCGCGAAGTGGATTTTATGGAGGTAAGCGCCGCTGACGGAAAATTCCTGGAGATCAACGGCGTAAAGGTGCCTTACGTGGTGATGGATAACAGCGACGATGTCACCACCAGGCGTGGAGAAGAATTGGGAACCCGCCTGGAGACCTGTCTGCGTAATTTATGGAAAGAATATCTACCAGAATAGTTACCCGGGGTATTGCTGCGGTACGATCACCTTTACTGACCTTGGAAGGACTGTTAACACAATCGGGGTGTCTCCGAGCAGTTCACCATCCGCCTGCACCGGCAAAGGTGGAGAAGTCTTAATAGCCACCTTGCTTACAGCAGATATTTGCTGGTATTTCGGCATGCGCTTTTTGTGCCGTATAACCGCGTTCCATAGTGCCACAGGAACATCCAGGATGGTGCGCGTTTTAAAGATGAGTATATCCACCTTGCCATCATCCGGGTGGATATTGAGGGCACTTTCGATGAGATTAAACCCGATAACCCCATAATTCGCCACAAAAATCTCAGCGGCTCTTCCCCGGTAAATTTTTCCATCAGCTTCAATAAGATACTTTTTCATCTCGAGACCAAATGCTTGTCGAATTGCCTGGGCAAAATATGCCAGTTTTCCCAGACGGCGTTTTTCTGTGCGGGCGGTACCGGCGATCATCTTACTGCTAAACCCAACCCCCAGGTTCATGGCATGTACAGTGCCGCCAATCTCCATCAAATCCATGCGGCGGATCTTATGCCTGCCGGTGATGGTGTTGATTGCACTCAGCGGGTTGAGCGAGATGCGGAAATGCCTGCCAATGGCATTCCATGTGCCGATGGGGATGATGCCGAGCGGCAGGGTGCTGTGCGCCATCGCCCCTGCCACCGCAGCGATAGTGCCATCGCCGCCGGCTGCTACGATTACGTCCACTCCCTTTTCAGATTCCTGTTTGATCAGAGTTGAGAAATCTTCATTGGGCTGGGTAAGGTGGAAGCGGGTTGTCCAGCCGGCAGTGTGAAAACGGGCTTCGATTAGGCGGGTCAATACCTGGGCATTCACCAAGCCCGCTACCGGGTTGAGGATGACCAGGGCGGTTTGGTTTGGCTTGGTTGAAGAGGGCATGTCTGTATTATAACCAATTGAGACAGCCACTTCTCATATTCGGCATACATATCTAGCAGCATGGTCTTCTTAAGTTCCGACAGAGGAATCCCCAATTCAAACAAGACGATAAACCCGGTTTCCTTGGTAAATTTGATTTCTTTTCTTACTTCTACAACCGCCATGTTCATTCCCAATCTTTTTCCCGCGGTCCGGGATAGATTTCAATAACCTGATTGGCTTCGACAGAAAAAATGGGAAAATGCTCTTCAACAAGAATGACTCCTCCGCCCGGCAGCCTTTTATCCCTCTTGATCGCTTCAAGAACTGAATTTTCTTTTTCAGAAAGGGCTGAACACAATCCCCGGCGCCGAAGAAGAACATTCATTG
This sequence comes from uncultured Anaerolinea sp., assembly GCA_964428125.1. Classification (GTDB taxonomy): domain Bacteria; phylum Chloroflexota; class Anaerolineae; order Anaerolineales; family Anaerolineaceae; genus UBA6107. Next base: position 32,915 of record CAYRXB010000005.1, read on the forward strand.
CGGTTGGGAATCCCCCCAGTGGAATGCTGGCAGGCAATGTTCCATGTTTTACGACATGTTCAACCACGCTCTCTCTTGTGGCATAAAGAATTGCGGTTAGTTCCAGTTCCTTTTCGGTATATTTGTGTGCCTTCATTTCATTCCTCCTAAATAAAAATTTACGCACCAGGAGGAAAAGCAAAAGCCATCGTATCAGGCGCGATGGCTGGAGACATTAAAACAAAAACGGAAACTATGTTTCGGGTCTTCCCGCGCATCGAGAGTTTCCTCTCGAGGCACCGATGCCGTCTCCGGGCCGGTTGCCAGTCTGCTTTTTGCAGACGTTCCTGATGCTGGTATATTTATACATTTGTTGATACCATTTGTCAATAACAATATTTGTGAGGAAAAATGACTGATGATAAGATGTTGTTGACGATCTTTTTTAGGCACGACCAATCAAAAAACCTGGACCAGATTCAGGCTTATCTGCGCGATTCTAAATTCTGGGAGGAATTTCCGCCGCAGGGGGTCGAGGTGGTCACCTGGTATGTGATGATGGGCATTGGTCATGTGGTGACCCTGCGCCTGCCGCCCTCGATGCTAAGAGAGGTAAATATCGCTATCGAAAAACGCGCCTGGCCGGCATTCAGAACTGAGATCTATACCACCTACGATTTCACATCCCACAGGCAGGAATTTGTAAAATAGCAGGGTCACTTAGGGGGCAGTAACTAACATGTGGGACATGGCGCCAGAAAACAACTCTTTCAACAAGTGCCTTTGCAGCACTTGTCCCGGGAGTTGATGTTCCTGGTAGAGAGAGATGAACCCATGTACCAGGCTCCAGATGGCAATGGCGGTTTCGTCTGATTTCCCTGCCGGGAGGATATTCGCATTCTGCCCGGTTTCCACCACTTCCACCAATTTGTTGAATGTTAATTGAACCGCTTTCATGAAATCCGGATAAGAGTGTTCATTTTCCAAAATTCCGGAGAACATCAACTTAAAAAAAGCAGGTTCAGAACGTGCAAATTCAACATACGCCCAGCCTGTTTCAAGCAGGAGTACACGCGGGTCTTCCGCAAACTTGTGACCAGCCTGGATTAATTCGCCGAATAATCGATGAAATCCCCTTGTGGAGATGGCCGCCAGCAGCGCCTGCTTGTCTTTGAAATGCGCGTAAGGGGCAGAGTGGCTGACGCCGGCTGCGCGGGCTGCACTGCGTAGGGTAAGTGCATTGATGCCTTCCTCTTTGAGGATTTTTATCCCGGCTTCGATCAGGGCTTCCTTGAGGTCGCCGTGGTGATAGGTTTCTCTTTCCATTGTTAACATAATAGCCATTAATCTTGACAATGTCAAGATTATTCTCTATACTGATAATTGAAATTCCATCAACGGAGGAATAATGAGCGATTATTCTCAGTATTGCCAGCTCGTGGTGCAGACTTCGCAGGACCTCACACATCGCGGATTCTTGAGCGCCACTGGCGGAAATGTCTCAGTGCGCATCCCGGGCAAAAACGCCCTTGCAATCACCCCGTCCAATTATGACTACCTCAAGATGATCCCCGAAGATATTTGCGTCCTCGATCTGGAACTGCACCCTCTTTCAGGCGAGCGTAAACCCTCAGTAGAAAGCGCTATGCACGCTGCCATTTATAAAACCCGTCCGGATGTGAATGCAATCATCCACACCCACCAGGTTTACCCCAGCACGCTGGCGTTGATTGGTGAACCGATCCCGGCGCTTTTTGATGAGCAGGTGCGCTTTCTGGGACGCTCGGTGAATATCATTCCTTATGCCCCCTCCGGCACAGCATCCCTGATGAAGAATGTAGCCAAGCATGTCGGCGATCACAACAATGCTTACATCATGGCCAATCACGGCGCGCTGTTGTTCGGCAGCGACATGGAGCGCGCGGTGCATAATGTGGCAGTGCTGGAAAAATGCGCCCTGGCTTACCTGCTGGCTTTGTGTACTGAAAAGAAGGTCAGCCGCATACCCCTGCTGGTACGCGAAATTGCTTTCGCCAAGTTGCGCCAGGACCAGAAAAAATACGAAGACCGCTAGGTTTTTGATTTGCCAGGAGAAAATATCATGGAAGCTCAAAAATATGCAATTTCCAGTTACCCGGATGTGCCTGAGATCTACCGTAAACTCGACCTGCTGATCTCTCAGCCGCTGCACCCAATACGGTACGAAAAAATGCAGGAAGTACTGGATTATTTCGAGAAAAAATGTTCGCGATCCAAAGCGCTAAATGATGAAGCCAAACAAGTAATCCCGGGAGGGGTGCAGCACAACCTGGCATTCAATTATCCATTCCCCATTGCGGTAGAGAAAGCTGATGGTGCTTATTTATGGGATGCCGATGGCAATCGTTACATTGATTTCCTCCAGGCAGGCGGTCCCACCGTGTTGGGCAGCAACTACAAGCCTGTACGAGATAAAGTGATCGAAATGCTGCAGTCCTGCGGCCCGGTGACCGGGTTATTCCACGAGTACGAGCTCAAACTGGCGCAGTTAGTCAGGCGGCTCATGCCGGCTTGCGAGATGTTCCGCATGCTGGGATCCGGCACCGAATCGGTGATGGCAGCCATTCGGGCTGCGCGCGCTTACACCAAACGGCGTATTGTCATCAAAGCTGGCGGGGCTTACCATGGCTGGAGCGACCAGATGGTTTACGGTCTGCATGTCCCCGGAACCGGCCGCCTGGAAGCCAGGGGAATCCCGCGGGGAGCCAGCGCCAGCACCCGTGAGTTCTACCCCGATTCACTTGCTGCCCTCAAACGCCAGCTCATCCTCAATCGGCTGGCAGGGGGAACAGCAGCTGTTATTGTAGAGCCGCTCGGGCCGGAATCCGGCACCCGCCCTGTTCCTTATGATTTCAATCAAAAAGTGCGTGACCTGTGCGATGAATTTGGCGCGCTGCTGATATTTGATGAAGTAGTCACCGGTTTCCGCGTAGGGCTGGGGGGTGCCCAGGGCTATTTTGGCGTCAAGCCAGACCTGACCATTTTTGGCAAGTGCATCACCGGCGGCTACCCAATGGCGGGTGGTGTTGGCGGTCGCGCCGATGTGATCATGCGTTTTGCCGCTGGCATCGGTGGAACTGGAGAACGGGCTTATATAGGCGGTACGCTATCAGCAAACCCGCTTTCCTGCGTGGCTGGATATAACGCCATCCTTGAAATGGAACGTACCAACGCGGCAGTCATTGCCGGGCGTGCCGGCGATCGGCTGACTGCAGGTATTCAATCGATTATTGACAAATACGGACTGCCCTTCGTGGTTTACAACACTGGCAGCATTGTCCACCTGGAGACTTCCGGGGTGATGCTGCTTGACCTGCGTCATCCGCTGCGGCTTGCCAGGGAATTAAAGCCCCGCAAACATATGATCGAGGAAATGGGCGCTGCCTACATGGCTCACGGGCTGGTCACACTGGCGGGCAGCCGCATGTACACCAGCATGGCAGACACGGATGAGGTGATCGATGACGCCCTCGCACGGTTTGATGAAGTGCTCTCCAGTATGCAATAAGCTTTTTTGAAAGGCGGGTGGGGATGATAAAAGAAAACGAACCGGTAATCCTGGCAATCGATCTGGGAACTTCGGGGATGAAAGCTGCGCTCATCACTATTTCTGGAAAGGTACTGGGTTGGGAAGTGAAGCCCATCGGGATGCACCTCACTGCTGATGGGGGTGTGGAACAGGATCCTGAGGAATGGTGGGAAGCTTTTCTTGATTGCTCGAAACGGCTTGTAAATAAGAGGATTGTTCCGCCAGATAGCGTGGTTGCGGTTTGCTGCTCAACCCAGGGGGAGGGCACAATCCCGGTAGACCGCGATGGCAAGGCGTTAACTAACTGTGTGTTGTGGATGGATACCCGCGGGCATGCAGACCTGTTGCGGGAGCATAAAGGGGTAGTTAATATCAGCGGGATGAGTGCTGCCAAAGTGCTCCAATGGATTAAATTGACGGGAGGCATTCCTTCCACCAGCGGCAAGGATCCCGCTGCTCATATGCTCTTCATCCGAAATCATCAGCCTGAGATCTATGACCGGACTTATAAGTTCCTCAACGTGGTGGATTATCTCAACTTGCGTCTTACCGGGTGTTTTACCGCAACTTATGATTCGATCCTCACCTCCTGGGTAACTGATAACCGTCGCCCGGATGACATCCATTATGACAGCGGTTTGATCCGCCTCAGCGGAATTGATGCCCAGAAATTCCCGGAAATCGTTCCATGTACCGAGGTGTTGGGAGAATTAAGACCAGACATTGCCGCGCAACTCGGTCTATCACCTTCGATAAAGGTAGTGGCAGGCGCCATCGATACCACTGCAGCCGCCATCGGTTCCGGGGCAGTGGAAGATAACCAGCTTCATCTTTACCTTGGTACTTCTTCCTGGATGGCGGCACATGTTCCCTACAAGAAAACGGACATCACATCCTCGCTGGCTTCTGTTCCTTGTGCGCTGCCAGGGCATTACCTGTTGATTGCGCTACAGGCGACCGCTGGGGGGAACCTCAATTTCCTGCGCGATAAGGTCATTTACCACAAAGATGAATTACTGCAGGAAGGGGCAGTACCGGATATTTTCAAATACCTTGATCAGATCGCAGCTAGAGTTCCAGCGGGTGCCAACGGGGTTTTATATACTCCTTGGATCTGGGGAGAACGCGCCCCCGTCGAAGACAAAACACTGCGCGCCGGACTTTACAACCTTTCCCTGCACAACTCGCGTGAGGATATCATCCGCGCCTTCCTGGAGGGAATTGCTCTGAATACTCGCTGGCTGATGCAGCCGGTAAAGAAATTCCTTAACACCGATGTCAGACAGATCAACATTGTTGGTGGAGGAGCACAGTCAGATGTGTGGTGCCAGATCTTTGCCGATGTGATGGGAGTGACCATCCAGCAGGTAGAAGAGCCGGTGTATGCCAATGCCCGCGGAGCTGCCTGGATCGCTGCTGCCGGATTGAACCAAATCGCATTCACCGATATCCCCAGCCTGGTGAAATTTAAACGGTCGTATTCTCCTGATCCAAAGAATCAAACAGTGTATTCGCAGAGATATGAGCAATTCATACAAGTTTATAAAGCAATGAAATCCGTATATCACAAGATGAATACATAACCAAAGGAGTCTATCCGATGCCCGATAAATCATTCCACTTATATCCGTACCGCTGGGTGGTATTGGGGGTATTCATGTTCATCAACCTGACCATCCAGGTGTTGTGGATCTCCTACGCACCAATTACTGGCATCGCCGCGGCATTCTACAATGTCAGCGACCTGAAGATCGGTCTGCTGGCTATGGTATACATGATTGCTTTTATTCCTCTCTCCATCCCTGTATCCTGGGCAATCGACACCTGGGGCTTCCGATTGACTGTAAGCATCGGTGCAGTACTGATGGGAACCTTTGGGGTTATACGCGGACTTGCTGGTGCAGATTATTCGATGGTCCTTATCAGCACCATCGGAATTGCCATTGCCCAACCCTTCCTGCTGAATGCCTGGACGAAAGTGCCGGCGCAGTGGTTCAGTATTGAAGAACGCGCCACCGCGGTGGGCCTGGTGACACTCTCCAACCTGGTAGGTACCGCCCTGGGTATGGTACTCCCGCCGATTTTGATCGAAAAAATGACCATACCGCAAACCCAATTGTTATATGGTGCAGTCGCCGCATTTTCAGCGGTATTATTCGTGCTTCTTGCCCGTGAGAAGCCAGCTTCGCCGCCCTGCCCTGCGGGTCAGGAAGTGCGTGCTCTGATGCTCGACGGTTTGAAGCATGCCCTGACGGTAAAACGTTTCTGGCTATATTTGTTTGTTTCATTCATTGGCATGGGAATTTTCAATGGTGTGACCACCTGGGTGGAGAACATCATCCGCCCGCGCGGGTTCACCCCAGGGGATGCAGGCACCCTTGGCGCTTTGATGCTGGCTGGTGGAGTTCTGGGAGCGGTGATCATCCCGCCGTTCTCAGATAAACAGCACAAACGGCAAAAATTCATCCTTATGGGCTTCTTGCTGGCCATCCCGGGGCTGATCGGGTTAACCTTTGCACAGAGTGCCTGGCTTCTATATGCCTCGGCATTTTCAATGGGCTTCTTTTTGGTCAGCGCCAACCCCATTGGCATGCAGTATTCCGCTGAGATCACGCATCCCACCCCTGAAGGTACCTCGAATGGTCTGATCCAACTCTTCGGGCAGGCATCGGTGGTATTTGTCTATATTATGGAAGCCCTCAAAGCCCCCGACGGAGCCTTTACGCCGGCACTGTTGCTGGCAGTTGGGCTGATTGGGGTCAGCGTGATCCTCATCACACAGATGAAAGATCCGCAGATCGCTTAACAGAAAAACGGATGAATAGAAAGGACTTCGAGTGGAGAAGATATTGCCCTCTCGATTCTTGTTAATTGGGCGAAAAACACGCATAATTGAATAACCGGTTTGGTTTCAAGGAGGCGGAGATGGGAAAAAAAGAGTGGTCTGATCAGGGTGTTCTGGACTGGTTGCTGGAAGAGAAGAACCCAGGCGTTCGCTACCTTGCGATGCGCGACCTTTTGCATATTCCATTTGATCACCCTGACATGTGCAAAGCTCGCACAGCCGCTCACCGACAAGGCGACATTGCGGAAATACTATCCGCAATGCATCCTGAAGGCTACTGGGAGAAACCGGGGCCGGGCTACGGACCAAAATATCGCTCCACGGTGTGGGCACTGATTCTGCTGGCGCAATTAGGCGCAGACGCACGCGAGGATCCGCGCATCAAAGTTGCTTGTGAATACTTGCTAACTCACGCCTGGCATCCCCAGGGGCAACTCTCAGCAGGTGAGCCGACTTCCTATACGATCGATTGTCTGCAGGGGAACCTATGCTGGGCATTGACATCTATGGGAATCACTGACCCCCGACTGGAAAAAGCATATGAGTGGATGGCCCGAACCGTCACCGGTGAAGGGATCGCCCCGAAGGAAGACAAAAAGGCACCCATGCGGTTTTATGCGTATAAATGCGGTCCCGGGTTCAAGTGCGGGGCAAATAACAACCTGCCCTGTGCCTGGGGTGCGGTAAAGGTAATGCTTGCATTCAGCCGGCTGCCAAAGGAAAAACGGACACCTCTTATTGACCGCGCCATCCAGCAGGGAATTGATTTTCTGTTCAGTGTTGACCTGACAACGGCTTCCTGGCCGACTGAAAACGGTAAGCCGCCCAACCGCGATTGGTGGTTGTTTGGTTTTCCTCTCTTTTACATCACCGACCTGCTGCAAGTGGCAGAGGTGCTTACTGCGCTTGGGCATGGCAGTGACGCGCGTATGAAGGGGCTGCACAAACTCATCCGGGATAAACAAGATCCCCAGGGGCGCTGGCATCTGGAGTATGCCTATGGCAGTAAAACCTGGGGACATTTTGGACTCAAGAACAAACCCAGCAAATGGGCGACGCTCAGAGCATTAAGAGCACTCAAAAGCTGATAATAACTACTTTCCGGCTTCGATTATCTTCCTGATTTCAGGGGTCACCCAGAGTGCAGCGCCTGTGGTATCCACAAAGATATCACAGGTATTTAGTTGCGGCTGGTAATTCTTGGCAACCATTGGTACCTGTTCTTTGAAATAGCGATTTCGCAAGTAGTAGGGGTCATATTTTTTCCGGTAATCAATGTCGCGGCGCCATTTTCTTTTCAGTCGCACCGCATCATCCGTTAGATACACGATCTTGATGCCGATGAGTGGAGCGATCTCGGGGAGAAGGAAGGGGGAATTGCCCTCGATGAAAATGATATCCGCCGGTTCGATCTCAACTGATTTTCTGCCTGGTTTAAGTTGCCCTTCAAGGGTGTGACTGGAGGTGCCATCGATGAAATCGTAGCGCGGGGTGACGATGGGATTTCCTTTCAGGATGGCATGGATGCAGTTCTGGAACAACTCAAAATGCAGGGCTTCCTTACCAAAGGAACCAATCCCCTTTTCTTCCCGTCCATCGCGGTCGGTGAGGAAGTTATCCAGTTCGATGGCAGCGATCTTCTTTTTCCTTTTTTCGAATGCAGCGCGCAGCCGGTCGACGATCTCAGTTTTTCCCGCAGCGGTTGGTCCGGCTATGGCGAGCACCACCGGAACCCCTTTGGCTTTCACCAGTTTTAAGACGCAATCAATGAACGCGGTATCCACGTCCTCGTTGGCATCCAAAAAATCCCGGTAACCAACTTCATGCAGCAGCTCAAACAGTTTTTGTTTTTGTTCAAATTGTTTGTATGGTTTTTCTCCAAGGTGAGCTTTGATCTTCGGGTTCAGGTAAATTGACCTGACATAAAAATTAAAACTGCGAGGGTCAAAATAGAAATGATGGCTCACCCATTTAGCTGTATACACGCCTGTCACTAAACCGGTAAAAAGCATCTGAGTTATCCTGGTGATTGTTTTGTCCAGCACGATCCTGCCATCCACCTTGGGTTTGATCTCAATTGAGTCAAAAAATGAAGGGGAGGAGATTAAAGCCTCAATTGCTTCGGGTGACTCAATGATGATTGAGTCCCAGCGTCCGTTCTCCGGCGTGATATTGTTGAGCGAATAACGAAATTCATATAATTCCATTATTCCAGTTACCGGTGCCACAGACCGCATCTTCTTATAAAGCCGTTCACAAAACAGGTCCGGGTTGGTCAATACATTTGTGTCGATCATTGAAATCCTCTTTCTTGGCAGGCAATCGGTTATGCAAGTGATACTTTTGAGCCCATTAAAGCCTTTTCGATATTGATTTGTGGTGCGATCTCTGTAAACCGTTGTTTGACTATCTCAAAATGACTTTCGGTCCATAATTCGGTTTCATCCCGTCCGTATTCATTCAAGTGAGTGATGACCACCCTTTGAGGGGTAAAGGAGGTGAAAAATTGGCAAAACTCATTAAGGAAAGGCGGTTCAGGCAGGAGGGCGCAGGCTTTCCCAAGCCATAAATGAGCAAACACCCCGTTTACACGGCCAAAGTTGGGAAGGCGTGCAGCATCGAAGTCGCGGATGTCACCTGGAAATAGCCAGGATTGTCCCCCAAAAAATGCAAGATAGCCGGTTTCCTTTACTCCACCGTGTTTGTGAAAATGCAGGCTATCAAAGGGCAGCAGGGATAATCCTCTAAATTCAATTTCCTTTCCAGGAGAGGGAATGATCATCCTTTTCCTGGTCAGGCTGGTCTTTGCGAGCAGCAAATCTACCATATCCACTGGCACCACCCACTGGATGGGCAGCAGGGCGATTGAACGGATCAGTTCGAGATCAAGGTGGTCATTGTGGGCATGGGTGAGAACAACCAGCTCAAGTTTTTGCAGGTCGTGAAGGAAATCCGGCTGAGGAATACCGCGTATCCGCGTGGACATCGAAAAGGGGTCGATTGCCCAACGCACTCCTTCAGTGAGAAGCAGGTAATTGGCTGAATAAGTGAGCCATGCCAAGTTGCCCCTGAGTTCGCTATTCCATTCGTCGATAACATGTTTCCAAACGCCTGGGTATTTTGCAGCTGCATCCAGACGTTTTATTTCAGAGTCAGTGGCTTGGGGTGTTTTAAGCCGATCAGTCATAATATTTGTGAATTAATGCTTCCACTTCTTCCAGGGGTCGATTGAAAGGTCCTGGTCGTTCCACTTTCAACCCTGTCACTGCTGCAGCCCATTTTCCTGCCTCATAGGGCGGCAGGGTCAGGCGCTTGGTGACATATGTGCCCACGCATGTGTCACCGCGACCACTGCGCCCCGCCTGGGATTCGGAGTGGAAATCGTAATGATGGAATTTCCCATCCGCATGTACCAGCACACCGCCGCTGTGGGTGAGCAGGATCTCTTTCGGACCCAGGCTGGCATAAAACCGGGCGGCTTTCTCGATATCCTTTTCGCCGGTCAGGTACTCTGCCTCCACCGCGTCGCTCTTAAGGATATCCAGGTGCTTAAGCACCAAAGCCATCTCATCCCATGGTTCATAAACCAGGGATTCGCCGCGCAATACGCGGATAAAGCCCTGTACGTCCGCGGATAGCATTACCCCCGGGCGTTTGCGCATCTCAATGAAGAATTCAGGTTCAATCTCCCCGCGCAGGCTGGAGTTGGTCACAATCACACGGGCTTCCAGGTCATCCAACTGACGTGGTGTTATCGTGCCTGCGATGCCTTTGACGTATAGATTTCGTTTATCCACATCGTGAGTCTTGTATTCCAGGGTCATCAATGTCGACGATGGGGTGTATTCCGGAAAGCAATCGATGCCGGCCGCCTGGAAAGCCTTGACCACGCGGTCATCTTCCTTGTTGAGCCGCGTGATGACAGCCGGGTTCGCGCCAAGGCGTTTTGATGCAAACGCCGCATAGTTCATACCACCGCCGTCGATGTAAGAAGTGCCATCCGGGGTGATGATAGTATCTTTGGTGTAATTGCCACAGAATATGACGTCGTATTTTTTCATGTTTTTCTGCCTTTTTTGCGATTAGAATAATGCGATCAAACGGGGAACACCGGTTGTTATCAACCAGTAAGAACCTGCTGCGAGTATGCCAGCGCTTGGAATGGTGAAAAACCAAGCTGAGATTAGATCACTAGCCACACCCCACCTAACCTTACTCATTCTTTCCGCTGCGCCAACTCCCATAATGGATGTGCTGACAATTTGGGTTGCTGAAACAGGACCTCCGAGCAAGGACGCTGTCAGGATCACAATGGCTGATGTTGCCTGTGATGCAAAACCATGCACTGGCCTGATCTTATAAAACTTTGATCCAAGTGTGCGGATTAACCGATAACCTCCCAGGGCAACTCCAAGGCTGATAGCCAGAGCACAGGAAAAGATTGTCCAAAAAGGCACATCAAATGTCTTCTGAATTCCTGAGATCACCAGCCCGAGAGTGATAACCCCCATTGTTTTCTGTGCATCGTTTGCACCGCTACCCATTGCAAGCCCAAGGGAGGTTATGATTTGCGCTTTTTTAAAGAAATTATTAATGCGCGGAGTGGCATTTCTTGAGAAGAAGAAAACGAGATTTGCGATGATAATCCCGGCGAAGAAACCGATCACGGGTGATAGGAAAAGGAAGAGGATGACTTTAAGAACGCCTTGCAATTGAATTTCAGAGAAACCCACACTTATGGCTACGGCACCAATTAATCCTCCAATGAGTGCATGTGAAGAGCTGCTCGGAATCCCGAGTGCCCAGGTGACAAGATTCCAACCAATTGCACCAATTAATGCGGCGACAATCACGGCTAGGTTCAAGTGCATAGATGAAACGATTTCGTGGCCAATAGTATTAGCCACTGCAACACCAAAAATAAACGGGCCGCTAAATTCGGCAATTGCAGCTAAAATCAAAGCCATTTGAGGACGGATCGCCCGCGAAGAGATCATGGTGGACACAAGATTGCAGGAATCATGCACTCCATTGAGAAATGCAAAACCTAATGCCAGCGCTATTAATACAATAAGAATTGGATCCATACTTTTATGTACTCTTGACAACAATGTCTGCCAACACGTTGGCAGCTTCGTCACCGCGGTCAGCGGCGTTGCTCAGATGGCGGTAAACCTCACGAAGTTTCATCATCCGCACCAATGCGCGGGTATCGTCGGTGTCGGTGAACATATCTGCTAGGGCTTCACGGTAAACATCTTCCACCTTGTTCTCGAGCGCTTTGGCGCGCTGGGCGTGTTCAGATGCCACACCGGGATGATCCTGCAAGCGTTCAACTCCTTTAAGTAACTCAAAGGTGGCATCACGCAGCAGCGAACAGATGCGCACCATGAATTCTGTCGGTGCGACCTTGAAGATGACAATTTCGTTCATCGTGCTGTAGGCATAATCCAACACATCGTCAATGGCGCGCGAGAGAGCAAAAATGTCTTCTCTGTCGAATGGTGTGATGAAAGTTTTATTCAGTTCAAAAATTAGAATTCTTCGCGCCTCGTCCGCTTCTTTCTCTTTTGCCCTCAGTTGGTCAGCCAGGTTTTGGTTAGGCATAACGAGATACTGTTTAAGAATTTCCATCCCTTCCAGCGTAAGAGAAGCCTGTTGATGGATCAAATTGATAAATACATCCCTTCGTTTTTTGAAGATTTTAAGCATTTGTTCCTCCTGATAGTTGAGTGATACAACCTGTTCTGGTTAGCAGTTGCAAGCCAGCGGCCATACTTTCAAAAGTTGCAGATTTATCGATCTCCAAAGTGCGGTAGCAATAAGGCGGCAGGGCTGCTGCGATTTTTGTGAAGTCGAGCTCACCGCAGCCTGGCGCTTGGTGATCAGTGATTCCGCGTACATCATGCAAATGAACTCCGGTAATTCGTGAACCAAAATTATCTAGCCAGGGGTCAAAATCGGTTAACCCCAACGCGTATAGAGTTTGCAGATGTCCCACATCCAGGTGCCAGCCGACCCACGGCTGTTGGAATTCCTTCAATATCACTTCCAATTCATCATAGATCGGTAATTCATAATAGTGATAGCGATTCTCAAAGCCAAGGGTAAGCCCCTTGCCCTCTGAAAATGGCACAATCTCCTGCAGGCTTTTTAGTAATGCCTCAAGGTGGGGTCCCCGGCGTTCTACACGGTCAGCCATCACTCGCTGGCGCAGGGTTTCATATTCCGCTATACCTTTCAATCCTTTACGGTACATCACGCGTAATTCGTCATCCAGTGAATGGTCGCCTGGGATGCGACCGGGGTGGATGACCACATGCCGCGCGCCGAGTTCGTAAGCCGAGTTGATCGTGTTTTTAACTCCCTCTACAGCCAACTTTCGCAGCGATTCATTAGTGGAGGTGATCACCTGGTCGTTTTTTTCAAGGGTCTTGGCGGTGATGACGGCGGGGCAGGGGTCATGAAGTGAGCCCATGTGATACAAACCCAGGTTGAATTGCACCAGCACATCCGGTGGGATCTGGTGGTTCAATTCAAACCGCGGAAAACCAAGTTCGCGTCCTTTTTGACAAAACTCATTGGCGCTCATGCTGGAGCGGTCCCACCACATGGTTGAAAGGGCAACGTCGTACATCACCGGTACTGCTGTTGGTGTTGTTGAAGCAATATCCTGGCTTGATAGGGTCGGGAAAAGGTCAAGTAAACCAGAAAAATCTTCCAGCACCTCATCAGGCCACATGGGGCAGGGTTCCTCTTCCGGGATTTGTGGAGAAAGGGATATGACCATGCCAAAACCTGCTTCGCGTGCCCCGATCACATCCCGTGAAGGACGATCGCCTACATACGCACATTCCTCAGGAAGGCATCCGCTGCGTTTTGCCGCCTCTAAGAAAGGCGAGGGATGTGGTTTTCGCACGCCGAACTCAGAAGCGTGAATAATAATTGTAAAAAGAGATAATACACCAGACGGTGCCAGGTGTTTTGGGGAAGTGTGGCTGATCGTTCCCAGGACATAACCGCGCCGGTTCAACTCGTGGAGTGTGGCTGCGGTTTTTTGGGGGACTTTTTTCTCACCGCGTGATTCACTCCATAGCATCTGCAGTGATGACGCATGAGGTCGTACGCGTTCTTCCGGCAGATCTGAAAGCAGAAAACGCGTCCAGCGCTCTTCAGGGCTAAGTTCAACAAGGGTTCTGGATCGCCATGCCTTGTACAAAAGGTCTCCCTTGAGGATGCGGTCTTGTAATTCAAGCGGCGTGCAAGATTCGCCTACCAATTCCACCATTTTTGCGATCACTCCCAAATCGCGTTGGGGATAATTGGCTTTGGTCACCAGCGTACCGCCGATATCGAAAAAGATCACTTTAATTTGTTGTGTCAAAATCAAACACCTCTAATTCTTCAGTCTAGTGATGATACCCGCGTTTTTCAAGATTTCCATCCCGGCAGCAATTTGCTCAAGCGAAGCCTGGGGACCAATCTCAAGGGTCTTCATGCAATTTTCAGGGAGAAAACGCGCGATCATTCGAAAATCTACTTTGCCCATTCCCGGTGCCTGGTGATCCTCCAACCCGTTCACATCATGGATGTGGACTCCTATGATACGGCTGCCAAAACGGGTCAGCCATTCCTGATTTTCAACCAGTCCGAGAGCATCCAGGGCTGTTGCATGACCGATGTCATACTGGAATCCAAAGGCGTTTCCACCCATGATGGCCAGCATCTGTTCCAGCTCATCTGGCAGAGGCAGATAATAATATCGGTAACGATTCTCGAGAGCGAGAGCGGGACCTTTGAGCTTGCTGTTGTATTCAGCAATCTCGATCAGGCTCTTCATCACCTGTGCAAGGTGGTTTCCCGCCAGGCTGGATCGATGAGAGATCATTTTACTCCTGATGCTGTCAAACTCGTCGCTATCTTTCTTTCCCTGGTTAAAAAGCTTTCTCAACTGGTTATCCAGGCTGCGATCACAAACAATTGACCCAGCATGGATGACCACACTTTTTGCGCCAAGCTGACGAGCCAGATCGATAGAACGGCAGGCGACCTCCACTCCCCTTTTTCGTTTTTCCTCGTCGAGTGAAGAGATAAGCAAGTCCTGTTTCTGTTGCTCGTCAAAGGAGAACGATGCGCGGCATGGGTCGTGGACACTGCCGGCATAATGTTTGTTGTGATTATATTGACCGAACACCTCTTCAGTCACCCGATGGTTCAACTCAAATCGGGAGATGCCAATGCCGCGAGCAGCCATGAAGGTCTCTTCAAACGGCATGGGTTGATCTATCCCCCACATGGTGGACATCGAAACGTCATAAAGGAATTCCGGGTGCTTAATGGTTTCGGCAGGTCTTGGAACAGCGCTTCTGGTAAAAATATCAAGCAGTTGAGTAAGAGTTCCAACCTTGAAATCCGGTGATACGATCAATTCGCTGTCTTTTTCAGGCTCGAAATCATCCTGGTCAAACTCGTCCAGCACATAACCATCCGTGTGTATGATCACAGTACAGGCATATCCTGATTGCAGTGCTCCTAAAAGATCACGGGATGGACGATCACCCACGTATGCACATTCAGCAGGGTGAACGCCTGCCTGGCGCGATGCTTCCAGGAAGATCGATGGATGCGGTTTACGCCTGCCAAATTCGGCAGAAAGGACAACTGCTGAAAATATATCCCGGATCCCATTATCTTCCAACAAGCGATACCCCTCAACTGAAGAGGTGGTGTTGCTGATCAACCCGAGCTTATAACCCCGTGAGGCTAAGGCGCGCATGGTGGCGACCATATCAGGCAGCACATATTTCCGCCTGGCTTCCCGCCACAATTGGTTAAGTGTGATGGCGTTCGCACGCACAAAATCAGCGGGGTAATCAGGCAAAAGGAAGCGGGTAAGGAGTTCAGCTTCGCTCAATTCCACAAAATTGGGTTTACACCATTTGCGATACCTTTTTTCGCCGGCGCGGATGTAATCTGAAAAGGAATCAATGGAACCTTTAACACCTAACATGGTCATCATTTGGCGAACCTTATCGGAATCGCGGGATTCGCCCTGACGGGTCACCCTCAAGGTACCGCCAATATCAAAGAAAACTGCTTTTACAGTTGATTGCATTTACAAACCCTTTGTCTTCTCAAGATTTTTCTGCCAATAATGGGATGGTTAACAGATCCCGAAAATTGTCAATATATGTATCTGCAATGGAATCTTTATCAAAATTGAACGCGATGGTTTTCATCCCCACAGCCCTTGCGCCCGCAAGTTCGTAACTCCTGTGACCCACGAAAGCAGCCTCACACGGATCCAGCCTGGTTTGACGGAGCGCTTCTTCATATAAAACCGGTGCTGGTTTACGCACGCCCATTTCCTTTGAGCTGATGACCACATCCCACAACCCGCCAAAACCGTTATCTTCGAACCATTTCAGTTTAGTGCTGATCGGCAAAGCTGTGTCAGTAATTATCCCCAACAGGTAACCTTGTTGTTTTAATGTGTTGATCGTCTCGGGAACGCCGTCATAAATTGCCACGGTATCATCATCCTTTGATTGGGCTGACACACCCTCTTCGATAAGCTTTGGGTCCGTGATGCCATACAAGCTGATGACTTTATGGTAGTACTCCTTGCGGTCTAATTTTCCGGAGAAAGCCAGGTCGCGTAAGCGCTTTTTTTCAACTTCAAGCTGGGGATGTGGATTGAGTTCCTTATCAGCCAGGAATTCTTTTAGCCCTTTTTCCTTAATAGGCCGGTAATACAGGATATCTCCGGCATCAAAAAAGAGGGCTTTTACGTGGTTTCCATTTAATTTCGATCCATGCTCATGGTCTTTTTCAAGTTCTTTTTCAATAATGGGGATTAATTCCATCATATTGTGGATTAGCACGTCAGGCTCCGGACCAAGGTCGGGATCGCCGTCATCATATGGGTGTTTGATTTGCACAGCCATTCGGTAGCCGGCGCGCCTTGCGCCAAGAATATCACGTGTTAGTTTATCGCCGACATAAATAATGCTGCTTGTAGGCAGATGTGCCAAACGGGCAGCATGGTAGAAGATGGAAGGATCAGGTTTACGGATTCCAAAGTCACAGGAAAGTACGATCGGGTCAAAGTATTGATCAATTTTGTGTTGTTTTAATATCTCAGGCACCTGTTTCTTGCTCTGGGTGTTGCTGATGCAGCCGATGGTTAGACCCAAAGCCTTGAGAGTTTCAAGCACCTGTGGAATTTCAGGTCGGATGGGGCGTTCATAAAATTTAGATTCGTATAGGTATGTTAATTCTTCAGCGTAGGGCTCAATTTGTTTTAAGGTGATGCCAAATTTCTTAAGGGTGAACTGGCTCCATACTTCAGGCGGGGTCAATTCGATCATTGATTCACGATTCCATTTGTGATAAGTGGCAACGCCATGCGAAATCGCGTCAGCCAGTTCTTCATCATTTAAATCAAAGGTAATGCCTGCTTTTGCCAGACATTCTCGAATAAAATGCACATTGTTGATCCTCGACTCGCGGGTATAGTAATAGGTGTCGATCGTACCGCCCATGTCGAAGAAAACTGCTTTTAAGCTCATTCATTACTCCAAAGTACTAAATTCAGTATTTCCAAAAACTTTTTGTGTTCCCGGGCATGGTCATTTTTTGACCATGCCCGGATTTTTGTGTTTCTTCGATTTATTTATTTTCCAAGGTTGAGCAGATAGAAGTCACGTGCTTCGATCATATGATCGTAGGCATACTGCTCATCGATGAACCAGGTCATGGAAAAGATCTCATCCAGTGTCTTCTGGCCTTCAGGAACTTCGTAGGTGGTATCCGGGAAGAATGTTCCGAATTTAGCCCAGGGTTTTCGACCTTCAGGGCTTGCCTGCCAGAGGATCCACAGTTTGGCAGCATTGGGGTGAGGTGCCTGGTTGATTATGCCCAGGTAGCTCTGGCTTTGAATACCAACTACAGGGGTTAATCCCCAGCAGGGTTCAAAGACCAGGTTGCCATCAAGCACGTCGGGATAGTTGGAATAAGATCCCAGAGCCATATAGCTGTCTTTCATTCCAGGAGTAGCGAAAGCTGCATCAACTTCATCTCCGCCGGGTTGAGGAATGGGGCCATTCTGTGCAAAGCGTTTGAGCCACAGCCAACCGGCATCGGGGGTATCCGCATCCAGCACGGGTTCAGATCCGTAAAGCGCAACGTAAGCAGCTTTCATTTCGTCTGCTTTTGAGGCAATTGTGATTAATTTGCTAAGAGTAGAGGCATCGTTGAGTGGATCTTCGATAAAGAATTTGCCTTTCCATTCAGGTTGGGTGAGTTCCCACAGGTTCTTGATGGGGCAGCCATCTTTATTCAATTCAGAGTTATAAGCAAAAACTGAAGTGCCAAAGCGGCTCATTAACAACGGATGGGTGTATTGATCTGGGGTAACTGCGGCAATGGAATCGGGAACAAAACGCCAGACATATTTGTTTGGCATTACGCTGCCGACTAATTCGGCACCACCACTGCTCGCCCAAACATCTCCGGTGAACGCGCCAGCTTTTTGCTCTTCAACGGTCTTCAGCAGCACATCATCGCCGCCCAGGTCAAATGCCTGGACTTTGATTCCGGGATATTTTTCCATGAAGGCTTCGGCGGCTTTTTCGATCTTTGAGGTGTTGGCATAGACCAGCACTTCACCTTCGGCAATCGCTGCTGCTTCAATGGCTGCCCAATCCTGAGGTCCTTCGTATTCGCCCAGTTGATTGGCTTTCAGCCATTCCTGCTGCGGAGTGAGAGGGGCTTCAGTGGGAGCTTCGGTTGCGGCAGGTGCTTCAGTTGCAACCGGAGCCTGTGTGGGGGCGGCGGTTGGTTTGGCGCAAGCAGCCAGGAAGCTGATAACCAAAACAATTGTTGCTATTCTCAAAATCGCTTTCATTTACCTTCCTCCTTGTTTGAATGTGAAACTACTTTTTTGTGGCTGATCCTAATTGCTGAAGTATATGAGTCTCCTTATTCCTCCTTTGTTCTACTATAGATAGTTAATCTAAGGTGTAAAAACCCTGTAATTAGTGAGTAACGAGATTACCACTTGCTTTGTCGTAAAGGTTTATGGCATCTTCGTCAAAGGTCAGCCAAATTTTTTGATCCATCTTGATCTTGCTCACGCCCATTTCCCTCACGGTCAGTTCTGTGTCGCCCTTACGAGCAACAATGGTTGTTTCTGCTCCTGAGGGAAGTACCGAATATGCCTGGAATTCGACCCCGTTTGGAATCGCCGAAGTAGAAACGGAAATATCTTCAGGACGAATTCCCACGACCACGTCACCTGTCTGTGAATATGTTTTCACGGGAATATTAAATTTCCCGATATCCACAAGATTCTTCCCTGAAACCCAACCATTCATTAGGTTTATCTTTGGATTGCCAATAAAATCTGCTACAAAGAGATTTGCAGGGAAGTGGTAGACCTTGTCAGGGGTATCCATCTGCTGGATGACGCCAAGTTTCATCACAGCAATGTTAGTCGACATGGTCATGGCTTCCACCTGGTCGTGAGTGACATAAACCGTAGTCGCATCTGAGACATGATGCAGCCGTTTAAGTTCAGTACGCATGTCCATGCGCAAACGGGCATCCAGGTTGGAAAGCGGCTCGTCCATCAGGAATACCTTTGGGCGATATGCCAGCATACGAGCTAACGCTATTCGCTGCTGCTGTCCGCCGCTCATCTCGCGCGGGTAGCGCTCTTCATATCCTTCCATTTGGACCTCAGCAAGAGATTCCTTCACTCGCTTTTCCATTTCCTCCTTTGAAAGTTTTTGCATCTCCAGCGCAAAAGTCATGTTCTTATGTACGGTCATGTGCGGCCACAGGGCATAGTTCTGAAAAACGAGACCCAAATCGCGTTTTCCGGGGTCGATGGAAATACCCTTTTTGTGAGAGAAAACTAGTTTGTCACCGATGAATATCTCTCCCTCATCGGGATCTTCCAGACCTGAGATGCACCGCAATAAAGTAGTTTTTCCGCAGCCTGATGGTCCTAGAAGTGTGAGGAATGCATGCGGCTCGATAGTTAAACTTACATCGTTGACAGCGATGACGGTTCCAAATTTCTTTGTGAGATTTTTAATTGTGATTGTAGTTTCCATGAAGTCCTCTCTTTACATTCCCAAGCCTTTTTTCAGGCTACCGCCTTTGAAGCGACTGATACCGAAATTTCCAATTAAAACCAGGAAAATAAGAAACAAGATAACCGCATTGGCTTGTTGATCATTCCCGTTTTCAATATAGCGCATGGTTTGGCTTGCCAATACTGCAGTGGTAGGGGTAACCAGCAGAATGATCAAAGATAATTCGCGCATGGTTGTGATGAATGTCAGTAAAAAGCCAGAAACGAAACCAGTGCTGGTGAGGGGAAAGATAATGCGCTTGAACCGCTGCCACGGACTTGCACCTGCAATAGAAGCTGCTTCCTCAAGTTCTTTTCCCACCTGCAGCATGGCCGATACTCCGCTGCGTGAGGAGTAAGGGATGTGCTTGGCAACAGAAACAACTACCAGTAAGGCAAAAGTTCCGTAAAGCGCTGGAATGGGTCCAACTGGTTTGGTGAACATTGAAATATAGACAGCGCCAAATGCGATCCCGGGAATCACGTAAGGAATAAAGGCCAACTGCTCAACAAGTTTTGATAGGCGTGTCCCCCTGCCTTTGACGATTGCATATCCTAGAATCACACCGAAAAAGGCAGTAAAAAATGCGGTGAGAAACGATAAACGGATTGAGTTCCATGCGCCGCGCCAGATCCTTGGGTTGAGTAGAATTCCCGGTTCGCCATTATTGATCGAAAGATCACTCTTTCCAATCCAGTGTGCCAGTGTAATATTACTTAAGGAATAATTTCCCTCTTTTAAGGACAATGAACTCCAGATTAATAGGGCAAGTGGAAGTATGGCAATGATGAATTGGAAGATAACCACAATGATCGTGAACAAAACCTTATAATTTCGCAGTTTTGTTTTTTGCGCCATAAATCCACGCCCACCGATTGTCTCGTAGCTTTTTCTTGTTCCAACCAATTTCTGATTGATCATCACGGTAGTCATAGAGAACAGAATCAGAACAATTGCCAGTACAAATCCATCACCATAATTGCCAATGCCGGTGTTGGATCGAAGCATGGTGGAAAGCGTATAGTACTGCACTGGTACCCCAAGGACATTTGGCCCCCCAAAAGTCCCCATCGTTTTTGAAAAGGTCATAATGAATCCAGAGGCGATCGCCGGGATCACTAGTGGGAAGGTGATCTTACGCATGATGCGCCAGCGTCCTGCACCCGCCAACTGACCGGCTTCTTCAAGTGATGAATCTATTGAAAGTAGTGCGGCTGCGACAAAAAGGAAGAAAAATGTGTAATAATGCAGCGCACTACTCATAATGATTGGAAATGGTCCATATGCCAACCAATCTGGTGTGGGATTTCCGGTAAGAAACTCCAAAACACCTGGTGTCCCTCCTGATTTCTCATTCTTGAACAGAACAGTCCAAGCCATTGCGATTGTCCAGGACGGCATAATGTATGGAATCGTTGCCAGGGTATTGATGATCCCTTTGCCGGGAACGTCAGTTCTCACTACAAGCCAGGCCATTAAACCGCCAATCGCCAGGGCAATGGCGGTTGCTCCAAGTGAAATCGTCAAAGAGTGGAGAAGCGGCTTATATGTCATGAGCATAGCTATTTTGCTGGTCAACATCCTCAACCAGTGATACCAGGTGAAATCTCCGATATTGGAATCTTTTATTGCTCTTAGATCCCGCTCAGAAACTGTTACTGTGGTTGCAATCATCCGATACAAAGGGATGATAACCATGTAAAAAATAACAACCAGCATGATCAAAGAAAGGATTACATGGGGTCTCGAGATCCATCTGGCAAATCGCCGCAATAACGCATGCATTTTTTTTGCATTTGTCTGTTGGTCATCTATACTTACAGCCATTGCTTATCTCCTTAAAAAATTCGATCTGAAGCACCTGTTAAATGAATGAGATTTTCCTTATAAAAGTGGTTAATCCTCCCGGGCATTAAACCCTTTAAGTTTTTCTCTGAGCATGTCCAAACGGTCAAGGTTCGGCAGGATTTTTTCTTTTTCTTGATTGGCTACAGAAAGTAGCAGTGCATTGACGATGGTCATTGGTACTACCAGCGAGTGAAATTCGGATACCGGTCCGCGTTTGGCTGCCAAAACAACATCCGCCTTATCGCCGATTATGGTGTCCAGGGTGTCAGTGATCATGATGACCGGGCAATGGATTTCGTTGGCATACTCCAGCACCAGCCGCAGGCTGGGATTGGTCGAGAAAAAGCAGAACACGATAAGCAAGTCGTTGGGTCCAAGGGTCAGCAGGGGCTCCAGCAATTCCCGCCCAGAACTTCGCAGCGAAAAAACATCCTTTCCAAAACGTTTGAGGCGAATCTCAAGCAAGTCAACCAGTGAAACTGAAGGTCCGGTTCCAAAAACGTAGAATCGTTGTCGACCACTCATCAGGTTCACAGCGCGATCCAATTGTTCGCGGTTGACTGTTTCCAACGCTTGACCGAGGTAATCGATCTCGGAGGCTGTAAGCCGTTCGAAGATGTCCGAAGATGACCTCATGTCCTCGAGGCGTGATTTGATTCGCGACGAATGGGTGACGCGTAACCTTAATGAGGTTTGAATGCTTGCACGTAAAGCAGGATAGGAGTCAAAACCGAGGCTGCGTGCGAAACGAACGACTGTAGCTTCGCTGATATCCAGATGATCTGCGATCTCGCTGGCTGCCAGGAAAGCGCCTTCATTGAGATTCTTGCGCAAAAAATTTGCAATGCGTTTTTCACTTTTAGTAAGTTGATTAAAACGATCCGTTACAAGTTGACTGAAGTCTATATTGGTCTTGCCGTTATCGCTGGTCATAATCTCCTTATTTATGCCCCATACTTGGCGATTCGATGAGCGTGCGCCAGGGCTATGGGCATCACGTTTTTGGCAGGTAGTATTCCCAGGCTGCCGTGCTGACAGGCACGCTCGCCAAATTCATTAATGCCATCCGGTCTGGCGTGCGCGGAGTACAACAAAGTCGGCACTGGGTGCCACGAATGGAATTTGAGTACCGCAGGCGACGAATGATCCCCACTGATGATCAATACATCTGGGTTGAGCGCAAGGATGCGCGGCAGCAGGGAGTCGATCTCTTCAATAATGCGTACTTTTCGGTCGAAGTCGCCATCTTCTCCGGCGGTATCGGTCTGCTTGATATGAATATAGAAAAAGTCGTAGTCGTTCCAGTAATGTTCGAGCGTGGCAAATTCATCTGCAATCGAGGCGCCAATCACCGGCAGGATCTGCATCCCGGCTAAGCGGGCGACACCTTTATACATGCCATTAATGGCAATTGCTGCAGGGTTCAACTTGAAGATGTCCTGATATTTTGGGAGAACAGGCAGTTTATCGAACCCCCGCAGTAATATTCCATTTGCCGGGGATTCTTCAGCCAGGGCAGCATGTGCTTTTTTAACGAATTCATTCACAATCGCTGCGGTTTTTTCTGAAGGCAGGTCTTTTCCTACAGCCTCCAGTGGTACAACACCCGTTTTTAGGGGGTCAGTCTCTGTCACATTTGAACCCAGCCCATCTCCGCGCAAAATAAATGCAAAGCGGTGTTCTTTGACAGGTTCGACGAAAATCTGTGCGCCATCAACGGAAATTAAATTAAGGATCTTTGCCACTTTCATGGCGATGGGGGTGGGCAGTCTGCCGGCACGGCGGTCACTGATGGTGCCATCGAGGTCTAATGTGCAAAAATTCCCGCGCGCAGCAATATCCTCGGGGCGCAGGTCATAATCGATACCAAGGGCTTCGAGTGCTCCACGACCGATCTCATGAATGATTGGGTCGTAACCGAAAATTCCCAGGTGCCCCGGGCCGCTTCCGGGGGTAATGCCGGGGGCTACCGGTATTGTCAACCCAAGCGATGACTTTTTTGCCAACGCATTCATATTGGGTCGATTGGCGGATTCCAGTTCGGTCAGACCATCCGGGGTACGCGGCAAACCGCCAAGCCCATCCAGGATCAGCATCACGATCTTGGTGTTGTTAGGTTCGGTCATCCGTTCCAGGAATTCGAATTCGCTCATCTTTTATTCCATCCGGCTCAATCTACCATTTCCATGCACGAAAGCGTTGTAAGCCTTTTCAGTTTTGTGATAATTACCATCGCGGTCCAATGCAATACCGCGCCCGATACCAGTAACGATCTCGCCGACACCAATCCCGCTAACCTTTTCGTCCAGCATTTCTAGCAGCATAGGGGCACTGCCTGGCTCGGTGCTGCGCCCATCAAAAATCATGTGCAAGCAAACTTTTTCCAATCCCGCATCCTTTGCCATTTTGAGGATTGCCAGTGGATAATCGATTGAGCCATGCGAGCTTTTTAGCGTCAGTAAACCGATAAGGTGCAGGGTAGCATGATTCTTTTTGGCATGGTCGATCGCGTTAAGGATGACCGGATTGGTGAAAAAAGAATCGTCTTTCATCGCCATATCCAGGCGAACATCATCCTGCAGCACCACGCGTCCCGCTCCGATATTCATATGCCCGGCTTCCGAGTTGCCGGCTTTGCCGGCTTTCAAGCCGACGGAATCGCCGCTAGCCTGTAAAGTGCAAACCGCCTCGGTGGCGAGCAGCTGATCCCAAACCGGGGTCGGTGCCAGGAAAATCGGATTGGTCTCGTCGTTCTTTCCAATTCCCCACCCATCCAGGATGACCAGCAGTGCCTTGCGGTTGGCTCCAAAATTGTGAGTTGGCGCAAGGCTTTTGCCGGTCATCTGCGAGGAGGAAGAAAGTGCCAGAATCTGGAGGATGGTGGGGGCAATGTCAGCCAGTTTGCCATCCTCAAGTGAAATGGTTTCATCTGTAGCGGGATCGATCACAATGCAGTTCACGGGGTTGGAAGTATGCGCCACGTGAGGAGTGCTGTCTTCACTGAGAAGTTCTTCCAGGTTACCGTGGTCCGCGGTAATGATGGTCACGTAGCCCGCCTCGCGGGCTGCCTGCACTACTTTTCCCAAATGGGTATCAACAATCTGCGCACATTTGATCTTTGCTTCGCGGTTGGCGGTGTGCCCGATAACATCACCATTAGCAAAATTGGTGATGATCAGATCGTAACCTTTATGAAGCGATTGATTCACCTGCTCGGCAACTTCTGGGAGCTTGAGCTCGGGTACCTGGTCGAATGGGATTCCCTTTGGTGAGGGGATTTTGATCCCTTCCTCACCGGGGTATGACGGGTTGCCGCCGTTAAAAAAGAAGGTTACATGGGCAAACTTTTCGGACTCAGAAATCCGCAATTGCTTGAAGCCGGCTTTGCTGACAATTTCGCCGAGGGTTTCTTCAATACGGGCAGGAGCAAATGCGACCGGGAGATCTTTGAATTTATCATGGTAAAGGGTAAGAATGACGAATGGAAGATCCTTGTAAGTCTTTCGCGGGAATTGATCGAGAAGGGGGTCAGTAAAGGCTTCGGTAAGTTGGATCTCTCGCTCTCCCCGCCGGCAGCAGAAAATAACAGAATCGCCGTCCTCAATGCGCCCCAGCGGGGTACCACTTGAATCCGCAAGGATCACCGGCTCAAAAGAGTAATCCGTTTGCCCTTCAGCAAGCATCTCGCGTACTGTTTTGGCCAGAATTCTTCCGCTGTGATTCCAATTACTCGCGCACATGCTGCTCCAGTTGATTTGCTGCTTGTTTCTTGGGAGGGAAAATATTCAACAATTCTGGCAGGGATTGGATAATGATATCTGGGGTTTGCTCGGGTGAAGGTACGAGGTCTTTATCTTCAGGATCAGGCATGATGATGATCATGCCGAAGCCGCTGTTTCGAGTGCCCTCCACATCCCGGGCGAAATTATCACCCACATAAGCGCAGCGTTCCACCGGGACTTCCGCGCGTTTGGCTGCTTCAAGGTAAACTGCCGGGTCGGGTTTGCGTTTTCCAAAAACAGAGGATAGGACAACTGATTTGAAGTATTTGGTGATCCCTTCTGCTTCCATCCATTCAGGGATCTCACGTTCGGTGATGACGTTGCTGATCAGCCCCATCACGTAGCCGCGTTCGTAAAGGGCGATCACAGTTTCAATGCCGCCTTCGGCCACCACACGCCGACCCATGGATTGCCTGAACTGGTAGGTGAGTGGGGCTGAGAGTGCTGCGATCTGCTCGGTTGGAAAATCGGGGAGCAGCCATTTGGTCCACAGCTCCTTTTCTGAAGCTTCAACCATTTGCTCGAATGCCCATTTTCGGTAGGTTTTATAACGCTTGTCCAGTTCGGCAACAAATTCGTCTGGATCCTGGCTGGTTCCCACCAGGCGAGCTATTTCTTTACGAGCAGCGGCGCGGTGAGGTTCGTCTTTTAAAAGAATACGCAGCGTGTTTCCTACATCAAGGAAAATTGCGTCGATTTCGGCAGGATTGGGCATCTATTTCCTCGGCGGGAAAATATCCAGTAGTTCACGGCAGGAGCGAACGGTGTAATCCGGTTTAACAGCAACATCTGCCGCCGGCTCTTTTGCGATCGTCGCGGGTTCTTCGAAGAGGATCATCATGCCATATCCGGCGGCTCGCGTTCCTTCAACGTCGCGGATCGGGTTATCGCCAAGGTAAGCGCATTTGCCCGGTTCCACACCCATCAGGCGTGAGGCCAGCCAGTAAATTTCGGGGTTGGGCTTGCGCAGCCCAACCTTAGAGGAGAGTACAACTACCCGGAAGTACTCTTTGACACCATCAGATTCCATCCAATCAGGGATCTCGGTTTCGGTAATAGTATTAGCAATAATTCCCAACTTGTAGCCGCGGCGGTCAAGTTCAATCACAGTTTCCTTGGCATCGTCGCGGGGAACGCGCCGGCCGTCATGGTCACGCCACAAGCGGGTGAGCTTGCCCGCCAGCGGGCCGATCTTTTCCGAGGGGTAGTGCGGCAGCAGCCATTTTGTCCACAACTCTTTTTCAGAGGCTTCGACCAGGGATTCTTTGGATTGTTTGCGGTAGGCTTTCCAATTCTTCTCCAGAGTGGCAAAGAACTCTTCGGGGGATTCCTTTGCTTCCACCAGGGTCATCAAATCTTTCTTGGCTTGCGCCATGAACTCTGGGTCTTCAATGACGATTCTCAGGGTATTGCCTACGTCTAGGAAAATGGCTTCAATATCAGGGTTCATGGCGCGGATCCTTTGCTTGAGATGTGAGTGTAAAACGCCCGCATTGAGCGGATGGTTGGTTTGACGCGATTGATTCACTTGATAGTTTCTTGAAATTGGTCTTACATTTGTAGATAATACAACATTTAAAAATAAAATGCAAGTTAACTTGCAAAATTGATTGACTTTGCTTGTGGAAATCGCTATAATACTTATGCACACGTGTGCAAATAAGGGATTTATGGCAGTCACGATCAAGGATATAGCAAGAAAAGCCGGGGTATCTCATACCACAGTCTCAAGGGCGCTTAATGGCAATACGGCTATCCCTGAGAGTACAGCTGCGGGCATCCGGGAATTGGCGCAGGTCATGGGGTATTCTCCCAGTGCTGCCGCCCGCGGGCTCAAAACGAACCGCTCACGTGTGATTGGTGTAATTGTCAGCCATATCGACAACCCATATTTTGGCGAGATCGTCCAGGGTATTGAAGACACTTTGCAGGGAACGGGTTACAGCCTATTCTTCGCGTCCTCGCATATGAATCCCGAAAATGAGAAAAAAATCGTCCAGGCTTTCGCAGAACACAGGGTCGAAGGGGTGATCATTTGTTCAGTAACGGTAGGCAGCCAGCAGGCGGATGCACTGCGGCAGAATGGCATGCCTATCGTTGTGATCAACAACCAGTCTCCGGAGCGATTCAACTGCTCCATCGCTCACGATGACCTGGATGGCGCCCGCCAGGTGACTCGCCACCTGCTTTCCCTGGGGCATAAACGTATCGCTTACCTGGGCAACGAATCTGCTGAACGAATCAATAAAGAACGTTTGACTGGTTTTCGGAGTGAACTTATTGATGCAGGGATCGAAGCCGATCCCGCCTTGATTATAGATTGCGGCGGCAGTGAAATTGAGAATGGTGTGGCAGGAATGATAAAACTATTAAAAAACCATCCTCTGCCGACCGCTGTATTTTGTTTCAACGATCTGATGGCGATTGGTGCGTTGAGTGTGATGACAAACGCTGGCATGGATGTGCCGGGAGAAATTTCACTGGCTGGTTTTGATAACATTGAATACTCAAAATACACACACCCGCCTCTTACAACGTTCGACCAGCCGAAAAGGGCAATCGGTGCTGAAGCCGCCAGCCTGCTGATGGATCGTATCCAACTGGCGCGAAACAACGATCATCCCAAACCGGTCACGCGTACCATGCGCGGAAAATTACTGGTACGCCAATCGACTGCCCCGATAAAAAACAAGGAGGAAAGATGAAACGTTCTTTACTGGTCTCCCCAACTCCTGAGAAAAAGGAATACATCAAGGTAACACCGGAAACGGCGCACTGGGAGCATCTGCATTTTTCTGCTATCAGACTCGATCCTGGTCAGGTTTGGGAGTTTGATACCACCAGTTTTGAGCTGGCGCTCGTCGTGCTGGGCGGTACCTGTGACGTCACCTCTAATGCAGGCACGTGGCGCGCCATTGGCTCACGCGCTGATGTATTTTCGGGGCTGCCGACTGCCCTTTATCTTTCACGCTATACCCGGTTGACCGTTACCGCAGGTAATGAAGGAGTCGACTTTGCGGCAGGTTGGGCAGCCGCTACCCAGGATTTTCCTCCCCGCCTTATCCGCCCTGAAGACATCGATATTGAACTGCGTGGCGGTGATAATGTCTCGCGGCAGATCAACAAGATGCTGCCTCCGGGGTTCCCCTGCCAGAGACTCGCTGTGGTAGAAGTCTACACCCCAGGCGGTAACTGGTCTTCTTACCCGCCGCACAAACACGATCAACGAAAGGTTGCCCCGGATGGCACCCTATTGGAAGCAGACCTCGAGGAAATCTATTTTTACAAGATCGCCATGCCCGAAACAGGGTTTGCCTACCAGCGCATCTATAACGATAACCGCAGCATTGATCAGTTAATCCTGGTGAGAAATGATCACCTTGTGCTTTCCCCTGAGGGCTACCACCCGGTGGTAGCTGCCCCCGGGTTCGATTGTTATTACCTTAATTTCCTGGCTGGTTCCGATCAATCGCTGGCCAGCACGGATGACCCGCGTTATTCGTGGGTTAAAAACACCTGGAAGGGTTTGGATCCGCGTGTCCCCCTGGTCACGCTTGATATGAATAAAAAGTATCTTAAAAGGAGCCTGAAATGACCGAGTTTAAAAGCAAGCTTCATCAAACCGTCAGCACTACTAAAACTGATTATTGGAACGATTCCTGTTCCATCGAGGAACTGACTTACGCAATTGACAATGGGGCAGTCGGTGCCACCACTAACCCTACCATTGTGGTCAATGTCCTCAAAAAAGAAATGCACTTATGGTTCGACCGCATTCACCATTTGATAAATGAAAACCCAACGTGGTCAGAATCAGAGGTGACCTGGAAATTGATCGAAGAGATGGCTGTCCGTGGGGCTGGTTTACTCAAACCCGCGTATGACCGTACGAAAGGGAAAAAAGGCCGCCTGTCCATCCAGACCAACCCGACCTTTTATCGCAACCCGAAGGCGATAGCAGACCATGCCATTCACTTCAACACGCTTGCCCCGAACATGCAGGTTAAGGCTCCTGTCACCAGTGCCGGGATCGCTGCCATAGAGGAAGCCACTTTCAATGGTGTTTCCATCAACGCGACGGTCAGTTTCACTGTCCCGCAGGCGCTGGCGGTGGGTGATGCTATTGAGCGCGGTTTAAAGCGCCGTGAGGCTGCTGGTTTGCCGGTGGATACCATGTCGCCTGTCTGCACCATCATGGTGGGGCGTACAGATGACTGGATGAAAGCGGTCTGCGCACGAGATGGTATCTCCGTAGATCCGGTGGTTCTTGATTGGGCAGGCATCGCCTGCATGAAACGCGCTTACCCGATCTACCAGGAACGCGGTTACCGCACCCGCCTGCTGGCAGCTGCTTACCGCCACCTGGGGCATTGGTCCGAGTTCATCGGCGGTGATATCGTCCTTACCATCCCCTATGATTGGCAGCTCAAGATCAACGCCAGCGATATCGAGGTTGTGGAGCGCATGCAAAACCCGGTTGACCCGGCCATCCTCAAGGAAATGCTGACGAGGATCCCCGATTTTCGCAAGGCATATGAACCCAACGGCTTGACTATCGAAGAATTTGATACCTATGGCGCAACCGTACGCACCTTACGCGGTTTTGTCGGCTCATACCATGAAGTCCAGGGTGTGATCCGTGATTTCATGCTGCCCAACCCTGATGTGAAGTAAAGGGAGGACCTGATGACAACCATTCGTTTAACAATGGCGCAAGCCCTCATTCGCTTTTTAAAGAACCAGTACATTGAAGAGGAAGGAGTGAAGCAGCAATTCTTTGTGGGTGTACTGGGCATTTTCGGTCATGGCAACGTGGCTGGCATCGGGCAGGCGCTGCAGGAGAACCCCGATTTCCGCTACATTATGGTTCGCAACGAACAGGCTGCGGTTCATATTGCCAGCGGTTTTACCAAGGCTCTCAACCGCCGCCGCGCTTTTGCCTGCACCTCTTCCATTGGACCAGGCGCCACCAACATGGTCACCGGAGCCGCGCTCGCCACCATCAACCGCCTGCCGGTGCTCCTGCTCCCCGGTGATATTTTCGCTCGCCGCAATGTGGCACCGGTTTTGCAGCAATTGGAATCCCCCAATACGCAGGATATCAGCGTCAACGATTGTTTCAAGCCCGTCTCCCGTTACTGGGACCGCATTAACCGACCTGACCAGCTCCTGTTGTCGCTCCCTGAAGCCATGCGTGTGCTGACTTCCCCGGTGGATACCGGCGCGGTGACTCTTGCGCTGCCGCAGGATGTGCAGGCGGAAGCTTATGATTACCCCGAGGAATTCTTCAAACCGCGTGTTTGGAAGATTGCCCGCCCGCTGGCAGATCGCGCGCGCCTGCAGGAGACGGTGGAACTCATCCGCTCCGCCAAAAAGCCTCTCATCGTCGCTGGTGGCGGTGTTATGTTCAGCGGCGCCTCTGCCGCTTTGGATAAATTCTGCCGCGCCACCGGGATTCCCGTGGGTGAAACCCAGGCCGGAAAAGGCTCACTGGCGTACAACCACCCCTGCAACCTCGGGGCGATCGGTGCCACCGGCACCCTGGCAGCCAACCGCATTGCCCGCGATGCAGATGTAGTCATCGGCATTGGCACACGTTATTCCGATTTCACTACCGCTTCCAAAACCGCCTTCCAGAACCCGAATGTGCGCTTTGTCAATATCAACCTGTTCGAGATGGATGCCTTCAAGCATTACGGCATTCCCCTCACCGCTGACGCACGTGAAACCCTTGTGGAACTCACCAAAGCTCTCAAGGGTTACCGTGTTCCGGAGGATTATTCCAGGCAAGTGACTCAATTAAAAGCAGAATGGGAAGCTGAAACAAACCGTCTTTTTAACCTCGACCATCATCCGATTCCTGCCCAGAGCGAGGTCATCGGTGCCATCTGGCAGGCGGCGAAACCAACAGATGTTCTCCTTTCAGCAGCGGGCAGCCAGCCGGGCGACCTTCATAAACTCTGGCGCACCCACACCCCCGGCTCTTACCACATGGAATATGGTTATTCCTGCATGGCGTACGAGATTCCAGCTGCTATTGGTGTGAAGATGGCGCAGCCCGAGCGCGAGGTGGTGGTTTGGGTGGGTGACGGCACCTACCTGATGAACCCGACTGAAATTGCCACCGCAGTTGCGGAGGGTATCAAGCTGGTGATCGTGGTCGTCGACAACCGCGGTTTTGGCTCCATCGGTGGTTTGTCTGGTTCATTGGGAAGCGGCGGCTTTGGCACGCGTTTTGCGCACCGCAACCCCGAAACCGGGCAGCTGGATGGCGATCGATTGGTGGTTGATTTTGCAGCCAATGCCGCCAGCCTGGGTGCTGAAGTCTTCACCCCTCATACCATTCCAGAATTCAAGGATGCCCTTAAAAAAGCGAAAGCCCTTGATCATACTTCCGTGGTCGTCATTGAGACTGATCGCGAGGTGCGCGTTCCCGGCTATGACTCGTGGTGGGATGTGGCAGTTGCGGAAACGTCCACCATGCCGACCGTAAAGAAGGCGCGCAAAGAATACGAGCAGCACCGCAAGGACGAAAAATACTACCTTTGAACTTAATTTATTGATCAAGGAGAAAAAGGATGAGCATACGCATTGGTTTGATCGGCGCAGGACGAATGGGCAAAGTGTTTGCCAACACCCTGGCATTCACAGTTTCCGAGGTTGATCTGGTGGCGGTGGCAGACCCGGATGAAAAAACACTTGCCGAAGTCAAAGACCGCTATCATATCCCGCAGGCATATAAGGATTACCGCGCCCTGTTGGATTCGAAGGATGTGGAAGCCGTGGTGGTTACCACCCCCACTGGAACCCACGCCGAGGTCATCATGGCAGCAGCTGCTGCCGGGAAGAATATCTTCAGTGAAAAACCACTCTCGCAGTCGTTGCCAGCTTGCGACCAGGCCATCGCCGCGGTCAAAAAAGCCGGCGTTAAGCTGCAGATGGGGTTCATGCGCCGCTTTGACCCCCCGTATGTGGCAGCGAAGAAAAAAATCGATGAAGGCGTGATTGGTAAACCAGTCATGTTCAAAGCTACCAGCCGAGACCCCTGGCGCACCAGCCTGGAATTCGCAAAGCGCGAGAACAGCGGTGGACTCATCGTTGACATGGGCGTGCACGATTTCGACCTGGCACGCTGGCTGATGGGTTCGGAAGTGGAACGTGTGTACAGCGAAGGTGCAGCGATCGCTTTCCCCGAGCTCAAAACCGTGGGCGATATTGATAACACGGTCGTCAACCTGCGCTTTGCCAATGAGGCAATCGGTAATATCGATATGAGCCGCAATGCCGTCTATGGCTACGACATCCGCACTGAGGTGCTGGGCACCGAGGGCAGCCTTTGGATCGGCTACCTGCAGCAAACCGCCACCCTGGTGTTGAACAAAGCCGGCGTCACGCACGACACCGTGCCATATTTCATGGAGCGTTTTGGAATCGCCTACGCCGAAGAGATCCGCGTGTTTGTGCGCCACATCCTTGAAAACACCGCTCCAACTGTCACCGGGGAGGATGCCCGCGCTGCCACAGCCATCGGTATTGCCGCCACATTATCGCTGGATGAACAGCGTCCGGTGTATATCAGCGAGATCGACAAATAAATTACTGGGAGAAGAAAGATGATCAGGATTGCCAATGCACCATGCTCCTGGGGAGCACTTGAATTTGACCTGCAGGGAAAACCTGCCACGTTTGATATTGTGTTGGATGAAATGCAGAAGACCGGTTACGCCGGCACTGAACTGGGCGACTGGGGCTTTATGCCCACCGAGCCTGCGGTATTGAAGAAGGAATTGGAGAAACGCTCTTTGAAATTACTGGGTGCATTTGTGCCGGTGGCTCTTAAAGATGAAACCACTCACAAAGCTGGAGAAGAAGCCGCCCTCAAGGTTGCCCGTTTGCTCTCCGGCGTCGAAGGAGCTTCTCCCTTCATCGTCCTGGCGGATAACAACGGCAGCATCCCTGAGCGCACCAAGAACGCCGGGCGGGTGACCCCTTCGATGGGCTTGTCCGATGCCGAGTGGCAGACCTTTGCCAGAGGTGTTGAGCGCATCGCCCGCGCGGTGAAGAACGAGACCGGCATGCGCCTGGTGTTCCATCACCATTGCGCCGGCTACGTGGAAACCCCCGCTGAGATTGATAAACTGCTCGCGCTCACCGATCCCTCGCTGGTTGGGTTATGCCTGGATACCGGGCATTACCAGTTTGCCGGCGGTGACCCGCTCAAGTTCCTCAAGGAGCAGGGTAAACGCGTTTGGCACATGCACTTCAAGGATTGCCATCCCGCCGTTGCCGAACAATCCCGCAAAGAAGGCTGGGATTACTTCAAGTCGGTCGAAAAGGGCGTTTTCTGTGAGCTGGGCAAGGGCGCGGTCGATTTCCCTGCCATCAAGCATGAACTCGAAGCCCAGGGCTTTGCCGGCTGGATCGTGGTGGAACAGGATGTGCTCCCCGGCATGGGCAAGCCTTTTGATTCCGCTTTGCGCAACCGCGAATATTTGAGATCGATCGGGTTGTAACCCGAAGAAAACTGGAGACTAACATGAGTACACCCAAAGTAATCCGAGTTGGCGTATTGGGAGCCGGGCGCATTGGCAAGATCCATGCTGCAAATATAGCCGCCCGCATCCCCGGTGCTGTGGTGGAAGCCATTGCCGACCCCAATTTCGCATTCGCCAAGGAACTTGCAGAAAAACTGCATGTTGCAAAGGTATATGATGATCACCGTAAGGTGATGGAAGACCCTGCCATTGACGCGGTCGCCATCTGTTCCTCTACTGCCACCCATGCCCAGTTCATGATCGAAGCCGCGCAGGCGGGCAAGCACATCTTCTGCGAGAAACCGGTTGACCACACCCTCGAGAAGATCGACGCTGCCATTGCCGCGGTGAACAAAGCCGGCGTCAAGTGCCAGATCGGCTTCAACCGCCGCTTTGATCCCAACTTCAAACGCATCCGTGAGTATGTCTCCTCCGGCAAGATCGGTGACCTGCACATCCTGCGCATCACCAGCCGCGACCCGGCGCCCCCGCCCGCTGAATACGTCAAGGGCTCCGGCGGTATGTTCCTGGATATGACCATCCATGATTTTGACATGGCGCGTTACCTTTCCGGCAGCGAGGTGGTGGAGGTTTACGCTGCTGCCGGGGTGCTGGTGGATCCCGCCATTGGTCAGGCCGGTGATGTGGACACAGCGGTCATCACCCTCAAGTTCGCCAACGGCGCCATTGGCACCATCGATAACAGCCGCAAGGCAGTCTATGGCTACGACCAACGTGCCGAGGTCTTTGGTTCTGGCGGCATGGCAGCCTCAGCCAATAACACCCCCAACGCTGCGGTCTACAGCGGCGCCGATGGCGTCTGTTCCGAGAAACCGTTGTATTTCTTCCTCGAACGCTACATGGATTCCTTCATTGCCGAAATGCACGACTTTATTGAAGCAGTACGCGAAGACAAACCCACTCCCGTCACCGCCCTTGATGGACGCAAACCGGTGGTCATTGCCATGGCGGCACGGAAATCCATGCTGGAAAACCGCCCGGTGAAATGTTCTGAGATAGAATAAAGCAATACATTTTTTGAAGGAGCAAGACATGGTGGATGAGATTTTGGAACTTGTGGCAAAAGCCCGCGCGGCACAGGAGATCATTGAATTCTGGCCGCAGGAAAAAGTGGATGAAATGGTGGCTGCTGCCGGCTGGGAAGCCTACGAGCGCTCCCACGCCGAAGCCTGCGCCCGCTCTGCGATCGATGAAACCCAGATGGGCGTCTATGAAGACAAGGTCGCCAAGCACATGAAGAAGACTTTGGGCACCCTGCGCGACCTGCACGGGCTCAAGACGGTCGGCGTCATTGAGGAGAACAAGGAAAAGGGGCTGCTCAAACTTGCCAAGCCGGTGGGCGTGATTGGTGCGCTGACCCCGATGACGAATGCCTCCTCCACCATCACCTGCAATGGGCTGCCCATGCTTAAAACGCGCAACGCAGTTATTTTTGCCCCGCATCCGCGCGCTAAAGCCACCTGCGGCATCACAGTGGCATACATGCGCGCCGGGCTCAAGAAGGTTGGAGCGCCGGAAGATCTCGTCCAGTACCTGCCCAACCCCAGCGTGGAGCTGACGCAGGAGTTAATGAAACATGTGGATCTCATCGTCGCCACCGGCGGCTCTGCCATGGTCAAGGTGGCGTACTCCAGCGGTACACCCGCTTATGGCGTGGGTGCTGGCAATTCTGTCACCGTGGTCGATGAGACCGCCGACCTGGAAGACGCCGCCAAAAAGATATTTTTGGGCAAAACCTTCGATAATGCCACCTCCTGCTCCTCGGAAAATTCCTGCGTGATGCAGGCTGGCGTATTTGATAAAATGGTCACCCTGTTCAAGAGCCACGGCGGCTACCTGTGCAGCGCGGAAGAAAAACTTCGCCTGAAAGCGGTGATGTGGCCGGATGGCGCTCACCTCAGCAAGGACGTGGTCGGGCAGCACGCTTCGAAGATCGCCAAACTCGCCGGCATCCCAGGCGCGGAGAGTGTGAAGTTTATAATGGTCGTCGGCGAAGCCGTGGGCAAAGAGGACCTGTTCTCCGGCGAGAAGCTCTCGCCTGTGCTGACCCTGTGGAAGTACAACGATTTCGATGAAGCCATTGCCCTGGTGCGCGATATCACCCGCTACAGCGGCTACGGTCACTCCTGCGGCATCCACACCACCAATGATGAGCACATGCTGCGCCTGGCAACGCAGGCGCGCGTGAGCCGCATGATGGTGCGTCAGACCCAACCCTACGGCAACAGCGGCAATTACGACAACGGCATGCCCTTTGCGCTCACGCTGGGCTGCGGTACCTGGGGCGGCAACATCACCAGCGAAAACGTGCACTGGAAGCACTTCATCAATACCACCTGGGTCTCCATGCCCATCCCCCCGGTGGTGCCGGATGAGAACGTGATCTTCGGTGACCACTGGAAGAAGTACGGGAAGTAAAAGCTTACCTTCTATAGGTTAACGGTTAACAACACACCCCTGCCAATTGGCAGGGGTATGTTGTTATATAGTTCTTATGGTTTCAACGTGAGAAACCCTGCCTGGTTCGCCAGCACCTGCTCCACGTCCCACAGCAAGGGGAAATACTGGATCGATGCCCACAGCGGCGCAATATCCGTGTAGCGTGGGTTGCCGGCATGCCAATCATTATAAAAAATCCATAAAAAAGTTGTATCATACAAGAGAATTGCTGCCATTCCATTGTCGATGATACAACTTAATAGCTCATTGTGCTCACATGAAACCTTGTGGATATGCGTTTGTTTTCCCTTTAATAGGAGATCCAAATGATAAAACGATCCTCAACTATCCTGGCAATCATCTTTCTCATCGTTTCCATCCTGGCGTGCAACTTTCCAACCTTACACAAAGACGCAGCTCCCCGGGCAACCTGGCAGGTAAACAACCCGACCGGTGTGCCTACGATGACCGCAGTTCCAGAATATGGCAAAGTTGAAACCTGGGCTTCGTGTTCCTTCGGCATGTATGGTGGGATCATCCGCGGGCTGGCTATCTCGCCAAATTTTAACAAAGACGGCACGATATTTGCCGCCACCGAATTAGCCGGACTTTTTAAATCCGATAATGGCGGGCAAATTTGGGCTGAGGTGATCAAAACCCGCGGCAGCAACATGGTCTATTCGGTGGCGGTATCGCCCAATTATGCCAATGATCACACGGTTTTTGCCGGCGTGCGTGAATCCGGGGTATTGATCTCAACGGATGGCGGTGAAACCTGGCAATATCCTTCTCCAAAAATTCCCGATACCTATGTTTATGATCTGGCTGTATCACCTGATTATGCCCGCGATCATACGCTCTTCGCCGCTACTTCCAGCAGTGGAATTTTTATCAGCCGTGATAGCGGTCAAACTTGGAAAGAAGCCAACGCGGGGTTGGATAACCTTAACATCAGCGACTTGGAATTATCGCCGAATTTTTCCAATGATCACACAATTTATTTGACCAATGGCGTTGGGGTTTCCCGATCCACTGATGGCGGTAATTCCTGGCAAAATATCACCAGGGAAATCGGCGCACAGATCATGCTATCCCTGGCATTATCCCCTGGTTTTTCTAGCGATCAAACGATAGCTGCCGGCTCTAATGGAACTGGCGTTTACCTGTCGACTGACGGTGGCAATACCTGGAAAAGTTCAGGACTTCCGGGGAAGTATATTCGTGCGCTGCGATTCTCACCTGATTTTTCAAAAGATAGTGTGATTTATGCCGGTGAGTCTTCGACCGGATTCTACAAATCAGTTGATGGCGGCCTCACCTGGAACGGGTTCAACAGCGGTTTTCGAAAAAACCTTAAGGTAAATAAGCTGGAGCTCACAAAGGATGGAGACCTTTTTGTTGGTCTTTTTGGTGATGGTGTGTATCGATCCAATGATGGTGGTGAAAACTGGGCATACTCGAGTTCGGGCCTGACCAACATTTATGCCCGGTCAATTGTGGCATCCCCTGCTTTTTCTAAAGATCAGATGCTTTTTGCAGCCACAGATTACCAGGGGGTGCTGCGCTCCACTGATGCCGGAAAGACTTGGTTAACGAGCAGCGATTCTGCAAACATCCCCGACCCTTGGACGTTGCTACTGTCCCCTTCATTCGAACAGGATCATACGATCTTTGTCACCACGGAGTACAACGGAGTTTATCGTTCTAAGGATGCCGGTGAAACCTGGCAGCAGATAAATACAGGGCTGGATGAGCAGGCATTCTATGTTATTGCAGCTTCCCCTGATTTTAAAAATGACCAGACATTGATAATTGGGGCCTATAACGGCAAAGTGTATCGATCCATTGATGGCGGAGATACCTGGAAAAATGTAAATGCGAACTTCCCCGATAAATTTATTTACTCAATTGCATTTTCACCAGCATATAAAAAAGACAATACGGTTCTGGCATCCGTATACAATAACGGAATTCAAGTTTCCACTGACGGCGGTTTAACCTGGCAGCCTAAGAACACGGATCTACCGGGCAATGATATTCGCTCGATCGTTTTTTCTCCTGATTATCAAAAAAATCAAACGATCTATGCCGGGGTCAGTAATTTTGGAATTTATAAATCCTTGGATGGGGGCAATACTTGGAAGCCGATCAACAATGGGTTTGCTTATTCGTATTACGACCTTCTAATTTTGTCACCTCATTTCCTTGAAGACAAAACAGGTTATGCGGCATTCACTGATGTTTATGTGACTTCTGATGCTGGTGAGAATTGGTCTTTGGTTGGCGAGTCTCCATGGACCCGTTATGCGACTTCACTTGCGGTTATGGAAGACGGAAGTTTCTTGTTTGTCGCAACCGACGGACAGGGTGTCTACTGCTACAAATTGAAATGATAATGTTCCCGGAAGAGCTGGAACGCAGGGTGGGTAATTCTCCACCCTGCGTTTTTACAGCATACTCGTTTACGGCTTCAATGTGAGTAAAGCGGCCTGGTTGGCCAGCACCTGTTCCTTGTCCCACAGCATGGGGTAATACTGGAGCGATGCCCACAGCGGCGCCATATCCGTGTAGTGCGGGTTGCCGGCATGCCCCGATTGCCCGGTGGTATGCACTGTCACTGAGTTGGATAAGTTGCTCAAATCTACGATCATGCGCATCGAAGGCAGCCAGTCGGTTTCGTAACCATTCTTCACCGACCAGCCGGTGGCATTGACTACGGATAATCCGCCCCCCACCGGGAAAGGTCCGCGGTTGAACAGGTCCTCGATTAATCCTATACCGGATTCACCCAGCGTCTGGTTCTTGAAGGTAGCCGCGTGCATGTTGCCCCACTTCCAGTTGGCGGGGTCCTTGCCGTAAGTTTTCTCCAGTTCGTTGAAGGCCTCGGTGATTGCTTTGGCGATGATATCCCCGCGGCTTTCCACCACACTGGTTGTGGATTTGTCATCCCACCACGGGCTGTCAGAGGAGAGATTGCGCATCACCTCGTTCCAGCGGGAACCGCCGTCCGGCTGGTAAGCTTTGGGCAGTTCATCGTTGAAGGTGCCCTGCAGCAGGTGCCGCCAGAAGGCTTCAAAGAACGCAGCCGGGGTGGAATCAGCGTTAGCCATATAATCCCAGTTCTTCAGTTGCTCCAGTACGATTTTCTCATTTGCCGTTAGGCTGGCAGGTGCGGATGCCAGCAGCAGCGGCACAAACACCGGGGCATTGGCGTCGAAATTATCCCCCTGCATTTTCTGGATATAGGCGATATCGATGGGTCCCTGCGCGGTTTCGATCAGCGAGACGATGCGGTTGGCTCTAAAGCCGTAATCCCAGTCGGAGGAGACAAAATAAGGATAATCACGGGGAGGAACCTGGTTGTTGGCGGTGACGATATACCCGCTAGAGGGATTGAAGAGATAAGGCTGCTTCTCGAACGGGAGGAAACCGGTCCATTCATACGCATCCGTCCAACCCGGCACAGGCAGGCGCCCATCGCCGCCGGCGCGCACAGGGATATCCCCCGGCATCTGGTAGCCGATGTTGCCGTCCACGTCTGCATAAATTAAATTCTGCGCGGGTACATGGAAGTTGGCTGCAGCGGCGCGGAAGTCCTCCCAGTTTTGTGCCTTGTCAAACCCCCAGATGGCTTTGAAGGGTGTGGAGGGAGAGAGCGCTGTCCACTTAAGCGCGACAACGTACTGCTCAGGCAGGTCGATGCCGGCTTTCTCCTTGAACGGAACGAACTCCTTGTCCTTGGGGTCACCGCTGTCCATCACCGGTCCAAAAGTATCAGAGATCACCGGTCCGTGGCGCGTGGTGCGCACGGTAATCGTCACCGGGTCACCGCCGGCGACGGCGATGGTCTCATCACGCGTCTCAAAATCCACCCAGCTGCCATTGACCTCGTACTGGTTCGGGTTATCCGGGTTCACCTTTTCGATATACAAATCCATCACGTCCGGACCCACGTTGGTGAAGCCCCATGCCACGCGGTCATTGTGGCCGATCACCACGCCCGGCACACCGGCGAAGGAGAATCCCGCCATCTCATACGGGCAGTCCGCGGTCTGCGGCTCGCAGTGCATGCCCACCTGGTACCAGATGGAGGGCATTTGGATGCCGAGGTGCGGGTCGTTGGCCAGCAGGGGCATCCCTGTGGCAGTGCGCTCCCCGGAGATGACCCACGAGTTCGAACCGATGCCGTCGCCTAGCGCACCCAGTACCTGGTTCAACCGCGAGATGTTTTCTGCCGTGGACGCAAGGTCAACGGATGCGGGAAGATTCACCACCGTGCTGACAGGCGCAGCCGCCTTGGCGGCATTGTCCTCGATCTGGTTGACAATCACCGGGTGATCCTGCGGGTAGGGTGGGAAGAGCTCATCCACCTGTTCAGGGGTAAGCGTTTTCAACAGGACGACGCGTTCGATCTCTTCATCCATGTTGCCGCGCAGGTCCCATGCCATGGCTTTTCCCCAGGTCAGGCTGTTCACCGGCGTCCACTCTGCCACCCGGTAATTCGGGCTGAGCAGCTTGAGTACCGCGTATTCCAAACTGAGTGCGGTGCCGGAGTGATCCTTGAGGTAAGCATTGACTCCGTCCGTGTAGGCTAATAGGATATTCTTCGAGTCCTGGTCGAGCCCCTGCCATTCGGCTTCAGCAGTCTGGCGCCAACCTAAAGTACGCAAGAAGGCATCGGTTTCCACCTGACCTTTGCCGAACATCTCCGATAGGGTAGCAGAGCCAATATGACGCCAGGCATCCATCTGCCAGAAGCGGTCCTGCGCATGCACGTATCCCTGTGCGAAGAACAGGTCGTGCGCGCTGGAAGCGTAAATTTGCGGGATGCCCATTTGATCGCGGTAGATCTTCACCGGGGCATTGAGCCCGCTGAGGGTGATTTCGCCACTCGTCTGCGGGAAGGATTCTTTTGCCACGGTGGTGGGCAGGAAACTTTTGAAGTAGAAGAGCCCGGTAGCTCCTAAAAGGACAACAATTGCCAGAAGAACGAGGGCTATTTTAGTGATTATCTTGCGTGCTTTCATGTTCACTCTCTTTCTGCAGGTACCAGTAATGAATTAACTTCATGCGGTTTTAACCCCTGAGAAATCATTAAGGATACGTTGAAAATCACCAATCTCATACCATTTTCGGTGTGCAGGTGTTTTATTCTTCGTGATACTTTTATCAAGGGAGAAGAATTATGTCAGGCAAAACCTATAATGGAAAATCGGTCATCATCACCGGCGCTTCAAGCGGAATCGGCATGGAATTGGCAAAGCAGCTGGCGGCGCAGGGTGCGAGCCTCACGCTGGCAGCCCGCAATATCGAAAAGCTGAACGAACTTGTCGTTTTATGTCAAACTCTGGGGGGAAATGCAATCGCTGTACAAACTGATGTTTCCAACGCGGATCAATGTAAGCGCTTGATCGAGAACGCGGTGCAGGAATACGGCAGGATTGATTTGCTCATCAACAACGCGGGCATCACCATGTGGGCGCTCCTGGAAGAGATCACTGATCTGTCCATCTTTGAGAAGATTATCCATGTCAACTACCTCGGAAGCGTTTATTGCACATATTATGCGCTGCCCTATATCAAGCAGTCGCGCGGGCAGATTGTGGGTATCTCCTCACTCACCGGCAAGGCAGGGGTGCCCACGCGCACCGGGTACGCAGCCAGCAAGCATGCCATGGTGGGGTTCTTTGATTCACTGCGAGTGGAGCTGAGGGGGACCGGGCTGGGCGTGACGATGATCTATCCAGGGTTTGTGGATACCGGTGTTCAGGCGCGCGGGTTTGGTCCTGATGGGAAGCCTCTTGGACGAAATCCGCTGCAGGCGGATAAGGTGATGACCACCGAAGAATGTGCCCGCATTGCCCTTAAGGCGATTACCGCGCGCAAACGCGAAGAGGTGATGACCCTGCGTGGGAAACTGGGTCAGTGGCTGAAACTGATCGCCCCCGGGCTTGTCGATGGCATCGCCGCGAAAGCTATCGAACTGGGTAAATAACGAGATAAAGGTGCGTTGTCAGCGCACCTGTATCATCAATGATTTGAATAACGATCAATTTTATGTTTTCTTCCCTCTATTGCCCAGCCGCATCCAAAAATGCTGCTACCCACACCAGCGGTGCGTTCCAATTGATTGCTACCTCGTTGGTGGAAAAAGCCATCAGTTCATCCTGGTAGCGCTTGGCTGCCGGCAGCTCCGCCAGTTTTGCTTTCAGTGCGGCATCGTCGCTCGGCGCGAAGTTCACTCCGCCCGAAACGGCTCCTGGTGGCGGCGGCGGGTATCCGTTCGCCGGGTCATTCGCCCAGAAGCGGTGATGCGGGTGGCGCATCGGGTAAGTGCCGTAACCGGAGATAAAGCTCTTGTTCAGCGTGTTGGCTCCCAGCAGATAATCCATGCTTTGACGCATTGTGTTAAGCGTATTTGAGTCGTTTGAGAGGTGGTAAGCGACTCCCAGCAGCATCATGTTGTTGAGCATGGTACCGTTGGAACCCCAGGGGAAATCCCCCTCGATCAGTGCCGGGTAACCCTCTTTCTGCAGGACCCCGATCATTCTGGAGGCATAGGCGGTGAAATTCTGCTTGATGATGTCGAGTTTGTCCTTGGGCAGGTTGTTTTTCACCGTTGCCAGCGAGATCGATCCGAGTGGGGCGGTGTGCCCCCAATCGAAGGCTTCCACCTTGCCAAACTCGCTTGATCCCAGCAGATAGGATTGATATTCCTGGCTGCCGGTGGTGATGAACAGTTCTGCGGCTGCCCAGTAGAATTCGTCGGTGACATTATTATCGTCGTAATTACCGCCGCCATTGCCGGGTGCGTTGCCGGCGTAAATCTCAGGGTGAGCAAGTGCAGCTTTCCAGGCTTTCTCAGCAGAATCCAGGCAGCGCAAGGCAAAGTGGTTATCGATGTCCTTCCAGATACGCGCGCACTGAGCTGCCGTTGCTGCCAGGTTAAGCGTGGCTGCGGTGGAGGGGGCATACAGGTATCTGCCGGTACCAGGTTTCACATTCTCGTTGTCATTGTCCACTTCGGTGGGCGGGATCATCGGCATTGGCGCCCACGATTCATCGTGCATCTTGTGATGTGCCATGCCAGCCAGGGGCTGTCCTTCCGGCACCTGCATCGCCAGCAGGAACTCCATTTCCCAGCGTGCTTCATCCAAAATATCCGGCACTCCGTTTGCCTTTTCGGGGATGTTCTGCGACCCGTCGGCAAAGGCTGCCGGCAGTTGTTCATATAAATCCATCAGCGTCCAGGCGGAGATACCGCCGTTGACCACGTATTTGCCGAAGTCCCCGGCATCGTACCAGCCGCCGGCAGCGTTGAGTGTGTAATTACACCCCGGCCAGGTATTGCCCACGCTGTCCGTCCCCTTAAAACAGGTGACAGCCTTATCGCTCAAGTGCCCTGCAGGGCGCGACCACTGCTCGCCGGCATATTGCGGGTCGAGGACAATCCCGCTGCGATTGAGATAAAAATAAGCCAGGGCATCGCGTTTGAGCGTGGCATAGAGGTCAGCCTTGATGTTGAACGCAGGGCTTTCCAACTCGCCAGCCTTGAGCTTGTATCCCGTCCCCGCCGTTGAAAAAGAGGAGAAGTCGATGGTATGCAAAAAATCACCCGAAAGTTCATCCAGCCCCTTCACAAGCGTCTTGCCTTTCAGCACCTCTGCCCCGCTGCCATCCAGCAGGGACCAGTCGATGGGAGCAGTGGAGTCATTGGCTACAAAGGCAATCTTCTCGCCTGCGGGGAAATACCCCACCTGGTTCACGTTGATTGATGGCGGAATGACCTCCGGACCAGCGGTGGGTACGGGCGTAGGCAGCGCGGCGCGCACGCTTGGCTGCGGAATATCCGTCCTGCCGAGTTCGAAAAAGATCGCACGTCCGAAGAGCGCCGGGGTCTGCCAGGATTGATCGGTGGTATCTTCATTGGACCAGATGAGCTTAACGTCGCGATCCTGGGTGGTGGCGCCATTCATCTGCGCCTGGAAACCGACTTCCAATCCGTGTGCAGGCGTGACGAGCCCCTCAAGCGGGA
This sequence comes from uncultured Anaerolinea sp., assembly GCA_964428125.1. Classification (GTDB taxonomy): domain Bacteria; phylum Chloroflexota; class Anaerolineae; order Anaerolineales; family Anaerolineaceae; genus UBA6107. The sequence goes on from CAYRXB010000005.1 coordinate 77,108, forward strand.
TGCTTGCCTCGAATCCCCATCCATCGGGGGTTTTGAACACAAAACCGGTTACCTTGATGCCGGTGCTGAATACGCCGGTAATGGTCAGTGCCTGCGGGTCAGTGTTGCCGATGTCCGCGGCGTTGATGTTCACCTGGAATATGCCGGTCTCGTAAGCGGTGGCATCCAGGTTGCTGGTGGTGTTGAGGTAGAACTCCAGCGAATCCTCATTCCAGAAATCCGTGCCGTGTTTGCCGGCAATTATGTTCTTGTCGACAGCCTGCATGGTGATATAGAAGTTGCTCATATCCGCCGCGGCACGGAAAGTAAAAGCGCTGTCTTCTCCAGCGATTGTGGAAAGCAGTGAGCCGCGGTCGACTTTCACCTCCGGGATCCCTTTCCAGTCGTCAAGGCTGCCGTCCACGGTGATGGCCACCGGGAATGGTACGTAAATCACCTCGCCGGGAATCTCAACTGGCACGTTGGCTACCGGTCTTGATTCCCGCGTAGGCGTGGCCGTTGGCGCGGAGGTGGGTTTTGGCTTGGCACCTTTGCACGCCGATAGAGCAACGATCATTAAAAGCACAACCATTGATAGGATTCTCATTTTCATCTATCCTCCCGTAAACAGCCGAGCGATTACTTTCCAATCATTGTACACATCTTTTAATTGGTTGATATAGTCGAAATAAAGGTTTATGGTATCAGTGTGATTGAAATGTTGAGGAGATATATTGGTGAAACCATATTGATTTCATATGGGGATTTAAATAAAAAAAGATCCTCTGACGAGGACCTTGTCCACCAGGGACTTGCGAGCGTTCGGTGCGAGTCCCGGATGGTTTTACCGGGAAACAATCACACCCTCAATGGGTGAGCATGAACCCTTTTAAAAAAAAAGAAGTGATCCACCAGGGACTTGAACCCTGAACCCACTGATTAAGAGTCAGTTGCTCTGCCAATTGAGCTAGTGGACCAAACTTCGCGCTTATTATAATCGAAATGAAACCAATGTCAACGCAATCACGGCGTGCACGTGACGGGGATGGTCACTGTACTGGGGAACAACTGGTGGTTGGGTTCGTCTATGTAAACTTGCACCGCCAGGTTTCCGCTGGCAGTGATGCTGTAATCGAAAGCAGCAGTGGTTAGCGTTCCGGCATCGCTGAAACTGATGGACTGCGTGGGTGAATTGCTGCTATTGATGACGAAGTAATAAGTCACCTTGCCGGCGGCGCTGCTGGTAATGTTTGCGGTCAACGGCAATGTGCCCGGGCAGGTGCCGCTCCAGCTGGCAGGTCCATTCGGCACAGCGTTGGTCACCGCAAAAAGCTTTTTGACCACGATCTTCACCCAGAAAGGCTGGTCAGCATTGACCCCCAGTCCAAAGCGTACGCCATTGGAGGTTTCCAGCATCCAGTTACCGATCTGTGTATTGGTGACAGTGGGGGCTGTCAACGACAGTGAAATGTCGATACTTTCCCCGGGAGGAACCACCCTGCCCAGCTTCTGTGAAGCCGGACCGCCCATGGCGTTGCCGCTGACGAAAACGATCTTGAAATCCGGCTGCCAGGCAGCACTGCCGCTGTTTTGGATTCGCCAGGTTTTTATGAAAGTTGCACCAGGTTCGAGGACAGTGTTGTCGATGATAGTTACATCTGTCACCGGGCCGGCTTTATACTGGGGACCCTGTGTGGCAACCGGCACCGCAGTAGGGATGACCGTGGGGACGGCTGTTATCGTGGGGGTAGGGCTTAGGGTGGCTGTGGGCAGGGTCTCCGCCGTTGGCTGTACCGCCAGCTGTGTTTGCAGCACTACCACAGTCTGAGCGATGGCGGTCTCATCAACGCCGTTAACGACCGGCACGTTGTTTTTCACCAGTGAACAGGCACTCAGCATCAAGACGAGCGCAATTAATATTGATAATCCCGGCAACCATTTGTTGCTCATGTATTTCTCCTTCAGGCGCGGGAATTATAGCCTGTTTTCACAATCATAGCACGGTTGTGATCATTCCGTTTTCAGTTGTCTGGTAAACCAGCGTTTGAACGGCAGCCGCGCCGCCAGTAGTACCAGCAGAATCCCGCCTGCAACGAGCGGCTTGACTGTAGCGCCATTGACAATGCCGGTACCGCCTTTCATCACCAGTAAGTAGTGGATCACCACCAGCACTCCTGCCAGGTAAACAAAGCGGTGGATCGGTTTCCACTTCTTTCCGAGCGCCACTTTCAACTTCTTGAGCGATGTGATCGCAAGTACCAGCAGGATGAGAAATGCGGGCACCGATGCCCAAAGGTACCAAAGATGCAGAAAAGAAGCCCACAATAGCCCAAGGTTAAGTTGATAATCAATGACTGCATAGACAAACACGTGTGCCAGCGCGTAATAGAACGACAACAGCCCAAGTGTCCTTTTGTATTTACCAAGTTTGTTGTATCCAGTCACATTTTTGATCGGCGTGATCGCCAGCGTCATCAGCAGCAGGATTAACGCAGTGTCGCCCAGCAATTGCTGTGACCGTTGAATGGGGTTCACTCCCAGGCCGCCGCGCAGCCAGGCAATCACCACCAGCGCCATGGGGATAAATCCCAGGATGTTAATTATTATTTTTGGCCAGTTGGGTTTAATCTTTGTCATTAGTAATTAGCCCTTAAATCCATTCCTTCATATAAATAGGCTACTTCTTTTTCATAGCCATTAAACATCAGCGTTGGTCGGCGTTTACTTTCGCCGATGCGTCGTTCGCTATCCTGCGACCAGCGCGGATGCGGCACATTCGGGTTAACATTGGAGTAGAAACCGTATTCCTGTGGGGCAGCATTGGTCCAAAGAGATACGGGTTGATCGACCACTAGTTCGATCTTCACAATGGCTTTGATGCTCTTGAATCCATATTTCCACGGCACCACCAAACGCAGAGGAGCACCGTTTTGCGGCAGCATGGGCTTGCCGTAAATATTGCTTGCCAGCAGGGTCAGGTCATGGCGGGCTTCATCCAGGCGCAGCCCCTCAACATACGGCCACACAAAGTCGGTTTTTTGACCCGGCATTTTATCAGGGGCATACAGGGTGGTAAATTTGACGAATTTTGCCTCCGCCTGGACCCCGATGTCATCCAGCAGCTTGTGCAGCGGGAAACCGCCCCACGGGATGACCATTGACCAGCCTTCCACGCAGCGCATGCGGTAGATGCGTTCCTCCAACGGGTAGCGCGCGATGAGTTCGCTGGCATCGAGCGTCTGGGGTTTGTCCACCAGCCCGCCGATCTCGATTGGCCATGGGCTGGTGCTGAAACCTGCCGCTACCTTGGCAACATCGTTCTTATCAAACGAGAATTCGTAATAGTTGTTGAAATTGGTGATTGCCTCGTAAGAGGTCGGCGTATCCACCAACGGTCCGCTGGTGGCGGTGGGAGCAAGGCTGGGGGCTGATGTCGAGGTTGCGCTATTCTCTGGTTGCTTGGTAACCCCACAGGCTGCCAAAGCGTAAGCGGTGCCAAACATGGCTGCCAGTCGGATGAACTTGCGGCGCGAAAGGTATAGTGATTCGGGGGTGATCTCGGGAATGAGAGAAGTATATTTTTTATCCATAGTTATCTGCCTGTAATTACCAATAAGAGTAATCCTATATTAATTATCAGTAATCATACGCTAAAAATATCAGAATTTCGCATGAATTTCCGGTTACTTTGCACCTTGTGATAACGTTATTGAGCGTAGCATCCTTCAGGCAGCGAGATTAAAATCGGCTGGTTAATGTCAGTCAGGTCAAGCTGAACTTCCATGTTGCCGGTCTTTGCTTCAGTTGTGCCATCGGCCGCGGTTTGGATTTCCAATACCAGGTTGTACTTCACGATGTAATCACCATCAACAGCCAGCCAGTATTCGCCGTTGTTAACAGTCGCGATTGCTCCAGAACTATCCCCAATGCCCTCCACCTGGAAGGTGAAGTGATTTGTTTTGACACCGTTAATCGTTTCTTCGCCAACAAATTGCGGGTCATTGATCAATGGGAGGAAATCCACCATTCCGGTAAAAATATCGCGCAGTTCTTTTTCATCATCTGATATTTTTTTGTATTTCCAGGTATCATCACTCTTTGTACAGGTTTCCGTTCCAACCGTGATGGTTTCGGTGGTATCGGTACTGACCTCATCGTCGTTTTCCGGGTCGAAGCTGGTGACAATTGTGGTTTGATGGACATTTTTATCCACAACCGAACGCTCGATATAGGATTCCACCTTGTTGATGCTTCCGGTGGAATCGTACATGTTCACATAGATCCTGAAGCGGTAGCTATCCAGTGACCCAAGTCCATCCTGGATGCCAACAGGCTTGGAGTTTACCTCCTTTTTGTTGGAGGAACCGTTTCCCAGGTTAAAAATAGAATCTGAATTCTTGGTCGGTTCTTTAGTGGCATTGCCAGATTTGTCTTTGGAGCGAGAGAATGGAAGATTGCATGCGGTAGCAATGAACGCGGCAATAAGGATCAAGATTAAGATTGATGCCCGGCGACTTTTCATATTTCCTCCTGCTGATAATTCATTATATTATTTTCGACTGCTAATTTCTACCCAGAAGATCCGGGATTCTTTGCCGGATGATGCTGAGAAGCGGGATAAATATGCCAAAAGCCATCAGCACAAACATCACCCCTGCCAGTGCAAGGATGGTTACCGGTTCAACCGTGGCGTTGAACCCGAACCCGAAAGCCGAAAAATCATTCAGCCGGCTGAAGAGAAGGGTGACGGCAAAAATCGTCCCACCGATCAAACCAACCAAAAAGATTGCAGCGCACTGGGCGGCAAAATAGACCAGCAGCTTCGAAAAACCGAATCCCAGCGAACGCAGTACACCGAATTCGTGCCGGCGCAGATATGCCAGCCGCCAAAGCAGGTTGGCAAGGGTGAGTGCCGTGGCAATTCCCACCAGCACTCCCACTACACCCACGAAATCAAAGAAGGATACCAATGATTTCCCGATCACCCCCGAAGTTTCACCACGGATCGAGACGGATATTCCGTCTGCGATTAATTCGCCCCCTTTATAAATCCCCGTATCAGGAATAAGGTAAAGGGAAACATCATCACCATAATTCATGAGCTTTTGTGCGTCCGCCAGGCTGATCCAGGCTTCGTTATCCTGGATGCCGCCGGTTCGGAATATACCGATCACCGTGAACTTGCGCCCGCGCAGCAGGAAATCATCCCCAACCTTCACCTTGCGGCTGCGTGCCAGGCTCTCACCGATCATCACCAGGCGGGGCTCATCTCCCTGCACCAGAGCTCGTCCTTCGAGTATCCTGAATGGACTGACCCTTGTGTAGTCTTCCAGGTTGAAACCGCGCATTAATGTTCCATTCACTAGGTTTGTTCCCACAATCTGGTGGATTTCGGGGATCGGGTCTGGGTATCCTTTCTCGATTAACAGGGTTTTTATCTCCGGGCTGATCCGGCTTCCATGCAGTTCTGCCAGGCCGTCGCTGTTGCCGACGATGAGCCAGTTTGTTTCCAGCTTCGCGTACATTTCCTCAGCGCTTTTCTGGTAGGTAAAAAGAGTCAAAAAGGCTGCAAACGTGATGCCAAATAAGCAGGCAAGGACCAGCGCCAGCGCCCAGCGTTTTTTGAGATCCTTTAAAGCCAACATCACGATGGTCTTCATAATTACTGCTCCACCGCTTCACGCACACTGGCTTGTTTGAGTTTCAGGGTTGGGATTAACACTCCAATCCCTCCGAACACCAGCGATAGGAACATGCCGAACCAGAAGATGCCTGCATCAATGCGAACGTCCAGGGGGATTGAATGCACGGTCAGGGGGTGCTGCCTCTGCAGCAAATCCAGTATAACCATGGAGGTGGCAGCGGCAAGCAGGTAAGCTGCGATCAACTGCAGGCTGGTGCGCAGCAGCAGTAGCCCGCGTACCGCGCGTGTTCCGAAGCCAACCGCGCGCAAAATGGTAATGTCTCGGTTGCGTTCTGCTAATGTTAAAAAGGTGGTCCCATAAGTGCCAAACATTACGATTGCGAGTGAAAGAATGACCAATAGTGTTCCCAGCGTAGCCAGGTCTTCAAGCCCTCGTGAATACTGCGCATAGAGGTAATCTACGAAATACACATCAAATGATTTGTTGATTCGTGGATCCCCGTTTAGGATATCCATTACTTCGCGGGAATCCACGTCAGCGCGCACCTGGATCCAGGCAAACTGGTAAAGGTCGTGGGTACCAAATAGTTCCTCGGCAGCAGGCAGCCCCAGCCAGATTGAGGAAGCCTTGGTGCCTGGCGATGAGATGATCCCTGTTATCGTAAAGTCCTTGCCAAAGATGCGGATGGATTGACCAACCTTCCATTTTGTCTGCAGAGCTGTATTTTCACCAATCACCACTTCGTTAGTCAGCTTCGGAAACTGACCCTCAAGTAACTTAAGATCAAACACTGGCTCAAAATCCTCCAGCGGCGCAGCCCGCACCTGGATAAGGTAATCGTCCACCTTCATCAATCGGAATATCAGCGGAGTGACATGTTCCACTTTTTGTGGCTGCAGTTCAAGGATTGGGGCAAATTGTTCCAAAGTGATCTGGCTGTCGCTTGGGTCAAAAACATTCTTCTCGATCACCATCAGGCTGTTTTTGTTGCTGCCCTGTTTGCCATATTCCTGGGCTGCCCTGGCAAGGGCAGCCAGGCAGAAGAAACAACACAAGAATATAAAAAGGTTGGTAATGGTGATCAGTGTCCGCCAGCGGTCTCTCACCAGGTCGCGCAGGATCATTCTGGCGGCATCATCGAAGCGTCCCATTATGCTTTTCATGGATCGCGCCATCTTTCATCTCAAAATTCCGGTCCGCCCGTTCACACAGAGCCAGGTTGTGGGTAGCCACCAGGAAGGTGATGCCTTTTTCCTTGTTCAGGCGGTGCATCAGGTGCACGATTTCTTCTGCAGTTGTCGAATCCAGGTCACCGGTGGGTTCGTCAGCAATGATCAGCTCTGGTTCGCCGATGATGGCTCGGGCAATCGCCACTCGTTGTTGTTCGCCGCCGGACAACTGTGAAGGCAAATGCTTTTGCCTGTGTCCGATTTCCAATTGCTCCAATACGGCTAGAGCTTTCTTTCTTGCGCTATCGGAGCTTTCGCCGCGGGCAATGAGCGGCAGCATGGCATTCTCCAAGGCATTCAATGAGGTCAACAGGTTATAGAATTGAAAAACAAACCCAACCTTCCGCGCACGGAAATGTGTTAATTGCTCTTCCGTGGCGGTTTCAAGTGCGAACTCGTCAAAATGAATTGACCCACTGGTGGGGCGATCCATTCCGCCCACCAGACTGAGGAAAGTCGATTTGCCCCCGCCGCTGGGACCGATCAGGACGATGAATTCACCCGGGTTGATCACCAGGTTCACCCCGCGTACTGCTTCGATCACCTCGTTACCCTGGAGATAGTTCTTGTGAAGGTTTTCGATGACAATTGCCATGCAGCCTCTTTATTACCGTGCTTATGCAAGTTGCCGAATTTTTGGACGCATCAGGAAAACACCTAAGGAAATAGTCATTAATATTGCTGCGTTTATGATGACAGTAATGGGTTCGCCTAGTTTTTCAGCCATGGTGCCTGCCAGCAGGGAACCAATTGGTGCGCTTCCCATGAAGATGAGCACATGCACGCTCATCACGCGACCGCGCAGTTCATCCGGCACCCAAGATTGGATCATGGCATTGGTGGTGTTCACAACTGCCATGAATGCCCACCCAAGGACCACCAGCATCACAAGGGATACAGGCAATGTCTTAAATATCCCGAAGATAATCAATGTGGCGGGCATCACCAGGCTTCCAATAGACCAGAGCTTGCCGCGGATGTTCCTGGAACTGAGGTAAGCAAGCATTAATCCACCAGCAAGTGAGCCGATACCGCGTGCTGATAGCAGCCATCCGTTGGTTTGCACATCGCCATTAAGCACCGAAGAAGCCCAGGCTGGCATAAGGGTCATCATTCCCAGACCAAAAATGCTGATGGCTGCCACCACGATCTCCAGGGTCCTGATGTTTGCATCGCCAAACACAAACTTGATGCCTGCCAGTAAGTCATCCTTATGTACTTTGCGGGGCATCGCAGGCTTGTCAACAGGAGCCATCCGCATAAAGGCAAGCGCGCTGATGACCGCGATGAATGAAAGACCATTAATCGTGAAACACCATGCAGGACCTACCCATGCGTAGATCAACCCGCTGACAGCCGGTCCGATTACGGTGCCAATATTGAAAATTGTGCTATTGAGCGCTATGGCATTGGATAGCTGATCTTTACCGACCATTTCCACCACGAACGCCTGGCGGGCGGGGGCATCAAATGCATTGGCAATCCCAAGCAGGAATGCCAGCACGATCACATGCCAGGGCTGCACCAGGTTGGTGAACACAAGGAATGCAAGTATAAACGCCAGCACCATCATCGATGTCTGGGTAATAATGAGCAGCTTCCGCCTCGGCATCCGGTCAGCGATGACGCCCCCATATAAAGTAAACAGCCAGGTGGGCAGCCCGGAGGCAAAACCGACAATCCCCAGAAAAGCGGCAGATTGGGTCAGCTGATAAACCAGGAATCCCTGCGCGGTGGCTTGCATCCAGGTTCCAATAATGGAAGTAACCTGACCTCCAAACCAGAGGCGGTAATTCGGGTATTTGAGGGCAGCGAAAGTTTGACTGAGTTTTAGGTTCATGAAGATAATTGAAATATAGCATTAAATTAAAAATGGTTCGAGGTGATTTATGTATACATTTTGGGATATTGACGATTCCTTTTCCCCTTGACGAATGGTGAGATTATTATTACACTAATCTTAACTTTGAAAGTGAAAGGAGGATCAACAATATGAAAAGCGTCAGACTTGTACAAGTCTTATATTGTTGCGCACCTTTCACCCGGGTAAGAGTCTAGGTTATTCTTTAGGCAATCAAACCACAGGTGCGCACACCTGTGGTTTTTTGTTTTTAAACTTATGGAGTTGATCTAACAATGGCACGTAAAAATTTACACAAGGTTGACGTCGCATTCGACATGGAAGAGCTGGGAATGCCCGCGCCGATCCGTAATTCGAAGAAAGAGTATGAAAAAAAGAAGGGGATGATCAAACAGGATAAGGCTATCCTTGCTCCGGAGGTCAGCCATGCCCTTGGGTTCCAGCCGGATAGCGGTTATAAATTCAGTTATGCGGCTTCGCGCTACGAATCTGCCTGGCTGCTTGATTCATTAAGTGACCTGTATGACCAGAAGTGGTTCGATGACATTCTGCGCCTGGTCAAAGGCGGCAAGGAAGCCTCAGTCTACCTTTGCCGGACGGTTGTGAATCAGCCAAACCATCTCCTGGCCGCCAAAGTTTACCGGCCCAGGCAATTCCGCAACCTGAAGAAAGATCATATCTACCGCGAGGGACGCAGCAAGCTGGGCGGCGACGGCAAGGTGATCCTGGATGACCGTGCCCTGCATGCCATGGCGCAGCGGACGAAATACGGGCAGGAGTTAATGCACACTTCCTGGCTGGGGCATGAATTCAAGACGATGAACCTTTTATATGAAGCAGGGGTAGATATACCGCAGCCGCTGGCTAGCAGCGAGAACACCATCCTGATGGGATACCTCGGTGATGAAGAGAACCCTGCCCCGGCGTTAAGTGAGATATCTCTGGACTTTACTGAGGCAAGACCTTTGTTCCAGCGCACGTTACATAACATCGAGTTGATGCTTGCCAACAACCGTATCCACGCTGATCTTTCAGCGTACAACATCCTGTACTGGGAAGGTGCGATCACGCTCATTGATTTTCCGCAGGCGATCAATCCGGATGAGAACACAAACGCCTACCGCATTTTCACGCGGGATGTTACGCGGGTTTGTGAATATTTTGCCCGCCAGGGAGTAAGGAGCGATCCGTTCAGCCTGGCGCGCAAGTTGTGGCAGCAGCGGGGGCGGCAGATTAACCCGCCGCTAGACCCGCATTTCCTCGACCCTGAAAAAGAGGAAGACCGCAAGGTCTGGGCAAGCAGGTAAACAGGAGGCGCGGCGCAAGCAGCGCCTCCTCCCAATCCACATTGAGTCCCCTCCGTTATAATAAGGTCAACCTAAAACGGAGCAGCGATGAGTTCCATCAAGCACGTAATCATGGAAAGTAAAACAGTTCAGAAGATACTTGCATGGCTATTCGTGCACGCTCCGCGCATGGTCCCCGTTACCCTTCTGCGGGAAACCCGCAGCTGGCTGGCGTTTTGCCACCCCACTCCCTCATATCCGGTGCATATTGTCATTCTTCCCAAGAAACCATGGAAAGACTGGATGGCAGTGACCATCGAAAACCCCGAAGTAATTATGGAGTTTGTTTCTTTAACGCAATCCATGATCCGTGATTTTCAACTCACCCCTGCGGGATACCGTTTGATCATGAATGGCGGTCCGAATCAAACTTTCCCGCATTTGCATTTTCACCTGGTTGCAGGTGAGGAAATCCCCGCAAATTGATACAGGAGTTGCCATGAACGATCTGGTTGACATCATCTATGCCCGCCGCAGTATCCGAAAATATAAAGATACCCCTGTTCCCCGGGAGGTTTTGGTTACCCTGCTTAAGGCTGCCATGGCAGCACCTTCAGCCACCAATGCCCAACCCTGGGAGTTTGTGGTGGTTACCAACCCTGACACTCTGACGAAACTTCGCAGCGGCTTGCCTTTTGCCAAGATGAACGCGCCCGCTGTTATTTGTGTGCTGGGCAGCGAACGCATGCAAAAAAGCAAGATTGGTTCCAGGTTCTGGGTGCAGGATTGCAGCGCGGCCACCGAAAATATCCTCCTCGCTGCCACTGCCCTCGGACTGGGGTCGGTATGGGTGGGGGTCCATCCGATTACAATTTTTACAAACCATGTAAAGCGCACACTTAACCTGCCGGATGGGGTGACTCCGTTAAATTTGATCTTCCTGGGCTACCCGGATGAGAAAAAAGAACCCCGTACTCAGTATGAAGAAAAAAGGGTTCAATGGGAAGCTTTTCCTTCTCCCAAATCCCCACGTGGAAAATCAAAAAAAGATGAAATTGAATTAGCTGAGGAATAAGCATGGAAATTGTAGAGTTCTTACCTGCCCATTATGACGAAGCTCTCGCGCTCTGGAAGCGCTGTGAAGGGATCGGCTTGAGTGAAGCCGATGAACGTGAGCCGTTCCAAAAATTCCTGCATAAAAATCCTGGTCTGAATTTCGTTGCTCTTGAAGAAGGCCGGATAATTGGAACATGCCTGTGCGGTTCGGATGGTCGGCGGGGGTACCTGTATCACCTGGCAGTGGATCTTTCTCATCGGCGCAAAGGGATAGGCAAAGCGCTCGTGGAAAGAACCCTCAAAGCGCTCGCGGATTTGGGAATACAAAAATGCCATATCATGGTGTATGGAAGCAACGTTTCAGGTCTGGCGTTTTGGCGAAGTGGCGGTTGGATCACCCGCCCAGAAATTGTGCTGATGTCGCATAATGTGGGCTGCAACGAAAGCCGTGGAGCCTGTTAGATTGGAGATCGAATCGTGAATAAGCAATCCTCGGTTATCTGTGTGTTTTTTCTTCTAGCCCTGCTTGCCGGCTGTGAACGTCCCGCCACTCGGTCTTCCTGGGCGCCGCTGGATTCGACCCCGGTGTTGCCATCGACTACAGCTTCGATTACATCCACTGCAAAACCAACGAAAACTCCTGCACCTTTGGTTACCCCCACTCCGGTGCCAGTGGTTACCATCGCCATGAATGCCCTTGCTGAAAAATACCCGCTCGCGGGCAAGGGATATGAGCTGCTTACCTGGCAGAAGGATGGACAATGGGTTTACACGCTTTTGGCGGGCACCAACCGCCAGAAGAGTTTCGATGAGATCCTTGCAGCAGAAAACGTGATTACAGCCACAGAGATCATCAAGGTGTCGGTGATAGGGCCGGATGATTTTAAAGAGCTGCTGACGCATTTACCAAAGGGTGAATTCATCACCTGGGGAGGTATGGATTTGTCAGGCGAAGTCCCGGCAGGCACGGTCTATTTTTCCTATCCACCCGATGAAACCATAAAGGCGTTGGTGGACTATAGCAAATCTCTTGGTATTACCTTGTCATCACTAAAAGGGAAATAAACCTTATGGAATCAATGATCGACCCAAAATTTCCATTAATTGACCTGCATCACCACCTGGATGGCAGCCTGCGCCTTGAGACCATCCTTGAGCTGGGGCTCAAACATAATCTGCCCCTGCCGGCAAAAACGCTTGACGGGTTGCGCCCCTTTGTTCAGGTATCCACACCTCAGCCCGGGGTGATGAAATTCATTGAGAAATTTGAGTGGATGACGGGTGTCCTGGTGGATTATGATGCCTGCCGCCGCGTGGCTTTCGAAAACGTGGAGGACGCTGCCCGCGAGGGATTGGATTACATTGAACTTCGCTACAGCCCCTGGTTTATGGCGGAAGCCCACAAGCTCGATCCGCTTGGCGTGATCGAAGCAGTGACTGATGGCGTGAAAGCTGGAGAACGTGATTACTCAATTCGGGCAAATCAGATTGGCATACTATCCCGTCATTACGGACCTGAAATTGCCATGAAAGAGTTAAATGCGCTCCTATTTCATTCCGGATATTTCTGCGGTCTAGATCTTGCTGGTGACGAAGCTCATTATCCTGGCAGTCTGTTCCTCGCCCACTTCAAGCTTGCCCGCCAGGCTGGTTGGCACATCACGGTGCATGCGGGCGAAGCGGATGGTCCCGCATCAGTCTGGCAGGCCATCCGCGATCTAGGAGCGGAGCGCATTGGGCATGCTGTTCGCGCACCAGAAGATCCTGCACTCATCGATTACATGCGCGAACACCGGATTGGCATCGAGTGCAACCTCACCAGCAATGTGCAGACCAGCACGGTGAAGGATTACCCATCCCATCCCCTCAAATATTTCCTTGAATCCGGTTTGCTGGCAACCATCAATACAGATGATCCGGGGATTAGTGCCATCGATTTGCACTATGAATACAATGTGGCTGCTCCGCTGGCGGGGCTAACCCACGTCCAATGCCTACAGGCGCTGCACAATGCACTTGAGACTGCTTTTCTTGATGATGCGGAGAAGAAGGCTCTCCGGAATAAGAAAAGTCATTGAAAGGTTCATCCTTGACCTGCATGCTATAATCTAAAAACACTCCAAAAAAGGTGAACAGATGCGATTTTTGATCACAGGGGCAGCAGGATTCCTTGGCTCCGCGCTTTCAAATCGATTGGCGGCGGAAGGTCATACAGTGTTAGGTCTGGATGACCTGTCAACTGGTGACCCCAAGGTATTAAACCCGTCAGTTCAATTCACCCGTGGTGATGTTAATGACCGCCCAAAACTGTGGACTCTCATGCAGGGGGTGGATTGCGTCTATCACCTCGCCGCGCGGGTGATCGTTCCTGAATCCATCCTTTATCCGCGGGAATATAACCAGGTAAATGTTGGCGGTACCGTTACCTTGATGGAAGCCATGCGTGATGTTGGTGTAAGGCGTGTAGTGTTAATTTCCTCTGGCACAGTGTATGGCAACCAGGCGGTCCAGCCGGTGGTGGAAACCGCGGTACCCAATCCACGCTCCCCTTATGCAGTGTCAAAATTAGCTGCAGAATATTACACCAGGACGATTGGAGGCTTGTGGGGGATTGAAACCGTCAGCTTGCGGGTATTCAATGCCTACGGTCCCGGTCAGCATCATCCCCCAGTTCATACGCCCGTGATCCCCAATTTCCTGCGCCAGGCCTGGGAGAATGGCACGATCGTTATTCATGGCAATGGCGAGCAGACGCGCGATTATGTTTATGTGGATGACGTGGTTAATGCCATGGTTGCGGCGGCTGCCGCCCCGGAGATTAATGCGTTAACCATTAATGTAGGCAGTGGAACCGAAGTGAGCGTACGAGAATTGGCGCGCCTGGCAACCGAGGTAACCGGTGGGCACCCGGAGATCGTATTTAACCCGCGCAACGAAGGGGGGTTGAGCCGTTTGCGCGCTGACCTGACCCTGGCACGTGAAAAACTTGGTTACGAACCAAAAACCAGCTTGATCGAGGGGTTGAAGATAACCCTCGACCGCGAGATCATGCCCACCCAATGATGACCAACACAGGCGCTGCAGCGCCTGCGCCGTTTAATACGGGGGTGGATTGGGTATAATACAGCTATGTCTTTCCTGCCGCAGAGTTTCTACCATCGGGATGTGTTGCGGGTGGCGCGGGAATTGCTGGGAATGCGTTTGGTTCGACTAATGAATGGTGTGCGCCTATCTGGTACCATTGTTGAAACTGAAGCCTACCGCGGCGAGGAAGATCTCGCCTGCCATGCCCGCCACGGCAAAACACCTCGTACTGCGGTCATGTATGGCGAAGCCGGCAGAGCCTACATTTACTTCACCTATGGCATGCACTGGCTGCTCAACGTGGTCACTGGAGAAGTGGATTTCCCGGCTGCAGTGTTAATCAGGGCACTTGTGCCGATGGAAGGGATTTCCCTGATTGCCAGTCATCGGCAGGGTAGACCTCAAAAACACTGGTGTGATGGACCCGCAAAGATATGCCAGTCACTGCAGATCGATGGAAGCCTGAATGGTGTTTGCTTGACCGATGCAAATGCAGGATTGTGGATCGAGGAAGGTCAGCCAATACCCGCCGACCGGGTGATTACCACAAAAAGGATTGGCATCGATTCAGTGCCTGAACCCTGGAAGAGCATCCCCTGGCGTTTTGTCGCTACGGAAAAAGAGACAAAATCGTGACAGATTCTGAACTTGATTTGTACCGCGCCATGCTGCGCATCCGCCGATTTGAGGAAACCATCCTCGAGCAGTTCAAACGCGGTTTGTTCTCAGGCACTACCCACACTTCGCTGGGTCAGGAAGCCAATGCGGTGGGCGTGATCTCACAGACGTTGCCAGATAACGTGATTGTCACCAACCACCGCTGCCATGGTCATTACCTGGCGTATGGCGGGGATATGCGCGCTCTCTTTGCAGAGTTGATGGGGCGCAGCACAGGTATCTGCGCTGGGCGCGGGGGTTCACAGCACATTCATTGGCGCAATCTATATTCAAATGGTGTTCAGGGGGGCATTGTGCCAATCGCTGCCGGAATGGCTCTTGCGGAGAAGAGAAAAGGGAAAGACGTCTCGGTGACCGTTTTTATCGGCGATGGCACATTTGGTGAAGGGGTAATCTACGAAGCTTTCAATTTTGCCTCCCTGTGGCAGCTTCCATTGCTGATAGTCATTGAAAATAATCACATTGCCCAGACCACCCCCTCTGAACTTGCCCTTGCCGGCAGTATCAAAAAGCGTTTTGAGGCGTTTGGCATTCCTGCAGTAGAACTCGATACCAGCGATGTGCTTGAAATTTCGAGTGAAGCCTCCCAGCTTTATGCAGAAATTCACGAGAATATCTCACCGCGCGCGCTGATACTAAACACCATGCGTTTTGGTCCTCACTCCAAAGGGGATGATACCCGGTCAAAGGAAGAGGTTGCCAGGATGCGGCTCGAACGGGACCCCTTGTTGATCTCAGAAAGCCGGCTCCCTGTGCACGAGGTGGCGGAGGTTGTCCGCCAGGTGGAGGAAGAGGTCCGAGTCGCCTTTGACTCAGCGCTCGCCGATCCTCCAGCTGTATTCCCGGAGGCTGGGTCATGAGCCGAACCGTGTTGGAATCCCTTAATGCCGGGCTTCTGAATGCCCTGGGATCTTCACCGGAGGTGTTGCTGCTCGGTGAGGATATCCTTGATCCTTACGGCGGGGCTTTTAAGGTAACGAAAGGATGCTCAACAAAATACCCTCAGCAAGTGATCACCACGCCAATCTCTGAAGCCGGTCTGGCGGGTCTGGCAGCCGGGCTGGCATTGCGCGGGCTGCGCCCGGTGGTTGAGGTCATGTTTGGCGACTTCATCACCCTCATGGCTGACCAATTGGTCAACCATATTGCCAAGTTCCGCTGGATGTACAACGACACGGTTAACCTGCCGCTGGTCATCCGCACCCCAATGGGAGGAAGGCGTGGATATGGTCCCACCCACTCCCAGACGCTGGAAAAACTTTTTATGGGGATTCCCGGGTTAACGGTAGCAGCCCCCAACCATCTCCTTCCGGATGGCGCAATCGATCCGGGGGAGCAGTTAAGGCGATTAATCCTCGAAACCTCTGAACCGGTTATATTTGTTGAAAACAAACTTCAGTACCTGCTTCCGCTGTTGACGCAAACCGGGCTGTCTGAGTTTGATGTGAAAGAGCATTATGCAGCGGATGATGAGAAAAGGTTGTTCCCAGTCCGAACCATTGAGGTTGCCGGAGCGCCTGCACCTGTTTGCACAATCGCTGCTTATGGATATATGAGTGAACTTTGCCTGGATGTAGTCAAGAAATTGGCGTTTGACCACGAGGTCTTTTGCCGTCTGGTCATTCCGACTAAATTGACACCATTTAATACCGAGATTATTGAGGAATCGGTTCTGGAAACAGGTCATTTGGTCATTGTTGAAGAAGGTACTTTAACTATGGGGTGGGGCGCGGAGTTGACGGCGCGTGTTGCCGAGAAATTGAGTGTTAAGTTGAAAAAGGTAAGTCGCGTGGGTGCAAATGACACCCCAGTTCCGGCGGCAGCGACCCTGGAACGACAAACCTTACCTCAGGTGCATACGATAGTAGATGCTGTGCTAAGATTGGCAGGTACAAATGGATAAACTTAGTGTAGTCCAGGTACCCCTGGTAAATCCAAACGAGAATGAATCGATCCTTGCGCAGGTATGCGTCAAGAATGGTCAACGCATTCAAAAAGGCGATCTCCTGGCTGTTTTTGAAACGACCAAATCAACACTAGAATTGCTCTCCGAGCGAGATGGGTTTGTGCTCGGTTTGACGCTGAAAGAAGGCGATTCCCTGGTGACCGGACAGCGGTTCTGTTATATTGCCAATACTCCTAATGAAGTGCTTCCGGAGGAAAAAGCACCTGGCAAGGTTCAGGCCGGAAAATCTGGAGACATCCCGCAGGGACTACGCATCACCCAACCAGCCCTGCAAATGGTGCACCTTCATGGGATTGACCTCGCCTCTTTGCCAACGGGCACTCTCATAACCGAAGCTTATATTAACAACCTGGTAAAACCATTGGAAGTGGAAGCCAGCCCTGACGCGTTGATCATTTATGGCGGTGGCGGACATGCCAAATCCCTCATCGATCTCATCCGGGCTGAAGGAAAATACACCATCGCTGGCATCCTGGATGATGGGCTGGCAGCGGGTACAACAGTGATGGGCGTTCCAGTGCTCGGGAATGGCGGCCTGTTATTTGCTCTCAGGCAGCAGGGAATTGATAAAGCGGTAAACGCGGTTGGCGGCATCGGCAGTATTGCCCCCCGCCTTGCTGTATACCAAAAATTGAAATCAGTGGGTTTTTGCATCCCTACTGTGATCCATCCGCGCGCCTTTGTTGAGCCCACCGCGGCAGTGGGTGAAGGCGGGCAGGTATTTTTCAATGCCTATGTGGGCAGCGAAGTGAAGATTGGATTTGGCTGTATCGTCAACACCGGCGCTATCCTGTCTCATGATTGTGTGCTTGGGGATTATGTGAACATTTCACCCGGGGCGATCCTGGCAGGTGCCGTATCCGTGAAGGACCGAGCGCTCGTGGGGATGGGTGTGACGATCAATTTGCATGTAACCATCGGTGCGGGTGCCCGCGTTGGCAACAGCGCGGTGGTCAAAGCGGACGTTCCGGATAACGCGGTTGTCCATGCAGGTTCAGTTTGGCCGCTAGCTTTAAAGGAATAATTTTTTAGTATGCCTTCAAAAATTGCAACACCAAGAAATCAAAAATCAGATGACCGCATTGTAAATGCAGCCAAGGATGTGCTTCGTGGTAAAAGCAAAAAAGGCAAATTTGCCAGTCTTTTACCCTTTCTTGGACCCGCGTTCATTGCCAGCGTTGCCTATGTTGATCCCGGCAATTTTGCCACCAACATCGCCGGCGGGGCGGAATATGGATTGACCCTCTTATGGGTCATTGTTGCCAGCAACGTCATGGCGGTATTGATCCAATCACTTTCGGCGAAACTGGGCATCGCCACAGGTAAAAACCTGGCGGAGGTCTGCCGTGAGCGCTTTCCCAAGTGGACGGTCTATCTTTTATGGGGGCTGATGGAATTAGTTGCCATGGCAACCGACCTGGCGGAATTCCTTGGGGCAGCTATCGGTTTTAACCTGCTCTTCGGTATGCCGCTTTGGATTGCAGGTATCCTGACCGGTATCACCACATTCATCATTCTTGGTTTGGAGCGTAAGGGTTTCCGCCCGTTGGAAGCGGTGATCAGCGCGATGGTAGGGGTGGTGGCGGTCAGTTATGTGATCGAAACCATCATCGTAAAACCGGTCTGGGGGCAGGTGGTTTACCATGCCTTTGTTCCCCAGTTCCAGGGACCTGAAAGTGTTTTGCTGGCTACGGGTATTCTTGGCGCAACCGTCATGCCGCACGCGATTTTCCTCCACTCAGCGCTAACCCAGGGTCGTATCGTCGTCAAGAAACCAGCGCTGCTTAAACGCTTGTTTAAATTCGAATTGATTGACGTGTTCATTGCAATGGGTGTGGCAAGCCTGATCAATATGGCTATGCTGATCATGGCTGCCACTACCTTTCATAACCAGGGGATCACCTCCGTTGGCAGTCTTGAAGTTGCGTATAAAACGCTGGAACCCTTGATGGGCAAAGCAGCTTCCTGGGTGTTTGGCATTTCTCTGCTCATGTCTGGCCTTTCTTCAGCTTCGGTAGGAACTATGGCAGGGCAGGTGATCATGAAGGGTTTTCTCCACTGGGAGATCCCGGTGTGGATACGGCGCCTCGTGACCATGATTCCTTCGCTCATCGTTGTTGCCATCGGTGTCGACCCATCGAGAACGCTGGTCATCAGCCAGGTGTTGTTGAGTTTTGGGCTTCCTTTTGCCATAATTCCGCTGGTCTCCTTTACCCGCAACAAGAAGCTTATGGGAGTGTTGGTGAATAAACCGTTAACCACAATCCTGGCATCGGTTGTGGCAGGAATTATTGTTATCCTGAATGTCTTCCTTTTGTATTCGACATTGTTCAAAGGCTAATCGATTATGTTTAAACATATTCTTGTCCCCCTTGATGGTTCTCAGCTTGCTGAGTCTGCGATTCCTTATGCAGTCTATTTATGTAAAAAGTTGGGTTCGCGCATCACGTTACTGCATGTAATTGAAAAAGACGCGTCCCCTGAAATTCACGGGCAGCGTCACCTTACTACAGAAGCCGAATCATGCGAATACCTGGGTGAGATCGCGGATAAGCATTTCAATTTCTGCAATGTGGACCGCCATGTTCACACAGAAGAGGTGTCAAAAGTATCCTCTAGCATCGTTGATCATTCCGGCGAGTTGAAACCCGATTTGATCATCCTTACTGCACACGGAGCGGGCGGATTGCGCGACGTAATTGCGGGTAGTATTGCCCAGCAGGTGATCGCATCCGGTAATGTGGCTGTCCTGTTAATCAAACCGGGAGAGGTAAACATCGAAACACCAGTTTTGTTTGGTAAAATGCTTGTTCCTTTGGATGGCGAACCAGACCACGAACATGCATTGGGGATTGCAGAAGAGCTGTCTTCCTCATTGGGTGCAGCCATCCACATGGTTCGCGTGGTGCCCACCCTCGCAACGTTATCCGGTCAACATGCTGCCGTTGGAACCTTGCTCCCGGGAACGACTGATGCCTATCTCGATATCGCTGAAGAAGAAGCCTGTGAGTACCTTCAGGAAAGGATAGACTATTTTCGAAAAAAAGGAATCGATTGCTCAGCGGAAACTCGGCGCGGAGATGTCTCTGATGAAGTGGTGGAAGTCGCTGATCAATCAAAGAGTGATCTCATCGTGTTGGGCACGCATGGCAAAGCTGGTTTGGGAGCATTCTGGGCAGGCAGCGTTGCACCAAAAATCGTTTCAAAAACCAGGCTGCCCATCCTTTTGGTTCCGGTTCGGAGGGAATAATGTTTAAAAAGACCCCTGTGAATGATCCTACTCCCCAACCTATGGTTGAAAGGGTAACTTCAGTGCTGGGTCCAGGTATCAACTGGGCTGGCAACCTGGGCGGTAAAGGGGGGATACGCATTGAAGGTACTTTTGAGGGCGAAATTTCCATCAAAGGCTTGGTGGTGATTGGCGAGACTGGACGCTTGAGTTGCCAGAACTTGAGGGCAAACAATGTGATCGTTGCAGGCGCTGTTAAGGGAAATATCACCGCCGAGAAACTTGAGATCCGCTCCACGGGGCGAGTTTGGGGGGATGTGGTTGTGGTGGCGTTTTCGACAGAAGAGGGTGCTTTTCTACGCGGCCAGGTTCGAATGGAGGAATCCATTGACCTTCACCTGGAGGAAAAACCGGTAGAGCCAGCGATCGATGCGCCGGACCCAGTACAAACAACCCCGGAAAAAAAGATTCGCAAAATCGCGAAAAGTGAGTAAAACACATTGGATATAAAATTCTGGTTGGGTTTTTTAAGTGAATGGCTAGGGGCGGTGGCGGTCACCATGATCGCCGGCATCAGCCCTATGCTCAAAAAAGTACGGCAAATTGAATATCGTTTTCCAAAACGCGAAGCAACATTTGCTCTTTCCTTGTTCGCGCTAATTTACCTGGTTGCTTTCCAGTACTTCACCAATCCAGCTGTGGCATTCCTAAAGAATGCAGCTTCAGCGTTTGTTGGCGGTGAACTGGCGCAGCACATGCTTCTGGCGGTTATTTGCCTTGTTCCATTTTTATTGGCATTATTACTGCGCGGACAGCCCTTTAAGAGCATTGGCTGGGGGAAAGATAATCTGCGGGCAGGAGCGACTCTCGGCATTATGCTTGCGGTCGTGACGCTCTTTCTCCGCGGCAAGTTCACTGCTCTGCTGGCGGGAGTCTCCAGTGAGCAGGGAGGGTTGCTTCTCGTTTGGCTGCTCCTGGCTGC
This sequence comes from uncultured Anaerolinea sp., assembly GCA_964428125.1. Lineage (GTDB taxonomy): Bacteria > Chloroflexota > Anaerolineae > Anaerolineales > Anaerolineaceae > UBA6107. The sequence continues at coordinate 98,103 of CAYRXB010000005.1, forward strand.
AGCAGAAGAAACCATTTTTCGCGGGTATATATTAGGAAGATTATCTGCCCTGCTTGGGTCCCCCTGGGGCTGGCTGGCCACCACCGGGCTCTTTGTTTTATGGCAGTTGCCAGGCAGGTTGTGGGTGAGCCCGATCGCCGATTTCTGGCCCGTCCTGGTAATTTCAGCAATCCAGGGTCTTTTACTGGGGTGGATTATGCGTAAAAGCGGGCACGTACTTGCACCCTTGCTGTTCAGGGCTGCCGCCGGATGGCTGCTGCTGGTCTAAACCGGGTAAAAGTTATGCATTATTCCTATTTGTTTTCCCAGACCTCAAGAGAAGTGCCGGCGGATGCTGAGATTGCCAGCCACCAGTTATTAGTGCGTGCCGGGTATATTCGACAATTAGGCACAGGCATCTTCAGTTACCTGCCACTTGCTCAACGAAGTCTTTCAAAGATCATGGCGATGATGCGGGAAGAGATGAACGCCATCGGCGGGCAGGAAATTTGCATGCCAGTCGTCCATCCCGCGGATATTTGGAAGGAAACCGGTCGTTACTTCCAGATTGGCAGCGAAATGGGAAGATTAAAAGACAAGAATGATCACGACATGGTCCTTGCCATGACCCATGAAGAAGTGGTTTCAGACCTGGTGCGTGGTTTGATCAAATCCTACCGGCAGCTGCCGGCACTGGTCTATCACATTCAAACCAAGTGGCGTGATGATCCCCGCCCACGCGCTGGGTTGATCAGGGTGCGCGAATTCACCATGCTGGATTCCTACAGCCTGGATGCCGATTGGCAAGGCCTGGATATGCAATACCAGGCACATTATGAAGCTTACTTCCGGATTTTCAACCGCTGCGGGGTGCCGGCGGTGGCGGTTCGCTCAGATACTGGCATGATGGGCGGCAAGATGGCGCACGAGTATATGTTTCTTTCTTCGGTAGGGGAGGATAGCCTCTTATTCTGCGACAGCTGCGGTTCAGCTGCTAATCGGCAGGTGGCTAAAGCGCGAAAACCAGAGCCGAAAAACGAGATGATGCTGCCGCTCGAGAAGATTGCCACGCCGGGAATCTCTTCAATTGGAGACCTTGCGGAATATCTCCATATCCCCACATCCAGGACCGCTAAAGCCGTGTTTTTTATGGCACAGGTGACCGACGAATCTGGCAAGGTCAGGGAAAAATTCGTGTTTGCCGTGGTGCGCGGGGATTACGAAGTTAACGAAACCAAAATCACCAATTTGTTAAAAGCAAGGGATTTACGACCCGCGACCGAGGAAGAAATTCGCAAGGTTGGTGCGGTACCCGGTTATGCTTCTCCGGTTGGTTTGAAGGGTATTACAGTGATCGTTGATGAACTGGTTGAAAAGTCACCCAACCTTGTGGCAGGAGCCAATGAGGCTGGGTTTCACCTTGGCAATGTGAATTATGGTAGAGACTTTACCGCCTCAGTAGTGGCAGATATCACCTCAGTCAATGCTGGCGACCTCTGTGAGAACTGCGGTCAACCGCTTCGCTTGGAGCGCGGGGTTGAAGTGGGAAATATCTTCAAATTGGGAACGCGCTACAGCGATTCCTTGGGCTGCACTTACACCGATAAAGACGGAAATTTACAGCCGGTAATTATGGGCTCCTATGGCATTGGCGTGGGTCGCCTGTTGGCTTGCGCGGTGGAAGAGCACCATGATGAAAAGGGATTGAAACTGCCGCTAAGCATTGCCCCATTTGCGGTTCACATGGTTGTACTCCCCGGCAAACAACTGGATGTTGCGCCGGTGGTCAGGCGGATAGAACAGGATCTCCTCAAAGCCGGCATCGAGCCATTGATTGATGACCGGGAGGAATCCGCCGGGGTAAAATTCAATGATGCCGACCTCATTGGCTGTCCCTTGCGTGTGACGATTAGCGAGCGGGCGCTGAGATCTGGCAGCGTAGAGCTTAAAAAACGTTCCGGCGGTGAAGCCTGGCTCACCCCGCTGGAAAACGGAGTGCAAGAGATCTTAAATACATTGAACCAAATTCGCGAACAGGAAAGTGTAAAATTGCCCCATGACTGAATCTAAGAAACCGCTCGTTCCGATGTCTTACCCTGACATTACGGATGCTGAAAGGCAAGCCGTGATGGATGTGCTGCACACCCCAAATCTGAGCATGGGACCGCAGATCGATGCCTTCGAAGCCAGTGTTGCTGCTTATGTGGGAGCAAACCATGCTGTTGCAGTGAATTCTGGAACAGCAGGGCTGCACCTCTGCGTCCGGGCAGCGGGCATCGAGCAAAACGACCTGGTGATCACCACGCCATTTTCTTTTGTGGCTTCCTCGAATGTTCTGCTCTTTGAAAAGGCAATTCCGGTGTTCGTGGATATTGATCCAATTACCGGCAATATTGACCCAATAAAAGTTGAGCAGGCAATTTCTGATATCGAAAAAGGCGGGGAGGCAGCCAGGGCATGGCTTCCCCGAAAAGGAGCTGAGGAACATTCGAAGCTCAAAGCCATTCTTGCTGTGGATGTATTTGGGCAGCCGGCGGACTATGATACCCTGGCGCATATTGCTGAAAAACACAGTTTGAAACTTATCGAGGATTCATGCGAATCGCTGGGAGCTGAGTACAAAGGAAAGAAGACCGGCTTATTTGGGGATTATGGCGTGTTTGCTTTTTATCCCAACAAGCAGATTACCACCGGTGAAGGCGGTATGATCGTCACCAATGATGACCATGCGGCGAATTTAATGCGTGCGCTGCGCAGCCAGGGACGTGCCCCCGGCGATACCTGGTTGCAGCACACCTACCTGGGCTACAACTATCGCATGGATGATCTCAGCGCTGCTTTGGGCCGGATCCAGATGACCCGTATTGAAGAACTCCTGCAAAAAAGGCAGCAGGTGGCAGATTGGTACGCGGAGCGGTTGGCAGAGATTCCGGGGGTTGAAGCTCCTTCACTTGTTTCAGATACCACGCGTGTGTCGTGGTTCGTTTACGTGGTCAGGTTCAATAGAGACCTTGATCGGGACGCTATTGCCGCCCGGTTAACCTCAGCCGGCATACCGGTCAGGCCTTACTTTTTGCCCATTCATTTACAGCCTTACATGGTTGACCAATTTGGTTATCAGGCTGGCGATTTCCCTGTCACTGAGGATCTTGGCAACCGTGGACTGGCTCTGCCTTTCTCGGGGATGATGTCTGAACAACAGGTTGACCTGGTGTGCAAGACTCTCAGGGAATGTTTGCTGTAACGATAGACCAATGACTGGAAACCAGGTCTTTCTTCCAAAGCGCAATCCAGGGCTGTTGCTGCACATCTTCCTTGGCATCATTATTCTTGCAGGTGCTGGAGGATTACTCTACTTTGTTTTTCAACAATCAGGCGGAGCAAGTCTGATTCTTTTATTAACAGGCGCGCTTGTGTTGCTGGCATTGCTGCCGTTCATTGTTTACCGGGGCTATGCCCTCCTGCATGCCAGTTATGACCTGGAACGGAACGGACTAAAAATTCGCTGGGGGCTGCGCACGTTGGATATTCCACTTTCTGAAGTGGAATGGGTTCGCCCGGCAGAAGACCTGCAAATTCCATTAAAACCCCCGGTATTCTCATTGCCCGGCGCGGTACTTGGATTAAGCCGTCATCCTGACCTGGGAGTGGTCGAATTCATTGCTTCTTCCATTAATGACCTTGTCATTGTTGCCTGTATGGATCGGGTCGTTGCACTTTCTCCTGAACTGGAATCGGAATTCATTCAGAAATTCAATAGAACAATTGAAATGGGGACGTTAACCCCAATTCAACCCCAGTCGCTTGAGCCCGCAGTGTTTTTACGCAGTATCATAACTGACCGAATGGCTCGGGTGGTTATTCCACTGGGGTTTGCTCTCTGGTTCTTGTTGCTGATTCTCGTCAATATCTTTATTCCAGGCCGATCTCCACTTTCATTGGGATATGATGCCGCTGGTTTACCGCTTGAGCCAGTCGCGGCATCGAGAATGTTGATGCTGCCGGTAATGGGAATTATCCTTTATACCGTTAGTTTAATTGTTGGTGCGTATTACTACCGCAAGAAAAATACGCGACCTGTTTCAAGGTTGTTGTGGATTGCGGGTGTCATTCCCTCAGTATTATTCATGATTGCAGTTTTGATTTTTATATAAAAAATGGCGTTTTATCCACTTCAATTAGGTCTTGGAATTATTCTCGCAGCGCTGATGGCTTTTCTCGCTTCCAGTTTGAGATTTCTTTCGCGCAGCGGTGCACTGGCAGCCTTTCTCCTGGGTGCCATCGTTTTTGGATTAGGCGGTTTACGTTGGGCAATCGTCCTGCTTGTTTTCTTTTTAAGTTCCAGTGGCTTGTCTCTTTTATTCCGCAAGCGAAAAGAAGCGCCTGAAAAGAATTATGCCAAGGGCTCAACCAGGGATGCCTGGCAGGTTGCAGCAAACGGAGGACTGGCGGGTCTGTTTGCTCTCTTGTATTTCTTTTTTCCACAATCCTCCTGGATTTGGATTGCTTACAGCGCGGCATTTGCAGCAGCCAATGCGGATACCTGGGCGACTGAAATTGGCGCGCTCGCAAAGAAGCCTCCGCGCTTGATTACTACGATGCAGATGGTCGAAGCGGGTACATCCGGAGCAATTTCCTGGCTGGGGACGGCGGCGGCATTTACCGGCGCATTGCTGATCGGATTTACCGCATCCTTTGTTGACCCATTTGCGGCAGAACAACCTGCCTGGCTGGTACTTGTGGTTGTCACCATTGGCGGGGGCGTTGGAAGCCTGGTGGATTCTTTACTGGGGGCAACCTTTCAGGCGGTCTATCATTGTCCGCAATGTGATAAGGATACGGAGAAATATCCTATCCACGGCTGCGGCACTGAGACTGCGCTGGTGCGTGGCAAAAAGTGGTTAAACAACGATATCGTTAATTTAATATGCACTTTTTCGGGGGTTGTAATTGCGCTCCTGATGGTTTGGTTATCCATCCGTTAAGATGATCAAAAAACATTCACCGCTGCTGGTGTACATGGTGTTGAGTTTTGCCAGTTCAGCGCTTTATTCGCTGATTTTTACAGTCAACCTTCTTTATTATATTTTTATCGCCCGGCTGGACCCGCTGCAACTTGTTTTGGTAGGTACAGCCCTCGAAGGTTCGATTTTTCTATTTGAGGTTCCTACCGGGGTTGTTGCCGATAGCATCAGCCGCCGTTTGTCGATCGTATTGGGCGTGTTCATCATCGGCATTGCCTTTCTGTTAAACGCAATGTGGCCGGTTTTCTGGGTGATCATGTTTGCCCAGGTGATTTGGGCTTTAGGGTATACCTTTACCAGTGGTGCCACGCAAGCCTGGATCAGTGACGAGATTGGAGAGGAATATGCCGGATTGGCTTACATCCGTGCTTCCCGCTGGGAGCAGTGGGGTGGTATTGCCGGAACCATCGCCAGTGTTTTCATTGCCATTCTATCGCTGAGAACCCCGATCATTATTGGTGGATTTTTATTTATCTTTCTGGCAGTTTACCTGGCTGTTTTTATGCCTGAAAAAGGCTTTAACCGGACGCAAATTCAAAATAATGCATACTTGCAGGAGTTCTACCACACCTTGAAGAATGGGATTAAAGCGGTAAAAGTTCGCCCTTCGCTCATCGGGATCCTTGCCGCTGGATTCTTTTTTGGTTTTTACAGCGAAGGATATGATCGGTTGTGGCAGGCGCATATCCTTGAAAAATTCAATTTGCCTTCAGCAGCATGGTTCTCCCCTGCTTATTCGTCGACAGAGATGAGCGCGGTGTTCTGGAATGCATTACTGAAAATTGTCTTGATGGGGTTTTCAGTGCTAGCTACAAAGAGCATTGAAAAGCGCCTGGATCGCACCAATATTCCCACACTTGTGAGAATCATGCTTTTGTTTTCAGGATTACTTTTTATCAGTCTTCTGGGATTTTCCCTCACAGGAAACCTTATTTTGTCGCTGGTATTCATCCTGGTCATTGGGGTCAGCCGTGAAATGATCTACCCGGTATACACTACCTGGGTGAATCATCGAATTCCTTCAAATGTCAGGGCAACTGTATTGTCGTTAAGCAGCCAGGTGGATGCGATCGGGCAAACCATAGGCGGTCCTATTGTTGGGGTGGTGGCAAGGGGGTTTTCAATTGCTGCCGGATTGCTAACCTCGGTTATAATGTTGTTTCCGGTTCTTCCAATCTTGTGGGGGCAGCGAAAAAACACTGAGGATGACCTTGCAGGGGATTAACAAAAATGCAATCCTTCATAGAAAAGTTCGCGCCACGCTGTATAATCTAATCAGGTGAAATCCATTAACTTGACTATAATTGTCTGTTAAGTGGCGGATATCTTTATAAGGAATTTTTGTATTAATGACTCATAAGCCGTTTCGACTGCGTGTAAGCCGCAAGAATCAAGGTCAAAGCCTGATCGAGTTGTCTTTGATTCTGCTTCTATTGCTCGTGATGCTCACAGGTGCAGTTGAGTTCGGCACTTTACTGAATCAATACACAACAGTTGTGGATGCTGCCCGTGCCGGAGCTCGGTTTGCCAGTAACGATGAGCCTTTTGTGCGCGTAGTAACCCCTACCTGCCCGGTACCATTCTGTGTTTCCATGAACTTTTTCCACAATGTCGATATTATTATTGAAGGTGCTGAATTGGGTCGTGATCCAGCTCCTCCAGCTGTAGACCGGGATAAGGGCGCGTTATCTCCCATCCGTCTCCAACCAGAAATCGGAGATGATGTGGTTATTTCTGTTTTCAGCATCCATGATGGTGTGGTCACCCGTTTCCCCGCTGGAGAAGGCGGTTGGAGTTATTACCGCTCGCTTGGGCTTGGATATACCGGTCAGTACTCCGAGTTTACCAGCGCAGAACTTCAGTCGCGGTTGGATAGCCTGGCTCCGGATACAGGGATGGTTTTAGTGGAAATCTTTTACCATTATCACCAGATATTGGGTTTTTGGAGAATACTGGGGATTCCCGATCCTATTCTTGTTCACACTTATGCGATTATGCCGGTATCGGCGGCTGAACCAACGCCGATTCCATTGCCATAGGGAGAATAATGATTAAAAGAGTATTGGATAAATCAACTTCTGCCAGGGAAAAAGGACAAATCCTGATCCTGTTTGTCTTCTTGTTCCTTATTCTTGTTGGGATTATTGGTTTGGCTGTTGACCTGGGGGATATATTTGTTGCCTATTCCAGGCTCAGCCGTGCAGTGGATGCGGCGGCATTGGCTGCCACTGGGCAGTTCCGCGAGGGCTACACTATTGATAATATCGTCCGCAGTGCGCAGCAATTCCTTGAACTAAATGGGATCACTGATATTGTCAGCGTTCATATCGAGGCTTGCGAAAACGCTGATGTTCCGGGCGATCCTGAATTGTGCACCACCCCGCCGCGAAAGATCGTTCGTGTTACCGTCAGGCAAAACGTACAATTGTATTTTCTGCCAGTTCTCGGTTATCACTCGGTGCCGATCGTGGTGGATGCAATATCAGAGGCTGCATCGGTCGATCTGGTCCTCCTGATTGATACATCCAGCTCTATGGCTCAGAATGCATCCGGAGGCGAAGCAGATCCGAATGAATGCAACCTTCAGGACCCAACTGGTTTGGATGGTTACCCCGGCGAATGTCATCCTATGGAAGAGATCAAGATGGCAGCGAAGGTTTTGGTGGATCATATGTTCCTTGGCTCAGCCACTGTGGCAGGGTATGACCGGGTAGCCATTGTCACCTATGATCGTTTCCCAAAGGTTCAGTTGGAATTGACCGACGATAAGGATCTGATCGATGCAACCCTGGAAAACCTGACAGTGTATGCCGGCGAACGCGAATGTGAATTCCAGCCGGGCGATCTGGCTGCAGCCGCTTTGGCGCAAGAAGGTCCCTGCCGTTCCTATAACCCGGACGGTTCTTATTGGGGGCTTTGGTCTCCATCGATGGAATTAAGCGGCGATCCCCGCGGTTGGATGGTGACCAATAGCGGTGGAGGGTTAAAGGTTGCCGCCAATTTGCTTGGAGGTCTCTATCCGGCGGGCTTCCCACGTACCACGCCTCCCAGCCGGCAAGATGCGTTGTGGGTTGTCGTTTGGTTAACCGATGGATTTACTAATGCGGGGTTTGTAGGTGATGGTGCACAATACATACAGACCATCGATAATTCGGGATTAACGTACTGTCCGGATTATACCTGGGATCCTATTCCGGGTTACACCAATATTCGTTATTGTGTTGACCAGGACGCACGCGACCCACAGGGACGGCATAATAACCCAGTGGATCCTAACACTTACGACCCTGATGATTATGCGCGTGACCAGGTGGATTTCCTGACAGGCACCACTGGCGGGCAGGGTGCATTGTTGTATACTATTGGGGAAGGCACCAAGATTACAGAGCGGTCACAGTACGAGATCGATAATAATTTTCCTCCTCCGGGAGAAGCATTATTAAAATATGCGGCTGATAAAGGTGGCGGAATTTACTATGCCGTTCCAGATGCAGCCCAATTGGACAGGGTTTTTCTCGCCATAGCAAATAACATCGCGACCAGGTTGTCAAGATAGGCTTTGGGAAGGTGACTATGTTTAGAAATCAGCGACCGCCATGGTACTTAATGCACAAACCCAGGAAGAAAGGTCAAAGCCTGGTTGAGTTTGCGTTAACCCTGCCCTTGTTTCTTATCATTATCTTCCTGATCATTGATGCATCCTTATTGTTATCTGCCTGGTTAATGGTTCAGAATATTGCCCGCCGTGCAGTGCGTTATGCGGCAACAGGTCAATATAATCCCGCTTATTGCGCTGCTGCCAATCTCCCTGCCAATGGCGGTGATGGTGGTGTGGATGGCGGCTGTGATGGTCCAAACCGCAACGCAGAGATCGACTATGCCCGCTTGAATTCAATTTATGACGTCGCTTTTGGTTCCACCCTGGCGCTGTTTGATGATCCCAGTACCTTCCCAACTTTTTTGGGAGATATGAGTCACTTTACATCGATCGGATTCTTAAAGGTCACCATTTGCTCCAGCCGCGATGCCAACCTGGATGGTGTGCAGGATTATGTATTCTACAACTCCACCATGGGCGGCAAGACCTTTAACGATTACTCCCGTTGCCAGTTGCTAAACGGCACCCTTGCTGAAGACGCCGGCGGCCCCAATGACCGTGTAGTGGTTTCGGTGGATTTTAACCACCCATTACTTACACCGTATATCAAGGCTGAATGGAACTATTACCACCTCACTGCATACCGCGAGGGCATTGTGGAACGTTTCCGCGTGTCCCGCGAAATCAATGTTCCGCCCTCCATCGCCCTGCCCACTGAACCCGAAACCCCCACTTCTACAGCCAGTGCCACTCCCACGGCCACTGCCACTTCAACGGCGACAAAAACTTCAACCCCCACTGAAACAGTAACCGCCACGCCCACAAATACCCAAACACCCACCAAGACTGCCACGCCCACAAAAACCACCACGCTGACAAGTACGGTCACGTTTACCCCGTCGAAGACCTCAACGCCAACGATTACGTTAACGCCGTCAATAACTTTAACGCCATCCAAAACCGCAACGCCGACAATTACCTTTACTCCCACAAAAACGAGAACGCCAACGCGAACTCGCACGCCGACTGCCACCAGAACATTGACATTAACACCGTCTCAAACACTAACGCCTTCGATCACGCCGACCAACACACAGACCTTCACGCCGACGATCACGCTGACTCCTAGCATCACGCCGACGCGCACAAATACCCCCACGCGTACACTGACGCCAACCCGTACGTTGACCCCCACAATTACATTTACACCTAGTCGAACAGCAACGCGTACGCCGACATTAACCTTTACCCCGAGCAATACACCAACGCGGACATTGACCCCCACAGTCACTTTCACTGCAACAAGTTCACTCACGCCATCAAAAACAGCGACCATCACAATGACGCCCACTATAACGAACACGCCATCTCAAACAGTGACCAAGACTGCCACAAAGACCTATACGCCAACGTATACGCCGACATACTCACCGCCAACGGAAACGCGCACACCTACACCAACGAAGACCTTTACGCCGAGGCCAACCGGCGGAGGCTAGCCAGATTATTGGAATAAAAACACCCGCTTCTTAAGATGGCGGGTGTTTTTGTTGATGGATTTTTTAAAGATTATTTTTTTCGGTTGGAATACGATGGGCTTTCTACATCCAATCGATAGCCCAAACCGCGGACTGTTTTGATGTAACGCGGATGACGTGGATTCTCTTCGATAGCTTGCCTGAGCCAGCTCATGTGCACATCTAATGAACGGGTATCTCCGGTATAATCCGTTTCCCATCCTTCTTTGAACAATGCCTCGCGATGGATCACTTCATCCGGGTGCTCCATAAAAATCTTAAGTAAAGCGGTCAATCTGGGTGTAAGTTGGATTTGCCGGTCTTCCATGATGACACGCCGTTGTTCAATATCTAAAATGAAAGGCCCGGCATGCAACCCGCCATTATTTAGAACCGGCATTAAATGCTTCACCCGGTTTAGCAATTTTTGCATGGTAAATGGAAGAACCAAAACTGAATTTGCGCCATACTGATCATTGGGATCAGCATGGTTATCGATCACTAGGATTATCGGAAGTCCAGATTGTTTTTCACGCAGTGACTGGCAGATGCGTTTCCCGCTGGTTCGCATGGATGACGCATCAACAATAACCAGGTCAGGAATGATATGGTCAAGCCTCTCAATTGCCGCAGCGCCGCTTAATACACTTTCAACCAGGTAACCCTTTTTGGCCAACCCGGCCGCAAAGGATGGATGGTCTGTGCGCTTTCCTTCAACAAGTAAAACTCTGGGCTTCATCTTTGAATAATCATACCCCTTTTTTAGATATTTCACTCCAATTAATCTGATCGACAAAAAACTTACAAGAAACGTGACTGGTGATTTGACCCAATGGTTATAGAGTTCCCCGATGAGTTCACTGGGTTGCTTATATATAAATTAAAAGAACGTCGTGGCACAATTATACACGAATCTTAAAAAATGCAAGGGATAAAACGAGTTTCCTTAAAAATTGTAAACTGCTGATAAATGCGTTTGCACTCGGTAAAACCTGCGTGTTAGAATAATAGTAAGGGGAAGTTCCCCTTGGAGTCATATGTCTGAATTGATTGAAGTTGTCATTGACAGTATCCGCATTAGCCTGACCAATCAACAGCGAATTGTGCTGCTGAGGGAAGTAAACGCCGAGCGCTTCCTTCCCATTTGGATCGGGCCATACGAGGCAGAGTCCATTACCATTGCCTTGCAGGAGATTGAAATTGCCCGTCCGCAAACCCACGATCTTTTAATGCGGACAATTGAACAATTAAAAGGCAAACTTACCCGTGTTGAAGTCGTAGCCCTTAAGGGGGATGTTTTCTATGGCAGCCTGGTTGTGCAGGTAAATGGCGAATCGATTCACATCGATTCCCGACCCTCCGATTCGCTTGCCCTGGCGGTCAGGGCTCATGTGCCTATCCTGGTTTCACGCGCTGTGCTTGATCTGGCTGGAATTGTGCCGGATCAAGATCTGCAGTCAGTTAATGAAGAGGATTCGATTTCCATGGCTGGTGAAGAGACACATGAGGATGCCCAAAAAAGGTTAAGCGTTTTTGAGGATTTCCTTCAAAAGTTCGACGATGAAAAAGGTGATGCAACCCCTGGTGAATCTCAACCGGGCAGCGATGATGTAAAGTAAGGTCAGATAAAATTCAACCTTGCAGAGAAAGCGAAGAGTGGTATGGGCGACCTTAATGCTGCGCAAACGACAACCACAACCGAAATCCAATCACAGCCTTACAGCCGTGAAGCTGAAGAAGCGGTGTTAGGATCAGTTCTTATTGATCCCGAATCGTATTTCGAGATTTCTGAGATCCTGAAGCCTGAAGATTTTTATATCATCCGTAATCAATGGATCTGGTCATCCTTCATGCGGCTGTTTGAGAAACGCATCCCCATTGACATTCTCACCGTCAGTGAGGACCTTTCCAATCACAATCAACTAACTGAAATTGGCGGACAGGCTTATCTCATTTCTCTGGTCAACCAGACTCCCACCTCGCTTCATGCGAAGACCTATTCTCAGAGTGTGGAACAGGCAGCCATCCGCAGGCGCATGCTCGTCGCTGCCAATGAAATGGCAAAGCTGGCTTACGACCAGGCCAAGGAAGTGGATACCATAATCGAAAAAGCCGAAATGCAGGTTTTTGGCTTGAGCGAAAGGCGTATCCGTCATGACCTGGAGCCAATAGATAAAGTCTTGGGAGATTATTACAGCCATGTCGATGAACTTTCGCAGCGGGATGAAGACATCTTTGGGGTACCAACTGGTTTAACAGACCTTGACAGGCTGCTGGGCGGGCTTCAAAAGTCTGACCTGTTGATCGTGGCTGGACGCCCTGGTTCAGGTAAGACGGGGTTCCTGCTTTCGGTTGCCAAGAACGCAGCTCAAAAACACGGGAAACGCGTTGCCATGTTTTCCCTTGAGATGTCCAATGAACAGCTGGTTCAGCGTTTAATTGCCCAGGAAACCGGTATCGACACCCAGCGCTTGCGGACAGGCAAATTAGAGGGAGACGAGTGGGATACTTTCACGCGCGCTATCAGTGCGATGGAAACTTCCCCCATCTGGCTGGATGATACCCCTGCCATCACGCCAATCCAATTGCGCACCAAGTGCCGGCGCTTGTACATGGAAAAGGGACTGGATCTGATCATTGTGGATTACCTCCAATTAATGGGCAGCGATACCCGCTCGGAGAACCGTGTGCAGGAAGTTTCGCTAATCTCGCGTAGCCTGAAGGTGCTGGCTCGCGAATTGGAAGTGCCTGTTCTGGCGGCGGCGCAGTTGAACCGAGCCGTGGAACAGCGTACCGACAAAAAACCGCAGCTTTCTGACCTGCGCGAATCAGGCAGCCTTGAACAGGATTCAGACATTGTAATGTTCATTCATCGGCCAGACATGCTGGAAAAGGAATCTACCAGCAAGAATATCGCAGAATTGATTGTCGCCAAACACAGGAATGGTCCCACACACCCCGGGATCAAGCTGGTATTCCTGGAAAACTTAGCCAAATTCGAAAACGCAGCCACCTTTACAGGTGAATTCGATCGGAAAAAGAAATAAATTAGTCAATGGAAGAGTTTAAGGGATTCTCTGGTAAAGCAGGTAATATCCAGGTGCCGCCGGAGTTCTTCAGCACCGTGTTGCCTGCATTGAAGGATATCGATGAGATTCGATTTATTCTTATCCTTTTCTGGTATCTGCAGAGCCTGGATGAAAATACCGGTTATGCCGATGTTGAAGAATTGCTTGCAGAACCTGCGGTTAGGAAATTGTTTAATCATGGCGAAGGGCAGTGGGAATCCAATTTTCGTAGCGCGCTGGATAAAGCCTTGGATGACAAGCTTGTTCTTTTGGGGAATAAAGGCGATCGGCAATTGCTATTTATTAATTCGCCTCGTGGATCTGCGCTTTTCCAGGGGTTGGCATCCGGTGAATGGCAGCCAGGAGAACCAGGCATTGCACCTCATTCTCTTGCTAGCGAACGCCCCAATATTTTTTTGCTTTATGAGCAAAACATCGGGCTGATCACTCCTTTAATGGCAGAAACCCTGACTGATGCAGAAAAGACTTACCCGCCTGAATGGATTGAAGAAGCAGTGAAGATTGCCGTTGAACGCAATGCCCGCAACTGGCGATTTGTTGAAGCCATCCTGAGATCCTGGAAAGAGAAAGGTCGAAATGAAAGAGATCAGCGGTCCACTCCGGAAAGTCGTAAAAGGGATAGCGAAGGAGAGTTCGGTGACTTCATCCACCACTAAGACCAAAGCAAAAGAATCGCCAGTGTGTCCCTACTGCGGTGGGGTTGGCTGGCTACGGCGCGACCTTCCTATATCTGACCCTGATTTTGGTCAACTTGTTCGCTGCGTGTGCAAGGAAAATGAGATCAACCGAGACGCGCAGCAGCGGCTCTACGACGCCAGCAATCTTGAAAATTTCAACCACATGACCTTTAACGCCTTTTCAGTTCAGGGCAGGCTTGGGTTGGGAGATGAACAAATTCATTCCCTGCAGTACGCCCTGAGCCAATCGCAGAAATTTGCTGCCAGCCCGCGCGGCTGGCTGGTGTTGATGGGAACTTATGGGTGCGGTAAAACACACCTGGCAGCAGCAGTAGCCAACGCCTGCGTGGAGTTTGGCATGACCACCCTTTTCCTCACCGTACCAGATCTGATGGACTGGCTGCGGAATTCATTTGATGCCAGCGACACTAATTTCGAGAAACGTTTTGACGAGATCCGTAATGTCGGTCTGTTGGTGCTGGATGATCTCGGTGCCCAGAATACAACCAAATGGGCAAATGAAAAACTCTTTCAGATCATCGATTACCGTTATGTCCGAAAGCTGCCAATGGTGGTCACCACCAACCTGGCGCTCGAAGACCTTGATGACCGCATCCGTTCCCGCTTGCAGGACCCAGACCTTTGCACCCGGGTACGGATTTTAGCGCCTGATTACCGGGCTCCAATCAAAGACAGCAGAGATCCTTTGGTGTACCAGCTGCAGCTGCTTGCGGATCGTTCATTCGGTAATTTTAGTCTGCGAGAGCCCGAACGTCTTGAACCTGAGGTACAGTCCAACCTGGAGAATGTGTTCAGGGCTGCCCAGGAATACGCAGAAGACCCGCGTGGCTGGTTGGTGCTTACCGGTAATTATGGCTGCGGCAAGACCCACCTTGCGGCTGCCATCGGTAACTACCGCAAGGGGATGGGAGACGACCCGATCTTTGTGGTAGTGCCTGACTTATTGGATCACCTGCGTGCCACCTTCAGCCCGACCAGCAATATTTCGTATGACAGCATGTTCAACCGTGTAAAATCAGCGCCCGTACTGATTATGGATGACCTGGGCACTCAGAGCGCCACTCCATGGGCACGGGAGAAGCTCTACCAGATATTTAACGAAAGATACAACGCCAAACTCCCCACTATCATCACCATGTCCAGCAATCTGGCTGATCTTGACGCGCGTATCCGCAGCCGCATGCTCGATACCCGTATTTGTGCAATTTATGAGATACTTGCACCTTCATACCGAGGCGGGGTTGTCCAGGGTGCCAGGGCTCGCAAACCGCGAGCGCGCATTTGATGTTAAATCAAATCCCCCCGATTTTCGGGGGGATTCTTTATAAGATCAAAGCGGTTTAACTTCTGAAGTGCAATTCGGACAGCGGGTTGCCTTTTTGCTAATCGATGTTTGGCAGTACGGGCAATCACGAGTAGTTACCTCAGCTGGTGCTTCTTCTTTTTTGGTCAGTTTTGTCAAACCGCGGATCAACAGGAATATAACCAGCGCGACGATCAAAAAATCAATCACGTTATTAAGAAATAAACCATAATTCAGGGTTGGCGCTCCAGCCGCCTGGGCGTCTGCCAGGCTTTTAAATTTTTCTCCGCTGAGGCTGATAAAGAGATTGGAAAAGTCAACCTTTCCGAGAAGTAAACCGATCGGAGGCATGAGAATGTCGCTTACAAACGAAGATACGATCTTACCGAAGGCGGCACCGATGATCACGCCGACTGCCAGATCCATCACATTTCCGCGCATGATGAATGCTTTAAAATCCTTTAGCATATTTCCTCCCGATTATTTTTTTTCTTTACTTTACCGGATTACTCAGTGATAGTCAATCATCCGCATGATAGAATTATCCCCGTGATTTCCCGGGTCTCCTCTGCTTTCCGTTCCTTTTCACGCCAGTTCTGGCTTGTTTCAGGTGTGATGATGCTGGCATGGACCTTTCACAGCCTTGTCTGGCCGTTTTTGACCCTTTACGCAAGTGAAAAACTGAATCAGCCCCTCACCGCGGTGACTATTCTTCTCACCATTAATTCACTTGTTGGGCTGGTAACCACGTTTATCGGGGGAGCCATTGCTGATCGGTTTGGGCGCAAATGGGTGATGGTCTTTTCGTTTTTTATCGCTGGTGTATCGTGGTATCTATTTCGATTGGCTGATATATTACCCGTTTTTGCACTCCTCATGGCTTTAAGTGGTGCGGTTACCCCGTTATATCGGCTTGCTGCTGATGCCATGATCACCGATATCATTCCGCCTGCAGAACGTATCGATGCATATTCGGTCCTTCGGCTGGGGAATAACCTGGGCGTCGCGGTTGGCCCCGCCATCGGCGGTTTCCTGGCTGCTTATTCCTACCAGGTGTCTTTCGCAGTCACCGGGGCGGGAATGGTCATTTGTGCTGTATTGATACTGTTTTTTTCTATAGAAACAATGCCCCGAGTGGCTTTGCCCGAGGGTTCAAAACCCGCTATGATTCAGGGGTATTCCACCGCCTTAAAAGACCGCCAGCTGCTAGGTTTTTTAGTGGCCATGACGTTCAACAGGATGGCGTCTTCTGCTTTGTGGATGCTGCTGGCTGTTCATGCCAAAACCAACTACAGTATTCCAGAGGATATTTTTGGGTTTATCCCAACTACAAACGCGGTAATGGTGATCCTTTTCCAGCTGCCGGTAACCCGCATTGTGAAAAAACGTACTCCTGCGGCAATGATGACATTAGGTGCGCTCTTTTACGGATTTGCTGTCACCGGGGTTGCCGTTGGAACAGGTTTTTGGGCTTTCTGGTTGTGCATGGTCATCGCTACGGTTGGAGAAATGATCTTGCTGCCAACCAGCACCAATTATGTTTCAAACCTTGCCCCTGAGGATAAACGAGCTCGTTACATGAGCCTCTTCACTGTTACATGGAGTATTGGCACTGCGCTTGGTCCGCTGATCGGCGGTATCCTTGGCGATTGGATTTCACCATCAGCCACGTGGATCGGAACAGGTTTATTGGGGTTTGCCGGTGCGGGGTTCTTCCTGCTCTTTAGCCGCCGCCAAAAAAATACCCCCTATTGCGAATAGCCGAATATTTTTGTATAATACTGAAGATGAAATTAATTCGAGTGTTTATCGGAGTATTTTTGTTGGTGGTATGTGCATTTGGCATTGCCCGCTCTGTTAATGCACAATCCTCCGATTCCATTTATGTTTCTGAGACCGGGCACTGGATCTGGGGAGATTTTCTCCATCTTTATAATAGTTCCAGCGATCCGCTTTTGTTGTTTGGTTACCCGATCACCGATGATTTCACTGATCCCCTAAGTGATACTCGAGTACAGTATTTTCAAAAGGTGCGCTTCGATCTGGTGGATACCAGCCAGGGTCAAAAAGTTCAGATTGCTCCACTTGGATACTTGATGTATCGTCCTGGTGCGCCTTTGGCAGATATCGCGCAGGAAGGACCAACCTGCAGGACTTTCGAAAGCGGTTTTTCTGTTTGTTATGCATTTCTGCAATTCTATGATGCCAATAACGGTGCGGTGTTTTTTGGGGATCCGATTTCAAGTGTGGAAATCATCGACGGTCGTTATATGCAGTATTTTGAGAATGTGCGCATGGAATGGTGGCCAGACAGACCCAGCGGTCAGCGCGTGGTCCTCACCGACTTGGGTCGGCTGTATTTTGACAAATATGTCGGCAATCCTGAATTGCTCAAGGCAGATCCGCAAGCCAATAGTGCAGGAGACCTTATTAAACCGATCGCCAGGACTTTTGTCCTGCATTCCCTCATCGGCGCTGGAGAAAGCCAGACGATTTATGTGATTGCCCAGGACCAATACCTGCGACCATTGGACGGCGCTCAGGTAGGTGTGACCCTCACATTCCCTGATGGAACAAGCGAATTTTATCGATTGAATGAAACGAATGAATTTGGTATTAGCCAGTTTACTTTCAATGTGGCAAATCTACCGGCACGGAGTGTAGTAAGTGTAAAAGCTGAAATTACATTGAGAGGGGAGACTGCTGCAGGTACTTCCTGGTTCCGTTTGTGGTGGTAATTCTAGTTCACAACAAAGCCGCTCGAGTAACACTCGAGCGGCTTTTTATTTTGCAGATTTCATTTTTAGCTCATTGCATAGTCTCTGATAGTCAGCCACATTTGCCGGTTGAAGCGAAATAATATGTTCAAGCGTAGCGATTGCTGCCGGAGTGTTCTCTTCCGCCAGTGAGCGTTCAGCCAGAGAATCGAGTTTTTCGATCGCGTAGGGTAACTCATTTTTTGCTGTGTAATACGCAACCATGCGTTTCTGAATCTCGATATTGTCAGGCCGTTCCTTGAGTAATTCATCCAGAAATGTTGCGGCCCTTGAAGGAGTGTTTGAGGTGGCAAGGATCTTTAAATAACCATCAAGCTCATTCATGGCTGCTGCCGGCAGAGAAATCCGTAGATAGAGGTCGATTAACATGGCGCGCGGGGCAGGATCGAGGCTGTCGAGCGAGCGAATTTGTTCGAAATGCTTAATTGCTTGTTTCCAATCAAGGCTCTGGAGTTCGATGTCGGCGAGTTTATTAAGAATCTTGATTGACCATTCACGGATGCTGGAAGATTTCTGAGCCAATGTAAGCGCCGATTGATAAGTCTGGCGGGTGATATCCATCTCGGCCAATAAATAATAAACGTTTGCAAGATCCATATACTGCTGAATTGCATCATCCACCCTGCCTATGGATTGCAGCAGCTCGATCAAATTACTACGGATGGAAAGGTCCATTGGCGCAAGCTTTGTCACCCGGTTTAATAATCTGATAGCCTGGCCAGTTTCCCCTCGAAGGTTGTACAGGTTGCTGACCACCAGAAATTTCTCCACCGCTTCACTAATGAACCCTTCAGCGATCAACATTTCGCCCATTTGAATATGGAGGGGCAGGTATACTGGGGCCACCATTAACACGCGGTAGGCTTCTTCCATGGCGGCGCGCAATTTTCCTTTCGCCGCCAGCTGTTTGATATCTGCCAGTGAATGCACCACCTCGCTGCTGCTGGTCTCCAGCAGCATTTCTGCCAGCGGCAATGGGGTATTATCATCTTCCTGCTTGGGGAGCTGGTTCCTCGCATCCTTGATGAACTGACGCCAGTCGGTGCGAAGCAGCTGTCCGCTGATCACTGTGCAGATTTTCCGCAGATCCTTTTCGTCTTCCACGCGTGCTTGCGACTCAAAGATTGGCTCATAAAGCTGCCCAAGTTCTTCAGCCTGGTTGGGTGCTACCGCGCTCATGTCTGCAAGCTTGAGTGCCTGCAGGTAATTCATCGAAGCCTCTTTAAATTGCCCGCCCCGATCGTAGATCTCTGCGATCAACAAATAGGAAGCAAGCGCAAAATCGGGGTTCTTAACTGAGCGCTGCAAATACTTAAGCGCTTTTTGCGGAGAATGAGAACGGATAAGCAAAGCCAGTACATAGAAGGATGCAGATTGATTTAAACCTAGATCGATGGCACGTTCAAGTTCAATTGCCGCTTGTTCATCCTGTCCGGCTGTCTGCAGGTCAATGGTCTGGCTGAGGTGAAGTTGAATTCGTGCGCGCTCGGCGGATTCAGCATTAAGGACTCCGGTGCCGCGGGCGATCGAAAGCAGGCTGCGTCTGCTTCCTTGAGGCTCATTTTGTTTTTCTTCACTGCTGTCAAACAGCAGTGCTGCCATTTGTTTGAGCGCCAGAAGCCTGGCTTCAGTCAAAGGATCATACTTAGGCGTGATCTCAACTTCAGCCTGCTGCTCTGTCAGTTGCCTCACCTGAGACATTCGTAAGGGAGCAGCGCTTCCCTGTTGTATCTCAGGCAGGTCGAGTTGAGAACCGTTATTCAGCATCGCAAGCGCATTTTTCGCAGATTCGTTATCTGGTGTTTGCTGCAAAACGTATTGAACAACCTGCATAGCTTTTTTAATATCGCCAGTTGACTGCATGATGGCGGCGGTGTACAGAAATTCTTTGGTTGCTTCTGTTTTATTCCCCAACCGCTCATAGATCATCGCCAGACGGGTGTGGGCTGTTTGATCCATCGGATTCAATCGGATGGCATCTGAAAAATCGGCCACTGCGCGGTCTGCAGAATGAGCTTTGATTTGAACTTCGCCAGCCTGCAGAAATGCCCGCACTGCCTCATTGAGCATTCCAATTCGCTCATAAATTCGGGCGATTTTTTCATAAGGCATGGGGTCTTCGGGGTTAAGCGCCGAGCAGCGTTTATAACTGCGCATGGCGTCTTCATATTGCTTGAGTTGAAAATGGGCTAATCCCAGGCTGGCGAGTGCCGCCGGGTGGTCTGGGATCTCATCCAGCGCAAGGCGGTATTTTTCCGCCGCCTGCGCCCAGTCCTGATCCCAGGCTGCCGTGTGTCCCTGGTTCATCAATGTCTGGAATTTTGCTGATTCATTGACCATTAGTTACCGCCCGGAAATTTAAATTCCGAAATGGGTTTCATACTCCCCCAGTTTACCCCACATTTGGCTTCTGTGATGAGGGGAATTGAAAGGGTAACGGATTCAGACATCACTTTTTGAACAAGTGAGGCGGTCTCAGTTAATTCATTTTCAGGAACCTCAAGGACCAGTTCGTCATGCACCTGGAGCAATAGTTTTGCATGGGATTTCGCTTTGTCCAGGGCAGGCTGTAAATGCAGCATCGCAATTTTCAGTATATCCGCAGCGGTTCCCTGGATGGGGGCATTGATGGCTTCTCGTTCTTCACGATTGCGCATGGCAACATTCACTGGGTTTGCCAGGTTAGGGAAGTAACGGCGCCTTCCGAACAATGTTTCAACATAGCCTTGCCGGGCAGCCAGCACCCGGATTCCATCCAGATACTGCTTAACGCCCGGGAAATCGCTGAAATACTCGCGCACGAAATTTTCAGCCTCACCCAGGGTCAACCCCGTGCCCCGGCTGAGTCCGAAGGCACTCATGCCGTAGATCAATCCGAAGTTGATTGCCTTGGCGTGGCGCCGTTGATCCGGGGTTACCTGTTCAATTGGGATATTATTAATCGCTGCGGCGGTGGCTGTATGAATGTCCTGTCCGGCGCGAAATGCCGCCAGCATCCGCTCGTCCTTGGACATGTGGGCAACCACGCGTAGCTCGATTTGTGAATAATCTACTGAAAGGAGCATATGCCCCGGTGAAGCAATAAAGCCCAGCCGTACCTGCCGCCCTGTTTCCGTGCGTGTTGGAATGTTCTGTAAATTAGGATCTGATGATGCCAGTCTGCCGGTTACCGAACCTGTCTGGTTGAAACTCGTGTGAACCCTTCCGGTTTTTGGGTTGATCTGCGTCGGCAGCGTTTCAAGGTATGTGGATTTTAACTTGGCGAGTTCCCGATATTCAAGCAATAGGTCCACCACAATATGCTCACCGCGTAATTCATCCAGTACCGCGGCAGAGGTCGAAAAATGACCGCTGGCTGTCTTTTTATTGCGGTCAGGGGGTTCCAATCTCAAGGTCTCAAAAAGCACCTTGGATAATTGCTGCGTGGAATTTAAATTGAATGAATATCCAACTGCCTGGTACACCTGGGTTTCAATCTGGTTTAATCGGACTCCCATTTCTCCACTAAAGCGTTTGAGAAAGTCAACGTCAAGGGTGATACCGGTTTTCTCCATACCCATCAATACCGGGATCAACGGCATTTCGATATTCATCATGACATCAAGGGATTTTCTCTCAATGAGCTTTTGCTTTAGAATCGGCATTAAGCGCAGGCACACTTCGGCATCTGCAGCAGCATAAGGGGCAGCAGAGGATACCGGAACCTGTTCCATGCTCATCTGGTTTTTTCCGGATCCGATTAGTTCTTCAATATGGGTCATGTCTGCATTAAGATAGACAGCCGCAATTTCTTTAAGTCCAACCCGTGAGGAGGGATCGATGATCCACTGAGCCAGCATGGTATCGAAGGATAATGGCGTAATATTAAGCCCATTATTCAAGAGCATGAGGGCATCGAATTTCAGATTATGGCCAATTTTTTCGATTTTCGGGTCGGTGAGAGCGGGGGTTAGTTGAGAAATTACATCTTCTATCGGTAATTGTGTGGTCAGCCCCATGTGTCCTACTGGGATGTAATATCCTTCCCCTTCTTTGACCGCAAGCGAAATTCCAACCAGGCGCGCTCGCATTGGATCCGTACCGGAAGTCTCAGTATCCAGCGAAATCATTTTTGCGCTAGCCAGTTCATTTTTGAGTGCAGATAATTTTTCAGCATCATCTACAACAATCGTGTTCAACTGGTATCTGCCGGAAACACTGATCTCTTTAACCTCCGTAGAAAACAGGTTCATCTGCCCGCCAGGAGCTTGTTTGATCAGCGGAGCAACGATATTGTGCATACGTGGGATGAGTGTGCGGAATTCCAGTTCACGGAAAAGAGTTTCAACTGCAGCCGCGTTGATATGGTCAGTTTTCGCTTCCTCTAGAATAAGCTTCACGGGCACATCCGTTTTAATCTGTGCCAGTTTTTTGCTCAACAATCCGGATTCCCGGCCTTCTTTTAAC
Organism: uncultured Anaerolinea sp.; assembly: GCA_964428125.1. Taxonomy (GTDB): domain Bacteria; phylum Chloroflexota; class Anaerolineae; order Anaerolineales; family Anaerolineaceae; genus UBA6107. Next base: position 120,534 of record CAYRXB010000005.1, read on the forward strand.
TTGGCGGAAAATCGCGCAGGAATCTCATCCAGGTGTTCATAAATTGCATCGAAAGTCTGATATTTTTCCAGGAGACCAACGGCGGTTTTTTCTCCTATCCCCGGGACTCCCTTGTAATTATCAGAACTATCCCCCACCAACGCCTTGTAATCCACGATTTGGTCCGGGCGGACCCCCAGGTATTCGATGACATCCTTAGGGGTATAACTTTTAGCTTCTGAAAGTTTTGACCCTGCCAGGCTAACCACAACTCGGTCATCAACCAGCTGCAGAAGATCACGGTCACCGGTGATGATTTTCACTCCAAGTCCCTGTTCCACCGCCTGCCTGGCAATGGTGCCTAAAACATCATCAGCTTCAACCCCTTCTTGTTCAAGGCGCGGCAGGTGAAAAGCATCCACCAATTGGCGAATGCGTTCGATCTGGGGGCGCAGGTCTTCAGGCATCTTGGCACGTGTAGCTTTGTATTCAACTGATAACTCATTGCGGAAGGTTTTTCCCGTGTCAAATGCCACTGCCAGGTATTCCGGCTTTTCCTGTTCCAGGAGCCTCATCAACACGTTGGCAAACCCAAAAATTCCTGCTGTGGGTTCACCCTTGCTCGTTTGCAGCCGTTCATTCTGGATACCTGCGGTGAGGGCAAAGTAAGTGCGGTATGCAAGAGCGTGTCCATCGATCAAATATAAGATAGGGGGCATAAGGTTATTCCGTTATTGCCAGTCGGGATCAATCGCCAGGCTTTTGATTATTGCGTATAGATTTAATAAAATCGTAGATCATTCCTGCAGAAGGTCCAGAACTGCCGCTCAACGCCAGAAATCCTGGTGCCCAGAAATCAGTTTGATTTTCCTCAGTTCTAAGTTCGGGAAAATTGGAGAACAAATGAGTGCTCGTACGCCTGCGTATCTCCTGGATGATGTCGATAGGGCAGGTAGACATTGGAACAGAAACTGACCAAATCATGTATTGCGGTCGAATTGATATGCCTGTCAAATGCCAGCCGTATTCAAGATGCAGCTGCGGCAGGATAAAACTCAGCCGCTCATTAACATCGCCTGTGAGAAATTGTCCCGGATCGCGTGGTATTAACATGCATGAATAACGAAAACGAAATTGATTAACTGCCACGTGGACAGTCCCAGGTTCCGAAAAAATATCTGAAATGGCAGAGGATTCCGATAAAACAGATGGTTCGGCTGCCTCGCCAGGTTCAGGCAGGGGTTGAGCGGTAATCTCTTCCAACTCGCTTTTCACCGTTGGGGGCATCAGACCGTTGGCATCAACATTTTCGACTAGCGGAATTTCAACCGCAGTCTCTTCCATTGCATGGGGAATTCCAGTTGCCTGTTCCAGCCAGACAGGTTCAAAACCGGGTAATGGAGGAGGTAACACATTCTCTTGAGAGTCGTGCGCAGGAATTGCTTCAGATTCGCCGGGTTGTTCGGCTTTTAGGTCGTCAAGCCAGGCACCAAGCGCATCGTCATCCATCTTTTCGCCTTCAGCCTCAGCGGGGAGCGGTGTCTCAAATGGTACAGGGGTTTCACCAGGTTCTTCATTGATGAGAATATCGGAAAGTAGTTCTTTGTTGGTCTCTTCTTGAGCGCCTTCATCAATTGGCAGCTTTGATTCTTCCTGGTTGTCCCAAATCTTATCGAAATCAAACGCTTCGGAATCCGGTTCATTCCCAGGGGGTTCCGCAGCAACAACCTCATTGACGGGTTCCACTGGCAGCGTTTCTTCGGGGGTTTCAATGGGGAATGCATCAAGCATTTCCGCTTCATCGCTTGAGGGCGATTGGATCTTTTCCAGCAGCTCATCAGGAAGAGCAGGGGGTTCTGGTTGAGATTCGCCAACTTCACTTCCAGTGGGCATTTCTTGTTCCGCTTCTGTTTCTGTTATTCCCTTTTCAACCGCCTCGAAATCCTCTGGTAAGGGCAGCCAATCGGTAAGATCCAGGTCCTTGATCGGTTCAGGTTCCGTTGGTTCAACGTTTTCATCCGATCCCGGATCTGGAGAGGGCATTTCGGACAACATGGCATCCAGGCTTTTTAGTTCTGCCGAACTCAATACGGTATCCAGATCCTCAAAACCAATCTCTTCTTCGAGTGGTTTCAAATTCGATTTGCCGCCTTCCGAAATTTCGCTTCCTTTTCCCCTGGCATCAGATGTAAAAGCGAGTTCTTTTCGCAATTCACTGGTATTAGGATAGACCTCTTTAAACTCGTTCTTTACCTGAAAAACTTCCTGCCTCGCCAGCTGGATGGATGTGGAAGAGGAATAGAAAAGAACCAGGGTAACCTCAGGGATGAGCTGTGAGGCGTAGATCAGGATCTCTTCATCTTCCTTTATAGTCAGAAAACGGATCAGATCCTGCGTCGCTCTTTCTGGTTGGCTGGTCTCCAGTATCTTCAACACTTGCTGAATGGCTTCGTCGTCCACGGCTCCAGAGGCTGCAATCACTCTGCCCCTGGCGATGAGTAATCCAGTTTGTGCCGTTGTGGATCCCAGCAGTTGTTCGACCCGGTTAAAACTAACTTCGGGGCGTTTCATCTACAGCTCTGCCAGGTTGGTGATGGGTTGTGATTCTACGACAGGCTCTTCAGGTTTCTCGCTGAAGAGTTCTTTAAATGCTCGGCTAACTTCAGGTGTGAAAAAAGGTTTTTTCAAAAAACCATTCGCTACCAGACCCGCCAGCACTGGGTGATGGGGGTTGTTGGATGGCGGAAAAACGAGCATTTTTAGACCGGGTTGAGCAGCGACAAGGTCGCGCGTAAATGGCACAAAAGGCACATCACTCGACTCCGCGTCCAGAATTGCCAGGTCGAAATAGGTATTCTTGACCAGGGCGAGGGCATCACTACTGCTCGTGACCCCCTGTACCCGATACCGCCCTCCTTCCTCAAGGTGCGAGCGGATCTGCTCTAAAAACTGCAGATTGGGTGAAACTGCAAGGATTGCTCTTTGCATACAAAAAGTGTATCACGTGGCACGCTCAGGTGCAAGCGTTAAAAAACCTCCCCAAGCGTTTCAACCTATGGGATAATCATTAGGTTATCCTATTGGGAGGTGTGCATTGAAGTTTGATTCAATTTGTATCATCGGACTGGGCTATATTGGGCTGCCCACTGCCAGCATGTTTGCCAAACAAGGTTTGCATGTGACTGGCGTGGATAATAACAGCGAGGTGATAAAAAGCCTCAAAGCCGGCAAAATTCACATTTATGAACCCGGTCTGCAGCAGGTGGTTGAGGAGGCCATTAAGAACGGCAACTTGTCCGTCAGCGAGAAACCGGTGAACGCAGACGCATTCATCATCGCAGTCCCCACCCCGTTTTATGGTGATAAAAAAGCTGATCTGAGCTATGTTCGTGCTGCTGCTGAGTCCATCGTCCCGGTTCTAAAACGCGGCAACCTGGTGATTTTGGAATCCACCTCGCCACCGCTGACGACTAAAAATCATGTGCTGCCCATTCTCGAAAAATCAGGTCTCAAGGCAGGCAAAGATTTCCTGCTGGCTTATTCCCCTGAAAGAGTCCTTCCCGGTCAAATCCTTAAAGAATTGGTAGAGAACGCACGGGTCATTGGCGGGATCGACGCAGCCTCTGCAGAAGCCGGCCGTGACCTGTACCAGATGATTGTTAAAGGTGAGATCGTTCTGACCGATGCCACCACTTCTGAGATGGTTAAATTGATGGAAAATACTTACCGTGATGTCAATATCGCCATCGCCAATGAGTTCTCACGCCTGGCGGACCGTTTTGGCGTGGACGTTTGGGAAGCCATCCAGATCGCCAACCGCCACCCGCGAGTGAAGATTCTCAACCCGGGTCCGGGTGTGGGCGGGCATTGTATCAGCGTTGACCCCTGGTTTTTTGTGGAAGCGGCGCCGGATATTACCCCCCTTATTCTCAATGCGCGGCGGGTGAATGATAGTCAACCCGATTTTGTCATTTCAACCCTGATCAAAAATTTTGGGGAATTGAATAAAAAAAAGATTGCGGTGCTGGGATTGGCTTTCAAACCGGATGTAGATGATCTCCGTGAAAGCCCGGCAGTGGAGGTTGCGCACAAACTTCATCTCGCGGGTGCACAGGTAACGGCGTTTGAGCCTTTCAAACCCGATTTCAATCATGAGGGGATCATCATGGCTGCATTGTTGGAAAATGCTGTTAGGGATGCAGACGCCATTCTTTTGCTGGTCAATCACACCCAATTCAGAGCCATTGATCCGATTTGGCTGAAAAGCCACACCCGGGCTACCCTTGTGATTGATACTGTAAACGGATGGGATCGCTCATCCTATATTGCATCCGGGTTTACATTTATTCGTCTTGGAGACCGTAAAAACATCTGATGGAACAGAAGATCAAAGTACTGGTGATTTTTGGCACTCGGCCTGAAGCAGTTAAAATGGCTCCGGTCATTCAATTATTACAGAAAACCTCATCCATCAAAACCCGTGTGTGTGTTACCGCTCAGCATCGCGAAATGCTCGATCAGGTGCTCAATTTATTTAATATCAAGCCTGATATTGACCTTGATCTGATGCAGCCAGGTCAGGCATTATCCACGCTCACATCTCAGATTCTTACGCATCTTGATCCTGTCCTTGATTCCGAAAAACCGGATTGGATCCTGGTGCAAGGGGACACAACCACGGTGATGACAGCCTCCCTTGCTGCCTTTTACCGCGGGGTCAAAGTGGGGCATATCGAAGCCGGACTTCGCACCGGGGATAAGCGCCAGCCGTTTCCAGAAGAGATCAACCGCAGGCTGACCACGGTTTTGACGGATTTACACTTTGCCCCGACCCAATGGAGCCGTGATAACCTGCTCAAAGAGGGGATACCCGGCGAACAAATACTTGTCACAGGGAATACTGTCATCGATGCGCTCAACCAAATTTCGGTTCAGCCAATGTCTCCTGAGGTGAAGCAATGGTTAGCAGCCTGGGGAGTGGCTTCTGGCAAAAAACGCCTGGTAGTTATAACTGCACACCGCAGGGAAAATTTTGGCAAACCTATCGAATCCATTTGCACAGCTTTGCGTGAATTAGCGCGGCGGTACCCTGAGGTTCACATCGTTTACCCGGTCCATATGAACCCCCAGATACAACAGCCGGTAAAGAAGTTGCTCTCCGGCATTGCAAACCTGACCTTGATGGAACCATTGGAATATCTTTCGATGATCCACCTGCTCAAAGCAGCAACTTTAGTATTAACGGATTCAGGCGGCATCCAGGAAGAAGCCACCGGGTTGGGGAAGGTCACTCTGGTTCTGCGTGAAAAAACAGAACGTCCGGAAGGGGTTAATGCAGGGGTCCTCAGGTTAGTTGGCACAGACAGCGAAAGGATCGTCCGTGAAGCCTCGCGTCTTTTGGAAATGTCCTCTGCAGAAGCCGCCGTACTGCCAACAGCCAACCCGTTTGGAGATGGTCATGCTGCCGAGCGCATTGTTCAGGGCATTTTAGATTATCCAGTATCAAAATGAGTATCGATAAGACGATTTGTATTGTCCCGCATCAACCAGGTTTAGGCGGACCGGCATCTTTCCAGACACGATTCTCCCATGTTTTAATAGACCGCGGCTACCAGGTCACCCGTGACATTCTTGACCCTTCTAATTACGCGATCCTTGTGGTGGGAGGAACGAAATATATCTCACAACTGCGCCGGGCAAAAAAAGCAGGTGTACGTATCATCCAGCGGTTGAATGGGATGAACTGGGTGCACCGGAAGCGTTCTACCGGCGTCCGGCATTTCCTGCGCGCCGAAGTAAACAATTACATCCTCAAAACAATTCGGCAAATGGCAGATGGCATTGTGTATCAAAGTGTTTTCAGCCGTGATTGGTGGAACAGGGTGTATGGAGAGTCTCGCTCCCGGACAATCGTAGTCCATAATGGGGTTGACCTGCAGGAATTTACCCCAGATGGACCTCATAACCGCCCCGTTGATAAATTCCGGATCCTGCTCGTGGAAGGCAATCTTGGGGGCGGGTACGAACAGGGATTACTGACCGCGGTCGAAATGGTGCAACTGCTCAACCGCCGCATGGAAAAGGCTGCCGAGTTAATGGTGGTTGGCAGGGTATCTGACGATCTGAAAGCGATGGTTGCGGGCAGCGGGGTGGCTATTGATTGGCAAGGGATTGTTCCCCGGGAGGATATCCCAGCCATCGACCGTTCAGCTCATGTTTTATTTTCTGCGGATATCAATGCTGCCTGTCCGAATTCGGTCATTGAGGCATTGGCTTGCGGTTTGCCTGTTATCGGGTATGATACTGGATCCCTGAAAGAGCTGGTCGCTGAGGGCTGTGGGGAAATTGCGCCTTATGGGAGTGATGTGTGGAAGTTGAGAAAGCCGAATATTCATGCCCTGGCTGATGCAGCCCAAAAGGTTTTATTATCCCAGTCAGGCTATTCAAAAAAAGCCAGGGAGTATGCCCTGGCAAAATTTGATATTCAAATGGTTACCGATCGTTACCTTGAGATGTTAACTGCTGATTTTGCTGAATAATCCACTCATTCTTTTTTGTTGCTCAAAAACTCAACAAAGATTCCTCCCAGGAGGAGAAGAACCACACTGCCTGCTGCAACAACGATGCCGGTAGTACTGGCGTAGTCTGCAATGAGTTCCTCCTCAGCCGAGTTGAATTCAACGATATCTGTCACAGTCTCATAAGCAATTGGGGTTGGGGTCGGGTGCAAAACTTCAGCGGATTGATTGTTGTTTCTGCTAAGAAATATTGCTAACGCCAATACACCAATCACAACAATAACCATCAGCACCCTGCTGATCAGGTCTGAATGTTGTTTCAAGACGGATATGCCATCTTTGGTCAATTTCATGATTGATGCTCTTATTTTACTTCAAGTGCAGAGAGAGTATCCAGTACTGCCTGCATGTAACTGGTTTGCCTGCGAATGAGACTGATGGTAGATTTGTTCAGGATTTCGGCGGTTGCCTGCTGAATATTGATGCCTGGAATGACTTGTGATTGTTCAGCAGATTTTTCCAGGAGGTCAATGTTGATTTTATTTTGCCAATTTTCAAGAACAGATTTCTGCGCAGGAATATAACCCGCAGTTTCTGACCAGTTTGCCAGGAATTCTGGCTGCAGAAGGAAATCAGCCAGCAAAATATCTATGCTGGACAATTCCGCATTAGGGTTTGTGATGCAAAGCATCCAGCCATCGGCAAATCCAGCCGGGTAGTTGGGGTTGCCAGGGAGCGGCGCTAGTGAGATGTTTTCATCTGCTGATTGCATCACCTGCGATGCCCAGACTAGGGCATAGGAGGATTGTCCTTGTTTTAGAGCGGCAAAGGTGTCTTTTGTTGAATGAAGGTTCACCAGCCATGCCGGAAATGCGTTTGAATCAGCCCCGGTAAAGATCAGCTGATAAGTTCGCGTCAGTGGGTCGGCATTTAAAATTGGCATACCATTTTCGTCAGTTAAAGTACCGCCGAAGGATGAATAAACTGATAGTGGAAACAGGGCTAGGGGATCTTCCAGGTTGATGGCAACAGCAGAATGTTGCCCGGCAAGTTCCTGCCAGGTAGTAGGCGGGAAGGCGATTTCCTTTTTGTTATAAGCCATCACGAACGGATCAATGAATAAGGGCAGCCCGTACTGGACCCCCTGGGTTGAAGCCATATCCAACGTAAGGTGAAACCAATCGGGCGAATTATATTCCGCAGCCCGGCTCGGGATTGGGAAGATCAAGCTTTTAAGCGCGGCGATTTCCATATCTGTTCGATTCAGAAGGATCAATCCGGGTAAAGCGTCAGGGGCAGCCGCGGCGGTTACCGATAGGGAATTTAATAAGCTGCTTTCGCCATTAAGGGATTTGACTCTTAACTCGACCTTAAAACCGGGATGAAGCGTCTCAAAATCCTTCAAGCGGTTTTCCAGCATTATTCCTGCAGGGTTTTCCCCGTTAGGGCTCAGTTGCGGTGGCACCCAGAGAATAATCGTTTTGGTTGGTTCCTGTGTTTGAGTTATATCCTGGTTGATCTGGATAGGAGTTTCATTACCCGGAGTGGGGGTTTCTGAAGGATTGGGTATCCTCAACCCGGATTCGATTTGTGAGATCACACTGCATCCTGTGACCGATAGGAACAGGATACTCAGGGTGAAGCAAATTGTGAGAACGAGTTTACTTTTTCTTGCCACAGTGAACATTATAACTTGATGGGCTCGCTTAATAGGGCAGTCAGGAGCTGCACGGCTTGTTCCATGTCTTCCATATCCACCACTTCTGATGGAGAATGGACAAATCGGCATGGGATGGAAAGTGCGCCGGCAAGCATTCCGCTGCGTGCAACTTGCATGGTGCGTGCATCGGTGGTGCCTACTTCAAGTACTTCCATCTGGTGTTTGATTTTTAGCTTTTTGGCGGTTGCTGCCATCCAGGTGACCACCTGTGGATCTGCGATCATGCCAACATCACGGACCTTTATCGCGGGTCCATCACCCAGGTGAGTTTGCATCTTGACACCAAAAATGTCACCTGTTGGCGTCACGTCCACTGCGATGCCAAGGTCAGCCTCAAGCGCGTAAGCTGCTGTTTGCGCGCCGCGCGAAGCTACTTCTTCCTGGGTGCTGAATACAAAAATAAGTTCATTCGGTGTTGTTTTGATCTGGCGTATTGTTTCGATCAGCACAGCGCAGGATGCCCTGTCATCCAGTGCTTTAGAAGCCACGCGTTTCCCCATATCCAGAAATTCTCGGTCAAAAACTCCTGCATCACCGATTTTTACCGGGCAATCTTTGTCGCTGGTTGCGCCGACATCGATCAGGAATTTTTCCATTGCGGGTATCTTTGAGAGGTCTTCTGGTCGATCATTGTTGATCACTCCGCGTAATCCGTTCATGAACCGAACGCGGCTGCCAGAAAGGTATCGCGGAAAATATGAACCAAGGTTGCTGAAGCGAACAAAACCATTCTTTTGCACATGGCTGACAATGACTCCAATCTCGTCCATATGCGCCGCAATCATCACGCGCAGCCCCCCGCTGGTTTTTTTGCCGATGCGCACGATGAGATTGCCCATCGCATCTACCTCAATGGCATTGGCATACGGCGCAACTTCTTCCCGGATGACCTTGCGGATTTCATATTCGAAACCGGAAGGTCCCGGTGTTTGTGTAAGTTTTTGTAATAGTTTTTTCATTGGATCTCCATGTGTCAAAAGTGATTCAGGATCGTTCGACATTAAGCAATTCAAGGTTGATGTGTTGAAGTGCTGCGATAAACAGCTTCACCGTATTCTCCCAATCGGGAATACGCGCCATCATGATGGCGGTATGCGCATACCGCCCGGGGACTGAAACCGATATGGTTGGGATTCCGCCTCTGGTTTTGTGCAGGGCACCGGCATCTGTCCCGCCGCCGCCGGGCTGTCGATACTGGTATGGGAGGTGATAGTCCTCAGCCAATCCAGTCAGGAAGCGTACCAATCGCGGGTCTGATAATGTGCCCGCGTCTGCGAGGTAGATTGCAGGGCCATGGTCGAGTTTGCAGTTGTACTGTGTATTTTCTTCATCGTCCGGTCGCGGAAGGTCGATTGCCGGAGTGGAATCCAGCGCAAAGGCAAAATCAGGCTGAAACGCGTAAGCCGCTACCCTTGCGCCGCGTAATCCGATTTCTTCCTGCACGGTAAACGCAGCCATAAATTCCACATGCGCAGGAACATGTTTTAACAATTCAATTAACCCCGCAACTCCTAGGCGGTCATCCAGGGCTTTGCCTGTTATGGTATTGCCTGTTCGCTGGAAGCGCGTGGCAAACGCACCGTAATCACCTACTTTAACCCGTGAGCCATTTGCAGGTCCAACATCAATGCGCATCTCAGACGGACTAACCACATGGTTAAACTCATCCCTTTCCAGCAGGTGCACGGGTTTGCTGCCGATGACTCCGGGAATTTTCTCTTTGCCAACGGCAACGGTCTTACAGAGTAATTGGCGGTCATCCACCCCCCCCACCACTTCGAATGTGAATAACCCATCACCCTCATCATTTGCGATCATGAAACCAACTTCATCCATATGAGAGGCGATCAGTACTTTCACCGGATTTTTGGTTTTGGCATGCTTAACCGCCAGCAGGTTGCCCATGGCGTCCACTTTGATCTCGTCTGCAAAGGGGGTAATCTCCTTGCGGATAATGGCGCGGATCTCTCCCTCGTCACCGGAAACGCCGTTCGCATTGCTCAATTTTTCCAACAATGCCAGATGATTTTTAGTTGTCTTAAATTCAATGGAGGTTTTATTCATGGGTAAACCTCTCAAAAAGGGTTGTGGAGGAATCCGGGGTTAACCGGGAAATAAATCCGGCGAGTAACCTGCCTGCCCGATAGATATCGTTCACTGAGACCAATTCAGTGGAAGTGTGCATGTATCGCAGTGGAATACCCAACACCATATTGGGGATTCCTTCCGCGGTGATTTGGATCATCATCGAATCGGTTCCAGAAGACCTCGGCATCACTTCGATCCCATGCGGGATATCCATCTCGCGCGCCAGTTTTGTGAAGGAGTCATGCAGTGCAGGATGGATGTTTGCACCAATGCCGATGGATGGACCCTTCCCAAGCGCAAAGGTGCGGTAATCCGAGGAGCCCGGTCCTTTGGCAAAGGTTACGTCGATTGTCACTGCGATGTCTGGCAATATCTCGAAAGCCGAGGTTAATGATCCAACACCAGCCTCCTCCTCCTTTATCGTTGCCACAGCGTACACATCCCAGGTGAGCTTGCGATTGTGCAGCTCCTCAAGGCAGATAGTCAATGCCGCAACTGAAGCGCGGTTATCCAGGCTATGACCGAGGATACAGCCGCCTTCCATCTCGAACGGTTTTTGAGCAAAGCTGACCGTATCACCTATCTGAACCAGCCTTTGCACATCTTTTTCAGGCAGTCCGGTATCAATGAACAGGTTTTTGTAATCCGGGGTCTTACCGGCAGCCGAGCTCTCAAGCAGACGGTCCGGGATAAGTTGCACAATGCCAGTCAGGGGGTGTTGTCCGTGCACAGTCACAGCCTGCCCTGGCAGGATGCGTGGATCGATCCCGCCGATATGGGTAAAACGCAGGAGCCCATGATCGATCTTGGTTACCATCATGCCGATGGCGTCCATGTGGGTGGCCACCATGATGCGCGGAGCCTTTCCCTTGACATCGGCTTTTCGCAACCCGTGCAGGCTGCCTAAGGTGCTGGTGGAAAGCTCATCCACCAGCGGGCGCCACTTTTCAGCGATGAGATCACTGGTGGGTTTTTCAAATCCTGAGAGTCCGGGGCTGTCGAGCAGTGAAAGTAAAAAAGGAGTGATATCTGTCATTTTATTCCTATGGAGTAACGGGAGTTTCCGGTGTGATGGTATCTGTCGCGGTCGCAGTGAATGTTGCCGTTACAGTACTGGTGTAGGTTGGGGTGGGCGTCAAGCTCGGTGTTGCTGATGGGATGAAATAGGTCGCGCTTGGGGTGAGGGTGGGTCCCAACGTTGGGGTCTCCGTTGGTGTTGGGGTATCAAATACAGCTGAAGGCTGCGGCAGTGTTGGGGATAACAAAACTGGAGTATCCGTGATCAGGTTGAAAATGGTTGGGGTGACCGTGGTCCGGTTTTTCACGATACCCCCAACCCAAACGATGAGAATCCCAAGCAGGTAACACGGAATGGTCGCCAGGATGACGATGATCAGCGTCTTTTTAAGTTTTCTTCGTCTTTCTGTGTCTGGGATGGTATTCATAGCTTAATGAGATGATAATATCATGCCCGTCAGTATGAGGCAAGCGCATCCAGGTGAGGGTAGTACCCGGTTTCTGATGCAGACCAAAATAGTCGAAGATTACTTAAAATCAATAGCCGGATTATTTACCTGGCGGATCTCCTGCTGTACTGTCACAAACAGACTCTCTGCTTTCAAGTCGGTAATCGTGTAACACGGGCTATCCAGGTGATCAGCCAGTGCCTGTGCCAGACCCTGATCAAAAGCGGCATGTTCCATGTTGATCACTACACTGTGGATCTTTTCCGCAGCGATCATGTTGGCGGTGTTATAGGCTTCTTCCTGCGGGGGCAGGTGCCCCACAGATACATTGCCTGCGCCGTCTGTCAGCACGATCAGCAAGGGCATGATCTCAGGATGGAGCAATTTTTCCTTACGCAGCACTTCGTATGCCATCATCAGTCCTGCGGCCAGCGGGGTTTTCCCTCCCACCGGGATATCCTGCAGTGCCTGTTCCGCCAACATCACGGAGTTGGTGGGGGGCAGCACCAGGGTGGCCAGGTTCTTCTGGAACACGATCAGCCCAACCCGGTCACGGCGCTGGTAGGCATCGGTGAGCAGGCTCATGATGGCACCTTTCGTGGCAGCCATTCGTTCCGCAACCGCCATCGACCACGAGGCATCCACCAGGAACAGGATCAGGTTGGCTGCCTTGCGGACGCGGATCTTCTTCATGTAATCTGCCGGTCGGATGGCAAATGCCACCCGGTTGCGCGCTCGCATTTCACCGCGGTCGCGCTGAAAAACCGCAGCTGCCCGCATGGTGGCGTCAAAAGCCAGGTCATTGGTCTTGCCGTTGGCAGGCCTCGACTGGATGTAGCGCCCGCGCTTGCGTTCGGTGCGCGTGACCGATCGCCGACCGGCATAAGAGCGCATCATTTTATCAAGCGGTGTATCCAGTTTGCGCGGGTTAAATTCTTCCCCTACGGGCATGCGCTGCCCGCCTGCCCACCATTGGGCATCGTTTTTACTAAAGGGGTTTTGCTGGGCTGGTTGTGGCGGACCCTGGTCCGGTGACTGCTCGCCGGTCTCTTCCGGCGTTACTCTTTTTTTGGGCTATTGGACTCGTCCTCGCCCAGGTCAGAATTGGATTCCTGCTTGGTTCCGGTAGTTGTTCCGCCTTGCAGCTGCTCGATTCGTTCCTGCAGTTCTTCCATCCCCATTTCTTCCCGCTGAAATGGATTGCTTTTCAAACGATGCGGCAGTGCCAGTTCAGCTGCCAGGGCAATATCACGGTCTGTGATGGAGGTGCGTCCATCAAAGGCAGCCTGGGCGCGTGCGGTTTTCAGGATCACCAGGTCAGAACGGTGACCATCCACATTTAATGAAGAAGTCAGAGCGGCAATGGAAAGAAGATTCTGACGGGTGTAGGTCACCTGATCGACCAGTTTGCGTCCATTCTCGATCTGCTGGGATAATTCGGTTTCCTTTTCGAGGAAATCGCTTCTAAAATGGGCGGGGTCGGCCTCAAATGCCAGGTTGCGTTCCATAATGGCAACACGTTCACGGGCTTCGCGGATGCCGCGGATTTCAACCGAAAGGGCAAAGCGGTCCAGCAATTGCGGGCGCAGATCACCTTCCTCAGGGTTCATTGTCCCCACCAGGATGAAGCGTGCTGGATGCTGGAAGGAAATTCCTTCCCGTTCAACAATATTCACACCCATTGCCGCTGCGTCCAGCAGAACATCCACCACATGGTCATCGAGAAGGTTGACTTCATCGATATAAAGGAGCCCGCGGTTGGCTGCAGCCAGCACTCCTGGTTCAAAAGCGCGCACACCCTTCTGGATGGCTTTTTCAATATCGAGGGTGCCCACCACGCGGTCTTCAGTGGCAGAAACGGGAAGGTTGACAAATGGGGTGGGTCGGGTGATCGACTCGAGCGTTTCACCTGCGTTGGAGCGTTCACGGCATTCGGTGCACCAGGTGGCGGGCTTGTCAGGGTCGCAGCCAAAACGGCATTCATTTACAACGCGAACATTCGGCAGTAACGCAGCCAGAGCACGCGCAGCGGTACTTTTGGCAGTGCCGCGTTCTCCACGGATAAGCACTCCTCCAATACGGGGATCGACGGCGTTAAGCACCAGCGCCCGGCGCATACGTTCCTGACCAACTACAGCAGTGAATGGATAAATAACCTGCATAGGAGACACTCTCCTTTAATAAGTTTAATTTCCCACCCAAGTTTACCATAGTAAAAAACCTCAGTTAATAAAAAACCAGCCGGTTAGGCTGGTTTTAGGTCATTTACTCCAACATTTATAGAAGGGGCACGGCAAGCATCGATAACCCGTTGAGAACTTCACGTCCTGAGGGGGCGAATACAAGCACTAAGACTGTAATTATGATGATCGCGAGCACGAAAAGACCCAATTGGATATATCCCATTAAGAGTCCGGCTAATGCCATGCCATCGCCGCCCATGGTGCCGTTGCTGGCACGAATTTCTTTTTTGGCGAGGTGACCTGTGATCACGGCTGCGATGGCAGACACAACCGGGAAGATGATCCATGCTGCGATACCGCATACGAGGCTGGCGATTGCCAATCCGCTGTCTTTCTTTGGAGCTCCCGGAATTGCGGGGATTTGTTGAGCTGATTCTGGAATTGTCATTTTTTACTCCTGTCTATTCCATTTGTAATTTCACCACTATATACGAGGAGATGGTGAAAAAGTAGCATGTCTATGGCTGCAGGGAACTATTGACCTGGTTGAAAATATTGGTGAAACTGGGGGCGGCAACGAGCAAAATGACAATGCCGATTATTGCAAGGATCACCAGTCCGATCTGCACCCAGCCAAGGATCAACCCGGCGGTCGCCATTCCACTGCCGGTGATCATCCCGTTGCTTTCTCTGATTTCTTTTTTTGCCAGTGATCCTGTGATCACGGCAGCAATTGCGTTGAGAAAAATCGGCAAAATAGTCCACGCAGTAATGCCGCAGATCAGACTGGCGAGTGCCAGCCCACTCGTTTTGGGTTGTATCATCGGTGTTGGCCGCAGAGAATCAGCATTGAATTCTGACATTTTACCCTCCTTGGGATAGTGTCTCATTCAAATTATACATTTATTCCGTGATTTTTATCCCCTTATACCTGTAAGCCATAGTTGTGAAAGGTTGGAAGTGTATAATTAATTAAATCTGGTAATTCGGAGTGAAATATGACAGATCGCAAAATTCGTGTATTGGTTGCCAAGCCCGGCCTTGATGGACACGACCGCGGGGCAAAGGTGGTTGCCCGCGCTTTGCGTGATGCGGGGATGGAGGTCATCTATACCGGTCTGCGCCAAACGCCTGAAATGGTCGCAGAAGCCGCCTTACAGGAAGATGTGGATGCGGTCGGGATTTCCATCCTATCAGGTGCCCACCTCGTGCTGGTTCCCCGCATTGTTGAACTTGTCCGAAATAACGGGCAAAATGATGTCGTCTTTTTTGTTGGTGGAATTATCCCGGAAGAGGATGTGCCGATGTTAATTGAAAGCGGAGTAAAAGCCGTTTATGGTCCGGGAACTGCCACCACCAAAATCATTGAAGATATCAGGCAGTTTGTGGCAAAAAGGTAACATCAATGGCGATTGGAGCAGCGCTTTCCAAAGATTGGCGCCTGCAGTTGGCTCGCCAGATCACCGCGGTGGAAAATGATACTGCTGCCGGCAGGAAAGCGCTGGATGAATCTTTTACCCGTGCCGGTAAAGCTATTTTGATTGGCGTTACCGGCGCTCCCGGCACAGGCAAGTCATCTCTGGTTAACCAACTAACAAAATACCTCCGCAAAGAGAAACAACTGACTGTCGGCATCGTGGCAGTGGACCCTTCAAGCCCGTTCACCGGCGGTGCAATCCTCGGCGACCGGGTGCGCATGCGCGACCTGGCAGGTGACGAGGGTGTTTTCATCCGTTCAATGGCAAGCCGCGGCGCGCTGGGGGGGCTGGCGCTGGCAACTGCCGGCGTTGTGCAGCTTTTGGATGCAGCGGGTTTTGACGTGGTGATGATCGAAACAGTGGGAGCTGGCCAATCAGAGGTAGAAATTGCGCGTCTCGCGCATACCACCCTGGTGGTGGAGGCTCCGGGGTTTGGCGATGACATTCAATCCATCAAGGCTGGCATCATGGAAATCGCCGACATCCTTGTGTTGAACAAAGCTGACTTACCCGGAGTGGAGAGTACCGAACGCGCTTTGCGGGTAAACCTCGAATTGGGTTACCCGATGGGAATCAATGGCAAGGCGGGGCACCAGGGTACAACCACAGTGCAGCCAGAAAAAACCGAAAGATGGCAGCCTCCGATAATCAAGACGGTCGCAACAAAAGGAACAGGGATGAACGAACTTGCAGAAGCCATCTGGCGTCATCGTGAATACCTGGTGAACGCAAACATTCTGGAGCAGCGCAACCGTGAACGCCTGTTTACTGAGTTCGACCATTTGCTCAAACAGCAGTTGTTATTGAATTGGCACAAAAAGCATTCAAAACGCGAGATTGAAAGCGCTCTCCAGCGCGTCTATTCACGCCAGGTCTCGCCCCGGCAGGCTGTCGATGAGCTCTTATAATACTATCGGGCAAATAAGCTATAATCATCGCTCAGGAGAATGAATATGGAACGCACATTGATCAAGGACCTGCGAGAAAAGATTGGACAAACTGTTTTGTTGGAAGGCTGGCTGCAAACCCTGCGCGATCAGAAGAAGATTCAATTTCTAATCCTGCGCGACCCGACCGGGCTGGCGCAAGTAGCTCATTGGAAACCCAATGATGAAGCACTTGCAGAGACCATCGCGAAGATAGGTGCTGAATCTGCGCTGCGAATTACCGGCAAAGTGGTCGATAATCCGGTTGTCAAATTAAATGGGCTTGAAGTCCAATTGGAAACCCTTGAAATTGACAATGGCGCTGAAGTACCGCTGCCCTTTGATCCTTTTGCTGAAACACTCCCGCTCCTTGATTTCCGGCTAGACTGGCGCTATATCGATCTGCGCCGCCCGGTGAACGCGCTTTTCTTCCAGGTGGAAACCACCGTCGAAATGGCCATGCGCGAATACTGGATAAAGAATAACTTCATCGAAGTTCATTCACCAAAAATGGTCGGCGCGCCCAGCGAGAGCGGCGCTGAACTATTCACTCTTGATTATTTTGACCGCAAAGCCTACCTGGCGCAGTCTCCCCAATTCTACAAGCAGATGGCAATGGCAGCTGGTTTTGAGAAGATCTTTGAGATTGGACCGGTTTTCCGCGCTGATCCCTCTTTTACCTCGCGCCACATGACTGAATTCACCGGGGTCGATATGGAGATTTCATGGATCGATAGCCATGAGGATGTGATGCGTTTTGAAGAGAACTGGCTGCAGTATGTGTATTCCCGCGTGAAAGAACTGCATGGTGATGCCATCAAAGAGCATTTTGGCGTGGATATTGTGGTTCCCACAGTACCCTTCCCACGTGTCACCATGAAGGAGGCAGTGGAGATTCTCAAATCCCGCGGTTATGCCCTGCCCGCTGACAAGAAGGGTGATATTGATCCCGGCGGTGAACGTGAGATTGCGGCATATATTAAAGAGAAGTTCAATCATGATTTCGTGTTTGTCACGGATTGGCCCATCACCGTCCGCCCGTTTTACCACATGCGCGTTCCAGAAGACCAAACCCTTACGCGCAGTTTTGACCTTCTTGCCTGCGGATTGGAGATCACCACTGGTGCACAACGAGAGCATCGATATGAGGTCTTGAAAAAACAGGCGCTTGAAAAAGGCCTGCACTTTGAACCGATCCAGTTCTACCTGGACTTCTTCCGTTATGGCTGCCCGTCGCATGGCGGGTTTGGGTTGGGGCTTTCCCGCCTGATGATGGTGATGCTCGGATTGAACAATATCCGCGAATCCGTTTATATTTTTAGGGGTCCTACAAGATTGAATCCCTAAAGGATGGGGCGTACACGATGATCACGGGAAAAAGGGTGCGTTTACGAGCCATTGAGCGGGAGGATATCCCGACGTTCGTCCGTTGGCTGAATGACCGCGAGGTGACCCAATTCCTGTTGGTCAACTCTCCCTTCTCGAAGGCAATGGAAGAGAATTGGTTTGAAGGGCAACTTTCCCGCACCCCTCACGAGGGGCAGGTGCTGGCAATCGAAGCCCTGGTCGGGGAGTTGTGGCTTCATATTGGCAACACGGGGATTCACCAGGTCGATCCTGTCAACCGTACTGGTGAATTTGGAATTCTCATTGGAGAAAAAGCTTACTGGAACCAGGGATATGGGCGTGAAGCCACTATGCTGGCCTTGCAGCATGGTTTTGATGACCTCAATTTGCATCGCATCTTCCTGCGGGTTTATGCCACCAACCCGCGCGCGATAGCCTGTTATAAAGCAGCAGGTTTTAAGCAGGAAGGGCAACTGCGTGAAGCGATCTACAAAAACGGTAGATATATAGATGAAATTCAAATGGCCATTCTAAAGAACGAATGGGATGATTTAAAGAAGCGAGGAAAATAATATGCCAGTGATCTCGTCCGGGCGGCATGACCGCATGAAGTATGGAGATATCAAATTGTATGCGGGCACATCCTGCCCGGAGTTGGCCACTCGCATTTCCACGCACATCAATTTACCCTTGATGGAAAGAGATATCATCCAATTCCCCAATGAGAATCTCTTTGTACAATTACGCTCCAGCGTCCGCGGGCAGGATTGTTATGTCATCCAGACCACATCAGTCCCGGTGCATCGCAACTTGATGGAACTGCTCATCCTGCTCCAAACCCTGCGCCTGGATTCCGCGGCGCGTGTGACCGCGGTGGTTCCTTACCTGTGTTATGCGCGCTCAGACAAGAAAGACCAGCCCAGGATTCCCATTACCGCCAGACTGGTTGCGGATATGATCGAAGTGGCAGGAGCCGACCGTTATATGTTCATGGATTTACATGCCGGTCAGATACAGGGATTCTTCTCAATCCCGGGTGATGTGCTGACTGCGTACTACATCTTGATCGATTATTTGAAGGGCAAGAAGAAAAGCATGGTCAGCCCGGTAGTGGTCACGGCAGACCTGGGGTTTGCCAAGAAAGCCCGTAATTTTGCCGAATCTCTCGATGTGCCTCTGGCATTCATCGAAAAACGCCGCGTCGCCAATGATGCCAAAGCGCAGGCGCTCACCCTGATTGGTGATGCCAAAGGTCGGGATGTGATCATCGTTGATGACGAGGTGGATACCGGCGGTTCGATGATCCAGGCGGTGAACCTGGTGCGTCAATATGGCGCCCGGAATGTTTATGTGGTATTTGTTCACCCTGTTTTTTCAGCTGATTCTGCAGACCGGCTTGCTGCGCTCCCGGTAACCGAGTTTATAACCACAGATACGATTCCTGTACCGAAAGATAAACTCGCCAAATTCAGCGGCAGGTTAACCGTTCTTTCGGTGGCTCCACTGCTTGGTGAGGTGATCCTGCGCGCCAACCAGGGCCGCAGTGTGGGTGAACTCTTTAACGAGTAAATTTGGTTTCGATGATTTATTAGTAAATCAATGCCCGAACTTCCTGAGGTTGAGACCATTGCTCGTTCGCTGAGAAACCCGATTATCCCTGAAAATATTGAATCTGCATCATTAAGTACCCGCCCGGGAGTTGTCGGAAGGGTTATTAAGTCGGCAAAGCTGCACTGGCCGCGCAGCCTGGCAACCCCATCCCAGGATGAATTCGAGAAATCATTACCTGGTCAGACCATCCTGGAGGTTGGGAGGAGAGGCAAGTTCCTTGTATTCCATCTTGAGCACTGGCACCTGTTGATCCACCTGCGCATGAGCGGTGATATCCGCGTGGAATTGGGAGACACGCCGATTAGCAAGCATGACCGGATGGTAATTTATTTCAACGATGGCTGGAAGATGGTATTTCACGATCCAAGGAAATTTGGACGAGTCTGGTTTGTAAAGGCAATGAATGAGGTAACAAGCGGGCTTGGCTTTGAACCATTCGATGAAACCCTTACATCGGTCCTCCTCAGGCAGCGATTTCAATCTACCTCTCGTAAAATTAAATCAGTGCTTTTGGACCAGGCAATCATCGCGGGTTTGGGCAACATATACACTGACGAAGCCCTATTCCTGTCTGGAATCCACCCCCTGACACCGGCGAATGAATTAACTGAACTGCAAACGGAATCCCTTCTTCGTTCCATACGCCTGGTTTTAATGGAAGGAATTGCCCGCAATGGTGCCAGCATTGATTGGGTATACCGCGGCGGGGAATTCCAGAATCATTTCAATGTGTATCAACAGACCGGAAAACCCTGTCCGGTCTGCGGCACGCCTATCCAGAGGATTGTGGTGGGTCAGCGTGGTACCCACTTTTGCCCCAAATGTCAGGTCGATTGGACTAATTGTTGAGCATTGAAAACAGTTGTTTTTTTTAAGAATAATCATGTATTATTAATATATTAAAAAAGAATCCGGTTGGGGGGCAGGGAATGCGAGGTTGAAATGCTAACCGCAGAGATTCAAAATCTGATCATGATTGGCGTGGTTGCCATTGCCGCTCTGATCATTGGTGTGATCATCGGTAACATGGCCGGCCGGCGTGGATCAAAATCTCCTAAGAATAAAAAAGCAGTCGTTGAAATCAAGAAGGAAGGGTATGCAGAAATTGCTACTCTGTGGTACAGCTCTGCCGCCAAGCACATTATTTCTGAAATAAACGAGGAGTTTTACAAGGATTTTTCAGCACTCCCGCTGGACCTTCAAAAAAAGGCGCTGCGTTTATCAGAGCTTTTTACAGATTGGGTTCACACAGTCGCTCCACCTGAAGAAAAACCGGTTGAGGTACCTGTTGCCGCAGCTGAGGAATCTGCACCTGAGGAACCTGCCCCTGAGGAACCGGTCCCGGCATTTTCTACGGTCGAAGAGACAAAACCCCAAATGAATTATGAAAGACCCGGCGCAACCAAACCACTGCCTTTTGTTGAAACAGAACCAGTAGATAATGAAATTCCTCCTGTTCCTCCAGTGGTTTTCACACGTCTAGAGCCTCAAGCCGAAGAACCTGTCAAAGCCGAGGAGCTTATCGAGCCATTCAATCCTTTAACACCAGAAGACCACATTTCGCCGCCAGCAGGATTGAAATCGAAAACAGTTGCCGGGCAGATCAGCGATATTATCGCGGAAATGATCCAGGATTCTCCGCTTAAGCAAAAGGGCGTGAAATTGATTGAAAGACCGGATCACGGGGTAGATGTATGGGTTGGAGTCGAAAAGTTCGACGGCGTGGGTTCCATCCCGTATCCGGAAGTGAAAGAATTAATCCGTGAAGCTGCCACCCGTTGGGAACGGGAAAATTCGGATAAATAACAAAAACAACAAAAAATCCACCATGAACGCGGTGGATTTTTTATAGATATTCTCGTAGCTGCCTGGAACGCCGTGGATGCCGTAGCCGCCGAAGCGCTTTGCTTTCGATCTGCCGAATGCGCTCTCTGGTGAGACCAAATTTTTCACCAACCTCCTCCAGCGTGTAATTATGTCCATTTTCCAGGCCAAACCTCAGCTTTAGAATACGCGCTTCCCGTGGGGGCAGTGAATCCAGAACCTCCTCAATTTTTTCGCGCAGCAGTTTACTATAGGTGCTTTCCATTGGCGTGGGGGTCACCTGGTCTTCCACAAATTGACCCAGCTCCGAATCTTCCTCGTCTTCATTGATAGGGCTCTCGAGTGACAGAGGCAGCCAGGACACTTGCAGCATCCACTCCACCTTTTCAATCGGCACATCCAGTTTTTCAGCCAGTTCCTGCGAGTTAGGCACTCTTCCCAGCACCTGCTCCAATTCGTGCGATACTTTGTAGAGTTGCCTGATTCGGTCTACCATGTGCACCGGAACCCTGATGGTGCGTCCCTGGTCTGCTATAGACCGGGTGATCGTCTGCCGGATCCACCAGGTGGCATAAGTTGAGAAGCGGAAACCACGGTGATAATCGTATTTTTCCACCGCTTTCATCAGACCTAAATTACCCTCCTGGATAAGGTCCAGGAAAGGAACCCCTCGACCCATATACCGTTTGGCAACACTCACCACCAGGCGTGTGTTCGCTTTGATAAGGTGTTCGCGGGCGCTGATCCCATCTTCCACGAGGTTTTGCAATTCAATTTTTCGATCTGCCGGGCATCCCCCGTTGGAGCGGTTGAGTTCCAGTTTACTTGAGCGACCTGTTTCAATTCGGCGCGCGATATCCATCTCTTCCTGCACCTTCAGCAGGGGGACGCGCGACATCTCTTTCAGGTAAAGTCCGATGGTGTCATCAGAAGAGATCGTTTCGAGGTTTGAAAAAGTGTCCAGGTCAGAGGTTATTGGCAGCGCATCGATTTCCGACAATTCGGTTTCACTTTCGCCGCCGTCAAAAATCTCCACCCCGCGCCGGCGCAATGCCACCATCACGGCTTCTATCCGCTCAGCATCTCTGCTTACGTCCGGATAGAATTCCATCAGGTCATCGGTCGTAAGATAACCCTGCACATCTGCTTTTTCAAGCAGCATGCTCAGGATCTCTTTACTGCGCGTTCTCCTCCCAGGATTTGCCAACGAGACTCCTTGTTTGTGGTTTAAATTGTTTCGCCAAACAGGCGCGAGGTGCAAGCGTGCTTATTCCACCTTGATTCTTGCCTGGTGTTCGCAGGTGCTCAAATTAAGGTTTTCCCCACACACCACGCATAATCCCGCGCAATCCGGTCGGCAGAGGGGTTTGATCGGGTTTCCCGTGATCATGTACTCGCGCACGACCGGGGCAAAATCGATATTGCCATCTTCTGGAACAAATAATCCAGATTCAGTGAAGTTCTGCGATTTATAGGCATAAACTTCATCAAACTCAATATCCAATTCCAGGTCGAAAGGTTCAAGGCAGCGCACGCATTCAGAAGTCTGAATCCCCTGGAACTTCCCTTCACACAACAGCCCCTGCGGTGTACGCGAAATGTGGACCTTCCCTGAAAAATTACGGAGGTCTAGGTCTGGGGGAAGGTGAATGTCCTGTGGCTCAAAATGGATGTCGCGATTGCTGCCGACTGGAAGATTGTAAAAGAAACCAACATTAATTCTTAAAGGAAAGCGTTGAGTGGCCAAGGTGACCCATCACTGTGCAGGATATAATTGATTCTGAAAAATTATAACAAATAGACTTGGTGAAGTCAATTTTTTATTAAAAAATTCATAAATATTAAGGTAACCATGCAGCTTTTAATCGCCACCACCAACCCCGGAAAGAAAATTGAGTTCATTTCATTATTGCAGGGTTCCGGATTCGATCTGAAATTCCCGGATGACCTCGGAATCAGGATGGCTGTTGATGAAACCGGGACAACCTATAAAGCGAATGCCATCCTAAAATCCGAAACCCTCAGTGGGTTATCCGGGTTGCCTACCCTTGCCGACGACTCTGGTTTGGAAGTGGCAGTATTGAACGGACGCCCCGGGTTATATTCCGCGCGCTATGCACGTGCATCTGTAAACTCAGATACCGGCCGCCGCAGCGAATTGTTGAAAGAGCTGCTGCCTTACCCCAAACCCTGGCTGGCGCGTTTTGTCTGCGTGGCAGCCCTGGCAATCCCTGGTAAGGAAACCACTTGTTTTAACGGTGAGGTTCAAGGCGAGATCATCCCCGAAGAACGCGGGGATTCCGGTTTTGGCTATGATCGTATCTTTTTTATACCCAAAATTGGTAAGACGATGGCTGAACTGGACCTGGATGAAAAAAACGTACTCAGCCATCGCGCGATCGCTGTTAACCAGGTACGCGACTATTTGCTTTCAATAGTCTAAACGTTAACTTACTTATCCAGCGGGTTTTTTGCAGGGTTTGCCTTCTTCTCTGCCAGCGCTTTATCTTGTGCCTCGCGCCATTTCAATAACCATCCTGACATTTTTCCTTCGTAACCCTGGTCGGAGGGCGTATAAAAACGCGTTCCAACAAGGTTATCCGGCAGGTATTGCTGGCCGGTGAAGTGCCCCTCGAAGAGGTGAGGATACTCATACCCCTGTCCATGCCCGAACCCTTTGGCGTCGCGGGTGGCATCCATCAGGTGTGTGGGCACCGCACCAGTGCCATGCTCCTCAATTTCCTGTTTGACAGCAAAGAATTGCGTGGCTGAGTTGGATTTTGGGGCGGTGGATAAGAAGAGGGTGGCTTCAACGATCGGGTAAATGCCCTCCGGCATGCCGATATATTCAAACGCGCTTGCTGCAGAGGATGCCACCACCAGCCCCAGTGGTTCAGCCAGCCCAATGTCTTCCCCTGCCAGCACGATCAGCCGCCGCAGGATGAACCGCGGGTCTTCTCCCGCCAGGATCATTTTTGCCAGCCAGTAAAGTGCAGCGTCAGGATCAGAACCGCGCACGGATTTAATGAATGCGGAAATCGTGTCATAATGCGCATCCCCCATGCGGTCATACACCAGGGCGCGTTTTTGAATGGATTCCTGCGCTACTTCGAGTGTGATGTGAATGGTGCCATCTGCCTCTGGCGGGGTGCTTTCCACAGCCAGTTCAATGGCATTCAATAGATTGCGCGCGTCTCCGTTGGAAAGGTGTGTCAGATGATCACGAGCCTCGTCATCCACTTTTATCTTTCGTGAGCCATATCCGAATTCATCATCTTCAAGTGCCCTGCGGAAGATGACCTCGAGGTTTTCCTGGGTTAATGGTTCGAGTTGGAAGATGCGCGAGCGTGAGACCAGTGCCGGGATCACATCGAAATAAGGGTTTTCCGTTGTTGCCCCGATGAGGGTGACCATCCCGCTTTCCACGTGCGGCAAAAGAGCATCCTGTTGGGCTTTATTCCAACGGTGCACCTCATCCACAAAAAGGATCGTGCGCCGTTTGTAAAGCTTGCGCCGGTCGGTGGCTTCTGTGATGACGCGGCGTAATTCTGCCACACCAGCCAGCACAGCCGAGATGTTCTCAAAATGGGCTTGGGTATGTGCGGCAATCAGGCGGGCGAGGGTGGTCTTGCCGGTTCCGGGAGGACCGGTGAAGATGATGGACGAAAAGAGCCTGTCGGCAGCAATAGCCCGCCTCAGCAGCCGCCCTTCACCGATGATGTGCTCCTGTCCAACAAATTCCTCAAGCGTACGCGGCCGCATCCTGGCAGCCAGCGGGGCTTCGTTGGTCATCCGTTGTTCCAGCGCGTGATCGAACAGGTCCATGGATTGATTGTAGCATAATCCGCGCTAAAATAGAACATTAATGCTAATATCCTTGTTTCCACAATTATCGGTATACTAAGGGGTATCAGATGTGGAGTTAAAAATGACCATTCCGATATTCCAGGTGGATGCGTTTACAAGCGAAAAATTCAAAGGCAATCCTGCTGCGGTGTGTATTCTCTCGCAGCCAGCGGAACCTGCATGGATGCGCGCTGTTGCCCGCGAGATGAACCTGTCTGAAACTGCGTTCGTGCTTCCAAAAGATGAAGGATTTGGGCTGCGTTGGTTCACCCCTGAAGTTGAGGTTGAACTCTGCGGGCATGCCACCCTTTCGGCAGCGCACGTGCTCTGGGAAGCGGGTTACGTACGCCCGGATGCGAAAATCCATTTCAACACGCTCTCCGGCAGGTTGCGCGCTGCAAAAAACCATGATTGGGTCGAACTTGATTTTCCCTCCGCTTCCGTTGAGGCAGGAGATATATCCGAGGAGATCATCGCTGCCCTCGGAAGGGTTCCGGTCGGCATTTATAAGTCTAGCGAAAAATGGCTGCTTGAATATCCGGAGGAATCTGACATTCTCCAGTTGAAACCCAATTTTGCGGCTCTAAAAGCCCGCAGTGGACGCGGTTTGATCGTGACCGCCAGGTCCGAAAAGCATGGCATCGATTTTGTTTCCAGGTATTTCGCTCCCTGGATTGGCATCGATGAGGATCCGGTCACAGGATCCTCCCATACCATCCTTGGCCCTTATTGGGGGCATAAATTGCACAAAACTCACCTAACCGCCTACCAGGCTTCCCAACGCGGGGGGCTGCTCAAGCTGCGCATCAGCGGCGAAAGGACTTATATTGCCGGTCAGGCGGTCACAGTCTTTTCTGGTCAATTGACGGATTGAGAGAATTTGGATATGCAAAGTGATAAAAAGGCGGTGGTGGTTGGGAATATCGGCATCGATACCAACGTCTATTTTCCTGGCGATAAGATTGATTTTTCTGTCGAGGCAAATTTCACTACCAATATCGATATGATTGGGCAAGCCGGTGGATATGCCAGCCGGGGATATACCCGGTTGGGAGTATCCACCTCCTTCATTGGGTATGTGGGGGCTGATCACAACGGGGAATTCATCCGCCACACCCTTGAGAAGGAAAAGATCGATACCACGGCGCTGTTCATTGATCCGGCGGGTACCAGCCGCAGCATTAACCTCTTGTATAAAAATGGACAGCGTAAGAATTGTTACGATGGTAAATCGCACATGACCCTGCACCCGCCGTTGTCAGTGTGTGAACAGGTGTTCAGCAGAGCGACACTGGCGCATTTCAATATCCCCAATTGGGCCCGTGGATTGCTTCCAATCGCCAGGGCAAAGGGAGCAAAAATCGCCTGTGATATCCAGGATGTGGTGGACGTTAATGACCCATACCGCCTCGATTTCGTGCGTGCCGCGGATTTCCTGTTCTTTTCAGCCGCCAATTATGAGGATCCGGCGCCACTCATCCGAGTTTACCTAACGCAGAATCCAGCGCTGATGGTGATATGTGGCATGGGCGCGCGCGGTTGTACTCTCGGCACCTCGCAGGATATCCGCCATTTCCCTGCCATCGAGCTTGACCTGCCGGTGGTGGATACCAATGGCGCAGGCGATAGCCTGGCGGTTGGTTTTCTCACCAGCCATGTGCTGGAGGGGTTGCCGCTTGAGGAGTCAATCCTGCGCGGGCAGATCGCGGCGCGTTATAAATGCGGTATCAAGGCGTCCTCAAGTAGCCTGATCACAAAGGACTTATTGCTTCATTACAGGGAAAAATTCGCATGACCTCCTATTCATTTGCAGGACTTGTCGGAAATATTGATCGCATCGATGCTTTTGAATCCCGATTTGTCATTCCCCGCCGTGTGGATATTTGGACTCCTCCATCTTATTTGAGTGAAACAAACCTGCAACATAAAGTTCTCTACATGCACGATGGTGAGACGACCTTTGATCCCTCAACTTCCAAATGGAGCCATGAAGATTGGGGGATTGATGAGACGATTTCCCGATTGATGAATGAAGGCAAGATTGCACCGACGATGGTGGTTGCCATATGGTCAACCGCTATCCGTGCCGCAGAATACATGCCGCAAAAACTGCCGGATACTCCGGCTTCTCGCGGATTGTTCCCGATGATCCGAAAGTGGAATAAAACTGAAATTTGTTCAGATAATTACCTGCGTTTCATCGTGGAGGAGGTCAAACCCTACGTCGACAGCCATTACCGCACCCTCACAGGCCCGCAGGATACGGTGATCATGGGTTCCAGCATGGGCGGGTTGATCTCAATGTATGCTATGTGTGAATATCCGCAGGTGTTTGGCGGGGCGGGCTGCGTTTCAACGCATTGGCCGATTGGGCGTGGGATTGCACTCAAATATCTCCAGCATCATATGCCGGATCCACAGGATCACAAATTCTATTTTGATTTCGGCACGCGAACTGTCGATAAGACTTATGAACATTACCAGCGCCAGGCAGATAAGATCCTTTCCGAAGGCGGGTATCAGCAGCCTGTAAATTGGATTACGCGGAAATTCGAGGGGCACATGCACTCCGAAATAGATTGGCGCAAGCGCGTTCACATCCCGCTCGAATTCCTGTTGAAATGAGGAATGACGATGGAAAAAACAATCATTGATTATTTCTCTTTCCACCAAAATCCATCTATCCGCTATCTTTTCCTTACAGGTTACGAAGCCCTTTCTCTCACCGATCCCCGTGTAAAAAAAGTAATGGAAGAGGTGCGTTCTTCCCCGTTGGTGGCTGCCTTGTTGGGGACTCTCACCGAAAACGGTGAAATTCCGTTTCATGCCTATTCAAAATGGCGCGGGTCTTTTTGGACCTTATTGCAGATGGTGGATCTTGGCTACCCTCCCGGTGATTCAATGTTGGTTCCTTTGATGGAGCAGAGTCACACCTGGCTCCTGGATCCATCATTTCTAAAGAGAGTTCTGCAGATTAATGGGCGCTGGCGGCGTTGCGCCTTGCAGGAAGGGGGGTCAGTTCTGGCGGATGTACACTTTGGTTTTGTCACCTCAAAGACCGAAGAATTGGTGGAGCAGCTGCTCAAATGGCAGTGGCCAGATGGCGGTTGGAATTGTGATAAAAAGCCGCTGGCGTCGCATTCCTCGTTTTACGAAACCTGGATTCCTCTGCGCGCGCTCAATGCGTATGAACAGGTGAGCCGGGATGCGCGTGTGCGCCTGTCAGTGGAGAAAGCTGCCGAGGTATTTCTCAGGCACCGGTTGTTTAAGAAATCCACTGGAGAAGACATCATCCTTCCGAATTTTACGCAGCTGGCATTTCCCGCCTACTGGCATTACGATGTGCTGGTGGGGTTATTGCTGATGGATGAGATTGGCAGGTTGTCCGATCCCCGCTGTAAAGACGCGTTGGACTGGCTCGAGTCCAGGCAATTACCCGGCAGGGGTTTTCCGGCAGATGTGAAGTATTTCACCACATCCGTAAAAGCAGCCTCTGGAGTGTCTCCAGTCAATTGGGGGGCGCTAAATATTCGCAAACAGAATGACTATATTACGGTCAGAAGCCTGGGAATCCTAAAAAAAGCCGGCAGGTTGTGAACTTATGGTGAGGTTAAGGTGAAGATTCCGAATAAGATCCGCTATTTCAATAAAAAATTCACCAACCGCCTGATGATTAGGATTGCCGGAAAGAAACATAGCCCGATCTTCCTCATCGAACATGTAGGCCGGCACAGCGGGAAACATTATCGGATACCCATCATGGCGGCACCTCAAAAAGATGGGTTTGTTTTTGCCCTTACCTATGGAACAGGTGTGGATTGGTATCGCAACGTCCTCGCTGCGAAATCAGCGATGCTGATTTACAAAGGGAAAACATTTTCGTTAAGTGACCCGCAGGTTATTGAAACCAGGCGGGGGCAGAATGCCTTTGCTTTTCCGGCAAATCTTATCCTACGTATGATTGGTATACGGGATTTCTTTTTCATGCGATTGGCGTAGGGTTCTTGGACGTGCCCCAAAAAATCTCACACAGTTTGTAGGGTGGGTTGATAAACCCACCAATACCCCCCTGTCTATTGGATAATCGTGTCCAAACATGGGCTAATTGTTTATCTGATCTATGGGATGTGCGCTATGCTATTTTAGCTTTGCGAGGAGGTGAATAAATCGCAAAACGCAGCCCACCTGATCTGGCGAATGTCTTTGCGAGCCGATTTTGGTTAGTTCCCAATAATAGAACAATTGCTCCTTGACGCTTCCATTGGAATTTGATATAAACAACCTGTTCACCTTTGGGTGAATTTTTAAATTATGCCAGCCTCGCACCTTGCCGAAGGGAAAAGGCTTTGGTATAATCTAGCACGCTCTTTACAAATGGAAATGCGAACCAAAGGTTCGCCGACATAGCTCAGTTGGTAGAGCAGCCGCCTTGTAAGCGGCAGGTCATGGGTTCGAACCCCATTGTCGGCTCAGTTACAGGTCGGCGTGTGGGAGTTTCCACGGCGGAAACGCTCACTCGCGAACCGGTAACGGTTCGGAGATGGACGGTTACCCAAGTGGCCAACGGGGACTGACTGTAAATCAGTTGGCGACACGCCTTCGGAGGTTCGAATCCTTCACCGTCCACTCGGCTGGGGCCACGCTCTACCAGTTTTCCCCAGCATCGGCAAGCCCTCATAGCTCAGTTGGTAGAGCGCGCCCTTGGTAAGGGCGAGGTCATGGGTTCAATTCCCATTGAGGGCTCTACGCCGGATTTTTTTGAGTCTTTTAAGAACTTTTTAAGGAGAAAAACATGGCGAAGCAGAAATTTGACAGGACGAAACCGCATATGAACATAGGGACC
>CAYRXB010000006.1:0-137641 GCA_964428125.1 uncultured Anaerolinea sp.
CTATTCGAGAAGGTGGTCTGACGGTTGGCGCCGGCGTGATCACAAAAATCATTGCATAGGTAGAGAAAAATGCCAAAACAGAAAATGCGAATTCGTCTCAAAGCTTATGATCATCGTGTCCTCGATCAATCCGCAAAACGGATTGTCGAGACGGCAGAACGCGGCGGAGCCCGTGTTGTTGGTCCAGTCCCGCTGCCGACCAAAGTGGAAAAATTCACCGTTCGACGTTCTTCGTTTATCGATAAAGATTCTCACGAACATTTTGAGATAAGAACTCATAATCGATTGATCGATGTTCTGGACCCGGACGCGAAAACCCTGGATATGCTGGCTCGTTTGAATCTGCCAGCCGGGGTGGATATTGAAATAAAGATCTAAAGCTATCAGGGAATTCGCAACTTTTAGGTAGCTGACTTTAAAAATTGAAATACCTCTGGTATTATTCGCTTTTTGCGGTATAATACTCAAGTTTGGGTTCCGGGCAAAAACCGAACTCAACAGGCAACTCAAGAGCAATTTAGTGAGCGCACGAGACAAAAATCAAAAGTGCCGCAGCGAATTGCTGACTGGGTTGTGCTGGGATGATGCAACCAAGCCCAGGTTGACAGTCCCGCAAAATATGAACGAAGGAGAACAACTGAGATGTTTAAAGGGCTGATCGGAAAGAAAATCGGCATGACCCAGATTTTCGATGAAAACGGCGCGGCGCAACCTGTCACGCTGATCGAAGCTGGGCCGTGCTTCGTTACCCAGATCAGACGTGTTGAATCCGAAGGGTATTCAGCCGTACAGCTGGGTTTCGAAGAAGTAAAACCAAAACGTTTGTCTGGCGGCGAAATTGGCCATCTCAAACGCATCAACCTCCCCCCACTAAAATACCTGCGTGAATTTAGAGCAAAAGAAATTCAGGTAGCTGAAGGCGACAAAGTTGACGTCAGCCTTTTTGCGGTTGGTGAAAAGGTTGATATCGCCGGTGTCAGCAAAGGAAAAGGTTTTGCTGGTGGCGTAAAGCGGTATCACTTTAAAGGTGGTCCAAAAACTCACGGTCAGTCTGACCGTTGGCGTGGTCCCGGTTCCCGTGGTTCCACAACCACCCCTGGTCGTGTTTTTAAAGGTTCGCGCGGACCTGGTCATATGGGCAATGATGCTGTGACTGCGCAAAACCTGAAAGTTGTCCTGGTAGATGCCGAACGCAATGTCATCGGCGTGAATGGCTCCGTGCCTGGTGCACGTGGTGGCCTGGTCATCATTAAAGAATCAAGGAAGATGTAAGCCTGGCTTACATTCATTTACCTGGACTAAGGGAGCTAATGACTATGGAAGTCGAAGTTGTGAACATGGAAGGCAAAAAGGTCAGCAAGGTTGAATTACCTGCTGAAATCTTTGAAGCCCCTATCAATATTGATCTTATGCACCAGGCGTTCGTTCGCCAGATGGCGAATGCACACCTTGGAACGCATGAAACCAAAACGAAAAGTTTCGTTTCAGGCGGTGGACGCAAACCCTGGGGTCAAAAAGGCACTGGTCGTGCCAGACAGGGTTCAACCCGGTCTGCGCAATGGAAAGGCGGCGGAAAGATCCATACCCCGCATATGCATTCCTATGATCAAACCATGCCCCGGAAGATGCGACTGGCAGCTCTTCGCTCTGCATTATCGGTAAAAGCAGCCGAATCCATGATCGTTGTGGTGGATGAATTGAAAGTTGCTGAACCGAAAACCCGCCTGATGGTAAACGCATTAAATACCCTGGTTGGTGATTCCAGCGCGTTATTGCTTGTTCCGGCTGCGGAATCCTATGAAGCAGTGGTCCGATCCTCAAACAACATCCCGGATGCTAAAGTATTGAATGCAAATTATCTCAATGTACGCGATCTGATGGTGTTTGATAAAGTTGTTCTACCCATTGCT
Source organism: uncultured Anaerolinea sp. (assembly GCA_964428125.1). Lineage (GTDB taxonomy): Bacteria > Chloroflexota > Anaerolineae > Anaerolineales > Anaerolineaceae > UBA6107. Next base: position 1,911 of record CAYRXB010000006.1, read on the forward strand.
GCCCTTGATCTTATCAAGGCTAACCTGGGATAGGAGGAGAAAAATGAGCTCGATTTATGATGTACTCCGCCGCCCCATTGTGACCGAAAAATCTAATTATATGGTCACCAAACTGCATCAGTATGTGTTCGAAGTTGCCAATGATGCCAATCGAACACTGGTCAAAGATGCCGTAGAAAAAATCTTTGATGTGAAGGTTGTTCGGGTGAATATTGTGAACGCACCTGCCAAACACGGCCGCAAAGGCCGCAGCCGCCGGCTGCTGATCACGAGTCCTGAATTCAAAAAGGCAATTGTCACCCTCAATCCGGAAGATCGTATTCCGTTATTTGAAGGGGTTGAATAATGGCTATCAAAGTTTATAAACCAATTACACCCAGCCGCCGCAACATGACCGGTTATAGTTTTGAGGAGATCACCAAAGATACTCCTGAACGCTCCCTGATCGTGCTGCGAAAGGCTCATGCTGGCCGAAATAATGAAGGTCGAGTTACCGTTCGTCACCAGGGTGGTGGTCAGCGACAATATATCCGTATCGTGGATTTCAAACGCAACAAGATCGGCATTCCTGCCCGAGTTTCTGCGATCGAATATGATCCCAACCGAACTGCCCGCCTGGCACTGCTCGTGTACGCTGATGGTGAGAAGCGATATATCATCGCTCCGGTAGGGCTCAAGGTTGATGACAATGTTCTCACCGGTCCCAATGCAGAGATCCGCCCCGGCAACAGCCTGCCTATCGCTAACATCCCGGTTGGCACCATGGTGCATAATATCGAGATGAAAGAGGGAAAAGGTGGTCAGTTAGTTCGATCTGCCGGAACATCTGCTCAGCTACTGGCAAAAGAGGGTGATTATGCCCAGATTCGCATGCCCTCCGGAGAAGTACGTCTTATCCGCCAGGGTTGCTATGCAACCGTTGGGCAGGTAGGCAATACTGATCACAGCAACATTAAACTCGGAAAAGCCGGCCGCAAACGCCATATGGGTATCAAGCCCACGGTTCGTGGTACAGCAATGAGCCCACGCGACCATCCACATGGTGGTGGTGAGGGTCGTCAACCTGCTGGTATGGCTGGTCCGAAAAGCCCGTGGGGCAAACCGACACGTGGGTATCGGACACGCCGCAACAAGGTCACCGACCAGTTCATTGTTCGCCGCCGCAACGCTGGCAAACGCTAAACCGGTGTGGATGATTTAGCCGAGAAAGAGGAACGAAACTATGTCACGATCGCTTAAAAAAGGGCCGTTTATTGACCCGAAGTTGTTGAAAAAGATTGAGGCGATGAACGCCAAAGGCGAAAAGAAAGTGCTCCGCACCTGGAGCCGCGCCAGTACGATCTTCCCTCAAATGGTTGGTCACACTATCGCAGTGCATGACGGCCGACGGCATGTGCCTATTTACATCACTGAAAACATGGTGGGGCACCGATTGGGTGAGTTTGCTCCCACCCGTCATTTCCGTGGTCACTCCACCTCTGCGAAAACGACTGGAGCTGGTTAATTATGGCTACTGATATTCGCGCTGAATTAAAGAATTGTGGTGTATCAGCCCAAAAGACACGCCTGGTGATCGACCTTATCCGCGGAAAACCAGCAGTGGAAGCATTGACCATGTTGAAGTTCACCAACAAAATTGCTGCCCGCCATGTAGGAAAATTACTGGCTTCTGCAGTTGCCAATGCTGAAGAGAACTTCGGTGTGAGCCGTGAAGACCTTGTGGTCTATAAGGTCACTGCTGATGAAGCCCCCACCCGCAAGTGGCGCCGCTTTGGTGCCCGTGGCCGCTTCAAACCCTTGCTGAGACGTTCATCTCACGTGATGATCGTGCTGCGAGAAAAAGAGTAAATCAGGCAGGGCGGTGGAAGTGTTTCGCTGCCCGCTAAGATAAGACACCAGGAGAAATTATGGGTCGAAAAGTACATCCAATTGGTTTTCGTCTTGGCATCAATCAGCCCTGGGAAGGGCGTTGGTTCGCTGAAGGTGCCGAATACCGCAATCAGCTTCACCAGGACATCATTATTCGGAAGATGGTCTCTAAGGAAGCGGAAAAAGCAGGTATCTCCACGATCGAGATCGAACGGTTTGGTGATAAGGTAAAAGTCTCAATTCACACTGCCAAACCCGGGATCCTTATCGGTCGCAAGGGTGATTCTGTCAAGAAAATCCGCACAGATCTTGAAGCCTTAACCGGCAAGAAGATCGATCTGGAGATCAAAGAGATCAAAGCTCCAGACTGTGACGCACTTCTGGTGGCGAAGAATATTGCCGGCCAGATCGAACGACGCGTCAGCTATCGCCGCGCCATGAAACGTGCTTTACAGCAGGCAATGCGGCAGGGAGCACTCGGGATCAAAGTATCCGTTTCCGGTCGCTTGAGCGGTGCTGAAATGGCCCGCATCGTCTGGATGCGCGATGGTCGTGTACCATTGGCAACCTTGCGAGCTGATATCGATTTTGCTCGCTCTGAGGCATTAACCCAGTATGGCCGCATTGGCGTTAAAGTATGGGTTTATAAAGGTGAAGTATTACCCGGTGTGGAAGAGAAAGTTGAAGCCACCGAAGGTGTTTACGTTAGTGAATAATCTCTGCCACGGGAAAATCCCCGGGTAGGACGAAAGAGGTAGCAGCTATGTTGATGCCAAAACGTGTTAAATGGCGTAAAACGATGCGCGGTCGTATGAAGGGTAAAGCCCTGCGTGGTGCCGAGATCCTTGTAGGTGAATATGCACTTCAGGCTATGGCTCCGGGTTGGGTAACTGCCCGCCAGATCGAAGCCGCTCGCCGTACGATTGTTCGCGCAATGAAACGCCACGGTAAAGTTTGGATCCGGATCTTTCCGGATAAACCCTACACTCACCGCCCCCCCGAAACTCGTATGGGTAAAGGTAAAGGCAACGTTGAGTACTATGTCGCAGTTGTAAGACCGGGACGGATTATGTTCGAGATCAGCGGACTGGACCATGAAGAAGCTGTTGAGGCTTTGAAACAGGCTTCCTACAAGTTCTCAATCCAGACCAAGATTCTTGCACGTAACCAGGCTGCAGGAGAGAGCTAATCATGAAAACATCTGAAATAAGACTCTTATCCACAGAAGAACTCAAAACCAAACTAAACGATACCAGGAATGAGTTAATGAACTTGAGGTTCCAGGTTGTTACAGGTCAGTTGACCGATACCAGCCGCCTGAAGGTCTTACGCCGGCAAATTGCAGTTTTTGAAACCGTGCTTCGCCAGCGCGAAATTGGAATAAAAGTGGAAGGTGAAAAATGAACGAGCGACGGCGTATGACTGGTATTGTCACCAGCAATAAAATGATGAAAACCGTTGTGGTCAAAATTGACCGAACCTATCGCCATCCGTTATATCGGAAAGTAGTCCACGCTTCATCGAAAGTGAAAGCTCATGATGAAATAGGCTGCAAAGTCGGCGATATTGTGCAGATCGTTGAAAGCGCTCCGATCTCCCGCGAAAAAGCCTGGGTAGTTGAATCCATCGTGAAAAGCGAAGGAAAGACCCTGGATGTTGCTGAGGAGGTGGTGGAATGATCCAGCACGAGTCTCGATTAAATGTTGCCGATAACACCGGCGCACGCGAGCTGCTGGTCATCCATGTTGTTGGCGGTTCAACCCGTAAATACGGCGGCGTTGGCGATATTGTTGTTGCTACCGTTAAATCAGCAGCCCCGCAAGGTTCGATCAAGAAAAGCGAAATTGTTAAGGCAGTGATCGTCAGAACTTCCAAGGAATGGCGCCGTGAAGACGGTTCCTGTATCCGGTTCGATGACAATGCTGCAGTGATCCTGGATACTGATGGTCAGAACCCTAAGGGTACGCGTATCTTTGGCCCCGTTGCACGTGAATTACGTGAAAAGGGCTTTATGAAGATCGTTTCATTGGCCCCGGAAGTACTCTAGGCCAGGAAAGAAGGAGCGATCAGATGAAAATTAAAATACGTAAAGGCGATCAGGTTGAGGTTATCAGCGGCCGTTCAGATGACAAGGGCAAACGCGGCGAAGTGATCAAGGTGCAGCCGGAAGATAATTCGGTGGTTGTACAGGGTATCAATACCCGCACCAAGCATCAGCGGCAGGTCCAATCTCAAGGCCGTACAGTGAATCCGGGCAAGGTTCGTTTTGAAGCCCCTGTCAGCGTTTCCAACGTTATGGTTGTCTGCAAAAAATGCAATAAAGCAACCCGCGTTGAACTTACTCGCGAAGGCGGAAAGACAAAACGCATTTGCAAGGAATGCAAGTCGATTATCGACGATTAGGCTTGGAGAGTGGCTTGATGAATATATTGAAAGAACGTTATCAGAAAGAAATTTCGCCTGCTTTGATGAAGTCGCTGGGGTTAAATAACGTGATGGAAATCCCCCGCATCAAAAAAGTGGTCGTGAATATCGGGCTTGGTGAAGCGTTGGATAATCCGAAAGCACTTGATGCCGCTGTGATCGATTTGACAGCAATTGCTGGTCAAAAACCAGTGATCACCAAGGCTCGAAAAAGCATCGCCAACTTTAAATTGCGTGAAGGCCGTGCCATCGGAACCGCTGTTACATTACGCGGCGAGAAAATGTGGTCATTCCTCGATCGTTTGATGAACATTGTATTACCACGTGTGCGCGATTTCCGGGGTGTGTCAACTGAGTCATTTGATGGTCGTGGAAATTACACGCTTGGTTTACGCGAGCAGATCATTTTCCCTGAGATCGAATACGATAAAGTTGACAAGGTTCGCGGACTGGAAATCACCATTGTGACCAGCGCCCAGACTGATGATCAGGCGGCAGCTCTGCTGCAAATGTTAGGCATGCCGTTCAGGAAGGATTAGTATGGCAAAAAAATGCATGGAATATCGTGAACAACGAAGGAAATATGTATATCAGGTGCGGAATCGCTGCAATAAATGCGGCCGCCCACGTGGTTATATGCGTCGCTTTGGTTTATGCCGCATCTGCTTCCGCGAGTTAGCGCTCGAGGGGAAGATTCCCGGCGTTACCAAGAGCTCCTGGTAAAAGCCAGTTCGGAGGAAGAAACATGAGTGTTAATGATCCAATTGCTGATATGTTGACCCGTATCCGGAATGGCGTAATGTCCAGCCAATCCGTAGTGGCCATGCCTCATTCAAAGATCAAGGCTGAAATTGCCCGAATCTTGAAAGAGGAAGGTTTCATCGAAGGATATGAGGTAGTTGAGGGTGAAAAGCCTGGTCTTTCTACCCTGCGTGTGAAGTTGAAATACGTTGGTGAACGCCGTGAGAAATCATCCGTGATCTCCGGTCTCGAAAGGGTCAGTCGACCTGGACGGCGTGTTTACACACAGAAACAGGATATCCCCTGGGTTCTTGCCGGGATGGGTATCTCAATCCTATCCACACCCAAGGGTGTGATGACCGGGCAACGAGCCCGCCAGTTAGGTATTGGCGGCGAGCTCCTTTGCAAGGTCTGGTAGTCCTGGGAAAAGGAGGATTGTAAAGTGTCTCGTATAGGTCGTTTACCAGTGACAATTCCAGAGTCAGTCCATGTGGATATCAAGGGCTCTGAGGTACGCATCAAGGGACCCAAGGGTGAGATGGTACGCGAATTCTCTCCTGAGATAGGCATCAAATTGGAAAACAACGCATTGTTGGTTACCAGGAATTCTGATGTCCCTTCCATACGTGCCCTGCATGGCACCACCCGCGCTCTGCTTCAAAATATGGTAAAGGGTGTTTCCACCGGTTTTACCACTGAATTGGAAGTGGATGGGGTAGGATACCGCGTGGAGATGGATGGAAATAAATTAGCCCTGTATGTTGGTTATTCACATCCATTCATCATCGACCCCCCTGCCGGGGTATCCTTTGAAATTGATAGCAAGACTCGTATCGTTAAAATTAACGGGAGCGACAATGAAGTAATTGGTCAGTTGGCTTCCGACATTCGAAAGATCCGCCCACCAGAACCTTACCTTGGCAAAGGCATTCGCTATAAAGGTGAAAAGATCCGCCGTAAAGCAGGAAAAGCCGGTAAAGGTAAAGGGGCTGCAAAATAGCAGGTGATGACAAATGGCAAACAATAATCGCAGTGAAGCAAGAATTCGTCGACATCGCCGTGTGCGTAAGACAATCGCCGGCAGTGAATCCCGCCCCCGTTTGGCAGTATTCCGCAGCCTGGCTGAGATCTACGTACAGGTGATCAATGACGCGGATGGTGTTACTTTGGCATCTGCGTCCACAATCGACCATGAGCTGAAAAGTAAGGTTGAAGGCCTTAAAAAGACCGAACAGGCAAAACTGGTTGGTGAGCTTGTGGCAAAACGCGCCAAAGCCAAGGGAATTACCCAGGTTGTTTTCGATCGAGGGGGTTTCCGATTCAGCGGTCGTGTAAAAGCCCTGGCTGATGCAGCCCGCGCTGCAGGTCTGGATTTTTAGAGCTAATAAAAGATAGAGGGCCTAATTATGGATATGGATTTTCAACCCACTGAGCTCCAGTATGACGAACGAGTAATCGAAATCGCTCGTGTAGCAAAAGTTGTCAAAGGCGGACGCCGTTTTCAGTTCCGTGTGACGGTCGTCGTTGGTGACAACAAAGGTAAGATCGGGATTGGAATTGGCAAGGCCAATGCAGTTCCTGATGCCATGCGAAAAGCAACCGAGCGTGCCCACAAGAACTTCCAGCAGGTTGTTCTTGCAAACACAACCATCCCGCATGAGGTTATCGGCCGTACGGCTGGCGCAGTGGTCTTGCTAAAACCCGCGTCTCCTGGTACCGGTGTTATCGCTGCAGGCGGTGTTCGCGCCGTACTGGAAGTTGCAGGTGTACATGATATTTTGACCAAGTCTCTTGGCAGTGCCAATGTATTGAATGTTGTGAAGGCTACATTCCATGCGCTTGGACAATTAAAGTCACCTGAGACTGAAGCTGCCCGACGCGGCAAACAGGCAAAAGACCTCCTGCCTTATTGGGAACGGAGGAAGAATGGCTAAAAAGAAAGAAGTAACCAAAATCGTGCGTATCACTCTGGTGAAAAGCGCAATTGGCTATTCCGAAACCCATAAAGCAACTCTCCGCGCCCTTGGTTTACGACGCATGAACATGACCGTTGAGCATCCGGATACCCCCACACTCCGCGGAATGTTGATGAAAGTAAACCACCTGGTGAAAGTGGAAGAACAGGAAGCAAAATGAAACTGAATGATTTAATGCCAAATATCGGTGCAAAAAAAGTTGGCAAACGAAAAGGTCATGGTATCTCAGCCGGTCAGGGTAAAACTGCCGGCCGTGGTACCAAGGGACAGGGTTCACGTGCTGGAAGCGGCGGTAACCTTTACCGCCAGGGTGGTAACCTCCCATTCTTCCGACGCCTACCATTCATTCGTGGTGAAGGGTTTACCCCCCCTGCACAGGTTGAATACAACATCGTAAACCTTGACCAACTGGAAAGATTCCAGAAAGGTGCTGAGGTTTCAGCTGCCACGCTGGCTGATGCCAAGTTGCTACACAAGAACAGCAATCCCGTTGCGATTCTCGGTCGCGGCGAGATCAAAGTGGCATTAACCTTCAAGGTTGCCCGAGTATCTAAATCTGCACGTGCCAAGATCGAAAAAGCCGGTGGTACGATCGAACTGGTTGGTTAATAACCACTCAAGGAGAATGTAATGAAGCGGTCAGCCTGGCGTTATTTATGGACATCTGAAGACATCCGCAAGAAGATTCTCATCACGATTTTGCTGCTGGTAATCTACCGGTTTGCAGCAAATATTCCCGTTCCGGGTATTAACCGCACCGTGATCCAATCTCTTGCTACTGCCGGGGGTGCCGGGGCAAACCTGTTCAATCTGCTCGACCTCCTTTCTGGCGGTACCATTTCCAATTTCTCGATCCTGGCGATGGGCGTGTATCCTTACATTACCGCTCAGATCATCATCCAATTGCTGGTACCTATCATTCCGGCTTTGGATCGCAGGTTAAAAGATAACCCCCGCGAAGGCCGAGTGTTGATGGAAAAATGGACCACCATGCTCACTATCCCGATGGCGTTTTTATCTGCTATTGGGCAAGTGAACATCTTTAATTCGATGACCAACAATCAGGCGCTAACCACTGCTTTTGGGTTCACAGGAGCATCCTTATTGCCAACTGTAACACTTCTGGTCAGCATGGTTGCTGGAACAATGTTTGGTATCTGGTTAGGTCAGTTGATCTCGGAGTTTGGTATTCCGAACCAGGGATTATCCCTCATCATCTTTGCTGGCATTATCGCCAGGATACCCACCAAGCTGGCGGGTATTCTCGCTGACACCACCAACGGTTGGTGGATGTTCTTGTTGATGATTGCCATCCTCGGTTTGACCATTTTTGCTATCGTTTATGTACAGCAAGGACGCCGTAATGTTCCAGTGCTTTTCCCCGGGCGCAGAGTGGGCAACCGCATGTCTATGCCTGTAAAAAGCAACCTGCCTCTTATGGTTAATATGGCAGGCATGATCCCCTTGATCTTTGCACAGACTTTCCTCTCCTTCCCGGCACTCATCGCTAGTTACTTTTTGAAGGGAAGAACTGAGGGTTTCTTCTATTCTGTTTACCAGATGTTCAGCGGTGCTGGAAGTATGGGCTGGATCTATCCTGTCCTTTACTTTGTCCTGGTTGTTGCATTCAGCTTTTTCTATACTGATGTGCTCTTCACTCAGCAGAATTATGGGGATACTTTGAAGAAACAAGGTGCTCAGATTCCCGGTGTTGTTCGCGGTGGTCCAACTCAAAAATACCTGACAAAAGTTCAGCGCAGAATCACCTTCCCGGGTGCATTTTTCCTGGGTTTTGTTGCGGTTTTGCCGTATATTTTGAGTGCCATTCTACCCTTGTCACAATCAACCCTCTTCGTGATCTCTGCGGCAGGCTTATTGATCGTGGTAGGCGTTGTCCGCGATACCTTTACCATCATCGAAACCGAACTAAAAGTTCATGGTTACGATGAAAGTATTATCAAGGGCTAAAATGACCAGGTATATCGTTCTTTTAGGACCTCCCGGAGCAGGGAAAGGAACCCAGGCTGAGATCATCTCAGAGAAATTCGGGTTGCCTCATGTTTCAACAGGTGACCTGTTCAGGGAAAACCTTAAAAAAATGACTGAGCTTGGAAAATTGGCACAGACTTACATGTCTCGTGGTGAACTTGTGCCGGATGATGTGACCATTGCCATGGTGCGAGAGCGGTTAAGCCGCCCGGATTGCAAGAAAGGCGCATTGCTGGACGGATTTCCCCGGACACCTTCACAAGCTGATGCCTTGGCGAACATGCTTAAGGAATTCAAAAGCGCTGTGAACCTCGTGCCGTATATTTTTGTTCCGGATGAGTTGCTCATCGAACGTCTTGGTGGAAGATGGACCTGCAGATCTGCCGGGCATGTGTTTCATCAGAAATACAATCCTCCCAGGATGCCTGGTGTTTGTGACCTGGATGGTTCTGAGCTTTATCAACGTGACGACGATAAATCTGAGACGGTGATGAACCGGATCAAGGTTTACAACGAACAAACAACCCCTCTGATCGAATATTACCAGAAACTCAATTTGCTCGTTAAAGTAGATGGTACGAAACCGATCGAGGATGTAACCGCGGAATTGGTTAACCTGGTGGAGAAAGCCTGAACATCGTATGTCCTGGGAACGCCAGATTACCATAAAAACGCCGGATGAAATCCGCATCATGCAGGAAGCCGGCCGCATCAATGCTGAAGCACTCGCAGCTGCCAGAGCTATTATTCGTCCTGGCATCACAACTGCAGATTTGAATGCAGCCGCAGAAGATGTGTTGAAGAAGTATGGTTGTTACAGCCCTTTTAAAAATTATCCTGGTCCGTATCCATATCCAGCCAGTACCAATGTGAGCGTGAATTATGAACTGGTTCACGGTATCCCTGGAAAACGTAAGTTAAAAGAGGGAGATATCGTTTCGGTGGATTGCGGTACGGTCTACAATGGGTACGTTGGTGATTCTGCATTTACGGCTTGTGTCGGTGAGGTCAGTCCAGAAGCAAAGAAGCTGGTTGAAACCACTGAAGGGGCGTTATATGCTGGAATTGAACAAATGGTGGCAGGAAATCATTTAGGTGATGTTTCTGCAGCCATCCAAAACTATGCAGAGAGCCGAGGTTTCTATGTAACCCGCGAATACACCGGTCACGGTGTGGGGCGCGCCATGCACGAAGGACCGCAAGTCCCCAATTATGGCACTCCCGGTCGCGGTCTCGCGCTCCGTGTAGGTATGACCATCGCCATTGAACCGATGCTTCTGGTTGGCACTCCGGCAACAAGGGTGTTACCAGATCAATGGACGGTTTCTTCGGCAGATGGTTCTCTGACTGCGCATTTTGAACATACGATCGCAGTCACTGAAAATGGACCACTGATCCTTACTACGCAGGGAGACGGGTCTATTCCTAGACGGAATTAGCAAGTGCGAGTATAATCATAACTTCGGGTTAAAAGCAGTTCTATTTAAGGAGTAAGTAACATGAAAGTATCACCATCCATACGCAAAAGATGTGCCAAATGCAAGATCGTAAAACGTAGCGGTATCCTTTTTGTGATCTGCGAGAACCCAAAGCACAAACAGCGACAAGGTTAAGGACTAAACATGGCGAGAATTGAAGGTGTTGATCTTCCGCGCAACAAGCGGATCGAAGTAGGACTAACCTACATTTTTGGAATTGGACCCACTCGTGCCAACCAGATCCTCAAATCAACGCAAGTTAACCCTGATACCAGGGTCAAGGATCTGACTGAAACCGAAGTGGCGTCCTTGCGTGAATACATCAGTAAGAACTACAAGGTTGAAGGTGATCTGCGCCGAGAAGTTCAGATGAACATCAAGCGCCTCATCGAAATCGGTTGCTATCGTGGCATGCGCCATCGCCGCAATCTGCCTGCCCGCGGGCAGCGCACACGCACCAACGCCCGTACTGCCAAGGGTCCCAAGAAGACCGTTGCCGGTCGCGGCCGCCGTCGTGGAGCAGCAAAGAAATAAACCAGTGAAAACAGCTGCAAAAGGGTGGGGTACCTTCTCCCCCGCGGCAACCTTTTTGTAGATGTGACACGGTTAATGATATTGATTAGAAAAGGTTAACGAGGAATTATGGCTCAAAATGTGCGCTCAACACGTCGCGCCAGCACCACCAAGAAAACAAAGAGGACTCTGTCCTCTGCCCAGGTTCACATTTTCGCATCGTTCAATAATACGATCGTGACTGTGACTGATCAGCAGGGCAATGCCCTTTGCTGGGGTAGCGCTGGTTCGGCCGGATTTAAAGGGTCTCGCAAGAGCACCCCGTTTGCAGCCCGCCTTGCTGCTGAGCAGGCAATCAAAGCCGCTCAAAATATGGGCATTCAGGAAGTCGACATGATCATTAAAGGACCTGGCCCTGGACGTGAATCAGCTATTCGTGCTGTTCAGTCTGTAGGATTGAAGGTTCGTTCCATCACCGATATCACCCCCGTTCCGCACAACGGATGCCGGCCCCCGAAGAAACGCCGCGTGTAATAAGAGGAGAAGGAAATTATGGCAAAATATACTGGTCCGGCTTGTAAACTTTGCCGGCGCGAAGGTGAAAAACTCTTTTTGAAAGGCGCCCGCTGTTTTACCCCCAAGTGCGCTTTTGAAAAACGTGGATTTGCCCCTGGTCAACATGGCAAATCGAAACAAGGACGCAGCGAACGTGAATCTGACTATGCACGCCAATTACGTGCAAAGCAGCGCGCCCGCCGTGTTTATGGCTTGATGGAACGCCAGTTCCGCCGCACATTCGGGATTGCATTGCGTACTCGCGGAATGACTGGTTTGGTTTTACTCCAAACTCTTGAAACACGCCTTGATAACATCGTGTTCCGCATGGGACTTGCCGAAAATCGCGCCATGGCTCGTCAATTAGTAAACCATGGCCACTTCAAGGTCAACGGCCGCCGTGCAGATATCCCCTCCATGCTTGTGAAACCAGGTGATACTGTTGAGGTTACCGAAGTTGCCAAGAAACTGGATTATTTCAAAGAACTCCCTGCGGTTGCCGAAAAACGGCTCTGCGCAGTTTGGATGGATCGAGATCTTAAGAATCTTTCTGGTCGTGTATTACGTCTGCCTGAACGGGCTGAGATCGATGGCAGCCTGAATGAACAGTTGATCGTTGAGTACTACTCACGCTAATGTCCATTGACACTGGGATCAGATTCACTACCGTATCAGAAAGGGGTGAACTATGTGTGCTCTAAATAATATGGTTACGCCAAAAGTTGAACGGGAAGCAGAAGCCCGCAATTATGGCAAGTTCATCATCAGTCCTCTCGAAAGAGGATTTGGCGATACACTGGGAAATGCTTTGCGAAGAGTTTTGCTTTCATCGCTCGATGGAGCTGCAATTTCAGCAATGCGTATCTCGGATGTAATGCATGAATTCAGCGACATTCCCGGCGTACGCGAGGATGTAATCCAGGTGACTTTGCAGGTCAAGCAAATCCGCATGATCCTGCACGAAGGCGAAACCTCTCACCTTCACCTTGATGTTCGCGGCGCAGGCGAAGTAACTGCTGCAGACATCCAGGCTCCTGCAGAGGTTGAGATCGTGAATCCTGATCTCTATCTGTTCACCGTGGATGATCCGAAAACCAAGTTGGATATCGATTTTACTGTGGAACGTGGACGCGGCTATTCACCCTCTGGTGACCGCAGTGGAAAACTGCCTCTGGGTGAGCTTCCTGTAGACGCCATCTTCAGTCCGGTAAAACGGGTAAATTTCGTGGTTGGTTCTGCCCGTGTTGGTCAAAGCACCAATTACGACCGCTTATCGCTGGAAATCTGGACTGATGGAACCATCAGCCCGGAGAAAGCTCTTGGAACCGCTTCAAAGATCATCATTGAGCATCTGCGCTTTATTTCAGGGATTTCTGAAGAGACGCTGATGATCGGTATCGAAAAAGAATTGACTGGCAGCCATCTTACCAGTGAAGCAGCAGAAACCCCGATCGAGAATCTCGATCTTTCCGTACGTGTCTTCAATTCATTGAAGAGAACCGGAATTACCAACGTGGGTGATGTACTTGAGTTGCTGAACAAAGGTGAAGAAGCCGTAATGTCCATTCGTAATTTTGGCGAGAAAAGCCTGGATGAACTGCGCGATAAAATGCGTGAAAAAGGCTTCTTGCAAGACGAAAAAGATGTGGAGTAATTAATTATGCGCCATAATGTTGCAGGCTACAGATTAGGTCGAAACAAGGATCAACGCCTTGGACTGCGTCGCACCATGGTCAATCAGTTATTAACCCATGAGCGCATCCAGACCACCCGCGCAAAAGCCTTGTTTATCCGTGGAGAAACGGAAAAATTGATCACACTTGCTCGCAAAAGCGGTAAAGGATCCGATACAGATAAGATGAATGCTCGGCGCCTTGCGGCTGCCCGCATAGGAAATGCCAAGACCGTTAAGAAATTGTTCGATGAAATCGCTCCCCGCTTTGAAAACCGCAATGGAGGATACACCCGTATTCTCAAGCTGGGACCGAGACTTGGTGATTCCTCAGATATGGTCTTGATCGAACTTGTAGAAGAGTAACCCGTCCTTAATAAGGACGTGTGAATGGCACGTTACCAACTTATTCTTGCGTACGACGGCACCGATTTTTTTGGCTTTCAACGCCAGGGAGAAACGCGGACTGTTCAAAGCGTGATCGAGAGCGCCTTGCGTGAGCTTGGATGGCGAGAAGAGGCTATACTCTTTGCCGGCAGGACTGACACAGGTGTTCATGCCAGCGGACAGGTGATTTCATTTCAGCTGGACTGGCAGCATGACGATGCGGATCTGGTGAATGCATTGAACGCCAAACTCCCAAATGATGCAGCTGTGCGGAACATTTCCAAGGTGAGGGCAGAATTCCACCCCCGTTATGATGCCATCAGCAGAAGTTATGTCTACCGCATTTATCAGGCTGCAGAAAGAAATCCACTGATGGATCGTTATGCGTGGAAAATCTGGCCAGCGTTGGATGGTAAATTGCTTGAAGAATCATCCAGATCTTTTATTGGAATACATGATTTTTCAGCATTTGGCCGCCCAATGAAGCCGGGCAGCACAACGATTCGAGAAGTTTATGAAAGCAAATGGGTGAAAACTGTGGAAGGCTGGGAGTATACGATCAGCGCTAACGCGTTTTTATACCATATGGTGCGGAGGATTGTTTTTGTCCAGATTGAAGTAGCCCGCGGCAGTATATTGCTGAAGGATTTAGTTGGAGGATTTACTCATCATCCTCGATTAACTCCGGGTTTAGCTCCAGCACATGGACTGTCTTTAGTCCATGTCAGTTATGGAAAAACAACGCAGGAATTGTTGGAAGAAGAAGAAAATTAGAAACTGAAAGATAATGTTTACGGAGAAAATATGTTAGACAAGACCTTCGTCTTAAAAGGAAAACAGGAACCTGAATGGTTGTTAGTAGATGCAACCGGTCAGGGAATTGGCCGCCTGGCAACCCAGATTGCTGCATATTTGATGGGAAAACACAAGGCGACTTTTACCCCGGGTGTCGATAACGGAGATGTTGTTGTCGTGATCAATGCTGCGAAACTTGAGATCTCTCAAAAACGCCTGGATACAAAAAAATATTATAAGCACTCGAATTTCCCCGGTGGATTGAAAACCGTGGTTCTTAGGGAACAGATGCGGGTGCATCCTGATCGAGTGATTACCTCAGCAGTATGGGGAATGCTACCTCATAATCGACTGGGACATGAATTAATCAAACGTTTAAAGGTTTATGCTGGCAGCGAACATCCTCACGCCGCGCAAAACCCGAAACCGGTTGCGTAAAGGAGCAAGTGATTTATGTCTGTTCAATATTTTGAAGGTATTGGTCGCCGCAAGGAAAGCACCGCCCGTGTACGTCTTATGACGGGAAGCGGCAAGTTCACTATCAATGAAAAACCATTGGAAGAGTATTTTCCGCGCACTGGTGACATGGAAGCCATTCTTGGTCCTTTGACTGCATCTCAGCAAGATCGCGCTGCTTTTGATATCACCGTGAAGGTTACTGGCGGCGGCGTCACTGGTCAGACCGATTCTGTTCAGTTGGGTCTTGCCCGCGCACTTGTGAAGATGAACGCTGAAAATACGGCTCTTCTCCGCAAAGGCGGTTTCCTTACCCGAGATCCCCGCGTGAAGGAACGCAAGAAACCTGGTTTGAAACGCGCCCGCAAGGCACCTACTTACACTAAGCGTTAAAAACCTTCAGGGTCTACCCTGAAACTAACAAGATGCAATCGATTTCCTTGGATCGAAAGCGGGAGTACCCTGCAAGATCGTGGAGAGATGGATTGCATCTTTTTTATTAAAGAGGCAGCATCATGAAGATAATGATCGAGAAGAACCTTGTGGTTGATTTTGATAACTTGCCAATGCCGGAACAAGAAACTGGAAAAGGGATTTTAATCGTTCAGGGATCTGAATTATCTGGTATGTTTCGTTTGCCTTTTTCGGCTGCACAACGGGCATTGGTTATTAATCCCTTTACCTCTCAATCCCCCTTACAGCTAGAATACCTGATCTCAACAGAATATCTACCTGAGGATTCCATTTACTCTTCGGAAGATGGGCAAAGTTGGAGTAGGACGGCTCTTCAGAATTTGAAAAATATTACCAAAGATCTTTCTTTTCTATTATTACCCGGAAAACATGTAGATTCGACCCTTGAGAATTTTCAAGAAATCATTGCCCAATTACGTTCTCCCGATGGGTGCCCGTGGGACAAAAAACAAACGCATACCTCATTGAGACCATACCTGCTTGAAGAAACATATGAAGCGCTCGATGCGCTTGACCGTGGTGACTGGAATTCATTGAAAGAAGAACTGGGCGATCTACTTCTTCAAATTGCGCTGCATGCCCAAATTGCTCAGGAGAACATGGAGTTTCGGATGGCAGATGTTCTTACAGGGATCAACCGAAAGATCGTTTTCCGCCACCCGCATGTATTTAAAGACTGGAATGTTGATGGTGAACACCAGGTAGTGCAGAACTGGGAAACACTGAAAGTACAGGAGCGGGAAGAAAATGGAAATGTCAAAGAAAGCGGATTATTGGATGGCGTTCCGTCCTCGTATCCGGCTTTGGCACAGGCACAGGCTATCCAAGAACGGGCTGCTCGCGTTGGATTTGATTGGAAAGAGATTGACCCTGTTCTTGAGAAGGTTCAGGAAGAGCTGGAAGAAATCCGGACTGCCCGTAATGATAAAGAACGTACCGATGAATTTGGGGACTTGTTGTTTTCACTGGTGAACCTGATTCGATGGAACAAGATAGACGCTGAATCGGCATTGAGACAGACCAATAAGAAATTCCGCAAGCGTTTTGCATTTTTGGAGTCCAAGGCCAAAGAGGAAGGCAGGCAGCTAAATCAAATGAGCCTCGACGAAATGGATAAATTATGGGAGGAAGCCAAGCGATTCGACGAATGAGTACGGCTGAATTTGACCAATTCACTCGATTATAATTATTTCATCAAGATATCAAGGAATGGCCATGACAAATTCAATAGTTGAATGTATCCCTAATTTTTCTGAGGCGCGCAAGCCCGAGGTCATTGATGCGATAGTGGCGGCAATAAACTCAGTTTCCGGAGTTCATTTGCTTGATCGCCATTCAGACCTGGATCACAACCGGACAGTATTGACAATTATCGGTGCACCTGAGGCGATAGAGAAGGGGGCGTTCCTGGCAATCCAGAAAGCTGCTGAATTAATTGATCTGGATCAACACAGCGGTGCGCACCCACGTATCGGAGCAACGGATGTGGTTCCTTTTGTGCCAATCTCTGAGATCTCAATGGTTGAATGTGTTGAAATGGCGCGAAGGCTGGCAAAACGAGTTGGAGAAGAACTTTCTATACCTGTCTACTTATATGAAGAAGCGGCGACTACGCCTGAAAGACAAAACCTTGAAAATATCCGCAAGGGTCAGTATGAAGGTCTTAAAGAAGAAATCCTGGTAAATCCTGCTAGAAAGCCTGATTTTGGTCCCTCAAAGTTAGGTAAAGCCGGCGCAACGGTGATTGGCGCAAGAGCCCCTTTAATCGCGTTCAATGTGTATTTAACTACAACCGATGTGGCGATTGCACAGAAAATTGCGCGGGCTGTAAGAAATTCATCCGGGGGTTATCGATACGTGAAAGCGATGGGGATCCTGGTGGATGGCAGGGCACAAGTTTCAATGAACCTGACGAATTACAAGCAATCCCCAATCTACCGCATTGTTGAAACAGTCCGGCGAGAGGCACAGCGTTATGGTGTTGGTATCCATCACAGCGAGCTGGTAGGGCTTACCCCTCAGGAAGCATTGACGGAGAGCGCGGTATGGTACACCCAATTGGATGATTTCAAGAATGATCAGATCCTCGAAAATCGGATGTTCGAAATCCTTAGAAGCACTCCATCTGGCGGCGGTGAACCGCAGGTTGATTTTCTCGATGAATTGGCCAGCGCCAACCCAACTCCTGGCGGGGGTTCAGCAGCGGCACATACTGGCGCTGCTGCAGCTGCACTGGTGACCATGGTAGGACGGGTAACGGTTGGGAAAAAGAAATACGCATTGGTAGAACCGCAAATGTTTGCGATGATCCAAAAATCAGAAGATTTGCGGCGGAAATTATCTCTAGCTGTGGAGAAGGATTCAGCTGCTTTCGAGGAGTACATAGCTGCTACACGATTACCGAAAGGAACCCAGGAAGAAGTCGATGTCAGAATGGCAGCTATGGATGCGGCAACTCAAAATGCTGCACTGGTTCCCTACGAATCCGCAAAATTATGCATGGATGTGATTGACCTTGCAAAGACTGCGGCGGAGTTTGGAAACATAAATGCCATTTCTGATGCTGCTTCAGCGGGCTTCCTGGCTCGCGCAGCACTTCAATGCGCGGTTGCGAACGTGAAGATCAACATTAAATCACTCCAAAAACCCGAAGAAATGCAGGAAACCTATTCTACGGCTGAAGCCCTAGAAATCGAAGCAGATGAAAAAGTATATGAAATTAAAAAGATTTTGAAAAATCGTGCGAATTTTTGATATTCGGAAAATTAGGAGCAAAGGATATGGGAATAAAATCTGACCGCTGGATCAAAAAAATGGCGCGGGAACAGCATATGATTGAACCATTTGTTGAGACCCAGGTTCGGGAAGGTGTGATCTCATATGGGGTTTCTTCTTACGGTTATGACATTCGCGTAGCCGATGAATTTAAGATTTTTACCAACGTTTACAGCGCCATCGTTGATCCCAAGCATTTTGATACGAATTCAATGGTCGATTTTAAAGGTGAGGTGTGCATTATTCCGCCTAACTCGTTTGCGCTTGCCCGGACTGTTGAATATTTTCGCATCCCACGCTCAATTCTAACAATTTGTGTTGGTAAAAGCACGTATGCGCGCTGTGGAATTATTGTAAATGTGACCCCCTTTGAGCCGGAATGGGAAGGGTATGTAACGCTGGAAATTTCGAATACGACCCCGCTGCCTGCAAAAATCTATGCAAATGAGGGGATTGCCCAGGTGCTCTTTTTTGATGGCGATGAGATTTGTGAGACTTCATACGCGGATCGCAAGGGGAAATATCAAAAACAACAATCCATCCTGTTACCCAGGCTTTAACATTGGATTTTCATCAAATAGCGGAGTTAGGATGAAACATTTCTTTCAAATTTTTGCATTAATTATTTTGTTTTCTTTTCTCGTTGCCGGATGTAAGCCTGCTGCAACCCCGGAACCAACACCCACGGTGACATCGTTGCCTCCAACATTTACAGCAATCCCACCGACACCTACTATTACACCAACCGCAACCAAAGTACCCTTTTTTGTTAACGCAACAGTTTGGACAAGTGATCCGATGGTACCAATCTTGATCTACCATCGTTTTGTTGCAGATACTGAAAAAGACATCCCAACCACTAAAATTCGATTCAGTGTTTTTAAACAGCAGTTACAGGACCTTTATGACAATGGGTTCAGCCTCATTTCATTGACGAGCTGGTTGGATGGCACTTTTGTTGTTCCGGAAGGAAGGCGTCCATTGATCCTGACAATCGACGACTTTTGGTCCGCTGACCAGATATACATAGATGAAGATGGCACTCCGTCGCCGTACTCAGGGGTGGGCATCTTATGGCGTTTTGCGAAGGAACATCCTGATTTTGGCTTTGCGGTAGCGGGATTCTCCAATATGGGGGACAAATACTTCGCAGACACATTACTAACCAGTGAACAGCGTTTCATTCGCAACTCTGACGATAACAGTCCTGTCTGGCGTGATAAACTTTCCCAGGCGATGGTCTGGTCAATTGAAAACGGCGTGGAACCCTATAATCACACCTATACACACGTTCAATTAGACAAAACTGCTCCCCAGGACATCCAGTATCAACTGGCAGAAAATGATCGCATTACACGCCTCTTCTTATCCCGTGTTAATCGCGAAGATTTGATCCCAAGGCTTGGAAATATCATTGCCCTTCCATTTGGTATATGGCCAGCGACATATAGCGGTGTGCAGGTATTGAAGAATTACAAGAACCCAGAAGGTGTGCCAGTGGCGGCGATCCTGGAAGCTTATAATCTAAATGAAGCCCAGCTAACCCCATCTGTGTTTTCTAGTAGTTTTGACCGCTTTAAAATCCAGCGTATCACTTCGTCTGATGCAATGATCCAGTACATTCTTAACCATAAAAATGAAATTCCTTCCGCATCTAACTGCAAGGTGGGTCCTATAGACGAGGAAAAAGCTGCTGACATTGAGGCTATAAAATTAGCCATTGCTGACTCAATAAAAACAGGTTCATGCCCGGAAGGTGTCTATAATATTAATAAAGTACTATTTATTGCCAAACAAGGAATGGTGGAGTTATTTAAAACAGATTACGGGCAGTAAAAACGTCATCAGGATCGAGGGAGGAAGTATGGCAAAGATCAGTGAGGTGATCAAACGAACGGGTGCAATTGTCCCCTTCACGCCTGAAAGGATTACCAATGCGATTTATCGTGCTGCTGTAGAAGTGGGGGGCCGTGATCGAGCCATGGCACAATCCTTGGCAGATCAGGTGATTACGGCGTTGGAAAAAAAGGCAGCACCTGGTTATCGACCGCACATCGAAGAGATACAGGATGAAGTTGAGCGTGTATTAATTGAAAATGGACATGCACGGGTCGCAAAGGCTTATATCCTTTACCGTGACGAGCGAGCCAGGCATCGGAAACAACAGCAATTACAATCCCTTGGTCCTTCGAATAACATCCCCTGGGCGAAGATATGGCATATTCTGGATTGGGCAATTTCGCACAACCTTCACACCACTGAAGCATTAAACCAGCGCATCAGGGCTGGCGAGTACTTGCAAATCATCATCGAATCTGAAGCCGCCTACCAGGTGGATGTTGAAAAAGCAGCCCAGATGATCATGGAACGCAGTAACGATGTTAAGCTTGTGCTTATTACCGGACCATCTTCGAGTGGCAAAACCACATCAACGATTAAGATCGGCGAAAAATTAAAATCATCAGGATTGAAGCTGGTTACTCTCAACGTTGATAATTATTTTTTTGATCTTGAGATGCACCCAAAAGATGAATTTGGAGACTACGATTTTGAAACGCCTTATGCACTTGACCTGGAATTGATTAACGAGCACTTGAAAAGACTGGTCGCTGGTGAAGAGGTTAAGATCCCGTTTTACGATTTCAAAACTGGTCACCGGCATTCAGACCAAACCCCCATGCAATTAAAACAGGGTGAATTGATTCTCATCGATTCACTTCATGGGCTTTTTCCAGCACTAACCAAAGCGATTCCTGACGAAAATAAGTTCAAGTTGTACCTTGAACCGCTGCTGCAAATGAAAGGTGAAGATGGTGACTACATCCGTTGGACTGATATTCGCCTGATCAGAAGGATGCTGCGTGATGCGAGCCATAGAGCTTATGATCCAAAACAAACACTTGAACACTGGCATTACGTGAGATCAAGTGAAATGCGCAACATCATCCCAAACAATATCCACGCCGATTACATTATTAATTCAGCAATGCCTTATGAATTGTGCGTCTATTCACGGCGGATGGCTGCTCAGTTCAAAGAATGGGAAAAACTATATCGTAATGATCCATTACGCACTGATGCCTACGAACGGGCGAACAGGGTTGCCCATATGTTGGATTGGATACTCGAAGTGGATGAAGATCAACTGATTCCAACAGATTCGGTCATCCGCGAGTTTATCGGCGGTTCCAGTTTGAAGTACTAATATAGTCCGTGTCAGTAAATAAATCGAAATTCTTCCGCAATCCTTTCAAAGATCGCTCGCTTATTCAACGTTATCGAGCGGCTGATTACCTGTTGATCACTTTACTCAGTTTTGGATTTTCGGTGGGTGTGACCCGGCTTTTCCTTGAACTTACGGGATATCCTCAACTTGGGACAGGCAACTTGCATATCGCTCATGTCCTTTGGGGAGGATTGTTCCTCTTCATCGCTTCTCTACTGCCAATAATTTATATCAATGAATGGATTATCGCATTATCTGCACTGATCTCTGGGTTTGGCGTAGGGTTATTCATCGACGAGGTGGGGAAATTTATCACGCAAAACAATGATTATTTTTATCCATCTGCAGCCCCTCTGGTATATGCTTTATTCCTTCTGACAGCGTTTGTTTTTACCCAGGTGAAAATTGAACGTCGTCTTTCAACCCGTTCAGTTTTTTATGAAGTCATGGAGAGAATGACCGAAATCCTTGATAGAGACTTATCGGAGGATGAGGCCTTTGAACTTCAGAGAAAACTCGATCTGATTATTAAAAGGGGAGATGAACCAGACCTGGCTAATTTGGCAGAACTTATTCGACAGTATTTTGATTCGGATAAAAAACACCTTGCTCCACAAGATCCGACATTAATTGAAAGGGTTAGAATCAGATTGCGGCATTTTGAGGAGTCCCATGTTTCACGCACACGGCTGCGAATTGGAATCATCATCGGTTTGTTGGGTTGGGCAGCCTGGTCGTTTATTTCCCCAATAAGCTACTTTTCCAGTGTTAGAGATCCAGTGCAATTCCAGCTCCTTTTTGACCAACTTGTAAACCAAAGATTAATTACGAATGCCAGTGGTTTAACCTGGTTCCAGGCAAAAATTCTATTAGAAGGAGGAACTGGGGCAATTGCGTTTCTTGCTGCGCTATTGCTAGCAGTTAAAAAAGATAAAACCGCTATTTGGCTGGGCGTTGCAGATATGCTGCTAGTGCTTACTGTGGTGAACCTGTTGATCTTTTATTTTGACCAGTTTTCCACAATTTTCCTGGCAGCTTACCAGTTTATTCTTTTTTCAATCCTATTAAGATATCGAAAACGCTTTCTTAAGAAGAAAAAATAATGGAGAAGCTATTGCTTCTCCATTATTTTCTTTACCGGTTATTTTTTCCCGGAGCCGTTTTGTTTTGGTGTCGTGGTTGGATATCCATAACCAGGATTATTCGTTCCACCGGTTGTAACACCATTTCCTGTCGGTGTTGAGATTACAGTTCCAGAGTTATTGGTTGTTCCATCGAGATTTGGTCCCTGATTATTCCCAGGGGCTTGTTCTTGATTTTGATTTTGTTGCTTGATGTTTTGGTTCTCGCCCTGGTTCATAAGGGGAGTGTTTTCCCAACCGTTTTGTGCCTCATAATAGAATCCATTTAAGTTTGCCAGGCCTGTATCAATTAATTGGATGCGTTCCTGAAGAAGAGTACGGGTACGTAATAAAGTGGGGCTCTGGTCGTCCTTATCCATTAATTGTTCCTGAATTTGAAGTCTGTCTCGAATTTGCAATAATGCGGGTTCTAAGTTATTTTCACCTAACTGGGTAGAAAGCATGATCGCGTTTTGAATCTGCATTTCGAGGTTTGCATATACTGGTTCGGGGGGCACTAAACCTTCTTCTTTGAGTTGGATGATTTCATTGATTCTCGTCTCGGCAAATTCCAATGCAAGGTCCAGCTTTGCCTGTGTATTGGTGGTTAATCCAGATTGGATGTCCTCAGTTAACAACTTCACAGGATACAAGAATTGATTGGGTAAATCATCCTGCGCTGCATAAGCAGTGGCACTGGTCCCCCCCAGCACCAAACCAAGAATTATCATAATCGTAGCTATAGTTCCCATTCTAAACTCCTTATGAAGTATATTGTTCCATAAGGTAAGACGTGAGACAGATGATTTGGATACGGGTTTGTTACTAAGTTGTTTAATCTTCAACAGGTATTTTTGTTTTATTCCGGGATCTATTACAGGCATCGATAATTGCGATGAGTTTAATTCGACAAACCGCTTCTTCAATTCTTGTTCAAACGATTGTTCCAGTTTATTCTTCATTTACTAATTCCTTTTTCAAGCCGCTAATCGCGCGATGTAACTGCGCTTTGACCGCTCCTTGTGATTTTCCAATAATTCTTGCAATATCCTTTAGCGAGAGATCTTCGCCATACCGTAAAAGTACAATTTCTTTTTGGGTCACCGTGAGTCTCTCCAAAGCATTTATTGTTTTTTTTATCCTGATTCTTTCCTCTGTTTCTGATTCAATACTTGCTTTTTGATCTGTTATATCCTCAATAATTTCGGCATCGATCTCAGGTTGCTTTCTAAAATGGTCCACGATCCAGTTGTGTGCGCTGCGGTACAGGTATGCTTGTACGTAATCATCCGGACCTTTTTGATTTTCAATAGCAGCAAGAAACCTCAAAAACGTATCAGATACACAATCTTCAGCCATTTGTTTTGAACTGAGAAGGCGATAGGCGTATCTGAATATCCCGGGACTATATAGCTCATATATTTGAGCAAGTGCTCCTGGATCGCGTTGTTTTGCAGATTTCAAAAGAGCCTTATCGTTTATCTGCATCTCTTTCACCAATTAAGACGTTTGGCGAGCAAAAAGGATACGCTGTCATCTGGTAGAATTTCTTCGTTAAGGAGTGTTAATACCTATGCCAAATTTTACATTACCTTTTCCGGAATCCTACTGGGTAATTCCTGATGCTTTTTTGGCAGGTGAATATCCCGGTAGACGTGAGGAGAATGAATCTCGAATACGAATCCAGACACTCATACGGAGTGGAATCCGGGTGTGCATTGATCTCACAAAACCGGGGGAGATTTCACCTTCCTATCATGAGGTCTTCCTCGAGGAATTGGACCAATACGGCTACAAAGGTAATTATTACCACTTCCCAATCTACGATTTTGGTATACCGGATATTACCCAAATGAAGCGAACGCTGGATCATATTGACCAATGTATTGCCCAAACTTTGCCGGTATACCTGCATTGCCTTGCCGGCGTGGGGAGAACGGGGTTGACGGTTGGTTGTTTTCTGGTCCGTCATGGGCTATCAGGAGATGTAGCTCTTGAGCGAATTAAAACTCTGCGAAAAGGTTTACCAAGCAGCTGGGCTGCCAGCCCGGAAACTGATGCTCAAGTCGAATATGTACGTAAATGGGAAATCGGTGAGTGACTTCCAGATCTGGTCATTGACCAATCCGACTGCTTAGGGTAGAATCCAACACCGACACGCGTTGTACCCTTCGCGTGAATTTATGAGCTGAAAGGGCTTGTGCTATGAAAGTATTACTAATCAAAGATGTTTATAAACTTGGTCATGCAGGCGATGTTAAAAAAGTCGCCGATGGCTATGGCCGCAATTATTTGCTGCCCAATGGTTTGGCTGTCCTGGCAACGGCTGGTGCATTAACCACTGTTGAGAAGATCCGCGCAAAAGCAGCTGTAACACGCGCGGCATTGAACCAGGAAATGAGCGGTCTGGCGTCTCTTGTGGAAGGTGTTGAGTTATTCTTCACCAGCAAAGCCGGCGAAACCGGAAAACTTTACGGTTCCATTACTTCACAAATGATTGCAGATGCATTGAACCAGAAACTGGGAAGCCAGATAGACCGTCATCAGGTTGAAGTCGAGCCGATTCGCATGCTTGGCGAACACCATGCAACCATTCGATTAACCATTGATTTAAACCCCAAAGTGAAAGTTCTTGTAACCCGTGAAGGTGAAGCTGCAAAGGCTGAGAAATCAACCACGGTCAAAGCAGAGACAAAACCAGCAGAGGTTGTCGAGGAAAAACCTGCTGTCGACCTTAATATCACTGAAACCCCAGCAGTACAGGAAGGCGAGTAACTGAAAAGGCTCTGATTACAAATTAACCGGCCAGATCAGCCTTGGGGGCTGGCTGACCGGTTTTTGTTTATAATTACATCCATGACCATTGGTGAGAAATTAAAGCAAGCGCGTGAAGAAAAGGAAATGTCTCTTGAGAAAGCTGCCCAAGGGACAAAGATTCGTATTCAATATCTCCAGGCAATTGAAAATGATGATTTAACAGCTTTTGCCTCTCCAGCTCAAGCAAAAGGATTTGCCCGGCTGTATGCTTCTTTCTTGGGTATAGAACCCCGAACCCTTTTCGATGAAGTAATTAAACCGGAAATCTCCGTCAATGAGTTTCTGGTTGAGGCCAAAAACGAAAAACTTGCTGAAAAAACCCGGGAAATTAATCCTGATCAAAAATCTTATAAAGTTCCAGAAAGAATCCCTGAAAATGCAAATCCACGGGCAAAGTTCAAGGATCTCATTCCCCGCGAACCAGAACTGAATCGTTCTACTCAATTGTTCAAGGAGATAGGAGAGGAACTTCAAAAGCAACGTGAATCGCTGGGATTGACATTGGCTGACGTGGAACGGTTAACTAAAATTCGCGAGTTATACCTATACAGCCTGGAACAGGGCAATATTGATGCATTACCATCCACCACGCAGGGACGTGGAATCTTAAATAATTACTCTAATTTTTTAAGTATCGACCCGATCAAAATACAGACTAAATTCGCTGAGGGTTTACAACAAAAAAGGTTAGAGACAGCAGCAATTGAATTGACCTCATTTGATGGTCAGACCGTAAAACCGAAAAAGTCACCAGTTACCGGATGGCGCCGTTTTCTAACAATTGATCTGCTTGTCGGAACGAGCGTTTTGGTTATCTTATCAGTCCTGGTGATATGGGGAATTATCCAGGTGGTTGGTTCAACAACCGCGAATTCTGAACCGACTCTCGATTCGATTTCAAACATCCTGGTTAATCCTGTTACTGAAACGTTATCCATCGATGCCACGAGTTCGCAGGCAAATGCTCAATCTACCGAACTCACCGATCAAGCGATTAGCACGGTTCCTGTGGATATTTTGGCAACCATCACCTCGGTAAACACGGGTTCGATTCAGCTGGTTGTTGTTGGGATTCAAAGAACTTTTCTTAAAGTTACCTCTGATGGAAAAGAAGTATTTAATGGCAGGGTTATCCCTGGTACGGCGTACACATTTACAGGATCGACAAAAATCATCCTAAACACTGGCAACGCGGCAGGCATCCAGGTGTACTATAACCAAAAGGATATGGGTGTTTTAGGCATGGGCGGCGAGGTGGTCTCTCTTGAATTTACCTCCAAGGGGTATGTAACATCTACCCCAATGTTTACCCCTTCGCCAACGAGCACTCTGCCCCCAACGTTAACACAGCGGGCTACAGCTACTCCGACCAGAACTGCAACAATTCCAACACCTACAATCACTCCTAAGACCACGATCCAACCATGAAAAAGTCTTATTATCTCGCCTCTCTCGGCTGTGCAAAGAACACAGTAGATTCTGCTTCTATGGCTGAATTACTGGAAAAAGAAGGGTATACCGGAACGGAAGATCCTAAAAAAGCGGGCGTCCTCATAGTCAACACATGCGGGTTTATTCAATCCGCGCGTGATGAATCAATTGAAGTATTACAAGAACTGGCAAAAGGCAAACGCGCCGAACAATGGTTAATTGCCGCTGGCTGCCTGACAGAACGCAATCGCGAGGTTATCTCCACTTATGTAAAAGGTGTGGATGGATTCATTGGAACCCGTCGTTGGATGGACATCCTCGATTTGATCGATGAATTACGGAAGAATCCGTATTTACCTCGATATCATTTGCCAGAAGCAGCTACTGTTGGAAAAGATGAAAAGGGAGTTCTGCGTGCTTCTGTTCAAGGCGCCAGCGCATATTTGAAAATTGCAGATGGATGCCGGCGCCCATGCGCTTTTTGCTCGATTCCTTTAATTAAAGGCACAACCGTCAGCCGCCCCATTGATGTAATTATTCGAGAAGCAGAAGAATTGCAATTACGCGGAATCAAAGAACTGATTCTCATTGCCCAGGATACTACGGATTATGGATATGATCTTGGTATCAAGGATGGACTGGTAGTCTTACTGGAAAAATTATTGCCGAGAATTCCTGATATCCCCTGGCTGCGAATTTTGTATTCTTATCCCGGTTATGTCTCAGACCGATTGATAGATTTGATGAGTGACTCTCCACAACTATTGAATTACTTTGATATACCATTGCAGCATGCTGATCCAACGATTCTGAAAAGTATGAAACGCCCTTCTGATATCGACTGGGTCTATCGTACAGTGGAAAAGATGAGAAGGCGTATTCCAGATCTTGCGATTCGATCGACTTTTATTGTGGGTTATCCAGGAGAAACCGAAAAGGAGTTCCAAACACTTCTGAATTTTATTGAGGAAATGCAGATGGACCATGTGGGGGTATTTACGTTTTCATTTGAAAAAGGCACATCCAGCGAACCATTAGGGGATCCTGTTTCAAAAGAAGAAAAAGAAGAGCGGCTGCGCCGGTTGATGGAACTTCAGGAGTCAATTTCACTTAAACGCAACCAATCGCTTATTGGCAAAAAAATGAATATTTTGATCGAGGGCTCATCAGATGGCATTTCAGTTGGGCGATCATACCGCGATGCGCCAGAAATAGATGGTCTGGTCATTGTGGAAGGATCAGTTCCTTTGGGAACAATGCAACCAGTGCAAATAACTGGTGCAATGACGCACGATCTTACCGGCTTGATTATTAAATAAAAATCCGGAGGGTTTCTCCGGAATAAAAATTATCCACCATCTGGTGTAGGAGTTGGTTGGTTGGGGTCGATCGTTGGAGTTGGGGTAGCAGGGGGATTAGCGCAAAATTCGCGAGCCTGGGTTAATTTTGTATTCAAAGCCTCCGAAGATTTGATTCCCATAGCAGCCTCATATTGCGGTACAGCATCACACCAGGCGAAGGTCTGCTGAAGGTAATCTCCATAACCTTCCAAAGCCCCGGCGTAGCGAGATCTAACGGTTATTCCTGATACATCGGTCAGGTTGGGAACCCACGCGTAAAGTTCGGAGAATAACGTTGCGGCTTGCTGCATATTAACTTGCCAGTAAGAGCCAGCGTTATCATACAACCGAGCCCAAACCCGGTAGGATTCGGCATCGTTGTCGATAGGTGCAAATTGCTCAGCAAGGGAAAAATAATACAAGCCGACTTCAAGGCTGCCTTTAGTAATTTTAGCAATACCATTGTTCCGCAAGGCCAGGTAATATAGCCCATCCACCTTCACCGCCTGATAGAATGGATCCAGGTTTCGCATATTTAGGACGGTGGCTAATAATCCCGTCCAGTCTTTGGCAGAAGCCTGGGCTTGAGCCTGGTTAAATAGGATATTTAAATTCTTGGTGTCCACAGTAGGCACCACGGCTACGGGGGTGGTTGCTGTTTCATTGGGCACCGGTGTGGTCAAATCGAGCGGACCCTTTGTGAGTGCAATAGCTAACATTACATCTCTTAATTTTTCATCGAGACCGGGATAAGTAGGGTAAATTTTAAGGATGTATTCCAATCGCTGCCTTGCCAAATCCAGGTTGCCACTTTTTTCGTCATTCAATGCGAGCTCGAATTGAGTTGTTGCCAGTGTTAGCTTTTGACTTAGCTCTTCGCGATTACGCAAATCCAATGCCATCTTATACCCGATGCCACTACCTATGGCAGCGATAATGAGCATTCCGAGTATGCCTATCCACACCCAGGCACCGTATCGTTTTCTGGGTTTTCCTTGTGGAGTCTCAATATCTTCATTCACAGGTTCGATTTTTGGCTCATTGGTTACCTGAGGAGAAACAGGTTGCGTTTTGGCGGATGCAGTCTCGTCACCGGATTTAAAAATCGCCCTGGTTTTTTTTACAGGCTGAGTGACAGCCGAAGGGAGAGAGTTCGATTCAATTGGTTTTTCACTATTTAACTTTTTTGCCATGGCGACAATTATACCGTAACCCAAAAACTTAGGGCTCTGATTAAAAATCTTTCAGGCTTTTGATTTCCGGGAATACCCACAACATGGCAATCGCGAGTGCCATTCCCATGGAAATTAAACTTGCCAACCACGACGAGAGGACACTGCTCAGCAATGTAATACCCAACCATGTGATTATTCCCCCGCAAATCGCTCCACCAACCGATCTTAAAAAAGTAGACGTAAGATGAAATTTGAAATGAATTTGCTTCCTTAGTAATAAGAATAATAACCCAGCCTCAATAGAAAATACGATTGAATCAGTCAATGCAATACCAGCTGCTCCCAGCGGTCTATAAAGGAGGATACCTATTGTGAGATAGAGAAGAATATTGATAGAGGCTGTGATCAATGGGGGGTATGGTCTTTGTTGAGCATAAAAAGATCTGGCACCAACTTCTTTGAGGGAGTGTCCAGTTAATCCGACCAGGAAGGCAGCGGTTACCCAGGATACCAAACTAGTTCCAGCCTCACCGAAATCAAACGCCAATGAAAGCAACGGTTGGATGCCTATGGCAAGAATTGCTGCAATTGGTATGGTGAGTGAGAAAAGTAATCGCATCGCTTTCCGGATGGTAGATTTAAATTCCTCGAGATGTTCTCCTGAGAATTGTTCGGCAAGCGTTGGAAGGAGTGCTGTCCCAACGGCAGTCCCTATCAAAGTTTCAGGAACCTGCTGGATCATCCAGCCATAAGTTAAGGAAGTGACCGATCCCGGGGACAATCGCGATGCCAGGTTATCTCGGATGAAGAATATGAATTGGATCAAAAGAATGGTAAAAAAGCGGGGACCCATCAAGCGAAGGACTTTCATGACATCTGGATCTTTAAGGTTGACGCTTGGAATCCAGTGAAACTTGTATTTAATAAGGGCAGGCAGTTGAATGACCAAGTGCAGGATTGCCCCGATGATCACTCCATAGACTAACCCTTTTATACCAAAATTAAATGCAGGGAGTGACATGGATCCGATGGTGTAGTTTTTTGCTGGTGAGAGTATCACGACGCCGAAGATTTGTCCTAGATTATAGAAGAGTGGAGCAAGGGCAGGAAGGAGGAAATGCTGGTTTGCTTGAAGTCCAGCCATCACCAATCCGCTAATCGAAAAAATCAAAGTCGCGATCAGATTCAACCGCATCAACATAATAACGACGTCTTGCTGGTCGGATGAGAAACCGGGGGCGATGCCGATCTCCGTCTTGACCAATGGTTTAGCAAGAATTGCTACCAGGATTGATAAAAATGCGGTGACAAGAAACGCCAGATTTGCCACCCGGCTGAAAAGATCCCATGATTTCTTTTGTCCATCTTTGAGCAGGACCTCAGAAAGAACCGGGATAAATGCGATCGCAAGTGCTCCACCAGAGATGGCAGCAAAGAGAAAATCAGGGATATTGTTGGCGACGTTGAAAGCATCCAGCTCACTCGACAAACCAAATTGCCTGGCGATAAGCATTTGACGGACGAAGGCTAAAATCTTGTCGAGGAAAAAAAGGGAAGCAAGTAGTAAGGCTACTTTTGAGAGTCGAGAGATCTTCATTTTATTAAGTGGGTTAATCATAGCATAACCAAGCGATTTATTTTGCGATTACGATTACAATAATTGCTGAGGGCTGAAATGAAAGAATCCGGTGTATTGAGCATTGTTGCAACTCCGATTGGAAATCCGGGGGATATTACCTTGCGCGCAATAGAAATCCTTAAGAATACTGATGCGGTAATTTGCGAGGAATACAAGCCGGGTAGTACGCTTTTAAAAAAACTTGGGATTATTGACAAAGAACTGGTATTACTCAACGAACACAATGAAGCTGAGGTTGCGGCAGACTTGCTGATGAGACTTTTAGATGGACAAAACCTCGCACTCATTTCAGATTGCGGGACACCGGTTTTCTCAGATCCCGGTGCTTACCTGATCCAGATGGCAAGCAGTTCCGGAGTACGGGTAACCCCTGTTCCAGGGCCATCCTCATTAATGGCACTTCTCTCAATTTTGGATTTTAAAATTACCCAATATTATTTTGCCGGGTTCCTATCGCGCGATCCTGAAAACCGCCGCAAGGAATTAGCGAAACTTCGTGGATTGCGAATTCCTGTAGTGATAATGGATACTCCATACCGGTTAAAACCATTGCTAGAGGATATTGCGAGGATATTTGGGAAACAAGTATTCATCACCGTTGGTTTGGATTTGACTTTGCCAAGTGAAACGATCTTGCGCGGGGAGGTTGGTGAGGTGATACGCCAGATCAATAATCGAAAAGGAGAATTCATGCTTGTAGTCGGAAATGGATGATTTCCGATAGATAAATAGTGATCACCACTATTCGGGTACCATAAGTTAAGGAATATTTAGACGGTTTCGTGTGCCTCCATGGAGAATTCTTGAGCGCAGCGAAATCCGGTTTAAAAAAAAAGAAAACCACCTTGCGGTGGTCTTTGTGACCCTTCATGGAGAATTCTTGAGCGCAGCGAAATCCGGTCTATAAAAGAAAAACCACCTTGCGGTGGTCTTTGTGTGCCTCCACGGAGATTTCTTGAGCGCAGCGAAATCCGGTTTTAAAAAAAAGAAAACCACCTTGCGGTGGTCTTTGTGTGCCTCCACGGAGATTCGAACTCCGGTTTTAGCCTTGAAAGGGCTGCGTCCTGGTCCCCTAGACGATGGAGGCATTAACGAGCGCTATTTTACCATTTGGGTAAGTTTCGGTCAAGGAGAATTTGATGCGATTCACTTTCCTTCAATTTCTCGATTTAGACCGTACACTTTACTCAAAGGAATTACACAAAGAACCCCTGTATTTGGTTCATTGAGATTCCCTACCACTTTTTCAGTTGCTGCAACGACTTTATCTATTATGGAGTCATCGTCGACAATTGTGAAGAGAGTTCGGTTTAGCACCTCTTCATGATTCACCAGGTCTTCAATACTGGGAATTAATGGAAAGTCATCGCGAAGAGAATCGGTGGATTCCAATCTTCGCAGACCTGTACTGGGAAGAATGGTTATCCCCAGTATTCCTGTCTCCTTCCAGGCTTTCAATACTTCTGGTAATAGAGAGGAGTCATGGAGAACAAACCAGATCATTGAATTCATTCTTTTTCCCTTTCACTCAACAGCTCGGACGATTCGGTTGGTTGTAAATGCTGGCTTTTTGTGTGAAAACTTATGCGTAGAAGTGGCGGTGTAATTAGCGTAGTCAGCAGGATCATTCCTACAATTGCACTAAAGAGTGATGAAGAAAGAAATCCTTCATCCATTCCAATTTTTGCAATAATCAGTCCCACCTCACCTCGTGAAATCATGCCAATCCCAATTTGAAGGCTTTCTTTCCATGAAAAGCGGCTGATGCGAGCTCCACCTCCAGAGCCAATTACCTTGCCAAGTATGGCAATAATGGTAATTCCAAGCATGACCCACAACATTGAGGAGTCTAATTGCCTTAGATCCACTCCCAGCCCGATACTGACAAAGAATACAGGTACAAACAAGGCATAAGCAAGGCTGTGAAAATTCGATTCCACCTTGATTTTTTCTGGTGTGCGGGCGAACATTAGTCCAGCCAGGAATGCTCCGGTGATTGCTGCCATCCCGCCCACCAATTCCGCTGCCGCGCCGTAAACAAGCATAACGACCAGCGCAAGTGTTGTGATTCCCTGGCTGATCGATCGCTCCTGAGTTACCTTTACCAGGAATGGTAACCCCCAGAGCCCAAAAGCGATCGATAAAGCTAAAAACAGCAACATCTTTCCTATCACGGCAAGGATACTGATCAGCCCCGAGGCTCCTGAAAATAATGCCAGGAATAAGGATAAGAGTAATAAGACCAATACATCATCAAATACTGCAGCACCAAGCAGTCCGTAACCCACTTTACTGCGTAGTATTTTTAATTCGATCAAAACCTGGGCGGAAATTGATACCGACGTGGCACCCAAGGCAAGACCCAAGAAAAGTGAGTGTTGAAAACCCATTTTTAAGAGCTCGCCAAATCCAAATCCGAGACCTACGGGAACTACTACACCGAGAATACCTGAATAAGCGGCAACTTTGGCATTTTTTACCAGATCATTAAGGTGAAGCTCGAGACCAGCAAGAAACATAAGTAAGAGAACACCTAATTCACCCATTAACTGAATCACTTCACCTAAGTGGGTATCAGACACAAATGGAAAGTGCATGATATTGAGGAGCGATGGACCCAGCAGTATACCGATGAGTATCTCACCGAATACAGAGGGTTGTTTAATTTTAGTGCTTAGATAACCTGCAGCTTTAGCTGCTACAAGAATAATGGCGAGGATCAATGATAGCTGGAGAAAAGAGGTCATCGGATTTCCTAATTGTGATAGTTGTCAAATAATATACCATATCTCCTTCACTCGAAGAATTGGGACAATCGTGTATACTCACACTAATAGTAAAAATAATGAGGTAATGATGACAATCGAATCTGAAAAGAACCGTTGGGAAAAAGAAGTGGCATTGCCATCCGTTTCCAAATTCAAAGAAAGGAAAACTGAATTTCTGAGTCCATCAGGAATTTCCCTGCCGAGGGTAGCAATTCCAGGATCAACTGATTACCTTAAAGAGTTGGGATTTCCAGGTGAATACCCATTTACCCGCGGAGTCCAACCTACAATGTACCGCAGTCGGTTTTGGACGATGCGGCAATATGCCGGATTTGCCTCAGCCCAGGAATCCAATAAGCGCTACCGCTATCTCCTTGAGCAAGGACAGACGGGTTTGTCAGTTGCTTTTGATCTACCCACTCAAATCGGCTATGATGCTGACGATGCTATGGCTTTGGGTGAAGTTGGTAA
Source organism: uncultured Anaerolinea sp. (assembly GCA_964428125.1). Taxonomy (GTDB): domain Bacteria; phylum Chloroflexota; class Anaerolineae; order Anaerolineales; family Anaerolineaceae; genus UBA6107. The sequence continues at coordinate 36,003 of CAYRXB010000006.1, forward strand.
GGTGGGGGTGTCCATTTCATCCTTGCAGGATATGTTGACTTTATTCGATCAGATTCCTCTCGATAAGGTTTCGACCAGTATGACCATCAATGCCCCGGCAGCGGTTTTGCTGGCGATGTACATTGCGGTTGGCAAAAAGCAGGGGGTAGACTCAAAACAACTTCGAGGAACGATTCAGAATGATATCCTGAAAGAATATGTGGCGCGGGGTACTTATATCTTTCCTCCAAAACCATCTTTGCGATTGATCACAGATATCTTCCAATTTTGCGAAAGAGAAGTCCCCAATTGGAATACGATCAGTATTTCCGGTTATCACATACGTGAAGCAGGATCAACTGCGGTACAGGAGGTGGCGTTCACTATCGCCAACGCAATTGCTTATGTACAGGCAGCAATCGATTCAGGGCTGGAAGTTGACCATTTCGCCTCACAATTATCGTTCTTTTTCGCGGCTCACAATGATTTTTTGGAAGAAATTGCAAAATTCAGGGCAGCGCGCCGGGTTTGGGCTCAGATCATGAAAGACCGGTTTGGCGCAAAGGATCCGAAATCATGGATGCTGCGGTTTCATACTCAAACGGGTGGTTCAACCCTGACCGCCCAGCAACCGGAAAATAACATCGTAAGAGTGGCAATTCAAGCATTGGCAGCAGTCCTGGGTGGAACCCAGTCTTTGCATACCAATTCGATGGACGAAGCCCTATGGCTCCCAACCGAGAAATCGGTTCGCACTGCTTTGCGTACCCAGCAAATCATTGCTTACGAATCGGGAGTCGGCGATACGATAGATCCAATGGGCGGGTCTTATGCCATTGAATACCTTACTGATGAGATCGTAAACCGGGTGATGGCTTATATCAAAAGAATTGATGACCTGGGGGGTGCTCTTGCCTCTATTGAGAAGGGATTTATGCAAAACGAAATCCAGGACTCTGCATATAAATTCCAAAAAGAAGTAGAGAACAAAGAACAGATCGTTGTCGGCGTGAATTCATTCCAGGTGGAGGATTCAAAAGACCTTGAAAGACTTAAGGTCGATCACTCAATTGAAGAAAACCAGCATAAGAACCTGGCTAATTTACGTGCTTCCAGGAATCATCAAAAAGCCCATGAACTTCTTGGCAGGTTGTCTGACGCCGCGAAAGGATCCGAAAATCTCCTTCCGCTGTTTGTGGAATGCGTGGAAAACGACCTAACGCTTGGTGAGATTTGCGGCGTTCTACGAGAAGTTTGGGGTGAATATCAACCTCCAGTTTGGGGATAGGTGAAAATATGGCTAAGCTGAAAAAAATCAATCATGTAGCAATCGTTGTTTCAGATATCGATGAATCTTTGAAATTCTGGCAGGATGGACTTGGTATAAAACTTCACCATGTGGAAGATGTGCCAAGTCAAAAAGCCATGGTAGCGTTTTTACCTTTAGGCGAAAGTGAAGTGGAACTTGTGAAGCCAACCGCACCGGATACAGGAGCTGCGAAATTTCTTGAGGAACGCGGTGGAGGAATGCACCATTTGTGTTTTGAAGTGGATGACATTGTAGCCATGATGGCTGAGTTAAAATCAAAAGGGATACGGTTGATCAATGAGGAACCCCAGGTCCTTCCCGGCCGAAAGATGGCTTTTGTGCACCCAAAAAGCACAGGCGGTGTGCTGGTGGAGTTGTATGAAGTAACAAAATAGCCAACAAGCAAAAACATAAAAACAGACAGGCATCTATGCCTGTCTGTTTTATAGTAACCATAAAATCGTTATCCGGCGGCAACCATTTCAGCTTCTTCCTTGAGGGCAACCTGGGTTCCGCGTTCGATGTTTACCTTGGTCAAGACAAATATTCCCAATCCAAAAAAGACAATCAAAGATGCAATACTCAACCTCGACTCGTTCATGAGGCGAGAGATCACTCCAAAAATCGCCGGGCCGAGGATACTGGCAAACTTTTCAAAGACACTAAAAAAGCCATAAAATTCAGCAGATTTGCTTTTGGGCATCATCCTGCCGATCATTGACCGAGAGAGTGCCTGGCTTCCTCCCTGCACAGTTGCGACGGCTGCTCCGAGCGCCCAGAATTGCCACTCGTGATACATGAAGTAGCCGACTACTGCAATGATCGAGTAAATCGTGAGGCTCAAATAGATCGACTTTTTCAGCCCGAGTCTCTTAGAGAGATACCCAAATAAATAGGCAAATGGGGCTGCCAGGAATTGAACCATTAGCAATGTACCTATTAAGGTCATGTTGCTGAATCGCAGTTCTTTGCCGTAAGCAGTAGCCATGGTAATAATGGTGCCAATACCGTTTGCATAAATCCAGAATGCCAACAATCCCATTGACAGATCCCGGTATTTTTTGAGTTCTGAGAAGGTCTTTCCGAGTCGTTTCAAACTCGCTTGGACCGGTTTCATATCTTTCTCGTCCGGGTCAATTCGGCGGTCAGGTTCCTTTATGCGAAGGAAAAGTGGGAGTGAGAAGCCGAGCCACCATATGGCGACAGAAACAAAGGATAATCGGGTCATTAGACCAGTTCCAAGGGAGGGAACCAGTCCTGGAACCACCATGATCATCACCAGATTAACCGCCAGCAGAATGCCGCCGCCGATATACCCCATCATGTACCCTTTGGAGGATACCTGGTCGATTTCATCTGCACGGGCAACGTGAGGAAGCAATGCATCGTAATAAACCAGGCTGCCTGCAAAACCGATGTTGGCAAAAATGAAAATGATTGAAGCTAAAAGCCAATCGCCTGCCTTATTAGGGATGAAGAGGAGAGCAGTGGCGATAACGCCAAGAACCATGAAGAAAGCCAGGAATTTCTTTTTTGATCCCCGGAAATCTGCGATGGCTCCGAGAATAGGGCTAATCACAGCTGCAATTAAGGCTGCAATCGCAGTGGTGAACCCCCAGCGTGAGGTCATCATAGCCGGGCTATCACCAGCTGCTCCTAATGTGGCGTAATAGACCGGGAGTACCGCTGCCATCATGGTGGTGGCGAAACTTGAATTTGCCCAGTCGTACATCGTCCATGCGCGAATGGCTAGCCTGTGTTGTTTTTCTTCAGGAGAGACTTGTTCCGTTTTCTTGGCCATCAGTATTCCCTTTCATTTACCGGATTGAAATAATTATACAAGCACTGTGAATAATCAAAATAATAATCCACCTTGATATAATTGACTGTTATTGTGATACAATAGCATATAGAAAATCTATTCTAATTTGAGTGAAAATGACACAAAATTGTATTCGGGTCGTTGGTGCCCGTGCTCATAATCTAAAAAATATTACAGTTGAGATCCCGAGAGACAAATTGGTAGTAATTACCGGATTGTCAGGGTCAGGCAAATCCTCACTGGCGTTCGACACCATCTTTGCCGAAGGTCAACGTCGCTATGTTGAATCTTTATCTGCTTATGCGCGGCAATTCTTGGGGCAGTTGGAAAAACCGGATGTAGATTACATCGAAGGGTTATCGCCAGCAGTCTCCATTGACCAAAAAGCGACTTCGCATAACCCGCGTTCTACAGTCGGCACTGTTACGGAGATATACGATTTTTTGCGGTTGTTATATGCCCGAATTGGCATCCCTCATTGCCCGGTGTGCGGCAGGGTGGTGGTCAAGCAATCAGCCGAAGAAATTGTAGATAAGGTTCTAACCCTGCCTGCAGGCAGCAAACTCCTGATTCTTGCGCCGATCGTGCGCGCTCGAAAAGGAACATACCAGGCAGTTTTTGAGGAAATCCGCAAGGGAGGATTTACCCGGGTTCGCGTCGATGGTGTGGTTTACTCCCTCGACGATGAAGTAACCCTTGACCGGTATAAGATACACACAATCGAGGCAGTGGTCGATCGCCTTGTGGTCGTTCCAGGTGATGATTCTGAGGAATCCAAGACTTTCCTATCACGTTTAACTGATTCAGTAGAGACTGCATTGAAGGTCGGTGAGGGATACCTGACGATACAAAACCTTTCTTTAATACCTGCGGTAGATCTGCAATTTTCCGAACACCTGGCTTGCCCGGAACATGGCATCAGCCTGCCGGAAATTGAGCCGCGGACATTTTCTTTTAATACTCCTCATGGTGCATGCCCGGATTGCCAGGGTTTAGGCAGCCGGTTGGAGATTGACTCTGACCTCCTGATCCCCGATCCCGAAAGATCATTAAGTGAAGGAGCGATTATAGCTCTCGAGTGGAATGGTCCGAGAGATCAGGGTGGTTATTACTGGCATATGGTTGAATCGGTTGCACGAGCTCACCGGATTGATTTGAATGCCCCGGTAAAAACCCTCACACGCGAGCAACTAAATTTAATTCTGTATGGTACTGGTAGTGAAACCATCAGTGTAACGCTAGAGGGAAGGAATGACCGGAAGACTAGTTTCACCACAAGCTTTGAAGGTGTAATCCCGAATCTCGAACGGCGTTACCGTGAGACTCAATCGGAATATATCAAAGCAAAAATTTCGGAATTCATGAGTGATCGACCCTGCCCAACCTGTAAAGGGGAAAGGCTTCGACCTGAAGCGCTGGCTGTTACCGTGCTGGATAGGAATATCAATATGGTGACAAGTTGGCCAGTGAATCGAACTTTGGAGTTCATTCGAAAACTGAATGAGCCCGAAGTCTTAACTACCAAGGAAGCGACCATTGCAGCAAGAATTATCAAGGAGATTACTTCCCGACTGGGTTTTTTAGTCGATGTGGGGTTGGAGTATTTGACTCTCAACCGTTCCGCCGGGTCACTTTCTGGAGGCGAGGCTCAAAGGATTCGCCTGGCTACTCAAATCGGCTCGCAGTTGATGGGCGTTCTCTATGTTCTGGATGAACCATCGATTGGTTTGCATCCACGGGATAATACAAGATTGTTGGATACTTTGAAACATCTGAGAGACCTGGGAAATTCGGTTCTGGTCGTCGAGCATGATGAGGAGACCATCCGCTCAGCGGATTGGATCCTGGATCTGGGTCCCGGGGCGGGTGTGCACGGTGGAAAGGTTGTGGCTGAAGGGACTGTGGAAGACATATTGGCCAACCAGCACAGCCTGACCGGGGCTTACCTTTCAGGTCGTAAAAAAGTTCCAATGCCTAAAAAATTACATCCACGCAACGGGAAAAAATTAAAAATAATCGGGGCGCGTGCAAACAACCTTAAGAATATAGATGTTGAAATCCCGTTGGGGCAATTTGTTTGCATCACAGGTGTTTCAGGCTCAGGAAAATCGACATTGATGGTGGATATCCTCTATAATGTGCTGGCGCATGAGTTGAACCGGGCGAGGACACAACCAGGGGATCACGACCGCGTGGAAGGGCTTGAATACCTGGATAAAGTGATCAACATTGATCAATCTCCGATTGGGCGTACCCCTCGTTCAAATCCAGCAACGTATACTGGTATGTTTGATGAAATACGCAGTCTTTTTGCCAGTATTCCAGATAGCAAACTCCGCGGTTACAAATCTGGTCGTTTCTCATTCAATGTCCATGGCGGCCGTTGTGAAGCCTGCCAGGGGCAGGGGCAGTTGAGAATTGAAATGCAATTCCTTCCAGATATCTATGTTCCTTGTGACGTTTGTCATGGAACACGATTTAATCGTGAAACCTTGCAGGTTAAATTCAAAGGATTATCCATTGCGGATGTGCTGGATACGACTGTCGAAAAGGGAATGGAACTATTCTCCAATATCCCTGCAATCCACAATAAATTAAAAACACTGAATGAAGTAGGATTGGGATATATCAAGATTGGGCAACCAGCAACGACCCTTTCTGGTGGAGAAGCACAGCGTGTGAAATTGGCGAAGGAGTTATCAAAACGAGCAACCGGTCGAACTCTCTACGTCCTTGATGAACCCAGTGTGGGTTTGCACGCTGCTGATGTTCACATGTTGATCGATGTTCTTCAAAAACTAGTGGATGCAGGAAACTCAGTTCTCATCATTGAACACAATCTTGACATCATCAAAGTTGCGGATACGGTAATAGACCTTGGACCAGAGGGTGGAGACCAGGGAGGAAAATTAATTGCCATGGGAACCCCCCATGAAATTTGCGAGGTTGAGGAATCCTACACCGGACAATTCCTCAAGGAATATCTGAAATACCATAATCAGTAAATAAAGACCGCTAAATTGAGCGGTCTTTATTTACTCTATTCTTCAACTCCAAATTGTCGGCAATACACCTGGATTGCCTTAAAAAAGAAATCTGGCAATCTGGGGTCAACTTTTTCGTAAAAAGCCCGAAAACGGGAGTCTTCAGTGTACATTCTTCCCAGCCCCAACAGGATCTGTGGAGTGCAATCGTAAAAGAAATTGATGTATTCCCGCCACTCCTTTACCAACACTTGAACACGGGGAGAAGAGGGGTTTTCATCCAGTGAGTCGCGTAGGGCAAGTGTGATCCGTTCCCCATTGCTAAAGAATTTTTGTTTCTCCTGGCGAGAAAGAGATGCCCATTTTTTATTGGAGTCACGAACGATTTCCGGCCCCCATTTATCAGCGGCTTCTTTTTCGTATTTTGCCTGCTGTTCCTCTGAGAATCCTGTGAAATACTCATTGTTGCTCATTGAAATTTGTCCTTTCAGATGTTTCATGGTCTTGTCCACGGTTTCGATCAACCGGTGGGTTTGATCTATCCTGGCAAGAAGCACTTGTTTATGGTTTTCGAGAGCTGATAAATAATCAAAACCAGGTTGATCCAGAATGGATTTGATGTCTTTTAGCGCGAAACCTAATTCCTTATAAAAAAGTATCTGCTGTAAGCGGATCAACGATGCTGAGTTGTAAAGTCGATAATCATTCTCTTCCTTCCTTGGGGGCTTCAACAGCCCGATCTGATCATAATAGTGAAGTGTGCGCACACTCACCCTGGCGAGTCTTGCCAATTGACGAATGGATAGCTCCTGTTGGTTAACCATACCAGCAGTATAAACTATGACGTAACGTTAATGTCAAGAGGGAAAAATTTAAATCTGGATTTTAAAATTTTGTAATTCTTGATTTAATTGGAGCTGCTGGAACGCCAGCTTGAGATGCTGTTCATCCTCATAAACCATGATGGTCATGTTTTCCATTTTGGTTATTTGCTTTTCAGCTTTAATTTTGTCCTGCAGATGGAATGGATAACCGTAATCAGCAGGTAGAATTCTTATCGATTGATAAACAACCTGAGAGGTAATAGTCGCAGATAGAACTGCCTGGAAGAGAAAAATCCTATGCAACTGGTCATTACAAAAAGATTCCATGAAAACGGAATTGTTTGCAAGAGCCTCCAGGTTTTTCTTCGTTCTAGTTAATATTTTTCGACGTGGATCCAAACTAAAACAATGGCTGTTGAAATAGGGCAGAAGACTTTTTTCGTCAACGAAAGAAACGACGCTATCGTTCCAAATGGGAGTCTTACATTGGGCATAAATGCCTTTCCAGAAACCTTCGATTTCACCATTAATTGGTTGACCTATATTCCGGACATGAACTGGACGCAACGCCGCAGCTATTCCTTTACCGCATTTGAGTAAAGCAGGTTCCCGAATTACCAGGCAGTATGGATCTATCCAGGCAAGAGTTCGGGATTGACATGATAATTCCTCAGCCATTGCCCAGGCACAAATTTTGGCTCGAAAAAAATATCCAGCCTGAGGATTATCGTCAGTGACCGAAAGCATTTCGACATTTACCAAATTTTCTAGTCTGGATATGCCATTTGGGTTGTTTTGATTGAAGATTAAAAATGGCGCGTTTTTCAACGCGCCACCTAATTGCCGTAAACTTCTGACAAGCAGATACGCTGCCTGGCATTCACCTTCACTTGTTACTAATGTGGCAAATACTAACTCATTATCTCCCATCGTTGAAATCACTTTGTAGATACTGGTTACGGCTAATTCCCTTTTAGATTACCACGACCTACTCCCATATAAAGGAAACCGAAATTAGCCATATTTTCAGCATCCCAAAGATTCCTGCCATCCAAAATGACCGGTTGGCGCATCAGTTCTTTCACCCTGGAAAAGTCAAGTTGTTTGAATTCATTCCATTCAGTTGCCAGCACCAGGGCATCAGCATTTTCCGCTACCTGGTATGGGTTTTCACATAACTTGACATTTTTTAAAGCTTTAGAGGCGTTTTCCATTGCCTGGGGATCGTAAGCCTGGATATGAGCTCCTTCATTTTGCAGGAGGTGGATGATTTCAATGGCGGCAGCATCACGGATATCATCAGTATTGGGTTTGAAGGAAATGCCCAGTATTCCAATGGTTTTATCATTCAGCGAGCGCAGAGCTTTCCTTAATTTCATAACCGCACGACGGCGCTGATTGCGGTTGATCTCCATTACAGCCTGAAGCATTTGGGGTTGTGTGCCATGGAGCACAGCCATATGCTCCAGAGCTTTCACATCTTTGGGGAAACATGAGCCGCCCCATCCCAATCCTGCATCGAGGAAGGCATGACCGATGCGTTTGTCATATCCCATACCAAGGGCAACTTCTTTAACGTCCGCGCCAAGTTCTTCGCACATATTTCCGATCTCGTTAATGAATGAGATTCGCGTGGCAAGGAATGCATTGCTGGCGTATTTGATCATTTCTGCAGTACGCAGATCTGTGACCATGATTGTGCAGCGAAGTGGTTGATATAAGGAGGCGACCTTGTTTGCTGCGTTGCGATCTTCGGAGCCAAGCACGACGCGATCTGGATTCATAAAATCATTTATTGCTGAACCTTCCCGCAGAAATTCCGGATTGGAGACGACGGAGAAATCAAGCGGTTGACCTGAACGACGCTTGTTGATTACTTCGGCGACCCAGTCTCCCGTTCCAACTGGAACAGTGGATTTGTTAATCACCAGGATCGGATGATTTACCAGGTCGGCAATTTTTTCAGCAGCCTGGCGAACGTATTGCAGGTCTGCTTCGCCATCATTTCCGGAGGGAGTGCCAACGGCTATAAAAGCATATTCTGCATCCTTAAGTGCATCTTCATAGCTCATGGTGAAAGTAAGCCGGCCTGCCAGGACATTTTGTTTAACCAGTTGTTCAAGTCCCGGTTCATAGATAGGCATTACGCCGTTTTTTAGATTATTGATCCGATGAGGATCAACATCCAGACAAGTGACATTATTCCCCAAGTCAGCAAAGCAGGTACCGGTGACCAATCCCACATAACCTGTTCCGATCACGCAAATTTTACTCATTTATGTCTCCCTATGTTGGTTTCAATTCGGCTTTAATTTTACCATGCGGCAATATCCGAGTTTTGTGTAAACTGTATAATGAAGAATATAAATATTGATGGAGGAAAAATGACAGCCAGGATAATTGATGGAAAAGCTGCAGCTGAGAAGATTAGAAGCGAAGTGGCAGACGCGGTCAATGCACGCATCAGTGCTGGGAAAAGTAAACCTGGATTGGCTACAGTGCTGATCGGCGACAATCCGGCATCTCAAACTTATGTTCACTCAAAACAAAAAGCCTGCGCAGAAGTTGGGATTGAGTCATTCGGCTATGAACTGCCGGCAAATACACCCCAGGATGAAGTGGAAAAACTGATTAAGAAACTCAATGCTGATCCGCGAGTCAATGGCATCCTGGTTCAACTTCCGCTTCCCTCAGGGTTGGATGAACAAAGAGTCCTAGCCGAGGTTTCAATTGAAAAGGATGTAGATGGCTTTCATCCCATTAACATCGGTAGACTAGCGCAAAAAGGACGAGATCCCTTGTTTGTCCCATGTACTCCAGCCGGCTGCATTTATTTATTGGAAAAGGAAGTGGGCAGCCTGGAAGGATCCAACGCGGTAGTTTTAGGTCGATCCAATATAGTTGGTATGCCGGTCGCCTTATTGCTGGTACGAGCAAATGCCACGGTGACGATCTGCCATTCACGTTCGCGTGATTTACCAGGGATTGTACGGCAAGCCGACATTTTAGTTGCCGCAGTGGGTAAAGCGGAAATGGTGAAAGGGGATTGGATCAAGCCTGGCGCGGTGGTAATCGATGTGGGAATCAACCATAAGGATGATCCAAGCAAACCGAAGGGATATCGTCTGGTTGGTGATGTTGCATACGACGAAGCATTTCAAGTGGCAGGAGCGATCACACCGGTACCAGGTGGGGTTGGCCCAATGACAATCGCGATGTTACTACGCAGTACATTGAAAGCGGCTGAAATGCGCGATTAATAGATTTGTCAGACAATTTGACTTTTACCTAAAAATTCGTTAAACTATCATAGTAGGTTTGTCTGACAAATCTACTATGATTTTTAAGTGGTGAAAAATGAAAACGTTACTTCTGAAACATGCTGATCTCTTGGTAACAATGGATGACCACCGTCGGGAAATTCCTGATGGCGGTTTTTTTGTGGAAAATGGTTTCATTACAAAAGTGGGGACGACGAAGGAACTACCATCTTCCGCGGATGAGGTTATTGATGGAACTGGTCACATTGTTTTACCCGGTTTGATCAATACGCATCACCACTTTTACCAGACGCTCACCCGGGCAGTTCCTGCAGCGCAAAATGCCAATCTTTTCAATTGGTTAAAAACTCTTTATCCCATTTGGGCACGGATGACCCCGGAAGATATCAGGGTATCGACCAAGACTGCGCTTGCAGAACTGGCATTATCCGGCTGTACAACAGCTTCAGATCATTTATATCTTTTCCCGAATGGGTCGAGTCTGGATGATGAAATTGACGCTACCTACGAAATTGGTATTCGACTTCATGCATCAAGGGGTTCGATGAGCCTGGGGGAGTCAAAGGGGGGTCTGCCTCCGGATAGTGTTGTCGACAGCGAAGAAAAAATCCTTGCGGATAGTGAACGCTTGATCAACAAGTATCACCAGTCTGAACCCGGGGCGATGGTCCAAATCGTCCTGGCACCATGTTCACCCTTCAGCGTGACAGGTGATTTAATGAAAGAAAGCGCTATCCTTGCGCGCAAATATGGGGTTCATTTACACACCCACCTGGCAGAAACCGAAGATGAACAGGAATTCTGTCTGCAGCGTTTCGGATATCGACCTGTGGCATACATGCAATCTGTAGATTGGGTTGGCAATGATGTCTGGTTTGCCCATTCAGTTCATGTTTCACAGGAAGAGATCAACGTGTATTCTCACGAAGGTTGTGGGGTGGCTCACTGTCCTTCTTCCAATATGCGTCTGGCATCGGGGATTGCCCCATTGCGGCAATTTCTAAAGGCAGGCGTAAAAGTTGGACTTGGGGTTGATGGATCAGCGAGTAACGATGGATCACACATGCTGGCAGAGGCAAGGCAGGCATTACTGCTTGCCCGCTTGAAAGCTGGCTTGGATGGTGCTTCATTATCCTCAACTGGGGGTGAAATTCTCACAGCTCGCCAGGCACTTGATCTTGCAACCCGTGGCGGAGCTTCCGTCTTAGGTCGGAAGGATATTGGATCCCTTGAGGTTGGAAAATGCGCTGATTTTATTGGTTTTGACCTTAACCACCTCGAATTAGCCGGTGCACTGCATGATCCTTTGGCAGCATTGGTGTTTTGCCAATCGATTGGCGTTGACTTCAATTATGTACATGGGAAAGCAGTTGTGAAAGATGGCAAGTTGCTTGGATTGGATATGAAAACTCATATCCAAAAACACAATCAATCCGCCAGGCGTTTATTATCGGGTGATTAATGGAGAATTGAGCATATCATGGGCATGGACTCGTTCTGGCTGCAAAGTTCGCGTGAATTGGTGGATTGTGCCATGGGCAGGATTCCCGCTTACCTGGTCATCAAAAACGGGAAATGGGTTTGTGTGCAAACCGGCGAGATCATCCCCAATACTGATATTGCCATTCGTAGCGGTAGAGTAGCCTACGTTGGTGAAAATGCCGATTTTGCGATAGGGGGTCAGACTAAAGTTGTTGATGCAGCCGGAAAATTTCTTGTTCCAGGATTGCTGGATGCGCACATGCATGTGGAATCTGGCATGATCACGGTAACTGAATTTGTGCGTGCTGTGGTTCCGCATGGTACCACCGGAATGTTCATCGATCCCCATGAAATTGCTAATGTCTTTGGGCTTCGGGGAGTCAGGTTGATGGTAGATGATGCCTCAGTTCAGCCTATCCATGTTTTTGTGCAGATGCCCTCCTGCGTGCCATCCGCCCCAGGATTAGAAACACCCGGGGCTGTGATTGGACCCACGGAAATCGCAGAAGCAATGACCTGGCCGGGAATCATCGGGCTGGGTGAGATGATGAATTTTCCGGGTGTAGCCAGTGGAGATGAGAAAGCACATGCTGAAATGACCGCGACCAGAAATGCTCACAAGATCATTGGCGGGCATTATGCTTCTCCAGACCTCGGCAAGATGTTTGCAGGTTATGTGGCAGGCGGTGCGCAGGATGACCATGAAGGTACCCGGCTTGAGGACGCGGTGGCACGAGCGCGGCAGGGGATGAAAGTGATGCTGCGTTACGGTTCTGCCTGGCAGGATGTCGCTACGCAGGTTAAAGCGGTCACCGAACTTGGATTATCCTCTCGAAGTTTTGTCCTGTGCACAGATGATTCCCAGGCTGAGACGATTTTCCGGGAAGGTCACATGGATCGAGTGATCCGTCACGCCATCAGTCAGGGATTGGACCCTATAACAGCAATCCAGATGGCTACCATTAATACGGCCGAATATTTTGGGGTTTCACGCGAAATTGGCATGATTGCTCCTGGGAGACACGCAGATATTGTCCTTGTGGAAGATCTTGAAAAATTTACTATCCATTCTGTTTATTCGCATGGCAAGGAAATCGCTCAGGATGGAAAATGGATGATCGATTTGCCACGAATTGAATATCCGGAATGGTCACGTCAGTCTATACATCTGCGCCAACCTTTAACCGAAAAAGATTTTTTAATCTCGGCTGGTAATGATAAGAAAGTAATTGTTAACGTAATCGGGATAGTTGAAAACCAGGCACCGACCCGACACCTTCGGTTTACGGTCAATGCTGTTGATGGACAGGTGCAGCAGGATATATCACAAGACCTGGCGAAGATTGCAGTTATTGAAAGGCATCATTCCACCGGGCGTGTGCAGACAGGAATGGTCAACGGGTTTGGATTAAAAATCCCCTGTGCGGTTGCCACTACCGTGGCGCATGACAGCCACCAATTGATCGTAGTAGGAACAACGGATTCGGACATGGTTTTTGCAGCCAACGAATTGGCAAAAATGGGAGGGGGACAAATTATCGTTAGTGAGGGAAAAATCCTTGGGAAGATCTCTCTACCTGTGGCGGGATTAATGTCTAATGAACCAGCTGAAAAAGTTGCAGAACAAGCGCGCAGTGTTCTTGCAGGATTCAAAAAATGCGGTTGTTCGATTAACAATCCCAATATGCAATTAAGCCTGTTAGCCCTTGTTGTCATCCCAGAATTACGAATTTCCGATTTAGGTCTGGTTGACGTAACGAAATTTGATTTTGTACCGGTATCCGAACCGATACAAGGCATAATTTAGGAAATTATGAAAGACGCTCCCTCAAATAACAAAAAGACTGTACGGCATCCTTACATGATGCTGCAAAGTGAATTGGCAAAATTAATTGCCAAGACACCAGATGGGGGTCGATTACCTCCAGAACCGGAACTGGCAAAAATACTGGGTGTATCACGGGCAACTTTACGGGAGGGGATGCGTTCATTTGAGGGACAGGGGCTGATCCGTAGAAGACAGGGGATCGGTACATTTGTCGTGCCCCAGGCCAAGGTGATTGAAAGTGGACTTGAAGTTTTGGAGAGTATTGAGAGGAAAGCCCATCGGATTGGACTTTCGGTTTCGATGGGAGAATTGGAAATAAAGGAAATTATCGCCAAGGTAGATGAAGCCGAGAAGCTTCAGGTGGATGAAGGTACACGACTTACAAGCATCTCAAGGGTGATTTATGCAGATAAGAGACCAGTAGCATTCTTGACTGATATTCTACCGCCAGGAATACTCACTGAATCTGACCTGAAAACGGGTTTTACCGGGTCAGTCTTAGATCATTTATTGACCGCGAATAAAATGAAACTTGACCGGTCATTTACGGATATTCAGGCAGTTGCTGCGCCATCGCAAATCTCAAAAAAACTTGAGATCCAACGGGGGGATGTGCTTTTATTCTTTGCTGCCCGGTTGTATAGTGAAGAAGGACAGATCGTGGATTTCTCCACCAGCTATTTCCTGCCGGGTTATTTTCGGTTTCATGTCGTTCGACGGGTAATTAATTATGAACATTAAATTGGCATTTTGCCAGTTGAGTGGAGTTGCATATGTTCGATAAGTTTGTCCAGAAAAAATATTTCAGATAACCCAAGGAGGTTTAAATGCGTAGTTTTACTGGACGTGACATTTTATCGCTCAAAGAGTTTGAAAGAGAAGAGTTTTTTCATGTTTTTGAAGTGGCAGATGAAATGGCGCCGATTGCCAAAAGCAGGAGGAATTCCGATCTTCTTGCCGAGAAAACGCTGGTAACAGCTTTTTACCAGCCAAGTACTCGCACCAGGCTTGCACATGAAGCTGCGATGCACAGGTTGGGTGGGCATGTGACTGGATTCTCTGATGCCAAGATGACACGGGCTGGTGATTTCTACCAGGAATCGATCAAAGATACTGTAAAAATGCTGGAATACTACGGGGATGTGATCGTAATGCGTCACTTTCAGCAAGGAGCGCCGCATGAAGCTGCCAAGTGGGCAAGTGTTCCTATAATCAACGGGGGCGACGGATGGGGCGAACATCCTACTCAGATATTAACAGACCTCTATACTGTATTGACTGAAAAAGGTACAATCGATGGGTTGACCTGGCTGGCTGTAGGTGACATGCGGATGCGTACGATGCATTCCCTTGGATACGCACTATCTCAGTTTGATTGCCCGATTACATTCGTGTCACCACCAGAAATGTCACCGACAGAAGAATTTAAGGCTGAATTGAAGCAATTCGGAGTGAATTTTTCTGAGGCGGAACATGTTGAGCAGGCAATTGGCAAAGCTGATGTAATTCTTGTTGAACCTGTGGTGCAACCGGATTATACTAAGTCGCGGCAGGAAGCCGGTGATCATGGGCTGACACCCGCCAATTACAAGATTACACGAGAATTGCTTATGAAAAAAGCAAAGTCCGATGCGATCCTGCTTCACTCACTTCCGAGGATGGATGAAATCCCAACCGATGTGGATATTACCCGCTGGTCCCGGTACTGGCAAGAAGCTTTCAATGGAGTTGTAATGCGCATGGCATTACTGGCTCTGGTACTTGGAAAAATGGAATAATTTTTTAAGGAGAAAATATGCAAACGTTCTTACATGGTCGTGATTTAATTGGAGATCTGGATTTCTCCAAGGAGGAGGTCGAAACCGTTCTGGATGTCGCGTTTGACTTGAAACGCAAGCGTGCCCTGAATGAGTTGACTCCCTATCTCCGGGACAAGGTGCTTGCTATGTTATTCTTCTTTAGCAGCACGCGAACTCGCGGTTCATTTGAAGCTGGAATGGCACATTTAGGCGGGCACGCAGCGTTTATTGAGTCACGTACAACTCAAATCTCCCATGGAGATACTCCCAAGGAAATCGGTGAGATCTTTGGGCGATATTTTGACGGGATTGCAATTCGCCATGTCGATTGGCAAATCGGCAACAAGTATATGAAGGAAGTCGCTAAGGCTTCCCGCGTGCCGGTTCTCAATATGCAGTGCGATGTTTACCACCCATTCCAATGCCTGGCAGACTTGATGACCATTATGGAGAAAAAAGGCAGAGACCTGCGCAAGAAAAAAATGGTGGTTTCCTGGGCTTATGCTGCGTCATATCAAAAGCCGATTTCTGTTCCGCAATCCCTGGTGTTGCAAATGCCGCGATTCGGAATGGATATCGTACTGGCTCATCCGCCCGAATTCAAATTAATGCCTGAGATCATGGACGCTGCCTATGAACAAGCCCGCAAGTATGGTGTGGGGTTTGATGTTGTGGAAGATATGGATGAGGGATTCAAGGATGCGGATGTTGTTTATGCCAAATCCTGGGGTGCGCTGGTCCATACATCGGATGTTGAAGAAGGTGCAAGGATCATTAAAAAATATGAAAGCTGGATCACTGATGAGCGCCGCATGAAACTGGCGAAACCAGATGCAATTTACATGCACCCATTACCCGCTGATCGAAACATTGAGGTCACAGATGCAGTAATGGACGGACCACAATCCGTTGTTTACGATGAAGCTGAAAACCGCATGCATGTCCAGGAAGCGGTAATGGCTTTAACAATGTAACTCAATATTATTTTTATTAAGAAAAGGAAGATAAAGCATGGCAAAGAAATTAGCAGTGGTAGCAGTTGGTGGTAATTCACTAATTCTTGATCCAAAAAAGGTAACAGTTGAAGATCAATATATCGCCGCGGCAGAAACATCAAAACACATTGCGGATATGATCGAAGCCGGCTGGGATGTTGCCATTGGTCATGGCAATGGACCGCAGGTGGGTTTCATTCTCCGCCGGTCTGAAATTGCAGCCAAGTATGAGGGTATGCATGAAGTGCCATTGGATGTATGCGGTGCTGATAGCCAGGGTGCGATCGGCTACGCCCTTCAGCAGACATTGCAGAACGAGTTAATCCGCCGCGGGATAAAAAAACCAGTAGCCACGGTGGTAACCCAGGTTAAGGTTGATAAGAATGATAAAGCCTTCCAGAATCCCACTAAACCAATTGGTGGTTTTATGGATGAAAAAGAAGCAAAACACCGCCAGGCTGACCTTGGCTGGAATGTGGTTGAAGACGCCGGGCGCGGCTGGCGCAGGGTTGTTGCTTCTCCAATCCCGATGGAGGTTGTCGAAATCGACTCAGTAAAAACTTTACTAGACGCTGGAACCGTGGTTGTAACCGTTGGTGGAGGCGGTATTCCGGTGGTAGATGATGGAAATGGCGGGTGCGTGGGTACCGCAGCGGTGATCGATAAAGATTTCGCCAGCAGCTTGCTTGCCCGGTTGATCAAAGCTGATTTATTCATCATCTCAACCGCAGTTGAAAAAGTTGCCATCAATTATGGAAAGCCGAATGAAAAATGGCTTGATAAGATGACCTTAGCTGAAGCCAAAGCATACCTGGCCGAAGGTATTCACTTCGCCAAAGGTTCGATGGCTCCAAAGATCCAGGCAATCATCATGTATTTGGAAAATGGTGGAAAAGAAGCCTTAATCACGAACCCTGAGAACATTGGCCGTGCCTTAAAACGTGAGACCGGAACCTGGATAGTAAAAGAATAATCTTAAAAAGAATCCCGCGCCTGATCAGTGCGGGATTTTTCTTATTTTTTAAGGAATTAATTAGTTGGATTGTGAGCAAGGTTCGTGTACAATAAATCTATTATTGATTGAATCAAAATACCGTTACTCTTTAATTTCGTTGTCGAAATAGTTGAAAAAAAGGAGGTGCAGGAAATCTTTTTTAGAAGTTCTTGCGTTTTTTGTGTTTCTTTCATCTGTTCAGTCACGTCTAAATAAGGAGAAGACCAAATGTTAGCAAAACGCTTATGGATGGTAGGAAGCATCCTGATCATTGTTGTGTTGGCGTTGTCGGCATGTGCAAAACCGACTGCCGTAGTGACACAACCACCGGCAACTAAAGCCCCCGCAGCCACAGAGGCTCCGACCGAAGCCCCAACTGCGGCTCCATTACCTGTTTTTGGTATGGTGCTTATTGGCTCAGCAGCTGATGGTGGTTGGAGTCAGGCGCATTACGAAGCAGGTTTGTATGCCCAGGAACATATCCCTGGTTTGAAAGTTAATTACATTGACCTGGCGGTCATCAAGACAGGGACCACATTTGCTCAATTAGCGGATGAACTCGTTGCACAGGGAGCCAATGTTATTCTGTTCAATTCTGATGATATGAAAGCTGATTCAACACAATTTGCCAAAGACAATCCCAATATCCCGGTCATTATGGCTTCAGGCGATCAGGAATGGAAAGAAGGCAAGGATTATGTGGACCTTCCCAACATGGTCAACATCATGGGAAGAATGGAATATGGCAAAATGATTGCCGGCTGTGCTGCAGCTATGACTACCAAGACTGGCGCAATCGGTTATCTTGGACCGTTAATCAACGATGAAACACGCCGCCTTGCTTCCTCAGTATATCTTGGGGCAAAATATTGCTGGGTCAATTATCTTGGCAAAGCACCAGAAGATCTGAAATTCAAAGTGACCTGGATCGGTGGTTGGGTGAACATCCCTGGCGTTACTTCTGATCCCACTGCGGTGGCAGATGATTTCTATAACAGCGGATACGATGTGGTTGTTTCTGGTATTGACACTACGGAAGCACTTGTTGAGGCTGACAAAATGAACAAGGCCGGGAAAGAGGTATGGGCAGTTCAATATGATTATAAGGGCGCCTGCGCTGCGGCTCCAAAATCCTGCCTTGGTGTCCCTTATTTCAACTGGGGACCATTCTACACCAAGTATCTGAAACAAATTATTGATGGAACTTTTGCTTCAGCTTTTGAATGGGCAGGACCAGATTGGAAGAATATCAATGATCCTGATACCAGCATGATTGGTTTTGTCAAAGGGGAAGGGCTGAGCTCTGATGCCAGCGCCGCCGTTGATCAATTTATTGCCGAATTGGCGGGTGGCTTAAACCTTTGGAAAGGACCGATGAACCTTCAAGATGGTTCTGTGTACCTTGCAGATGGAGAAGTGGCGACTGATTACCAGATTTGGTATTTACCGCAATTACTCCAGGGTATGGAAGGTCTTTCTCAATAACGAGCAGCGAATTTTACCAAGGGGAAGGCTTATTGCCTTCCCCTTATCTTAAGGATGGAATAACTCAATGATTGTTGAAATCAAGAACATCCATAAAAAATTCAAGAACGTCCGTGCGAATGATGACATCTCCATGATCATTCCAGCGGGGACAATCCAAGGGATTTTGGGGGAAAATGGTGCCGGTAAAAGTACTTTGATGAAAATCCTTTCAGGTTTTTACCAGGCTGACTCAGGCACAATCATCCTTGATGGTATTCCAACAATAATTAATACCCCGGCAGATGCGATCAAACACGGTGTTGGCATGCTGCATCAGGATCCCCTTGATTTTCCACCTATGAAGGTCATCGATAACCTGCTTATCGGTGAATCAGGAGGATTGATTCCAAATCGTCGACTGGTTAGAAAATCTTTTGATGAACTTCAGGCAAAATTCAATTTTAAAATTGATCCAGATGCATATGTCGATTCATTAACTGTTGGAGAACGGCAACAGCTGGAAATTTTACGGCTTCTATGGCGAGGCGCGCGAGTATTGATTTTGGATGAGCCTACGACGGGCATCAGCGCTTCGCAAAAAGAACTTCTTTTTGAGACCCTAAAAAAACTGGCAAAAGATGGGATGACAATAATCTTTGTTTCCCATAAACTTGAGGATGTCGAGGGGTTATGTCACCAAGTAGCAGTTTTTCGACAGGGAAAAAATGTTGGATTGGTGAAACCTCCTTACAGTACCAAGCAATTGGTTACAATGATGTTTGGGAAATCGATTGAGCCAGCACAGCGGATCGATGCAAATTCATGTGAAAAATTTTTGCAAGTTCAAAATCTTGCAGTTGAAGACCATCGTGTTCATATTACTGGAATAAATATTGAAGTTTGTCGAGGTGAAGTAATTGGTTTAGCTGGAATGGAAGGCTCTGGTCAACGCTTATTCTTACAGGCTTGTGCTGGGTTGCGGCGAACCGTTGGCGGAAAAATATTGCTTGACGGTCGGGATATGACTGGCAAACCTTATCCATTTTTTCTACAAAATCACACAGCTTACGTTCCTGCTTCACGATTAGAAGAAGGACTGGTTTCTGGCTTGACACTCACTGAGCATTTTATTCTCGCCGGCAAACAAACGGGAATGTTTATTAACCGCAAAGAAGCGATAGGGACAACAAACAGAAAAATTTCAGAATTTTCGATCAAAGGGCAACCAGAAAGCAGGGTTGAACTGCTCTCTGGCGGCAATCAACAGCGTGCATTACTCGCCCTTACCAAAGACCCCATCAATTTGCTGCTATTGGAACACCCGACACGCGGATTGGATATTGAATCCACGATGTGGATTTGGGAAAAATTAAAGGAAAGATGTAAGAAGGGAACGGCGATTATATTCATCTCTTCTGATCTTGATGAAATATTAACTTACAGTGATGAGATCCTGGTCTTTTTTGGAGGAAAGGTTTCAAAACCTCTAAACGCGAAGCAAACAACCGTTCACCAGTTAGGTGAATTGATTGGAGGAAAAGGTTGGGAACTCGAATGGAAGGCCGAACATGCGAAAAGTAACTAATCCGCTCATAAAATTTGGATTCCGTTTTCTCGCTGTACTATTAGCGCTGTCATTTACCAGCCTTGTTTTGTTTGTAGCTAAGACAAATCCTTTGGAGGCATACAAGAATATTTTACAGGGCTCTTTAGGATCATGGCGCGGTATCGCCAATACCTTGGTGGTCTGGGTTCCTCTCATGCTTGCTACTTTGGGGCTTTTATTTACATATGCAGCAGGATTATGGAATATTGGTATTGAGGGTCAGATCATATTAGGAGCAATTTTTACAACCTGGGCAATGCGTTCATTCCAGGCGTCACAAATGGAACCTGGTTTGGCTCTCCTTTTAGCTATTCTGGCTGGAATTACAGGGGGCGTGTTGTGGGCTTCTCTTGCGGGAATATTAAGGATTTATGGTGGTGTTAATGAGATTTTTGGCGGGTTGGGATTGAATTTTGTTGCAACTGCTCTCACCATCTGGCTTATCTTTAGTCCGTGGAAACGCCCAGGAGTAGCTTCAATGAGTGGAACAGAGCCTTTCAAAGAAGCTTACTGGCTTCCCCAGATCCAAGGTTTTCGGTTAAGTACCTGGGGTTTGGTTATCGCAATTGTTGGGCTAATCGGTGTATTTTTTATCCTTAAAGGTACTTATTATGGATTGAAGTTGAAGGCTGTTGGCAAGAATGGCAGAGCAGCAAGCTTATTGGGAATTTCGACACCGCGATACTTTATGTCAGCTTTCCTGATTTGCGGTGCATTCGCGGGACTTGCAGGCGCAATTCAAATTGTGGGAGTTTACCATCGATTAGTGCCGCTAATTTCATCAGGTTATGGGTATTTGGGAATGATGGTTGCCATGCTTGTTAATTTCCAACCTATTTGGGCAGCTTTGGTTGCGCTATTTTTCGCCGCCTTGAACATTGGCAGCATTCAATTGCAAATTGCACTCAAAGTAGACTCTACACTTTCGGGAGTTTTACAAGGAGCATTACTTCTTTTCTTCTTGATAATGGAAGGAGTCAGATCAAAATTCTTTGAGGGTAAAAAGGGGAGGGTAAATGGACAGTAGTCTTTTATCCAGCCTTGCCGGAGTAATTGCCCTGGCTGTGCCTATCATTTTTGCGTCCATAGGTGAAACGCTAACTGAACGGTCTGGAATAATTAATCTTTCAGTAAACGGTACGCTCATGCTTACAGCGATGGCAGGTTTTGTGATTGCCGTCGAGACTAATTCGATTCTTCTGGCATTTGTCCTCAGTGCTATTATAGGAGCATTTGTAGCGTTGATTATCGCATTTGCCAGCATTACTCTCAAACAGAACCAGGTAGCTGTTGGCTTTGTTCTGACGATGATGTGCCGTGATCTATCTTATTTTCTTGGGAACCCTTATATGGGCAAACCCGGTCCACGTGTACCGTCACTGCCAATTCCGATATTAAAGGATATCCCTATTATTGGACCGTTGTTGTTTAACCAGGATATCCTTGTCTATATCAGCTACTTTTTGATCATACTAGCTTACTTGTGGGTTTTTAAAACCCGACCAGGCTTGATGTTGCAGGGAATCGGCGAAAGACCTGCGGCATCGTTTACACGCGGCGCAAATGTAAATCGTTTACGATACATCTACACGATGATTGGTGGAGCGCTTGTGGGATTATCAGGACCCGTTTACTCACTGTCTTCAAAAGCGGGTTGGGCAGGTCCAAATTCGGGTTTGGATGGACTTGGGTGGATCGCACTTGCCATTACAATTTTTGGCGGATGGAATCCATTACGGGCTGCAGTTGGTGCATACTTATTTGCATTTTTACAATGGTTAGGGATATTCCTACAACCCCAGCTGCCAAATATTCCCTCGCAGGTATTGCAGGTCGCACCTTTCCCATTAATGATTTTGGCATTGCTATTAGTCAATGTGGGAAACGCGGAATGGGTCGACCGGACTTTGGCTGGATTACCAGAATCGGCAAGGAAAGTAATTGCAAAAATTTTACGAGCATTGCGAACCACGCCGCCTGCATCGTTGGGTGTACCTTTTGATAACGAATAGGAGATTTTTCAATGGTGCAATTTAAAGGATATTCCTGTTCACTATGCAACGCATTTTTTGAGCCGTCTTCGGTATTCTATACCTGCCAAAAATGCGGTGGAAATGTGGATGTGGTTCTTGATTATGAAAAAATCTCATCAAGATTTCATAAAGAGGACTTGCATGTCCGAACAGAGGATTCTCTTTGGAAGTATTTACCTTTGCTGCCAGTAAGTGATCCGGGCGGAATGGGAACACCATTAAGATTCGCAGGTTGGACTCCTCTTTATTCTCCTCCAGGGATCAAGAAAATATTAGGGTTGAACTCATTATGGATTAAAGACGAAGGAAAAAACCCAACCGCATCATTTAAAGACCGTGCCTCCGCAGTGGTAGTTGCCCGCGCCAAAGAGATAAATGCTGAGATAGTGGTCACTGCGTCAACTGGAAATGCAGGCGCCGCGCTGGCGGGCATGTCTGCAGCTGTTGGACAAAGATGTATCATCTTTGCTCCTAAAAATGCTCCACCTGCAAAAGTGGCGCAACTGTTGGTTTATGGAGCCCAGGTAATTCTTGTGGAAGGCAATTACGATTCAGCGTTCGATCTTACTATCGAAGCCTCGCATGAATTTAATTGGTATTGTCGAAATACCGGCTACAACCCTTTCACCGCAGAAGGCAAGAAAACAGCTGCTTTCGAAATCTGGGATCAGATCATGTCACACCTGCCAGATGACTCAAAACAATTAAATATCTTTGTTTCAGTAGGTGACGGCAATATCATCTCGGGACTTCATAAGGGGTTTAAGGATCTCCATGCCCTAGGTTGGATCGATCGGATTCCCCGTCTATTTGGAATCCAGGCGGAAAAATCAGCTGCGATTGCCAATGCATTTTTTGATCATACTGAAAAAATCACTCCGGTGGTGGCGACCACGCTGGCTGATTCCATAAGCGTAGATCTTCCCAGAGATGGTGTGAGGGCAGTTCGGGCAGCGCAGCAAACTGGCGGTCAATATCTAACCGTTTCAGATGCAGAGATTATTTCCGCAATTGGTGAGCAGGGAAGGTATGGAATTTTCACTGAACCGGCAGGAGCAACTGCTTATGCAGGGCTGAAGAAGGCTATTACTTTGGGTTACATCCTATCAGATGACCCGGTGGTTGTGATAAACACGGGAAATGGATTGAAGGATATTAAAGCAGCAATGATGGCAGTAAATCCAGCGCCAGTTATCGAGCCAACAATGTCTTCATTGAAAAAATACCTGAAAATCTAAGGAGTTGGACCTCGCAAATGAAACCTGTTTTTTCGATTATTGCACCAATATTTAATGAAATTGAGAGCCTTCCTGAATTGCATCGAAGGATTTCAGAGGTGATGGGAAAGACTGGGGAAGAATGGGAAATGGTTTTAGTCGATGATGGCTCAACTGATGGGTCATCGGACATGATTCGGGAAATGGCTAAAAAAGAGCCCCAGATTCGACCGGTGATTTTCGCCCGGAACTATGGGCATCAAATTGCTGTCACTGCCGGAATGGACTTTTCAAGGGGTGATGCGGTGATCATCATTGATGCTGACCTGCAGGATCCACCTGAGGTGATCCTCGAATTGATCTCTAAATGGCGTGAAGGTTATCAAGTGGTCTACGCCCAACGGGCAGAACGTGAAGGTGAAACCTGGTTTAAGTTGGCTACGGCTTCTGCATTTTATAAATTGATTTATCGTATTACTGATGTAAAGATCCCCATGAATACAGGTGACTTCAGATTGCTTGATTGTCAAGTTGTTCAAGTGATGAATTCGATGCGCGAGCGTCATCGATTTTTGCGTGGGATGTCAGCGTGGGTAGGGTTTAAGTCGATTGGAGTCTCATATAAACGGGCTGCAAGGTTTGCGGGAAAATCTAAATATCCGCTTAAAAAGATGCTTAAGCTTGCGTTAACAGCGATTACTAGTTTTTCCTTCCTGCCACTGCAAATCGCTACCTGGTTAGGGGTTGGCTCAATTTCCCTTAGTATTCTAGGATTGATCGCGATGATCATCTTGAGATTGACAGGAAGCCAATTCCTCGTTGGGCAAACTGCTACTTTATTTGCTATCATTTTTTTGGGCGGGGTGCAATTACTTAGTCTAGGCATTCTAGGCGAATACATTGGTAGGATCTACGATGAAGTCAGAGGACGTCCTTTGTATACAACAATCTCGACGCCTGACAATGATCACTAATCCATAAAGGAGAAAAAATGGCGAAGATAGAGTTAAAAGTTCACGCAACAAGGCAACAAAGAGCTGTAGAGAGATTACGAAAACAAAACATCATTCTTCCAACGTTTGCACAAATGAAAAATCCGGCATTGATTCCGGACAAGGTAAAAAAGGAGTTGAAGGAAATTGGGCTTTGGGATGTTCATCCACGAAATCTCTTTCGAATTAACTGGCACAACCAGGCTGTCGAAAAGGGCGGCGGTTTCGGTGATGTAAATTATCTTGAATTTCCACCGAGTTTGACCGGAACCAAAGCACGCATTATTGCAGTGGTTGGGAAATGGTTTCCAACAGGGGCTCATAAGGTAGGGGCTGCATATGGTTGTTTGGTCCCCAGGTTGGTGACAGGTGAATTTGATCCTTCAACACAAAAAGCTGTTTGGCCATCCACGGGGAACTACTGCCGCGGTGGTGCTTATGATTCTGCACTAATGGCATGTGATTCCATCGCCATTTTACCGGAAGGAATGTCAAAGGAACGGTTTGCGTGGCTGAAAAAGATTTCGAGTGAAGTCATTGCAACTCCTGGCAGTGAATCGAATGTAAAAGAAATTTTCGACAAGTGCTGGGAATTACGTAAATCCGGTCAGGATCTAATGATCTTTAACCAATTTGAAGAATTTGGGAATTACCTTTGGCATTATGAGATCACCGGTTCTGCCATGGAAGAGGCTTTGAAGAAGGTCATGCGATCCGGCGATCAGGTGAGAGGGGCAGCCTATACCACTGGATCTGCAGGTACCATAGCTAGTGGTGATTACCTTAAACAGGTATTTCCTGGATTAAAGATCATTGCAAGCGAAGCACTTCAATGCCCAACTTTGCTGCAAAATGGTTTTGGCGCACATCGAATTGAGGGAATTGGCGATAAACATGTGCCCTGGATCCACAATGTTAAAAACACTGATTTTGTGATGGCAATCGATGATAATGCCGTGGTCAACATCAGTAGGTTATTCAATGAATCCGTTGGACAGAAATTCCTTTTGAAAAAAGGAGTTCCGGAAGAACTAGTCGAAAAGCTAAATTGGCTCGGTTTCTCAGGAATTGCAAATGTTCTCTCTGCAATCAAATTTGCCAAGTATTACGAATTAGGGGAATCGGATATTGTAATTACCGTGTTGACAGATTCGATGGAATTATACGGCAGCCGGATTAAAGAGATGCACGAGGAATATGGCCAGTTCTCTGAGATTGATGCAGCAAGCGTGTTCGGTCAATATCTCATGGGTACGACTACCGATTACATGGAAGAACTGACTTATGAATCTCGAAAGCGTATACATAATCTAAAATACTACACCTGGGTCGAACAGCAAGGAAAAACCTACCAGGAAATCCAGGATCAATGGTACGATCCCAATTACTGGACTGATATTCAAAAACAAGCTCCTGAAATTGATCTACTGATCAATGAGTTCAATAAAAAGGTAGAATCTGGAATGTAAACGAAACGATAATGAACCTGGGGAAACCCAGGTTCAATCTTTCATTACATAATCGTTTACAATTTATCTCATGGACACGTCGATGGGTCTACCAGATACCGCTCTCGTGCTTGTAGCTGTTATGCCAGCTCCAAAAGATCAAGAAATCGCACGCTTATTCGGATGGTACCGCATCCCTTTGCGAATGGCTCCAAAATTGATCGATGTAGATTATCTCCTCTTTTATCAGACTACAAAATTTCCTGTTGGACACCAGTCAATGATAGAGACTTATGCTGAGGTTAAAGGACATGAATTGACCACAAGGCAGGATCTGCTGAGAAATGAGCCGGATCATCCCCGTGCAAAAGAAGAGTATTATAAAATAGACATTGGGCCATTAATGACCTTACAAAGTCCAATTAATTCTGGCAGATGGACGAGGATCAATTTTTTTTATTCTCTTGGTCGTATTGTCAACCAGGCAAGAATTATTAATGACCTAATTGTAAGAGCAGAAGATCGCGAAATCTTGTGGAAAACAATCAGAGAGAAAAACACGCAGGGGTACGCAGGCAGAGAGAAATCACGATCTGTAATTCGTGACAATGAAATAGGTCAGTTACTTGATTTAATCATCGAATTAAACTCCGATGGAAATTCGTTAAAACCTTTTTCTAATGGAAATCTATTTGAGCAGGCATAGATGAAAACATTATTACGCAATGGTATTGTGGTAACCGAAAACATCGTTTTCAAAGCGGATATCTTAATCAATGGCGAGATTATTGAGGCGGTTGAACCTGGAATTCAGATAAACACCAATATCAACGTGGTCGATGTAAGTGATAAATGGATATTGCCTGGAGGTGTGGATGCCCATGTGCACCTGGATCTTCCGATGTTTGGGACGGTATCCTCGGATGATCACTACACAGGAACTAAAGCCGCAGCATTTGGGGGTACAACCACTGTAATCGATTTTATTTCTCAGGATACTGACAACCTTGAGGAAAATTTCCGAAAATTAAAAAATAAAGCCGAATATAAAGCTGCGATCGATTTTGGATTTCATGCAAATATTACCCATCTTACTCCTGACGTAGAATTGCAAATTCCTAACCTGTCGACATTAGGAGTTACAAGCGTAAAAGTGTTTACTGCCTACAACAATCGGCTCCGCCTGCAGGATAGCGAAATCTTTCGTGTGATGAGAGTTGCCAGAGACGCTGGTATTTTAACTATGCTTCACGCTGAAAATGGTGACCTGATAGACCTGTTAGTCACGGAGGCGATTGCGAATGGGGATGTGGGTCCTGAATGGCACGCAAGAACACGCCCTGCCTGGGGAAGTGTGGAGTCAGTCTTGAGAGGATCTGCGTTGGCTGCTGTTGCCGAAGCCCCTTTATATATCGTTCATATGAATGCATCGGGGGAAGTTGACCAGTTGGAATACGCCAGGTCAAAAAACCTTAAGATAATGGGAGAAACATGCCCACAATATTTGCTTTTTACGGATGAACGATTGTCTGGTGCTGATGGATCTAAATGGGTTTGTTCACCGCCCCTGCGTAAAAAAGAAGATAACCAACGGTTATGGCAAGGTTTGGAGAGAAAAATAATACAAACAATAGCTACTGATCATTGTCCCTTCTTCTACAATGGGCAGATGCCAATTGATTATGAAGGAAAATCTGTTGCAATCCCAGGCAAAGAATTGGGGAATGGTGATTTTACAAAGATCCCAAACGGATTACCCGGAGTAGGCGATCGAATGCCGGTGCTTTTCACCGAGATGGTATCGAAGGGTCATTTTTCGCCATCGGATTTTGTGAGATTAACCTGCACAAATCCAGCGAAGATATTCGGCTTATATCCACAAAAAGGGACTATCAACGTCAATTCAGATGCTGATTTAGTGGTGTGGGATCCTAATCAAAAGGTCGAATATGGTGTTAAATACTCCCAACAAAGGACCGATCATAACCTATATGAAGGTTTTCAGCTAACCGGATTCCCCATAATGGTATTTTCTAGAGGCGATTTGATTGTGGATCATGGCCGTTGGCTGGGGAAACCCGGCAGGGGAAAATTCCTTTCACGTAAAAAATTTACAAATATTATTTAGCGAATTATGATTCTCTTTATTCCTGCATTAATAAGTATATTTTTAGCCCTGATTATCGCAATTCTTGGGATAAAACGCCTGAATATCGTTGAATCGTGGTTAGCTACGGTTGTTTCAGGAATTTTAATATTGTTAAGCTTCATAATTGTTCGGGTAGTTGGAGTTTCCAGTTGGTCGACGCCATTTTTATCAATTAGCGGGTATCAAGATACTCTCATCAGATTCCAATTGGATGAGAGGAATTGGATGTTTGGATTACTCCTTATAGGTGTTTTCCTTGCATCAATATTCAGTGAAGCATCTCAAATCTTTACAATTAAAAATAAAAATGCGTGGTTCATAGCGTTAATCATCACGGGGCTTGGGATCTTATCAATCTTTTCAAAATCCTTAATCGCTTATTTGTTCTTTTCCATACTTACGGATCTTGGTGTGCTATTGCTCCTGTCTACTTCGGGTGAAATCCTGGAACCTGATGATGATCCTATAAGGCGATTTGTTTTCCATTCCTTAGGAAACTTATTTATCCTGTTTGGGATGATTTTTCAATCAGATGCAGGTCTGTTGATGGTTAGCATTGGTGTAATGTTACGGTTTGGATTTTTATCTATATTATTAAATACAAACTTGAGGTCTGCTCAACAAACAAGGTTTTCCTTTTTTAGCGACACAATAATTCCTTTGGTTACATTCGCTTATTTTTATAGCAATGAAATAGTAATCGGTGAGTTTACAGGAAAGAATCTTCTATTGATCGTATGGACGATTATTGCAATAGGAGCAATGCTCAAGTCGTTTACTTCTACCGTGTCTTCTGGAAAGTCAAAGGGGTTCAAGTCAATAAATCTATGGTTTGGTGCTTTTTTGTTAATCGAGGGGAAATTATCCGTGTTAGTCCCTTTTGTTATCGTATTGGTTTCTATGCAAACAGCACTGACAATATTTAATGGTTCTGGCAAATTATCTAAAACCTTTTTCCTCATATTATTACTTGGAATGATAGGTATTCCCTATACTCCTTCTCATGGAATTTGGCTAATGTTTGAAGAACAACAATCAGCCGTTTTTTTGATTATATATAATGTGATGTTGCTTATCATTTTAATTGCTACGGGTTTATTTATTCTTAAGGAAAGGACTAATAGAAATCAGAAGCAAGAGTGGACAGAAGTATTCTCTTCTATTAGTCCTTTTTTTGTTTTATTAATTTTATGGTCTCTCGTTTTTTGGATTAAGACAATTTACATTAACATTATTGATTTTATTATTCCCGGTTTAGTTTTCTGCGGATTTTTTTGGCAGTTAATCAGTCGAAAAATCTCTTTTATCCAAAGACGAGTCGAATTAATTAATTCGCGTTCGGTCACGTTGCGAAATAAGATATTATCTACCGGAACAACAATACTGTCATTGAAATGGGCTGTTAAAATAATCGGAAAAATTTTTAATCTAGGTTCTGAGATGATACTTGTGATTACCCGAGTCTTGGACGGCGACGGTGGTTTGCTTTGGTCTTTTGTATTCCTAGTACTTTTAGCGACAGTTTTTATGGGAAATAGGTATCGATAATGACCCATTGGATTAATTTCGTCTTATTGATAATAATATTCTTAGTGTGCGTTGTCTTTTTAATATCCAGGCGGGAAAAAATTCTATTAGGGAGTTTAGGTGTCACCACTATATGTATATTTATTATTAGTGTTCAGTTCGTCACTTTTTCCTCTGGTCTGGTTCGGTTAATTGCCGCATTGGCTGCTTTATTAATCATATATATCTCTTATGAAGATCATACTGAGATGTATGATATAGCCCCTCACAGTGCAGTTATTTTCAGGATCATTGCTTTTGTAATAATGATTGTTGTTGCCCTACTCGAGGGAAATGTGATAATGGGATTTTTAAACATCCCTCTAGAGGTTATCATTGGTGGGTTAATTGCAATTTTTTGTGGATTACTGCAATTGGGCATTACAAGTTCTCCTTTAAAAATAATCCTTGGGATTATTTTCTTTTATATTGGGTTTTCTTCAATCTATTGTGTTATAGAAAATTCATTGCTTGTTAATGGGTTGTTGTCTTTGGTAATCCTCCTTTTAGGGGGTTTGGGAATGTATTTCGCACTTCGAGATGTAAGGACGTCAATCGAATGACAACCCCTGTCTTGTATATCGTTATCCCAACGATAATTGCTTTCGGGTTATTCCTCCTGCGGGGGAAACCTCGATTTTCAATCGCTATATCGATCGTGTTGTACCTTTTCCTTGGTTTTTTAGCATTGTTCCAAAATTTTGGCGAAGTAGTAAAAATCGGCGCAGTTACAGTTGATATCGGTACTACTTTAATTGTTTTCGGGAGAAATCTCGTCTTATCAAATGCTGATAGGTATTTTATGTTTTTATCTTGTATCAGTATTTTATTGACAGTAGGTGGAATTCAGTATCTAAGGCTTAGGGTTAATGTTATTCCCTATTTAATGTTAATTCTCGCCAGCTTAACCTCTGCCATTGCGGTTGAGCCCTTTTTATACTCATCGATATTTGTCGAAATCGCTGTGTTATTTTCTTTGCCAATACTGATTCATCCCAAGAGCCCCTTATCAAAAGGTGTTCTTCGTTTTCTTCTATATCAATCTTTGGCAATGCCGATGATACTTATTGGCGGATGGTTCATATCTGGTATGCAATCCAGCCCATCTGATCTTCAACAATTAGGGGTTGCGGGATTCTTCCTAGCCACCGGATTTGCTTTTTGGCTAGCCGTTTTTCCTTTTCATAGTTGGGTCCCCTTGTTGAGTGAGGATGTCCATCCACATATTTTTACGTTTCTACTAGCGTTAATTCCTCAATCTGTTTTATTCTTGATTTTGGATTTTACGAATTCGATAAGCTGGATTAGAGAGTCGAACCAATTTTATACAATTCTTTTCATTACTGGACTGATCATGGTGGTAACAACCGGGATTTGGGGATTATTTGAAAAAAAGTTTACACGTTTTATTTCGTATATCATCTTGTTTGAAACAGGGTGTCTGTTATTGCTAAGTGGTCTACAAACATACCCAACCCACCTGGCTTATTACCTTTCAATGTTTCCCAGATTAATCAGTATTTTGTTAATTGGTTTTAGCTTATCGGTTATTGCTGCCGCTGAAAATCAGTCCATGAGAGAGATTTCAGGGGTTGGAAGAGAATATCCCTTCGCTTCATCTGGACTTTTTATTGCCTTATTTTCATTGGTGGGTTTTCCTTTGTTAGGAGAATTCCCATATAAACACATACTTTTAACGAGTATTGGAGAATATCGCCCATTGCTGTTGCCTTGGGTGTTTGTGGGGATGACCCTCGTGATTATTCCAGTTTTCCTATTATTTTCGAAGGTATTTTCCAGGAATAATCAAAAGGTGAAAATTAGGGAATCATTTCCTCAAATATTGATTATTTGCAGTGGAGTTTTCTTGTTATTATTAACTGGTGTTTATCCAAAATTATTGGATTTGATGTTCTCACAATTAATCAAATACTTACCACTTAATGGGTTTTGAGAGGTGACAATGGTAGAAGTTGATGATTTAGAAAAGCGAATAATATGGCTGGATTCTGAGCGGCAAAAAGATAAAAAGCTAATTGGTGAACTAAAAGATTCAATTTTAATTCTTCAAGAAAAAATTGAGCGGCAAAATGCTGAACTCAAGAAACTAGAGTTGGGAGTGAAGGCTAACAATCCTTTGCCGGCCCGAATCGACTTGATTGATAGCAATATTTCTCTTTTAAAAGAGGAATTGTTTAAAAAACTGATTGAGCTTGAAAAAAGTATGATTTCCGGGGATAAAAAAGTTGAAAAGTCCAGGAAAGATGAGATTGACGGAATTTTGAGTAAGATCGCTAACCTTGAAATCGACCTAAAATCGATTAATGACCTAAAGAAAACACTACAAGCCAGGATTGAGGAAGAATTTAAAATCAATCAAAAAATTGAGACTTTAATCAATGAGCTTCCTCCTCTAAGAATTACTGATGAAGAAATTCAGAAGCAGATAAGCCTTGTCTTGAATGAAAGAATACAGGATTCGAAAAGAGTCACAGACCTGCAGCTTGAAAATTCAGCTATTAAGAAGCGGATAGAAGATATCCGCAATAAATACGATATTGACAAAGAAACAATCAGCAAAATTGATAAGAAATTGGTCGACATCATCGCTACAGATAAGGAAAGGAAGCAGTCACAAATTGCGTTTGTGGAAAAAATTTCCTTGGATCAAGTAGAAAAAGAAAAACAGTGGAAATCATGGGAACAAAAAATTAATGATTTGATCCCTTTGGGTTCACTTGTTTCCACGAAACTTTTGGAATTAGACGAAGTAATTCGTGGAATCAAGAAAAACCAGTCGGAATTCACCGAGATCAATGAGCGAATAAATCGACGTATAAATGAAATTACCGAAATGAATCGATTGGCGGAAGAGCGATTTCGGGGGGAGTGGGTGGCGTTTAAGGCTGATGATCAAAAACGCTGGACAAATTACACTCTCACACGTGAGGAGGAAGCGCGTGAGGATTCGAGAATAATGAACCAGGTAAATGATAAGTTGTTAAAGATTGAGGATAATATCCAAGACTTACAGGATACGATCGGTCTGTTAACAGATGAAATGAAGAAACTTATAAATGGGTTATATGGCGCATCGCAAGATATGATTGAGTCTTTTACTCAAAATTTTAAAAAACGGTTGTAAAAATGCTCGTAATAGCAACCTCTGGTCACGTAGACCATGGAAAATCCAGTCTGGTTAAGGCGTTAACAGGGAGCCACCCGGATCGACTTAAGGAAGAGCAAATTCGAGAGATGACCATCGATCTCGGATTTGCTTTTTTTTCCACTCCAGGTGGGCAACAAATCGGCATCGTTGATGTACCAGGGCATATTGATTTTATCGAAAATATGCTTGCGGGTATGGGTGGAATCGATGCAGTGTTATTGATCATAGCAGCAGACGAGGGAATTATGCTGCAAACCCGCGAACATGTGGCAATCCTCGACCTTCTTGAGATCAATCAGGGGGTTGTTGCATTGACCAAGATCGATCTTGTAAACGATCCAGATTGGATTGGGTTGGTTAAAGACGATATTCAGGACTTACTGAAAGATACGTCCCTTGAGGGATTCCCAATAGTCGAAGTATCTGCTCGCACTGGTTCAGGAATAGCAGAGTTAATTTTATTAATAGAAAAATTTAGAAAGAATCCGATCACTTCTGCTTTATCAGCCCAACCACGGCTTCCTGTGGACCGCGTTTTTTCTATACAAGGGTTCGGCACTATCGTAACCGGAACACTAGTCGATGGGTCGTTTTCGAATGGTGATGAGGTCGAGGTTTTTCCTGCCGGCTTTCGCAGCAAAATTCGCGGAATTCAAAGTCACAATCAGAAGATAGATACCGCATTGCCTGGCAGCAGAGCTTCGATAAACCTGACGAACATCGACAAAGAATTAATTAAAAGGGGGGACGTGTTAGGTAGACCAGGCAGTCTGGTATCAACAGAACTAATAGATGTTGATGTAAGGTTGTTGAACAACGAAAAAATCTTTCTTCGTCATAATGACCCCGTTAGCTTTTATTCCGGCACTTCGAAATGCAGCGGGCGAATTCGATTACTAGGAAAAAATATCCTAAATGCAAATGAGCAGGGGTTTCTCCAAATAGCTTTGGATAGACCGGTATGCGTTAAGAATGAGGATCGATTCATTATCAGAAAATCATCGCCTTCTATCACTCTTGGGGGAGGAAAAATAATTAACAACCGGCCAGAAAAAAAATATAAATTAATGGATTACACAGTTCTGGAAAACCTCAAGATAAGGCAAACAGGATCGGTTCTTGATTTGTTGATTCGAGAAACAAGAACCCCGAAATCAATCGCGGCTCTTACTAAAATTTTAGATCGTGGTGAACTGGAGATCCAATCAAGCTTGCAGGATTTGATTAAAGCTGGCAAGGTTTTACCAATTGATCTTGGGAATAACTCTATTTGTTCCTATGTTAGTAATGAAGGTTTTCAAGTGGCACAAGTTAAAGTAGAAGATGAAATGGAAAAAATGCATCAAGAGTTTCAAACTCGAAAAGGATTTAGTCTCTTAGAGATATCTAAAAGAACCGAAATTGATGAACCATTTTTGTCAAGGATTTTAGAGAGGTTAGTTTTTTTAGGAAAGATTATCTCGGACGGACATTTTTACAAGCTGTTCGGAAAAACAGTCACTTATTCGCCAGCTCAAGAAAAATCATTACGGAATATCAACGCGATGATCGATCTGGCTCCATACTCACCTCCAACTTTAAGCGAAACGATTGAAATGTTGGGGAATGGATTTGTTAAAGATTTGATCATGAATGGTCAGTTTATTCAGGTTTCTGCTGATATTATTTTTCGAGATAAGGAATACCAGACACTGGTTTCATTTGTTGACCAATTACTTGATAAGAATCAAAAAATTTTGGTGTCTGATCTCAGGGATAAATTTCAAACAAGCAGGAAATATATCATCCCATTTCTGGAGCATATGGATCGGATAAAGAAAACACGCAGGGTGGGTGACGAAAGAATCAAATATTGAATTGTCCGGGTTCATTGACACGAGGAAGACATGCCTGTATAATAGCGACTGCCTTTAATCTGGAGGCAGATTATTATTCCCAACTTCCCCGCAATCCGGCGTTATGACGCGGGAAACCGGCGAAGTGAAGATTGGAGAATCGAAAATGAAATATGCAATTGTAGAGAGTGGCGGCAAGCAATATAAAGCCGTCGAAGGAGCCACGGTAGATGTGGATCTCCTGGAGGTTGAAGCCGGAAAAGCAGTTGTTTTGGAATCAGTCCTGCTGTTGGTAGAAGACGAAAAAATCCTCGTTGGAACCCCGACAATCAAAGGCGCAAAGATTACAACATCTGTATTGGATCATGTTAAAGGTCCAAAAGTGGTGACATTCAAATATTCACCCAAAAAACGAATCCGGACAAAGACGGGACATCGCCAGCAGTATACCCGCCTGAAAATTGAATCTATCCAAGTGGAGTAAGAGAAATGGCACATAAAAAAGGTGGTGGTTCCAGTAGGAACGGTCGTGATAGTAATGCACAGCGCCTGGGCGTAAAAAAATTCGCCGGTCAACAGGTTCTTTCAGGCAATATTCTCGTTCGCCAGCGCGGTACCAAGATCAAGCCCGGTCTAAATGTGCGTGTTGGAACTGATGACACGTTGTTTGCAGTTGCGCAAGGTATTGTTGAATATGAAACTTTACCGAATGGTCAGAAGCAGGTTAATGTAAAACCCGCTGTCTCTGAATAATCCAAATTTTTACAAATCCGTCAAATAAGACAATTGTAAAAACATACTCAATCAGGAAGGTCAGCGAAATGAAAAAAGGGATTCACCCAACATATTACCCGGATGCCAAAGTCGTCTGCTCTTGCGGAAACACTTGGACAACCGGTTCAACGAAGAAAGAAATTCACACTGAGGTGTGCTCAAAATGCCACCCATTCTTTACGGGTCAGCAGCAGCGTTTGATCGACATTGAGGGTCAGGTTGACCGCTTCTATAAACGTGTTCAGGCTAGCAAGGATTTTGAGAACGAAAAGAAAGCACGCGAAACCGCCAAGGTTTCTCCGGCGAGGTCTGTTAAAGAACTTGGTTTATCAGCCAAATCTACTGAAGCCCTTGAAAAGGCTGGTTTGGAAAATGTCGGCAAGGTAATCGCCAAGTTGGCCGAAGGCGAAGCAGCTTTACTCGCTATCG
This sequence comes from uncultured Anaerolinea sp., assembly GCA_964428125.1. GTDB lineage: Bacteria > Chloroflexota > Anaerolineae > Anaerolineales > Anaerolineaceae > UBA6107. The sequence continues at coordinate 71,985 of CAYRXB010000006.1, forward strand.
AAGGCTTTGGACGGAAATCCTTAATCGACATGAAGAAAACCCTTCGGCAGTTGGGTTATCAACTCCCGGCTTCAGGGGAAGAAATTCCTGTCTAGCATTTTTTAGCCTCATAAGACACCTCCGGTTTGCACCGGAGGTGTTTTGTTCCAGATGGAAACAAAAATCAACGGTTAAGGTAGAATGATAAGAAACCAACAGGAGACAATCATGAAGCATCATACCGGTTCCTTGGAAGTGATCTGTGGATCGATGTTTTGCGGCAAGACTGATGAATTGATTCGGCGTTTACGTCGAGCGACTATTGCAAAACAGAAAGTTCAGGTTTTTAAACCTGCAATTGACGACCGTTATGAAACCAAAAAAGTTGCGTCACATGCTGGTTCGGTATTTGATGCTATCCCGATTGAAAAAGCCAGTAATATTCTCGAAAAACTTGATAAGGAAACAACGGTTGTTGGAATCGATGAAGCCCAATTCATGGATGAAAAGATCATTGAAATTGTGGATCACCTTGCTGAAAGTGGAGTTCGAGTTATTGTGGCAGGTCTTGATTTGAATTTTAAGGGCGAACCTTTTGGATGTATGCCTGTTTTAATGGCAAGAGCTGAAAAAGTTGATAAGCTTCAGGCAATTTGCATGGTTTGTGGTGAACCAGCCAGTCGAACCCAGCGGCTTGTCAATGGCAAGCCAGCCCGATTCGATGATCCCGTGATCATAGTCGGTGCATCAGAATTGTATGAAGCTCGGTGTCGCACCCATCACGAAGTACCACGAAGTTAAGAAAGGAAGACATCATGCAGGATTATCGCGAATTTATCGGTGAGGTGTTAATTACTGAGGAGATGTTAAAGAAAAGAATAAGTGAGCTTGGCGCCCAAATAAGTGACGATTACCGAGGGAAAGGGCCATTGATCCTGGTTTGTATCTTACGAGGTGGTGTTCTTTTCCTTACAGACCTGATTCGAACAATTTCCATCCCTCACGCAATTGAATTTATGGGCGTATCTTCTTATGGCATTGGTGGGCGAGAATCAAGTGGAAGCGTACGCTTGACGCTTGACCTTGGTGTGGATATTGCCGATAAACATGTTTTATTGGTGGAGGATATTATTGATAGTGGCCGGACTATCCATGCCGTCATCAATCTACTGGCAACTCGCGGTCCGGCAAGCATTAATGTTTGCACCTTGCTGGATAAGGCTGAACGCCGTGAGGTGGATGTGCCAATTGAATATATTGGGTTTTCAATACCGAATAAATTCGTGTTTGGTTACGGTTTGGATATTGATGATTATTACCGCAATCTTCCTTTTATCGGGGTCGTTGACCTTAATAAATACAAACCTGTGTAATTTCAAATGCGCTTGCCAGAACTTGTAGATTTAGTTGGACAGCAATTAGATAACGATGAAAGAGGTTATCTGGTTGGCGGTGCTGTCCGAGATCTGGTCCTGGACCGCGGAGCCCAGGATTATGATTTTGCTATTTTGAGAGATCCCAAAAGGATTGCAAAAAAAATTGCTGACTATCTCGATGGCGCTTTCTATGTGATGGATCCTTTAAGGTCCACCTGCAGAGTAATATACCAAGGAAATAATAATTCCCCACGAGTGATAGATTTTTCAGCTCTTCAAGGAGATATCAATAATGATCTCCAAAAACGGGATTTCACAATTAATGCAATGGCAATCGACCTGTCATATCCAGAAAAGGTTATCGATCCTTTAAAAGGCGGGCGGGATCTTCAGGAGAAATGGCTTCGTCCGACCAGTTCATCCAGTTTTCAAAACGATGCAGTACGGGTGATCAGGGCTGCAAGGTATGCTTCCGAGCTTGGATTACGCATTGAGCCAGAAACAATAAGGTTAATAGAGGCATCCGTGGATTTACTGGCAAGTGTATCGCTTGAAAGACAACGAGATGAGTTGTTCAAGATTCTTGACTCATCAAATTCACTTCGGGGAATCCTCTTATTACAAAAGTTCGGTGTGCTACAACATTTCAATCTTGTGATGAACAGTGGGATTTCCGATCAATTTCGAGCATTTGAAATAATCGAGAGGATTCTCTCCACAAATCGGAGTGAGAAGGATTCCGGGTTTCTATTCGCTGACAGTATGTTTTCTTCTTTCGCCCTTATGATGGAGCCTTTACAGTCGCATTTTCGAGCCCGGAATTCTAATGGACACTCAAGGTTCCAGCTTGATAAATTTGTAATTCTAGATAGTCAACATTTGATTGGGAATTTCAAACTCACCAGTATTTTTTCAAATGATGAATTGGATCATATTGAGATAATTAGACGATATGAATCGCTAACGATGGCATTGCTGCAATCCATCCAAAACTTGGAGAACCTGGATTGCTACCAATTCTTCGCACAAGCAGGAAAAACAGGTATCGATTTGATCCTGCTCTCTCTTGCGAAAATATTTGGCCAACCAGCTGCGGAGATCAATCAATCTCGCTGGTTGGATATTCTTTCAAAATCAATCCAATTAATCGATGTCTGGTTTAACCACAAAGAGGTTTCATCACCAACACCTTTATTAAACGGTGATGAGATTATTGAGGAGTTTGGACTTAAACCAGGACCATTAATTGGAAAACTTATAAATGCACTTAAAAGTGCCCAGGCTTCTGGTGCAATAAAAGATCGAGATGCCGCTCTAATATTTTTACGAGAAATGTTGACAAAAAACCCCGCCTGAATTTTTCAGGCGGGAGAAGTAACTTCGAGCTTTAGTGGTGCGGTGTCTGGATTTCGTAATTCGCGTCTGCGTGTCAGGTTATTAATGTGTGCGATTAATATTCCACTGGGTACTGGTTTTACGAGATAATCGTCAGCACCCTTGTCCAGTGCCTTAGCAACTAAACCAGGATTATCCAAAACGGAAAGTATGAGGATGGGGGTTGAGCAAAATGTGCGGATATTCTCCGTTACTTGCCATCCATCCATTTTAGGCATCATGAGGTCAAGTAAAATGATGTCTGGGTTCTGGGATTTTACCAGTGATAATCCCTCTTCGCCTGAGTTTGAGGTAATGATCTGTGCTTTTGTGGGAGCGAGGACCAGGCTGAGAAGTTCGGTCATGGCAGGATCATCATCAATTACCAGGATTTTCATTAAATTTCTCCATTAATTTTTTCTATTCCAATTATCATTCATTCATGCAGAAAATTACCTTGCAATCCACTTACAAATCCTATTTTTAATAAGAAATTTTAGTTGTTTATACAAATTCCATTCGTGGTAAAATTCAGTATTTGGTGCAAATTTCCCGCCAAGGCGGGTTAAGTCATATGCATGGAGGAAAAATGGCAGAAAAGAAATGGGTTTATTTATTCAACGAAATTAAGGCTGCAGAGAATTATGTTGGAGGAGATTGGGATAAGGTTCGCGGATTGTTAGGCGGGAAAGGCGCTAACCTTGCAGAAATGGCGCGTATTGGGTTGCCAGTTCCACCGGGATTTACAGTGACAACGGAAGCCTGTAATGCTTATCAGGTGAACGAAAAATTCCCTGCAGGGCTATGGGATCAGATGCTCGATGCACTAAAAGAAACTGAAAAGGCTTCTGGAAAAAAGTTTGGTGATACCCACAATCCCTTGCTTGTTTCCTGTCGTTCGGGTGCAAAATTCTCCATGCCTGGAATGATGGACACAGTGCTTAACATAGGTCTGAATGATGAAACCGCCAAAGGGATGGTTGCGCTGACAAATAATGAGCGCTTTGTGTATGATTCATACAGGCGTTTGATCCAAATGTTCGGGTCTGTGGTGCTGGGAATTGATGATGATGCCTTTGAGCATCCACTGCAGGCAGCAAAAGCAGCCAAAGGTGTGAAGAGTGATACAGAACTCAATGCCGAAGATCTCAAAAAACTTGTTGAAACCTTTAAGGCGGTAACTAAGAAAGAAAAGGGGATGGATTTCCCCCAAAATCCCCTTGATCAGTTGAAATTGGCAACCGAAGCTGTTTTTAAATCCTGGAATGGCAAACGGGCAGTCGATTATCGCCGCGCAACCAATATTCCTGATGATTTAGGTACAGCGGTAAACATCGTTACCATGGTCTTTGGCAATATGGGGAATGACTCCGGTACCGGTGTAGCTTTTACCCGCAACCCATCCACTGGGGAGCGGGTACTCTATGGCGATTACCTGCTAAACGCTCAGGGAGAAGACGTTGTTGCCGGAATCCGCAACACGGAAAAAATTGAGACCCTTGGTCGTGATCTTCCAGAGGCGAACAAACAATTCCTGGATATTGTTAAGATCCTGGAAAAGCATTATCGGGATATGCAGGATGTGGAATTCACGATTGAGCGGAAAAAATTGTGGATGCTTCAATGCCGCAATGGAAAACGCACTGCATCAGCAGCCGTGAAGATTGCGGTTGATATGGTTGATGAAGGGCTTATCACCAAGGAAGAGGCAATTGGGCGTGTGACTACCTCTGACGTTGATGCAATGCTCCACCCACAATTCTCGTCAGCAACCAAAGCCAAAGCGAAAAAGGATGGTTATTTCCTTGCAAGCGGCGTAAATGCTTCCCCCGGTGCTGCAGTAGGACAAATTTATTTCGATGCAGATACCACTGAAAAGAAAGCGAACGAAGAAAAACAAAAAACGATCATGGTCCGCCCCTTTACCAAGCCAGATGATGTGCATGGCATGCTCGCGGCGCAGGGCATATTGACCAGCGAAGGTGGAGCCACTTCACATGCAGCAGTGGTAGCGCGTCAATTTGGCGTTCCGTGCATAGTGGGTGCTTCATCGGTTGTGATTGATATGGATAAGCGCCAGATGTCTGTGGGGGATGTGGTAGTAAAAGAAGGGGAGTGGATTTCGCTTGATGGCACAACCGGTGAAGTCTTTGTTGGCCAACTTGAACTAACCAATCCGAAGTTTGAAGAACAGAAAGACCTTTTGAAATTCCTGGATTGGGCTGATGAGATTTGCGCAACTAAGGGTATTCGTAAAGCACCGGAAGGCTGGCCAACGAGCGGTCTGCAGGTGTGGGCGAATGCTGATTACCCGAAGGATGCCCAACGAGCGCGTGCATTCGGAGCCAAAGGTATTGGCCTCTGCCGAACAGAGCATATGTTCTTTGAGCCTACCCGTCTGCCCATTGTTCAGCGCATGATCCTGGCAAAGAATGATGAAATCCGAAAACAGGCATTGGATGAATTACTTCCATTCCAACGTGCAGATTTCGATGGTCTTTTCGAGGCTATGGATGGGTACCCTGTCATCATACGCTTGATCGATCCCCCACTGCACGAATTCCTGCCCTCAGAAGAACAACTCCTTGAGGAAGTGATCACCATGCGCGTGAAAGGTGAGACGAAGGGTTTAAAGGAAAAAGAGACGCTCCTGGATGCAGTTAAAGCAATGCACGAATCGAACCCGATGATGGGGTTGCGAGGTGTTCGTTTATCCATTGCTATGCCGCAAATCGTCGAAATGCAGGTTCGAGCAATTTTTGAGGCTGCAGCTGATTGCACCAATCGTGGAGTGCATGCTAAACCGGAAGTGATGATTCCCTTAACCGGGCATATCAATGAACTTAAATGGATCCAGCCGAGGTTGGAGCGCATTGCTGCTGAAGTCATGAAAGAAAAGGGAGTGAAATTCCCCTATAAATTCGGTACGATGATCGAGATCCCACGTGCTGCTGTTACTGCCGGAGAGATTGCAAGCGTAGCTGAGTTCTTCTCCTTTGGCACCAATGACCTGACCCAAATGACTTTTGGATACAGCCGCGATGATGCTGAACGTAATTTCCTGGTGAAATATGTGGAAGAAGGAATTTTACCCAAGAATCCATTCCAAACCCTGGATCAGGATGGCGTTGGCCGTTTGATGGATCTGGCCGTACGCGATGGACGTGGTACAAGAGTTAACCTTGAGGTTGGTATTTGTGGCGAACATGGAGGAGATCCCTCTTCTATTGAATTTTGCCACCGGTTAGGTAATAATTATGTTTCCTGCTCCCCATTCAGGGTACCTGTTGCCAGGCTTGCAGCTGCTCAGGCAGCTCTTAAAAACAGGAAATAACTAAAGTTGGACAACTCCCCGCAAAACGCGGGGAGTTTTTTATGGATGTGTGTAGATGGACTTATAGATCTCGTAATATTCAGCAATCGAGCGGATATAATCCCGGGTTTGCTGGTAGCGTATCATTTCAATAAACAGATCCACATCACCACCAGATAATTCCACCCACGGGAGCGTTGCTCCAATACCGGCGTTATACGATGACAAGGCAGCAGAAATATTGCCGTCAAAATAATTTGACCATTTTTTTAAATAATTAGCACCGAGCCGGACATTAACGATCGGGCGATCAAGGTCAGAGGATTGATAATTTGCAGGCCAGCCAAAATTATTGACAATTTCCTGCCCAACTTCAGGCAGAATCTGCATTAACCCCCGGGCATTTGCGCTGGAGTTGATGGCTGGCTCAAACAGGCTTTCCTGGCGAATGATACTAAACAAAAGTAAAGGATCGAAATTATTCTCATTGGCCGCAGAAATGACAATGTCTCTGAAGAAAACTCCAAAACGGATGTGGTTAAAGTATTTTGGAGCCTGTGTCAAAGTTTGTTCCTGGCTTAAACCAGCCTGGTCTAGTATCTGGCGGCTAGTAAAAACAGCAGTATGATAAAACTTATGGTCAACCAGAAAATCAAGTAAGCGGTAGCTATTCAATGGATCGTTGGTTAATTCTTCGCGAAGGGCTTCAAATTCATTTCTTGCTTCATCTCGAAACCCAAGTTTTACATATTCCTGTCCGCGAATGAATTTTTGATTGGTTTCCAATATACTCAAATCGGAAAGATTCGTCGTGGGATCGAGTTTGAAAGTTGAAATCATCCATTGATCGGCTATTGTTTTATCTGCGTTCAAGTCAACCGAAAGATCGATATTTGAGGAGCGCGTAAATGGACTTTGTCCATTTAGGATCTCTGCTGAACGGATTCCATAATATCCTGTCGCATCAGCTGCAGCTGCCTGGCGGAAATAGTCTGCCGCTTCTGCAGATTTCCCTTGCTTTTCAAGCGATTTTCCCACCCACATTAATGATGATGCAGATTCCTCGGGGGATAAAGCAAGTAAAACCAATCGTTGAAACATGACCTGTGATTGTTGGAATGCAGACTGGCGATAATAGATTATCCCCGCCTGGAATAATCCCTGGTACGCCTGTTCAGAACCTGGATACTCGTTGATGATCCGTTCCCAGGTGTTTGCTGCTTTGGTAAGATAACCACCCAACTCATAAATCCGTGCAGCACGATATAGGTAATCTGGAGCACTAGAGGAGTCTGGGACGCGAGCGACAAATTCGAGCAATGTTTGCGCAGCTTCCTCATAGCGTTGCAAATTGTTGTAAAGTGTTGTTGCTTTCTCCAGGAAAGCAGCAGCAAATTTTTCATCCAGAGGGTGATCCTGGATCAAATTATTCCATTCTGCAATTTCTCCTTCAAAGTTTCCGAGGTTCCATAAACTTAGCGCTTTATAGTAATGGACTGTGCCTGTATGTTCAGGGTTATTGTAAAGATAACGGTCAAATGCTTCAATCGCAAGTCCGTACTTACCGGCATAATAATCAATGATCCCCCGCATTAATTCACTCACGGGTTGTCCGGCTTCAACGAGTGCTACCAATCCTGAATAAGTATCATAATAAACAGGATAGTTAGTGACTGAATCCTGGAAACGTGAATAAGCCTGTTCCGGTTCATTCAATTTCAGATATATTTGGCCAAGGAGCAGGTTTACCGTGGATTTGGTTGAGTCATTGCTTGATGTGTCATAAAGTGAGAGTAACGTGTTTATCGCATTTCCATAATCGCCAGTATTTGAAAAAGATTGTGCGATTTTGATGTCAAGGTTATCTGTTTTCCCATCATTTCTTTTTTGCCTGGCTACCTGGTAACTACGTAATGCTTCGCTAAAATTCTCAGCCTTGGTAAATGCATCGCCTTGCATTTCTAGAATTTCGCTATCCAGTGGACCAGGTTGTGCTTTCATATAATTTCCGAAAGCTTCAGCGGCGAGTGCATATTGTTCCAACCCTAAATAAGCCTTGGCAAGGAAAAAATAACTAGTATTTCTTGACTCGCCTTGTTGAATATTTGACAATAACCAGTTAAGTTGTGCTGCAGCACCTGAATAATCAGATTTTAATAGTAAGACCTTTCCAACGCCCAATTGGGCTGCCGCGATGACTTCAGGATCCGTTGATTGTTCTCTTGCTATCCAATATTCGTTTAATGCCGCTTCATAATCCCCCGCGAGGAGATCGTCTTCGCCAAGTGAAATTCTAGCTTTGGGTAACGGCGTTGCTGTTGCGGTTGGGGTGGGGGACGACGCAGGACTACCAAGGTTTGACAACCAGGATTCGCTGGATGTCCCTGGTGCACAAGCAGTTATCAATAAACCAACTGCCAACAGAATTACGAAAATTTTTTTCATACAGCCTCTGCTGTTACCTATCATTCTCTTATTTAATTCTAAAATCATAGCATAAAATATTGTCATTCCTGGCTAAGCATGTTAAACTGTATGAAAAGGAACGCTCTCCCTTGAGGGCGTTTTTTGGTGGATTGATGCGTACAATCGATTGGGATGAGAGAAAACATTCAGTTTTAATGATCGATCAGCGGCGATTGCCTGAGAAACTGGAGATTTTTCAAGCAGATACTGCTGAACGAATGATCGAGGCGATCCAGACCATGGTCATTCGGGGTGCGCCGGCACTTGGTGTGGCCGGTGCATTTACAGTAGCTCTGGCGGCATTAGAACTACGCAACACAAGCGATCCCGATTGGTTCACCAAGCTTGAGCAAGCTGCCATAACCATCAAATCTTCCAGACCCACCGCTGTAAATCTTGCTTGGGGAGTTAATCGGGTGATGAGTATTCCTGGGTTGTTAGAAGAATCCATAGAGGTTGCTGCTGAGGCAATCCTCAATGAAGCATTAAGTATGGCGGAAGAGGACATTAACACAAATATAAAACTTGCGCGAAATGGTTCTACCTTGATCAATGATGGTGATGTCTTAATGCATCACTGCAATACCGGTGCGTTGGCGGCTGTGGATTGGGGTACTGCACTTGGCGCAATTCGGTTTGCCCATGAATCAGGAAAAAAAGTAAAGGTCTTAATCGATGAAACACGACCCAGACTGCAGGGTGCAAGATTGACTGCATGGGAATGTGAACAGTATGGAATTCCTTATGAGATCATAACCGATAACGCAGCCGGATATTTTTTGCAGAGAGGTGAAGTTGATGCTGTATTTTTTGGCGCAGACCGCGTAGCGGCCAATGGAGATGTGGTAAATAAAATTGGAACTTACATGCTCAGCCTTGCTGCAAATGCAAACAAAGTACCTGTTTACTGCGTGTTCCCCAAGAGCAGTGTAGATCTCTCGATTGCTACCGGGAAGGATATTATCATTGAGGAGAGGGAGCCCGACGAAGTATTGGGTATTTCCTTTATGGGAGAAAGAGTAGCCCCAACATCTGCCCATGCCAGAAACCCAGCTTTTGATCTGACTCCCCATGAATTGATTTCTGCCTGGGTGACGGAAGATGGGGTAATCTACCCGCCATTTTCAGGGACTTTTCAATAATCCGTTTATAATTTGTCGCTGGAAGGAATTTTATGTCTCTTTTTATTACCGGTTCCGTTGCCTTTGATTATTTAATGACTTTTCCCGGAAGGTTCCAGGATAATATAATCCCAGACCAACTGGATAAGATCAGTTTGTCATTCCTGGTAGACAGCATGACACGTCAACGTGGTGGAATTGCCCCAAACATAGCATATACGCTTTCGTTATTGGGCGAAACCCCTTTTGTATTTGCCACAGCCGGTGAGGATTTTAGTGATTACCAGTGCTGGATGGAAACTCACTCCCTAAGTATTAAGTATCTCAAGATCATTAAAGGGAAATTCACAGCTTCTTTTTTTGTTAATACTGATATTGAGAATAACCAGATCGCAAGTTTTTACACCGGTGCAATGGCTGATGCCGCAGATTATTCATTAAGAGATATTGATCGCGGTGAAGTCGATTATGTTGTCATTGCTCCTAATGATCCGAAGGCGATGCGGCGCTATTGTGAAGAGTGTGTAGAACTGGGAATCCCGTATTTATTCGATCCATCACAGCAGGTTGCCAGAAATCCGCATGAGGATCTGAAGTATGGTGTTGAACATGCTCATTCCTTGTTTTGCAACGAATATGAGTATAACTTGCTTCAAAAGCACACTGGATTAACCGCTGAACAAATAGAGAATATCGTGAGTTTGTTGGTAGTAACTCTTGGGGAAAAGGGTGCCCAGGTATTTTCAAAGGGGAAAAAGTATTCGATCCCAATTGTTCCAGCTGAAAAGATTGTTGATCCAACCGGTGTTGGAGATGCGTTTAGAGGAGGTTTCCTCCGGGGTTATCGGCTGGGATTAAACCTGCAAACCTGCGGACAAATGGGATCCCTGGCAGCAACCTATTGTTTGGAACAGAAAGGCACCCAAAACCACAATTACAAACCGACTGAATTCATCAAACGGTACCGGACATTTTTTGATGATAACGGCGAGTTGGATAAATTAATTTAGTTTGGAGGATAGTAAGATGGCAAATTTTGACGTAAAGGATACGAAATTAGCTGAAGGCGGCAGGCTCAAGATGGCATGGGCTGAACGGGAAATGCCGGTTCTAAGGTTGATCAAGGAGAGATTTTCGAAAGAGCAGCCTTTAAAAGGATTGAGGATCTCCGCATGTCTTCATGTTACAACGGAGACTGGTAATTTAATGAAAACACTTCAGGCTGGTGGGGCAGATGTTGTCCTCACTGCCTCGAATCCTCTTTCTACCCAGGATGAGGTTGCGGCATCACTTGTTTCGCACGATGAAATTCCAGTGTTTGCCATCAAAGGTGAAAATAACACTACTTATTACAAGCACATCAATTCTGCGCTGGATCATAAACCCCATTTCACCATGGATGACGGGGCCGACCTGGTAAATGTTTTACACAAAGACAGACGCGAATTACTGGCTAATGTAATTGCAGGCACCGAGGAAACCACCACGGGAGTAATTCGTTTACATGCCATGGCAGCTGATAAAGCGTTGAATTACCCGATCATTGCAATAAATGATGCGATGACAAAGCATTTCTTTGACAACCGCTATGGTACTGGTCAATCAACAATTGATGGAATTGTCCGCGCGACAAATATCCTGTTGGCAGGAAAAACATTTGTTGTAGCTGGCTATGGCTGGTGTGGACGTGGATTGGCATCGCGTGCACGAGGAATGGGCTCAAATGTGATCGTGACCGAGGTTGATCCACTAAAAGCTTTGGAAGCAGTCATGGACGGATTTAAGGTTATCCCGATGAAAGAGGCTGCCAAGATTGGTGATATTTTCGTCACTTTGACAGGTGATATTAATGTCATTGATGAAAAACACTTTGAGGTGATGAAAGATGGTGCAATCATTGCCAACTCCGGGCATTTTAATGTTGAGATCAATATCCCCGCGTTGGAAAAGATGTCAAAATCCAAACGGTTAGTTCGGCCTTTCGTTGATGAATACCTGACAGCAGATGGCAGACGTATTTATATTCTTGGTGAAGGTCGACTTATCAACCTGGCTTCTGCTGAAGGTCACCCGGCTTCAGTGATGGACATGTCATTTGCAAACCAGGCTCTTTCACTCGAGTATCTCGTAAAGAATGCTTCTAAACTGGAGAAGAAGGTATATTCCGTACCAGAGTCAATCGATATGAAGATTGCCGAGTTAAAACTTTCGGCAATGAATGTAAAAATCGATAAACTCACCCAGGAGCAAGTGAAGTATCTTGCTTCATGGCAGGAAGGAACCTAAATCAATTCGGGGTGAGTGATGGAAAGACCAGTGCAATTTGGCTGGTCTTTTTTTTATGGACGAATTACAGCCATATTTCCCAGCACGGAAAAAGAATTCAAGAAGGCTTCTTTTGACCGCCAGTATGTCATGTAGCCATCAACAATTGTCACGCCATACGCATCATAACCTATGACAATCACTGTATGTTCGTAATGTGCGACTGTGGTGGTGGAACCATCACTACTCGTATAACTGATTGGGTAACCATTCCATACATTGCCAATAACCCATGCAATTACCGGGTTGCCGGAAGCAATTTGCTGCCGTAATTGAAAATAGCTTAATCCTTTAACCGCTGTTGCAGAAACCCCATTATTTCGCAGGATGGAAGCCACTGGTTCAGCATGAACACCATAGGAATTTGGAGGGATTTGTCCTTCCGCGCCATCTGGCGATCCGACAAACCCGGTCTCGGGATTATCCGAAGAGGGAAAACTGGATTGTATGGCATTCTCACTCACTGACACTCCGTAGAAATTCGCCCAATCTGATGCAGATCGCGCTTCGCAGGAAAGAGAATGGCTTTGAGAATGTCCAATCACACCGTAAATTGTATATTCGACAGGTAAGCCATCCGAGGTGGTTGGTGTGGCAGGAATTTGGGTGGAAGTTGGTCTTGGGGTATTTGTGGGCAATGGTGTATTGGTGGCTGTAGCCGTTGGCGTTGCGGTTGCAGTTGGAGTCAGGGTGTTGGTTGGTGTTGGTGTCTCGGTGGGCAGGGGTTGAAATGGCGTTGGGGAATTAGTCGAGTTGATATCATTCATATTGTCTGACGTTTTGGTGAATATAAATGAACTTGCAAGTACCTGTGTTGAATTGGATAGGATCAGGAACGCACCAAGATCAGTCAACAGACCCAAAAGAAGTAAATATAAAAAGAACCTGAGCGTTCTGCTTTGGGTGAATCTCATGGGGGTGATAGGCGGATTATGGTGCAGTTACGACAATCTCGATAAATATAGGATCCCCAAACGGTTGACCATCAGGATTATAAGCTTGCCAGGCGCTGCGATATCTACCCTGCTCGAATGGAGCGGTAAATTGAATTTGGATTACAGCCTCACTTCCGCTTCGGGCTGGAACCAGCAATTGGGGAGATGATGCTCCCATATCGATGCCAGCGGTCAATCTTATCGTGTATTTTTCGTTCCAATTACAGGTTCCGGTATTTTTGACCTGCCATTGTTTTTCAAGGACGGAGCCAGGAGAGACCTGGCTCCCATCAGGAATGGAAAGATCATACAGCCACTGCAGCTGGTCTGTACAGGAAACCGTGGGTGTGGAATTTGTACCCTGTGTGGATCCATCTGTATTGATTGGCACAACGGTTGCTTGAAATGTTGGTGCGATGAATAATGGCGGTTGGTCTTCAGCCGGGATTGGACGCGTTATACCGATCAAATCACATCCTGCAAGGGATGCAATTAAGACAAAGGACAATATTCCCAAAAGTCCCGAACTGATCTTCATAGTAATTTATTCGTCGTCACTTGAAGCATCTGATGAAGTGCCAAGATCTAGGGGAAGTTCTCCTCCCATTGCGCGTTCACGAACTGTCCGCTCGATTTCGTTGCACAACTCAATATTTAATTTTAGGAAATCCTTGGCGTTTTCACGTCCCTGACCCAGGCGCATATCGTTATAAGAGAAGAATGCACCACGTTTTTGGATGACTTCCATAGCAGTCGCGAGATCGATAATATCTCCAACCTTGGAAATCCCCTCGTTGTACATGATATCGAATTCAGCAGTGCGGAATGGGGGAGCAACTTTGTTCTTGACGACACGAACTCTTGTGCGATTTCCAACAATCTCCGCGCCGACTTTGATCGATTGGATTCTACGAACATCCAGGCGCACAGACGCATAAAATTTGAGTGCTAATCCACCGGGCGTGGTTTCAGGGTTTCCAAACATCACCCCAATCTTCTGTCTTAATTGGTTGGTAAATACTACTGCTGTTTTGGTTTGATTGATCGCGCCAGATAATTTACGCAGTGCCTGAGACATGAGCCGAGCCTGCATACCCATACTGGCGTCTCCCATATCCCCTTCGATCTCAGCACGGGGAACAAGGGCGGCCACTGAATCGACAATCACAACATCCACAGCACCAGAGCGGACCAGAGTCTCACAAATTTCAAGAGCTTGTTCTCCAGTATCTGGTTGAGAGACAAGCAAGCTCTCGGTATCAACACCGAGTTTACTGGCGTATGCAGGGTCAAGCGCATGTTCCATATCAATAAAAGCGACTGTGCCCCCTAGTTTTTGCGCTTCTGCAACGATGTGCAAACAAAGGGTGGTTTTTCCGGATGATTCGGGGCCATAAATTTCGGTAATTCGTCCGCGTGGAATGCCGCCAACCCCCAGCGCAAGATCAAGCGAGAGCGAGCCAGTTGGGATTACTTCAACGGAGAGCGAATGAGCTTCTCCAAGCCGCATGATTGATCCTTCGCCATAACGTTTAACAATATCTCCCAAAGCTTTATCCAGAACAGCGCGTTTGGCTTCGCTGACAGGTTCACTTCGGTCAAATGGTTCGAAATTATTCTTTTCGGATGCAGGTTTCTTCGCCATCAGGAGATCTCCTTGTGAGCAAGATTTGATTAATTATAGCTGATACATTTTATTGATTATTATAGTACATTTGTTCAAATAATCAATAAAAAAGGAGTATTGACTTTTTTTCCAATCATTTGTATGATACTTGCTAATTGACAATTGAATATCAAGAGATTCAGCGGCTGCATCTCATTTTGAGATGACGAGGTGGAGGTTCTCCTTCGCGAGAGGGATGTTAACCCTGGAGTTTTTTAGCAGGGGAAAATCGATAGATCAGCGGATGCCTCCGAAGCCTGCCCAGGCTTCTATCTCCCTTCCAAGCAAATCCAAACGCAAAAACGTGTGGTGACACACAAACAAGGTTTGGATAAAGGCAAGGTGTGATTGCACCTTTTCTCCCAATGGAAGGGGCTGCCAATGAGGTTATTAACTTTAAAGCATGCCCGGCATGCTTTTTTATTTTAATCAAGGAGGAATAAATGAATAAGAAAGAATTATTGGAACGAGTAGCAGCCGATGGAGTTAAATTTGTTTCCTTTCAGTTTACTGATGTGACGGGATCTGTAAAAAGCCTTGATGCACCAGTTAACCGATTGGAAGAATCTCTTGAAGGAGGGATTTGGTTTGACGGCTCTTCCGTTGAAGGCTTTACCCGCATCCAGGAAAGTGATATGCATTTGCGTCCGGATATTGATTCTTACGCGGTTTTACCCTGGACACCTGTGGAGATGCGCCGTGCGAGATTATTCTGTGAGATCTACCACCCGGATGGCACTCCGTTTGAAGGCGATCCGCGCGGCTTATTACGACGCAAATTGGATGATCTTGCAAAAAGAGGTTGGACTTACATGGTGGGACCTGAACCGGAGTTTTTCCTTTTCAAGAAGAATGGTACTGACTCAATCCACCCTGTTCCACACGATATCGGCGGATATTTCGATTTTTCCCCCAATGATGAGGCGGTTCGGGTTCGCACTGAATTAATGCGTGCATTGGATTCAATGGGTCTCGAAGTCGAGGTCGGACATCACGAGTGCGCCCTAGGCCAGCATGAAATTGACTTTAGATTCAGCGACGCGCTACGGTCAGCCGATAATGTGTTGACTTTGAAATATACAGTGAAAGCTATCGCTGCCCAAAATGGACTCGTGGCATCCTTTATGCCAAAACCAATTTTTGGGATGAACGGTTCAGGTATGCACTGTCACCAGTCATTATTCGATGCAAAAGGCAATAACCTGTTTTATGATGCAGATGATGAATTCAAGTTATCCAAAATTGCTCATGGGTTTATCGCCGGGCAATTGGAGCACGCGCGTGGTTTTTCAGCGGTGACCGCTCCAACAGTAAATTCTTACAAACGCCTGGTTCCAGGCTATGAAGCCCCTGTATACGTTGGTTGGGCACAAACAAACCGTTCTGCCCTCATTCGCATCCCACGTTTTACCGCGGGTCAGAAAAAAGCTGTTCGCGCGGAGTTACGCTGTCCGGATCCTTCTTGTAATCCTTATCTTGCTTATTCGGTTATGTTAAGTGCCGCTTTGGATGGAATTGACCGAGAACTTATTCCACCAAAACCCTTGAATAACATCAATGTCTATGAACTGACCAGCGAGGAGCGAAAACGTAAACGCATTCCTGAACTGCCAGGATCCTTGTTTGAAGCTCTTTCTGAATTAGAAAAGGACAGGGTAATCAGGAATTCGCTCGGAGAAAGTGTTTACAATGCATTCAAACGAGCAAAAATGGATGAATGGGAAACTTATCGATTGAAAGTAATGGATTGGGAGGTGGAAAGATACCTGGAAGCCGCGTAAGCGAAAGAAAAACTGAAAGGCGCACACATTGATGTGCGCTTTTTTTATGGGTTGAGAACTTTTTGAATACAGGATAACCAATTTTGCTTTGTCAAGGTTGGTTCCTGGTTTATTATTGCTAATATTGGTGCAGAGAGATACGAAGTTGTCTCAGCATCAGTGACCACTACCTGTTTAACTTTGCCATTTGCGGAACGTGATCCAGTAAAACCGATAGCATTCAATTCCTGCTCAATGCTTGAAACCATCTCCAAGCTTGAAGGCACCAATATCCCGGGTTTAGATATGCCTGATGGGCGGTTCAGAATTTTGTCGTTGAATAGTTTTTGAGGTTCCTGGTCTATGGAATAGGAATAGGTAACAATCAATTTTTCAGAAAATTCATTTTCTGGTGGAGCTTCAAAACAATCTGGACATTTTTCAAATACATCTCGCCAAGTTTGCACTTGCCCGGAATATACCTCTGAAAGAAGTGTGATGGTTAATGATTTTAAAGGATTGGCGGGATTTACTATAATTGCAAGTGATTCATTGCCGACTTGATACGCAATTTTTGGGGTGACTCTGGGTGGCCCCCAGCGAATATAAATCATGTCCGAATTTGGCTCACTTCCAAAATCCTGGGTCTCCTCTGTGACCATTGCCAAACCGGGGATTGCATCAGTGCACACGCTCAATACAGGGATTATCCAGGAAATTGATGGAGAGTAACCAACCTTAAGTGGATTTTCCAAAGAAATGGCTGCATCGGACCCAACTTCAGTTGGAGTGAATACCTGGGTTTGTGTGATGGACGAATCAATAGGATTAGGAGATGAAGCAGAACCGATATTTTTATTAATCAAACCCAATCCAAGAACCAGCCCTGCGAGGAGGATGCAGTAGATTGAAAAGATGTAGAGGGGTTTGCTTTTAATAAATGTCAACAGCCAGTGAATGGAGAGATATCCCACTAGAAGCGCAGCAAGGAATCCGACGATGATGACAGGTATGAATGATGAAAAATCGGGCATCTGGATAGCATCTTTAAAACTCACCAGACCTGCTCCTAACATCACCGGAATAGACATAAGGAACGAAAAACGAGCAGATGAAGCCCTATCGAGTTTGCGGAACATTCCACCTGCAATTGTTGAGCCTGACCTGGATACCCCAGGGAATAAAGAAAGGATCTGGAAGATTCCGATAATGAGCGAATCTAGCCAGTTTATTTCTCTATAACCTTTTTTTGGTTTATTAAACAGTTCAGCCATTCCCAATAGCAGGGCTGTACCGATGAGAAATAGTGCGGTAGCAGTCACCGAATTAAATGCAGCTTCTACTTTATCCTTGATCAATACTCCAGCCACGACAGCTGGAATCGTCGCCAGGATCAAATACCATCCCATTTTTGCTTCAGTAGTTGAAAAAGGTCGTCGGTCTAATAGTGCTTTGAGGAATCCTTTGATGATCACCAGCAAATCTTTCCAAAAATATATGATTACAGCGGTCAAGGTCCCCAACTGAACCAAAACATCAAATGGAAAGACCTGAGATTCAGGGATCTGCCAACCCAGCAGGTGAGGAACAAGCACGAGGTGCCCTGACGAGGAAATGGGAAGGAATTCGGTTAATCCTTGTATGATGCCTAGTATTAGTGATTGGATGAGTGTCAAATTAACTCCTTTTTCAGTAAATATCTTTCTAAGAATGTGTGAGTGAAATTCGTAAACTTGCCGTCACGAATCGCTTTACGGGAATTCTCCATCAACCCAATCAGGAATCTAATGTTATGTATCGAGATAAGGCTTGAGGCGAGCATTTCCTTGGCAACGATGAGATGACGCAAATAGGCTCGGGTAAAAGTACGGCAGGTGTAACAATCACAGTCATCATCTATCGGATTTGGATCATGAGTAAACTTTGAATTCATTAGATTAATGCGCCCATCATGGGTAAAAGCTGACTGGTGCCTCGCCAAACGTGTAGGCAGGACACAATCAAAGATATCAATTCCACGTAATATGCCATTCAATAGGTCTTCAGGGGTACCGACACCCATCAGATATCGGGGTTTATCCTTTGGCAAATATGGGTTAAGCTGGTCAAGTGTGCCATACATTTCTTGTTTCGATTCCCCAACAGATAAGCCACCGATGGCAATACCCGGTAAATTTTTTGAGGATACATATTGGGCAGATTCGGCACGCAGCGTTGGATCGATCCCGCCCTGGATGATGCCAAAAAGGGCTTGGTCATCCCTGGTTTTTGCTCCAATGCAACGATCCAGCCACTTGTGAGTTCTTTCCATTGCACGGCGACTGTAGACATGGTCATTAGGGTCTGAGCACTCGTCAAAAGCCATGATGATGTCAGCACCAAGTTTTTCCTGGATCGCTATTGATGATTCAGGGGTAAATCGGTGCATTGATCCATCAATGTGGCTTTTAAATGTCACACCGTCTTCGTCAATTTTCCGCATATCGGATAAAGAAAATACCTGGAAGCCGCCTGAATCCGTGAGCATAGGTTTTGGCCATTGCATGAACTCATGCAAGCCTCCCAATTCAGCAACCAGGTTAGCTCCCGGACGAAGGTACAGGTGATATGTGTTCGATAGCACCAGTGAAGCACCAGTTTCTTCTATCTGACGGGGAGTGAGCGATTTAACTGTTGCCTGGGTTCCAACTGGAGCAAAAACCGGTGTAGCAATGTCGCCATGGGGGGTATGGAAAGTGCCAGTTCGTGAGAGATCTTCGGTAGCTTCGATTTGAAAAGAAAAATTAAGATTTGTCATGAGGATGGAATTATAGCAATAATCTTCCAAGGTGAAGAATCAAGATCAACGCTAATTTTACTCCAACGGGTGACTTAAGAAGATTGTTCTTGCATGAGGTGCTCGGGTCGTTTATACTAAGTCGCATGTCCCAAGACAAATATACAAACTGGATCGAAGTAAATTTAGCTGCAGTCCAGCGAAATATTGCTCGGTTACAGCAGTTCACAGGTAAACCAGTTATGGCTGTGGTAAAAGCTAATGCTTACGGGCATGGTTTGATCGAAGTTTCCCGAGCTGCAATTGATGCACGGGTAGTACGTTTATGTGTTGCTCGAATTGAGGAAGCCCTACAGATCCGGAATGCCGGGATAAAAATCCCTTTGCTCGTTATGGGGTATGTAATGCCGGATTGTGTTGAGGAAGCTATAACGAATCAGATCAGCGTAATGGTTAATTCACTGGAAACGGCAAGAGTTTTTAATGAAAAGGCAAAAATATCCAGCCAATTTCTAGAAGTTCATATAAAAGTTGATTCTGGTATGCATCGGTTAGGGTTATTGCCGGACGAGATTAGCCCATTTATTAGTGGTAACAAAGAATTGTCGCACTTGCACATTGAGGGGATTTTTACGCACTTTCCCAATGCTGATGATCTTAATGACCAAACAACAGTTATCCATATAAAGAATTTTTCAAATGCTATCCAGGAGTTTCGGCAAGGCGGAATTGTTCCAGAGGTCATTCATGCTGCCAACTCTGCAACAGCGATCTATTATCCTGAAGCAAGGTTCGATGCCATTCGCCCAGGAATAGCGATCTATGGTTTAAACCCGGATGTTAGCGCACCATTACCTGCTGACTTTGAGCCGGCGCTAACCTGGAAAGCAAAGTTAATTTCGATAAAGACTATTCCAGCTGGAGAGGGGATTGGTTACAACTATCGTTATTTCACTAGAAAAAATGAAAAGATTGGTGTTGTTTCCTGCGGTTATGCTGATGGTTTGCGGCGACGGCTGGGAAATCTGGCTTTATTGAGGGGAAAACGGATTCACCAGGTTGGTGGAATGTGCATGGATCAATCGCTTTGGCAACTGGATGAGGTCCCTGACGCCAAAATTGGCGATGAAGTTGTCTTTGTTGGCCGGCAAGGTGATGACTTTATCCATGCGGAAGATATTGGTCAACTTTGGGGTTCTAATAACTACGATGTGGTCTGCGGGTTAGCCGCGCGTGTTCCACGGGAATATTTTTATAACTAGAAAGCTGACGAACAATATGAATTCAACGATTGCCAAAAATTGGTGGACATATCCTGTCATACCTGGGGATGTTAACAAAAGATTGGAATCCTATCCAAGATTCCTGCGGCAGGTATTATACAATCGGGGGATTATGGATTTGGAACATGCAGAAGCTTACCTTTCTGCAAAAGACCCCTTGTATGATCCATTTCTATTACTTGGCATGGATTCCACAGTCAATCGTTTATTAATGGCAATTGATAACAAAGAGAAAATAGCGGTGTATGGTGACTATGATGTGGATGGTGTTACTGCCACCGCATTAATGGTACAGGTGCTTCAGAGACTCTCAGCAAATGTTGATCGGCATATCCCCAATCGTTTTGAAGAAGGTTATGGACTAAATAATCAGTCAATTGATCGTCTTGCGGAACAAGGCGTAAAGGTGATTCTGACTGTCGATTGTGGGATCCGATCACCGCGTGAAGCGGAATTTGCACGTGAAAAAGGAATCGACCTGATCATTAGTGACCATCATTTCCCGCAGGACTTACTCCCAAATGCTTACGCGATCATCTGCCCCAAACAAACGGGAGACGTGTACCCGTTTAAGGAACTTGCAGGCGTAGGATTAGCTTACAAGATAGCCCAGGCTTTGTTTTCTGCCCGCCAGGTTGGTGACTGGACTGCTGATGACTGGCTGGATATGGTTGCCCTCGGAACAGTATCTGACCTTGTTCCTCTGGTGGATGAAAACCGTGCCCTGGTAAAAAAAGGTCTACAGCTCATCCGATATGGTCACCGGGTTGGGATTCGGGCTTTGTGTGGAGCAGCTGGAAAGGATCTTTCGCGGATTACGGCGACCGATATTGGTTTTGCCTTGGGGCCCCGATTGAATGCAGCGGGGAGGATGGAAAGTGCATTGAAAGCTTATGATCTGCTTGTCACTGAAAAAGCAGACGAAGCAGGAAAAGTGGCACAGGAATTGGACAACCAAAACTCGAACAGGCAGAATTCCACTCGCGCAGCGCAAGAAAAAGTAGAGGAGAGCCTGGCTGGTATGGAGTTGACCAACCTGATCGCAGCCTTTGATGAAGAATTCAATCCTGGAATTGTTGGCTTGGTCGCGTCCAAACTTGTTGATCATTTCTATCGCCCTTCCATCGTTGGATCTATTGAGGGTGACTTCATTAAGGCATCCTGCCGCAGTATTTCTGAATTCCATATCACCCGGGCCCTGGATGAATGTGCAGATCTACTTATCCGCCACGGCGGGCACTCAATGGCAGCTGGTTTCACGGTTCACAAAGATCTTCGTGATCAGCTCATTGACCGATTATCAAGGATTGCCGATCGTGACCTTGAAGGTCTTGATTTGAAACCAACGTTGAAGATTGATATTGAACTAACGAAAGATGAAATGACCTCCCGAATTTATCCGGAGTTGGAGAAATTACAACCGACTGGAATGGGAAATCCTGGAGTGATCCTAGCTCTAAAAAATACCGAGATTGCCGACGTCAATATTATTGGGAAAGAAAAGAACCATTTGCGATTTATCGTTCCAGGTGCACAAGTTTCTCAGGCGATCGCATTTAATCAAGCGCAGTGGTACAACGATTGGGTGTTTCGGCGGATCAGGTTCGACCTCGCATTTACAATCGAGATCAATAGTTTCAATGGAAAAGAAACCCAGCAAATTCACATAAAAGATATGAAACCATCAATCATTTGAAGCCATGAAAACTCCACCTTCTCGTCTCAAAGCTATCATCATTGCCCTGGTGGTAACCACTATATGGGCTACATCCTGGATCTTGATCAAGATTGGTCTAAAGGACATCCCAGCATTAACTTTCGCCGGACTCAGGTATACTCTGGCTACTCTTCTACTTCTTCCGTTCCTATTACGAAAACCGATCCGCAAAGAAATCAAGACTCTATCCACGAATTCATGGATTAAGCTTGTTTTTACGGGAATCGTGTTATATGCAGTTGCCCAGGGGGGGCAATTCCTTGGTTTATCTTATCTGCCTTCGGTAACAGTGGGATTGATTTTGAACCTGTGCTCATTGTTTGTGGCGTTGATCGCATATGCAGTGATCAAAGAGAAACCGACCTGGCTGCAATGGTTGGGAGTTTTCTTGAATCTTGCTGGTGTGATAATCTATTTTTCTCCTTTCCAAGGGTTTACAGGAAATCCGTTGGGTTGGATTTTTGCGTCCTTAAGCCTGGCAGCGAATGTTGTGGGTACTGTGTTGGGGCGAGATATCAATAAAGGGGGGCGCATCAATCCCATTATAACCACCACTGTAAGTATGGGAATCGGTGCGCTCCTGATGCTTGGAACAGGAATCTTATGGCAGGGGATTCCACGCATATCCTTGCAGAGTGTTTTAATTATCTTTATATTAGCTTCAACAAATACAGCTTTGTGCTTTACTTTGTGGAATTATACTCAACAGACCCTTACGGCTACTGAATCTTCAATTATCAACAGCACGATGTTGGTTCAAATAGCGGTTCTTGCCAGAATCTTTTTGGAGGAAAAGCACTCCATGAATGGGGTGTTTGGCTTAATACTTGTAACGATTGGTGCAGTCATTGTGCAGATCAAAGCTAACAAATCTAATAAGAACGAAAAACCGAATTAACCCATATTTCACCATGCTATAATCATTAAGCGCTTTTTTTCAATTTATTGCATCGGGAGGGAATTATTATGTCCGGTCAACCATCTCCAGTATCAGGTCCGATTCAAAAAACAGCTTCTGCGCCGGGCCAGTTTCTGCCACCCCCAATTAACAAGGTAGAGGATACCGGTTTAGCTATCTTATGGCTGCAGGATCTTGCACTTAAGATTCTCTATTTCCAGGGATACATGACGGGTTATAAGATCGCAGAAGCGATGGCATTGCCGTTTGCTGGAACTGTGGATCAAATCTTAGAGGCATTGAAAAAAGAAAAAATGATTGAGGTACGTTCTTCTCAAATGGGTTTAGGAGAAGGTGCTTATCTGTACGCAATCACTGGGGCCGGGATATTAAAGGCCCGAGAGGCAATCGATCGAAGTCAATATGCTGGTCCAGCGCCCGTGCCTTTGGAAATCTACAACGACTCGGTACGAAGACAAAGCCGCGGTCGCATCCAGGTAACCAATCGACATATGCGGCAGGTTCTAGGTGACTTGATCTTTGGAGAGACCACGTTCCACCGTTTAGGACCGGCAGTGAATTCCGGTACTTCGATATTTATTTATGGTCCTCCTGGAAATGGTAAAACGAGTGTTGCCCGCTCGATCGGTAACCTGATTCTCTCTCAAACAATGTACATACCATTTGCGATATTCGTCGATGGACAGGTAATCACATTATTTGATTCGGTAAACCATCAGCTTGCTCCCGAAGAAGATAGTGCTACGCAGGCAGGACGTGGTGGAATGCGCAAGGATGGGCGTTGGGTACGAATTCGAAGACCTTTCATCATGGTAGGTGGAGAATTAACGCTTGCGGGGCTCGATCTTGTTTTCGATGATACCTTAAAATTCTATGAAGCCCCATTCCAGGTGAAAGCTAACGGAGGGATACTTTTGATTGATGATTTCGGCAGGCAGCAGGTACGACCTCGCGACCTGTTGAATCGTTGGATCGTTCCGTTGGAAAACAGGATCGATTATCTCTCCATGCATACAGGCAGGAAGATCGAGGTTCCATTTGATGTACTGGTAATGTTCTCGACAAACCTGCCACCGCGTGATCTTGTTGATGAAGCGTTTTTACGGCGCTTGCGGCATAAGATTGAGATCACAGATCCCAGTTTTGATGAATACAGAGAGATATTTAAAAGGGTTGCGGCTGCGAAGGGTGTGAACTTCAGTGATGAGGGTTTGGCTTACCTGTTGCAGGAATGGTATATCAAACCTGAGCGAAAACTCAGGGCTTCACATCCAAGGGACATTTGCGACCAGATTATCGATATTTCCCGCTATCTTTCAGTTGAACCAACAATGACCAAAGACCTGCTGGATAAGGCAGCGGAATCCTACTTTGTTGAATTATAAAAAAATGTTCGACCAATTCAAAAAACCTATGATTTTTGCTCACCGGGGAGCTTGTGCGCTTGCTCCTGAAAACACGCTCCCCTCGTTTGAGCTTGCGGTAACCCATCAAGCAGACGCAATTGAATTGGATGCAAAGCTTTCGCGCGATGGCGTGGTCATGGTCATCCATGATCCGACAGTAGATCGCACAACAAATGGAACCGGTAAGGTTAAAGACCTAACGCTAAAAGAATTAAAAGAACTGGATGCCGGATCATTTTTTGGGAAAGATTTTTCAGGAATAACAATCCCCACTCTTGACGAGGTATTTGAGTGTGTCGGTCAGAAACTACTAGTTAATGTTGAGCTGACCAACTATAAATCTAGTAGCGATGACCTAGTAGAAAAAGTTGTAAAAGTTGTCAAACGTCATAAAATGGAAGACCGTGTACTCTTCTCTTCTTTCCTCCCTAAGAATTTAGTAAAAAGTAGGATTTTACTTCCACAATCACCAGTTGCGTTGCTTTGTCTGCCCGGAGTGATGGGAATAATTTCACGGTCCCGATTTAGCCGTCACTATTCTCCGCAAATAATTCATCCGTATCTAAGTGATGTGAATGATCGATATGTGGAGCATGAACACAGGGCTGGACGCCGAATTCATGTATGGACTGTAAATGAGGAAGTTGACATCAAACGATTACAAACGGTTGGAGT
Organism: uncultured Anaerolinea sp.; assembly: GCA_964428125.1. Lineage (GTDB taxonomy): Bacteria > Chloroflexota > Anaerolineae > Anaerolineales > Anaerolineaceae > UBA6107. Next base: position 97,076 of record CAYRXB010000006.1, read on the forward strand.
CGATGGTGTTTTTACTGATAATCCTTTAGCCACACGCAGATTTTTGGAGAATAAGTGATTCCTATTGAATGGCTTTATGAAGCACAGCGAAGAATTAGAGGATTTATCAAGCAGACCTCTCTGACTTATGATGATTCATTGGGGGTATTTATAAAATGGGAAAATCTGCAGACAACAGGCTCATTTAAAATTCGCGGTGCAGCCAACAAGATTCTCTCTCTTCAGGACTGGGAAAGAGATAATGGGATCATAACTTGTTCAGCAGGTAATCATGGGCAGGGATGCGCTTATATTTCAAGGAAATTGAATATAAGCTGTGAAGTCTTTGCTTCTAACCATGCGGTCCAGGTTAAAGTGGACGCGATGAAAAACCTCGGGGCAGATGTCCAACTTGTTGACGGCGACTACTTTGCAGCTGAAAAGCTGGCAATCAGACAGGCAGAATTAACAGGGAAAACTTTTATTTCTCCTTATAATGACGTCCAGGTAATAGCCGGGCAGGGAACTTTGGGATTGGAATTATTAGAACAATCTGGGCAATTAAGTCAAATCAAATCAATTCTCGTTCCCATAGGTGGAGGCGGGTTGCTTTCTGGTATTGGGGTGACTCTCGAAACGGTTGAACAAAAACCAAAGTTGATTGGTGTTCAGTCTGAAGCATCCTCATATATTTATTCCATTTACTATAAGGGCACACAAACCGGAGTAGTTGAGTTGGAGAGTCTAGCGGATGGCTTATCTGGAGAAGTTGATCACCAATCAGTGACAATTCCTCTGGTAGATAAATATGCGGATGAGATTCGTCTGGTATCTGAGGAAGATATCAAAGAGGCGATAAGGTATGCCTGGCAAAAACACCATCAGGTTATTGAAGGATCTGGGGCGGTTAGCCTGGCAGCGGTTTTGAAACAAAAACCTGTTGTATCACCTGCATTGGTGATCATTACCGGTGGAAATATCCAACCGGAAATTCATCGAGAGATAATTGGAAACCTCAATTGAAAAGGGCAATCCTCTTACTCGTTGTTATCGTGTTAATAGGGACACTTGTACTCCCTGTTAAAAACATTGAAGCGTCGTTTCGGAATCAAATTTCTCCGGAAACTCAAAAAGCGCAAGAATTACTGGATAAGATGTCACCTGAAGAACGGGTAGGACAGTTATTTCTGGTCACATTTAAGGGATCAGATACAGGCAGTAATAGCAAAATTTCCCAACTCATTCATGATCAACATATAGGTGGGGTGGTTTTTCGGGCAGATAATGACAATTTCTCAACGATTGATAATCTCCCAGAGGTGATCCAATCATCGATAAATAACCTGCAAATCGAAAATTGGAAATCGACGATCGCAGGGATTCAAACAGATTCCGGTTCAGTACAACCCGGAGGCGTTTATGTTCCACTTTTCATCGGAATATCTCAAGAAGGTGATTTTGCTCCATATGATCAGATTATCAATGGGCTAACACCACTGCCCAGCGCGATGGCAATTGGTGCAACTTGGAAGCCTGCAAATGCCGAACAGGTTGGAAAAGTACTGGGGTCTGAATTAAATGCGTTGGGGTTCAATATGGTGTTTGGACCTTCACTTGATGTTCTCGACTTTGTTCGAACGGATGTTGGGGAAGACCTTGGAGTCCGCACTTTTGGAGGTGATCCCTATTGGGTTGGTCAATTCGGTAAATCTTATGTTCAGGGAATACATGAAGGAAGCGAAAATCATATTCTGGTAATCGCAAAACATTTTCCTGGCAGAGGTGGATCAGACCGATTGCCGGAAGACGAAGTAGCTACAGTTAGAAAATCACTGGAGCAATTAAAGCAAATTGAACTATCGCCATTTTCCACTGTGACCCAACAACATGAAAATTCTGCTCAATCTATTGATGGATTACTCCTTTCGCATATCCGGTACCAGGGATTTCAAGGGAATATACGGGCAACAACACGACCGGTTTCATTTGATGAGACTGCACTTGAACAAATCATGGCACTCGATCCATTTTCCACATGGCGTGAGCAGGGAGGATTGATCATCAGTGATGACCTGGGAAGCGTTGCAGTTCAAAAATTCTTTGCCCCTTCTGGCTCTAATTTTGATGCCCGGCAGGTTGCAAAATCAGCGCTGCTGGCCGGGAATGATCTGCTATATCTTGGGAACATCAAGTCCACAAATGATGATTCCAGCTACATCACAGTTGTAAAAACGCATGAGTATTTTGTTCAGAAATACAAAGAAGATCCTGTTTTTCAACAGCGAGTTGATAAAGCTGTTCTCCGAATCCTTACTGCAAAATTTATACTTTACCCCTTTTTTTCATTGGGCGCTATCACAACTTCCACCAGTGACCTTGAAAAAGTTGGTCTCTCTCAACAGGTTTCATTTGATGTAGCGAGACAATCAATTACTCTTGTTAGCCCTTCATTGAAAGATCTCAACACTGATCTTCCAAATCCTCCTAATAATGAGGATCGGATTGTCTTTATTTCGGATATTGTTCCCCAATATCAATGTTCTTCGTGCCAGGATCAATCAATTTTCCTCGCCAAAGAATTGATGAATGCTGTTATCAAACTCTATGGATCAACCGCTGGCGACTTAATTCAAGTGAACCATTTAAGTGCCTACTCGTTTGACGAAATAAATTCATTGCTCAACGGAAATGAAAACACACTGGAAATTAATAACAACCTCAGTCAAACTGATTGGGTGGTTGTTGCTTTCTCTGAATTTCGTATGAACTCTAAAGAATCGACAGCCTTTCAGAGATTATTTTCAGAAAAACCAGAACTTGTTCAAAATAAAAAGGTTATAGGATTTGCGTTTAACGCTCCGTATTATCCGGATGCTACAAATATATCCAAATTCACCGCGTATTATGCACTTTATAGCAAAATCCCTCAATTCATCGAAATTGCAGCACGAACTTTGTTTAAAGAGATCACTCCTACGGGAATCCTTCCGGTATCGGTTTCCAGCGTCGGGTATGATCTAATCACAGCAACGACCCCGGATCCTTCTCAGATCATTCCATTGATGGTAGTTACTCAGCCAGAAACCCAGGGAGAACCAGCGAATTCCTCAACGACAAGTAATGAAATTCTCACAATTAGAGCTGGGGATAACCTACCCCTTCAAACTGGGATTATTAAGGACCATAACGGTAACCAGGTTCCAGATGGCACGGTAGTGCGCTTCATAATTGACACACAAACCGCTAGTGGAACAGTAGAGCAAATAGAGTCACAAACCCAGGATGGAATCGCAAAAACCGTTTATCGAATTCCTGACAAGGGAACAGTCAAATTAAGTGTTATTGCTGAACCTGCTTTAATTTCCCAAATCCTCCAACTGGATGTTACCAACGAAGGAGGAACACTAACCTCTTTCGAACCTACTTTTGCGCCTACTGCTTCCAAAGCTACTCCTAATCCAACTCCAGTCATTGCCTCATCTTCACAATCCAGCGAAAGTAAACATCAACAAGGATTGCCGGGATTCCTGGATTGGTTATTCTCAACCTTAATTGTTGGACTTTTTGGTTTCACTTTATTTGGGTACGGGAAGAACCGCAGGTTTAAGAATTGGAATCCGGGAATAATCATTATTTCGGGAATGATGGGATTCCTGTTTTATCTCTTTCCGTTATTCGGAGTTTCCTTAACACAACGTTGGATAAAAAGTGGTGGGACTCTAGTGGTTATTCTACTAACCTTTGGCGGTTGTGTAATAGGTGCGATTTTGGGGATTGTTTTCAGAAAAATTAAAAAACTCAACTAAAAAGTTATTTTATTAATGTAAAAATCAAGGTTAAGATGCTGGTTACAGCCAGGACAAGGATCGTGATCAATTCAATTGGCAATGCAGCTTTAGTTCTCCTTGAATATGATCCTTGTATTCCAACCGGTACATGGATTGGTCTGCTTCCAATTAGCGCATCACGCAAGTCTTCAATATTTTGAGGACGGTCATCAGGATGCAGGTTCATACCCCATTGAATCGCCTTTTCAGTTCTAAGAGATACCGAAGGATTAATCTGCCTTATCGGAATAAGAACATTGGGATCCAAAAATCTCTGCCGGGCATCAACCGGAGCTTTATTTGTTAACAAATGATACAGTGTTGAGGCAAACGAAAAAATGTCACTTCTAGCATCCGTGTGACCGATATCACCGCCATATTGCTCCAGGGGTGTATAGAGTGCCGTGCCCTGACCTTGTAAAATGGTGATTGTCACCTCACCCGGAGCAAGAACTTTAACCAAACCAAAATCTACAAGCTTCACAATACCACTTGGCGTGATTTTAATATTACTGGGTTTGATATCACGATGAAGAACTGCAGGATTCTGTCCATGGAGATAACTTAAGGCATCTGATAATTGGTTTGCCCAGTCAAGGACATCATTTTCGGATAGAAATTGGTTTTTATCCCGGGCTTCAACCATTATTGTTCGCAAATCCTTCCCAGGGATAAAATCCATTACAAGATAATCCCTTTGGTTGATGGAGAAAAAATCAGAAACCTTGGGTAGGTTTGGATGGTCAAGTAGCGCAAGAATTGTAGCTTCCCGTTGAAATTGAGCACGGGCTTCTTTTATTAGATTATCGGGTAGCGTTTTATCGTGTTCAACTTCCTTAAGGGCGCATTGTCGACCTTCAAGGCGAAGATCATCACAGAGGTAGATACAACCCATACCACCCTGACCGATAATCTTTCGAATTCGGTAGCGTCCCCTTAGGGTTTCGCCAGTTTTTATAGGAATAGGCATGGATTCTCAAACGTTAAGTGGAATTTTTTAAACTTTTGTACTATTATACCTGATGAGGATTCCTGGTATGCCGAAGACGAGTGAAAAACGAAACGAGCAAATAACGAACAAGCATTTTCAAAATATAGGTGAATACCCCGTAATTGTTGCTTTGCAGGGACCCTTGGAGGGTAACAAATGGGACATTACCGGCGATCTTATTATTGGTAGAGAGGGTAATTGCGACATAACCATCAGTGATCGACAGGTTTCACGAAACCACGCCCGTATAACTTTTGCAGATAACGGCAGGATAATCTTGGAGGATCTGGCAAGCAAAAATGGTATCCTGCACAATGGGAAGCGAGTAGAGGCATCGATTTTTCTTGAGGATGGCGATATTTTTCAAATTGCTTTGATTCAAAGGTTTGCTTACTATGTTTCGGATGCGACGTTGCCCCTGGAAGATATCGTTCCACTCAAGCAGCCTCTACAAGGCAAGATAAAAATCGATCCAGTATCAAGAAGGGTATGGATACGTAATAAGGAATTATTACCCCCGCTTTCTGCTCCACAATTCAGATTGCTTGAAGCCTTATCTCAGCAAAAAGGCAAGGTAATCAGTAGAAATGATTTAATTAGTACCGTGTGGCAGGATGAAGAGCGAGTTGGAATATCTGAACAAGCATTTGATGCGCTTATCCGCCGATTAAGAGCCAGGCTGGCGGAGATCGATCCAAACACTGAGTATCTTATAACGGTTCGCGGCCACGGATTAAGGTTGGATACATAAAAACTGCCTTTCGGCAGTTTTAGTTCTTAAGATTTTTTTCCATGGTCATGCGTAATGCGTTTTTATAAATCGATTTTAAAGCTTCCACCAATTGCGGTGATTGTTGCTGAGTCTCTGCTTCCTGGATGATGCCTGTCAACGCCTGAAGAAAATTATCATTTACCTTAGCTTGATTTTCTTCCATTATTTTTTTCCGACTGTCATCATCTTTGACTTCAAGCAGCTTTTGTATAAGTTCAAATTCAGGTGGTGGTGCACTTTCTTTTTCCAATATCTTAATGACTTTTTGAATCTTCTCGATGCGGGCGACATCATTATTCTGATGAGCAGCTTCAAATTCAACCTGCAAAGCCTGTGAGAAGAATTCATCAAATTGCGATAAGTTTTTCTTAACAGCTTCTTCAATCGAAGCCTCAGCAAGGATCGAGTTCAGTAGTTTGGTGCTTTCTTCGATTCTGTGTTTTAATTCTTTATCGATTTCCCTGGTGAGATTAAGCAATTTATCGCGAAGGTCAGTCAACGCTTGTTTTTTATCAGGTGCTGCCTGGTCAATTTGCTCGCTTAAGATTTGGAAAAATTGGTAGTCGAGTCCACTTCGTGTAAGGCTGACGATTGTTGTCAAGCTGCTTTCTGATTTCAGCCCAAGTAAGATTTCAAGTAGTTTTTCGCGAGTTAACCCGGTTTTGCTGGCATCTTGAAGGAGTTTCAATGCAGCCTGGGTTTCTGTACTTTGAGCGAGGAGTTCCTGTCCAATTATTGTTTCTTTTAATAGCTCGGATTGGATCTCTCTTAGAAGTCCTGCTGCTTTTTGGTCACCTTGAGCCATAGTGGATTCGAGAATGGTACCCAATATAGCGAAAAATTCCCCATCGATTAATTCATTTTCTTGGTGAATAATGGTAATTCTGTCTTCAGATTTTGCAGTGCCTAACAATCGCTGAAGCAAACTAACCCGTTTTTGCTGTGCTTCGATCATCTCCTTAGTAATTCCATCCCCCTCAAGGATTCTATCGATCATTGTCTGGAAAGTTAACATGGTTTGGGGATTGAAAAGGTAGCCTTTTCTTTTTTCAGATGGCAGAGCATTTACGACCTGATTGATCAATGGTCCGATTTGCTTTTCCTGAGTATTGATTGGTAATCCCAATTCAGGGGGAAAATAAGTTAATAACAATTCTTTTTCTGGATCGTGATAAACAATCGGTGTAGCCATCATTCCTTCATAACCACACGCCTGACAGCGAGCTGTATTCGTTCCGTGGCTAAGTAGTTTTTGTTTGGCAGTTGGATCAGTAGTAAGATCGAATAATTGTTGGACATCAGCGACAATCGGTTGATGACATCGTGGGCAACTGGTTTGAATTCTTGGCATGAGGTGAGCTCTTTTCTTAGGTCTGATAAAATAACCTTGAGATTATACCATCCAGTTTATTGCTGAAGTAATTACTGCTCTAATGAGATTGGAAGACAGAAACTAATTCTTGCCCCCTGATGATAATCAGGATCGATCCAAATCTGACCTCCGTGAGCTTCTACGATCGCTTTTGAAAGGTATAAACCCAATCCTGCACCTTTGGTTTTTTTTACAGCGTCTGATGCACGGTAAAAACGATCAAAAACAAATGGGGCATCATTGGGGTCAATCCCTCGTCCTTCATCGCTAACGCTGACGATAATATTTTCCCCATGAAGTTTCGCGGAAACAATGATTTTCCCCCTCTCGGAATACTTAATCGAGTTGTTGATGAGGTTTGTCAACAATTGGTTCAATCTGGTTTCATCAGCGAGAATTACAGGCAGTGGTGATGAGATTTGTTCGATTATAGAGTGTTTTTGTGTCTGGGTTTGCATTCTGACAACAACATGGTGGATTAATTCTGCAATCTGTACATCTGTTTTTTTAATCCCGAAACCGTTCGCCTGCAGCCTGGTGGCATCTAGTAGATTTTCAATGTAAATGGATAACCGGTCAGCTTCTTCCTCAATTACCTGAAGACTTTCATCGATGATTTTTGGATCCCATCGAGCATCATCACGCCGTAATGTGCCTACATAACCCTTAATCAAGGCTACAGGGGTTTTAAGTTCGTGACTAACTATAGATACAAAGGTTGATTTCATTTCATCAGCCTGGCGGAAACGTGTGATATCACGTATGGTGGTAAATATGTTTAGAAGATGCCCTTCTTTTGAGAGCAAAGGCGCATAAGTGATTCCTACTGGCAAAGGTGGAATATCAGGTCCGCGGTCCAGATCACCTTCGACATAAAGGGTTGAATGCTGCGCTAATGGCCACCCACCGGAAACTGAGTCTTCAAGGGTAGACCCTTGTGGCTTTTTCTTCCATTTGATTACATCTTCATGAGAAAGCCCAGTAAATGTTTCAGATGGTTTTCCATATAAAAAACCAAAAGCCGGGTTGGCGCGCTCAATCTTTAATCCTTTATCAAGGATTAAGATTCCATCTCCAGCAGAATCCAACAGTGCTGAGAATTTTCTTCGATCGTTATCAACCTGAGAATACAATTGGGCATTTTGAACAGCGATGGCAGTCTGGTTGGCAAAACTGGAAAGCAATTTTCGATCGTTTGTGGAGAATTGAGAATATTCCCGAAAAATAGAGATAACCCCAATTACTTTCTGTCCGGTGATCAAAGGCAACCCGACGCTGCTTAATCGCCCCAGGCTTACTGCCTGGGTAAAGGAGTTCAACAACTGGTTAATGATATAAAGTTCAGATTCTTCAGGATCTTCATACTCTGGAATTTGCTCAAGTTGTGGTTCAAGATACTTGAGAAATTGCTGCGGCAATCCTGTCGAAACGCGAATATTCCATCCCCCCTGGGCAGAACGAAGCGCAATCAGTCCAGCCTGTCCTGCGAGCATCTCTAGTGAAATGGATAAAATTCTTTCAAGTAATTTATCTAGGTCAAGTTCTTGGGTGATTGCACGCGAAATTTCCAGCAGATAATCACGCTGGCGAATACGAAAATCAGGAAGCATTAATACCTATCCTTTTTCGATGAGGACTGATGAGCCTGAGGTTTTAAGGACTTCCTTTTCAGCCGCGTCTATCGCATCCTCAAAAATATCAAGACCTTCATCCGCTTCCGTTTCGGTTATGCAGAGCGCGGGTGAAATACGTATTACGCTTCGTCCACAACCCAGTGTTAGAAGTCCACGTTCAAATGCGAGATGTTCAACGCGGTTGCGTAACTCTGTAGCCGGAGTTTTTGTCACCCGGTCTGTTACAAATTCAACCCCAATCATCAATCCGATACCGCGTACTTCTCCAATTGAAGGATGTTTTTCTTGGATTTTCTTTAGTCTTTCAAGTATGTGTTTTCCCACGATAGCAGCGTTATCCAGGTATTCATCTTCAATTAACTGAAGTGTTACGAGGGCTGCTGCGCATGAAAGCGGATTGCCGCCAAATGTATTTCCGTGGGTTCCTTTTGGCCAGGTGACCACACTTTTCCGAGCGATCATGGCTCCCAAAGGCATGCCGGAAGCAATTCCTTTTGCTGAGGTGACGATATCTGGCTCTACGCCAAAGTTTTGTATCGACCACCACTTACCGGTTCGGCCAATACCTGCCTGAACTTCATCGGCAATCAGTAGAATGCCATAACGATCACAAATCTCGCGTAATTGAAGGAAGAAACCAGCCGGCGGAATAATATACCCGCCCTCACCCTGGATAGGTTCAATAACGATACCTGCTACTTCATCAGCGGGAATGGTTTTCCCGAAAATTTCCTCTTCAAGATACCTTAATGTGGAACTTCCTACATCTTCCCCGGGACGCATGGCGATTATCGGACGATAGGGGTCCGGGAATGGAATATGCGTTACTCCGTTCATTAGTGGGAAAAATCCCCGATGGTAATGAGGTTTGCTAGCAGTAAGTGTAACGGCACCCATTGTTCGGCCGTGAAATCCACCGAGAAATCCGATGAATTGAGATCGCCCTGTATAGAAGCGGGCAAGTTTTAATGCGGCTTCTACGCTTTCGGTGCCGGAATTTGTCATGAAAGAAATGGCGTCTTCCTGGAAAGGCGCTATGAGATCCAAATATTCAGCTAATTCAATCCATTTGGGGTGGTAAAAATCTGAAGAAATGTGAATAAATTTTTCAGCTTGTTCCTGGATTGCTTTTACAACTTTTGGATGACTGTGACCTGTGGAATTAACTGCTATTCCTGCGGCGAAATCGATGAACCTGTTTCCATCGACATCCCAAACTTCTACTCCCTTTCCATGGTCCATCACAAAGGGATAACCCCTTGGATATGAGGGGGAGATAACTGCCTGATCTCGTTCGATCAGACGTTTTGCCTTAGGCCCTGGTAAGTTTAGCGGTTTCACAACACACCTCCTGAATATGGAATGGACGGATGCGAAGACTAACTTCAGCAACTCTGGTAATGTGCGACAATCTGTAAAGAAATTATACCATGAGAGAAATTTGGTTATTTTTGAGCGAAAATCGAATTATTGACTAGCTTATTGTTCGAAGGTATCATTACTTGTTAATGCGTCCAAAACAAATAAAACGATTTAAGCGCTCCATTCTGTCAGTCATTAATAAATTTCGCTGGCTTTTGCCAGGTATCGGAATAAAACGATGGGTTCTCCTGATATTAATTGGGACAACATTATTAGGTTTAGGTTTCGCGGTTATCCTTTTAAATATTTATCGTACTGTCCCCAATACCTGGTGGTTACCGATTGTAAAAATTGTCTCACTCCAATGGATAACAAATCGAACAATCCGAGCTTTAATATTCTTCATTATTGGAGTAGGCATAATCGGTTTAGGAATGTGGGGGATGAACCAAACCATGTTGCGCCCATTCGTTCGCCCGGGAAAAAACCTGATTGACACAATCGCTGAATTCAGGCGCCGTGAAAAAGGCCCCCGTATCGTTGTGATTGGCGGTGGAACTGGCCTGGCAGCATTATTGCGAGGCATCAAAGAGTATTCCAGGAACATCACAGCAGTTGTCGCAGTTGCTGATGATGGCGGCTCTTCTGGTGAAATTCGCAAGACGCTAGGGATATTACCGCCAGGAGATATTCGAAACTGCCTGGCTGCCTTGTCTGATGATGAAGAGTTATTAACCCAATTGTTTCAATACCGTTTTGCCTCGAGTGTGGGACTAAACGGTCATTCCCTGGGTAACTTACTCATCTCAGCCCTGACTGAAATTACAGGGAGCTTTGAGGAAGCAGTTGCTGAAACTGCCCGGGTATTGGCAGTTCAGGGGCAGGTGTTACCATCCACACTCCATGATGTTAATCTTGTGGCTGATGTGCAACTGTCAGAAAAAGAAATAGAAGTCGAGATTATAGGAGAAAGCCAGATCGCAAAAATCGGCGGCAAGGTTAACCGTGTCTGGTTGGAACCGGGAAATCCAGCAGCATTTCCTCCAACAGTGCAGGCGATACTTAATGCGGATCTCATTGTTATTGGACCTGGCAGTCTTTATACGAGCATCATCGCCAATTTGCTGGTTCCTGATATAGTCGATGCGATTAATGCCAGCAAAGCTTATAAATTCTATGTGTGTAATGTAGTTACAGAACCTGGTGAAACAGATAATCTAAGTTGTGAAGATCATGTTAATGCGATTGAGAAACATAGTCAAAGCCATTTATTCGACGTGGTGGTTTGCAACAATCGTTTTGAGGGAGTACTGCCTCAGGATGTGAATTGGGTTAAGCTGAAGAACAACGGAAATATCAAGAACTATTATGAAACAGATCTTATTGACCCCGATAACCCCTGGAAACACGATTCACACAAACTGGCAAGAGCGGTTATGGACCTCTATTTTGAAAAAACTGGTCCTTTAACCTCAAAGGAAGATCAATCTTCACTATGAAATCTAACCATGTCTAGACATGGTAAAATATCCAATATTACGAAGGAGAAATCATATGGCAATCAAAGTAGGCATTAACGGATTTGGACGAATTGGACGACAAGTTTTGAAAGCAATGACAGAATTCCATGGATCTGAGATCGAAGTGGTCGCTGTCAACGATCTATTTGATACCAAAACCAACGCACATCTCTTCAAATATGACTCAAATTATGGGATCTTCCCTGGAAAAGTCGAAGCAGGTGAGGGTGAGCTGGTTGTGGACGGCAAAAAGATAAAAGTATTTGCTGAGAAAGATCCCGGAATGTTGCCCTGGAAAGACCTTGGTGTAGACATTGTAATTGAATCAACTGGTGTTTTTACAGACGCGATTGGTGACCCTGCCAAAGGCAAAGCTGGCGCTAATGTTCACATCCAGAAGGGTGGGGCTAAGAAAGTTATCATCACCGCACCTGCGAAAAATGAAGACCTCACAGTTGTTTTGGGTGTGAATGACAAAAGCTATGATCCTGCCAAACACCATGTGGTTTCCAATGCATCCTGCACCACCAACTGCCTTGCTCCTGCAGCCAAGGTTGTCCATGAAAAATTCAATATCATTCATGGCGTAATGACAACGGTTCATTCTTACACAAACGACCAGGTTATTCTTGACCAGGGACATAAGAAAGAAATGCGGCGCTCTCGTGCTGCCGGTCTGAATATCATCCCAACGACCACCGGGGCAGCAAAAGCGCTGGCTTTGGTGATCCCTGATCTAAAGGGAAAATTTGACGGGTATTCGTTGCGAGTCCCAACCCCGACAGTATCCATCGTCGATTTTGTTGCCAATGTTGAAAAATCCACAACCAAAGAGGAATTGAATGCAGCTTTTATCGAAGCTTCCAAGGGAGCACTTAAAGGCATTCTAGGCGTGACTACCGGCGAATATGGTGATCCATTGGTGTCGATGGATTTCAAAGGCGATCCTCGCTCCTCAATCGTTGACCTTCCCACTAATATGGTGATGGGTGGAAACCTGGTTAAGGTTGTTGCCTGGTATGATAATGAATGGGGTTATTCTTGCCGAACGGCTGATTTGGCTGCTATGATGGGGAAGAAACTCTAATCGTGTAGGAAAATGTTTCTGAAGAAAGATAACCTCATGATGCGTTGCCGAACAACCGGAAACGCATCATGTTGATTAACCTCCAAGGAGCTAAATATGTTCAATAAAAAAACGATTCGCGATATTGATGTCAAAGGCAAAAAAGTACTTGTTCGGGTAGATTTCAATGTGCCAATGAAGGATGGCGTAATTACCGATGATACTCGTATCACCGCAGCCTTACCCACAATAAAATATCTCATCGAGCATGGCGCAGCTGTCATTCTGTGTTCTCACCTCGGACGCCCCAAAGGTGGTCCTGATCCAAAGTATTCATTGGCTCCTGTCGCTGAATACCTTGGTAAATTACTAGGAAAGAAAGTGGCGTTTGCCGCTGATTGTGTAGGCGCACCAGCTGAAACCGAAGCCAGCAAGATTAAACCAGGGCAGGTCCTTGTTTTGGAGAACACTCGTTTCCACCCGGAAGAGGAAGCCAATGATTTGACATTTGCCAAGGGAATGGCTTCATTGGCAGATCTGTATGTGAATGATGCATTCGGTACAGCCCACCGGGCGCATGCTTCAACCGAAGGGGTTACTCACTTCCTCCCTGGCGTCGCCGGATTCCTGATGGAAAAAGAGATCCAATACCTGGGGCAGGCAGTTGCTGCTCCCAAAAAACCATTTGTGGCAATCTTGGGGGGTGCGAAAGTCAGTGACAAGATTGGTGTGATCAAAAACCTCTTAACGAAGGCTGATGAAATCCTCATTGGCGGCGGTATGGCGAATACATTTTTTGCCGCGCAGGGTATTACTCTGGGTGATTCCCTTGTGGAACCCGAAGCTCTCGAGACCGCCAAAGAATTACTGAAAAATGGTGGAAAGAAATTACACCTTCCAGTAGACGTGGAACTGGGAGATAAATTTGACGCCGAAGCCGCAAAGAAAGAAATGAAACTCGGTCCGGTACCTGCCGGATGGCGCATTCTTGATATTGGTCCGGAGACAATCTCGGAATACAGTAAAGTAATTTCAGAAGCCGGTACGGTGGTTTGGAATGGACCGATGGGTGTGTTTGAGTTCCCGAAATTTGCGGTTGGAACATTTGAGATAGCCAAAGCCGTAGCAAAAAGTAACGCTATCAGCATCATTGGTGGAGGAGATTCAGTTGCGGCTATTCAACAATCAGGTTTGGCTGATAAGATCACCCATATCTCAACTGGCGGCGGCGCTTCGCTTGAGATGCTTGAAGGGCTGGAATTACCGGGTGTAACTGCATTGCAGGATAAATAAACCCTAAAAAATATTCTGGTCGTTAAATGATGGACAGATTTTGAGTTCTAGTGTAGAATTCGTGCGCCACCTGAATCAGTGCTTACCCTCGACCCTCGCACTGTCAGAAGTTTTTTGGAGGTACCAAGTTGGCTAACATCAAATCAGCAATAAAACGTAACAAGCAGAACGAGAAGCGCCGTGTACGCAACCGTGTTTACCGCGGAGAGGCTCGCACATTTATTGCCCGTGCTCGTACTGCAATTCAAGGCAAAGATGCCGACGCTGCGAAAACTGCAACTTTGGAAGCAATTTCCGCGCTCGACAAGGCTGCTCAAAAAGGCGTTATTCACAAGAATAATGCTGCCAGACGCAAGAGCCGCTTGATGAAATTGCTGGCTCAGCAAAAGTAATTGGTTAATTCTTGCAGAAGCAATTAAGCAGGAGTGAAAGCTCCTGCTTTTGCTTTTAATAGGCGAAAAACCCGTGTGTTATAATCCTTGTGATTTGGTAAAGGTTTAGAATATGTTTGATGTCGAACAGAGATCGATTGAGAATCAAATAACTACTTATCTTGAACTCCATCATTTGCCAGTAATGGAGTTCAAATGGTCATGGATACCGTTTAATGGAGAGTGGGGAATGTCACTCTCCTTTTTTCAGCTTGCTGCAAAATCGTTTGGGCAGTTGAAGGGGAATGTTGGTCAAAAAGCAAGAGAGATATCTGAAGAATTATCAGGCTACATCAGACTACCCGAGGGGATCAGTAAGATCAAGGCGGTAAATGGTTATCTGAACCTGTATTTTTCGACATCAATTTATTCAACAAAAATAGTCGACACCGTTATTGAAAAAAAGGACCGTTTTGGTTGGAGTGATCCCAACGGGAAGTCCATCATGTTCGAGTTTTCGCACCCCAATACCCACAAAGCGTTTCATGTGGGTCATTTACGGGGAGCAATCCTTGGAGATGTTCTTTGCCGTTTGATGGAAGCGGCTGGGTATGACGTCGTGCGGGCTAATTATCCGGGCGACATTGGGCTGCATGTGATCAAATGGTTGTGGAATTACTTAAAATTCCATAAAGGTGAAAAACCTTCACAGGATATTACCCGTTGGATGGGAGACCTTTATGCCGAAGCAAGCAAAAGGCTTGAGGAAAATCCTGAGTTGGAACAGGAAGTACGTGCTATTTATGCACGCTGGGACAAACGCGATCCTGAAGTGGTCGAAACTTGGCGGGAAACACGTGAGTGGTCGCTGACGGGCTTCAGGGAAATGTATGAAACCTTGGATATCCGTTTTGACCGTTATTACTTCAATTCCATGTTTGAAGATGCCGGAAAAGAAATGGTGAACGATCTCATCAAGCAAGGAATTGCCCAGGATGAGCGTTCCACTGGTGGGGCAGTCATTGTAAAACTGGATGAGAAACTTGGTTTGAAGGAAGAAAAATACAGGGTTGCTGTGGTATTGAGGTCTGATGGGACAGCGCTATATGCCACGGAAGATCTGGCTCTGGCACGGCAGAAATTCACTGATTATCCGAATCTCGAAAAATCCTGGTATGTGGTGGATGTAAGACAATCTTTGCATTTCCTGCAGGTATTTAAGACATTGGAGCTTGCAGGGTACAATTGGGCGCCAAGGTGCGGACATATCCCTTACGAACTGGTTAACCTACCCGGAAATGTCATAATTGCTTCGCGCGAAGGGAATGTGGTTTTGCTTGAAGACCTTATCCGAGAAGCAACTTCCAGAGCGTTAGAGGTGGTTAATCAAAAGAACCCTGATCTTGATGAGCAGAAAAAGCTTGATGTTGCTCGTGCGATTGGTATTGGTTCCATAAAATACCCGATGCTTTCTCGTGAGAGTACTAAACTCGTTACCTTCGATTGGCAATCCGCGCTAGATTTCAATGGCCAGGCGGCACCGTATATTCAATATGCCTATGTGCGAGCGACTAGTATTCTCAAGAAAGTTGATTTTCAGGTGCCTGCCAGTGTGCTTCCAGATTATGAATTAACTTCGAGTGAGATCACGCTGATAGATCTGATGAGCAGGATGCCGGCGGAAGTTCAAAAGGCAGCAATTGATCTTAGGCCTTTGACCGTTTCATCCCTGGCATTCGACCTGGCAAAAGCCTTTAATGATTTCTATACTCAATGCCCTGTACTGCAGGCTGATGAACCCACCAGGAATTTCAGGTTGCGATTGGTCGCAGCAGCTAGGCAGGCAATTGGCAATAGTTTGGCATTACTGGGCATCACAGCCCCACAAGCGATGTGAATAAGCTGGTAAACCAAATTATTCAAAGGAGATGAACAGTATGACCCCAATTCGAACCCTCATCATGGGCGCAGCAGGAAGAGATTTTCACAATTTCAATGTTTTTTATCGCGACAACAAGGATTACACAGTGGTTGCTTTCACCGCCACCCAGATCCCCAATATTGAAGGCAGGAAGTACCCGGCGGAACTCGCGGGCTCTCTTTACCCGGCTGGAATCCCGATCTTTCCAGAAAGCGAACTGGTCCGACTTATCAAAGACCTGAAAGTTGACCAGGTGGTTTTTGCATATAGCGATGTTCCCCATGAAGTGGTGATGCATAAGGCGTCCACCGTTCTGGCTGCAGGTGCTGATTTCCGATTAATGGGACTGGCATCTACCCAGGTCAAGTCAACCAAACCTGTTGTGTCAGTATGCGCAGTTCGCACGGGTTCTGGCAAAAGCCAGACGACGCGGCGGGTATCCTTAATCCTGCGAGATATGGGATATAAAGTTGCTGCAATCCGACACCCAATGCCATATGGTGATTTAGTCAAACAGAAGGTGCAACGTTTTGCAACTTATGCTGACCTTGATAAACATGAATGTACTATCGAGGAACGCGAAGAGTATGAACCTCATATTGATAATGGTGTGATCGTTTATGCCGGTGTGGATTATGAAGCGATCTTGCGCCAGGCTGAAAAAGAGGTCGATATTGTGTTATGGGATGGCGGAAATAATGATTTTCCGTTCTACAAATCCGATCTCAACATTGTCGTCGCTGATCCTCATCGCGTAGGGCACGAAAAAGCTTATCATCCAGGTGAAACAAACGTTCGCATGGCGGATGTTTTTGTAATCAATAAGGTGGACACCGCAGATCCCGATAAGGTTATCGCTGTTCGAAATACATTGCATGAATTGAACCCAAATGCTGTAGTCATTGAAGGCGCCTCCCCCTTGTTCGTTGATAATCCAGATGCCATTCGTGGAAAACGTGTACTCGTGATTGAGGATGGTCCGACCCTGACCCATGGCGAAATGGCGTATGGCGCTGGATGGGTTGCTGCGCGGCGTTTTGGTGCTGCTGAGATTGTTGACCCACGCCCGTTTGCTGTTGGCACAATCCACGATACTTACGTGAAATATCCTAATACTGGCGCAATCCTGCCGGCTATGGGATATGGCGATGCCATGGTGAAAGACCTGGAAAAAACCATTAACAAAGCTGATGTCGACTTGGTAATTTCTGCCACACCAATCGATCTAAATCGAATTTTAAAGGTAAACAAACCGATGCAGCGGGTTCGCTATGAATTACAAGAAATTGGCCAGCCCACGTTAACAGAAATCCTCAAGGCTAAGTTTAAAAAATAGGCTATGAATAATGCCAGGAATCCACTGCAAGTCTGATGGATTCCTGGCGATGTTTTGAAAGAAATCCGCCATGTTTATTGATGAAGCAAAAATTTATGTGAGATCTGGCCGCGGTGGGGCTGGTATGATGCACTTTCACCGCGAAAAGTATGTTCCACGTGGCGGTCCGGATGGTGGTGATGGGGGACGTGGGGGAGATGTGATTTTCCAGGTGGTACCGACGTTGAATACTTTACAGAGTTTTCGGTACAAGCACAAATATATTGCTGAGGATGGTGGTAATGGTGGGCCAAGCAATATGACAGGAAAATCAGCCAAGAATCTGGTTATTCCTGTTCCTCCGGGAACACTTGTTTACAACGACGATAGTGGAGAATTGCTTGGGGATTTAAAACACGGTGGAGAAACTTTGCTTGTCTGCAAAGGGGGAAGGGGTGGGTTGGGAAACCAGCATTTTGCGACTTCGCGAAATCAGGCACCACGCACTGCTGAAAAAGGCGAACCTCCTGAAGAAATGAATATACGCTTGGAGTTAAAACTACTGGCAGATGTTGGGATCGTTGGGGTTCCAAATGCAGGAAAATCAAGTTTCCTGGCTGCAGTAACGAATGCCACACCGAAGATTGCTGATTATCCATTCACGACGGTCGAACCCAATCTGGGGGTTGCCAGACTAGATGATGAGAATTCACTGATTCTCGCAGATATTCCCGGTTTGATCGAAGGGGCACATGAAGGTGCCGGCTTGGGTTTCACTTTTCTTAAACATATCCAACGGACAAGAGTGCTCATTCACATTCTTGATGGGATGGCGGAAGATCCACTGGCTGATTTCTCTCAGACGAACAATGAACTGGCATTGTTTGATGATCAGCTAAAAACAAAACCTCAGATCGTTGTTTTTAACAAGATCGATCAACCAGAAGCCAAGGAAAAATGGAAATCAATTAAAAAGACATTGAGTAAAAAAGGATTTGAGCTCATCCCAATTTCTACAATGACTCGGGAAAATCTCACTCAGGTTTTATGGAAAGCTTTGGATTTGCTAAAGTCCACTCCAGAACCAGAAATTGTTCAGAAGATGCCTGTTTATAAACTTGAGGCTGACCCCAGGGATTTTGTGATAAGCAGAGAAGGGGATGGTTGGCGGGTAAGCGGAGCTGCTATTGAACGCGCTGCGGAAATGACTTACTGGGAGCATGACGGTTCTGTGCGGCGTTTTCACCATCTAATGGTTACATTAGGGGTTGATGATGCATTGCGGCGTGAGGGCATCCAGAATGGCGACACAGTCTATATCCTTGAATACGAACTTGAATGGCAGGATTAGGCAAATGAGGTGATATGCGCATAGGCATTTTTGGTGGTACATTTGATCCTCCACACGTAGGGCATTTGATCCTCGCCGAGGAGTGCCGTACGCAATTGACCCTCGACCTTTTACTGTGGGTTGTTACAGATAACCCCCCCCATAAACGCTATGTGAATATCAGTCCGATCGAAGACCGTGTAAAACTGGTCCTGAAAGCGATTGCAGGTAACGAAGCCTTTGCACTTTCGAGAGTCGATATCGATCGTCCAAGTCCACACTTTGCGATCGATACAGTTAATATTCTCAAGCAAGAATACCCGGGAGCTCAATTCTTTTATCTTATGGGTGGGGATTCCTTGCACGATTTGCCAACCTGGAATCGGCCGCAAGATTTTATTAAGACATGCGATGGAATTGGAGTAATGCGCCGGCATGCTGATCAGGTTGACCTTGCTTCTTTGGAAGAGGTTTTACCTGGCATTAGTAAGAAAGTGATGATCGTGGATGCGCCAATTCTCGAGATTTCATCCAAGCAAATCCGGCAACGAATTGCCGATAATCAGGGATTCCGGTATTATTTAAGAGATGCAGTGTACAAAGCCGTTCTTGAAATGGGATTATACAGATAGGTTTTATTTCCACACAAATAATGTAATCCAAGCGATGCTTATTCCCAGGGTGATCAGGGTGACGATTGCTCCAACTTTAGTGTATTCCCAAAAGCTTAACTTTACCTGGCGTCTTTGAGCTGACTCTGCAACAATTAGATTTGCGACAGATCCTAAAAGAGTTAAATTACCTGCCAAAGTTGAACTTGCTGCCAGAGTCAACCATCCTGAAATTGGATTACTCAGTTGGCTGACCAGTGTTTTTAGCAATAACACAGCAGGTACATTGGATACCAGGTTGCTCAAAATCATTGTAGCAACACTTAAATTTAGCGTATTAATATTTCCAGCCTGTTTTACCAGTTCACCAAGGTTAGCTGTAATGCCATTGGTTTCAAGTGAACCTGTAACAATAAACAACCCGCTAAAAAACACCAGAATTTCCCAGTCGATTGAGGAAAAAATTTTGACCGGCTTAACCCTACGAGTAAAAAGAAGGATCACAGCGGCAATCAAGGCTGCCAACGCAATGGGTACGCCAAAAAGAAATGCCGCCAGCAATCCCGCTGTAACGACAAGGGTTTTGATTAGAAGTGGTCGGTAATACCTTATTTCACGGGTTGGGGGTATGTTGAAAAAATTTGTCCTGGAAAATTCTTTTTTGTAAGTAAGTACTAAGACTATCCAGATCACACTGAGGCAGATTAATGCAATTGGGGCAAGGGCTTTGGAAAAATCGGGGTAGGAAATTCCTGAAGCGATGCCAATAATCATGTTTTGAGGGTTTCCAGTCAGTGTAGCCACCGAACCAATATTGGACGCTGTTGCAAGTGCGATAAGGTATGGGATTGGATTGCGGTCGATTGCCAGAAGCAGATCAAGAAGAAAAGGTGTGAACATGATACATATGGTGTCATTCAAAAAAAGGGCACTGAGCACACCCACTAAAACTATTTCAATCGCCAGGAAAACCCGTGGTTTTCTTGTTAATCTTAAAAGTAATGCCCCTGCCAACTTGAAAAAACCGGAAAGGCGGAGATTAGCATTGATCACCATCATACTGAACAGTAGAATCAACGTGTCGAGATCCAAAAACGATGAGATTTGCTCAAATTTGATTTGTCTTAGGAGAAGAAGCGCACCCACCCCGAATAATGTAATGGTGGTTCGATTTGACTGTAAGCGAGGAATGAAACCTATTGCTAACCCGATATATACCAGGGTAACAATGATGAGAGTAATCCAGAAATTATTCATGATTTGATAACAGAATGCATCGTGGACTAAATATACCTGATTGTACTGTATAAGATTTAAAAAAGCCCGGGGGATTCTTTATCCGGGCTTCATGTTGGTCATTGTTGGATGAGATTTAGATTTCCTACAGCCATTTCGATATTGACGGTAATTACCGGGCTACCGATTCCGTTTTCGTACTGGTTCCCACTAATCGTCCAGGTGCCATTGGCATTGATATTACTGATTCCCCCGTTGACCGATACGATTGTATGGGCATCGCTTGGGACGATTATGGTCACGTCACTCATTCCGGAACTTACTTTAACGTTCATGTCATCCAGTAAATTACCAGTCAGATCGATGTGATAACTCCCTGCTCCACCGTAGAATTCCAGATTGCGCATGCGGGCAAATCCCAATCCCTTCAGGGTAACTTCTGATGCGCCGGTATGGTAATCAAATTTTTCCATCACCACAGGGTTGGGCTTGGTAAATGAAACGTTGGTTTTGCTTGCACCGTCGCTTATGCTCAAGCGGGAAATTGCCAAACCACTCAGGTCGAAGGATCCCTCATTTGCTCCTGTGGAAATTGTTAATTCCATCGGATCGGAGCCTAATTGTAAATCCCAGGAGTTGACGATCTGACCGTTAGGAATTCCAACAGAACTGGTATTGGATTGTGAGATCTCAATCAAGCCTCCGGAATTAACTATCTTTGGCTCCCAATCCATGACGTTGTATTTGACTATGCCTTCAATTGATGCAGTACCACCCGGATTAATGTTAAGAGTTCCAGCGCCCATTTGAATTGAAATTCGCAATGGATTATTGCCTGAATTTCCGCTCTCCTTAATTATTTTTGTTTCAGTAACCCCAGTTCGGATTTCAGGAACGTTTACTGAAAGGGTACACGCCAGCATGGCCAGAATCAAGGTGATCAGGATGAATATTTTTATTGGTCTCATGATATTCCCAACTTAAGTTTATTATTGCGGCTTTGTAGATTCATCGACCACTATGTCTTGCTCCTCTTTCAGAGGAAGCACAGCGTTAATCACTTTTTTGGAGTATTTCTCAGAACCAAAACGGGAGATGATCACTGCGCCCAGCCCGAAGAGGGCAACAATTCCACCAATGAGCCACCCCGCGCAGGGGATCAAGGTCGCGAACCCGGTGACCAGGCTGAGGAGAAGGACACCTATGCCTGCACTAATCGCGGGGTGCCAGTCGACGTGGAAGAGGCTCTCGATACGATCACCGATTTCATGTCCTGCAGCCATCCAACCGAAGAGCATAGTAAACACGAAGAGCAGTATAGTGAGAATTGTAACTGGTATCAAGATAATGGTGATGGTGAGCAGCACCAGGATGATTGGGAGTACGACGATCGTCAGAAGCCCGACACCACCAGCAACGAGAGGTTGAGAGGTAATGGTAGCGGAAACCCTTTTTACCTGGTTGGGAAGTATCAAACCAAGGATAACCGCCAATGCACTCATTGCCAGGGATTCGAAAGTAATCGAAAGTGCCCTGGTTAAAGGATCTTTATTGGCTCCAAAAGGCGACAACGTTTTTTCGGCATTCTTGAAATTAAACAACGAAGGACTTTGCTCGGTGATTTCGCCATTGATCACAGCCAATGGCGACCTTTTTAAGGTAGCTCCAATGAGAACAAGATTTCCGTTAACAACGGCAGTATCATCTAGCGTCACTGCACCGCCGATGGCGATGATATCTCCATGAAGTGTACCTGCCAGGGTTAATGTTCCGCCAGACAAGATTGTGTCTCCCGTCATGGTTGCACCATTTTCGATGGTCGCAGTACCACCAACGATTGCTATGTTTCCGGTTAAAGTATCCCCTGACGACAACCGGTAGGTGTTACCAATGACTAATTGATCACCCGTGTAGTTTATTCCAGGGGTGGGGGTTGGGTCCTGGGCAAATACAAATCCAGATGGAACAAGGCAAACGAGTAGAACAAAAGATAAAAGGAGGTATTTGATTGATTTTTTCATTTTTCCACTACTTTCTTAAGCGAGACTTTCCAGACAGATACAGCCCAGGCTAATACTGCCAGCAAGATCCATCCAGATAACATTGCACCGATAACGATAATTGTTGTTGTCGGTGCCACTTTAAGTAAGCTGGCTATCAATACCCAAATTTCCTTAATTGATTCCATCAACCGAACCAGAGTTGAAGTAATCATTACAATCACCGAAATTAAAGAGATTTTTGGCAGCAGCACTGCGCCTAAGGCGACAAAAACAACCAACGAACTACCGATAAAGCCGATTAACAGGTTATGAGCTTGTTTGCGTTTCTGCTTTTCCTTAAAAAGAACCAGATTCTTTTGCCAGTTAGGTACGAAATTAGCCGGTGCTTTTTTCATCGGTGCGGATTTGATCTGGCGTTGCGCTTTCTGCCATGAGGAGTGTAATTGTGCGCAATGGTTGCAAACCCGAAGATGTGCTTCCAGTTGTTCTTTGTTTTCTGGACTGCCCTCGTACCCTTCGAGGATCCAGGTTTCATACGGCTGGTGATTCATGTTTTCTCCTTTCTTTCTCCGGAGTGGGATTTGTACCAGTAATATATGCAGCTAATTGCTTACGAGCCCGATGTAAGCGGCTCTTCACTGCGCTGATCGATAAATTTAACATTTGTGATATTTCTTCCTCCGAACATTCATGCCAGTACTTTAATATTACGGCTGCGCGGTCAATAGGTTGCAAATTATTGATCAACTTATGCAGAGCCGAATCTTCTTCGTTTACACTCATCTGGTGCTCAGGGGTGGGCAGCAGTGGATCACCAAGATCAAAATCGGGAAATTCGTCCAACTCAAAAATCGGGATGCGATTTTTCCTCTGTTGATCAATGCAATAGTGGGCGGCGATGGACAGGATCCAGGTGATTAGCGATCGTTGAGAATCGTACCGTTTAATATTTTGATAGACGCGCCAGAAAGTTTCCTGTGCGGCGTCTTCGGCAGATCCCGGATCCCCAAGCATCCGGTAACACATGTTGTAGACCGGATTCTGGTAAGTTTCAACAAGCTTGGTAAAAGCTTCTTCATCACCAAGGCATGCTTTTTCAATCCAGATGCGGTCAAGGTCAGGCACAAGGGCACCAAATTCTTCAGTTAACTAGAAAAATATACGCTATTTTTGGACAAAAGTTGCAGCAATTGCAGTCAGCAGAGATTCTCAGAACGACAATTCCTCTTTCCCGGAGAGTTTAGCCTGTATCCGCTCAACGACAACATCCAGATGCTTAGTCTTGTGCACAAAATCGAGATCATCTGTGCGCAATGTAAGAACAGGGCAAAGGTCGAAATTGGCGATCCACTCCATATAGAAAGAGTCGAGAAGGGTAAGGTAATCAGCGCTTATGGAGGTTTCAATTTCACGGCCACGGCGTTTGATGCGGTTCACCAGGACCTCAACAGGTGCTTTGAGGTAAATGAGGAGAGAAGGAGGCGGCAGGTTCCTGGTGACAAGATTGAAGACTTGCTGGTAGGTTTTATAATCCCTTTCATTTATATTACCCATACTGCGCAGCGCTCTCGCAAAGATGTAAGCATCTTCATAAATACTCCGGTCTATAATAGCGGAGCGTGGGTCTTCATATAACTCAAGGTGTTGCTGGGCGCGGTGCCCAAGGAAAAACACTTGTAAATGAAATGACCAGGCTTTCATATCAGCATAAAAATCGGGCAAGTATGGATTATCTGAAACCGATTCGTAGGCGGTTTTCCATCCCAGTTTTTCACCAATCCGTTCAGTTAAGGATGTCTTCCCTGAGCCAATATTGCCAGCAACCAAGATCAATCTTTTTTGCATATCCGCTCCTTATGACTTAAGGGTCTTCTTAGATTATATGCGAAATCAATTTGATTTATCGGCAGGTTATGAGATAATCCACCCAAAGGAATTACCGACATGCCGCGTACTCAGGATAGACTCTCCCTTTTTCCAATTACATCGAGAATCAATGCTGAAGGCCACCTTGAGATTGGCGGCTTAAAACTATCTGCTCTGGTTGAGCAGTTTGGTACACCGTTATACATTTATGACAGTGCAACATTTGATGGGCAAATTGATACTCTGAAGAAGCTTTTACGAAAATATTACTCTGGCTCAGCATCAATCGCTTATGCCACCAAAGCCTACTTCTCGCTGGTATTTGCGCGAAAGCTCGGTAAGTTGGGCGTTGGAGCAGACTTGATTACCATTGGGGATATTTGCACCGCGCAAAAAGCAAAGATGGATCCTTCACTGCTGCATCTGCATGGCAACAATAAATCGGATGAAGAGCTCAGAGCTGCCCTGGATTGGGACATTTCAGCGATCGTGGTCGACAGCCTGGATGAACTGGAATTCCTGGAATCGATTGCCCAACAGCTAAACAAAACAGCCCGCATCTGGCTGAGAATTACCCCGGATATTGCAGTGGATACCCATCATCACATTCAGACCTCACATGTCGCTTCCAAGTTCGGACTGCATATTTCAGACGGGCAGGCAATCGAGGCAATCAAAAAAGCACTCAACAGTCGATGGCTCAACCTGCGCGGACTGCATACCCACCTGGGATCGCAACTACGCGAGACAGAAGTTTATGAGCAGGCAATCTCGAAAATGTATGAAGTGGCTGACGACTGTGGCTTCCGACCACAGGAATTCTCGCCCGGTGGCGGCTGGGGAGTTCGGTACCTTCCTTCAGATGAGCCAAATGACCCGGAGAATTGGATAAGCGCTATCTCCTTGAGCGTTCAGAAGGAATGTGCAAAACGGCAATGGGAGCTGCCTCACCTGGTGATCGAACCCGGTAGGTTCACAGTAGCGAGGGCAGGGGTGGCAATCTACACAATCGGGGCGCAAAAACTCACTCCGGAGGGAGAGCATATTGTTGCCGTGGATGGTGGAATCGCAGATAACCCGCGCGTGGCGCTTTACGATGCGCATTACACCGCGCTGGTGGTTAACCGCGCAAGCGAAAGGAATGACCTAAAAGCTCGGGTGGTTGGGAAATTCTGCGAAACCGGCGATGTTCTCATCGATGAAGTCGACCTTCCCAGAGTCTCACGTGGCGATATCCTGGCGATCCCGGTTTCAGGGGCATACCAGTTGAGCATGTCCTCGAATTACAATTTTGCCACACGTCCAGCAGTTTTATGGCTTGAGGATGGCAAGGTGGAAGTGATGCAGGAAAGAGAGCGTCCGGAAGAAAGCAAATGGTGGTCAGGTGCTTAGAAGATATTCAGAACTTCTACGGAGATTTGGTGTTATAATTCGCGGGTAATAGTTATTGCAATAATCGTGCTTGGTCAAATACCCTGCCGGTTTCGGAAGGGTATTTTTTTGTGAAATTGGAGAAGAATGAAGTTTTTTGAAGACCTGGGATTATCCCCCGAATATCTGAGCTCAGTTGAAAAGTTGAATTATACCGAGCCAACTCCCATCCAGCTGGCTGCAATCCCGCCGCTATTAAAAGGGCGCGACTTGATCGGTCAGGCGCAAACCGGTACTGGCAAGACCGCGGCTTTTATGCTGCCATTACTGCAGCGGTTGGATTCGTCAATCCGGGGCGTAAAAGCCCTGATTCTTGCGCCGACCCGGGAGCTGGCAAAACAGGTCACTGACGCCGGCAAGGCACTCGCCGGCAAAACCAACCACAAGATCGTCTCTGTATATGGCGGGCAATCTTATACGATCCAGTTAAGGGCTTTGGAACGCGGGGCTGATGTGGTCGTCGGTACCCCGGGTCGATTGCTGGACCTCATCCGGCAAAAACACCTTGACCTTAGCCAGGTGAGCATGCTCATCATTGATGAGGCAGATGAAATGCTGGCGATGGGATTCATCGAGGATGTTGAGCTGATCCTCAGCGAGCTATCCCACACTCGCCAATTGGCATTATTCAGCGCAACGTTGCCAGATCGCATCCGCAAACTGGCAGACCGTTACCTGAGCGATCCCATGAAGGTGACGATAAACCCCAAAGTTGTGACCGTTGCTGAAATCGAGCAGCGCTGTTACCGTGTCCGTGAGGAAGCAAAAATCGCCGCACTTACCCGTTTGCTGGAGATCGAAGATGTCAGTAGTGCGTTGATCTTCACCCGCACCAAGGCGAGAGCCCAGGACCTTTCTGAAGACTTGCTCCGCATTGGTTTTGCAGCTGATGCGCTGCACGGCGACCTGAATCAGAATCGACGCGAACTTGTGCTTAACCGGTTTCGCGAAGGAGTTGTGAAGATCCTGGTAGCCACCGATGTGGCAGCCCGCGGCCTTGATATTGCCAATGTCAGCCATGTGATCAATTTTGACTTGCCCGCAGAGAACGACGATTATGTGCATCGCATCGGACGAACCGGCAGAGCCGGAAAGACCGGTATTGCGGCATCGTTCATCACACCGAGAGAACGAAACTGGGCAAACCAGATTCAATCATTCACCCGGCAACCGCTGCGTGACTGCACCCTGCCAACCGTAGCTGAAGTTGAACAGAAGCGTGCGGAACGTTTGATGGACCGGATTGCAGGTCAATTGATGGCTGGTGCTAATTCCTCTGAACGGGAATTGATTAGCAAGCTGGTCGACCGAGGTTTTGATCCGGCAGCGATCGCTGTCGGCGCGATTCGCTTACTGAGAGCCAATGAAGGAGAGATCAAGGCTGTTGAGATTGACTCGCCGAAAAATGAAAAGGCTGCCAGAGAGTATGGCAAGAATCAGAACCGACAACCTGCACAGGCATGGCCGAAATCGAGCCACAACGATAAACGGTCTAAAGGTAAAGTCCGTGCAGATGAGGATGGCATGGTCCGGCTTTGGATGAACCTTGGCAATACCAACGGGATCCGTCCCGGTGATGTGGTCGGTGCAATCGCAAGTGAGTCAGGAATTCCCGGCAAGGCAATAGGAGCCATTGACATCCAGAAAGATCACACTTTTGTGGATGTGATGGAGCAGCATGTGGGGATTGTGCTGCGCAGCAGTGACGGCAAGTACAAGCTTCGCGGTAAACCGGTGGTTTTACGCCGGGCAGGTTAAGATGAAAAGTCCCCGAGATCGGGGACTTTTGGTTTATTGTTTGGCTACCAGCACACAGCCGATCATGCCGGATCCAGCATGGACGGAGAGACCTGGACCGAAGTCAAAGAGATGTGTCTCCTTAGGCAGCTTGATGCTGTTGCCGAGCAAGGTTTTCAATTCTTCAGCAGCTGCGGGGTTTAGGACGTGCAGCATCGCAGCGTGCTCAATTTCACGATTGCCGACAGCGTTCAGCAGTAATTCGACCAGGCGGTTCATGGCGACTTTGTTGGTGCGTACCTTTTCCAGCAGGTCGAGTTTGCCATCCTTCATGGTGAGGATGGGTTTGATGTTAAGCAAATTGCCCATATTGGCAGCCAGGTTGCTCACGCGTCCTCCAAGAGCGAGGTATTTGAGCGTACTCAATGCTCCAAACAGATAGGTACGCGGGATGAGCGTGCGGGCAGCGGCTACCGCCTCATCATGGGTTGCGCCACCAAGCAGTGCTTCAGCGGCGGTCAGGGTTATAAAACCCTGGGCAAGGCTTAAGTGTTCGGAATCGACCACAGTGATCTTGCGATCGGGCATTTCTTTTGCGGCGACCAGGGCAGATTCATAGGTACGGCTGATGGCGCTGCCAACCGTTACGCAGATGACCGAGTCAGCACCGGAATCAAAGGCTTCTGAAAATGCCGTAGAGAAGGCAGCAGGCGAGGGGGCTGCTGTTGTTGGCAATTTGCCAGTCTTATCGATACGCTCGAACATGGCTGGATTCTGGATCTCAAAACAATCCTTGAAAGATTCGTCGCCGAACTGAACAGTAATTGGAACAAGACCGATATTGTATTTCTTTGCGAGGTCGAGCGGAATGTTTGAATCTGTATCGGTAATTACGTGGACTTTTGCCATAGGTCACCTCGATCGGGAGGAATAAGAACTCTAACTATTATAACCATCGAAATCCCAAAAGGATGTGACTGGAGGTAGATTCCAGGCGGTTGAGGGTCATGGAAAGGGAGTGACAACAAGGAGAGGACCGCGGGGTCCTCTCCTGTGTGGTTAGCGGCGGCGAAGCAACCTGAGCAGCAGCAGAACGATGATAGCGCCAATGATGGCGTGAATGATCTGTGCCAGGATGCCGGAACCGAGTGAGACCCCGAGCACGGAAAAGAGCCAGCCGCCTAGAAGACCGCCGATGATACCAACGATGACCTTGCCGAACAGTCTGAGGTTGATGCCCTTGACGAGGAAGTCCGCGATGATACCGGCGATCGCACCTACGATGATCCAAACTATGATACTCGTAATGTCCATATTGTCCTCCTTGGACCAACTATAACATCCATTTTGCCGGGTTGGCAAGGGTTGTGCAACTGTTATGAAGGTCAGTGCCGTGTTTCCTGCTGTGGAATCAGGGTGATGAAACCGTGTGTAAGTGTTGTATGATTGGTTTACACCGGTGCTGCCGGTATGAAAGGAGTTCCCAAAGCACATGGGAACTGAGACCGTTAACGCGAGTAATGCATACGCGTCGACCCCGCTGACCCCGCAAGCAGGCGGCAACGAGGTTGTGGTATCGCGCCTGGATGAGCTGTTGAAAGGGTTCACCTTCCAGATGGCGAATTGCCAGATGGACGCCGCCCCTGAGACAGTGCATGACCTGCGGGTGGTCATCAGGCGGTTGATCGCATTCATGGATGTGATCCGCGGGACGGTTCCGTCAAAATCCGGAAGAGAGATACAGGAAGCACTGGGGTCGCTGCGCAACCGCGTGAATGACTTGCGCAACCTGCAGGTGATGGTTCCCGCGCTGGAGGAACCCTCGCTGCAGGGTGAGGCGCTGGAGTCTTTCAAGGTATATCTGCAGGCGAAGATCCGCAGGCAGGCGGCAAGGGTGGAAGAGAAAGTGGCTTCCTTCAACATCATGAAGTTCATACGCAAGGTGAATACCCTCAGGGAGAAGCTGACTGAGATTATCCCCAGTGAAGAGCCGCCACTGAAATTCGAGGAGAACCTGGACAAGCTGTTCCGCAGGGTAAGCAAGCGGGCAAAGGGATTGGACGCAGGAGACCCGCGCAGCTTCCATAGCCTGCGCACCGCGCTGCGGGACTTCAGGTACCGGCTCGAGGTGATCAAGCCGTTGCTGCCAGAGTACCCCGCGGAGAACATCAAGCTTCTCAAACAGGCGCAGGATGCGCTGGGCGAGGTGCAGAACCGGGCGGTGTTCCTGGCGGTGGTGGAGGACTTTGCGAGCAGGAACCCCGAGATGGACACTGGAACACTGCTGAATCACTTTACGCTGCGCTTGCAGGAAGCGATCGGCGCTGCTGGGGAGAATACGGCGTTCGCAGCCCTGTGGCGAGCTGACGGGGCTTCGCCATTCCCGTGGCAGCAGGGGCACTCTGGATGAATTAGCTGCTGCCTGCCAGTGCAATGAGCGCGGTTGGGCGGCGGATTGGACAAGTGAAGATGCGACTTTACATCGTGAGGCATGCAGATGCTGAAGACCGTGATGCGGTGAAGTATCCGGATGATGAACTGCGTCCGCTGATCCGCAAGGGGAAGAAGAAGGCGCAGAAGGCGGCTCGTTGGTTCAAACGGCAGTACGGCGTGCCGGACAGGCTGCTCGTCAGCCCGGCGGTGCGCACACTGGAAACCGCGAGGATCTTCCAGCACGAATTCGGCGCGGTTCCCGACTCCCTGGTGGTAGTGGACGCACTGCGGCCGGATGGCGCTCAGAGCCAGGTGATGGCTGAACTTGCCAAATACACCTCCGACAACCAGGTGATGCTCTTCGGGCATGAACCAAATTTGAGCAGCTTGATCTCGACACTGCTCAGCGGAGCGTCGGACGTTTCAATCCACATGAAGAAGTGCGGCATCTGTTGCCTGAGCATTGACAGCCTGGCGGAGGGCAAGTGCGCCACGCTGGAATGGCTGCTGGACCCGGCGATGCTGCCGGACGGCAAAAAGGGTGAAGGATGAAGAAGAAGCATGCGAACAGCGACAGCGTCAGCAAATACCGCATCCTCAACCGCGAGATGAGCCTGCTGGATTTCCAGTCGCGGGTGCTGGAGGAAGCCCACAACAAGGGCAACCCGTTACTGGAACGCCTGAAGTTCCTGTCGATCTTCGGGTCGAACCTGGACGAGTTCTTCATGGTGCGCGTCTCCGGGCTTAAGCGCCAGCAGGAACTGCACATCCAGGAGCTCAGCCCGGATGGACTGACACCGAGAGAACAACTTGGCATCATCCGCAAGCGGGCGCTGCAGCTCTACAAGGAAGCCTACCGCGCCTACCAGGGTGAGATCGCACCGGCACTGGATAAGGCAGGAGTGCACATCCTGGATTACCGCAAGCTGAGCAAACCGCAGCGCGCCAAGGCGGATGGGTATTTCAAAGACCTGGTGTTCCCGATCCTCACCCCGCTGGTGCTGGATTCAGCGCACCCGTTCCCGCACATTTCCAACCTGAGCCTCAATTTCGCTATTGTTATCAAGGATCCCAAGGGCAACGAGCGCTTCGCGAGGGTGAAGGTGCCGGCGACATTACCGCGGCTGCTCTCGGTCAAGCGTTCAGCGGTGGGGATGCACAGCGACGGCACATTAGTGCGGCACCAGCATTTCGTGTGGCTTGACCAGGTGATCGCCGCCAACCTGGGCAGGCTCTTCCCGGGGATGAAGGTGGTGGAATCGCATCCGTTCCGGGTGATCCGCGACGCGGACCTGGAGATCCAGGAGATCGAGGCGGAAGACCTGCTGGAAAGCCTGCAGCAGAGCATCAAACGGCGCAAGTTCGGGTCGGTGGTGATGGTGGCGATCCACGAGAACATGCCGACGCGCATCCGCAAGATGCTGGCGGAAAACCTTGACCTCAAACCCTCCGATTTCTACGAGCTGAGCGGGGTGCTCGACCAGGCGAGCCTGATGGAGGTGTACGAAGCCTCCGACCGCATCGACCTGAAATTCCCGCTGTACGACCCGGTGGTGCCGTGCGTACTGCGCGACCTGGAAACCCCGGAGCAGATCTTCCCCATTTTGCAGCGCAAGAACCTGCTGCTGCATCATCCTTATGATTCCTTCCTGCCGGTGGTGGACTTTTTGCAGGCGGCAGCGCGCGACCCGGATGTGCTGGCGATCAAGCAGACGCTGTACCGGGTGGGGCAGAACTCCCCGGTGGTGGAAGCCCTGCTGGAAGCCGCCGAGCACGGCAAGCAGGTGGCGGTGCTGGTGGAGCTGAAGGCAAGGTTCGACGAGGAAAGCAACATCACGTGGGCGAAGAAACTGGAGCAGGCAGGGGTGCACGTGGTGTACGGGCTGGTGGGTCTGAAGATCCACTGCAAGGTGAGCATGGTGGTGCGGCGCGAAGGGGAGTCGATGCGGCGCTACTGCCACCTTTCCACGGGCAACTACAACTACGTGACCTCGCATTTCTATGAAGACATCGGCTATCTCACCTGCGACGAGGCGATCGCAGATGACGTGACCGATTTGTTCAACACTCTCACCGGCTACTCAACGATGAGCGAATACCGCAAGCTGCTGGTGGCGCCGGTGAACCTGCGCCAAAACCTGGAAACGCTGATCCAGAAGGAGATCAAGCTGGCGCAGGATGGCAAGGAAGGGCGCATCATCCTCAAGGTGAACTCACTGATCGACCCGGCAATGATCCGGCTGCTGTACCACGCCTCGGAAGCGGGGGTGAAGGTGGACCTGATCGTGCGCGGCATGTGCACGCTGGTGCCGGGGCTGGAGAAGGTGAGCGAGAACATCCGCGTGGTGAGCGTACTCGGGAGGTTCCTGGAGCACAGCCGCATCTTCTACTTCAAGAACGGCGGCAAGGAGCGGGTGTACCTGGGCAGCGCGGATCTGATGGGGCGAAATCTAGATTTGCGCGTGGAAACGCTGTTCCCGATCGAGGAGGAGCGGCTGATCCGCTACCTGCGCGACGAGGTGCTGGAGACCTATTTGAAGGACAACCAGAGCGCGCGCCTGATGACGCCGCAGGGAGAATACGAGCATGTGAGCGCGGGCGCTGGCGAAGAGCCGGTGAACACGCAGAAGCAGTTGATGGCGCATCCGCACGCGCTGAGCGAAGAGTGACAATATCCCAAGGAGGAGCGATGGACAAGTACCGTGTGAAACCCGGCAGCAAGGTGGCGATAAAGGACTGGGACCCCAACGATACCAGCGAGTTCAAGGGCAACAAGGAGAAGGGGCTGGCTGAGAACCTGAAGCTGAACGTGAGGCTGGAGGAGCTGCAGGGGCTGCTTTACGCCGAGCATGTGCACAAGGTGCTGGTGGTGCTGCAGGCGATGGACACCGGCGGCAAGGACGGGGTGATCAGCAAGGTATTCGACGGGGTGAACCCGCAGGGGGTGCGGGTGGCGAGCTTTAAGGTGCCGACCCCGGAAGAGCTGGACCATGATTACCTGTGGCGCGTGCACAAGGTGGTGCCCGCCAAGGGCGAGATGGTGATCTTCAACCGCAGCCACTATGAGGATGTGCTGGTGGTGCGCGTGCACGGCATGGTGAGCCTGGCACAGTGCAAGGAGCGTTACAAGCAAATTGCGGACTTTGAGAAGCTGCTGGCGGATAACGGCACGACGATCCTCAAGTTCTTCCTCAACATTGACCTGGAAGAGCAGAAGAGGCGCCTGCAGGAGCGCATTGACGACCCGACCAAGAACTGGAAGTTCAACCCGGGCGACCTGGAGGAACGCAAGCTGTGGCCGGAGTACATGAAGGCGTACGAGGAAGCGATTGAGAAGACGAGCACTGAGCGCGCGCCGTGGTACATTGTGCCGGCGAACAAGAAGTGGTATCGCGATTTGGTGATCTCGACGGTGCTGGTGAACACGCTGGAGAAGCTGGGGATGAAGTACCCGGCGCCAGCGGAGGGGTTGAAGGATATCGTGATTGTTTGAGAGGGACAAAAACATTAACCACGAAAAACACGAAATTTTCGAAAGAAAAACCAAAAACAGATAACCACTGAATACACGGAATACTCAGAAAAAAGGTATTCATTTTTTGGATTTGATCTTGAGTTTTAAAAAGATTCAATTCGAATAAATCAAATCAGGCACACGGGGGCACAGTGACCACAGGGAGAACAGACGCAGGGATTCGTTTTTTGTTTTTAAAAATGGGAACGAAGAATTCAAATACCGGATTCGTTCCCGATTTCGAAAACCCCATTCGCAAAGAACGCTCAGGGGCGCAACAACCGCGGGAAACGAATGATACCAGGGCAGGGGGATTGGGTTGTTAAGGTGCGATATAGAATTAATGTTCTATATCTTAATTATAAACCATGTGTCAAGGGGTAAAAAAGTATAACCACTGAAAATAAGGAAGACGCAGAAAATAAGAAAGGGTGCGATCATAAAGCACCCTACGAAATTTACTTGTTACAAATTGAGCTTTGTCCCCAGCTCTTCTACGATTTGCTTGAATTTCTCCAAATCGTCTCTATTAGGAAATGCTTTTTCGATTTTTACTGATGGGAATTTGCTAAAATCCGATTTCACATTCTTGAATCCGGGCAAATTTACCAATGATTTATGGAACCCATTTAACAATTCACCTTCAATAACCTGAGCCAATTGGCCATAATTCAAGGAAAGGTCACCATTTGTATAGACGGAGAAAACACTTGCGATGCGATCATCGGCAATATAGTGAAAGGTAAAAGAACCTTTTTCAATTCCAGTTCCAAACCAAATATTATGAGCTTTCGTTTGTCCCCAATCATAAAGATCACGCATTATTTCGACAATTCTGGAATCAACATTCTTCGTTGCGACGTCAAAAAACGATTGGGATTCCCATTTTTTCCGACCGGTTGTGGATTTTTGTTTCGAACTACCGGATGTAATAATGAGATGGGGTACTAAGATCTCCGTCTCTTCTTTTGCATATCGTCGAATTTCCAAAATTGTGAAATCATAGGCGGGGTTACCGCAGTTATTGAGAAATCTAGAAGTTCGTAACAACTCTTCATTCACGGAATCTACTGCAACCATGATGATGAAAGATCCTTTGTTCAAGGTTTCCTGCAGACTTTCTCTAAAGGCTTCTTCATCCCATTCTGTATTGCCGAGTTTTTCTCTAATTAATTCGACCAGAGGTTTTTTTTCGCGAGCAAAAATGAGATCATTTATTTCATCATACGGCATCCCCCACAAATAAGCTGCATATTCTAAAACCTGGGCGATTACTTTTCGCTTTATTTCAGCATTTTGAGCTAGTTTACACTCGATAATTGCAATATCGCCTGATTCATTGAATGCAAGAATATCTGTAGAACCAGAGCCTGGCAAACCAACTTCGCGAACTCCGACGAGGAGTGGAGATGAGGATTCGCGAATTTCAGAAATTGAAATAAGTGAAGGTGAACCTGCCAACAATTTTTGGAGCTCATGTTCGGCATTGTAATTCAACGAGTCAACGGGTTCCCATTGTTTTGAGTCCTGGTTTTTGATTAATATCTTCATAATTCACCTTTTATATTAGAAGACTAGATGGAGATTAAAAACAATAATACCCCCAAAATTCTAAAAACTCTGTTTAGGTTCTTTCGTTAATACTCTCGGGAGTGCATTTCTGATAACCCTATTAACAACTGCGCTACTGTGACAAGGGGTGCGGGGTTGGTTGTGCATCGGGAGCGCACCCTACGAACGAAGATTAAATCACAATTTGCTGGACATTCACTATAACTGAAGCCAAACTAACAATTGATTGCTTATAAGAGATGGTATATGGTGGGTTTTCCAACCCACCCTACGAACTACTTGCTATTGCCTAATAAACATTTTCCGCTTCTTTCATCCATTCATGATTGGATAGAACGGATGATTTCATTACCAATAAATCATTCCATCCATTTATCTTTTTAATTTCATCTTTTTGTGTTTCCACCATTGTATTGGTTAACCAAGGGCTTAGTAATATTCTTAATATACAAGACCTGTCAATAGGAATACTAGCACTCGAAAGGTATTTATCTGGAGAAAAATAGACAATTCGATATTCCTTTTCCCCTTTATATGGATATCTTTTTAAAAATGGCAAAAGTCCTAATTTTTGACGATTACTCTGCCGACTCTTAATTGTTGTATAAATGACAGATCTTGATATTATGTTTTTAGAAGATATTTTATTTATCAACCTCATTTGGTCAAATTCAATACACACCCCTTTCTCTTTATTTGTGTATGCTTTCCACATTAAATATGTCTCTTCAGCTTTTGCAAAACATTTCACGAGAACAGATCGATAATGATTCAATTTTTTATATTTTGAAATATAACAGATATCATTTTGATCTTCCCACATTTTTTGATCGTAAAAAGTTATTGAATTTTGATTAAGGATTGAGAGCAGTTCATCAAGATTTGTATATCTTCTAATTTTTATTTCAGTCATAAACCCTCCAAAAACCTATTAAAATATGTCTCTTATGAACTAAAGATTGCCATAGAAATAACGGATTTTATACCTTCAATAGGAGAGCTGACAGTATTTGATTATGACCGTTATTGATTAGTCGGTTTTTCAACCCACTACGAACTTCTATTAACTCATCTCAAGAGTTCTATGATTTCAGCAAGCAAAAAATCTATATCACTTATGAAATTTACCTGTTGAATATTTGGCAGAACTATTACTTTTTTGATTTGTGAGTGGATGTGGGTGTCCGCTATTTTTTTTAGGGTATTATCCAAATGTTGCATTGCATCTCGAAAGGATTTTCCACCTCTATAATTATTTGCTATTTCTGTAAAATTTTTTACTTGAAAAATTGGTGGAATATGATCTAATAAAGCTCTACATAGGGTGATTACTGAAAAAAAGCAATTGTTCGAATATGAAAAGTTTATTTCTTCGCAAAGTCGGATTAATTTAGAAAGATCGAAATCAGGGTTGATAATAGTTGATAATTCTTCAATCCTTTTTACATTTACGAAATAATCTCTTTTTTGCAATTGATCAGAATTTTTCCCCTCGCTTCTAGTAGGAGTATTTAATTTCTGTAATTCGGTCGTCATCCTAACGATTTCTTTTAATTCCAAATTCATATTTTTCATATCGATTTTTACTCAGGATTTAAGAATTTCCGAATGGATTTAAAAATCCTTTCGTACTGCTCCTCAGTTGCATCACTTGGAACCACAATTTGGATATTCATAGCGATAGGAAAAGTAGAATTAGCTTTATGATTCTCTTGGGTGGTTTCAGCAGTTAATTCTTTTTTGATGTCATCCGAAAAATCAGCTAATTTACAAAATTCAAAAAAAGTTGCTGAAACTTTATCAATTACAGATTGATCAAGTCCAGTATGTTCCTTTATGAAACCATTTACTTCTTCTCTGCTAAGATCAAAGGCATTGGGATAAACATTGAAAATTCCCTGGTATGCATTACGTATTCCCTTAGCTAACGCTTTTTTTGATTTCCCCTTATTTTGATATTCGGCATAAAGGTCGAGGGGGATTCCAGCCTCATCAATGAATTTCATCTCTCGAAGGAGGTCTAAAACAGCACTATATTTAGCATCTTTTAATAACCAAGATTTTTGAACATGAGTAATTGTTAATTTCTCTGGTCGTGCTGTATCCTGAATTTTTTGCAGAATACTCGTTATGTGGCCTAAGCTATATACATATTTATAACCACTTACTCCGGGCATTTTGTCCTCCTAAAAAAATAGTCACTGGTTAATTTTTGGGTTTCATAATTAAATTTCGTACAAAAACACGTGTCTGAATCTTTCTAAATACCTCCTTTTCTATTTGGGTATTATCAATTGAAAATTATTTTCTTTTATTTTAGTAAGATAGAAATTTGGCGGTTCATATTTTTTCCAAGGAGCAAGTTTATTCTCAAATAGCCATTTTCGTATATCTTTACTCCTTAGCTCACTACACTTATGCCAGAAACAATCGCTTAGGTTAATCTTTATCATTTCATTGCTCTCATCGATGTGGAGAATAATAAAATTCCATTTTTTTGAAAAAAATATATCACGCAAATGAGGACTCAATCGCAAGCCATATCCATTTCCACCATCATTCCACGCCGTTACAGGTATTCGGACATTATCCATCTTTTGTCTTTCAGTTCATATACCTTCTTAAATCCCTCAGTTAAATGCATACGATGGCGACTATTGGCGAAACAAATCAAAACAATGAACACTATGATTTCTATCTTG
Source organism: uncultured Anaerolinea sp. (assembly GCA_964428125.1). GTDB lineage: Bacteria > Chloroflexota > Anaerolineae > Anaerolineales > Anaerolineaceae > UBA6107. Next base: position 134,934 of record CAYRXB010000006.1, read on the forward strand.
GTTACAAAGTAGATTTGCCTGTAATAAATCGTTGTTTTATGTGAGGACGCACTCAACCCCGGTGTTCCTCACGGCAGGTCAGCGCTGGTGGTGACCCGATGCCCGTTAATCAGGGCAACGTTAAAAGTATATAGCAATCCCAGCAAAAAGCAAATAAAATACCGTGAAAAGGGATCAGGATGAATTGTTTTTCTCTGTGGCTCTGTGTGAGGAAGTACGAGATTGCTTCGCCCCTCAAAAAACGAGGGACTCGCAATGACAGCTTAATTAGGTTTTAACCTCAGCGACTCTGCGTCTCTGCATGAGGAAATTCTCTTCCAATGTTAACGGGGATCGCCACGCTCCCTTCGGTCGCTCGCGATGACAGATTGAGGGGGTTTTTCCTTTGCGACTTTGCGCCTTGGCGAGAGAGGTTAAGGACGAGATTGCTCACCTGCACTGCACTGAACGCAGTGCGGTGCAAGCGTCGCTACGCCCCCACTCACAAAGACCGTTCGGGGGTGCAGAAACCGCTATCGCGATGACAATAAGTTAACGGGGATTGCTCACCTGCACTGCACCGAACGCAGTGCGGTGCAAGCGTCGCTACGCCCCCACTCACAAAGACCGTTCGGGGGTGCAGAAACCGCTATCGCGATGACAATAAGTTAACGGGGATTGCCGCGTCGCGCTACGCGCTCCTCCCTCTCGCTTCGCTCGGGGATGCAAAGATCGCTATCGCAATGACAGTTGTTTAGCGAACCGCGCTCGCAATGACCACGAAGGTGGTTTTTCCTTTGTGACTTTGCGACTTTGTGAGAGAGGTTCAAGTACGAGATTGCTCACCTGCACTGCATCGAACGCAGTGCGGTGCAAGTGTCGTCGTTTCACTCCTCGCAATGACATGTGACAAAGAGGAAACCCTGGTCGAAGAACGTGACCAGGGTACGTCGCTTTTTATCTAAAATTATTTGGAAAAGCTCCTAGCACTCGCTATACCCGCAAGAGTAGCACTTGCGGCAGCCCTCTTCGTTGATGACAGCGGCAACGCCGCACTCGGGGCAGAGGTCGCCGATGGCGGCGGGGTTAGAGGGCTGGCTGGAATCCTCCTCCAAGGAGGCGATCTTCAACTTCGGGGTATCTTCCAGGAGGGAGGGCTGGCTGTTGGCGGCGCATTCCTGCGCTTTGCCAAGGCGGACGGCGCGCTCGTCCAGGTATTCCTGCAGCACCTGGGCGACGCCATCCGGCAGGGAGCGCACGCGGTTGGGTCCGAAGCCGAGCGAACGACCGCCGCCAATACCTCCGAGCTGGCGCTGAACGTCCGTCAGGCGCTGGGTGGGCTCGATGGGCGAGGAGAGGCGCAGCACGTACGAAATGAGGCGCCCGATGGCTTCAGAGACGGCAGCGGTATCGGAACCAGCTTTGGCTGTGTTAATGAAGATCTCGAACGGCTGGGTGGAGCCGTTCTCGTTGATGGTGATGAAGGCTTTGCCCAAAGGGGTTTCGATGGAGTAAGTCTGACCTAATAACGCACGCGGGCGGGGTTTCTTGGTCTCCTGCCAGATCTTGATTTGCTCGCCGGAATCGGCGGCTTCGCCGGATTTGCGGGCAGCGGTGCCGTGCGTTTCGAGGACGACCTGGTCGCGTGAGCCGGTGACGTAAACGGTGATGCCCTTGCAGTTGAGCTCCCAGGCGGTCATATAGGCATTGGCAACATCCTCCACGCTGGCAGACTCGGGGAAGTTGATGGTCTTGGAAAGGGAGTTATCCACGAAAGCCTGCAGGGCAGCCTGGGTGCGCACGTGCTCTTCGGCGCTGATATCCGCGCTGACTACAAAGACTTCCTTGATGTGGGCGGGGACGTTCTCGATGCCCTGGCAGGAGCCATCCTGCATGGTGCGGTCGATGATGTCCTGGCGGTCCATTTCAGAGACGCCGGCTTCGATGAGCGCTTGCTCGAACATGGGGCTGGTGTAAGTGAGCTTGAGGTCCTTGCCGTTGTCGTTGACGTGGCGGATGTAGGCGAGGGCGAAGACGGGTTCGCAGCCGTAGCCTTCACAGCCGGCGACGGTGGCGATGGTGCCGGTGGGAGCCACGGTGGTCTGGGCGGCGTTGCGGATGCCGTAGCGCTTGATGCCTTCCACGATGGCGGACCAATCGAGGTTGGGGCGGTTCCAGTACTGCTGGTTCTCAAAAGGTGAGACGGGCGGCTGCCAGAGCAGGTGGGCGGGGTCGTAGATGCTGCCGCTGATGGCAGGGAAAGCGCCGCGCTCGCGCGCCAGCTCAACGCTGGTCTGCATGGCGGTGTAGCGCACGAACTCCATCACCTGCGCGCCGAAATCCTCGCCGGCGGGGGAGCCGTAGCGCACGCCCACGTGGTACATCAGGTCAGCCAGGCCCATGATGCCCAACCCGATGCGGCGGGCGCGCAGGGCGGCTTCCTTGAGCTGCGGTACGGCGGGCACGTAGCTGTTGGCGTCGACCACGTCATCCAAAAAGCGGGCGGCAAGGCGGGTGTTCTCGCGCAGTTTTTCCCAATCCACGGTATGGTCGGGTCCGCAGTGCTGGGCGAGGTTGATGGAGCCAAGGCAGCAGTTCTCGTAGGGTCCGAGCCACTGCTCGCCGCAGGGGTTGGTGGCTTCGAGCTGGTAGAGGTGCGGGACGGGGTTGGCGCGGTTGGCGGCATCCAGGAAGAGGAGACCGGGCTCGCCGTTGTGATGCGCCTGCTT
>CAYRXB010000007.1:0-49368 GCA_964428125.1 uncultured Anaerolinea sp.
ATTTTTCCAATGAAAAAGTCCTTTTCACTAATCCTGCTTGTCCTTTTTTCCAGCTTTGTCTTGGTTGGGTATTTATTGGCATCAAAGGTCATTAAAAAAGAACCAACTTCATTGGTTTCACAAAGGCTTGAAACAGCAGCACCTTTGGAACAAAAGAATTATCTTGTTTTTCTGGTCGATGATTTGCAATCCAAGAAACCTGGATTATTGGCAATTTGGAGTGTTCTCAGTTCTGCTACTTCGAATTCCAATTTGTTTTTTATACCGCTGTTCCCCACTTCAAACATTTCTACCAATGATCAGATTATACCTATTTTTAAAGTCCAAAAGAATAAAACGCTCTCCGCAAGTACTATCCGCAGATTTTCTCGTGTATTTGACTTAAAATACGATGGGTATTTCATCATCGACAATAACTCGTATCTTGCTTTTGCTTCAGATGCCGGTATAGACCAATTGGGAAAATTAACAAAAACACCAGCAACAATTGAAGAAATTGAATTGATCAGGGCGAGTACATCAAAATATTTTTCAACTCTATGCGACTTAATCACTACCGGTGCATCCACCGCGTTTTTCTCGAAAATAGATTGGGGAACTGCTATCCCCGGTCAAGTGGTCAGCGATAAATCTGCGGACGAAATCTTATCTATGATTGAAATTCTAAATGCTGATTCTCCCACAAAGACATGCAAAGTGGCAGTTCCATAATTCAACAATCACGTTGACCATGTTATAATGTCACGCTTTAATAATTTTTAAGAAAAGGTGAGAAATGACAAAATTAACGGTTGATAAAGACCTTGTGGTCAGTATGGATTATGAGCTGACTGTTGAAAAATCGATCATCGATTACTCTGAAGAAGGCGATCCAATCGTCTTTCTGCAGGGTCATGGCAACATTATCCCCGGGCTGGAATCTGCTATCCAGGGTATGAAAATTGGGGAATCAAAGGAAGTCTTCGTGAAAGCTGCTGATGCGTATGGCGAATTTGACCCCGAAAACTTCACTGAAGTCCCTCGAACAGAATTCCCCGCAGAAATTCCGTTGGAAATCGGAACTGAGATTGGTGTGAATGATGAGAATGGTGAAGAATTAACTGCCTACATCGAAGAAGTTGATGTGGACAAGATTACACTTAATTTCAATCACCCCTTAGCTGGCAAAGATCTTGAATTCAAAGTCAAAATTGTCGACATCCGCGAAGCCACCCCTGAAGAACTTGAGCATGGGCATATCCACGACGATCATGAATGTTGTGGCGGTGAAGAAAATTGTGACTGCGACCACGATCATTCCGGTGGCGGCTGCTGTTGTAACTGATCTCAATAATTTAAAGACTGCCTAAAGGCAGTCTTTTTAGTAAAACTCCACCCTTTGACCCGGGGTCATTTTTACAATTTTTAGATCGGTCGCGCTATTCAGAATCGAATCGACATAAGCTGGGTTTTCCTGGTTGATCGAAAACAGATCATTGTGGATGGGGATCATCCATTTTGCCCCAATAGAGGTCGCAAGTTGCAAGGACTCCTCAACGTTCAAGTTACCCACGATACCCATTTTCTCTCGTTTTTCATCCCTGCCATTAACAGGCAGGCAGGTAATGTCAATTTTCCATCCGGATTCCCTGATCAATCTTGCCATTCCATCGTACAACACTGTGTCACCGGAGTGATAAACCACAGCCCCTTCCATTTTGATCAAATATCCCACACAATCCGGTTCTTCCGATGCATCACTTAATCGATAAAAAGGATGAGCTGCTGGTACTGGAATAAACTCAATGCCATTCTCAACCTGACCTTTCAATCCTGGACCTGACCATATTGAATCATTCGTTGATGTAAAAGAAGTAATTTTATCCCGCACCGGTTTTGGACCGATAATCTTGCAATTAGGATTATTTTTATTGATTATCTTCAATGAGTCCACATCGCAATGGTCTGCATGGTCATGGGTTATAAAAATTGCGTCGATATTCAATAAATCTTCAGGTTGAATCGGAGGAGGAAAGTTCCGTGAAAACAATTCCGAACTGCCATACCCACCCGAGATTACGTAATCAGATAGATAAGGGTCAATCAGGTAGGTCGATCCAGTCCCATCGATTTTAAATCCTGCCTGCCCCAGATATTGGATTTGCATAACCCTTTTCCTCATCACTATTTTTGTTTCATGAAATGAAATTATAATGAATTTATTAAAGAACAAAGGGAGTAGAATGACAATTAGGATTGTTACCGACAGCACATGCGATCTTCCTCCTGAAATTATTGACCAGTTTCAGATCACAGTTGTACCAATATACGTAAACCTTGGTGATAAAAGTTATCAGGATGGCATCGATTTGGATAGGAATGAATTCTATGCATCCTTGGAAAATCTAAGGATAATGCCATCAACTTCTTCTCCGTCTATCGAAAGTTTCTCAGATGCATTTACCAGGCTTCTCAACAAGGGGGCAGAAGCGATTTTATCGATCCATTTATCCGCCAAAATTGGCGGGGTTTTTAATGTGGCATCCCTTGCTGCTAACTCGATCAAAAAGGGAATTATCCACACCTTTGATGCTGGTCAGATCAGCCTCGGTACCGGTTTTATCGTTGCGACTGCTGCGAAAATGGCGCAGGCAGGTAAAAGTTTGCAGGAAATTACGACCAGGCTTCAAGACTTGGCTGAAAGAACTTACACCTTTGCAATTGTCGATAATCTAAAATTCCTGCAGCATAGCGGAAGAATTTCGCAGTTTAAAACAATGCTGGGCAGTTTACTGAAAGTAAAACCTGTTCTTCGGTTTCACAAAGGAATTGTCTCAGTAAAGGTCCTTCGAACAACCCGAAACGCCGTGGAGAATTTGCTTACTACAATCAAAGCGATGGGGCAGTTGGAAAATATTTCCATCTTGCATATCAATGCCCCTGAAAAAGCAGAGCAATTAAAAACAGCATTGCTGAATGAATTTCCAGGACTTTCACTCACTAACCCGGTAGACGTGAATCCCGCAGTGGGATCACATATCGGACCAGGTGCCGTGGGGATCGCTGCAATTTTTGCTTCTGCACCAAAATAACTGCAACTAAAGGAATTTCATTGTTTTTACCGACAACACTGAATGAAGCATTAACCCTGGGTTGGAACTCACTGGATGTGATCCTTGTTTCAGGTGATTCCTATATCGATTCACCTTACTCTGGCATCGCTCTCATTGGCAAGATTTTGGTGGCAAATGGTTACCGCGTGGGTGTGATCGCACAACCGGATGTTCATGATGTGACAGATATTTCCCGTCTAGGCGAACCGCGTTTATTCTGGGGCATTTCAGGTGGAACCGTTGATTCCATGGTCGCGAACTACACAGCCACCCTGCGAAAACGGAAATCAGATGATTTCACTCCAGGTGGCCAAAACACGCGCCGGCCCGATAGAGCAGTCATTGTTTATGCTAACCTGGTACGTAGAGCATTTAAGAACACGGTTCCAATAGTCCTGGGGGGAATCGAAGCCAGCCTACGGCGCATTACTCATTATGATTATTGGAGCGATAAACTCCGTGCTCCTATTCTTTTTGATTCAAAGGCGGATTTTTTATTATATGGGATGGCTGATAAAAGTATCCTTCAACTGGCTGAGGCATTAAAGACCAAATACACACCTTTGGACATTCGCGGACTGGCATACCTTTCTAAGTCTATTCCTGAAGGGTATCTCAATCTACCGTCTTATGAAAAAGTTGTTGCTGATAAACAGGAATTCATGAAGATGTTCGAACTTTTTTATCAGAACAACGATGCCATCACTGCAAAAGGCTTGGCTCAGCAAAAAGGGGATCGTTACTATATTCAAAACCCTCCTGCTTATCCTTTGTCAACCGAGGAATTGGAGAGTGTATATTCAATGGATTGGGAACGCCAACAAGCTCCATATTACGCTGCCCAGGGTGATGTCAAAGCGCTTCAAACCATCCAATTCTCGATCCCTACCCATCGCGGTTGTTACGGCGAGTGTAATTTCTGCGCGATTGCTGTTCATGAGGGACGGACTATATCCAGCCGCAGCGAGCAATCCATTTTGCGCGAAGCGGAATCCATGACCAAACACCCGGATTTTAAGGGAATAATCCATGATATTGGCGGTCCTACTGCCAATATGTACCAGATCGAATGCAGAAAAAAGATCACCAAAGGCGCTTGTGTGGATAAACGGTGTATTTTTCCAGAGATTTGCCCAATCCTCAAGATTGATCATGCCCCCCAGGTTGATTTATTGAAGAAAGTAAGGCAGATTCCGGGAGTCCGAAAAGTATTTATTGGCTCGGGTATGCGTTATGACATGGTAATGGCTGACGAACAGTGCGGAATTACTTATCTCCGGGAAGTCGTTAATCATCATGTTTCCGGCCAGCTTAAAATCGCCCCCGAGCATACAGAACCATACATTCTCAAGTTAATGGGAAAGCCCTCCGCGCAATCCTTACGAACCTTTAAATCGCGGTTTGAAAAGCTATCAAAGGAAGTCAAAAAGGATCAATACCTAACCTACTATCTCATTGCAGCCTATCCGGGTTGTACAAATTCCGATATGCGTAAACTAAAGGAATATGCGACCAGTAATCTTCACATCTCTCCTGAACAAGTACAGGTTTTTACCCCCACCCCATCCACTTATGCCAGCATCATGTACTACACCGAAATAGATCCATTTACCGGGCAAAAGATTTTTGTGGAAAAGAACCTTCATAATAAAGCCCATCAAAAGGAACTCGTCACAGTAAAACCTCCTCAATATGATCGAAAGAAGGACAACAAGCAAGTTCCGAGCTATGGAATGGCTACGCGAAAGATTTACCATAAAAAGGAAATTAAATGACGTCAGGTGAAAATCTTCAATACTTTGTCTCGTGCCCTCCAGGACTCGAATCATTGCTGATTCAGGAATGCCTAACTTTAGGTTTATCAAAAAAGAACCAGAAACAGCTTCCCGCTCACCCCGAAAAGTCAATTTCCGGTGAAGATGTTGGCGGGTTATTGTTTGAGGGCGATTTAACAGATATATTCAGGGCAAATCTATCTCTACGAATTGCCAGCCGAATCGTGATCCGGTTGGGTGAGTTTATTTCGATTACTTTTGCCGAATTGAGAAAGAAAACGTCGAGGCTTGCTTGGGAAAAATATATTCGTCCGGGTCAATCCGTGAACATTCGGGCAGTGTGCCATAAATCCCGCCTGTATCATTCTGATGCAGTCTCCGAACGAATATTGAATGCGATCAATGATCATTTTTCCGCAAATGCAAAACCAATCTCTCCTGTTCATCAATCGCCTGATGGTCAATTGGTATTGGTGAGATTGGTTAATGACATCTGCACCATTAGCATAGATTCAAGTGGCGATCCCTTATATAAACGTGGTTACAAGCTTGCTGTCGCCAAGGCACCACTACGCGAAAACCTCGCAGCGGCCATGGTTGCTTTTTCAGGCTGGGATGGAAACAATCCATTGATCGATCCTTTTTGCGGCTCCGGTACCATCCCAATTGAAGCTGCCTTAATCGCCAGTCAAACACCTCCTGGTATTGCCAGGAATTTCAGGTTTACTCATTGGCCAATATTTGACGAATCCTTATGGCATTCTGTTAAAGAAAATTCCTTGAAAGAAATAAAGAGTATTCACCCTAAAATTTTCGGGTACGATCGGGATGCCGGGGCAATCGATTCCTCAAAAGAAAATGCGGCTCGGGCTGGACAAAAAGACACCATTACATTCGTGCAGCAGGCAGTATCTTATCTTGAATCCCCTTCAACTCAAGGAACAATCATTACCAATCCACCGTATGGCGTTCGCATCAGCGGCAACAAAGATCTACGCGATCTCTATTCACGTTTTGGCTCGATTCTTCGTGGTAAATTCCCTGGTTGGAAGCTCACCGTACTCAGTCCTGATATCCGCTTATCCAGCAATCTGCGGATCGGTCAACCGGTAGAGGAACTGCATTTTTCCAATGGCGGAATCCCAGTAAGTTTGTTGAAATTCCATCTTTAAATCCTTCCCAATTAATCAGCGCTGCAGCCGGCATAATCAAATCAAAAGATCTCCTTTGAGTATTAGCATTTGTTCATCATGGAATTCCCCGGGAATGTTTAATGTTAGAATACAAACGGGAAACTCCCGATTTAAAATCAACTTTTTCAGGAGAAGAAATGAAGCAAATTCGTGTTCTTCAATGGGGTTTGGGAGCCATGGGAAGCGGCATGGCAAAATTAATGCTGGAAAAAAATGGGATAAAGGTCGTTTCAGTTGTGGATGCCCGTCCGGATTTTCTAAACAAGGACCTTGGAGATGCGCTCCAGTTAGGCAAAAAAACAGGTGTCAAGATCACCAATGACCCTGATTCGGTTCTAAAAAAAGAAAAAGTTGATATCGTGGTGATTGCCACCACTTCATGGCTAAAAGATCAAATGCCCGATCTTCGCAGGATCTTAAAAGCCGGCATCAATTGCATTTCTATTGCGGAAGAAATGGCGGATCCATATGCCCAGAATGCAAAATATGCCAAAGAATTGGATAAATTGGCAAAAGAGAACGGGGTAACAATAATCGGCACTGGGGTAAACCCCGGCTTTGTTCTTGACCTTTTGGTAATTGCATTGACGGCGGGTAATCACCACGTCGAAAGGATAGAAGCCTCCCGGGTGAACGATCTCAGTCCATACGGCCCCACGGTCATGAACAGCCAGGGAGTTGGCACCTCACCAGAGCAATTCCGTGCCGGTATTGCCGATGGTTCGATTGTTGGCCACGTCGGTTTCCCCGAATCCATTCACATGATCAGTGATGCTTTGGGACTGGGCGTTGACCGGATTGAACAAATCAGAGAACCGATCATCAGCAAGGTAAAACGCGAAACCCCGCATGTGAAGGTTGAACCAGGAATGGTTGCTGGTTGCTCTCACATTGGCATCGGATATCGTGGAGATAAGGAAGTCATCAAACTCATTCATCCCCAGCAAATCCACCCGGGGCTTGAGAAACAGGATACGGGAGATTACATCAATATTTACGGCAAACCCGAGATCCATATGTCAATCAAACCGGAAATTGCTGGCGGCATCGCAACTGAGGGTATCGCTGTGAACCTTATTCCTCTAGTTTATGCCGCCACTCCTGGGCTCAAACGCATGATCGATCTGCCCATCCCTGCGGCTTTAATGGGAGATTCTGCCTACCAGCGTAAATTCTAAGGTTCCGGTTTCATCTTTACTTCGAATCCAATAATGGATGGTCAAAATATGGAGATTATTCCAAAAGGAACGTGGGTTGAGATCGAGGAAGTAATCCTGACGCCGGAACAACGCGCTCCCTCTTTGCCTGAGGAAACCAAAAAAGTTCCATACGTCTTACGTGCATCCGGGTTCCTCATTGAGGATGGTCAACCTGGTAAGCAAGTTAAGATTAAAACAATTATCGGTCGTGAGTTAACCGGAATTTTGAAGACAGTAAATCCCAGTTATTCACACAGTTTTGGCAAGACAATTCCGGAACTCCTCACCATTGGTACCGAATGGGAGGAGAAATGACCTCAAAAGATTTATCCTACGAAGCAGTCCTCGCTCGCAAAAACGAGATCATGAAGTCATCCATGCAATTGGATTATGAGGATTTCATTTCCAGTCCGATTGCCTTCGATTATGAAAGGATGATGTCTGCCACAGGCTATTCGATGGAGGATATCCTCCGAATCCAGCGCGATACCAAGGTTGGCAATACTCCTCTCTATGAATTAAAAAACATCACTAACGCCGTTCGCAGGATTTCATCCCCAGGGAAGGGCGCAAGAATATTTGTAAAAGATGAAGCATCCAATGCTTCCGGCAGTTTTAAAGCCCGCCGTGCATCGATTAGCGCTTATGATGCCCAGAAAAAGGGATACAAGGGAATCATTGCCGCCACCAGTGGTAATTACGGTGCAGCCGTTGCCTCTCAAGCAGCTCAACGGGGATTGAAGTGCATCATCGTCCAAGAATTATATGACAGCCGGGGAGTTGGACAACCGGAAATCATTGAAAAAGCACGTGCGTGCGAAGCTTATGGTGCTGAGGTACTAAAACTCACGGTTGGTCCCGAATTGTTTTATATGCTGTTGCGAACCCTGGAGGAAACAGGTTTCTTCAATGCAAGTCTTTATACACCCTTCGGAATTCGCGGTGTCGAGAGTTTGGGCTTTGAGATTGCCACCCAGTGTCGCGAGATTATTGGAAAGGAGCCGGATGCCGTGGTGGTCACCCATGCTGGCGGTGGAAACCTCACTGGAACTGCCCGGGGGTTGCTTGTTGCTGGCGCTAAATCTACCAGGATCATTGCTGCCTCAGTTGACCTGACTGGTCTGCATATGGCATCAGATCGTGATTTCAATCGAAAATCTTTTACCACCGGTCATACAGGCTTCGGTATTCCTTTCGCCTCATGGCCGGATCGGGTTGATGTACCGCGCAATGCCGCCCGCAGCTTGAGGTACATGGATGAATATCACCTGGTCACTCAGGGAGAAGTGTTCTATACCACCGAGTTATTAACCAAACTTGAAGGTTTGGAACGCGGTCCTGCCGGGAATATCAGCCTCACTGCTGCGATTTCAATCGCCAGAGTAATGGACCAGGATCAGGTCATTGTTGTTCAGGAAACGGAATATACAGGTGCCGGGAAACATCACAATTCCCAACTATCATTTGCCCGAGAAAACGGTATCCAGGTTCGCCGCGGTGATCCGGCCGATGACAAACCTGGTAAAACCATAATCCTTCCACAGCGCCTCTCACAAATTCAGAGCAAACCCCAGGATATTGATCATTTACGCAGATCATATCTGGCAAATGCTGCCAACCGTTACCCCGTTGAGAAATGGTCAGATACCGATATTGACTTTTTAGCTCAGGATGTCAAGCAAACCCCTGATTGGATTCATCAGAATTTACCTGTTTAGAAAGAAAAGGAAACCTATGCCACAAGACAGAATAGCTAAATTTAATGAACGAAGAATCGAGCTAGAGAAACTAAGTGATGAGGAATTAAAGAATCGCTTTTGGGAATTATGCGATCAGGTGGTTGCCCCCATCGTCGACCTGGCGCGCACCCACACTTCTCCATCCATTGAGCGGTCTGTATTGCTTCGCATGGGCATTGACAGCATCACGGCTCACGGCGTGGTGGATCGTGTCCTTGAAGCAGGGCTTCTAGGCAAAGGCGCTGGTCATGTTGTTTTGGCATTCGCCCAAAAGAACAACTGCGATCTCCAAACTGCCGCCGCGACCATCATCGAAAACAAAGATTCGTTGAATGGATTGTTTAAGTAAACAAAGAGGCAAACAATGACCAATCCTAATCCATTAGATCCAAAAAAGAAACTTGATATTGAAGCCATTCTCGAAGACTTGAAGAATTACCATCCTCGCCGCAAAGGGTGGACTTGGCGTGAAGTCCCGAAAGACGGGATCGATATGGGACCTTTTCATTATCACGATATGTCCAAGCCCTTGAAAAACGGGATTGGACTGCCGGCTTCTAAATATTTTGACCATATCGACCCTCAACCCAGTTGCGTGGTAACAACCGAAATTGCCTCCGGCAGATTTGAGGATGACATCCGCCGAATGCGCATGGCAGCCTGGAATGGGGCAGATCACATTATGGTCATCCGCACCACCGGTCAGAGCCATATTGATGGCTTACTTGAAGGTACTCCCGAAGGAGTGGGCGGTGTTCCCATCACCCGCAAACAGATCCGCGCCAGCCGAAAAGCCTGTGACATGATAGAAGATGAAGTCGGCCGACCGATCAATTTTCATAGCTACGTGTCTGGTGTCGCCGGTCCCGAGGTTGCTGTTCTTTTCGCTGAAGAAGGGATCAATGGCGCTCACCAGGATCCCCAGTATAACGTCCTCTACCGCAATGTAAACATGTACCGCTCATTCGTAGATGCCGCGGAAGCCAAGAAAGTGATGGCTGGTGCCGGAATATTCCAAATTGATGGGGCTCATAACGCCAATGCCACTGCCAAGGCGGGCTGGCTGGTAATGCCGGAGTTGATGGTTCAACATGGTATCAACTGCGCATTTTCGGTTGCAGTTGGAATGAAAAAGGACCTGATCGGTCTATCCACTGTGCCGCCTGATGCCCCGCCTGCCCCCAAATTATGGTACGACCTTCCTTACGCGGTTGCATTGCGGGATTTCTTCTCAGATTATAAAATGCGGGCTCAACAAAACACCCGATATATTGAAGCAGATATTGAAGAAGCCATTCGAACTCACACCATCGACACTTTGATCTCGATGCTCACGAGTGCAGATATTCAAAGCACAATCACGCCGGACGAAGGACGAAATGTGCCGTGGCACTACAACAACATCCGCGGTATTCAAACCGTCAAACAAACCTGGGCAGCCCTGGATGGGATCAAGGAATTGCTTTCAATCAATCATGAAGGTCCTCTTGGTAAAATGGTTCGGGATCTCAAAATACGAGCAGTGGCATTCCTAGAAGAAGTAATTGCAACTGGCGGGTACTTTAAAGCAGTCGAAAAAGGCTTCTTTGTTGACTCAGCCAAATACCCCGAACGCAATGGTGATGGCATCGCCCGCGATGGCAAAGGCGGGGTTGGCGTTGATACGATAATCGAACGTGATCCGGATTATTACGCCCCTGTCTGTGATCACTTCGGATACAACAATCTTCCAACCAAAACCGCCCACGCGTGTGATCTGATTGATGGCTGCACTTTGTGCAAACCCGAGAAAATCGTGTATATCGACGAACTTGATTCTGAGGACAACTGTTACAAACGATTGGAATCAACCTATCCTTACAGAAAGGGAAACAAGGTTAAACCCGAAGCAGAGTGGGCAGGTGATGGAACAATCCTCACTCAATTCTTTGTTCCGCTGCCTGAGGATTACGCAGCTGCTTACGGACTTGAGATGGCAAAGAAACTGGGATTGGAAGACCCCCAGGTAGTCAATATCGAAGTAATGCAGCCAGCCGAAGGTTGCTTTGTCGAAGTAAAAGGACAGATCCCCTTCGATATTGACTTAACTTCGCTTAAGGTACCTGAAAAAGAGATAATCCTTCCGGAAGAAGAATTACGGGAGGCAGTTAAGAAAATTGGCTTGAAAGTTGTTGCTGCCACTGTCGGTGAAGATGAGCACAGCGTCGGCTTGCGGGAAATCCTGGATATTAAGCACGGCGGCATTGAAAAATACGGCGTTAAATATTACTACCTCGGCACTTCTGTGCCCGTGAGTAAATTGATCGATGCTGCCATCGAAACCGGCTCTCATGCAATCCTGATTTCAACAATCATCAGCCACAATGATACCCACCGTATCCAGATGAAAAAACTCGCCGATCTGTGCATTGAACGGGGTGTTCGCGAACGCTTCATCCTCATCGCGGGAGGAACTCAGGTGAATCGCGATATGGCAGCTGAAACTGGTTTAGACGCAACCTTCGGGCGTGGAACGAAAGGAATCCACGTTGTCAATGCCATCGTAAAGAAACTCAAATCTCGCGGTCAGTTGTAATTTCCGGAGTGATTTTGCGAGAACAGATCGAATTCCTCACCATTGAGATCGGGTCAACAATTACCAAGGTAAATGGTTTTCAACTTGGGCAAGATGGGACTTTCTCTCATCTTGCCCAGGGTTTTTCTCCCACATCTATTATTGAAGGAAATGTGGGAATCGGGTATGAAAGAGCTCTGGCTGAACTCAAGAATTCTGGGATTCCAATTACATCTGCAATAAAAAAATACGTAAATAGTTCTGCCGCAGGTGGGCTGAGGATGACCGTCCATGGGTTAACCTACAACATGACCGCCCGGGCGGCTCGTGAAGCCGCGCTTGGTGCAGGGGCAATTGTGAAAATGGTTACAGCCGGTTTACTGGATGATGAAAAATTAGAGGAAATTAGAAAGATCAATCCAAATATCATCCTTTTAGCTGGTGGAGTGGACTTCGGTGAAAAAGAAATAATTCTTAGAAATGCACAATCCATTGCTGCCTTAGGAATAGATGCCCCTGTCGTCTATGCCGGCAATTCTGAACTTCGATCAAAAGTTAAAGAAATATTTTCCGAGAATGGGATGGAAATTCTGATTGCGGAAAATGTGTTTCCAGAAGTTGATGTCTTAAATACACTTCCACTTCGCAAAGTCATCCATGATGTCTTTAATCGACACATCATTCATGCCCCCGGGATGGAAGCCCTGGCGCATATTACCCAGCATGAGATCATTCCAACCCCGGGGTCCGTTTTGTTGGCAGCCGAATTATTCGCTGAAGCCTGTGGAGATTGCTTGGTTTTCGATGTCGGTGGTGCTACCACCGACGTTCACAGTGTGACCAATGGCAGCCCTGAGTGGACACCAAAGCAAATCGAACCTGAGCCTTATGCAAAACGTACTGTTGAGGGAGACCTGGGCGTCTACATTAACGCTCAGAATATTGTGAATATTAACAATGATCTCGCAACCCAGGAAGATTTGCGAAATCTTAAAGCTGTTCCAACGTCACCGATAGAAAAAAACCTCACCAGAAAATTATGCAGATTCGCAGTTGAAACTAGCGTCAAACGCCATGCCGGGATGGTCCTGGATAGTTACACGCCAACAGGTCGAAAACAAGTTGTTCGCGGCAAAGACCTGACCGCAGTGAAATGGGTCATTGGCACAGGTGGTGCACTGACAAGAATTGATGGCGGTAAAGACATACTTCGTTCGATCTGCACGGGTCCGGGGAAGTATCTGCTTCCCACACCGGATGTATCGCTCCTGATCGACCGTGAATATCGTTTTTCCGCATTTGGCACCCTCGCCCAGGATTATCCTGAGCAGGTAAAAACAACCTTCCAAAAATGGGTGGAAAGTGAGCATAGATGAATCTTCCAACTCCCCGCCTCGAGATCTTTCCTGCAAGAATCGAAGAAAATGCCAGAATTATCACTGCCCTGTGCCATAGCCATGGCATCCAGGTCGCCGGTGTGACCAAAGTTGTCTGTGCGCATTCATCAGTCGTGAATGCCCTTGCAAATGCTGGGGTTGATATGCTGGCAGATTCTAGAATTGAAAACCTGAAATCAATTCGTGAATCAGGCATAACTCTGCCGTTGATGCTGCTGCGAATCCCTGCCCAGGATCGAATTGAGGAAGTAGTCCAATGGAGTGAAATCTCACTGAATTCATCATATAAAACAATTGAATTGCTCTCAGAAGCTTCGCAAAAGCAGCATAAAAACCATAAGATCATCGTGATGGTCGACCTGGGAGATCTGCGTGAAGGGATCTGGCCAGACAAGGTAGATGCACTGGTCAGTCGAATAATCAATTTACCGAATATTGACCTCATTGGTCTTGGCTGTAATCTGGCTTGTTATGGAGGGGTCATTCCAACTACGGAAAAAATGAACCAGTTGATTGATCTTCAAGCCACTATACAAACAAAACATGGCATCTCCTTTTCAATGATCAGTGGTGGCAACAGCGCGAACCTGCCTTTATTGATTTCAGGCGGAATGCCAGTTGGGATAAATCATCTTCGCCTCGGAGAGTCAATCCAATTGGGCAGGAATGTGCTTGACCGTTCACCTTTTCCAGGTACCCGGCAGGATACTTACCGAATCGTCGCGCAGGTAGTGGAATTGGAAACCAAGCCTTCTCTGCCTGTTGGTTCCAGAGGACAGGACGCCTTTGGAGGGATCCCGGAGTTTGTTGACCGCGGCTGGCGTAAACGGGCAATCTGCAATCTTGGCCGCCAAGATGTCGCCATCTCCAGCCTCGAACCTGTAGATAGGAAGATGATCATTTTGGGAGGCAGCAGCGACCACCTCATCGTTGATGTGGAAGAATCTCAATCTGAGATTAGCGTTGGAAGTGAACTGGCATGTTGGCCGGGTTATGCAGCCCTGCTATCAGCAGCGACTTCACATTATGTCTTTAAAACAGTTATCCGCGAATAGTTAAAGGATTCTATGCTTTACCAAACTCATGTCAAGGTTCATCTGGATAATATCAAGGCAAACATTGAAGCCATTCGTGAACGCATCGGTCCTTCCCGTAAAATCTTGATCGCTGTAAAAGCCAATGCCTATGGTCACGGCTCTGTAGAAGTCTCCAGGATGGCTGAAAAGACCGGCGTAGATTTTCTTGGGATAGCCACAGTTCCGGAAGGAATACAGCTAAGGCAGGCAGGGATTAAACTTCCCATCTTGAAATTTGGTCCCACATTTCAGGAGGAGATTGCTGAGGCGATCAGGAATGAAATCACTTTACCAATCTGTGATAAAACATCTGCTATTGAAACTCAGTTGGAGTCGGCACTTCAGGCAAAAAAACATCCAGTCCACCTGAAAGTGGATACCGGCATGGGTCGTGTTGGCATTTCTCCTGACAACGCCCCCGCCCTTGCCAGTTTTATTGAAAATGAGTGTCCGTCTTTGAAACTTGAGGGTGTATTCACCCACCTCCCTGTCAGCGATTCACCAGATGGCAGTTATACAAAAAACCAGGTACAGTTGTTCAAAAACTCCGTGGAGCGGATTCAGCAGTCCATCGGACGCAAAATTGCCATTGCGCATTGTGCCAATTCCGGCGCGGTTCTCAACCATCCTGAGGCATGGATGGATATGGTCAGACCGGGAATTATGATTTACGGGTATTATCCTGATAAAGACACGCCAAAAAGCCTCCCCTTGCTTCCGGGTTTAAGTTTTCAAACACGGGTTTCATTTCTTAAAAAGGTCTCAAAAGGCACCAGCATTGGTTATGGTAGGACCTGGTTTGCCGAAAAAGATACTTGGATCGCCACGATCCCGGTAGGATATGCTGACGGGTTCAATCGCTTATTCTCAAATACCGGCAGAGTATTGATCAAGGGTAAATCATATCCAGTGGTTGGTCGTGTTTGTATGGACCAGAGCATGGTCGATCTCGGACCGGAAACACAGGTAGCAGTTGGCGATGCGGTAACCTTGCTGGGAAAGAATGGCCATAATGAAATCACCTGTGATGAATGGGCTGAAAAACTCCATACCATCACTTATGAAGTCACCTGCCAGATTAATTCTCGCGTAGAAAGAGTGTACACTTAAGTTTATTGAGGTTAAGTATGACCATCAATTCTGCAACAGCTATTGCCCACCCGAATATCGCTTTCGTTAAGTATTGGGGAAATCGAGACAGCAGCCTCCGCCTCCCTGAAAATGGTTCGATCTCTATGAATCTGGATGAACTTGCAACGCGCACCCAGGTGACCTTCGATCCAAACCTCCCGCAGGATATTTTTGACCTGAATGGTCACCGTCAGAATGGACAAGCGGCACAGCGGGTCATATCACACCTCAATCTACTGCGGGGTTTACGCGGTGTCGGTACGAAAGCCTATGTAAAAAGTGAAAATAACTTCCCCGAAGGTGCAGGGATCGCATCATCTGCATCCGCTTTCGCAGCGCTGACTGTGGCTGGCATACGTGCATTAGGAATCGAATTGCCAGAACGCGATCTCTCCCGGCTCGCCAGGCGCGGATCCGGTTCTGCTTGCCGCTCTATCCCATCCGGGTTTGTGGAATGGTGTCGCGGGACAAATGATATTGATTCCTATGCTGTAACGATTGCAGCAACCGATCACTGGGATCTGACCGACCTAATAGTGATAGTAGATGAAAAGCACAAAACGATTGGCTCTACCGAAGGTCACGAATTGGCAAAGACCAGTCCGCTCCAATCAGCGCGCGTCCAGGACACAGATAAAAGGTTAGAAAGGTGCCGGGAAGCGATACAAAATAAAGATTTTGAATTACTGGCAGAGACGATCGAGAATGACTGCAACATGATGCACGCAGTGATGATGACTTCAGTGCCGCCAGTATTCTATTGGGCACCCATCACACTGGATATTATGCGGTCTGTCAAAGCCTGGAGGAAAACCGGAATCGCTGTTGCTTATACGATCGACGCAGGACCAAATGTCCATGTTATTTGTGAAACTGAGGTCGAAGATGTGCTTAAATCGAAATTGGAAAAATATCCAGGGGTGAAAGATGTCATCACAGCTCATCCTGGAGGTGGAGCCAAATTAATTTAGGAATTATTATTACCTGCTAGATCAAACGCGGAGGTGGTTTTCGATCCGATATCATTTCATACTAGTAGACACGCATCGGAACCCAAGGTCTTTTGAATTATTGAAATCCGGATCATAACTTCGGCTGGATGTCCTCAAAAAGACGCTATTGCTGCTCCATCCACCGCCACGGAGAACTTTGTAAGTTCCTTCAGCAGGTCCGGTCGGGTTGTCGGTGAGAGAATTCTGATAAAAACTCGCACCATACCAATCACTGACCCACTCGAAAACATTCCCTGCCATATCCATCACACCATATTGACTCTTCCCTTGCGGATATTGCCCAACCTTCTGGGTATCTCCTACGCATGGGCTGCCCGCTGAAGGATTGAAAATATTCCCTAATTCACAACCGGCATCTGTGTCTCCCCAGGGAAATGCCCTCAGGGTTGTCCCACGAGCTGCTTTCTCCCATTCCGCTTCGGTTGGCAAGCGTTTTCCTTCCCATTTGCAATAAGCATCTGCATCATTCCAGGTAACATAAATGACCGGGTAATTTGCAAAATCAGGATTTTCATAATAACTGGATCGTGTCTGTGAGGTGAGATTGTTTGGGACTTCGCATTTACCCGCAGCCACACAGGCAGCATAATCAGCATTGGTAACCTCGTAACGATCGATGTAATAATCACCAAGTACTACAGTATGTAACGGCAGCTCGTCAGGTGGGCAGGAAAAACTTCCGTTATGCATTGGGTCACATCCCATTTGGAATTCACCTTGGGGAATAAATACCATATCTGAAAGCGGTTCAGTGTTAGATGAATCGCTTCGTACTGGCGAGGGGCTGGGTGTGGGTTGTGTTAAAGTGGATTGTGATTCCTGGTATGTACAACTTGTCATAAGGCAAATCATAATAAATAGCACAAAAAAATTTTTCATTCAACCCTCCTTGCTAATGGATCCTGCAAACAAGTGATGAATTATTAATTAATACTATAAGGCATAAAACTTAAAATAAATTATGAATTTCTACGTGATCAAAACAAGGAGACCTCCCATTCGTTTATATGATAAGATGATGGTTATGTCCCTGAGAAGATACATCGAAGATTATGAAATCGAGACCTTAATTGATGAGACTGGTCGGGAAAAAAAGATCCTAAAATACAAAGGACCGCTATTTAACATTTCCATTCCTGGTATGGAATTTAAGATCTTCAAGCGATGGAGTTATATTTTATTAGGGGCATTGATACTCTTTCATATTTCAAGTGGGTTTACAGCAAACCCTGGAATGTATCAATTTTTTGTCGCTGTTCCTTATGCAGTAGTGTTCATACCTTTAACCTTGTTGGGGTTTGGTATTGTCGGTCTTCCTAACAATCTGGAAAAAATCCAAAGAGATATCATGGAACATTCATTTAGAAGAATCAAAACCAGTTCCATCGTCCTATTGGTAATTTTTGCACTAATCACTTTTGGTGAGTTGGTCTTCATGATTCTTAATCCTTCCTTACCTCACCTTAAAAACGAGATACTTTTTATAATGCCCGAATTGCTTGCAAGCACTTCTGTAATCGCTATTTTCCTTCTTTATCGAAAAGTGAAAATTGAGCAAATAAAATAAATATCAGCATAAATAGGGGGATTTACATCACTTGCAGAGAGAATTTTTTGGGTTATACTTTAATCATCCAGCGGGGAAATTCCCCCGCTAATTCTAAATTTCTCTAAGGAGGAGAAACAATGACCAAGAAACTATTTGCAATAGTTTCAGTACTAATGGTTGCGGTTTTTGTGTTGAGTGCATGTGCGAAACCCACTGCAGCACCCACGCAAGCGCCCACTGAGGCACCCACTGCAACCGAAGTTCCGTTCCCGGAACAACCCTTTGGTGAGAATCTACCCACTGCCCCAACAATAACAACACCGCTTGTTGTGGCATACCAGGAATTCTCACAAAAGTTCAGCCCGTTTTTTGCGGATACTGGTTATGACCAGGATGTTGCCGGCATGACGCAGATCTCACTGTTGACCACTGATCGCGTTGGCGGCATCATCTTCAACGCAATCGAAGGTGAGACTGTTGCTTACAATGGCACCGATTACCTGTACAAGGGTCCAGCTGATACAAAGGTTGTTTATGATAAAGCTACGGACACCACCAAGTACACCGCAAGGCTCCGTGTAGGAATGAAATTCTCTGATGGTGTACCTGTCACTGCAGATGATGTCATCTTCACATACTACACCTATCTCGATCCTTCCTATGTCGGCTCAACCACCCTTTCATCCTATGACATCATTGGGTTGAAAGACTACCAGACTCAGACAACCAGTGAAGTCTTCGATAAATACGCTGCCATGGCAGACGCTATTTTCGCTGCTGGTTCTGATCATGTCTGGGCAGCCACTGATTCCTGGACCAAGGAACAGCAGGATGGTTTCTGGGCGAAACTCAAAGAAGCCTGGATGGCTGATGTTCAATCCATTGTTGATACCGTAAATTCCAAGTACCTTGATGCCTACGGTAAAGACACCATGGGCAAGGAACCTGCTGAAATCAAAGCAAGCCAGGGGCTTCAAATTGCCTTCGGTATGGCTCTCTGGGGTTATGGTAATGTTGATTCCGCTACCGGTGTCCTTACTGCCCCCTCCGGAAAAACCTGGGATCTTCAGTCCACATTCCCGACTATTCAGGACTACTACGACGAAACCTATGCAGCTTATGGTGGTGACCCTGTTGCTTATGCTTCTGTCGAATCCCCCAATGGCGTTGATATATATGGTAACGTAAAATCTGCCTTCATCGGCGAATGGGGTCCTAAAGATGCAGCCATGGGCGGCAAAGGTGTTCCCAACATCGCTGGTATCGTAAAATTGGATGATTACACAGTGGAAGTAACTGTAAAAGGTTTTTCCGCACCTGCTGTATACTCCATTCTTGGCATTCCTGTCACCCCAATGCACTATTACGGCGATCCTGCTAAATATGATTACGCTAATAACAAATTCGGTTTTGATTATGGCGATCTTTCCAAACAGGAAAGCCTGACCGCCACTCCTATGGGAGCTGGTCCCTACAAGTTTGTCAAGTATGACAATCGTGTCGTCTACTTTGAAGCCAACCCGTATTATTATCGCGGCTGCCCGAAGATCGCACAAATCCAATTTAAAGAAACCTCTGCAGCTGAAGTTGCCTCTGCTGTCCAGACTGGTACCGCTGATGCAGGCGAAATGACCGGTTCCCGCACCCGCTTCGAGGAAGTTGCTTCCTATAACTCCAACGGCGAGATTACTGGTGATGTCATCACCACCAGCAAAGTGGATAACCTGGGATATGGTTATATCGGACTCAATGCGGATACCGTCAATGTTGGCGGCGATGGTTCATCCACTGCCTCCAAGGACTTGCGCAAAGCACTCGCTACCGTCCTGGCTGCCTATCGTGATGTTGCGATTGACAGTTACTATGGTGAGGCTGCTGTCGTTATCCAATACCCAATCTCCAATACATCCTGGGCTGCTCCCCAACCGACTGACGAAGGTTATAAAGTTGCCTTCTCAACCGATGTGGCTGGGAACCCGATCTACACTGCCGACATGACTCCAGAGCAAAAATATGCTGCCGCCGAAAAGGCTGCCCTTGGCTTCCTCGAAGCTGCGGGCTATACCGTCAAGGATGGCAAGGTTACCGCTGCTCCTGAAGGTGCAAAATTGAGCTACGAAGTCATAGTACCTGGTGGCGGCACTGGCGACCATCCCGCGTTCGCAATCCTCACTGGAGCACAGGCTTCCCTCGCCAAGATTGGCATTGAACTCAAGATCAATGACCCGGCTGATTCCAATATCCTTTGGGACGCTCTTGATGCCGGTACCCAGGAACTCTGGACCGCTGCCTGGGGTGTTACGATCGATCCTGACATGTACCAGGTCTACCACAGCTCTGGTGTCCCGGGTGCAGGCGGTTCTGACTCAAATCACTACCACATCAAGGATGCTCAGCTTGACCAGTTGATCGTTGATGCGCGCAAGAGCGATGATCAGAACTATCGAAAAGCCATTTACAAACAGGCTCTCGATATCATCATCGACTGGGCTGTTGAGATTCCTAACTATCAGCGCCAGAACTGTGTCATTTTCAGCACCAAACGTATCAATATCGATACCATCACCCCTGATATCACCACCTACTGGGGTTGGTTGAACGATATCGAACTTCTTGAAATGAGGTAATCTCTTTTCAAGATAGTCCTGTAATTTATGTGAGCCCACCCATGGGTGGGCTCACATTATAATTTTGACCTGTTCTGAAAATTAACCACAATCCTAAGAAGTACAAGGGATAGACATGCGGAATTTTATTATCAGGCGAATTTTACTTGGCTTGTTCATCACGTTCTTCGGTGCAATGATCATTTACGCTGTCATTCGCAGTCTGCCAACATCCTATGTAGAGACAATAGCGCGACAGCGAGCCAGCAATCCATTGAGTCATAAAACCTATCAGGAGTGGCTGGACCAACTTAATGTAGTTTACAAGTTAAATGTTGGCATCATTCCTGGCTTCTTCGGTTGGCTGGGCAACGCCATAAAAGGTGATTTTGGCGAATCCTGGCACTACGGCGTTCCTGTAACTGAAAGATTCAAACAAGTCATTTGGTACTCGATCATAATCAATATCCTTACGTTTTTTGTGGAAATTTTTATTGCCATACCCCTGGGAATCCTGGCAGCCCGAAAACAATACAGCAAGACCGACTATGCGATCACCGTATTTGCATTGATGGGAATTTCACTGCCTACTTTCTTCCTCGCAACGATCCTTAAGTATATATTCTCAATTAAACTGGGGTGGTTTGACCTTTATGGGTTGACGGGCAGATTTTTCACAACCATGACGCCCTTCCAAAAGGTCCTTGATATTGGATATCACATGATTCTGCCGATTATTACGTTGACAATGTTGTCAATTGGCGGTCTCATGCGCTATACACGTACCAACATGCTCGAGGTCCTCAATTCCGACTATATCCGTACCGCACGAGCCAAAGGTCTCCCTGAAAAAGCAGTGATCAACAAACATGCATTCAGGAATACCCTGATTCCCCTCGTCTCGTACATGAGTTATCTCTTGCCATCCATGTTCGGGGGATCGCTGATCACAGAAACCTTATTCCAGATCCCTGGGATCGGTTACGTTTCTTATACGGCCATTGTGCGTGGCGATATTCCCTTTGCTATGTTCTACTCAACATTCTTAATAGTGCTAACCGTGGTCAGTCTCATCGTCGCGGACATCATGTACGCAGTGGTTGACCCACGAGTTCGAGCAAATTAATGGCGGTTACTTATGACTGATATTGATAAGAACACGCAAAATAACCAGCAGCAGGATTTTTCTGTAAATGATAATAACGGGGAAATGCATCTTGACGATTCTCGGCGAGTCAAGGTGCTTTCTCCAGGAATGATGGTCCTAAAACGGTTCATACGCAACAGTCTGGCTGTTGTCGGTTTTGCCATCCTTTTATTTATGTTTACTTTCGCTTTCCTTGGTCCTCTATTTTCACCCTACACCCAGACTCAGGTCTTCAAGGGAGAAGGCACCATGGCCAAGGATTATGCCGGTGCAACTTATAATACCGAATTACGATACACCGTTGCTGAAGGCGAATCTTTTAGTGATGCAGAAAGAGCCCAGTTTCTTTTTGCCTTAGGAAAAAACTTAGAAACTTTTACCTATGGCGATGCGGTTTATTTTTACGATAAAGAAGGCGAAAACACGTATCGTATTTTACAGCTAGATCCTGTAGCTAATGTGATGGTTGGTATTGTCACACCGGTTGGCACAAACAAAATTACAGATGAATTCAAGACTGCTTATCAAACTGCTGCAAATAATGGCATGAGCACTTTTGAGTATGATGGGGTTATTTACCGTATTACAAAGGATAAAAAACAATCCCAAATCTCGACCGAGCGTGATGTTGCTCTGGCAACGCTAAGTGTGTACGACCCGTATAACCAGAATGATACAAGTATCGTAAATTCATATGATTTCAAATTGTCTAGCAGTCGTGCAATCGCTGAGAAAAAACTGGCTTTCACTCTTGGAGACCAGCGTTATACCGTGAAGTATGATCAGGGTCAAACAACAATTCTCAACAAAGATGGAAAGGAATTTGCAGAAATTTCTGACATCATTGTCAATCCAATCGATCAATCCCTATTCTTAACGGTTGATTACAAATCTGCAGTACGGCAAGCCATCTACGACCGTTTGAAGGAATTCTCTTACACAGATGAAAAAGGCGAAACGATCGATTACGCCATTGTCCGGGTAAACACAACTTACAATATCAAAAAAGAATCAAAAATTGAAATGATCCGGGTGTTTGAAAAACCATCCTTGGAACATCCCCTTGGATTGGATAATAATGGAATGGATGTGATGACACGATTGATGTATGGTGGGCGTGTCTCACTGCTTGTTGGTTTTGTTGTCGTATTAATTGAAACCTTCATCGGAATCATCGTTGGGGGTATCTCAGGCTTTTTCGGTGGTTGGGTTGATACAGCCTTGATGCGTTTCGTCGATCTCTTTAACTGCATCCCATTTTATCCAATGGTCTTGATATTCGGTTCCGTCATGGATGCCCTTGAAGTAAAGCCTATGGCAAGGATTTTCATCCTCATGGCAATCCTTGGTATCCTTGGGTGGACCGGCGTGGCACGTGTAGTTCGCGGGCAGATCCTGTCGCTGCGTGAGCAGGATTTCATGGTAGCCACTGAAGCCACCGGGATCCGAACAAGCCGCAGGATCTTCAAACACCTGGTCCCCAATGTTATGCCGCTGATGATCGTTTCTGCTACTGCAGGACTTGGAGGTGTAATTATCGCAGAAGCCACCCTTGGTTTTTTGGGACTTGGCATCAAGTATCCCCTTGCTTCCTGGGGAAGTATCATCAACGTGGCATCTGAAGCGTTCGTGATGACAAATTACTGGTTCATGTGGATTCCCGCAGGTTTGTTGATTCTGCTAACCGTGCTTGGTTTCAACTTCGTCGGCGATGGGCTTCGGGATGCATACGACCCGAAGATGAAAAGGTAGGTGATGAGATGAATGGAGAATCCAAAACCTTCCTTGAGCGTATCAACGCCCGCTTTCAGCCAAAAGACTCTAATCACATTTCTGCTCGTGAACTGGCGATCATCTCTCGAGAGAACCGCCGAATCACTGATGCAATTGAAAAAAAGCGCAATCGTAAAAATGTACCTGAAGATGAGTACCTGACGAAAATGAAAGACCCTGCCAATGTTGTCGAATTTGACAACCTGCACACCTATTTCTTTACCGATATTGGTACTGTAAAAGCAGTTGACGGGGTGACTTTCGAAATTCCAAAAGGAAAATCCGTGGGCGTTGTCGGCGAATCGGGCTGCGGAAAATCTGTTACTGCACTGTCGCTGATGCAGCTGGTTCAACGTCCACAGGGTCAAACTGTAGAAGGCGCAATCCGCTTCGACTCCGGCGATAAGGTATACGATATCGCCAACACTCCAACAGCAGTCATGGAAAAAATCCGTGGAAGTAAAATCTCGATGATCTTCCAGGAACCAATGACAAGTCTAAATCCTGTCTTCCGTGCCGGCGACCAAATAGATGAAGTCGTAAAGCTGCACAATCCGGAGATGACAGACGTTGAAGTTAAAGAACTTTCGCTAAAAATGATTGACATGGTAGGTATCGCCAATAACACCGGCGTTTACAAGATGTACCCGCACGAACTCTCTGGTGGGATGCGGCAGCGTGTGATGATTGCCATGGCATTGGCTTGTAACCCCAAACTGATCATTGCAGATGAACCCACAACCGCCCTTGATGTGACCATCCAGGCACAGATACTTGATTTGCTGCGGAATTTGAAAGATAAAATTAACTCAAGCATTATGCTGATCACCCACGACCTGGGTGTGATCGCAGAAATGGCTGATTACGTGGTAGTCATGTATGCGGGGCGTATTGTTGAAAAGGGCACTGCTCTGGAAGTCTTCCATAATCCCTTACATCCCTACACAGTTGGATTAATGGCGTCTAAGCCAGTAATCAATAAGGAAGTGGAAAGACTCTACAGCATCCCTGGAAACGTTCCTAATCCAATTAACATGCCTAATTATTGTTACTTCAGGGATCGTTGTGAAAAGAGAATCCCAGCATGCGATGGTGCTTATCCAGGCGAGGTTTATCTAACCAAAACGCATATGGTGACGTGTTATCGCCACACCAAGAATAAGGCAGAGGATTAAACTATGGCTGAAAAGAATCGCGAGATCAGCACTGATATGAGCGAAACAGTGCTTGAGGTAATAGACCTCAAGCAGTATTTCCCAATCAAAGCTGGTTTAATGCAACATGTTGTTGGTCATGTTAAAGCAGTAGATGGGATTAGTTTCACGATTAAGCGCGGAAAGACAATGGGTTTGGTAGGGGAATCCGGCTGCGGTAAAACAACGGTCGGGAAAACTATTCTTCGCCTGAATGAAAAGACCAGTGGTGATGTATATTTTTTTGGATTTGACATCTTTGCAATTTCCCGCAAAGAAATGCGCGCCATTCGACCAAAAATGCAAATCATTTTCCAGGACCCATATTCAAGTCTCTCCCCTCGACTGCCAGTCAGCGAAATCATTGGTGAAGCTGTAAAGGAACACAATATCGTTCCAGATAATGAATATGAGGACCATATCGATAATGTGATGAGAGCCTGCGGTTTGCAGCCTTATCACAAAGACCGCTACCCTCATGAATTCTCAGGGGGGCAGCGTCAGCGTATCTGCATTGCCAGGGCACTTGCCCTTAACCCATCTTTTGTCGTATGTGATGAGCCAGTGTCTGCATTGGATGTTTCAATACAGGCGCAAATAATCAATCTTCTTAAAGACTTGCAGACAAAATTTCAATTAACCTACCTGTTCATTTCACATGATCTATCGGTTGTTGAACACATCTCTGACGATGTTGGAGTGATGTACCTTGGCAATATGGTTGAGTATGGAAGCAAAAGATCCATTTTTAACAACCCGTTGCATCCTTATACCCAGGCATTGTTAAGTGCGGCACCCATTCCTGACCCTACAGCGAAAATGAATCGCATAATCCTCGAGGGTAGTATTCCTTCACCTGCTAATCCGCCGCCCGGGTGTAAATTTCACACCCGCTGCCGTGAACGTATGGAGATTTGTTCAAAATATGTTCCACAGTCCAAGGAAATTGAACCAGGTCACACAGTCGTTTGCCACCTATATAATTAATTTGAAGGAATTTTTTATGAGCCGACAGCAAAAGAAATACGAAGATGATGATGGCCGTGTGATCTGCAGTATGGATATCGATGGGATGCCCTGGCATGATAAACGGGTTCGCCGTGAACTCGCAGCTGCCAAAAAGCAATCAGCACCGGCTCAGCTAAGTGCCTCTGAAGCGCGCCGGTATACTTGGTATTCTATCCTTGCTGGTCTTTTGGTCGTATCCGTTTTTTCTGTCACCTGGATTCTTTTTGTTTTATTTTGTACCGAAATTTGGTTTAAATAAAGATAATATAAAAGCCCTTCGAAACAGGTGATCACCATGGTCACCTGTTTCTTTTTTAATAATTTTCTTATAAAAAAACAAATTTGGACAGAATAAACCGGATATAATATTCATCTGAAATATGGAGAGCAAATGATAAATAGTGGTTCAACATTATTAACAATCCTTGAATTTATTCTTGCATTTGGAGCATTGGTTTTTTTCCACGAATTCGGTCACTTTATATTTGCGAAACTCAATAAGATCGAAGTGGAAGAATTCGGTTTGGGAATGCGCCCGCGCATGCTTAAGTTGTTTATCCTTGGTGGAACGCTATTCACATTGAATTGGATTCCTTTTGGCGGTTTTTGTCAGATGAAGGGCGAAAACGGAGATACAACCGAAAAAGGAAGCTTCATGGCTGCAAAGGCATGGCAGCGGCTGCTAACTTTATTGGGCGGTCCAATTACCAACCTGGTGATTGGTATGTTCTTGATTGCATTCATTTTTAGCCGCACTGGGTCGCCCAATGAAAAAATGGTGCAAATCCTGGCTGTTAACGAAGGTACTCCAGCTGCTGCAGTCAACCTGATGCCAGGAGACGTCATCACAAAAATAAATGGAATTCCCATTGATGGTTTTTCTACTCTGTCGGATCAAATTAAAGCAAACCTTGATAAGCAGATCATCGTTACTGTTGATCGCAATGGAAAGATCTTAACATTCAATGTCACCCCGCGCAGTCAGTATCCCGCGAACCAGGGGCCATTAGGAATTACGATAACCAATCCAGTTATGAAGGTCAATTTCATACAGGCAATACCTGCTGCGTTTGTTTCCACGGTAGACCAGGGTGTGCAATTGATCATGCTCCCGGTAAGATTAATTAGTGGGCAAATTGCACCTTCTGATGCCCGCATAGTCAGCGTCAAGGGCATATACGATATCTTTTCAGAAGTACAAACCATCGACCAGCAGGAATCTGCCAAGAATCCCGCATTGACTGGGTTAAATACCCTTTCCTTCCTGTCCATCATTTCCATCGCTTTGGGATTTACCAACCTGCTGCCAATTCCTGCCCTTGATGGAGGCAGAATCCTTTTCCTCCTTCCAGAGTTGCTGTTCAAAAAGAAAGTAAAACCTGAACTGGAAGGGAGGATTCATATGATTGGTTATGTGATCCTCATGATCTTGATGGTCGTACTTGTCATAAACGATATCATTAATCCTGTGGTAATGAAGTAAGGATTTTTATCATGGATGATAATCTGGATAAAATCGATTTTTCACAACTTCTCTCCGCGCTGCAGGACCTGGACCATCCGTTTCCTCCGAAATTCCTCAGGGGTTTTTCCGATTTGAGTCCGCTTCAATTAAAGAAACTTCTCCCCATATGGGTTACGCTTCCATCTCATCGCAAGATTAATATTCTTGAAGACCTTGAAGAAACGATGGAAAAGGATACTCTGGTTAATTTTGATCAACTGGCAATCGCAATTGTCTCAGACCCTGACCCAAAAGTTAGAATCCTGGCTATTCGATTGCTATGGGAATACGAAGATCCCCGGATCATATCTACCATCATCGACATAATGCTTGAGGATAACGATGAAGCAGTCAGGGCAATGGCCGCAAATTTCCTTGGTAAATTTGTTTACCTTGGGGAATTGGAGAGCATTGCAGACACACACAAGATTTCGGTAGTTCGTAATTTGTTGGAAGTTCTTGCCGGAGAGGATTTTCCACAGGTAAAACATCGGGCTTTAGAATCACTAGGTTACTCCAGTCATCCAAAAGTCCCCTCACTGATTTCCTCTGCATTAAACTCAGGGGAAACATTGTGGATAAGTGCAGCCTTGGCTGCCATCAGCCATTCAGCAGATGAAACCTGGGAACCGCAAGTTCTCGCTAATCTTCAATCTACTGAACATGAAGTTCTTTTCGAAGCTGTAAGGGCTGCAGGAGAATTGGAACTTACTTCATCACTTGAATCCCTTGCGGCAATCCTTGAGAATGAGGATACTGATCCTGAAATTCGTATGGCGGCTATATGGTCGCTCTCACAAATTGGTGGAGATTTCGCTCGTGAGACGCTGCAGACACTTTTAGAATCATCCGAAGATGAAGATGAGATCGAATTGCTCGAATCCGCCATGGACAATCTCAATTCAGGATTGGAATCACCCAGTTACAAATTGCTGGACTTTGATCCCGATAACGATGAAGAGGAAGATGACCTTTATTACGAAGAAGACGACGAACTTGAGGATTTTGAC
The DNA here is from genome assembly GCA_964428125.1 of uncultured Anaerolinea sp. Taxonomy (GTDB): domain Bacteria; phylum Chloroflexota; class Anaerolineae; order Anaerolineales; family Anaerolineaceae; genus UBA6107. The sequence continues at coordinate 27,960 of CAYRXB010000007.1, forward strand.
TGATTTGAAACAGTTAACGCTCAGCATCCTGGTTGTTCTATGTTTTTTTTCCGTTTTGGCTCATCCCACAATTGTTTTCGCTGACAACGATTTGGTCGTCGAAAATGTTGTAGTCGACTACCGTTTCGCGGATTCTCTCAAAATATCAGCTGCTATTCCAGATTCTGCAAAGTTCAGCAATCTCTCCTTGATCCTGAACGCAGAAGGTCAACAAGCCCTCCAGGTTAAAGTAGAAATCGGAAAAAATGGTTTCGTTGAAACCCATTATGATTTTAAAAACGGGGGGTTTATTCCATTCTCCAGAATTTATTACTGGTTTGAAGGTGAATTATCCAATGGCGGGGTCATCAACAGTCCTTCATATTGGTTCGATTACATCGATAATCGCTTCACATGGAAATCTAACCAATCGAATTTATTCACAATATTCTGGGTGGATGGCGATGCAGCTTATGGTCAACGATTACAGCAAATTTCACGAACCGGGTTAGAGAATGCGACACGTATCCTGCCCGTCGCCCCGGAAGTCCCCATAGAAATTTATGTTTATCCGGATGAATCTTCGTTGCAGGAAGTTCTTTCGTTAAGTTCAAAAAACTGGGTAAATGGACATACCTTTATTGGATTCAATCGCTTGTTAGTTGCAAAAAACGCAAGTCTTACCGATTTTACTGACTTAGAACGAATCATCCCGCATGAATTGATGCACCTCCTTGAATACCAGGTTACTGGGGAAAAATACAACAACACACCAGCATGGCTTCTCGAGGGGCTTGCAACCCAGGCGGAGCTCTATCCAAATCCCGATCAAAAACGGGCTCTCAACGATGCCCTTGCAAAAAATACATTAGCAGCTTTACCCTCTTTATGCAATGGTTTTTCGCAAGATGCCAACCAAGCCATAATTGACTATGCACATTCGTCAGCCATCGTTGAATTCATTCAGAAGAATTATGGCAGCCAGGTCTTTTTGCAATTGTTGAATAATTCATCCTCTGGCTTGGATTGCGAACGGAACACGATCACCTCGCTGGGGATTTCACCCCAACAATTAGACAACAACTGGCGTAACTCACTGACTACCAACACTTCAGCGATTTCATCCTTTGCAAAATCTCCCCTGCTTTGGATAGCAATTCCAGCCATCTTCATACTAATCGGATTGATCATCCTTTTACGGCGTCAACGAAACCAAAAAAAACAACAAGAGTAATCTTATGACCAGCGCTATTGAGAGAATCCATATCATAGTTGAAGGACACGTGCAGGGTGTTGGATTTCGCTACTTTGTCGAAAGAAACGCTCTGGAGCTAGGGTTGACCGGTTGGGTGAGAAATCTTCAAAATGGAAACGTAGAAGTGACTGCCGAGGGAGATAGAATATCCCTCGAAAAATTATTGTCTAGGGTCATTTCTGGACCTTCAGGCTCTCACGTTTTAAACGTAAGCACAGAATGGTCAGCAGCCGAAAACGCTTTTGACCGTTTTTCAATTCGATCTACATTTTAGGAGCGAGCAATTTATTCGATTTCCCCTGCCATTAACCTTGCTTTTTGCCAGGGTGGAAGTTTGGATTCTTCAGCCAGTAAATTTCGCAGGTCAATGATTTGATCGCGTAGAGCCGCTGCCTGTTCGAATGCCAGATCCTTCGCTGCTTGTTTCATCTGGGTTTCCAATTCAGCCATCAGCCGTTTGATCTCCTTTACAGGGATCGATTCTCCAGTTTTATATTGTCCTCGCTTCTCAGCAACCGATAAAGGTGAAGACAAACGTTCAGTAATATCATGAACCGCTTTAACGATGGTAAATGGTTCTATGCCATGGGTAGTGTTATAAGCTAGCTGTTTTGTACGCCGCCGGTTTGTTTCGTCAATGGCAAATTTCATCGCATCTGTCATTTGATCCGCGTACATGATCACTTTTCCATGCACATTTCTTGCCGCTCTGCCGATGGTTTGGATAAGTGCCGTCCCGGAACGAAGGAAACCTTGCTTATCTGCATCTAAGATAGCAACCATTGAAACTTCGGGTAAGTCCAAACCTTCCCGCAAAAGATTGATCCCAACGATTACATCAAATACACCTGTCCTTAAATCACGTAATATTCCAACACGTTCCAGTGTTTCCACTTCCGAATGTAAGTAATTAACTTTCACACCTAATTCCATCAGGTAATCGGAAAGGTCTTCTGCCATGCGCTTTGTCAATGTGGTGACCAGCACCCTTTCCCCATTCTCAACCCGCTTTTTGATCTCTCCGTAGAGGTCATCAACCTGCCCTTTCGTTGGTCTTACCTCAACTTCAGGATCCACCAGGCCAGTAGGTCGTATGATTTGCTCAACGATCTGGTTCGCCCGCTTAATTTCATACTCTGCCGGGGTGGCCGATGTATATATGGTATACCCCATGTGTTTTTGGAATTCATCGAAAGTTAGCGGACGATTATCCATGGCACTTGGCAGCCTGAATCCATACTCCACAAGCGTGCTCTTGCGAGATTGATCACCGTGATACATCCCGCGTATTTGTGGAACGGTCATATGCGATTCGTCAAGAATCAACAGGTATTCGCTTGGCAGATAATCCATTAATGTCCAGGGAGGAGAACCTGCAGGGCGTTGATCCAGGTGCCTAGAATAGTTTTCGATCCCGGAACAATAGCCTACTTCCTTGAGCATTTCGAGGTCGTAACGGCATCTTTGTTCTATCCGTTGAGATTCTAGCAGGCGATTGTTTGAAGTGAAATAATTGATCTGATCATTGAGCTCATTCTCGATATCTTTTATTGCTTTCTCCAACCGGTCATCGCTGGCAATGTAATGTTTCGCAGGAAAAATATCAATCTGGCTCGGTTCTGAATAAATTTCACCAGTCAGGGGGCTGAATTCAATAATACGCTCAACCTCATCTCCAAAGAAGCTCAATCGGTATGCTTTCTTTTCCTCATAGGCTGGGAAGATCTCAATGGTGTCCCCCCTCACCCTGAATACCCCCGGACGTAACTCGAGATCATTACGCTGATATTGACTTTCGATGAGCTGCCTGAGCAAAGCATTCCGACGATAAATGCCCCCTACCTCCAGGTGAACAACCACTTTTCCATAAGCTTCAGGGTTCCCCAAGCCATAAATACAGGATACTGATGCGACGATAATGACATCCTTACGCGACATCAGGGCAGTCGTAGCAGCCAGCCTCATGCGGTCAATCTCTTCATTTATATCTGTTTCTTTTTCTATATAGAGGTCATGTCTCGGAACATACGCTTCTGGTTGGTAGTAGTCATAATACGAAACAAAATATTCCACGGCATTTTCTGGAAAAAACTCTTTGAATTCGCTGTAAAGCTGAGCCGCCAGTGTTTTGTTATGAGCCATCACAAGTGCTGGCATCTGTAATTCTTGAATCACATTCGCGATGGTAAAGGTCTTTCCCGTCCCGGTCGCACCCAAAAGCACCTGGTCGCGGTACCCATTTTTCACTCCATTGACCAATCCCAAAATCGCTTCTGGCTGATCCCCTGTCGGTTGATAAGGCGCATGAAGGTTAAATGCCATTGTCACTCCTGATATCCCTAATAAAGCGATTATAGCACATTTGTTCTTTTATTTACCTTTGAATAATATCCGATAGAACGGTCAACAAGCGTGCTTTCCATTCATCATTTTCAGGATCAAATTTCATCCAGTAGGAATTTTTCCCCACGCGGGTTTGATGACCGATCGGAGGAAGTTCTGGTTGAAGTACCCCCTCTATACTTGACGCAAAGCGAAGGACAATTTGCGCCCCTTCGTTTGTCACCGAAATTAATCCCGCCTTTTCTGCCATCAGGCGTACTTTCAACTGGTAAAAGAGATTTTCAACAGGCTCAATTATCTTCCCAAAACGATCTATAAATTCCTCTCGCAATAGGTTCAGTTCGCCTTCGGTTGAAATGGACGCAATTCTACGATAAAGTTGCAGCCTTAAAGTTTGATCAGATACATAATCCAGGGGGATGTTGATGGATATCGGAAGGTCAACCGTAACTGGATTGTGCTCTTTGGTGAACTCGAACAGGTTAGATATCGCAGTCGAATCTGTTTTTTCCTTCTTGATTTCCTTCACTGCTGCTGCCAGCATCCTTGTATAGAGATGAAAACCGACGCTTGCAATAAACCCCGACTGCCGTGTTCCCAGCATCTCCCCCGCCCCGCGCATTTCAAGATCCCGCATGGCGATTGAGTACCCGGCTCCAAGCGCTGTGTTTTCAGCGATGGTTTCAAGTCGTTCCTGCCCTTCCAGTGTCGGAGCTTTTTTCCGATGTTTGAAAAAGTAAGCATAAGCGCGGTGTGTTCCCCTGCCTACCCTACCCCTCAATTGATAAAGCTGGGCCAGCCCAAAAGTATCCCCACGATCCACGATCAGTGTGTTTGCATTCGGTATGTCTAACCCGGATTCGATGATCGAAGTGCAAAGCAGAACATCGATTTCATAATGAGTGAACCGTGTCATAACGACTGATAATTCATGCTCTTGCATTTGTCCATGCGCGATGGCAATACGGGCTTCGGGAACCAGGGATTGCAGGTGACTTTTCATCGCTTCGATTGTCTGAACACGATTATGCACAAAGAAAACCTGTCCACCCCGTTCCATCTCTCTGGTGATTGCCTGGGCAACGATTCGCGGCGAATATGGTCCTACGTGTGTGATTATCGGCAGCCGTTCAGCCGGCGGGGTATTGATCACGGAGATGTCCCTTGCCCCAGTCAACGCCATATATAAAGTTCGCGGGATTGGAGTTGCAGTAAGCGTCAATACATCAATCTCTGTACGCAGTTTCTTGAAATGTTCTTTATGTGTCACTCCAAATCGTTGTTCCTCATCGATGATCGCCAATCCGAGGTCTTTAAAACTGACATCAGCAGTCAACAACCGATGCGTCCCGATAACAATATCCACTTCTCCCAATGCCAGCCGGAGAATGATCTCATCCTGCTCCCTCGGCGTCTTAAAACGAGAAAGCATTTCAATCTTCACCGGAAAAGCGGATAGCCGCTGGCGGAAAGTTTCATAATGTTGCTGCGCCAACACAGTGGTAGGTACCAGCACCGCAACTTGCTTGCCATCCATCACTGCTTTAAAAGCTGCGCGCAAAGCCACTTCTGTCTTCCCATACCCAACGTCGCCGCAAAGCAGGCGATCCATCGGCCGGGAAGTTTCCATATCCTTCTTTACTTCATTTATTGCCTTGATTTGATCTTCAGTTTCGTTATAAGGGAAGCTGGTTTCAAGTTCGAACTGCCAGGGTTGGTCCTTGGAAAATGCAAATCCCGTGGCTGCCTGGCGTTTTGCATACAGGTCGAGAAGATCCTGCGCTACCTTGATCACTTCCTGGCGGACATTCTGCTTAGTCTGCGTCCACTCGCTGCTGCCCAACCTGGATGCCTTGGGAGACTCGCCGGTTGGACCTACATACCTGCTGATTCGGTCAGCCTGATGAATGGGAACATAAAGTTGATCGTGATTTTCATAATCAATAAGCAAGAATTCCCGTTCAATTCCCTCTAGTGTCCGCCTAACCAATCCTGCAAACTTGCCAATCCCGTGGTCAACGTGAACCACCCAATCCCCCAGGGAAAGGTCAGCAAATGAAGATTCAGGAGCCTGGAAAGAAGCTCTCGGTCTGGACCGTAAGTGCGGACGTTCCCATCCAAAGATCTCACTATCAGAAATCAGGTGAGCCTGGCTGCCATCATCGAGCGTGAGACACCAGCCTTCTGTGATTGAACCTTCCATAAAAATTGGTGAGGGTTCTTCATTTAAATCATGGTGTTCCTGCCAGATTTCCTTGAGGCGGGTTACCTGCCGTGAGACGATTGTAATCGCTTCTTTTTTACCCCTGATTTCTTCAACATAAGCAATAAATGTGGATAATTGACCACCAAAACGTTTTTCAGGTTGAAATATATTGCCAAGAGCAATATCTTCAGGCTCAGTGGATCTTCCCAATTCAATAAATCGTTTGTTTTCGATCGCATCAAATAGTTCAGACCAGGTCACATAAGGAATAGGAAAATCTGGCGGGATGATCTGGTCATCAATTGATTCCTTGCGTAACTTAACCGCTTGTTCTTCGATCTCCTCACCAAAAGCCTGAATGTTGGAAAGATTATCCAAAACAATCAAACAATTCTTGGGCAGGTAATCAAGAATTGTTGCAGGTGTCTTATGAAAGACTGGAATTAAAAACTCATCAATGGCTTCTCCATCACTGCCATTCCCCTCTGTATTCGAAATCAGGAATTCTCGTGAAGGAGTGATCGTAACGGATTCAATTGTTGCGATCGTTCGTTGAGTCGTTGGATCGAATTGCCGGATAGACTCGATCATATTCCCAAAAAAATCAAGTCGTACAGGAAATCGTTCAGACATCCCCCATATATCAAGGATTCCCCCCCTTTGAGAGAACTGCCCCCGATCCAAAACAACATCAGAAGCCTCATATCCAAGCGATACCCATGATCTTCTCAGTTCCTCAGGTGAAATCGTTTGATTTGCATCGATCTTCCTGCTGGCAATGACAAAATCCCTCCGCGGCATAGTTCTGGTCATCACTGCTCGTAAAGATGCAAAAATGATCGGAGCTTTTTCTGGTTTGGGTTTTCCCGGTATTTGAAGAGCGGCCAGGGTATCAAGCACGGTTAATCGATCCTGCCGTGTAACAGCTCCCCAGACTGCTTTCTCATAGAACATGGGTGTTGGTTCTGGAAATAAAAGGCGTGTATGGTCTGGCAGCCAGAAACCCATTTCATCCATCATTAAAGCTGATCGGTCAGCCCGATCGGTGATGACAAGGATTGGAATGTTGAGATCCAGGCTTAGCGCTGATAGAATCGACAAACGGGCTGGTCTTGAAAGTCCAAGACCATAGTTGCATTGCCCAACCTTGATATCATCTAAAACTTCAATATAACGGGGGTGTTTGCGTATTAACTCAATCATTAGCGATCTTTGGATTGAAACGATTCATCGCCGTGTTTAAATCCTCTAAAATGAAACATTTGACGGCGTCACTTGCCCTGGCTATGAACTCATTTAGAAACTGCTCATCCCCTTTATCAAACGGCTGAAGAACATAATCAGCAGAATCCATCCTACCAGGCGGTTGACCTATGCCCATTCGCAGCCTGGGGAATGCTTTAGACCCAAGCTGCTGGATGGTAGATTCAACTCCCTTTTGTCCGGCAGAACCTCCCCCGGGGCGCATTCTAATTTGTCCAAATGGAACATCAACATCGTCATGGATTATAAGCAGTTGAGGAAAGTCGATTTTGTAGAACTTCCGTAAACTTGAAATAGACATTCCAGATAAATTCATATAGGTTTGCGGTTTTGCCAGGATCACCTTGGTAACGCCAAGCTTGCAAACTCCCACAATAGCCTTGTTTTGGACTTTTGATAGAGGGCAATTAAGTTCATCGGCGAGCTTATCGATAACCATGAAACCGATATTGTGGCGTGTGTTGCGATACTCACGCCCTGGATTACCCAATCCTGCGATTAGGAAAGCAGAAGGCTTTATTTGTTCTTGTTTTTCTTGAATGAGTTCGCTCACTTTTTTCCCTAATTAGTGTAGATGGTTATGATTGAATAAATAACGATAACCCATTAACCCGGCAAAGGTCAGCGCCACAACGATGATCCCGAGAAGCATACTGCCGCGGATATTTTCTGCTGATGCCGCTGCCGGATTTGGGGGAAAGGGTGTCGCGTAAGTTTCCGTGTAGGAGGTGGGGGTGTTCTTTAGCGTTGAGAATGAACTGCTTGTCGAAACCGGGGTCGTGGTGGGCAATGGGGAGTAATTGCGAACATAGACTGGTTTAACAATCAATTCTTCCGCAGAATTATCGAGCTTAATCATCCTTACTTTGATTTGATATTCGCCATCGGAGATCGTTGTTGTATCCCAGCGGGCAATCACTCCGTTCTCGACCTTTTGGTTTAAATGTGTTATGAGGAACCACGTTTCATTCTGATTATTCTCGTAAGCATAATACACGTCGGTGGATGAATAGAAATCGGAAACCACTGAACCTGTGATTTCTACAACCCCTTGAACAGATTGGCCGGGTTGCGGATTATTAACGATGATATTCACCGGGAGAGCAAATCCGAGTGAAAGCAGATCAATCAAAAGCAATAAGAACAGAGCAGACCGCTTCATAGCAACCGTTAAGTTTAACACACCCTGTTTACAGATGCAAACAGAACGACTCCTCAGATGAGTAGTGTAGCATGAGAGGATCTAATTATTGATTACATAACAAAAGTCCACCGTATGCTATAATGACTTCACGATGGAGTGACGAATGGACCAAATACCTGATGAAATCCTCCAAGAGGAAAACGAAATTCAACCTGCATCCAAAGGAAAACTCTGGCTGTACATATTGATAGCCGTTGTATTGGTGGGATTGATCATAACTGGCATTATTTTTCTCACAAGAGCCGGAGCAGAAACCACATCGCAGGTGCGAGACCTTTTTATAATATTTCTCGCTCTTGAATCCTTGGTAATCGGGGTAGTCCTGGTCATCCTCGTGGTTCAGATAACAACTTTGGTCAATATGGTCCAAAACGAGATCAGACCCATTTTGAAATCTACCACGGAAACGATTAATACTTTGAATGGCACTACCCAGTTCCTGAGTCAGAACCTTGTTGATCCTGTAATAAAAGTGAACAGCTACACAGCAGGAATAAAACGTTTCCTTAACATAATCAATATTTTTAAGAAGTAACACATAGAAAACGAAAGGAGTAAGAATGGAAGATAGAGATAGCTTTGGATCGTTCCTGGTTGGATTCCTGGTAGGTGGAGTAGCAGGTGCCGTTATAGCGCTTCTTTATGCACCTCAATCCGGTAAAGAAACCCGGGATCAGATTAAAGATAAAACGATCGAATTAAAAGATAAAACGGTTGTTGTACTTGACGAAACATACCAAAAAGCCGAGACTGCAGGTAAGGAAGCCGTTGCCAAGGCACAGGATTTTATCAAAACTACTCAGACAAAAGCTGCTGAAACCCTAAAAAAGGGTCAGGTTCTCCTCGAAAAAACCCCAGCGCCTGCAAAAGCAAAAAAGTAAGTTAATATTCCCCAAAAAATAACCTCTGGTATTTCCAGAGGTTATTTGTTTTCAATTCGTGAAAAAACTGCAGGTATACTTGAGAGGATTTCTGGAATACCCACGCATCTTTCGCCCGCTCCCGTACTCGCAGCCAGCAAGCCAGCGCTGGCATGAACCCACACGCCGGTAACAGCTGCATCAAAAAGACCAATTCCCTGGGAAATTAATCCTGCGATGAGACCAGTCAGGATATCGCCACTCCCAGCTTTGGCAAGCGCGGAACTGGCGATTGGACAAACTGCCACTCTTCCTTCTGGGCTGCCAATCACGGTAAGTGCCCCTTTGAGAACCACAACCTGGTTCCATTTCTTTGCAAATTCTCGGCAAATCTCCATTCGATTTGACTGGATCTCATCGATTGATAAGCCTGTTAATTCGCTCATTTCTCCCGGATGAGGTGTTAACACCATCCTTTGCGAGGTTAACTTTTCCCAATTGGGAATCCGAGCCAACAGCCTCAATCCGTCCGCATCAATAACGATTGGTGTACCCGGTTCCAACTCAGGTTTATTTTTGATCTGCTCAGGCAGAAATCCAACACCGTGTTTCTTCTCAATTCCATTTCCGTGTAAAAGGATTTCTTTAAAGAAACGATTAGTTGTTTCCTCAGTCCCCAAACCCGGTCCGATTGCCAGGCACTTCACTTTGGGAAGTTCAGTATGAATAAGTTTTGCAGCAGACTCACTAATTACTCCATTTTCGTCATTCAGGATTAACCAGGTAGATTCCAGGTGTTGATTGGCGCAGATCTCATAAATACTTTCTGGAACAGCGCTTTTTACCAATCCAGTTCCGGTTTTATAAGCTGCTTTAGCGGCAAATACGGGGGCACCGGGATAATTGACACTGCCGCCGCAGACCAAAACTGACCCAAATGATCCTTTATGTGAATCTTTTTTCCTCCTGGGCAGCATACTGGCGATGACCATATCATCTATTACAAGATCCTCTTTGTGCGCATCGAGATGAATTTTCTTCAGTATTCCGATATCAACCTGGCAAATCTCTCCAGCATAATTAATGGCTGGGAACCTAAGTAATCCAGGCTTTACCGCCTCCATGCACACACAAACATCAGCTGTCAAGGTCCGTTCATCCACGAGCCCTGATTCACAATCTACTCCGGATGGGCAATCAACGGCGACAATTATTTTTCCAGCACACCATTTTTTCAGCACTTGCATTTTACCGGCAAGATCTTCACGCATTGGCGGCACAAAACCAGTACCGATGATCCCATCCAAAATGATTTGTGTTTCCTTAATTACCTGGGAGCATCGTGCCTGGTCTTGGATATCAACCAGCTCCCCTCCTGCATTTTCATACGCGGTAATTGCCCAACCAGGAAGCTCAGAGTTTGTCACTTTAATACCCCAAGTTTGCCATCCCTCGGACCGTAAGTGGGTCAAAGCAATGAGTGTATCCGTTCCGTTCTTCCCGCCGCCAATCAAACCTGAAACTTTTTTTATGTCCAAAACCCCAAATCTGCTGATTACTACTTCCGCCAGACCTTTACCAGCAACCCGCATCATTTCGTCATAGGTAAAACCAGTATTATTCGCCTGTTCTTCGTAGTTCTTCAATTTTCCCGGATGAATTAATCGCATCTCTTGCCTCGCTATCAAGGATTATACATCGGCGCAGCCTTCGCCAAACGGGTAAGGTATAATTTTCAAGATGAAAAAATTCCTGTTGATCACAGTTTTTATTTCGGGGCTCGTCTCGCTTGCGGTTGAATTTGCTGCGTCAAGGCTTCTCGGCAATTATTTTGGCACAAGCAACCTGGTTTGGGCAAGTATCGTTGGTCTCATTCTCATTTATTTAACGCTTGGATATTTTATCGGCGGGTCATGGGCTGATCGATCTCCAAAATATGAGACACTCTATAAAATACTCGCTTGGGCATCGCTGGCGGTTGGGTTAATCCCCGTCGCTTCTAGACCAATTCTCCGATTAGCCAGCCAGGCGTTTGACACACTTGCCCTCGGAGCATTATTCGGTTCCTTCACCGTGGTGATGGTTTTGTTTATCATACCGGTTACCTTGCTGGGAACAGCCTCGCCTTTTGCTATTCGACTATCAATTGCAGATGCACAATCTTCGGGGAAGATTTCTGGCAGCATATACGCCATTTCAACCCTGGGCTCATTTATTGGCACCTTCATTCCAGTACTTGTTCTTGTCCCCACGCTTGGAACTTACCGCACATTCTTAGTTTTGGCAGGTTTACTCTTAATCGTTTCGCTACTCGGGTTATTCCTGGTTGGAAAACTGCGTTTGGCAATCCGGTACTCGTGGATGCTGCTGGTTCTGATCATCCTCTTTATCCTTGGGGTAAAAGGCCTGGATAAAAACACCACTGGTATGGTTTTCGAGACAGAGTCAAGTTACAACTACATCCAGGTGCTCAACCAGGATGGCTACATGTTGTTGCGTTTGAATGAGGGGCAAGGGGTTCACTCAATTTATAAATTAGGAGTGTACAACTTTAACGGCCCCTGGGAGCAGGTACTTTCAGCTCCCTTTTTTAATTCAGCCCCAGTCCATCCGGATGATATCCATCGGATAGCGATCCTCGGTTTGGCAGCAGGAACCACAGCGCGTGAAGCCCTGGCCGTTTTTCCAAATGCAATAGTGGATGGCATCGAAATAGATCCCAAGATTGTTGAAGTCGGGAGAAAGTATTTCTCAATGAGCGACCCCAGGCTGAATGTCATCATCCAGGATGGCAGATGGGCAATCGCCAATAGCTCAGAAAAATATGACATTATCAGTGTTGATGCCTACCGCCCGCCTTACATCCCCTGGCATATGACAACCGTGGAGTTTTTTTCCGTTCTTTCGGATCATCTCAGCAATAATGGTGTTGTGGTCATAAATGTCGGACGAGCTCCGGAAGATCGCCGCCTGGTCAACGCCCTTTATTCAACAATGAAGGAGGTCTTTCCAAATGTCTTCATCACCGACCTCTCCGGATCGTTCAATACCATTCTATTCGCCACCAGGCAGCCATGCAGCTTGGAGAATTTTAAAGATAATTATCTGCAATTGAATAATTCTGGTTCTTCTTCGAATCTCTTACTGGATGTGATGGCATCCACTTATGCCGGGTTGCAACCTTCTCCTGAGCTCACCACAGTTTTTACAGATGACCTTGCTCCTATTGAAGGGATTACCAATTCGATGGTCTTAAAATTTCTATTGTCAGATAAGGTGGATATCCTCGAATGAAAAAACTCACCTGGTTGCCCGCTCTTTTAATCACTATCCTGGTTCCGGTGCTTTTGCTGTTATCTTCAATATGGCTGCTTATTCATCCCGCCTTTCTTGATCATGAATACAATCTCAAAAATTTCCCGCCGGATGAATATGGTTTTTCCACTGCAGACCGGTTGAAATGGGGAAAGCTCTCGTTATCCTATTTGACCAACCAGGAAGGGATCAGTTATCTTGCTAATCTTAAGTTCGAGGATGGAAAACCGATTTACAACCAGCGCGAATTGAGTCACATGGCAGACGTGAAATCTTTAGTTAAATTAATGAATAAAATCCTCGCGGGATCCCTGGTTGCTTTTGTACTTCTTACTGTATTCGCCTGGTTAGGCAAATGGAAGAAAAAATACTGGCAGGCAATCATCTCTGGCGGCTGGGTGACCCTCGGACTTGTTGCTTTCATCCTGGCGGCAACACTCATCAATTTTGATGAATTATTTACGCAATTTCATCACCTTTTCTTTACCGGTGATACCTGGCTCTTTTTTGCCAATGATACCCTCATCAGATTGTATCCGCTCAAGCTCTGGTCAGACGCTTTCATCTTCATGGGAATCTTCACTCTGGTTGGCATCCTCCTGGCAATCGTCGGTGGGAATATTGCACTAAAAAAGAACAAAACGGCGGAGTGACCTCCGCCGTTCGTTTTACTTCGCTTTTGACTGGTTAGCCACCGCTTCAGCCTTCCTTTTGGCTTCTTCCGGATCACCCAGGTAGTAATGCCTGATCGGTTTCATATCCTTGTCCAATTCATACACCAGCGGGATTCCGGTTGGGATATTTAATTCCACGATTTCGCTTTCAGGAACATTATCCAGGTACTTTACCAGCGCGCGGATGCTGTTCCCATGCGCAACAATGATTATCTGTTTTCCAGACTTTATGACAGGAATAGCAGTTTCATGCCAGAAAGGCAAAAATCGAGCTACCGTATCCTTGAGGCATTCAGTTAATGGCAATTCCTTTGCAGAAAGATCCGCGTATCGCTTATCTTTCCCGGGATAGCGTTCATCATCAGGGGTTAACGCTGGAGGTTGAATATCATAACTGCGCCGCCAGATGTGTACCTGTTCATCACCGAATTTTTGCGCTGTTTCGGCTTTGTTCAATCCCTGCAATGCGCCATAATGGCGTTCGTTCAGCCGCCATGTGTTAAAAACTGGAATCCACATTAGATCCATGACATCCAATGCCAACCAAAGGGTACGAATTGCTCTTTTTAATACCGATGTGTAAGCAATATCAAAATTAAAGCCGGCCTCTTTCATTAACTTACCAGCTTCTTTTGCTTCTAGGATCCCTTTCTCAGTCAGGTCCACATCTGTCCAACCGGTGAACCGGTTTTGTTTATTCCATTCACTTTCGCCATGCCGCAATAAAACAACCTTATACATTTCATACCTCGCTTATCAGAGTTCAAAAATGTAGCGCAAGATCGCTCTTGCGCTACCAATGGAAGAATTAAAATATACTAACGAACTGCAACCGGGTTCTCGGCATCAACGGAAGGATCAAAGATGTGGCTATTATCCATGTTGAAGAGAACCTGAACCTTATCGCCAAATGAGTATCGGGATCGGGGATCCACCCGGGCAACAATAGAATTCTCTGAACCTGTCGTCAAGTAGATCAGGATCTCGTTCCCCATCAACTCGGTAACCTCAACCTTTGCTTCAACGTGCTCGCCATGGATGTTCGCTGGTGAGAATTCGGGGTTATGAATATCATCTGGGCGGATACCGAGGATAACTTCCTTGCCTACCAGTTTTTGCACTTTTTCTGCTTTTGCTGGTGGCAATTTCACTTTCAATTCCTTGTTCACCGCGTAAATAGCTTCTCCATCTTTTTCGAGCTTTACTTTGAAGAAGTTCATAGCAGGTGTTCCAATAAAACCGGCAACAAACAAATTATCGGGTTTATCGTATAAATTTTGGGGTGTGTCTAACTGCTGCAAGACACCCTTGTTCATTACGGCAATGCGTGTCGCCATGGTCATGGCTTCTGTCTGATCATGTGTAACATAAACAAAGGTGGTGCCAAGGTTATGATGCAGTTTACTGATCTCGGCACGGGTCTGCACACGAAGTTTGGCATCCAGGTTTGAAAGCGGCTCATCCAGCAGGAACACCTTTGGTTCTCGAACTATGGCACGTCCTAATGCCACACGCTGACGCTGACCACCAGACAATTCTCGGGGTTTTCGTTTCAACAAAGCTTCGATTCCGAGGATCTTAGCAGATTCCTCAACACGCTTTTGAATCGTTGCTTTCGGCAAATGGCGTAACTTAAGACCAAATGCCATATTATCAAAAACAGTCATATGCGGGTAAAGAGCATAGGATTGGAAGACCATTGCAATATCGCGATCTTTTGGTGCAACGTCATTGACTACCTTATCACCGATCAGGATCTTCCCGCCAGTCACTTCTTCAAGACCAGCCAGGCAGCGCAATGCGGTAGTCTTTCCACAACCTGATGGACCAACAAGTACAAGGAATTCTTTATCCTTGATCTCGATGTTGAGATCCGCGATTGCAGTAAAATCACCAAATTTCTTCACCACATGATCAAAAGTTACACTTGCCATTGTTTCCTCCTCCCGGAACGAATATAGTGACTTTATTATAGAATAGAATTGATGAATAATACAAGATAGCTTTTGACCAATTTAGGAGAAGGAATGCCAGAATTACCAGAAATAGCATCACGGGCCAGAGAGATTGATACGAACTTGAAAGGAAAAACCATATCCGCTATTGAAATCCTTCAGCCAAAATGTCTGAACCTTCCCGTTGAAGATTTTCAGAAGGCTTTACAGAAAGCCAGGATCCTCAAAGCAACTTATCACGGTAAATGGATTCAAATTGAACTTTCATCTGGTTGGCTGCTTCTCAATCTGGGTATGGGAGGAGATATTTTATTAACCCCAAGGGTTCAAATTCCTCCAAAATATGTTTTCCTTGCTGAATTTGATGATGGAACCTGCCTGACAATTCGTTTCTGGTGGTTCGGCTACATTCATTTTTGCCTTCCTGGAGAGCTTGGTAATCATAAAATGATTGCAAACCTTGGTCCAAACATACTGGATATTCCTGAGAGGGACTTTATCGAAAAAATCCATGCCAATAAAGGGAATGTTAAAAATTTTTTATTGGATCAAACGAAATTTGCCGGGATCGGCAATGCCTATATTCACGATATCCTCTTTTTGGCAAAACTTCATCCAAATCGTAAACTCCAATCGCTATCTATTGAGGAAATATCTGCACTACATTCTTCCATCCATAAGGGGTTGGAACCCAGTCTAGATAAAAACGGGGCATTCTATGAAAAAGATATTTTCGGGAATAAGGGAGGTTTCACCATGGGTGAGATCATCATCGGGTATCGCGAGGATTCTCCATGCCCGGTATGCTCCACACCTATCGAAAAAATCAAGACAGGGTCAACATCCTCCTATATATGCCCAAAATGTCAGCAAGAAGTTTGACTCCTGTTTTGACCAGTATTAATTTTTTTATCATAATTTATTCGTATACTTAGAAGGTTGCGAATACTTCCCAAGGATCAATCATTGATTTCTTCATCAAAAGCACTTGATTATGACCTTCAAAAGGCGATTTCGAAAAATCGTCTTGTTGGCTTATGGCGTATGTTAACCGGTTTCAGGTTGAAATATACCGGGGCTGTAATTAGCCTGGGTATTTCAGCGGTAGCAAAAACGCTTACATTCATGTTATTACGCTTTTTTGTCGATACCTACTTTGTTCAAGATACCCGCACAGTGTCTTTACCAATCATAGCGCTGGGTTTTCTCGGCCTGGCAGCTGCGGAAGGAGGATTCACATTCCTTAGCGGTGTGCTATCTTCCCAAACAGCTGAGGGGGTCACCAGAAGGCTCAGGAATTACCTGTATGACCACATTCAACACCTCACCTTCACCTATCATTCCAAAACCCCCACCGGTGATCTCATTGAGCGTTCGACCTCCGATGTTGATGCCGTGCGGCGTTTCTATTCAGACCAGGCGGTCAGCGTTGGCAGGATTATCCTGCTTTTCATCGTCAACTTCATAGCTCTTCTTAACTTGAACACCAAGCTTGCGTTAATTTCGATCATTGTTATCCCGGTGGTACTCCTGGTCTCGATAATTCTCTTTAAAAATGTTAGCAAGAGTTACGAGGCATACCAGGAACAGGAAGCCACCCTTTCCACTCGTCTGCAGGAAAACCTGGCTGGGGTGAGGGTTGTTAAAGCCTTTGCCCGTCAGCGCTACGAGATGGAGAAATTCGAAAAGGATAATTGGGAAAAATTTATCCGCGGTCGCAAGTTGACCATTATGCATTCCTTGTTCTGGCCATTATCCGACATTATTTGCGGCGCCCAGTTGCTGGGAGGTTATTTCGTGGCTGCCATGATGGCCATTAATGGCAACATTACCGTTGGCACTTACCTTGCGTATGCCGGCATGGTTGTTTACATCATCTACCCGCTTCGGAATCTGGGTCGTGTCATTGTGCAGACCTCCACCGGGCTTGTGTCTTTTGGTCGCGTCATGGATATCATCAAGGAGACCCGCGAGCCGCTCGACCAGGGAGATTATCAACCAGAAGGAAAGATCAAAGGAGAGGTTTCCTTCCAAAACGTTGGTTTTGAATATGAAAAAGGCGACCAGACGCTCGCGGAAATCTCCTTTGAGGTAAAGCCTGGGCAAGTCGTGGCGTTGCTGGGGTCCACCGGATCAGGCAAATCAACCCTGGTTAACCTCCTGCCGCGCTTTTACGAATATACCTCCGGCAGGATCCTGCTTGATGGTGTCGAATTGAATCGCTATCCGCGAAAATTACTTCGTCAGCAGATTGGCATCGTCGAACAGGAACCTTTCCTGTTCTCCCGCTCCATTCGTGAAAACATCACTTATGGCGTCGGTCGTGAGGTCAGCGATGAAGAAGTTGAAAAAGCAGCCCGCGCCGCTGCCATTCACGATGTCATCCTCACATTCCAGGATGGGTATAAAACGCTTGTGGGCGAACGCGGCGTCACCCTCTCTGGTGGTCAAAAACAGCGAGTGACCATTGCCCGCACGATCCTCAAGAATCCGCGTATCCTCATAATGGATGATTCGACTTCCGCTATAGACACTGAAACCGAATCTGAAATCCGGGACGCGCTGCAAAACCTGATGCAAAATCGTACGACGTTTATCATCGCCCACCGCATCCAAAGCATCACCAGCGCAGACCTGATCCTGGTAATGGATAAAGGCAGGATCATTCAGCGGGGCACACACGATACGCTTGTACAGGAAAAAGGAGTTTACCAGGAAATATTCAATATTCAGACGCGCATCGAAGTGGAATTGGAGAAGGAGCTCACCAATGCCGGATAATTACTACGAAGAAGAAGAGTTCCAGTCAAAGTTCGATGGCAAGACACTCAAGCGTATCCTCGGCCTTACCAAACCTCATCTCAAATGGGTGATCGGTTTCCTCATCACCATTTCCCTGGTTGCCGCGCTGGATGCAGTGTCGACGTACATCACCAAACGTATCGTGGATAACGGGATCATCGCCAAAGACACCACTGTCCTCATCAATTCTCTAATCCTGTATGGATCTCTGATCCTGATTCAGGCTGCCAGCGTATTCCTCTTTATCTACCTTGCAGGTATTCTCGGCGAACGTATTCGTTATGATTTACGAAAAATGATGTTCAATCACCTGCAGGCGCTTTCATTAAACTACTATAGCAAGACGCCGGTCGGTTGGATCATGGCGCGCGTCACCTCGGATTCGGAACGAGTGGCCGACCTGGTGACATGGGGGATGGTGGATACCACCTGGGGGATCGTCAGCATCCTGTTGTCGCTTGGTTTCATGTTCTTCCTGAAATGGCAG
This sequence comes from uncultured Anaerolinea sp., assembly GCA_964428125.1. Taxonomy (GTDB): domain Bacteria; phylum Chloroflexota; class Anaerolineae; order Anaerolineales; family Anaerolineaceae; genus UBA6107. Next base: position 46,303 of record CAYRXB010000007.1, read on the forward strand.
CTTGCTTTGATTGTACTTGCGTTGATCCCGGTCCTTCTCTACATCGCATACCAATTTAGAAAAAGGATCATCGGCGAATATCGAAAAGTACGAAAATTTAATTCCAAGATCGTTAGCGCCTACAACGAAAACATCACCGGCGTGCGTGTCATCAAAGCCCTGGGGAGAGAAAAAGAGAATCTTTCTGAATTTAAAGTGCTCACCAGTGACATGTACCGGTCAGCCTACCGCGCTTCCTGGTTGAGCGCACTCTTCCTGCCGACCGTGCAAATAATCTCTGCATTGGCGGTCGGTGCTGTCGTCTGGTATGGAGGCGCACAGGCAATCAACGGCAGCATGTCTGTGGGAACCATCCAGGCGTTCGTCTCCTACATCACCTTCATGATGTGGCCGGTTCAGGATATCGCGCGCGTCTTCGCCGAGATGCAGCAGGCAATTGCCTCAGCGGAACGCATGTTCTCACTCATTGATTCGAAACCTCAGATCGAGAACCGTCCGCAGGCATTTGATCCCGGAACGATACAGGGTGACATCATATTCGACCATGTCACTTTCAAATACGAGGAAGATGAGAAATCCGTACTTTCTGATTTTTATCTTCACGTCAGGCGCGGTGAAACAATTGCGCTGGTGGGTCCAACCGGCGGCGGAAAATCTACCATAGTCAACCTGCTTTGCCGTTTTTATGAACCCCGCAGCGGTAAGATCTACATAGGCGGCAGGGATTATACCAACCTGTCGCTTCATGCCATCCAGTCGCGGGTGGGGGTAGTGCTGCAAACGCCGCATCTCTTCTCCGGCAGCATCCGCGAAAACTTGCGTTATGGACGATTGGATGCATCAGATGAGGAGATCGAGTTAGCCACCCGTACCGTTGGCGCTTATGATTTCATCATGCATTTTGAAAAAGGATTCGACACTGAAGTAGGTGAAGGCGGAAATCTGCTGTCAGTAGGTCAAAAGCAATTGATCAGCCTCGTGCGCGCTGTATTGGCTAAGCCTGAAATCTTCGTCATGGATGAGGCTACCAGTTCCGTCGACACCCTCACCGAAGCCCTCATTCAAAAAGGCATGGAAGTTTTGCTGGATAACTGCACCAGTTTTGTCATCGCCCACCGCCTATCGACCATCCGCAAAGCTGACCGCATCCTCGTCATCGAGGATGGGCGTATCGCCGAATCTGGAACCCATAATGAGTTGCTGCGTTTGAAAGGAAAATACTTCCAGCTTTACACTCGCCAGTTCCGTACACAAATGGAGGAACAGATGAATGTGTTCAAAGAGACTCCATCTACAAACCAGGAAATCGCTACATCAATCTAATTCGGTTCGATCTTAATAACGAAATGACCAGGCTGTTTTTTCCCCTGGTCATTTTTATTTAATGGAATCTTTTAACCCTTGCCAGTCTTTTATGGTGAACTCGGTGCGAGTAATATCAATAATCTGGTTATCGGAGAACTTGTGCAGCAGCCGGCAGACCATCTCCCGGGTGGTCCCAATCCTTGCAGCAATCTCATCCAGTGTCAGGCTCCGTTCAATGGGGATTCCCGGGTCTTCACTGGAAATGCTCAGCAGGAATTTCGCCAGTCTAACCTCAACTGTATGAAAGGTCATATCGTTGATCTTATCGCTGGCATAAAGCAATCGCTCAACAAGTAATTTACATAATTGCCAGCTGAATCGTCCTTCTTGCAATATAAATGGCAGCAGGGTATCGCGATGCCATAAGAATAAGACTGATGCCTCATTGGCAATCAAACCGGCGGGCATTTTATGACCCTCATCAAAAAAAGTAACCCCCCAAAATACTTCACCCTCACTAAAGGTGGCCGCAACATATGAACGTCCGTCAATCGAATCCTTGATCGCATTAATACTTCCCGAATTAACAAATAACAGATAAGGCCACAGGTCATCCTGGTGGACGACCAATTCATCCTTTTCATACTTCCGCGGGATTGCAAGCTTTGCGATTTCTTTACGAGCTTGTGGAGAGAATGGTGAAAAAATCGGCGAATCTTCCAATTGTTGAAGAAGTGATTTCATTTTTGCTCTCCTGAAAAAACCTGATGAATATAGTCTACACGATTTATCTTAAGATAATGAAATTCATTCGCAATTTTGAGAAACTATTGAAAGCATAAAATCACTTTTTTCAGGGAGAAGAAAAATGAAAAATCGAAAATTGGGTGGGGTGTTAATGTTGATTGGCGCTGTCATCGGCATGGTCGGCCATATGGTATTGTTTTTCAAGTGGTACCAGATCGGCATGCACGCTGAATCCGCAGAACCGGGCTGCGAAATACTGTTGAAATATATCCATCCATTCTTGTGCGATCTCGGCATACTTGCCGGCGCTCTCTTTGCTGTAAGTTCATATGGCTATTTTCTCAAAAAGAATTGGGCGTCGCTATTAGCTACAGTGGGCATTATCCTGGCTTTACTGGCAAGTTTCTTTATCAATGTTCCCTTTATGGCTGCCGACCTGCCGCCAGTTTATATGACGCTGTTCGTTCCCTATCTGCTCATCTTCTTGGGGTTGTGTCTCTTTGTCGAGAAAATATCCTGGAGAAGGACCTTTGTCGCCCTGGCAACCGGTATTGCGTACATTTTTTGCTGGATGAATGGGGTCTCTTCCACCAGCCGTATCATTACCCATGGCGATGATATTTTTGTCCTGGTTCAGCGTTTACATTGGGTCGCCATGATCGGCTGGGCAATTGTCACCGCTGTCGTGATGCTTAAGCCAAAATCCTGGATTCGACCAATCGTATTCGTGTCAGCTTTGACCGAGTTGATCGTTGGTATTCCATTGACCATTGTCACAGCACAGAGTCTCGGCCGGTTTTCACTGTTTGCTCTTGCCCCCATCGCATCTTTTGGGCTGCTGGTGTTGTTCCTGCTGCCCAAATTCTGGACCAAATGGGTCGAAGTTAAAGAGGAATAAGAGCATTTTGGGTGTATGAAAAACAAGGCTATCTACAATAGATAGCCTTGTTTGTTAATTTTGTATGAAAGTGGCGAGGGTGGGATTTGCGTAGTACTGGGCGAGTTTTCCAGTAA
>CAYRXB010000007.1:49468-133215 GCA_964428125.1 uncultured Anaerolinea sp.
ACCCACATCCAATATTCTTGATATTTTAAACAAAAAGTGGCGAGGGTGGGATTTGCGTAGTACTGGGCGAGTTTTCCAGTAAACCCACATCCAATATTCTTGATATTTTAAACAAAAAGTGGCGAGGGTGGGATTTGAACCCACATCCAATGGCTTATGAGTCCACTGCTCCACCATTGAGCTACCTCGCCAACGCCCGCAAGTATACTTTAACCAATCTTTTTTGTCAACAAATCCAATCGATAATTACCTATGCGAAGCCTAGTCCCTGCTCTTTCATCGAAATAAAACTCCCGCGCCCAATCACCAGGTGATCCAGCACCTCGATATCCATCATTTTGCCGACCTCGCAGACCGCTCTCGTCAGCGCCGCGTCCTCAGGGCTTGGGCTGGGGTCGCCGCTGGGATGGTTGTGCGCCAATATGATCGAAGCCGCGTTCCGCACGATGGCTGCCTTGAACAATTCAGCCACCCGCACCTGCGACGAATTCAACGATCCTTTGTAAACTTCCTCAATATGGATCATCCGGTTGCGTGTGTCCAGCAGGATCACCCACAATTCTTCCTGGTTCAGTCCCTGCATTTTGTACCGGATCAGGTCCGCCGCATCTACAGGGGAACTGATGCTCCCTTTCATATCGGGATTCTCTTTCAACAGCCTGTATCCCAATTCGATGGCAGCTTTCAGTTGCGCAGCCTTTGCGGGTCCTAGCCCATGAACCGAGCATAGGTCCTGGAAATCAGCTTTTTGCAGGCCGGTTAACCCGCCAAATTGGTCCAGCAATCGTGCGCCTAACTCAACCGCGTTTTCACCCTCCACCCCCACTCTCAGTAGGATGGCCAGCAGCTCAGCTGTACGCAGTCCGCTTGCCCCCACCTTTTCCATGCGTTCGCGAGGTCGCTCATTAACATCCAGGTCGGTAATGCGGTAGGTTCCCTGCGTTTCTTTAACCATTTTGCCTCGCGTATTTTTTTATGAAAGTATGGTTTCAAAAAATCCTCATGAACTTTATTCTGAGGTCAATTATCGCACAGGTTCACATTCAGGATTAATTCCTTTTTTCATCCATGCTATAATCCAACGTGGGAGAGATATCATGAGCCTGGATCCAGCAGTCCTAAAACAACTATCACTTTTTGCCACCGGTTTTGCGGTGGCTTTCGTTGCTGCGTTATGGCTGAGTTTGATCTTTTGGGCATTTCGCGATATTCGCAAGCGAACCCGCGACCCATTCATGAGGATTCTTGCAGTGATTATCGTCGCGGTTTTATTCCTTCCCGGCATCCTCATCTACTTGATCCTGCGCCCTGCCCGAACGCTTGAAGAAGAATACCAGCAGTCGCTCGAGGAGGAAGCCTTATTGCAGACCATCGAGGATGCTGCCATTTGCCCGGGTTGTAATCGCCGTGTCGAGTCCTCCTGGCTTGCCTGCCCAAACTGCCACACCCTGCTTAAAAAGAAATGCAAAACCTGCGGAAAAGTCATTGCCCTCCCGTGGAACCTGTGTCCATATTGCGCAACTCCCGTTGAGGGATCTCAAAAAGACCAACCAACCCCATCCCAGGAGGAGCAGTTGCCCCTGGATGACGATTTTCTATCTCAACCTTAGGCTGGATTTTTTATCATTATGAATGAATTATTATCAGTAGAGCCAGTTGATTATTTAATAATCGGGCATATTACCCAGGATATAACCCCCAAGGGTCTGGTCATTGGGGGTACAGCTTCCTATGCCAGTCTTACAGCCAAAGCATTTGGCATAAAGGTTGGCATTGTCACTGCCTGCAGGTCGGATCTCAACCTTGACCAACTGGCTGGCATTCAGATTGTCCGAAAAGATTCTTCTTACACATCAACTTTCGAAAACATATACACCCCTGCTGGTCGCATTCAACACGTTCATCATGTTGCCGATCAAATCAAACTAGTTGATATTCCTCCTCAATGGAGAAACGCTCCCATTGTCCACCTTGGACCAATTGCCCGTGAAATCTCCTCAGATATCGCCGACGCATTTCCTCACGCGCTTTTAGGAATTACCCCTCAAGGTTGGCTGCGTGAATGGGATGAAGAAGGTACGGTATCCTTCTGTAATTGGCCGGATGCTGAAAGCGTTCTCTCGCATGCAAAAGTAGCTGTCATGTCCATCGAGGATGTACGAGGCGATGAAGAGGTTGTCACAGAATTTGCCTCCATCCTACCAATCCTCGTAGTGACTGAAGGCGCTAAAGGATGTCGGGTGTACTGGAATGGGGATGTCCGGAATTTCCGACCTCCTCTTGAGGAAGAGGTCGATCCAGTAGGCGCTGGGGACATCTTTGCCACTTCCTTTTTCATCAGGTTGAATACCACCAAAGACCCCTGGGAATCCGCCAGGTTCGCCACACTGGTAGCAGCCAACTCAGTAACACGACGAACGATCGAGGGGGTACCCACCCCTGATGAGATCAGGCATTTTCTGACTGAGATCATTCACCAAAAGGTCATATGACGCGAGTCTATACACTTGTGAATCAAAAAGGTGGGGTTGGCAAAACCACCACTGCCATCAACCTGGGAGCCTACCTGGCGCAATTCGACCAGCGAGTGCTCCTGATTGACCTTGATCCACAGGCAAACGCCACCTCATCCCTTGGAATCAACAAATACAATGTCAAAAATGGTACTTACGAAGTATTGATAGGCGCTCAACCGATCAGCCCTGCCATCCTGCATAACCCAAAACTGAAAATTTCACTGCTTCCTTCTTCCCCGGCATTAGCAGGCGCAGAAGTTGAGTTAATCGATCTCCCTGATCGCGAATCCAAGCTTCGTCATGCTATCCACCCGATTATCGATCGATTTGACTATATTTTGATCGATTGCCCTCCCTCCCTTAGCCTCCTCACAGTCAATGGGCTGATAGCTGCCAGGGACGGTATCCTCATCCCTGTCCAATGTGAATACCTTGCCCTTGAAGGAATTGGTCAACTGACCCAAACCTTGAGCAAAATCCGAACAACTCTTAATCCTGAGATGAAGATTCGCGGCGTAATCCTCACCATGTTCGATGGCCGGACCAACCTCTCAAGCGATGTTGTTCGCGAGGTTAAAAAGTTCTTCCCCAGCCAGGTGATGAACGCCATAATTCCCCGCTCGATTCGCCTTGCGGAGGCACCCTCTTACGGCGTACCCATTGCCAATTATGCCCCTGAAGCAGCCGCTGCCAAAGCCTATGCTTCTTTGGCGCGTGAGTTATTAATCCAGGACGGTATGAAAGTTGATCCGGCAAAAATAGAGGCAGGTTAAAATGGCAAAAAAAGGTGGTTTAGGCAAAGGATTGGATGCACTGCTCCCAACCGATTTCACGAATCCCGTCACTCCAGCCGAGACGTACGTTCCCATTTCGATGATCGTCCCCAATCCCGCTCAACCTCGTGAAGCGATGAATGACGACGATCTTCAGGATCTTGCCAATTCGATCCGCGAACATGGAATTATTCAGCCGCTTATTGTTACACTTGAATCTCACACAGGCATTTATACCCTGATCGCCGGAGAACGCCGCTTGCGAGCTGCACAAATGGTCGGTCTTGAAAAAGTGCCAGTGGTCATTCGAACAGCCAGCGATCAGGAACGCCTAGAACTGGCACTCATCGAAAATGTCCAGCGTTCGGACCTTTCACCGCTGGAAACAGGTGCTGCCTATCACAAACTAGCCAATGAGTTTAATCTATCTCACGAAGAGATTGCCAGCAGGGTTGGCAAAAGCCGCGTTTCTGTAACCAATACATTGAGATTATTGTCGCTTCCTGTAAAGGTCAAAGCCTCCCTTGCTTCCGGGGAGATCACCGAAGGTCACGCCAGGGCGCTACTCGGATTGTCAACTGAACAGGGTCAGCTTGCTGCGCTGCAAACAGTAATTACTCAAGGGCTCAATGTCCGCCAAACCGAAGAATTAGTCCGCAAACTTAGTGGCGTTAAACCGCCCCATCAATCCGAAAGGCAAATCGATCCAGTCTTAAAAGAAATCGAGGAACAACTTAGAGGAAAACTTGGCACAAAAGTCTCCCTTAAGCAAGGAGAAAAAGGCGGCACGCTCACGATTCATTATTATTCGAACGAAGAGCTTACCCAGATCATCAAAACCATCCTCAAGGAGTAATTTGGACCTTTATTTCAATGGGTTCATTGTTTCTGATATCCCTCAAGCAACAGCGATGGCTGTAGCCGATGGAAAAATCTTTGCTATTGGGGATGATATCGAAATCCTTGCACTGGAGAAACCCGGCTGTCATAAGATCAATTTGGGTGGAAAAACCGTTTGGCCTGGTCTGATCGATTCCCATATCCATTTCGATATGTACTCGCAGAGTCTGGCACAGGTCAAGTGTGAAACAAAATCGATTGAGGAGTGTCTCGAAAAAGTAAGTGCCAGAGCCGCCGCCTCTAAACCTGGCGAGTGGATTACCGGGCAAGGCTGGAATCAAAACATCTGGGGTAAATATGGAACTGCTGCCCAGCTTGACGCAGTTAGCAAGGGATGCCCTGTTTTCCTTTCTGATAAATCCATCCATGCAGCCTGGGTAAATTCTGCTGCAATGGCAGTTGCTGGCCTTAACAAAACCACGCCAGATCCTGACGGCGGAGAAATTCAGCGAGATTCAGATGGAAATCCAACCGGGATCCTGTTTGAAAATGCGGTAAACCTCGTCGAGAGCCGGATACCCCCCATTGATTACAATCAACGATTGGTATACATGCATCAGGGGCAGCAATCCTTACATCGTTTAGGGCTTACTGGCATTCACGATTTTGACAGGATGGAATGTTTCTACGCGCTTCAGGAAATGCACAAATCCGGTGAGTTGACTCTAAGGGTGACTAAAGGGATACCTGTTGATCAACTAGACCTTGCGGTATCCCTTGGACTTCAATCCGGGTTTGGTGATTCCCATCTTCACCTCGGTTCAGTAAAATTGTTTGCCGATGGTGCTCTTGGACCTCAAACCGCAGCAATGCTTCAGCCCTATGAAGGCACCACCGATAAATATGGGACCCTTCTGATGAGTGCAGATGATGTGTTTGAGGTTGGTATGAAAGCCACTTCTCACGGCTGGGGTATGGCGATTCATGCCATTGGGGATAAAGCCACAAACGAGGTGTTGAACGGGTTGGCAATGGTCAGGCAGTTCGAGATTTCAAACCATATCCCGCAAAAACCTCATCGCATTGAGCATCTCCAATTGCTGCATCCCGACAATTTCTCCAAAGCCAAAGATGTTGGCGTGGTCGCATCCATGCAGCCAATCCATATCCTTTCGGATATGGACACCGCTGACAAACATTGGGGAAAGCGCTCTCGGGGAGCTTATGCCTTTGGCTCATTGATCAATTCCGGAACTTTAGTAATATTCGGCTCTGACGCGCCAGTCGAATCACCCAATCCTTTTTTAGGAATTGGCGCAGCAGTCACAAGGAAACGGGTCAACGATACCACCCGAGAAAATGGCTGGTACCCTGCCGAAAAGCTCAGTTTGGCACAGGCTCTGAAGGCTTACAGCCAGAGTCCGGCATTCGTCAGCGGTTATCAGCAACAGTACGGATCGTTGAAAATTGGGATGGCTGCTGATTTTCTCATCCTGCCATCTGACCCTGGAAAGTTCGAAGGTGCTGGGATTTATGAGCTATTGCCTGAGCTGGTTTTTATCGATGGGACATGTGTTTTCGCTGGATAAAAAGCCTTTAGGGGAGGAGCCGGATGCAAACACCTGAATCTCTTGTTCCACGGTTAGGCGAAGTCTTGATCGATCAAAAGCTTTTAACAAAAGCGCAACTGGATGAAGCCCTACAGATACAAAATCGGGAACGGGCAAAAGGGAATTCAACCTTGCTCGGTCAAATCCTGGTTGAAAACGGATTTATCTCCCAGGAGATATTATCCCAGACACTCCTTCACCAGATTACGCAGTTACATACAGCACTTCGCGAAGCTAATGCAAACTTGGAACAACGTGTAAAAGAAAGAACGGCGGAACTTGAGCAAGCTTACGCAAGATTGAGCGAGTTGGCAACCTTGAAATCAAATTTTATTTCTAATATCTCTCACGAATTACGCACGCCGCTTACTCACATAAAAGGGTATGTGGCGCTTTTGCTTGAACATGATTTTGGTCAATTTACAGCAGACCAGCAATATGCATTAAATACGATAAATAAGGCATCCGAGCGGTTGAACCGGCTGATCGAAGACCTGATTTTATTTTCCACGGCAGATCGTAATGCTCTTCAAATTACAAATGAAGAATTTTACCTGGTGCCAATCATCGATTTAATCATTGAGAATCATTCCATTCAGGCAAAAACAAAAAATATCGAACTGGTTTTTGACCATGCAGATTCAAAAGTGATTGTTAGATCAGACCGTCAAAAAATCAGGTGGGTCATCAACCAACTTGTTGATAATGCCATCAAATTTACCGCAAAAAACGGCAGTGTACGAATTGAACTTACTCCTCAGCTGGAGAATAAAATTAAGCTTTCTGTGATTGATACTGGACTGGGTATCTCTAGGGATAAACTGGAAGAAATTTTTGAACCTTTCCATCAATTGGATGAATCGACCACTCGCCAGCAGGGGGGAACAGGATTGGGACTCTCCCTGGCCAAAAAAATCATAGAAGCACTGGGATCCAGGATCGAAGTTGAATCAACCCCTGGAAAAGGAAGTACTTTCAGCTTTTTGCTGCAACAATAGCTGGATATCGTATAATTTACTAATGAAGATCGCTGCAGTCGCCAAGGGGTAGGGATAATGGATGACTTTTTGTTAAGCAAGATTGCCGCAGAATGTGGACCGTGGAAACCACAGCTTGACAAATTTTTTTCTCAGGCAAGGAAATCTTTCATTTTCGATAATCTGGCTATTTATTGGGCTGGCTCTGAAACGAACCCTGCTGAGGTGGTCTATGCTCGTTCAATCGGGCGTGGAAAATCAGCTGAGGCTGATGTTGCCTGGGGCTCTTCAATAGTCAGTAAAGTGTTGAGCGATAAAAAAGTAACTTTTGAAATTCCCGCCATTAAGGACCAAACAGATCGTCTTCAACTCCCTTACATTCTGGGTTTACCCGTATTTGTCTCCGAGAATCTTGTGTGCGCGCTGATCTTCATCAGGTATGGCGGGCCGGAATACACTAAACAGGATCAGGAAACTGCCATGTTTCTCGCCGATCTTGTTTCGTCAATACTTAGGCAAAAGTACCTCTCGGAATTAACCGAGATGCTGGAAACCGAAAAGAATACCTCTAAACTTCAATTTGATTTTATCAACACAATCTCCCATGAATTACGTAGTCCTTTGGGTTTTATCAAAGGTTACGCAACCACCCTTTTGAGAGATGATACGCAATGGGATAGGAGTACACAGGTAGACTTCCTCCAAATCATCGAAAGGGAAGCTAATAACCTTACTGAACTCATCGATAACCTGCTTGATTCATCCAGGCTCCAGAGTGGATTGATGAAATTTAATTTTCAGGTCGTCAGAATCGATTCACTGCTTAGAGATGAAATCAATCGTGCCCGTTTGGCGAAACCCGAACAGAAAATTGATCTCATTTGCGGCAACGATGTCCCAGCAATTGTAGGAGATGCCCGTAGGTTAGCCCAGGTGATTGACAACCTGCTATCAAATGCCCAGAAATATGCACCTCAATCGTCAATCAAAATAGAAGTGACACATAACCCAAATGAAATCATCATAACATTTGCAGACAATGGCCCCGGTATTCCAAAAGTTTATCTTCCACGAATTTTTACACGATTTTTCAGGGTACCGGAAAATTCACTTCAACAACATGGTTCAGGTCTTGGTCTTTCCATCTGTAAACAGATCATCGATCTCCACAACGGTACAATTTCAGTGGATTCAGATGAAAATGGAACAACGTTCACAATCAAGCTGCCGAAGTTAAATAACCTGGAGGAGGGGGCAAAATGACAGTGCGCATTTTACTCGTGGATGATGAACCTTTGTATTTACGCCTTTTAAAAGTGAATCTTGAATCCGAAGGTTATGAGATTATATCTGCTCGAAATGGAGAGGAAGCTCTGGAATTAATCTCTCAGGAGATCCCAGACCTGATCATCATGGATGTGATGATGCCCAAGTTGGACGGCATTGCAACCTGTAATCGCATCAGGCAATTTTCAAATGTACCGATAATCTTGCTGACAGCACTTGGCGAAGAGCAGGATCGAGTGAATGGATTAAATATTGGTGCCGATGATTACGTTGTCAAACCTTTCTCTGCAACCGAATTACTTGCGCGAGTTAGAGCGGTTTTGCGCAGAACACAGGGGCAAAAAGATTCGACGGAGTCCAGGCTCTTTGTGCATGGGAACCTCAAAATTGATATCGCCAAGGCTGAAGTTTGGAAAAATGATAAACAGGTATATCTTTCTGCAACCGAGTACAAATTACTGATCCATTTTGCCCACCAATTGGGAAAAGTATTGACAGCAGAAGAACTTCTTTCTGCTACCTGGGGACCTTCCTATAAGGAGGAAAAAGAGATTTTGTGGGTCAGCATTGCACGTTTACGCCAAAAACTTGAGGAAGATCCCCACAACCCTGTTCATATCGTCACCCGCACTGGGTTGGGGTATCAGATGCCGCTTCTTCAGGATTAATTTTCCCTTTGATTTTGATGCTATAATTTTTTTATCTGCGCAGACAGGGATAAGGAAAACTCATATGGATTCCCAATTATTTCAAATCAGGGCAAAAAAGATTGGATTGAGGATTGCAATCGCAAGGCAAAAAGCCGGTTTGAGCCTCGAAGACCTATCAAATAGGTCGGGTATCGATATTGCTGCCTTAACTGAAATCGAAAAAGGCATCTCTTGCCCATCTTTGCCACAATTGCAATATATTGCATCTATGATTCAATTACCGCTCGATGACTTGGTCAATGTTTATGCACTGGCACCAATTCCTGCAGGCATTGAAACCTCTGCTTTACCAAAGTACTTCGAAATACGTAATCGTATGCTTGGAATCCAGATTAAGAAAAACCGGATTGAACAAGAAATATCCGAAGAACAACTTGCACAATATTGCGAATTACAGCCAGATGAGGTTCAAGCTTTTGAGTCTGGTCAGAAAGCAATACCCTTCTTAAAGTTGATGAGAATTAGTGAACTGCTGCATCTGCCTTACGAACTTCAACAAAACGAAGAACCGACCCCCACAGCTAATCCGCAAGTTGTCGAGGAACCTCCAAAAGAAGAAGTTATCACCAGTCAGGTCCCTGTAGAAAGTACTCAACCCACGCAGGAAGAAACGCAGCCTGAGATCAAAGAAACAATACCGACGAATAACAAGGACGACTTATCCGGGTTATCCGAAGAATTACGCTCCTTTATTTCAAAACCGACCAATTTACCCTTCCTGGAGTTAGCTGTGAAATTAAGTAAAATGGATGCAAAAAAACTCCGCGATATCGCAGAAAGCATTCTGGAGATCACATTATAAGAATGAATGATGAACTAACCAGGCTTTCCTCACAAGCATTCAAAGATTTCCAAAAGAAAAGGTTTCTTGAAGCCCGAGACGGCTTTAAAGCCTGTTTGGATATTCTCTCAAGCGAAGGACCTGAAAAGGACCTGGCAGAGATGAAAAACAACCTCAGTGTTACTCTGGTTGAATTGCATGATTTCCAAATGGCATTTGATATTGTCAATGGAACTGCGGATATCTTTGAAAAACTGGGCGACAAGAAAAGTCAGGCAATGGCTTTGGCCAACACGGGAACTGCGCTTCAGGCACTTGGTCGAAAAGAAGAAGCTTTGGCAGCCTTTGAGAAGTCCTCTGAGATTTTCAAAGAAACTGGGGAGAGATTACTAAGAGCCACGGTTCTAAAAAAAATATCAGATTTGCAATTAACGACTGGAAAACCTTTTCAGGCAATCGCTTCAATGCAAGCCAGTTATGATCAGAAAGAATCCAAATCATTTAAAGAGAAGATCCTTGGCACTGCCTTGGGGCAAATTTTCAAAAAATTTGTAAAATAATTCACTATCGGAAAGTAAAGTGCCCAAAATTTATCAGGCAGAAGATTCTCAGACCAGCAAAATTGCTAAATTTCTGGAGCATGCACTATTAGTTCATCGTCACCTGGATTGGACTCCTTTATTCGATTGGATTGGAGTTCCACCTTTTCTTGTTCATACTGTTAAAGACCAAATAACTGGGGTTCTCGCCTGCCCAGAGGATCCTGACAAGATAAGCTGGGTTAAATGTTTTGGTTGCGATAAGACAGGAAAAGCCAATGATTTATTTGGTTCCATGTTATTTGAAGCCAAAATAATTTTAACCGGCCAGGTTGATTTTATTTATGCCCTTGGACTACAAAACTGGTTCGTTAATGTTCTGGTTCATAACGATTTTCAGTTTTTTCAGGATGTAGTTGTGCTTTCATTAAGCACCAGATTGCATAAATTTTCTCAAACCAGCCATGTTTTCACCAGACCGATGGAATTTTCCGATTTACCAGCTGTAACAAACGTAGATCACGAGTCCTTTGAACCGATTTGGACAATTTCCTCAAAAGGTCTTGAAGCTGCTTTTCTTCAATCGTCCCATGCGGCGGTAGCGGAGATCGATGGCAAAATAGTGGGTTATGAAATAACCACAGCCAACGGTTTTTCTGCCCATCTTGCAAGAGTAGCAGTAACCCCTAGTTTTCAGCATGCGCAAATCGGTTTTCAGCTTGTTAATGAAATGATTACGCACTTCATTCAAAATGGAATTACTTCCATTACCGTAAATACGCAAGGCAACAATACTGCTTCAATAAATTTATATAAAAAAGTTGGTTTCACAGAAACAGGAGATCGATTCCCTGTTTTCCGATCACGGGTTTAGATAAAAAGCCTCTTCATTTACTGGACAAAAAATATCCTTTATGAGAGAATTCTTTTTTGGAGGAAGATATAAATATGGCAACCCGCAAAGAAATCGCAGCTCGAAAGAAAAAACAACAGAAACAAAAGGATTTAATACCATTCCTTATCATCGGAGGATTGGTCATAATCGTGCTTGCCATTGTGATAATCTCGCAAATATCATCAAATTCAAGTGCGAAAAAGAACGTTATTATCCCTGATTTCCACATTGCACAACAAGTCGATGGATTAACCATGGGTGATCCCAACGCCAAGGTAACCGTCATCGAATTTGCCGATTTCCAATGTCCTTATTGTGGAGTCTATTGGAAGCAGCTTGAACCGCAGATCATTAAGGATTATGTTGATACTGGTAAGGTCAAGTTTGTTTACCACCCATTTTCCTTCCTTGGCTCTGGCTCATGGGATGAGTCCGTAAAATCTTCTGAAGCAGCCTATTGTGCAAACGACCAGGGAAAATTCTGGCAGTACCGGGCCATGCTCTTCGCCAACCAAAATGGTGAAAACCAGGGGGCTTTCAGCCAGGCAAAACTATATGCATTTGCCGAAGCGGTAAACCTGGATATGGCTGCTTTTAAACAATGTCTTAACAGCGGTGCGCACAACGCGGATGTTACTGCGTCAACGAAAGCCGCTGCCAACTACGGAGCAACTTTCACACCTTCTTTCCTTGTGGATGGAAATATTGTAGGAATGGACACACTAATTTCCTCAATTGACGCCGCCCTAGCGAAATAGGAACCATAATAAGTTAGAAAAAACACCTGCAAATAACTGCAGGTGTTTTATTTTGTAAGTCCAATAATAAAGACTATGAGAGGGGCAATAATAAGCGCTGGAATAAAACTGGCTGTACGTATCTTCTTCAAATCAAGCAGATTGGATATTGCCATTGCAGCCAAAATAACCCCGCCTGTGGCAGTCAGTTCAAGGATCATCGTTTCTGTCATCACGCTTTGAATTTGAGAAGCAAAAAGCGAAATCGCTCCCTGGTAAAGAAGGACCATCACGGATGAAAAAATCACGCCAACACCAAGGGTCGATGCAAAAGCCATAGCAGCAAACCCATCCAGCACCGATTTGATCACCAAAGTCTCAATATTACCGGAAATTCCATTCTCTATTGCTCCCATAATTGCCATGGGGCCGATGCAAAAGAGCAATGTAGTTGTGAGGAATCCCCTGATAAATCGGTTTCGCTCTGAGGAATCATCACTTTTTGAAAACCGCGCCTCAAGCCAAACCCCCAACTTTTCCACCCCCTCCTGAATATGAAGCCATTCACCAATTAGAACACCTGTCAGGAGGCTGCCCAACACAATAAGCGAATTTGTGGTTTTCAAAAACAATGAGATCGCATAAAGGAAAGTAAAAATCCCTAACCCTGAAACGATCGTGTTCTTGATTCGATCCGAAATTCTATCTCCGAGAATGATCCCGATCACTCCCCCTACAATGATTGTCCCAAAATTAATAAGCGTCCCGAGCATTAATGATTCACCTTCGCGGCAGTCGGTCTGCCATGACTTTTTGAGGCTTCTTTGACTTCCATTACAAATAAAAGTGAAGATAATCGATTCAGGTATCTTAAAATATTCGAATTACTAAAGACCTTCTCGTCAAACAAATCTACTGCCCGCCGTTCTCCTCTCCTGCAAACAGTCCGCGCAATTGATAAAGATGCGGAGAGTGGGGTATCTCCAGGAACAATAAAACCATTCGGAGAATCAACTCCATTGGAAAATTCGCTAATCCATTTTTCAAGGTCGTCAATCGATTTTTCGTCAATATTGCGGTATTTTTCCTGGTTTTCACTGGTGGCTGCAAGTTCTGCCATCATCCCATATATCTGAATCTGGATTAATTTAATTACCTCAGCCAGCCGTCCAGCGCTCATACTCCTGGCATATCCCAGAAATGCCGATAATTCATCCAGCGTGCCAAGTGTCTCCATGCGAAGATCATTTTTACGAACTCTTCCTTCTCCGAGGAGTCCGGTAGTCCCATTATCACCAGCACCTGTATAGAACTTTTTCATCTTCTTATCCTTTCGCAGGATGATAATACAAGAACCAGTAGTCTGATTCTGGAAACACAGATTCGAGTGGTTTATCCCAAATGAAATCACCGTATCTTACCATTCGTCGATACTTTTCATCAACGATACTAACTCGGTCTAAGAATCTGGCTGCTGTAATTGGAGATTCTCCCTCAAGAAGTCTTAATATTACACGGTTTATGATCTGAACCAGGTAAGATTTATCCAATCCTTCTTCTGTATAATCACTGATGAAGTTTTCCCATACCCGCAATCGCCGGGGATATTCCAACTCGATCTTCTGCACCCATGCATGGGGATACTGCCTGGTTAATTCAGTAATTTTCCGATCAATAGCATCGATCTCCAGGCTTGCAATGTGGGTACTCTTTGAAACCCGCCTGAGAGAAAATAGAATTCGTCCGGGGGTTAATCTGACCCTTGTATTTGACAGAGGCCAATCATAAACCGAAGATTTAAGGTAATCAGCAAGTTCAATGACTGCTGATTCAAGGAAGTCTTTATCTTCCTTTTGCCAGTTCATCTGAATTATTTCCCGGTTGGCTCTGGTGTGGATGGTACATTTTTAGCCGACATGTACCAATCAGCGACCGTGGCAAATCGGCTGCTGGTATCGATCAATGGTCCCATTGAAACACCCAAAATTTGATTGCCTACACCATAGTTATATACCGGATAATAAAGTGGAAGTGCAGGAAGCTCGTTGTTAAAAATCGATTGGAAGTTATGGTACAACCTTGTACGTTCAGCCAAATCAACCGTAATTCGCGCCTGTTCGATGGTATCGCTAGCAATCCGGTTGTTCCATTGTGTATAATTCTGACCTGCTGCGGCTTGACCAAGATCCCAAAACGGATAGGGATCAGGGTCAGGCGTGCGGTTGAAATTCATATCAACCAGAGCTGCCTGGAAAGCCCTGGGTTCGAGTTTTTCACTAAGGAACTCATCAGGAGGTACTGCTTCGAGAGTCACATCGATCGATAAATCCTGCCAATTCTTTTGAATACTTTCTGCTATTTGTTTATGCAGATCATCATCTGGATAGGATAAAACAAATTTCAGGGTTGTTTCATCTTTTTTCCTGACGGGGTTTTCCTCACCGGTGACAACATAACCGGCATTTTTAAGCAATAATGCAGCCTTTTCTGGATCAAAGTCATGGTTCGTTGAATTGTCCAAAAATGCCCAGGTACCAGGGAAGATTACCCCATTTGCAACGATTGCCTGACCGTTAAAGTAATCGTTAATGATCTTTTGCCGATTTATCCCGACCATCAATGCTTCACGTACAGCCTTTTCCTGTAAGAAAGGAATTTCTGGGTCATTAAGGTTCAATAAAACGATGCCTAATTGCGGCATTCTCCCGGTATAAATGGATAGATCTTTTTCTCGCAGCGCCTGGTTAATCAAGTAATTAGGAATCTGGCTGATACCTTGAACATATCCGTCTGTATAAGCTTTTAATGCTGCATCAGCATCGGCAAAATATCGAAAATTAATTTCCTGGATATAAGGAGCATGAGGTTGGTATTCTTTAAAAGCGGTTAATTTTAACCCGGTGATTTGTGAATTCTCAACTGTCAGCGAATCAAATTTATAAGGGCCAGTGCCCACAGGAGCAAGATTAAACTGCGAATCGGCGATCTGTTGAAGCGTTTTCCCGGATAGAAGGTGTTCCGGCAAAATCCCAAAAGCCAGGTAATCTTGAAATGGAGCGTAAGCTTCGGTTAACTTTAGTTGCATATTGAGGTCATCAAGGATGATAACTTCTACTGACTTCCATAATTGGATTAAGTCATTTGAAATAAATCCATCACCATTTTTTATCAAATCGATTGTAAATAATACATCCTTGGTCGTAACAGGCTTTCCGTCATGCCAGGTAAGATTTTCTCTTAGCTTAATGTTATAAAGCAAACCATCTTGAGAGGTTGCAACAGTTTGCGCCAGATCCGGTTGTGGAAGACCGTTCGAATCGAACTTCACCAAACCAGAAAAAAGCAGGCTGTCAATATCTCGATCCGCCTGGTTATTAGCATCAAGCAATGGGTTGAGTCTGACCAACTGCCCAACGATCGCTTCGGTGTAAACGCCCCCCTCAACTGGCTGCGGTGTTCCCGTGATCCCTAACCCACCGCGTTTTTCCAGGATTAATAATGTTCCAACAATTAATCCCGCTAGAAAGAGAATAAGTAACTGCCATCGAAATTTTTTCATATTTTTATCCAAAAAAGCGACTAGCCCTTTATCAAGGATAGTCGCCCTCGAATGATCTGGGTAAGAAATTCGTAGGTATGGGTAATTATTAGCCTTGCAGCAGTACTGCAGCAAAGGTTAGCACGAAAAAGAGAACGCTCAGGACAATTGTGATCCAAAAAAGAGTTTTTTCTATTCCCCGGCGCGCAGAAAAAACACCACCACTGTTGTCACCGGTTAATCCGCCCAATCCTACTCCTTTGTTCTGCAATATAACGCTGGTGATAAGAGCCAAAGAAGTTATAATTAGGGCAATATCGACGTAAATTTTCACTTGATCCTCCTCAAAATTCGAACAGGCTAAATTATAACTTCCAATCCATAAAAAAGTCAACCTGATGAAAGAACTCATTTGTAACTTGCATATTCACTCGACCTATTCCGATGGCACCGGGAATTATCTAGAGATTGCCAAAGCGGCAATCAGCAGAGGTGTGGATGTAGTTATCATTACTGACCACAATGTTCTCGTAAAAGGTATCGACAGGTATTTTGAGAAGGATGGAAAGAAAGCGCTGCTGTTGACCTCTGAAGAAGTCCACGATCAAAACCGGCTTCCCCAGAAGAACCACACCCTTGTCATAGGCGTACATCAAGAGATGGCAGATTTCGCTTACGACCCGCAATTACTGATTGATACAGTTAATTCACATAATGGTTTAACTTTTCTTGCCCATCCACATGAATATGATCTCCCAATGTTTAATGAACCAGATATCTCCTGGGTTACCTGGGATGTGAATGGGTACACTGGTCTTGAACTTTGGAATGGTTTCAGCGAATTCAAAACCTATGCCCGCAGTCTTCCCAAAGTCCTTTTTTATGCATTCTTCCCGGAATTCATCGCCCACTCTCCCCATCCATCAACATTGAAAAAATGGGATGAATTGCTTTCCAGCGGAAAAAGAGTATTTGCAGTTGGCGGCTCTGATTCACATGCGCTAAATTTTCGTAAAAGCTTTTTCCATAAAACCATTTTTCCTTATGAATTCCATTTTTCAGCGATTAATAATCATCTGCTGCTGGATAACGAATTCACAGGAGAGATCGAACGGGATCGTCGCCAGGTCTTATACGCCCTACGAAATGGTCATTCCTTTGTTGGATATGATCTCCCTGCTCCAACCAATGGATTTACCTGCTCAATCGAAACAGAAGACCAGGTCGCCGGAATGGGAGAGTCAATTCGGCTGGTGCATGGTGGGACAATGCGGATTCATGTACCATACAAGTCTGATATTGAGATCATTCATAATGGAAAAATCCTATTAAGAAGTGAAAAAAACACATCCGTTGTAAAAACAATAACCGAGCCCGGTTACTACCGTGTCCAATGCAAAATCGATTTTCTTGGTCTCAAGAGAGGATGGATTTATAGCAATCCCATTTTCTGCACTAAATAACGCTGATGAAATCCCTCAATTTTTTTTGTTATTTATTTCGTTATAATTCCTCATTATGAACAAACTGGATCTTGTTGAAAATCGGTTAAAATCGCTGATTCAAAAAAGCGCTTTGTTCTTCCCGTGGGCAGATAAAAATGCGGAGATCATGTCTTTGCTTATTGACAGCATCCAATCTAACATCCTCCAGAATACTTCATCGAAAAATACTCCTCACGTTTTTTCATTGAAAATGAATTCAACCAATGCTAGAGCCTGGCAGTCAAATCCTTCCTGGGATCATGACCTCAATGAGGCATATAAAGCTGTGTTAAAGGAATTTGGAATCAAACAGGATTATTCTCCGGTCTTTAATTTGATCATTAAGAATTCTCTTGGAGATAACGAGGTTCTAATAGAAGCCGAACAAGTTGAATCCAGTAAAGATAAAACAAGTTCCGTTATAACCTACCATAAAAAAGAGAGTTCCTGCTTCCAGGCTTGCCCAATTCTATTATTTGGAGATGAAAAAGAGATTCCTATCAATACCTCTGTAGTCACGATCGGCAGACGGGACACCAATGATATCGTTATCGATGATATGCGTATTTCCCGAGTGCACGCCCAGATCAGGCACATTGCGGATGGATATATGATCTTCGACGCAGGTTCAACTGGAGGTACATTTGTCAACAGCACAAGAATTACTCAACAATTGCTAAAAACAGGTGACGTAATCTCCTTGGGTGGCTACCGGTTTATTTTTCTACAGGAAAATCCCAGGGGAGCGACCACCCCTCAAAAACAAAGTGTTGTTGTAGAGGATAAGAAATAATGGCTGCATCGGTAATCGTCTTAATCCTTCGAATTATTTTTTTAATCTTGTTATTCACTTTTTTGGGATGGACAATCTACACGATTTGGAAAGATCTTCGCTTTAAAAGTCTCTCCGTACAACTCCAAAAAGTGCCGGCAATCACATTAATTGATCGCAGCGGCGGCATCGAAAATAATAAAGTCTCATACGAAAATTCTGAAGTTTCCATCGGCCGCGACCCGGGGAATACCATTTGCATTGAAGACACCACTGTCTCAAACCGGCATGCAGTTCTCAATTATCGAAATGGTCATTGGTGGATTGAAGATTTACTTTCAACAAATGGAACCTTCCTGAATGATGAAAAGATCACCGCACCTACCATTTTGATCACTGGGGATGATTTGCACATCGGCAATCAATTCTACGAAATACGTTTATCGTAAATCATTTACGATGGAGGGTTAAATTTATGGATGAAAAACCAGTTTTAGCGATCATTGGTGGTTCCGGATTATACGATTTTCCTGCTCTGGAAAAAAAACAGACCCTGGAGATATCCACCCCATTTGGAAAACCCAGTGCCCCGATTCTTCAAGGATACCTCAATGGGAAAAAGGTTGTCTTCCTCGCTCGCCATGGTATCGGACATGTTTTTAATCCCACCGAAGTTAACTACCGTGCAAACATTTTCGCATTGAAATCTCTAGGCGTTGAGCAGATCATCAGCATTAGTGCATGTGGATCTCTACGCGAGGATTATGCCCCCGGGAACATTGTGGTTCCATCGCAGCTATTTGATTTCACCCACTTGCGTAAACGTTCTTTTTTCGAAGACGGAATGGTTGTCCATGTGAGTGTTGCTGACCCATTTTGTCCCACACTTTCCATAAAACTGCATCAATCCCTGTCTGCTGTAGATGCTACCGCACATAAAGGCGGAGCGATGATCACCATCGAGGGTCCAAGATTTTCTACCAAGATCGAATCAAATACATACCGTTCGTGGGGACTATCCTTAATTGGAATGACAACTTCGCCTGAAGCATTTCTCGCGCGTGAAGCTGAGATCTGTTATGCAGTGATGGCACATGTGACCGATTACGATGTCTGGCACATAAGTGAAGAATCTGTAAATGTCGACCTTGTTGTCAAAACTCTTCAGAATAATACGGAACTGGCTCAACAAACCATTATGCATCTTGTCTCTCAAATCGAAGAGCATAAGGATTGTTCTTGCAACCACGCCCTTGAAAATGCGTTTATCACCAATCGTAAGTACATCAATGCCTCTACTGCTAAGAAGCTGGGCATTTTAGTGGATAAGTATCTTAAGTGAGATTTTTATTCCAGAAGCCAAATTCCAGGCAAGATGTGATACAAAATCGCCTTCTGCGATTGGCGATATATACCGTATTCGTCGGATGCATCATATTAACATTTGCGCCAGTTGTTCGTTTTCACACATGGACAGCGGAAATTAATTGGCGGCATTGGCTGGGATTCGTCGTCTGGCTGGTTGGTTTTTTACTTCTCCATAGAGGTGTACTAAAGCATCTGCCGGACCGTGACCCGTATATTGTTCCCATAATTGCCATGCTTTCCGGGTTAGGTTTATTAACCCTTTACAGGCTTGATTATCATTTTGGTCTCAGGCAGACAATTTGGCTCGCATTATCCATCACTATTGCCATTGCCATAATTCGATATAAAGAGATATTAAATTTCCTGCGAAGATACAAATACATCTGGCTGACCGGCGGAATTCTCCTGACCTTGCTCACGTTTGTTATTGGTGTTTATCCTGGCGGGACCGGTCCAGGGTTGTGGCTGAACTTCTTAGGAGTATTTTTTCAACCTTCGGAGTTATTGAAGCTCCTCCTTATCATATTCCTCGCTGCTTATCTGGCTGACAACATCCATGTGGGATTCAGCCTGGTTCAGCTATTGACACCTACGTTAATCCTCATTGGGATTGCATTCCTGATCCTTGTAGTGCAGCACGATCTTGGAACTGCCTCTCTATTTATCGCCATTTATGCTGTAACCGTCTACCTTGCTCTTGGCAAACGGAGACTTTTGTTGTTTAGTTTCCTCGCAGTTGTAGCTGCGTTGATTATCGGATACGAAGTTTACAGTGTGATCCAGATCCGAATTGAAGCCTGGCTAAATCCATGGTTGGACGCAAATGGTCGTTCTTATCAAATCGTCCAGTCATTAATCGCAATTGCTAATGGTGGGATCTTCGGTCGTGGGCTCGGGTTAGGTTCTCCCGGAGTAGTCCCCGTGGCTCAATCTGATTTTATCTTTCCTGCAATTTTTGAAGAAGAAGGTCTCGCTGGAGCAGCTGGGGTTATTCTTTTATTTGTGTTCTTTATGTCGAGAGGGTTTTCAATTTCACTCCGATCTCCCAACCAGTTTCAAAGGTTTCTCGCGGCAGGGTTAACCACTTCCGTCTCGGTTCAGGCAATCTTGATTATGGGCGGTTCTACAAGGCTTCTCCCATTGACCGGTGTGACCCTTCCCTTTATTTCTTATGGTGGTTCCTCACTATTAGTAAGTTTCATCGGTGCATCCCTGCTTCTGATCATCAGCAATCGATCTGAGCTCCACCCCGCGGTTCTTGAACGCGGTCAGCCGTTTCGGATGGTAGGATCACTTTTCCTTGCAGCTTTTACCGGTCTATTAGTCATTTCCACATGGTGGAGTGTATTTCGCAGTAATTCGCTGCTGGCTCGAAACGATAATCCCAGACGATTCATCTCAGATTATTACGTTTATCGTGGAACCATCTTTGATCAAAACAACCAAATTTTAACGTCCACAGGCGGAGAGGTCGGGAAGTATGCAAGAACTTTAGCCTATCCGCTTCTCAGCAGTGTGATTGGATATTCTGACGCCAATTATGGTCAGGCAGGTCTCGAATACAGCGAAGATAACATACTGAGGGGCGTCACCAGCGACAATTACTGGCAGGTATTCTCCACGCGTCTGTTGTTCGGACAATACCCCCCCGGGTATGACCTGCGTACAAGTATCAACCTTGAAATTCAACAAATGGCAGATAAGCAGCTTGAGAATAAAACAGGGTCGATTTTAGTCCTGAATGCTGAGAGTGGTGAAATTCTGGCAATCGCCACTTCACCAACATTTAATGCGAATGAACTTTCCGAAAAAATGGAGTCCTGGAAAGTTGACCCAAGTTTCCCTTTGCTTAATCGTGCCACACAGGGAGCCTATCCGCCAGGAAGCATCACTGGAGGATTGATCCTCAACGCGATTTCCTTGAATTCAAAAGAAATGCCCTCCGTTCCAACGTATCCTCCTTCTGGGAACCTCGATCATCCTTTTTATTGCGCAATTTCTGGAGTAAAAGAAGAAAATTGGGGCACCCTGGTATCTGCTGGTTGCCCGTTTGGGCTAAGTCAATTGGCGTCAACCATGGAACCTGTTGACTTGTATAATCTGTATAAACAAGCAGGTTTGCTCGATCAACCAGATATTAAGATCGCACAAGCGATTCCGCTCAACCTTGAAAATTTTAGTGATACAAATGCATTGCTCACTGGAAAATCCAATTTACTGGTAACCCCCTTACAAGTTGCGCTTGCCTATGCCCCATTTTCAAATGGCGGCATATTAATCAATCCCATCCTGGCTGTTGCATATAAAACCAATGATGGGTCGTGGCAGCTTCTTAATAATGTTAATCCACTTGATATTTCCAAAATAAAGATTTCTTCCAACATTTCTTCACTTTCATTGGAAAAGTCATTCGGATGGTCAATTTCAGCCACCGTTCCTATTGATACAGGCAGACTGGATTGGTACGTTATCGGAACCCCTAATAATTGGCAGGGAGTTCCAATAATCCTGGTTGCCGCGCTCGAGAATTCAACCCCGGATATTGCCCGCCAGATTGGCACTACTGTTTACCTTTTTGCCACAAACCAGTAACAAAAAGCGACCCCCGCAAAATTGCGGGGATCGCTTTTTTTATTTTTCGATTTTCAAAAAATGCCGTTTACCTACCTGTAGAATTCCCGCTTGCGAGATCAAAGCACCGGGATTATCGATCACGGAGCCATCGAATTTCACACCTTTTTGATCGACCAAACGTCTGGCTTCAGATTTGCTTTTAGCAAATTCCACTGTAATCAAGAGGTCGATGATAGAAATTGGATTAACCAGTCTGTAGGTATTGATGTCTTCTGGAATGGCTCCCTTTTGAAAGGTATCAACAAAGACTTTTTCTGCTGATATTGCAGCCTCGTCGCCATAGAAGGAACCAACGATCTCCCTTGCGAGAAGCATTTTTGCATCCCGCGGGTGCATACTTCCCGAATTAAGCTCTTGCTCGATTCGGGAAATTTCGGGGGGAGTGAGACGAGTCACCAAACGGAAATATTGACCCATAGCTGAATCCGGAATGCTCATTACTTTCCCATACATGTCTGATGCGTCTGTGTTGATCGGGATATGGTTTCCCAATGACTTGCTCATCTTCACCACACCATCGGTTCCAGGTAGTATCCCTAAAATGATGGCGATATTTGGCATTGCACCCTTAAAAGTCATGATTTTCCGAGCAGCGGTCATTATATTAAATAACTGGTCTGTTCCACCAATCTGAACATCCGTCTTAAGCATGTAGGCATCATACCCCTGCATAATCGAATAAAAAGTCTCATGCAGGTATACAGCATCGCCTTTTTCCCACCGTAGTTTAAAATTTTCTCGTGTAAGGAACTGCTGAATTGTAAAATTAGATGCCAGTTTGATCAATTCTTCAAACGATAGTTCTGACAACCATTCAGCGTTATAACGGATATGGGTTTTCTCTTTATCCAGTATCCTGAAAGCTTGTTCGGCATAAGTCCTGGCATTTTCCTCAACCTCTTCATGGGTTAACTGAGGTCGTAAAATATCTTTATCAGAAGGATCACCAATCAAAGAGGTGTAATTTCCAATCACAAAGGTAACATCATGTCCCAATTCCTGGAATTGACGCAACTTCCTCATCGGAACTGTGTGCCCAAGGTGAAGGTCTGCCTTACGGGGATCAAAACCGCAATAAACACGCAAAGGTCTTCCTTCCTTTTGACAGATTAGCAAACGTGCCGTCAGCTCATCCGCCATGTTTTGTTTGAGGTTATCGTCGCCGTATTCTGTTCCCTGCATCAAATACTCGACTTGTTCTTTTATGTTCATTGCGGCCTCCTTTTTTAGATTAATTGATACGTGATTATACCAGTGGTAATTAGTGCTGGTTAACCTTAGTAACACTCAAGTAATATTAATAATGGCTATGCGAATTTTACTTTGACTTCCTAACTAATGCTATAATTGTTTTCATTATGGACAGACCTGTTTTAGTCCTTAATGCCAACTTCGAACCCCTCAATGTCTGCGCGTTTGAACGGGCAATCGGTCTCATGGTTTCAGGAAAAGCCTTTCTCATCCAGGATGGCCGAGGTACGATAAAAACCCCTTCTACCAGCTACCCAATACCATCTGTCATCCGACTTGATCATATGGTCATTCGACCCCGTCCGCGGGTAGCGTTATCAAGGTTGGAAATTTTCAGACGTGATAATTGGAAATGTCAATATTGCGGAAATCCCCACCAAACCCTGACCATCGATCACGTCCTTCCCAAGCACCTTGGCGGTCAACACACCTGGTCCAACCTCGTAACTGCCTGTCCGGCTTGCAACCATCGTAAGGGGGGCAGAACGCTAAAAGAAACCGGCATGACGTTGCAGCAAATACCAAGAGAACCGCCATGTTCAGCAAATTACCTGTTTTCCAGATACGTGTCTCAAAATCATGAGTGGGAATGTTACCTTGAAGGATGGTAATTAAAACACCACCAATCCATCATAAGCTGCAACTACCTCACCCGCAAATTCGCTTCTTGCTTCCCTAATTAAGTTTTCAGTCCCCAGGTTCCTGTCGTAATGGATCAGGATCAACTTCTTCACATCCGCAGTTTTTGCAATCACACCAGCCTGTTTTGCTGATGTATGCCCTTTTCCAGGACCGGCTGATTCCTGCAGCAAGACGTCTGCCTTTTCTGCCAGTTTAAGTAATTGGTCACAAGGTTCGGTATCACAACTATAGGTTGCTGATTTTCCATCTGCAAAGTTGAATCGCAGACCAATCGTTGGGATGAGATGCTGTACGGTCACTGCATGCACAGCAAGTGAATTAGGTTGGATTAATATACTCTGTGCACCATCTTGAACTGTATTAAAGTTAACCGGATACATATTAGCCCAATTGCTCCATCCAAAGAGTCCCATCAGTGCCTTAACCCTATCCAGGGTGAATTCGAGACCATGAATGGTCAAAGGTTGAGTTCGTTTTTCCAGCCACATTCCCATCAGAAAATTTGGCAGGCTGCCCGCATGGTCCGGATGAAAATGGGTAATCACCAAATCAGTGATCAAATCGGGATCAATCCCCTGTTTTCGCAATCTCACAAGGGTATTGTTTCCACAATCAACCAGAACCCTTTTTTCACCACTTTCCGCGTAAAGGTGGGTATTATCCTGGTCGATTTTTGGAATTGCATTCGCAGATCCAAGAACAATTAAGCGGTCCATGATCCCTCAATCTTTTAACTGGCAGCAGTTTGCCTATCCTTTTGACTCTTTAAGTGGCGGATGATCAGATATGCAACGGAAAAGATAAACAATACCGCCATCACGATCTGATTTGTGTACAATCCCCAGAGAGTATTTTGATCAACTTTAAGGAATTCTAGGAAAAACCTCCCAAGAGAGTAGATCACAACATAGATCAGGAATACATCTCCATCTTTTAGCTTGGTTTTTAATTTGCGTGAGATAAACAATAGAATTCCCATATTCAACAAATTGAGAAGGAATTCATAAAAAAACAATGGTTGATACCGCAGGGAAGGATCACCGCCATGCGTCGCATCGATTTTAATCCCCCAGGGTAAGGTCGTGGGATTGCCATATAGTTCCTGGTTGAAGAAATTTCCCCATCGTCCAATTGCCTGCGCTAAAGCTACTCCAGGCGCCATATTATCCAACCACGTAGCGAAACTGACCTTGTTCTTGCGGGCGTATATCCATAACGCCAATACCCCGGCAATCACGCCACCCGGGATCCCCAGCCCTCCTGCCCTGATTTTCAGAATATCCAATGGATATATAAAGTATGGGTTCTTGCCATCGATCAACATTGAATCTGCAGGAGTAAATACATGCCAAAGACGCGCACCTATAATTCCAGCGATCAATAACCAGGGCAAAATATCCCATACCATATCTTTCGGCAAGCCTTTCCTTTTTGCCTCAATGCCTGCAAGGAAAGCACCTGCAATCGCTCCAATGATAATAATGATCGCATAAAAATAGATCTTTAAGCCAAATATCGTAAAACCGTTAATCATTTTGTTACCTCTTTCAATTATTGGATTGTCTGTTTACGCACAAAAAACAAGCGTTGGATTGATGTGAAGTTCGCCAGGATGGCGATTATCCACAAGGCGATCATTGGAACACCAAAGATCAAACAAACGATCATCACGATCAATCTTTCAACACGGGTTAATATTCCCATCTTACTGTTCAACCCAAGAGCTTCAGCGCGGGCTTTTACATAAGAAACCAGCACAGAACCCGCAGCGGCCAGGAAGACCAAGAATATGCCGGTACTGTTTTGCGTATTTACGAAATAAAATAATAAACCCCCAAAAATCACCAGTTCTGAATACCGGTCAGTCACTGAATCGATTAACGAACCATAAGCTGTCGGGGTGCCGATCTGTCTTGCCATAGACCCATCGATCACATCCAATGGTCCCGCAAATAGCAAAATTAATCCTCCTATACTGAACTTTCCTTGTGAAACAAAAAAAGCAGCGATAGCGGTGAAAATGAAACCAATTCCAGTGATTGCGTTTGGTGTTAATCCGATCTTCAATAACCCGCTGGCTATAGGATCGATTATGAATTTGAATACCTTGCGGAGATACATTTCCAAGGAGAAACGGGGTTTTATTTGGGTTTTCAATTTTTCACTCATAATCGGTCCATTTCATATACAAAGAATAAATCGTAAATGCCGGAAGCTGTCTTGTCAAGTTATTGGTTTTTAAAAAGCCTCATCACCTTCTGATTCATCTATCCCATCATCCTCTTCCACTAGGATTTCTCTGTCTTTGCCACTTCCGACTGATGGTCCAATGATTCCCATATCCTCAAGCTCATCGATTAGCCTGGCTGCCCGAGGAAAACCAATTTTTAACCTCCGTTGTAACAGCGAAGCACTGGCTTTACCTGCGGCTCTTACCACCCCTATTGCTTTCTCGATTAATTGATCCGAAGCTTCGTATGTTGCTTCTGATACCATACCCTCCCACGGGGCTTCAGTTGTTGTTGCCCCATGAGAAATTTTCTGCCAGTGAAAAATAATCTTATCGATCTCTGAATCGCTGATCAAAGTTCCTTGAACGCGTTGCAATCCCGACCGGCTGGGATCCAGGAATAACATGTCGCCTTTGCCTAGCAGGTCTTCAGCGCCGTTGGCATCAAGGATCACCCGTGAATCAATCCCTGAAGCTACCGAAAAAGCAATTCGTGCAGGAAAGTTGGCTTTGATCAAACCAGTCACAATATCAGTAGACGGTCTTTGGGTGGCGAGTACCATGTGGATTCCGGTCGCCCGAGCCATTTGAGCAAGTCTGATTATGCTGTGCTCCGTTTGGTCAGGCGCAGACATCATCAGGTCAGCCAGTTCATCCACGAAAATGATGATACGTGGCAGTGTATCCTGCTTTTTTTGGACCATCTTCCGGTTATATGACTCAAGATTTCGTACTTTGTTCTCAGCCATTAATCGGTACCGATTATCCATTTCCACCAGCGCCCAACGAAGGACCGCCAGCATCCGTTCGATCTCAGTTTCCACATTCCCGATCAGATGCGGAATTCCGTTATACCTCACCAATTCCACCTTTTTTGGATCAAGCATTACCAGTTTGAGATCATGTGGTGTATTATTCATCACAAGGCACCCGATCAATGAAGCCAGGCATACAGATTTGCCTGAATTAGTTGTACCTGCAATCAATAAATGAGGCATTTTGGCAAGGTCCGCTACTACAGGTTCACCGGAAACATTTTTTCCCAACGCTAATGCAAGTGGCGATTTAAGCGACTTAAATTCCTCAGATTCAAGAAGGGACCGTAATCGAACGATCGTCCCATCTGAATTTGGCACCTCAATTCCCACATAAGACCTTCCTGGAACCGGCGTTTCGATGCGTAATCGCGAAGCCGATAATGAGAGCGAGAGATCTCTTGAGAGACTTGCGATCTGGGAGACCCTCACTTTTTGCCTTGCCACAGTCCCATCAGAACTTGTTCTTTCAATATAACCAGGTTCAAGGGCAAATTGTGTGATAGTAGGTCCAACCCTGTATCCAACGACTTTGACTGGCAACCCAAACTCCGCGAGCGTACCTTCGATTTTGGCTGCTTTTTCCTTGATCTGTTTTGGGTCAGGAATATTTGAGTGTTCAGCCAGAAGCAAATTAATTGGCGGCAGTCGGTCATCTCTCCAAGTGGATGTTTGAATACCTTGCGGATTTTTGACATCCTTTAGAGGAATTTCTTTTTTTTCCTGGTTTTGTTGAATCCGTATGGGAGCCTGCTTTTCCACCTTTGGTTCAGGAGATTCTATCAGACTCCACTCCATCGCTTTCTTGACCATTCTTCCAAAATACCCGGTCGCTGCCACAATGGAAAATAGAAAAATGATCAAAAAAAGTGAAAAACTTAACCAGCCGGGAAGCAAATGAGCCAACCCCCATCCAATGGTTCCTCCCCCTCTTCCCAGTTCAGCTTCCATCAATGTAGCATGAGATGAAGCCGATAATAAAGGCAGGAAACTAAAAAATGCAATTTCGATAGCAATGAATTGCCCAAATTTTAAGGGGAAACCTTTCCCCGATTTATAAATTAAGGCGATGATACCAAGTGCGGCAATGATGAGAACTAGACCAAAACCACCCCACCCAAAGGCTTTACGAACCAATCCAGCCAATGAAATCGTAACCACACCTTTCGAAACTTCTAATAATCCAAAAAAAATGATTAACGAAAGGAGTATAAGAAGAATCCCGGCAAGATCCCAGCCAAATTTTTTAATATGAGAAAACGCGTTATTGATCCGGGTGGAAAAAGGAACCTTAACATAGGGTACCAGGGTCTTTTGGGACACTCCCGTTGACCCTTTTCTCACATCTTGAGGCTTCATTCAGCGTCCACCAGACCAAGCCCTAATCGGCGGCGGTCGATATCGATGTGGAGTATCTTTACTTTCACTTCTTGACCTATGTTAAATGAAGACCCGATATCATGAGACCCTTCCAGTTTAGGAATGGAAGATACATGGATCAATCCCTCGATCCCCTCCTTGAGTTTGGCAAACATTCCAAACCTGGTGATGGTGGTAACCTTTGCCAGGATCACATCACCCGGATGATAATTGGTCATTACGTGATCCCATGGATTTGGGGTTAATCGTTTAATGCTTAAGGCAATCCGTGAATTGCCATCGTTGATACTTAGAACCATCACTTTCACTTGTTGACCAATCGTAAATAAGGAAGAAGGTTTTTCAACCCTGCCCCATGATAATTCGGAAACATGAACCAGGCCTTCTACTCCGCCCAGGTCAACAAAAACCCCGAAATCAGTCATATTCGTGACCACCCCACAAATGCAAACACCCGGTTTTAACTGCTCAAATAATTCTTTACGTTTTCCTTCACCAGCTTTCGCGGCTCGCTCTGAAAAAACCAATCTTTGGGTCGTGGGTTCAAATTCGATAATCTTAACGTAAAGCGACTTTCCTTCATAACTGGATAGAAATTCGTGTTTTTTGTCTTCTTCGAGATCTGGCGGCATGTCCACGAGGTGAGAAACAGGAATAAACCCCTGTAAACCCTCCCCCTCAACAAGCAGACCGCCACGGTTAAAACTGATTACTTTTAAAAGAATAACCTGGTCTTCTTCGAATATTCTTTTTGCGCAGTCCCAGTTAATTTTCCCAGCATCGCCATTTCCACAAGGAGAGCAATTTAACATCCCGGGTTCAGCTGAAGAGGCTTCTTCATCCGTCAGGACAGCATTCCACCACCCTTCATCAGATGAAAATGCAAACGATTCATTTTCAACGAGTTCGGTATTCTTACTCAAAATTCCCCTCCAATAAAAAACCAATAATCATGTTTGGTTGCTTTTTTCAGTTTCCTGCAATTCCATTTTAACGATCTCATCGGTAATGAGGTCGATGGCCACTCTTTGTTTGCGGTAAAGATCTGCTTCTGATAAGGCTAACTTAACAGCAATTTCCCGAACTTTCTTTCCTTCTAGAAATTTCATTTCCAGAATATTATACAATAACCATTCGCCGGTGAACTTTCTTTCTCCCGCAGGACGAAGCCGTTCGATGGCATTTTTAAGCAGATTTCTCAAACCATTGGCAGCATTCTGATCACCATCAACACCATCCCTCACAACTTTCAAATTCATCAATGGGCTTTCGGTTAACCGAGGTCCCCCCCAGTAATGGGTTAACGCATCTCGCACTGCCTGCCTCATCTCCGTTTTTTCCAATGAAGATTGCATTGTCAATAAACCATTGCGATTATACCTTCCTGCCACCCTTAATTGCTGTACCATATCATTTTGCGGTGAAAGCTGCTCGATTGCATAAAAAAGTTGCTTTTGCGTCGCCCGATCTCTTAAAATTAAGGTCGCCCGGTTTGTAAGCGTATTGAGTGCATCTTTTTCTTGCGGATCGGCAAAAACCGTTGGGGTAATTTGCTCAAAACCAAGCACGCCCAATACTTGCTTTCTTTCTGCACTCACAGACAACGGAACAAGCGTATCGTTTTTCCATGTAATGGTCTGTTCATTTTCCAATTCCTGTGACAAAAGAGATTCCAATTCTTCAAGATCCATATCTGTAAACCTTATCGGGACTGTGGTTTTTACAACCTCTAAGCCCTCCCCGTTATAAGCTAATATATAAGCCCTCTTCACCTGTAACCTGTCGCAGACTGCTGCCAGAACCATCTCTAATAGTTGCGAAAGGTCATCACGGGTGATCGTTTTTTCTTCGATCGAGCGGATTAATTGAAGATCCTCTTCATCCTTTCGATACAGTAACCATTTTTCAAGATATGGGAATCCCAGGGTGATCGAAAATTCACAAACGATGACGCAAACGACCATCACAACCGGAACAAATGCATTGTATGGATTGCCAAATACTTCTCCCCCACGGCGCACGATTGTAACAATTGCCAGAGTCAAGCTTGCAGTTGCAGGACCCCTGAGGATCCACTTGATCAATCGTCCTTTGACCACTCGATCAGGCCAGGGAACGCCAAAAAAAGCAACCGCGTAAGCCATAATTGTGATAAAAGTACCTACGATTAAATTTGCCAGGATTGCCATGATCCAAAATAGAAATGTCTGGCTGGCGGCAAAACTCGACCCGTATAGCAAGAAGGGAAAAGAACCAAAAGCAGGCGCCAACGCGCTTAAGATCAGGTAAACCATTCTCCTCTTGCTGGTAGGGGTGATCGTCCGTTTGAGCGCGCGGATAAAATTCACCCATGAAAGCAGCATGATAACCGCATAATAAGCAGTAAACAATTCAGTATATATCGTTGCTTCATGATGAGGTGCAGGGGGTTGATCCAGAACAACAGGTCCAAGGAACCAGGTAGACCCCAGTGCAAGGATGAGAATAAACGAAATGCCAAAAACAATTCGGATTGCCCATTTCCTGCGCCAACGCGAGGGTAATCCAGTTGTTGCCAGTAACGCATCGGAAAAATTGAGATAAGCAGCTGGAAGCAGGATAATCCCAACCCATTGAATTCGCAGCCAGGCATCGACCACTGTAGCGGTTGCACCTGTTGAACTGAATGCCTCTGTTGAAAAAACGATTACAAGGCAAATCATGATCCACGCAAACGAGCGTGCAACGCGGTCGCGGAGATTAAAACTAAAACTATAAAGCATTAATGAAAATGCCAGAATTGCTATTCCTGCAGTCAGGATCTCGCTTACTGTTTCTACAATCGTGGTGAGACCATCAAGCCATGCCATAAGTTATTTGATCACCATCGAATAAAATAGAGCAGCTTCCTGGTTGGGAAAATAGTGGTCAATAAAACCGCAAAAATTCATTTGCAGTTTCTTAATAAGCGCAATTAATGCCTGGTTTCTGACGGGAACAGCGATCATCAACTTTCTCATTCCATTTTTTCGCAGATAATTGCGGATCGATAGAATTAGCCCACTGGCAATTCCCTGGTTTCTTACGTGCGAATCTACTACCAGGTCAGTGATTTGTGCGGTTAACAGGTCAAAATCCATAGATAAGATTAAGTATCCCACAAGTTTGTGGTTAATTTTAGCGATGAGAAATAAGTCGTGGGTCGTCCACGTGTCCGCCATGTTGTTAATCCGTTTGGGATATGTCAAGGTCAAAGGTCGTGGCAGCCTCGATCGAAGAAGATGGATATTCATTTCCTCATCTTCACCAAAAGACTCTATTTGCCAGATGTGAGAAGATACTATCGTGTGATCAAGAGCCATTAGCCCAGGAATATCTGATGAGATAGCCGGACGAATTTCAATTTCTGGCATGGGTTTACTCTTATTTAGCAGGCAGAATTGTAACGTTAATAATGCACTCGGGCATGGGTTCGTTCTGGTTATTTGTTACGACCAGCCTCAATTTATACTCTCCCGGAGTGAGGGAACTGGTATCCCAGCTTCCACCCAGGGGTTCGTCGATAATTGTTCTATTGCCTGCGGCGATCGTTGTCCAATTTTCGCTATCGGAGGAAGCATACTCAAATTTGTAATACCCCAAGTTTGGTACATTAACCGTACCTTTTAGTATATATTTCCCTTTTATCGTATCCCCATTGATGGGATCCGTCCATTGCACCTTATCAGGAACACACCCCATATCCAGGATTGCTGAAAGTGTTGGGATTAATCCGGTAGTGGTTAAAGATACCGTTGGCGTATTGATTGTGAGTGTTGGCTGTGCGGTTAAATTCGCAGTTGGTGTTGAAATCGTTTCAACTCCGGGAAATGATGGAGCTACAAAGGTGGTCAGGACAAATAACCCAAGCCCGAGTGCCAGGGTGATTATGAGAACCGTGATCCCCTGGTTAATCTGCTGCTGCGTGTGCTCTTTCTCCAATCCAAATAGCGAAACTGACCACTCTTTCCATGCCCGCCATACTCGTATCCCAAAAACAACCAGGATAGTTCCAAGTACCAGGTAAAAAAGGATTTCGTATTGTGTGAGCAAACGAAGTAACGAGGTCATTGAATTGTTTTCCAGGAATTATCAGACATCTGATAATGTACTTAAAAACCCTTTTATTAAAGCAGTTAACTTTGGTACGATCACATTGCCAGCTTCCAATACTTCTTCGTGGGTCGTTTCAGTATTGCCATCAAGGTTCGCCTTGTTGCTTATCCCGGAAAATGCCAAAACACGGGTTTTTCCATGCCGCGCCACAATTGTCTCCGGCACCGTAGACATTCCCACCGCATCTGCTCCTATTGCGCGCAAAAATCTCAAGTCTGCAGGCGATTCAAATGACGGTCCGGAAAGGCAGACATAAACCCCTTCGTGCAGCTTGATTTTCTTCTCCCTAGCAATTTCTTTTACACGCGAAATCCACTCGCGATCATATGGCTGGCTCATATCTGGGAACCTGGGTCCAAACTCATCCAGGTTAGGTCCTCTCAAGGGATTCAATCCAGCCATCCCGATCAGTGCAATATGATCCTTTAACACCATCACATCACCCGGAATATATTCAGGATTGATTGCGCCGGCTGCATTTGTAAGAATAACGGTGCCAATGCCAAGGCGTTGCATCACTCTGATTGGCAGAGTGATAATGTCCATAGGATAACCTTCGTAATAGTGAGTTCTTCCCTGCATCACCATTGTTGGCACGCCAAACAGATCTCCAATAACCAGTCGCCCTTTGTGTCCATGAATCGTGGATATTGGCCAATTGGGGATATTCTTATAATCAAAGACCACTGGCGATACTACCTCGTCTGCCAGTCCGCCCAGCCCTGAACCCAGGATCAATCCTACCTTAGGCATTTTGGTAAGAGCCTTCTTTATGAAGTTTGTCGTCGCGTCGATTTCTGCAAGAGTTATAAACTTATCCATTTTTACCTGCTTAGTGAAAAGTGAGTTCCATTATATCAAACCAATCATAATTGCTTTTCTGCTTATGCAAGGACTTCTCGGAAAGCGCTGATCACTTCCGCTATATCTGTATCGTTGATCCAATAATGGGTCACCAGGCGAAAACTCCTCGCACCCACAACCCCGATCTTTATTCCTCTTTCTGATAACTTCGCTGCAATTTCAGCGGGTGTTGTTGAAACAGCTGCGTTGAGAAATGGAAAAACCATGTTCGTTTGCGGTTTCCCAATTTCAAAGGTTATCCCCGGGATGGCAGCCAGACCATCCGCCAGCACACTTGCCCGATGATGATCTTCTCCAAGACGCTTTGACATCTTTTGCACAGCGATAATGCCCGCAGCTGCCAGAATCCCTGCCTGCCGCATCCCGCCCCCAAGCATTTTTCGAAGCCGCAGCGCTTTGCCGATGAACTCCTTTGACCCGCATAATACAGACCCCACGGGAGCGCACAATCCCTTACTCAGGCAGAAAGTTACACTATCTGCTGGGGCTGCCAACTCACGGGCCGAAACCCCTGACTCTGCCGCTGCATTGAAAATTCTCGCTCCATCAATATGAAGTCGTAAACCCTTTTCGTGGGCAAATCCTCCTACTGCTTGCGTGTACTCGCGTGATAAGACGGTTCCTCCACAGCGATTATGGGTATTCTCCAGGATTATAAGCTTTGAGCGCGGATGATGAATGTCGTTCGGTCGGATAGCACTTCTCAGATCGTCAAATGCCAATGTTCCATCAGGTTGGTTTTTAATCGTATGAGGAAAGACTCCCCCTAACGCTGAGATTCCACCGGCTTCAAACAGGAACGTGTGACCCAGGTCTCCCATGATTACCTCGTCACCCCTCTCACAGTGCACCAGGGTTGCAATCAGGTTTCCCATCGTCCCGGAGGGCACGAACAATCCGGCTTCTTTACCAAGGGTTTGAGCTGCCAGATCCTGCAGGGCATTTACGGTCGGATCTTCTCCATAAACATCATCCCCTACCGATGCATGTGCCATCGCTTCGCGCATTTCGTCAGTCGGGAATGTTACAGTATCTGAACGCATATCAATAATTTTCATTTTTTCCTCAATTGATTAAGAATTCCATCCAACTCGACCGGAAGTGGAGCCTCAAATGTTCTGGGCGTTTCCTCACCGGGTATTGTGATCGTTAGCCGGGCAGCGTGTAAAAAATGGCGATTGATTTCTATCGTTTTCCGGGCATGGCCATAAATTTGGTCGCCGACGATCGGGCATTTTAGAAAAGCCATATGCAACCTGATCTGGTGCGTCCTTCCGGTGATTGGATGAACTTCCAACAGGGTGTGCTGACGGAACGCTTCAATGGTTCGATATTCCGATTCCGCGTGCCTGCCTTTTTCGGGGGAAACAACGGCCATCTTCTTCCGATGAGAAGGATCGCGTGCAATGGCTGCTTCAACCCTCCCGGTCGGTGTCGGTGGTTTGCCATCCACCAGGGCTAAATAAATCTTGGATACCTTGCGATCCCTGAATTGATCCTGCAGCTCCGTTAGTGCTTTATCATTTTTTGCAATCAGGATGATTCCAGAGGTATCTTTATCCAGTCTGTGAACGATCCCTGGTCGAAGTTCACCCCCTATCCCATCCAGGTCATCAAACTCCGCCAGAGCAGCATTCACCAGGGTTCCCGAGGTATGCCCTACTGCTGGATGCACTACCATACCAGCAGGTTTATTAATGACAGCAAGGTCATCATTTTCAAAAAGGATTTCAAGAGGGATCTCCTCAGCCACAAGCCCTGTGTCGCTCTTTTCTGGGATTGCCACATTGATCTTATC
Organism: uncultured Anaerolinea sp.; assembly: GCA_964428125.1. Taxonomy (GTDB): domain Bacteria; phylum Chloroflexota; class Anaerolineae; order Anaerolineales; family Anaerolineaceae; genus UBA6107. Next base: position 84,044 of record CAYRXB010000007.1, read on the forward strand.
CCCTGCGTAGACCTGCCAACCAGTTTTTGTGATGGGGGTTTGATTCACTTTCACCTTTTCACTTTTAATCAACGTCTGGATACGTGACCTTGATAATTCTGGCAGCAATTCCACCAGAACTTTATCCAGTCTCCCTTCCTGGCCTGCCTCCACCCCAAAACTGAATTCTTTTTCAGTCAATCTTTATCCCTTGGTCTTGAACTTCGCCAGGGTTGTTTTGCATCTTTGATTTCTTTTCCCGGCTTTCCTGTACCCACATGCCAATCAACAAAACAACCACTCCAACCGTAATTGAAGCGTCGGCAATATTCCAAACCGGAAATGTCCCCACAGAAATGAAATCAGTCACTTTGCCAAAAATGACCCTGTCAATCAGGTTGCCGAGAGCTCCTGCCAGCTGCATGGATAATGCAGTGCGTATCACCCAATCTTTCCGTGAAATCGAAGGGAAATAATAAATGATCACTCCCGAGACAATGACGGCAAGTACCATAAATATTGAGTTAGCCCCTTTGAATAATCCAAAAGCCGCCCCCGTATTGTTGATATGAATAATCCTGGCATAGGGTTCAAGCCATTTCCACGGCATCCAGATCTGGCCAAAAGCAAGGTTTGAACGAATAAGGTACTTTGTAAATTGATCCAAAGCGATAAGCACAGTCGCAATTATGATCATCATTCCATAAGTATTTAGCAGTTTTTTCAATCATTCCTCCGGAATCCACTTCATTTTACCTTAACAATAATTATCCAATCATCAGGCTCCTTGCGGAGCCTGATCTGGATTATTGACGCTCAAGGGCAATGGTCACTTTTTCACCATCGAACTCATCTTCCACTTGCACCCATGATTGCGTATTCGGGGCTTCAACCAATTCTGTAGTGAGTGTCTCAGCCTTGATATAAGCTGCGTAGGAATTTACCGCCTTGGATAACCCAGGCGTGGCACTGAATACCACTTTGATCCGATCAGCGATATCAAGATCGGCTGTTTTGCGCAGATCCTGCAAACGGCGCACAAACTCCCGCGCCAAACCCTCTTCAACCAGTTCCGGGGTCAATTCAGTCACCAGGGCTGCCACATATGCACCTTCTGACGCTACTGAGAATCCCTCTTTCGCCTGGATTCTTACTTCCACTTCCTCCGGTAATAATGAGAGATCTTCACCAGCGGCATGTACTACAACCGGTTCGCCCGATAGAAGAACAGCAGCAGTTTTTTCAGCGTTCATACTCAGCACGGCTTTACGGATTTCGGGATATTTGCTGCCGTACTTTTGTCCTAGCTGTTTTGGCAGTGGATTCAATGCATAACTCACTGCTTCTGAAGCTGAATTCAACGACCGAACTTTCTTAACATTTAATTCATCTTCCAACAGATCCGCGTAATTTCGCAGCACTTTCTCTTCTTCGCGGTTGCCCAGTGCAAATGCCACTTCGGAAAGCGGTTGCCGAACTTTGCGATTGGCCTTATTGCGGGCAGCATGACCCAGGGAGGTCAATTTCATTACCAATGCCATATCACTATTTAAGCTCTCATCAATCAAATCAGTGTCATATTGGGGCCAATTAACCAGGTGAACCGACTCAGCCGCTGATTCATCCACACTGCCGACCAGGTTGAGATAAAGTTCATCAGCGATGAATGGCATGGTAGGTGCCAGCAGTTTGGCAATCGTCACCAGCGCTTCATATAAAGTGGCATAAGCCGCATTTTTATCGCTGTCAGATCCGCTCTTCCAGAACCGCCTGCGTGAACGCCGTAAATACCAGTTTGAAAGGGTATCCACAAATTGCTCGATCGGTCTGGTCGCGCCGAGAACATCATAAGTTTCGAAAGCGTAGGTAACATCGCGAACCAGTGTATGCAGTGCTGACCGCAGCCATCGGTCAAGCGGGCTGTATTCGATTTTTGCATCTTCCTCAGGTTTCCATCCATCCAGGTTGGCATACGTGACAAAAAACGAATAAGTATTCCATAAGGTCAAGGTGAAATTCCGCACCACTTCGCCGACCAGGTCACTTGAGAAACGCCTTTCCTGCCCTGGAGGGCTGGCGGTATACAGGTACCACCTTAGTGCGTCAGCCCCATGTTTTTCGAGCACCTCCCATGGAGAGACCACGTTGCCGCGCGTCTTCGACATTTTCTGCCCATCGGCATCCAGGATATGTCCCAGGCAGATCACATTTTTGTAACAATTGGTGTCGAACAACAGGGTACTGATTGCATGCAGTGAATAGAACCACCCGCGGGTCTGATCGACTGCTTCACAGATATAATCTGCCGGGAAATGCTGCTTGAATTCCGCTTCATTCTCAAATGGAAAATGCCACTGGCTTGAAGGCATTGACCCTGAATCGAACCAGACATCGATCAATTCGGGTACCCGTTTCATCCGCCCGCCGCATTCTGCACATTTGAATTTGATTTCATCCACATGCGGGCGGTGCAGGTCAGATTCATATAGGTTGTAACCCGCCCGTTCCGAGAGCTCTTGCACTGAGCCTACACACACCTGCGTGTGGCAGTTCTCGCACTCCCAAACTGGCAGCGGAGTTCCCCAATAACGTTCCCGACCCAACGCCCAATCGACATTGTTCGAAAGCCAGTTGCCGAACCTGCCGGCACGGATATGCCCCGGGTACCAGTTGATCTGGTTGTTCAACTCAACCATGCGGTCTTTGAACTGACTGGTGCGGATATACCAGGTTGGGCGTGCATAATAGAGAAGTGGCGTGTCACACCGCCAGCAGAACGGGTAGGTATGGACGTATTCTCCATGTTTGAATAGCAATCCCCTGTCTGCCAGGTCGCGGATGATGTAGGGATCCGCATCTTTCACAAACTTCCCAGCCCAGGGCTGCACATCAGAAATGAACGTTCCATCCTCAGCAACTGTTGAGAGAATTGGCAGATCATAATCGATGGCTACCTGCATATCGTCTGCACCGAAGGCTGGAGCGATGTGGACTAGTCCAGAGCCATCTTCAGTGGACACAAAGGAACCTAAAACCACAAAATGTGCGGGTTTTGTTGTCGGCAAGAAGGTAAACAAAGGTTTATACCTCTTCCCCTTCAAATGCTTCCCTTTAAAACGTTCGATAATGGTTACGGATTCCTCTCCAAAAACCCTGGATAAAAGGTTCTCGGCAAGAATCAGCTGCTCAAAATCGCCTTCCTGTAAAGTTCGTTTGATCTTTACATAATCGATATCCTCGCCAGCAGCGACCGCAACATTGGCAGGTAAAGTCCATGGGGTGGTCGTCCAAACCAGCAGGGAGGTCCCGGGCTCATCGACAAGCGGCATCCGCACAAAAACCGATGGGTCAGTGGCGTCCCGATACCCCTGGGCAACTTCATGGTCCGAAAGGGGGGTCCCGCAGCGCGGGCAATAAGGAACCACCTTGTACCCCTGATACAGCAAGTCACGCTCCCAGAAATTTTTGAGGATCCACCAAACTGATTCGATATATTCATTCTTATAGGTGATATACGCATCCTTCATGTCCACCCAGTAAGCGATGCGGTCAGTCAGCTTTTCCCATTCCTGGATGTAGGTAAACGCGGATTCACGGCATAGTTCGTTGAATTTTCCAATGCCAAAATTCTCTATTTGTTTTTTATTGGTAAACCCTAATTTTTTCTCAACCTCAATCTCAACGGGTAATCCATGGGTATCCCAGCCGCCCCTTCGTGCAACATGAAAGCCATTCATAGTTTTATATCGCGGGAAAATATCCTTGAAAGCGCGAGCCAGCACATGGTGTACACCTGGTTTGCCATTTGCCGTCGGTGGACCTTCAAAGAATATGTATTCTTTCCCACCTTCCCGCTGGCTCATGCTTTTATGGAAAATATCATGCCATTGCCAGTGGCGCAGGATCTTTTCTTCCATGTCAGTAACAACTAGTTTTGGCGATACAGGTTTAAACATTCAACCTCCAAAAAAAATAAAAAACCGCCCCTTCTCAGGGGCGGAGAGTTTCCGCGGTACCACCCTGTTTCTCATGATTGAGCACTTGATCAGGTGCATCCACTTGGATAGACCTGCTTCGAGGTAACGATCGATGAGTCGGCTTCCCTATTAACGTCATTACGCGTTCAGGTCGCAGCTCCGGAATGATTTTCAGTTACTCATATCTACCCGGCTCTCACCATTCCGGGTTCGCTGCAAGTATCGGGGTAACTTACTCGTTTCCATCAAGGCTTTTCTAAGCAACAATTATCCCACAGAGTGCATGGAAAATCAATTTAACTAATCACCTCATAAAACAACGGCAGTGGATCACAGGCTTGCCTGCTGAATTTACAGGCTTTTAATACTCTTTCTTTTGCATTCAAGTAAGATGATTCATCTCTGGCATGTAGCGTGAACAGGGTATCCCCTTTTTGAACCTTGTCTCCAACTTTGTGATGAACAATGATGCCAACTGCATGGTCGATCGAATCTTCCTTTTTCACCCTGCCCGCACCCATTTCAACAGAGGCTTCGCCAATCACCTGTGCATTTATTTCTTTCAGATAACCGGCTTGCGGTGAGGTAACCTCCCTGATGACAGGTGCAGTCTTGAATTTTTCAGGATGATCAACATAGGTAGGATCGCCACCCTGGTTTTCGACCAATTCTCTGAATTTTGCAAGCCCCATCCCGTCTGAAAGGGCTTTTTTAATCATATTGCGGCCTTCGTTAAGAGATTTTGATTTTTTCCCAATTACCAGCATGTGTGAACCGACGGTGAGACAATGCTCAGTGAAATCCGCCGGACCTTTTCCATGTAATGTATCAATAGCTTCCTTAACCTCTAACGCGTTTCCCACAGCATGCCCAAGCGGTTGATTCATATCCGAAAGCAATGCCACTACCTTGCGGCCGCTCAATTTTCCGATCGCTACCATCAATTTAGATAATTGGCGGGCTTCCTGCAGGTTTTTCATAAAAGCGCCATAACCCACTTTTACATCAAGCACAATTGCCTGGGCGCCGCCGGCAATCTTCTTGCTCATCACGCTTGACGCAATGAGCGGGATCGATTGGACCGTACCGGTCACATCGCGCAGCGAATACAATTTCCCATCTGCCGGAGCCAGGTCGCCGCTTTGACCTGCCAGTACCAATCCTTTAGTTCTCAATAATTCAATGAATTCATCCTGGGATAATGCTGTGCGAAAACCAGGAATCGATTCCATTTTATCCAGTGTGCCCCCGCTAAAGCCCAACCCGCGGCCTGACATTTTCCCTACTGGTAAACCGCAGGCTGCAACCAACGGTTCAACTACCAGGGTGGTTTTATCACCCACACCACCTGTGGAGTGTTTATCAACTTCAATTGGCACGATCTTGGAAAGATCGAGAATTTCACCGGAATTCGCCATTGCCAGCGTTAAATCGGTTGTCTCGCGATCGGTCATCCCATTAAGCAGCACTGCCATTGCCCATGCAGCCACCTGGTAATCCGGGATTTTCCCCGAGGTCAATCCTTGGATAAAAAAAGTGATCTCCTCAGGAGTGAGTTCCTGGCGATCCCTTTTTTTTATGATGATTTCAATAGCATTCATAAGGACTCCAATCTTTCCTCTTCGTCACATTGTAGAAATTTTACCATCCCAAAAATCAAAACCAGGTTCGTGGGAACCTGGTCTATTCGCTAATTCCCTTTTAGGGATATCGTCACCTTTCGGTAAGGTTCTTCACCCGTGCTTTCGGTAAAGACCTGCGGGTGATCGCGAAGTTCAAGATGAATGATGCGGCGTTCGTTTGCCGGCATCGGTTCAAGAACCTGGCGGCGTCCTGTCTGTACCGCCTGTTCCGCCATCCGCCTGCCTAATTGCCGCAACTGGCGGTTGCGTCTTTCGCGGTATCCCTGAACATCGATCATCATGGGCACCCATTTGCCAGCTTCTTTGCTAACGATAAGGCTGGCGATATATTGAAGTGCATTTAAAGTCTCAGAGCGTCTGCCGATCAAAATGCTAAGATCATTTCCCTGGATGTCTACCAGAATTACCCTGCGGTCTTTTTCGTCTTCAGGCTCAACGTAGCGCGTTTCTACTTTGGCTTTCACGCGCATTCTTTCCAGGAGATCCTCAACAACCTTCTGGGTTAACTTGAGGTTATTCTTTTCTTCCTCTCCCAGGTTTTCGACCTCAACACTATGAACCTTCGTGATATCCAGGTCTTCATCCGGTTTTACGTCATTAATTACCGGACTTTTCAAGGATGTTTTCGTGGACTTTTTGACGGTTAATCGAACACGTGCCTGCCGACCGCCTAACCCAAGCAAACCCCTTGATCCCGAATCAAGGATCTCAACATCTACATCATCTTCGGTCAAACCCATCTGAGCCAATGCTTCTTCAATGGCTTCTTCGGGGGTCGGGGCAATCATTTCAAGCATTGTTTTTTCATTTGTCATAGTTCGACTCCACTATTTTTTTGCGCTTATTTGGGTTGGTTTTCCGCCAGGAAGCAAATTCCGCCAATATACTTTACCGGTGATCGCATATTGGGCAATCTGCACCAGGTTGGAGACCACAAAATACAATGCAAGACCACTGGAAAGTGACCAGGCAAGCCAACCCATCAAAATTGGCATGTAAAGATTCATCATCTTGGTCATCGCAGCGCCCTGATCATTTGCCCCTGGTTGTGTCGGAGGGGAAATGATTTTGGAGGAAATGTAGGTGGTGATTACCACAATGATCGTTAACACCGGAATGCCAATCCCAAAGACATAAAGCCTTTCAGGCTGACCCATATCCATCCACAGGAATTTTGTATTCAAGGGGATCAATGTGGCGAAATCAAGGAATTTTGGATAAATATGCCTTGATAATTTCAACAAGTCCAATGGAGCTGAAGCAATCGATTGTATTAACGCCTGGTAAAGTCCAATGATAATTGGAAACTGAATTAAAGTTGGCAGACAGGAGGCAAATGGGCTGATCTTTAATTCCTGGTAGAGCTTCATCTGCTCCTGAGCCAGTTTTTCCTTATCGTTTTTATATTTTTCCTGTATTTCAAGATAGCGTTTGTTTTTTTGCAATTCCTGCATAGCCTGTGCACCTTTGATCTGCTTGGCTGTCAAAGGATATAAAACAACACGGGTCAGGATCGTAAACAGGATGACTGCAACGCCAAAATTACCTACTAGGTGATAGATGCCTAACAGCAGGTTTATAAATGGAGCAATAATTAAGGTATCCCACATGGCTCAGTCCTTATTTTTTTGTCGAGTAATACCAGGCCTCATTACCGTTGAGGTCCAGGGCAATTAATGGTTTGTTGCCCTTATAAGCAACAACCACCATTCGATCACCGTTTACGATGATGTTTGAATACACAGAACCATTCTCCAGTGTCAGCAGCGGTCTGCTCTTTCCATCCTGGTCGAAAAGAACGATCTTGCCGCTTTCAGTACCAAAGATGATCCCATCGGGAACCACACCGCCGGAACCGATTATTGCAGAGCCGGTATCTACCTGCGCAATGATCTTTCCGTCTTCAGAAGCAAGCACATTCACTGCTCCGGATTCATCACCAAAGAACAGGCGATTGTTCAATAATATCGGCTTACTCCAAACTCCACCGGAAACATCCTGCATCCATTTGATGCGTCCATCAGCAGCATTTACCGCAAAGAATCCGCCAGTGAGATTACCAAGGTAAAGGGTTCCATCAGTGTACAGTGGACGAGCCACCAGCGGGGATTTTAGATCAACTTCCCACACGGCAGTGCCTGTTTTGATATCAATGGCATACAACTTGTGATCTAATGAGGGGGCGAAAATCATTTTTCCATCAGAAGCAGGTTGTGCCCAGAACGCATTCCCCTTGGTAAACTTCCATACCAACTTACCTGTCAGGTCAACTGCATAAACATTCCCATCGGCATTAGGAGCAAAAAGAGTCTCGTTAACAAGTAGAGGGCTGTCAACATAATGACCTGTTGCATCAGTAAAAATCCAATTTTCAATCCCGTCGCGGGTGCTGACACTAGCCAGGTTCGAAGCATAATCAGCGACTATTAATTGCTCACCTATCACCAGAGGTTCCGCCATAAAAAGGCGGCCCGCTGCAGCCTTTTCCGGATAAGTCCAGCGGACTGTATAGTTGGCACCGGAATCTGCCAGGGCGAGAACTTGAGATCCATTGGCATAATAAACCATTGAATCAGCCACGGTAGCTCCGCCCCAGGTATTAACTGCCGTGCTGGAAGCACCGGAACACCCTGTTAAGGCTATTGCCAGCACTACGAACAGGAACAATGCGATCATTTTGTTATTTTTCATTGAGCTATTTTCCTTTAATAACATTCCATCATGGAACGGGATCAAAACCGCCGGGGTTGTAAGGATTGCATCGAAGAACACGCCAAATTGCCATCAGAGATCCTTTTATTGCTCCATACTTATAAATCGCCTGGTAGCCATAATGAGAACAGGTTGGATAAAATCGGCAGGTATCCTTGGGTAACGCCGGCGAAATGATGATCTGATATCCCCGTATCAGTACCAATAAAACCATCCGGGGGATATTCCAAATGGTGAATTTCAAATCTTTTAGTCTGGGCTCACCTTGCTGGTGAATTTGATCTTCTTGTATCACTTTAATCCAATAATTTCGCGTTATCCAGACCGTATGAGATCGCCTGGAATAATTCCTGGAACCCTGCTTTGGATGCCGAGGATTTGGCAATCAGGAGAATATCTGCCTTTTGATTGATTTGTTGAATGTACTGATCCGTAATTGCCCGTATTCGTCTTTTGACCTGGTTTCGCACTACCGCGTTGCCAACAGCTTTTCCAACAATAATTCCAAATCTTGTTGCTTCACTTTCACCAGGTGCCACAATAACGCTCACAAGCGAGTGCGCGTATAGTTTTCCACTTTGACGCACCCGCTTGAAATCAGCAGCCCGGGTAATTCGATACTTTCGTTTCACCCATTAACCTTGCTCGCATTCATCATGCCGTTTGTTACGGCACAGACCTGATCTACCAGCTGGTTTTCTTGACGTGATTATTGCTGGTTACAGTTAACTTGTAGCGGCCTTTTGCTCGGCGGCGCTTTAAAACTTCCCGACCATCAGCCGTAGCCATGCGGGCTCGGAAGCCATGCACACGAACACGGCGGCGGATTCTGGGTTGGTAGGTCCTCTTGGTCATTCTACTTCCTCTCAAATACAGTTATAGACACAGCAAACTTGAATTATATCTCAGGGCGCTTATTTGGTCAAAGGATTTTATTGCTGAAAAGCAAATAACTCGGCTAACTTTTTTGCGCCATCATTATCAGAAATCGCTAGGACTTCATCTCCTTCGGCAAAAGTGGTTACCCCACGCGGAACAATCACCTCTCCCGAACGGATAATCGCTGCGATCGTGCAATTAGCTGGAAGTTGCAAATCCTTAATCGCCTGCCCGATGGCTTTCGCTTTTGGAGGAATTTTCTCTTCGACAAGAGCGTATCTTCCCCTCTTCAACTTCAAGAGAGTCATCATATCACCCATCGACATCTCCTCCTCAATTAATCGGGAGAGGATGTCTGCATGGTTGACTGCTACGTCCACATGAAATTTTGCATCGAAGAGCCAGGCATTCCGTGGATTGTTAACCCTCGCGATCGTGCGTTTAACCCCATATTTTTCTCTTGCCATAAAACACAATGCAAGATTCTCTTCATCTGAAGTGGTTGTTGCTGCAAAAACATTGGCATTCTTAATTCCTGCCTGCTCCAGCACTAAACAATCCATAGGATTCCCCGGAAAGATCACCTCTGTTGGCAATTCCTTGTGAATACGCGCCAGTACATCCTTGCGGTAATCGATCACATGCACAGTGTGATCGCCGGAGATCAAAGACCGGGCTAATTGTGCTCCTGTACGTCCACCACCAGCAATTATGACGAACATCTTAGCCCTCCCTTTCAAATTTTTCGAGATTAATCCGAGTGGATTGAATGCCGTCCATAGTTGCAGCAACTGTCAAAATATCCCCGAGCTCAACGATATCCGAAAATTCAGGAATGAACGCTTTCCCGGCACGGGTAATCGCCAGCGGTTTACAGGTTGAACAGGTAATTAATTCAGAGATCTTGTGACTCCCAGCTTTGCCGTGAATCAGCAACTCGTAAATTTCCACTTCACCATTGCCGGCAGAGAATACTGTTCTCATCTCGGTTCCAGCCATCAATTCCTCAATCCTCTGTGCTCCCCATGAGCTGGAACTTACGAACTGGATTCCGAAGGTTTCGTACACTTGTCGAACCTGAGGGTCATAATTTCGAGCAATCACATGTGGAACATGGAATTCATTTTTAGCGATATGGGCAATTACAATATTCAACGCATCATTATCCGTAGCAGATGCTAGCGCGTCGCAAGTTCTAACCCCGGCACGTTCCAGAACATCCTGGTTCATCGCGTCACCCTCATGCAGCCTACCCTGAAAATTCGAGGGCAAATTCTCAAAAGCCATGTCGTTTTCGTCAATTACCGATACTTCGTGCCCTCGTTTAAATAAACTGGTAGCTAGTTGGGATCCAATCCTGCCGCATCCGACCACAATTGCTTTCATCATTCCTCGCTTTTCTCAATCCACCAGGATTGGGACTTCCATAATAACGATATCTTTTCTGAACAATAGAACCCTGCGTAAGGTGTCCGCCGTTCTTGTGTGCAGCCAGTTATTCCAGAAATGTTTTGGAATGAACTGGGGAACAATTACAAGCACCACCTCATTTGGGAGTTTATTCTCATCAAGCTCTTCAATATAAGAGAGCAAGGGTTCAATAAATAACCTGTACGGCGATTCAAGGATAACCAATCGATAACCATCACCCCATGTTTCCCATTTTCCCTGCAGCTTTTTCGATTCATCAGGATCGATTGAAACATGGACCGCTGTAATATCATCTGAGAGAGTTTTAGCAAACCTCAGCGCAGCGAGTGTGCCTTTATGAACTCCTCCAATAGGGATCACAACCTTCTTATGGCTGATGCGATTTGGGGGAAGATAATTATCGAGTGTTAAATTCTCAGCGACCTTTTGGTAATGTCGATGAATCGATGAAAATACGATCACTAAAAATGGAGTTAGAAAAATTACAAACCATGCCCCATCTTTAAATTTCGTCACTGAAAATACGATAAGGACAATAGCGGTGATCGATGAGCCGATGCTGTTTAGTACCATTTTCGATCGCCAACCGGAATCATATTTTAAAATTGATCCGCGTTCCTTGACTTCTTCGTTTGGTGAAAGCTTACCAGATTTCCACCAACGTCTGGCCATACCGGCTTGAGATATCGTGAATGACAAGAAAACACCAATCGCATAAAGGGGAATAAGCTTGGTTACACTGGCTTTCGAAATGAAAATCAGAAGTGAAGCAGCCGCAGCTAACAAGACAATCCCTTTCGAGTAAACCAGACGACTGCCCCGATACGTAAGCTGCCTAGGCAAAAAACCATCTCCCGCAGCAATGGCACTTAACCGCGGGAAATCAGCAAAAGCAGTATTTGCCGCCATCACAAGGATAATCATCGTTGCGGATATCGTTCCGATGTAAAGGATTCCACGGTTTCCGTAAATTGTCCGGGCTAGTTGAGAGATTAATGTTTCCTCTTCTGAGGGTAATGCGCCTACTTGATGAGCAAGAAAAGTAATTCCAAGCATCATCGTTCCCAAAATTGCTGCCATCATGATCAATGTGATCCCGGCATTTCTACTTCTGGGGGCTTTGAAAGCGGTAATTCCATCGGAAATCGCCTCAATGCCAGTTAATGCAGTGGTGCCGCTTGAGAAAGCTTTCAGGATCAGGAACACAGTTACAGGGACAATCGTTTGGTGAAGTGCCATAACATCTTGAGGAGGAGAATCCACCATACCCAGGTTGCCGCTAATGAAACGAACCAATCCAATCGTTATTGATAGGAACATCATCAGCAGGAAGAAATATGTAGGTATAGCAAAGGTTATCCCCGATTCCTTCACTCCCCTCAAATTGATCAACATAATTAACATAACAAGCGAGATCGCGATAATTATCCGGTGTGGATAAAGCCCGGGAAATGCAGAAACAACTTGGGCTACTCCAGAAGAAATGGAGACTGCCACTGTGAGGATGTAATCGCTTAATAATGCGGCAGCAGCAGTTAATGCAGGCAGCTGACCAAGATTATCGCGGGCTACGATAAAGGAACCGCCGCCATTAGGGTAAGCATGGACTGTCTGCTCGTATGAAAGGGTGAGGATGATTAATAAACCACAAATGGCTAAAGCCAAAGGAATAGTAATTCCAAATGAGGCTACACCGGCAGCAGCCAGGATCATCAACATCTCCTGGGGTGCATAGGCTACTGAAGACATCGCATCGGAGGAGAAAACGGCCAACCCCAATGCCTTCCCAATTGTTTGGTGTGGAGCGTCTGCTGTTGATAGCGGGCGGCCAATTAAAAAGTTACGCCAACTCCTGCCGGGAATATACTCCGACTGGCGTTTAAAGACCGTGGATCCATTATGCTCTTCTACGTTCATACCTGCTCACTTATCCGTAACTCGTTCACACAAAGCGAGAGATTATACACCTTTTTACCGATAAACCAAGGCAATATCAATTATATCGAGAATCCCAATCATTGCTCAATAAAGAGAATTCCCTGGTAAGGTGCTAACCTTAATTGGGAACCATTTTCTTGGATTTTCTTGTTTGAAAGGAGGATCATCCTTGTACCCAAAGGCAGGTCGAATTCCTGAGTCTCTGAGCTCATGTTTAATAGAACCTTAATCATGTTATTTTTTAAGGAGCGTTGATAGTATAGGATTTCAGGATTTGTATTCTCCAACCATTCGAAATCGCCAATTTTTAATGCCTCATGATCCTTCCTTAACTTCAACATCTCTTTGTAAAAAGAGAATAATGAATCTCGATTTGCCATTTGGTCTTTCACATTTACCCCTTTAGCGTAATCAGGGTTTACAGGCAGCCATGGGGTCACGCCTTGCGGGCAAAAGCCCCCATTTTTTTCCGAGGTCCATTGCATCGGGGTTCGGCATTTATCTCGTCCCCGTACAGCGCCAACCTTGATCGCCTCCTCATCGTTCATTCCCAATAACGATTTTGCCCACTCATAGAATATTGTGCTCAATGGATCGCGGAATAATTTTGGATCCATGATCATATAGTCAGACATGCCAATTTCTTCACCATTATATAGAAAAGGCGTTCCCTTTAATGTCAACAGCAGCATCAGGTACAATTTCGCTTGGTGTTCATTATTCCGTCCATCCCCATAATTCGAGAAAGACCGCGAAGAATCGTGGTTCCCAAAAGTATTGCACGGCCATGCCCACTTTGGCAGGTTACTTAACCGTTCTTTCTGATTATTCCTCACGTGTGGAGCTGTAATTTTTGGTGTGCGCATGAGTGGAAAATTAAAATTTAAATGCAGCTCATTATCGTTATCCCCGTAAAAGGCGATATCGTCTGTCTCACCGATTAACACGCGATCCTCATATTCATCGACAACCTTGCGTAACGCACGAGTCACCTCGTGAACTTGAGGCTGGTCAAACTGCCGGTGAAAAATTGCAAGAAAGTATTTCAAGACCTCCGAATTCATTTCATCGTTTTTCGCTTCATGAGAGATCCTGAAGAGCTCTTCCTGGGTTAGTTCTTCCGGTCGATCTTCATATCGTTCATCTTCAAATATAGTCCCAACCGCGTCCAACCTGAATCCATCAACCCCCATATCAAGCCAGAATCGCGCCTCGTTGAACATCGCAGTCCATACCTCGGGATTTTTCCAATTCAGGTCTGGCTGTTCCTTGAAGAAATAATGGTAATAATATTCATTGGTCAAATGATCAAGTTCCCAGGCACTGCCACCAAAGGTGGAATACCAGTTGGTTGGAGGTTTTCCGTTTTTTGGGGCTTTCCAGATATACCAATCTCTTTTCGGGTTGGTTTTATCCTTGCGCGACTCGATGAACCAGGGATGCTGGTCAGAGGTGTGGTTCAGCACCAGATCGAGTACCAGCCGAATCCCTCTTTGATGCGCGCCTTCCAGGAATGTTTTAAAATCCTCAAGGGTTCCATATTCTGGCGCTACCCCGCGGTAATCGGACACGTCATAACCACAGTCTATGTAAGGAGACGGAAAGTGCGGCGAAAGCCAGATGGCGTCGATTCCCAGGTCCTTCAGGTAATCCAGTTTTTCAATCATCCCCTTGAAATCTCCAATACCATCACCATTACCATCTGCAAAACTGCGGGGATAGATCTGATAAAAGACTGCCCCTTGCCACCACTTTGGTTTCTTATTCATCTATACCAGCTCCCGTGTTGACCAATTTTCCATTTACAATACCATTCTCGATGTGTTGCAGGCATACGTTGTCCACATGGTTCCAACGATTTTCGTCAGAGAGAACCCGCACACGGATGTAATTCTCACTGTATCCTTCCAATTCCCATTTTCCGTTTTGGATTTCTTTTGCTGATTCCCAGAGGATTTTATGTTCGGTACCCAATTGAGAAAGAATGAATCCATTTTCACTGAGGTCAAGAGCTTCTCTTACCAATCGCGCTCGTTCACTTAATATCGGACCTCTCACCTGGGATGGATATCCAGCCGCCGCAGTTCCTTCTCGCTTCGAGAATCTGAAAACATGTCCACCGGAAAAATTCATTTCCTTTATGAAAGCCAGGCTCTCCATGAATTCATCATCGGTTTCACCCGGAAAACCAACGATGATGTCAGTCGTAATGGATAGGTTAGAAATTCTGCTGCGCGCTGTATTCACTAAACCCCTGAACTCCTCAGGGGTTGTTTTCCGCGCCATTCTCTTGAGGATGCTTCTCGACCCCGATTGAAGAGGCAAGTGAAAATGGTTGCATAACCGGGGGTTACCCCATAACTCAAAAAACGAAGGGGAAATATCCCAGGGCTCAATGGAGGAAAGGCGAATCCTGCCAATATCCGATTCATCAAGCAGGAATTTTAATAGGTCTGCAATACCCATTCCTCCATCAAGGTCTTTTCCCCAGGAGCCCAGGTTAACACCGGTGAGAACTACTTCTCTTGCTCCCCCTCGAATTGCTTCATTTAAATGCTTTAGTATCTCCATCTTTGAAATACTCACCGCTTTGCCCCGCGCAATGCGGGTCACACAATAGGTGCAATAATTATCACACCCGTCCTGGATCTTTATGAATGCCCGTGTCCGATGGTGTACTCCCGGAATGGGTTTACGCGCGATTGGCTCCAAATCGATCAATTCATCTTCACCAATCAACTGAGCCGGGATATCCATTTTGGATAAATTATCTACTATCGAGGTCACCCCTGCTAATTCACCAGCTTGTTTGAGATAAAGTGTTGCCCAGCATCCTGTCAGGATGATGTTCTTGACCCCCTTACTATGTGCCTGCCTTACTTTTTGCCTTGAATCCGATGAAGCGGCTGCTGTAACCGCGCAGCTGTTAATGATCACCGTATCAGCCTCTTCTGCCCGGCTGACGATCTCATGGCCTGCCTGCCGGAGTTTCCCAGCCATCTCGTCGATCTCTGCCTGGTTCAGGCGGCACCCGACAGTATCAAAAAAGACTTTCATACCTTTAGGGTTGTGTCACTGAAAAATTGTCAAAGAGAACCTCAACGCCGGGAAGCTCATAGGCCCCTGCGATAAGTCCAAACTGACCTGACGTAAAAGAACTATCCTGGATCTCAGAGAGTACCACATCATTAACTGCCAAAGTCAGGATATCACCCTCGCAGGTGGCAGTTATATGATTTACATAACCTCCCTGCCTGATGGTTTCGCTGAAGTTTAGGTTTTTCGCTTCGCTGGAGAGAATCATTTCTCCATTGAGCATTTTGAAGATCCCATAATAACCATCATGCGTCACCAGGAATCCATAAAAGTTCTGCGGATCCACAAACCGGCAGATAACCCCAAAATTATCATTGATGGGACCATTCAAGAGAACTGCGTCAACGTCGATCATTGTATCCGTATAAAGACCCTTATTGATCGTCCAGAAAAGTGAATTAGGCGTATCTACTCGGATGATCATTCCGCCATAATTCACATAAGCCTGGCCGCCCTCCTGACCGACAGTTCCCCATCCATTGGGTGTGGTCGAAAAATCATCCTCAAAGTATGTCCACCCGGGATGAGAAGTTGGAACTATTTCCTCGTCAGGAGCGAGGACTTCACATCCAGCAGTTGTTATGAAAACGATTGAAACGATCAGGGAAATAAGAAAATGAGATCTCTTCATGCAGCTCCAATGAATAAACAATTATACCAATCCTCATTGAACAGGAATTTCACCCATTAACCGGATTGCCAGGTCCCGCAGACGATTATCCGGTGCAAAATCCACCGCCTGTTGTAAATACACTCGTGCCATGGGGTAATTCTTTTGTAGTATTCCTAATTGCCCAAGATGGATGAGAATGGCAGACTGATTTGGATCTAACTTTAATGCCATTAAAAAGAATCGCTCCGCACTGTCATAATCACCAGTGATCATTAACCCTGTTCCCAACAGGTCTGCCAGAACTGATGAAGAGGGATTCAAGGATAATGCCATCCTTGCGGCAGTGAGCCCGGTAGTCTCCACATCATAATTATGAGTGATACAGAAAACAGCTAAAGCTTTCCAGGTCGTGTAATCCTCAGGTGAAAGAATGGTGGCATCCTTTAATAATTGATATGCCTTCTCCAATTCCCCCATTTGCTCATATGTTCTGCCTTTTTCGATAAGCCAAACATTTGCTTGTCGGTTCAATAGAGAGGCTTTATCCAGATAGAAAATTGCCAGGTCATATTTTTCCTGCCTGCGAAAATACAACCCGGCTAATCCGTTGACAATTTCATTTTCAGGCGCGAGTTCCAGGGCTCGATTAATTTCAGTAAATCCATTCTGACCTAAACGCTGCTTGGCTTCGCCAAGGTAAGCCAAACCTAATGCAGAATTTGGGTCATTAGCCAAAGAAGATTCAAACGCCTGTGCTGCTGCATCCCATTCATCGAAAGTTGAAAGAACCTGCCCAATTTGCAGAAAACGCGGCATGGGGTCGATGCCATTACTGGTCGCTTCGATAGTTGCCAGAAGGGCATTCTTGAGCAGCTTATCATTTTGATTTCCCGGCTGCGATTTTGTCAGGAACTGTATCGCACTGTCCGGCTGGGTGGTGCTGAGCATTAGTCCCAATTGAAAGAGGATCTCACTGTTTTCAGGGAATAACCGGTTTCCATTTATAAGGGTTGCTTCAGCCCCAAAAACGTCGCCAATGCGTCTCTGCAGAGCAGTGATCTGCAGGAACTGAATTAATGAATCTCCCTCGCTTGAATTTACACGCAGGAGCTGCTTTGCTGAATCTATATCCCCGGATGAGATTAAAGCATCTGCCCAGGCGATCTTTCCGTTGATGCTGAGCCCATCATTTGCATCGCCTTTTTGAAATGCATCGATCGCATCCTTATAAGCTTGATTATCCAAAAATGCTCTTCCCAATCTCTCCCACAAGTCGTTCCGCCAGGGTTGAAATTGTAAAAGAAGCATCAATTTTTCGGTTTCATCTCCAGTATTTTTGGTGACAGTATTAACCTTATAACTGGCATCCAGTATCTCTCGAGGTATCGGATGGGTATTGAGCATGATAAAGCTCATCAAGGGCAACAGGAGTAAAAATGCAATTACAACCTGCTCAGATTTTCGCATAGAGGTATTATAACAATCGTATTTAGCCTTCGCTTGACATTCAAATCCCTGCATGGTAAATTTTTACTATGATGTGGAGGCCAAAATATAAACACTCCACACAATTCATTTTTGATGGAGAAAAAGTATGTCAGAACGGTTCGTAGGTACAGTTAAATGGTTCAATCCCGCCAAGGGGTACGGCTTTATCGGCCGTGAAGGTGCTGAGGATGTCTTTGTTCATTTTTCTGCGATCGAAATGGAGGGCTACAAGGTTCTGAAGGAAGGTCAGCAGGTTGAATTCTCAGTCGAAAAAGGTCCAAAGGGCCTCCAGGCTGCAGAAGTGAAACCTGTTGCATAAAGAGCACTTCACATAAAAACAGAGCCTTCGGGCTCTGTTATTTTTTAATTAGCGAGGTTCTTACCCTGTTTAATGCTTCAGTAAGAGTTACACGTGAACATGCGTAATTCACCCGGATAAATGCTTTCCCATCACCGCCAAACTCGGACCCCCTGTTGAAACCCACCTTTGCATTCTGCAAAAAGAAATCATAGGGTTCCTGTTGTAAACCCAAACGACTGCAATTAAGCCACGCCAGGTAGGTGGCATCTGGAGGTCGCATGGTAATTCCAGGAATATTCTCCTTCACAAACTGGCATAGAAAATCCCGATTCTCCTGCAGGTACTGGAGAACCTCATCTAGCCAGGGTTGACCGTATTGATAAGCAGCGATCGCAGCTGAATATCCCAGTATATTCACCCCGCTGACAATTCCTCTACGTGCCTTTTTTATTTTCTCCATCATCGGATGATTTTGGCAAATGAGGATGGCACAATCCAACCCTGCAATATTAAAGGTTTTGCTGGGTGCTATTAAGGTAACCGTTCTTTGGCCGATCTCTGGATTGATCGAAGCGATTGGGATATGCTGTTGCCCCTTATATACTAAATCGGAATGAATCTCGTCAGAACAGATGACCACATCATTTCGAAGGCAGATTTCTGCAATTCTTTCCAATTCGATTCTTGAATAGACTTTACCAATCGGATTATGCGGGTTACAGAACATCAGAACCCTGCTCTTATTGAGCGCTTTTTCAAGTTGATTAAAATCGATCTTGTAGTTGTCATTACCATCGTTACTCAGGGGGCATTGGAGCTCTTTGAGTCCCGCATTTTCTGCAACAGAAAAAAATGGTGGGTAAATGGGCGGCTGGATTATCAGTGAATCACCAGGATTGGTAATTGCCTGGCATGTAAGGTTGAAGCCGGTGATCACGCCGGGTATGAGCAGGATATCCTCAGTTTCGATCTTCCACCCATACAACCTCTCCATCCGTTCCACAATCAACTCGGATAATGTCTTTGAGCTGCCGCCATACCCAAATACGCCATGTTGAACCCGCTCCTGCAAAGCCCGGATGACCTCAGGCGGCGACGTAAAATCCATGTCGGCTACCCACATGGGAATGACATCTCCTGGGTAGTATTTCCATTTGATCGAATCAGTTTGTCTTCGGTCAGGGATTGTGAACAATCGTGTCATAATGTCTCCACAGGTATCTTACCAGATTTCAAGCGCCACAATTATTCCCTTCCCCACTCATTTTGTTGGTGCTTTCTTCCACTCCTGATATACTCGATTGATAATGAAAAACAAACTTGATCTCCCTTCATCAATCCCATTAGAATTTCCTCAAGGCTGGCGTGATTACGAATTGCTGGACTGCGGAAACGGGAATAAACTCGAACGGTTTGGTCCTGTAACCTTGCTTCGCCCTGAAGCCGAAGCCGTATGGACTCCCTCTCTCCCAGATTCTGAATGGAAGAAAGCGCAAGCGATCTATAAACCATCAGCCGAGGAGAATGGCGGGCATTGGGAGTTCCGGGGAAGTAAAATCGAACAATGGCAAATGTTGTATGGAGATTTAAAATTTACCTGCCAATTCTCAGGCTCAAGGCACGTGGGTGTATTTCCCGAACAAGCCTGCCAATGGGATTGGGCTGACCAGGTCATTCGGTCATCAAAATCACGCCCAAAAGTCCTCAATCTGTTTGGTTATACTGGTCTCGCTTCCCTTGCAGCAGCGAAAGCCGGAGCCATGGTCACACACGTGGATGCGTCAAAGAAGGTCGTCTTGTGGGCAAAAGAAAATCAATTGTTATCGGGGATTGATCAAAATTCTATCCGTTGGATTGTGGATGATGCTATCAAATTCGTCGAGCGGGAAGCACGCCGTGGATCTTTTTATGACGGCATCATCCTGGACCCGCCCAAGTTTGGACGAGGACCAAAGGGAGAAGTATGGGAATTCTATAAATTACTTCCCTCACTACTTGCAGCGTGCAGATCAGTCTTAACAAAAAAGCCTTTATTCATACAATTAACAGCATATTCAGTGAAAGCCTCGGCAGTTACGATCTTGCAGGCAATAGAAGAAATGATGGAAGGAACTCCAGGCATTACCACTTGTGGAGAGATTGGATTATCTGAAAAGTCCGCCGGGCATTTTCTTTCAACCGCAATTTTTGCCCGCTGGCATAACATCGATAAATAAAATCATCCGCCATCCCAGCTATGACCTTATCCATAAGCCCTGTTGCAACCTCTGAGCAATTGAATGCGTTTTTACGCCTTCCCTGGCATATCTATCAGCATGATCCTTACTGGGTTCCCCCGCTGCTGGATGATCTGCAAACAAAACTGGATAAAAAACAAAATCCATTCTGGTCAACATCTGACCAGGAGTGCTGGATTGCATTGAAAGAGGATAGGGTTGTCGGCCGAATCTGCGCCTTCGTAGAAAAAAAAGATGGTGGATTTGCTTCAATCGGCAATTTTGGCTTTTTTGAATGTGAAAACGATTCTGATACAGCTTCTTTGCTTTTCAATACTGCGGAAGACTGGTTAAGAACGCGGAAAGTTGAAAGATTACGAGGTCCAGTGAATCCAACCATGAACGAAGAACCCGGGTTCCAGGTTGAAGGGTTTACTACTCGTCCGGTTTTGATGACCGGTCATACCCCTCCTTATTATTTGGACTTGGCGGCAGCCTGCGGTTATCAAAAATATAACGACCTTATCGCGCGTAGGTATATCCTCGATTATAAAAAACAAACATTTGAAACCTCATGTCCCGAAAAGATCCTCCGAATCGCTGCCAGGGTCGAACAAAGACCAGATGTGAGGATTCGCAGGCTCGACAAAAAGAACTGGGATAATGAGATCACACTTGCATGCGATATTTACAATCAATCTCTTAGTCACCTGAAAGATTTTGTGCCAGTTCCTCAGGAAGATTTTCACCGCATCTCCAGCGGACTGCGCCAGATAATCAATCCCGGGCTTGCATTGGTGGCAGAGGTAAAAGGAAAACCGGTTGGGTTTGCTCTGGCATTCCCTGATATGAACCAGGCATTGAGATTTGCAAATGGCAAGGTTACCCCACTGCGGATGATTCGTATCTTTTTCGAAACTTTGAGGTTAGAAAGAGTATCCTTTAAGATTCTCATGATCCTACCAGAGTTCCATGGGAGAGGCATTGAAGCCCTCCTGATTCGCGAAGTAGGCAAAGAAATCTGGCGAAAACGCTACAAAGAGGTTGATATGTCCCTTGCCGGGGAAGAGAATTTTAATAGCAACCAATTTCAAAGTAATCTTGGTTTCCAAACGTATCTCCGGTACCGCATCTTCGAAAAGGTTTTATAACAGGAGCAGGATGACAACCGCGACCACAAACACTAAACTGCCGCTCATCACCAAATTTATTTACGGTATTGGCGATTGGGGGAATACCACTACCACAACGATTTTTGGCTTCTTTTTTCTCTTCTTTTTGACTGACGTCGCTCATCTTCCTCCAATTTATGCCAGCCCGGTAATGTTGATTGGTACTATCTGGGACGCCATCAATGATCCCATTGTGGGGGTGATCGCCGACAAGGTTCACACAAAATGGGGAAGGCGCCGTCCCTTTTTCCTCATTGGAGCCGTGCCATTTGGGGTCAGTTTCATTATGTTGTGGTGGGTCCCGCCAGTCTCCAGCGATTTCTTTTTAATGCTGTATTATCTTATCGCTTACATTTTGTTTGACACATTCTTTACATTTGTTTGTGTCCCCTATGGCACCCTGACCCCTGAACTCACCCAGGATTACAATGAGCGCACAGAGTTGACAGGATTCCGCATGGGAACCAGTATGGCAGGCGGATTGCTGGCTGCGTTTTTTGTTCCTGTCATCGCCTCCGCCTTCCCTGAGGCGAAAACTGGCTACCTCGTTATGGCTTTGATCTTCGGTATTTTGGCGATGCTCCCCTACTTTCTTTTGTTTTTCAAGATCAAGGAAAAATACCAGGGAACGCCATCATCAGACCTGTCGATTTTCCAGAGTTTTACTTACACTTTAAAAAACAGGGCTTTCCGGTTTGCCGCAGGTATTTACATGACATCCTGGATGACCGTAGCTATGGTGCAAAGTCTTTTCATTTACTACGTTACTTATTGGATGAATATGGCACAACAATTGGATTATCTGCTGGCAGTAGTCCAATTGGCAGCCTTCATCTTTATCCCGATTATTGTGAAAATCTCAGATAAAACCGGGAAAACCAAAGCCTACATTATGGGCATGATCTGGTGGACTGCTGTGATGTTATCTCTCGCGTTCCTTCCCTCAGATGCTGGCAACATCGTGTATATAATTGCTGCACTGGCAGGGGCTGGAATTGCTGCTGCCCATGTGATCCCGTGGTCCATCATCCCCGATGTAGTGGACGATGATGAATTAAGGACAGGGCATCGCCGAGAGGGAACCTTTTACGGCTACATGGTATTCATACAAAAAGCCGGAACAGCCGTTATGCTCGCCATCATTCCTTGGGTGCTTTCTCGTACCGGGTATATTCCAAACCAGCCGCAAAATGTGCAAACTACCACCGCGATCCGCATGATGATGGGCTTTATCCCAACTGTTTTGCTAACCATTTCAATGTTCCTCGCGTGGAAGTTCCCCATCACCGCGGAAAAATATTCCTCTATCCGTCAGCAAATTGCCGCGAAAAAAGCGGCCGTTACAGGGAGTGCCAATGACTAGATCCTTTAAACATTGGACGATCCATTACCTCTTTGACCGCATGGTCGAAAAAGCCTATCGCAGTAAAAACCCGGATCTTCCCTGGCTCGCGCCAGCCGCAAATGAATTCCTCTCCGGCTACCTCAAACCAAGCGATACCATGCTGGAATTCGGGTCAGGACGCAGTACGCTTTGGTTTTGTTCCAAAGTCGCCCACATTACCAGTGTGGAACACGATCCGGTTTGGTATGAAAAGATCAGCAATCTCCTCAAAGATCGGCAAATAAAAAATGTCACTTACCTGCTCCATCCAAAACAGGAAATTTCCATTCCAGCTGCTAATACCAGTTATGTCAATGCAGCCCGCACGATTGATCCTCAAAAACTTGATGTCGTCCTTGTAGACGGTACCTATCGTGCGCAGTGCGTACTTGTGTCATTACCCTTGCTTAAACCAGGCAGTCTTCTTGTAATCGATAATGTCAACCGCTACCTGCCCAGCACCTCTCACGCACCAAATTCCCGTACTTTCAACCAGGGTCCCATCGATGAAGAATGGCAGCAAGTTGCTGAGAAAATCGGTGGATGGCGCTTTTTCTGGACAAGCAACGGGATTTCCGATACCGCTTTCTACTTTAAACCATGACGAGGTTAAGATGAAAAATAATCTTGCGCTCCTCAATCAAACCTCCCGTTTTCCTTTCGCTCATACATTTTCGATCGTTGCCCGCGATCCTGAATCCGGCGATATGGGGGTTGCTGTGCAATCCCACTGGTTTTCCACCGGCTCATTGGTCACCTGGGCTGAGGCAGGGGTCGGTGTCGTTGCCACCCAGTCTATGGTAGAAGTCAGTTATGGTCCGCTTGGGTTGGCAGGTATGAGGAAAGCACTTCCAGCGCCCCAGGTGCTGGAAAAACTGCTCGCTAAAGATAAAGGTCGTGAGCTGCGCCAGGTTGCCATGGTGGATTCCTCGGGGGCAGTTGCCGTTCATACCGGTGCCCGCTGTATTGCCGAAGCCGGTCACGAGACCGGAGTGCAGTTCTCCGCCCAGGCAAATATGATGTTGAAGAACACGGTCTGGCATGCCATGGCAGATGCGCTCAAGTCAGCCAGCGGGTGCCTGAGCGATAGACTGATGGCTGCTCTCGAAGCTGCCCAGGCTGAGGGGGGTGATATCCGCGGCAAACAATCGGCTGCCATGCTGGTGGTGGAAGGCAAAAAATATCCTAAAAAATGGCAGGGGATCCTGGTGGATATCCGCGTGGATGACCATCCTGAACCGCTGCAGGAATTGCGGCGCTTATTAAAGGTCAACGATGCCTATCAATCCATGAATGCCGGGGATGCCTTCCTCGCAGATGGAAGAATCGAGGATGCCTTCAAAGCCTATAACCGCGCTGCTTCCCTGGCGCCGGAGATCATCGAGCTGCCTTTCTGGCAGGCGGTCACCCTTGCTGAAAGTGGAAGAGTAACTGAGTCGTTACCAATTTTCAAAAAGGTTTTTTCTGCCGATGAGAACTGGCGCGAGCTCTTGAAACGTTTGCCGCAGGCGGGCTTGTTCAAGGTAAGTGAAGCCGACTTTCAAAAAATACTCAACCTCTAGCAGGACTCTATTTGACAATTCAACCTGATTCCCCTACACTAATCAAATGCTAGCCAAAGTCAACGCCTGCGCTGTGATTGGTTTGGATGGGGTTATCGTCGATGTCGAGGTGGATCTCACCCCAGGGTTTACCCCGCCTATTGTAATTGTCGGCTTGCCCGATGCCAGCGTGCAGGAAAGCAAGGAACGCGTCAATTCCGCCATCCGCAATACAGGTCTCGAGTACCCGCATAAAAAGGTTCGCGTCAACCTCGCCCCTGCCACCGTCCGTAAAGCCGGCTCCGCTTATGACCTCCCCATCGCGTTAGGAATCCTGCTTGCCAATCGCCAGCTGCCGCCTGACTGTTTGAAGGAATCTCTTGTCATGGGTGAGCTCTCACTGGATGGCAGCGTGCGTCACGTCCGCGGTGTGCTGCCCATGGCAGCCGTTGCCCGCCAGGAAGGATTCAAACGGGTGTTTGTTCCAGCCGAAGATGCTCCTGAAGCCGCGATATTTACTGACCTTGAAGTCATCCCGGTAAAATCCCTGCTCGACCTTTATTCACATCTGGTTGGGCAAACAATCATCCCACCTCAGCCCAAACTCGAGATCGACCAGGTGCAACCGCAGGTTCAGACGGATTTCCAGGAAATCAAGGGTCAGGAACACATCAAGCGTGCGCTCGAAGTTGCCGCTGCCGGCGGGCACAACATACTAATGATAGGTGCTCCTGGTGCTGGCAAAACCCTCATGGCACGGGCGCTGCCTTCAATCCTGCCGCGTATGACCGTGGAGGAATCACTGGATGTCACGCGCATCTATTCCGTTGCAGATGCTCTCCCGGTTGGTATTCCCTTGATCAAGAATCGCCCATTCCGCTCCCCTCACCACACCATCAGCCATGCCGGGTTGGTTGGCGGCGGCAATGTGCCCCATCCCGGCGAGATTTCTCTTGCTCACCGTGGCGTGCTTTTTCTGGACGAATTCCCCGAATTCGGTTCGCGTGTGCTTGAAGTCCTTCGTCAACCATTGGAAGATAAAGTGGTCACCATCAGCCGTGCCCAGGGAACACTTACCTTCCCGGCGAACTTCCAGCTGGTGGCTGCCATGAATCCCTGTCCGTGCGGTTATTATGGTGATGCAACCAAACCCTGCACCTGTGCCCCTTCCACCGTCACCAAATACCAGCACCGCATCTCCGGTCCACTGCTCGACCGCATCGATATTCATGTGGATGTACCGCGTGTGGATTACGAGAAATTAAGCGACGTGCGATTGGGAGAACCCTCAGGTGTTATCGCTGGTCGGGTGGAGACAGCCCGCGAAGTCCAGCGCCAGCGCTTTACCGGCACCAAACTCACTTGCAACGCCGATATGCACCCTGCTGAAGTTCGCCAGTATTGCGACCTGGATGAATCCTGCCGCAGCCTGATGCGCGCAGCCATGAACCAGATGGACCTTTCTGCCCGCGCATACCACCGCATTCTCAAGCTGGCGCGTACCATCGCCGACCTTGCTGGCTCAGTTGCCATTTCCCAGGTGCACCTCGCTGAAGCCCTGCAGTACCGCCCCCGTGTCAGCGAGCTTTGATCATTCCCAAAAATCTGAAGCGATCTCGATTAGATTTCCTTCCGGGTCAGCGATCATCGCCGAGCGCATTTTCCACGGCTCGTTTCGCGGGGCGTACACTTCCTTTCCCCCCTTAGCAATAATTTGGTTGAATCGAGTATCTACGTTCTCGGCTTTGCCGACATTAATCGCCAGTTCGAAAGTTCCGTTTATTCTTGATGGGTATCCCGGCGTTTGCCCTAGCAGTTGGGGCAGTTGTTTCCGCTCATACATCGAAAACCGGATCCCTTCGTGCTTGAACTCCGCATAGGGTCCATTCCCATCCCACGTGCACTCAACTCCCAGTACCTCTTTGTAAAAAGCAACCATTTTCCCCAGGTCGCTGACAAAAATCCCGATCATATCAAATTTGGTGCCCATATCCACCTTGCCTTGATATCAGGTTATGAATAAATTAACCCAAAAAAATGATAAGTAGGATTAGTACCAGCACTGCCAGCCAGCCAATCCATGCCCAGCCATGCGGGTCACAAGCTCCTGCGCCAATCCCAATCGGGGTTAATTCAATCAGCGGCAGGTCAGCGGCTTTTTCAGCCAGTTCTTTGTCCGATATTTTCCAGGGATTATAGCCTTCAAAAAAACCTGCAAACCCGGCATTCTTGAGGATCTGTTGGATGATACACAAACGATCTTCACCAGTGTAAGGAGTATGCACCTCAGCGAACACTCCTCCTCCCGGTATAATAACCTCGATACCGGGATGTGCCTCCAGGTTCTTATACCAATCCGATTGTGCACGCCCTCCTGAAAGGCAATAGATCTTGCCATTCCAGATGGCATAATTGACCGGGGCGTATCGCACTTTTCCGCTCTTCCGTCCGATGGTTTTCATCACCATGATATAGCCGCTGAATGGATTGGTCATCACCCCTCCCAATCCCAGACGGAACATTGGCACCATGAAAAAGCGGTTGAGATATTTGAAAATGACACGCATTGTTTTGGGCATAGGATCACTCTTTAGATTTATTGCTTAATTCCAGGAATACCTGATGAGTACTTTCTTATTTTATAATGAACTCATCGATATGGAAAATAGGATGCGAATTACAAAGTTCCGTAAAAAATTATTTTTATCCATTGCGTTTTTGATTCCATTAATCGCCTGCAATTTTCCATTATGGACTCCTATCAATTCTCAAACAGAACCCCCGCTGCAATTTCGCACACAAATCCCCCATAATGTGAGCTTTCCAACACCCATACCGACATTTAACTATCAATCCCATCCACCTGAACTCGGGAACCTTGACGACCAGTATATCTATAAATCGCTATCAGGAGACACACTGCAAACAGCAGCCCGTCATTTTGGCGTTGAGTTGTCCAAAATTTCTTATGAGGGAGAATATGCTCCCTCAACCCTCCTTCCACCAGGAACGATTCTTTTCATTCCCAAAGCAGTCACAGATTTTTCATATGCTGATATCCTCCTTCCTGATAGTGAAGTGATTTACTCACCCTCTGTTTCCTCATTCGAAATTAATCGCTTTATTTCTCAAGCAGGCGGTTATCTGGCGCAATACACCGGAACGGTCCAAGGGGAGTCTCTCACTGGGGCACAAATTGTGGAAAAAGTAGCAAAAAACACTTCCGTCAACCCGATGTTGCTACTCGCATTTATCGAACTTCGTTCACACTGGGTTACGCAGACTCCTGCCACCATCTACTGGGTACATCCGCTTGACCTGGGATTAGAGAATTATGAAGGGTTGTACCTCGAACTGGCTGTTGCTGCCAGGTACATCAATACTGGATATTACGCCTGGCGTTATGGTCAGATGACCGACCTGACCTTCACGGACGGTTCGACAATTCGTATTGCGCCAAATTTGAATGCTGGTAGTGTGGGGATTCAGTACCTGATGGCGCAACTTTATTCAAAGTCCGAATGGGAAACCATGTTGTATAGCCGTGATGGCTTAATTGCGACTTATTATCGTCTTTTTGGTGATCCAACTCCCCGTGCTGCCCAGGTTGAACCATTGTTTACAGCAGATATTCCATTGCCATCGTTGGAATTGCCATTTGCACAAGGTGAAACGTGGGCATTGACGGGAGGGCTCCACGAGGATTGGACCTCAGGGACTCCTTGGGGGGCGCTGGATTTTGCCCCACTCACATCCGAGCCGGCTTGTGCAGTCTCCAAATCCTGGGTATTGGCCGTAGCGCCAGGGCTGATCACGCGGGCAGAAAACAACCAGGTTATTCTTGCACTTGAGGACGGTCAGGGAAACCCCACTGGATGGGAGATCTTCTACATGCACATAGCAAATGAAGAGATGATCCCGGAGGGAACTAAAGTTAACCTAAATGACCGCATCGGTCATCCATCGTGCCAGGGTGGATCGGCCACTGGCACCCATGTCCACATTGCTAGAAAATTCAAAGGAGAATGGATCGGAGCCACAGATCCATTCCCATTTACCCTCAGCGGCTGGACGGCACTACCAGGTGTCGAGGTATTTAAAAGCACATTAGAAAAAAGTCAGCGGCATATCACCGCTGACCCTAATGGCGCAGAAATTTCCTGGATCACTCGTTAATGATTATTTAACCTTCAGAATCACGGAATCAAGGGTCATATTCGACCCGTCTGCCATACTGACCTCGACAAGCTGAATTACCACAAGGTCCCCAGCCGCAAACTTATCCAGTGGTACATTCACACTAAATGTTGCCGGTTGTCCCGCATCTGCAGCATTGACCATTATGCTGCTGGTAAAACTTGCTGTATTCTTTTCATTAAAAGCTTGTACCAGCAAGGTATTTTCAAATGGTGCAATTGGCATATCCCCTGTAATTGTTGTTGAGCCGCTGGCTTCACTGAAGTCAACAGGAGAGGTAATGTTGATTTCCCGAACTTTTCCATCAGCCAATAACTGGGTTTGCCGGAAGGTCACCAACCTGTTGCCAATCAGGCGGTAAGTTTTGGTAAGGTTCACAGTTGGATCCACCATGGGATCATTCAGCCCATGAACATTCGCATTTAATTGGATCTCGCCATTAATGGTTTGAATTGAATGAACGATAGGACGATCATCGATAAATGCGGAACCCTTTTGCAGAAATGTGCCGCCCTCATTTATGAAGGTAGCAACCGAATAGAAAACTCCAGAACCTCCCATCGATTCAACGACTAACAGAACTGCATCTTCTACTCCATCAGAATTGAGATCCCCAATTGCAAACCGGTCATCAAGCATCACCATTTGTCTGGAGCCGTCCAATTGGGTTTCGCTCCATTTTCCATCGGTCAATTGCACTGATTTTTTCAATTCAGGTGCAAAGATCAATGAATTCTTGAACAAATCCAAACTCACCATCACCGGTTGGAGGGTTGGTGCTTCTGTGTTGGTGGCAGTTTGCACAATTTCACTCAGGGGAGAGACTTTAACAGTTGGTTCTTGTGAGGCAGGGCTACTGGTACATGCAGAAAGCAACAATACAGCGATAAAAATAACTACGAATACCGATTTCTTCATAAGGGAAAACTCCTTTTCCATTACACAGAACGTAAAAAGCGGATAAAAAGTTCCACTTCAATACTTAAAAAAAGAAAAACTACTTGTAAATCGCATAAAAATCGTTATAATATGTTCATAAGTGGATAAAAGTGGGTGAAAGTGGAGCGCCGGAGTAATTCCGGCGTTCGCCATAAATAGACGAGGTAGAACTAATGTTCTCAGGTTTTTTTGGCACATTCGAACACAACATAGACGAAAAAAACCGCATCACATTCCCTGCGCGTTTCCGCGAGCAGTTGGGTGTGGGTGCATTCGTCATGCGCGGTTTCGATGGCAACCTGGTGATCATGAATTCCGCCCGTTTCAAGCTGCTTTTCGATAAAGTGAATAGTCTGAACATGGCCGATGCCAATACCAGGAATTTGCGTCGATTCTTATTCAAGAACGCATCTGAGATCGAATTTGATAAGAACGGGCGCTTCATCATTCCTTCAGTTCTTCGCGAGTACGCTCACCTTGATGGCGCTGCAACTGTCATCGGAACCGGCGAGGATATCGAAATCTGGTCGCCCGATTTGCTCAAGAAACAGGACGAGCAATTTGATTCACCTGACCTGGCTGCTGACCTGGCTGAGAAATTTGACCTGAGCATCTAGGACAAAAAAATGGACAGTGGTTCTAATTTTCCACATGTCTCAGTTCTTTACCAACCTATTATAACTGCTTTGCGTCCACGAAGTCCGGGGTTGTATGTTGATGCTACCATCGGTGCTGGAGGTCATGCTTGGGGAATCCTCCACCGAAGTGCGCCGGAAGGGCAATTACTGGGAATGGACCTTGATCCCCGGGCGCTGGAGCTATCAAACCAGCGCCTCTCTTCTTTTAAAAACCGCTATCATCTGTTTCACTCCTCCTACACTTCACTGCCTTCACTGATGCTGACGCTTGGCTGGGACCATGTAGACGGTATAGTCATTGACCTGGGCGTTTCATCGATGCAAATAGACTCTCCCGAACGTGGCTTCTCATTCCAAAAAGATGGACCGTTGGATATGCGTTTCAACCCGTCCCAACCCGTCAGCGCCGCCGATATAGTCAACACCTATTCTGAAAAAGACCTGGCAGACGTACTCTGGAGGTACGGTGAGGAACGCAATTCCTATCGCATCGCGAGGGCAATCATCCAAAATCGTCCGTTTTCCACTACCCTCGCTTTGGCAACCGTAATTGCCCGCTCGAGCGGCAGTAAACCCGGCAGGATTCATCCGGCAACCCGCACCTTCCAGGCGTTGAGGATCGCGGTTAACCATGAGCTAGATTCCCTCGAGGAATTCCTCCCACAGGCAATTTCCGCTTTATCTTCCGGCGGTCGTTTGGCGGTGATTTCTTTTCATTCACTGGAAGACAGGATCACAAAGCAGTTTTTTAGGCAGGAAAGTCGGGATTGTATTTGCCCGCCTGACCAATTGGTTTGCCAGTGTGGACACAAAGCTTCCATCCGTGAAATCACAAGGCATCCAATCGAAGCAGATGAAAAGGAGAAGGAAGCGAACTCACGCGCCCGCAGCGCAAAACTAAGAGTAGCAGAAAAAATTTAACCATGGAACACAGCAGCGAAAGAACCCCAAGGAAGACCCGTCGAAATAAGGTTAAGTTGAACCTTACTCAGGCATTTAAGCAAGCCCCCTGGAGAAATCAGATCCAGTTTGTCGGGCTATTCCTTTTCGCATTGGTTGTTGTCGTCCTGATAGCCAGCGTCTACCTTAGTATTAGCGGTCGTGCCGCCGCTGCAGGGCTGCGTACTTATTCTTACAGCCTCGAACGTGAAGACCTTGAACGCGCAATCGCTGATTACAAAGCCCGTATTGCTGTCACCACC
Source organism: uncultured Anaerolinea sp. (assembly GCA_964428125.1). GTDB lineage: Bacteria > Chloroflexota > Anaerolineae > Anaerolineales > Anaerolineaceae > UBA6107. The sequence continues at coordinate 115,390 of CAYRXB010000007.1, forward strand.
TCCTCGGCCGTGATGGAACAACGGGCAAAGGATGCAGGCTTCCAACGCATTGATCCCTCACAAGCTGTCTATGTGCTCGTGCCGGGTTATGCCGGTAGACAGCCAGTCGTTCTTGCAGCACCCCCCGGAGTAAGTGATTCGGGGATTTCCCTTGTTAAAACCATCTATCGCCAGTCACTCTGGGATTGGCTTTTTAGCGGATTTAACCGTCTGAGCGACAGCGTGGGAGGGAATTCCCAATGAACCTTCGCTCCTTCGACCGCCAGAAAGCGCTCGGTTTATTCCTCACCACATTTATTGTGGTGATTGCCATTCAAATGATCCGTATTCAAACCAGCACTCACGCGGCTTATCTTGATAAATGGGCTCAGAATTATGGGGTAGAAGTCCGCACCATCCAATCAGAACGCGGGTATATCTACGACCGTTGGGGGCATTTACTCGCAGGCAATAAAGAGGTTTACGAGATTGGCGCTGAATTGCAATACGTGCAAAACCCTGCTGCCATTGCCTCTGCAGTATCCACCCTTTTCGGTGTCGATTACAATGCCTCTTTGGCTGCAGTGAGCCTTCCTTACGAACCGGGAAAAATGGTCTACGTGACCCTTGCGGATTTCGTCACCTCCGACAAATTGGAAGAGTTGATTAATCTTAAAAAACGTTATGAGGCAGCCAATCCCTACGGTGAAAATCCTAACCTTCCTTCCTTGCGCGGGTTGACCTGGACTGCTCACCTGCAGCGTACCTACCCGGAAAACGAATTGGCTGCCAATGTCCTCGGGTTTTACACCTATTTGGATCGCGAAAGCGGACGCGGATACTTTGGCGTTGAGGAAGAGTACAACGATTTGCTCTCAGGTACCAAGCAAAAGGTTGTGATCAAGTTGGATCCCTATGAGATGCAGGATATTCCCGCAGCACCGCCTGCAGCCAGCCTCGTTCTCACCATCGATCGTGAAATTCAAAGAACTGTTGAGGCAATTCTTGATAAAGCTGTAACCAAGAACAAAGCCGCCAACGGAACGATCATTGTGATGGACCCTGAAACCGGTGAGATCCTCGCAATGGCTACCACTCCCCGTTTCAATCCCAATAATTACTGGACTTACGGTGAAGTCTTCACTGCTGGCGTCCCTTATAACAAAGCCGTAAGCCAGGTATATGAGCCCGGATCTGTTTTTAAAGTCCTCACCATGGCAGCTGCCCTTGATAACGGCACGGTTACCCCCACAACTGAATTCAACGATACAGGCGTCATCGTAGTCGGAGGCTGGGATATTTACAACTGGGACCGCAGCGCCTGGGGGCTTCAGACCATGGTCGGGTGTATGCAGCATTCTCTGAATGTCTGCCTTTCATGGGTTGCCACGCAGCTTGGACCAACCACCTTTTACCAGTACCTCAACAGGTTCGGAATTGGTCACCGCACCAATATTGACCTGGCTGGCGAAGAAGTATATCCCTTGAGCGAGCCCAATGACCCGACCTGGTATACCATCAACCTGGCTACCAACTCCTTCGGTCAGGGTGTTGCGGTTACCCCCATCCAGATGATCATGGCAGCCTCTGCATTGGCGAATGATGGAAAAATGGTTGTTCCCCACGTTCTTAAAGCGTACATTCAGGATGGTCAGCAGTTCAATACAACCACCAAGATCGCAGGTGCACCAATTTCCGCCGCCACTGCTTATACCCTTACCAATATGCTCGCGGTTTCGCTCGAACAGGAAGCATCAGACGCCCTCGTTGATAACTACCGGGTTGCAGGAAAAACCGGAACAGCCGAAATCGCAGTGAACGGACAGTATTCCAGTTACTCGACCAATGCCTCTTTTGTCGGTTGGGGTCCAGTCGAAGACCCGAAATTCATCGTTTATGTATGGCTTGAGAAACCAAAATCATCCATCTGGGGTTCAGTCGTTGCAGCCCCTGTTTTTCGTGATGTGGTTAAGCAAATTGTCGTCCTCATGAATATCCCCCCTGATGACCAACGATTGAGCCTTCAGGGACAATAAGGAAAAAATGTTAACACTGGCGGATTTGATCGAATCGGAGCAGGGCATACGACCCTCATCTACTACCCCGGGCATCACTGAGGCGGTAGTGGATTCGCGCCAGGCAATCCCAGGGTCTCTTTTCATCGCTTACCAGGGTGAAAAAGTAGATGGACATGCTTACGTTGCGGATGCCTTCAAACACGGGGCGACGCTAGCTCTCGTGGAAAAAGACATTGATCCCTCGATTCCAATCTTGGACCTTACTAAACCAGTAGATGAAAATGCGGCATACCCATCATTACCCTTCGCAATCAAGGTAAAGAATTCGCAGAATTCGTTGACAAAGTTGGCTGCCTTCTGGCGCCGAAAATTCACTCCCCGCGTGATTGGAATCACCGGCAGTGTAGGAAAATCCACCACCAAGGAACTCGTTGCAGAGATCCTTTCCAGCCGGTTCCGCACCCTTAAGAACCAGGGGAACCTGAACAATGAGATCGGTCTGCCGCTGACAATGCTTCGCCTTAGTCCAGGATACCAGAAAGTTGTTGTTGAAATGGGGTTCTATTATCCCGGTGAGATCGCTCAGCTATGCCAGATCGCCTTACCCCATGTCGGCATCCTCACCAATATCGGCACAGTTCACGCGGAACGTGCCGGCTCCCAGGAAACGATTGCAAAAGGGAAAAGCGAGCTTGTCCAGGCGCTTCCCCCTTCACCTGAAGGAACCGCCATCCTCAATATGGATGATCCCTGGATCGTGAAGATGCATACCCTGACCAAAGCCCGCGTTTTCTTCTATGGTTTGAATCCCGCTGCAGAACTTTGGGCTGACCATATTATTAGCGATGGTCTCAAGGGACTGAATTTCCACCTTCATTATCATGGCGATACTTTTATCACACATGCTCCCTTAATCGGTCAGCACAGCATCCACACCATTCTCCGCGCTGTTGCTGCAGCATTGATTGAAGGAATGCCAATCGAAGAAGCCATCAATGCTTTGCAGCATGCCAGCGGTCAACTCAGGCTGGTAGCAGCCAGGACAAAAGAAGGTGCCCTTCTGCTTGATGATACTTACAATGCTTCACCGGAATCGACTCTTGCAGCATTGAACCTGCTGGCTGAGCTGCCCGGCCGTAAAATTGCGGTTTTAGGCGGGATGTTCGAACTGGGTGAATACGAACGTGAAGGGCACGAGAAAGTTGGCATCCGCGCAGCCCAGGTTGCTGACCGCTTGATTACCCTGGGCGACCTGGCAAAACAGATTGCCGACTTCGCTGGGCAAGCCGGTATGGATAAACGGTTCATCTCCATTTTGGATGAACCCGACGAGGTAGTGAAAATGCTTCGCTCCATCCTGAAACAGGGTGATGTGGTCTTGATCAAGGGATCGCATGGTCTGCGGATGGACCATATTGTACAGGCACTGGAGGTGGAAGAATGAAAGAGTCTTCCCTGGCAATTGCCCTAAGCGGATTGGCGTTTATCCTGGCGGTTATTTGGGGAAGCCCGCTTATTCGCATCCTAAAACACTTTCGGCTTGGAAAAATGATCCGGGTTGAAGGACCCGATAGCCATATCACCAAGATGGGAACGCCAACCATGGGTGGATTGATGATCATCATCCCCGTGGCAGCAGTTACCATTTTATTGAATGCGGTTGATCTCTTGGGTATCAATGTAATGGGACGATCTGTTCTCCTTCCGCTTGGGGTCTTGTTCGCTTACGGATTGTTGGGAGCAGTGGATGACTGGGAAGGAATTCGCGGGCCGCGAAAAGGACTCGGTATGAAAGCCCGCACCAAGTTCCTCATCCAGGTGATCCTGGCAGTCATTACGGCATACATTCTTAAAAATGTTCTATTTGTGCCGCAGTTGTACTTGCCTGGAACCCAGGCACCGATCGACCTCGGTGGTTGGTATATCCCGATTGCCGCCTTTATCATCGTTCTCATGTCCAACGCAGTAAACCTAACGGATGGCTTGGATGGTCTGGCAGGATTAATATCAGTAACTGCCTTTGCAGCTTATGGCAGCATCGCTTTGATGCAAGGCAATTTGTTCGTAGGTCGTTTTTGTTTCACCATCGTTGGTGCCCTATTCGGTTTCTTATGGTTCAATGTTCACCCTGCCATGCTCTTCATGGGGGATCTTGGGTCTCTATCGTTGGGTGCAGTTTTGGGTGTGGTCGCGCTGATGACAGGTCAGTGGCTTCTCCTCCCCCTGGTGGCTGTGATCCCCATCAGCAACGTTATTAGCGATGTCCTGCAGGTTGCTTACTTTAAATATACCAAGGGCAAACGCCTGTTTAAGATGGCACCTTTGCATCACCATTTTGAACTGATTGGCTGGAGTGAAACTCAGGTGGTTCAACGATTTTGGTTGATCAGCCTGATGTTTGGCATATTTAGTTTTGCGATTGCGATGGCGTAAATGAGAAATAATTGGCAAGGGAAACGTGTATTGATCATCGGTGCCGCCCGCCAGGGATTGGCTCTTTCCCGCTACCTTGCCGGCAGGAAAGCCATCGTCACCCTTAACGACAAGCGGACTTCTGACCAGCTGGGGAATTCAATCACTGACCTTGCTCAAAAGGGGATTGAACTTGTTCTGGGAGATCATCCGCTTTCTTTGCTCGATAACGTGGATGTCGTATGTCTCTCCGGAGGTATTCCCCTTGATCTTCCAATAGTAAAAAAAGCTGTCGAACTGGGAATTCCACTCACCAATGATTCTCAGATCTTCATGGAAGAAGTGAAAGCCCCTGTGATTGGCATTACAGGTTCAGCCGGCAAAACGACCACCACCACCCTGGTCGGTCGCATTGCCCAGGATGCCACAGTAACCCCGCACAAGGCTTGGATTGGTGGCAATATCGGTCTGCCGTTGGTGGAATATCTGGATGAAATCCAAAGAGAAGACCTTGTAATTCTCGAGCTCTCCAGTTTTCAGCTTGAGCAAATGACAATCAGTCCTCATATTGCGGCAGTCCTTAACATCACCCCCAACCATTTGGACCGACATGGGACTATGGAAGCCTACACAGCTGCCAAGTCTAATATTCTTAAAAATCAAAAAGAAAACGATATCGTCGTCCTGAATCGCGAAGACAGTGGTTCGTGGGCACTTCGTTCGATAACCAAATCTACCCCAATCTCATTTGGAATGAAACCAATTTCTGGCGATGAAAATGGTACTTATGTTGAAAATGGCATGGTCTACATAAAGAAAAATGAGATTGTCACAAAGGTTCTCGATCTGAAAGAAATCACACTACGCGGTCAACATAACTTAATGAATGTCCTCGCGGCTGTTGCGATCAGCTCCGCTGCCGGATTTTCCATCCAATCAATGCGTTCCGGAATTGTCGGCTTTGCTGGCGTTGAACATCGCCTGGAAATTGTCCGTGAATTACGCGGAGTAACCTGGGTGAATGACTCCAAAGCCACAACTCCGCAGGGAACATTGGCAGCGCTTGAATCTTTTTCGGAGCCCATCGTGCTCCTTCTTGGCGGACGTGACAAACACCTCCCCTGGGAGGCACTTGCTTCCAGAATCCACCAGCGGGTCTCTCACGTACTCCTTTTCGGAGAAGCAGCCGGAATGATCAGCGCAAACCTGGGAGCACCCCTGAATGGTGAAACCCTGAAATCTGTGACTGAAGCAGGTTCTTTGCTGGATGCTATGAAAATCGCTTCGGAGATTGCGGTAAGTGGAGATGTTGTTCTGCTTTCTCCTGGATGCACCAGTTACGATGCGTTCAAGGATTTTGAGGAACGTGGAAATTATTTCAAAAAATGGGTGAATGGACTTAAATGAGCACAAACTTGAACACCACGGTTATGCCAAGACGACCACGAAAGTTAACCCTACGTGAGAGCATCGATTTCCCTCTGCTGCTCATCGTAATGACCCTCTTCATTATTGGCCTTTTAATGGTCTTTTCCGCCAGCTGGCAATTCGCTCGTCAGCAGGGGTACTCAGAATACACCACAGTCCTAAAACAATTCTTGTATGGTCTGCTTGGAATTGGGGTTGCAGTTTTCCTGACCTTTTACGACTATCACAAATTTAGCCGCTGGGTTGTTCCAGCCATGCTGGCAACCATTGTGCTGCTTTTCGGTGTGCTCTTATTTGGTCAGGCTACCCAGTTTGGCGCGAAACGCGGCTTATTTTCCGGCTCCATCCAACCCTCAGAGCTCGCCAAGTTGATGATCATTGTATACCTCAGCTTCTGGTTATATAGCAAAAAAGAGACAATGAATCAGTGGTCACTCGGTTTGATCCCTTTGATGGCAATCGTTGGCTTCACTGCCGGCATGATCCTCGCTCAACCGGATGTTTCAGCAGCTGCTACTGTTATCGTTCTGGGTGGCGCGCTCTTCTTCCTCGCTGGTGGGAAGCTGCGCCAGATCCTGCTCGTCGTGGTCGTAACTGCAATCCTCGGGATTCTTGTAGTTCTTGTCAACAATAATGCATCCACCCGCTTAAAGGATTATTGGAGCGGTCTTCAAAATCCTGAACAGGCATCAGATCATGTCAAATGGTCGCTCGAAGCCATCATCAATGGCGGGTTGTTTGGCGTTGGAATCGGACGATCCACCACCAAGTTCATCGGGCTGCCTGTTGCTCCCACGGATTCAATCTTCGCCGTGATTGCCGAGGAAACTGGCTTGCTTGGTGCATTTGCGATTCTTTTTCTTTATGGCGCATTCCTCTGGCGAGGTTTCACCATCGCCAACCGCGCCAAAGACGACCTCGGTAAATGGCTTGCCAGCGGTATCACCCTTTGGATCACCCTCGAAGCTGTGATCAATACCGGGGTTTTGGTCAACCTGCTCCCATTCGCTGGCAATGCCCTGCCCTTGATTAGTTCCGGCGGATCCAGCCTGGTAACCACCTTTGCCGCCATCGGCATTCTGATGGGCATCGCACGTAATTCGAAGTTGGAATCTCCGGCTTCAGAAAGGAGTACCTCTCATGCGGTTGTTAATCTGCGCAGGGGGGACAGGCGGCGGAGTGTATCCCGCCCTGTCGATCCTTCAAGCAATCGGTAATCGCGCCAGCGAAACGCTTTGGGTTGGCGGAGAAGGCGGCATGGAAGCCGACCTTGTCGCATCGAAAGGCATTCCCTTCAAAGCCGTCCCGGCAGCAGGTGTGCACGGCGTTGGTCTTGTCAGGTTGCCAGGTAACCTTATCAAACTTTTCAAAGGGACAGCCGCAGCCAGGAAAATCCTTCGTGAATTCAAACCGGATGTTCTTCTCTTCACAGGCGGGTTCGTTGCGGTACCAATGGCAATAGCAGGCATCCGCTGGAATAGCCTCCTCTATGTGCCAGATATCGAACCAGGACTCGCGTTGAAAGCATTGGCATTTTTCTCCGATCAGATCGCAGTAACTGCTGAGGAATCCTTCGCATTTTTCCGTAATAAGAAAAAGCTTGTGGTTACGGGCTACCCAACCCGGGTGGATTTCCAGAAGATCGAGAAAGATTCTGCTAGGAAACTGCTGAACCTGAAAACCGAGGGAAAAGTCTTGCTGGTGATTGGCGGCAGTAAAGGAGCACAACTGCTCAACCAGGGTGTCCTCGCCAATTTACCCGATCTCCTTACGGAATTCCAGGTTCTTCATCTGACGGGCACGGTTGGATTGAAAGCATGTGAGGATTTCAAAGCAAAGTTGCCTGTTGAACTTGCCCTGAATTACCATCCATATGCTTACCTCCATGGTGAGATTAATGCAGCATTCTCAGCAGCTGATTTGGCTATCTCCAGGGCTGGAGCATCTATTCTGGGAGAATTACCCCTCATGGGGCTTCCCGCGATTCTGGTCCCTTATCCGTTCGCCTGGCGGTATCAAAAAGTCAATGCCGACCACCTTGTAAAACATGGTGCAGCGCTTGTCATACCCAACGCTGCATTAGAAAAAGAACTTGTTCCCACCATAAAGCAATTATTTGCAGATTCGGCAAAATTATCCTCAATGAGTCAGGCGATGGCTGCTCTCGCCACCCCCCGCGCATCTGCACAATTGGCAGATTTGGTATGCAGTCTGGGTTCACGCCCGGGAGGAGGCTCTAAATGATAAGCCTTCATGTAATTTTGATCATCTTCATCATTCTTTTTGGCATTATCGGTTCAATGCGCGGGTGGGCTAAAGAAGTTTTGGTTACTTTTAGCATCATTCTGGCAATGTTTTCATTAACTGTTTTCGAGAATTACGTCAACTTTTTTAAAGAGACCATTAAAACCGCAACACCTGCCACTATATTTTGGATCCGTTCAGCAGTTCTCGCGGGTCTTGTCTTTTTCGGATACGAAACCCCCAAGATACCACGTCTGGCAGATTCGGGAAGATTCATTCGTAACTTGCTGCAAGATACGCTTCTGGGCGGCTTTTTGGGCATGATCAATGGATTCCTGGTAATGGGAAGCATCTGGTTCTTCCTGCACACAGCGGAATATCCATTCAGTTTTGTTTCAGCCCCGGATCCAGCTACCGCGAATGGACTAGCCTCTCTCAATTGGGTTCAATTTCTTGCTCCCTCCTGGTTGATGACAACCCCTGCCATTTATGTGGCAGTAGCGGTTTGTTTTGTCATTGTATTGGTGGTGTTTATCTAATGACACACGTGCATTTGATTGGTATCGGTGGTTCAGGCATTTCGTCCATTGCCCGCGTGCTCCTCGAAAAGGGGTACACAGTCAGTGGGTCAGATCGTGCGCTTTCATCTCTTGCGCGTGACCTGCAAGCTTCCGGTGCCGCTGTATTCGAAGGACACAACGCCAAAAATATTTCAGGAGCTGACATTGTGGTAAGGTCATCGGCTATTTCAGATGATAATATCGAAGTAATAGCCGCCTTGAAAAATGGAATTCCGGTATTAAAACGCGCAGATTTTCTTGGCAGCCTAATGAAAGACGATATCGGGATTGCGATTGCAGGATCTCACGGGAAAACCACTACATCCGCCATGATGGCCTGGGCTCTATATTCGCTTGGTGCCGATCCTACCTATATCCTGGGCGGGGTTTCCAGGAATCTTCAGAATAATGCCCATGCTGGAAAAGGCAAATATTTCGTTATTGAAGCGGATGAATACGACCGTATGTTCCTGGGTTTGCAGCCAAATATTATTCTCTTGACCAGCATCGGTTACGACCATCCCGATTGCTTCCCTACCATCGAAGATTACGAAGCGGCTTTCCGTCAGTTTGTCGGCAAACTCAATCCAGGTGGTCTCATTGTAGCTAATCTTTCAGATGCCACACGTATGCAACTGTTTGCCGCAGCTCCACAGGACCATCAGGAGATTACCTATAGCCTGGATTCAAAGGCAGATTGCCATCCGGCTGCTTTGCAAATCAATGAAAAAGGTGGGTACTCATTCGACGTCGTCATGGATGAAAACGTCGCAGCTACGATCGCACTCGCTGTACCTGGCGAACATAATGTTCTCAACGCTCTTGGGGTCTTCGCAGTCCTGTTCCATGAAGGATTTGCTCCCGAAAAGATCGCGGATGCGCTCAGCAACTTCACGGGCACGGGACGTCGTTTTGAGATTGTTGGCGAATTACACGGGATCACCATTATTGATGACTATGCGCATCATCCTGACAAGATACGCGCCACCCTTTCCGCTGCGCGCGTACGATTCCCGGGTCGCCGCATTATTGCAGTTTGGCAACCGCACACCTACTCCCGTACCAGGGTACTGGCTGCTGAATTCACCGGGGCGTTTCATGACGCGGATCTCGTTATCGTCTCCGAGATTTATGCATCGAGAGAAAAACCAGAGGGCTATTCCTCCAAACAAATCGCCCAGGCGATCAATTACACCAACTGCAAGTTTATTCCGGATCTTCGCGCAATTAGTGCGTTTCTTGCAACCGAAATCAGACCTGGTGATGTTCTGATTGTTTTATCCGCCGGGGATGCAAATCAAATTTGCATAGATGTCATCAATGAATTGAATGAGAGGAGATAGAAATGGCAGACCCGCGTAAGTACAACTATGCACAAAATGGTGTAGACGGAGACAGTTCCCGCTTTTTCAGCGACTTTCCCCGCATCCAGGTAAAGCCCCAGCGCACCTATCAGGAGCCTGATTTTCGCTCTTTACCTGCCCTGGAAAAACAGGAATTGCTGTCCCGCCTGATTGACCATGTTAAGGAGCTCTAAAGGATAATCATCAGTGAATCGATCACTCCTCCTCACCCATTTCCAGGATAGGCTGCAATCCAATGTCAGCCTTGCCAAATTTACCACCTCGCGCGTTGGTGGAAATGCGGCTTACCTGGTTGAGGAATCCGATTTGGCTGTATTCCAATCGGATATTGAATGGTGCTGGAAAAATGAGATTCCGTTCATTACGCTTGGAGGAGGAGCAAATATCATCGTCAGCAGCAGTGGGATCAACAAATTGGTCCTTCACAATCGCTGCAGCAAGATCGAAATCCAGGATTTTAATGGTGAGTTAGTGGTGCACGCTGAATCTGGTGCAATGTTCACTGCTGTTTCACGCTTTGCATCGCAGCAATCCCTTGCCGGGCTTGAATGGGCTTGTGCATTACCCGGATCGCTGGGCGGCGCAGTATATGGCAACGCCGGTGCCTTTGGCAGCGACATGAGCAAATCGTTGAAAACAGCTTTCATCCTGCATCGTGATCTCGGTTTTAGAGCCTTCTCTGCCCTAGAGATGGAGTATTCATATCGCTCGAGTGGTTTAAAACGCAGCCCGGGCAGCGCTATCATCCTGGCAGCAGATCTGAAAGTACAGCCGGGAAAAGCGGAAGAGATCAACGCGATTATTGATGCCAATATAGCCAAACGGAAAGCTTCACAGCCTGGCGGCGCGAGCACCGGCTCAACCTTTAAGAACCCGGCCGGTGATCATGCTGGCCGCCTGATTGAAGCAGCCGGATTGAAAGGCACCAGGATTGGCGGCGTTCAGGTTAGCCCCATGCATGCCAATTTCCTGATCAATGACGGCACCGGAACACCGGAAGACTATTATCAATTAATTCAATTAATCCGTAATACGGTAGCTGACAAATTTGGCGTCAGTCTGGAACTTGAAATCGAATTAATGGGCGAATGGCAGGAATCAAAATGACATCGAAGCACTCTCTGGCACTTGTTTTTGGTGGTCGGTCTGGCGAGCATGAGGTATCCCTCATGAGCGCTCGTTCTGTTCGCTCGGTATTAAGCAAGGATGATTTTGACATCACCGAAATTGGCATCACCCGTGAGGGGTTATGGTTCACCGGACACAATGTCCTCGAAGCCTTCGAAGCCAACGATCACAGCACCCTCACCCCGATAGCCCTGCTGCCGGAACCCCATGACCATTCCCTTTTCATCCGCAAGGGCAATCTGATGCAGTCTCTTCCCCCCGTGGATGTTTTCTTCCCTGTCACCCACGGGACATTTGGCGAAGATGGCACCCTCCAGGGCTTGTTCGAACTGGCGGATGTCGCCTATGTAGGCTGCGGGGTGCTAGCTTCGGCAGTCGGGATGGACAAATGTCTTTTCAAGGATGTGATGCGGGCTAACCAGATCCCTGTCGCGCAATCCATCTTGTTAAACCGTTCAGAGATCCTTTCTTCCATGGATGAAAGCATCGCACGAATTGAAAAAGCCATTCCCTATCCGGTGTTTATAAAACCCGCCAATCTAGGTTCCTCCGTTGGCATTACCAAGTGCAGGAGCCGCTCTGACCTTTACGAGGGATTGCTTGAAGCCTCACTCTATGACCGGCGCGTGCTTGTGGAACAGGGGATTAACGCCCGCGAGATCGAAGTCAGCGTACTGGGCAATGAGGATGTGATCGTCTCTATCCCGGGTGAAATTCGCCCCTCGGATGAATTCTATACCTACGAAGCCAAGTATTACGATGAAGCCTCTGAATTGATCATTCCCGCCAAAGTTACTGAATCTGAAGCGGATTCCTTGAAATCTTTGGCGATTAAAGCCTACAAAGCGATCGATGGTGCAGGTATGGCACGGGTCGATTTCCTCATGGATCGTGACTCACATGAGATCTACCTCAGTGAGATTAATACTATTCCAGGTTTTACCCGTATCAGCATGTACCCCAAACTGATGCAGGCAGTCGGTATCCCCTATGAGGAATTGGTTGTCAAATTGGTTGACCTAGCGCTGCAGAGAAAATCGGATCGCGATAAGACAGTCCATACCTATCGGAGGGAGGCATGAGTTCATTGAAAGCTTCCTCCCGTTCTGAAGTTGTAAGGCAGCGGCGTGCTCAACCCACCCGCCAGGTAAAACTGCCTGAGAGCAAAGCGAAATCTGCGCCTGTAAACCAGGCACCAATACGGTCGAATGTATGGCAACCAGCCCCAAGACCATCCTCTGAACCTTTGCGCCATCAGACTGTGCCGGTCTCAAGGTTCTCAACCGGAACCCGCACTATCCCGCAAACTGCAGTCTCTCCCCGCAGGGTGCAATATAAAGTCTCAGCCAATGGCGTTGAAACCCGCATGCCCACCCTCCCTGAATTTCATTTCAACTGGCAGTGGGTATCAGGCATCCTTGCTGTCATTTTTATTGCAGTAGCTCTGCTACTGACCAATCTCACCGTCTTCCAGATCAACGCCATCAGCGTAGACGGCTTAAAGCGCCTTACCCCTGAAGATCTCGCCCCCGTCATTCAAAAACATGCCGGCTCGATTTTCATGGTCGATCGCAATGAATTAACGGAAGCATTGTCCTTTGCATTTCCCGAATTGATTATCCAAAGTGTTCACACGATCCTCCCATCAACCCTGAAGATCACGGTGACCGAACGTCAGCCTATCATCTCCTGGACAACTGGTGACACAACCCAGTGGGTCGATTCAGAAGGAGTCGTTTTTCCGCCGCGTGGTGATTCAGGTCCTGTGTTGTTCATTTATTCCACTGATCCCATGCCTTTGACGCGAACCACCCCCATCCCTTCAGACCCGATGGAATATTTCAACATCGCCCTTGACCGAGCTGAGAAAGTCCTGACCCCTGAAGAAGCCCTCAAGCATATGGACCCGGCAATCATCAAAGCTGCCCTCGATTTCAGCACCCAAATGCCCGAGGGTTCAGCGCTGGTTTACGATTCTGTTTCGGGCATGGGCTGGAAAGATGGACGAGGATGGACGGTTTTCTTTGGTCTCACGCTTGACAACATGGCCTTTAAACAAACCGAGTACCAGGCAATCGTCAGCCGCCTGACAGAGCTCGGAATTACACCTACCACGATCAGCGTTGAATATGCTGATGCACCATATTATCGGACGGAGTAAGAGGATCATATGAGCGATCCAATTGTTGTCGGAATTGATGTTGGAAGCACCAAGATTTGCACCCTGGTAGCCCGCCTTGAGGGCGAGACCGATCAGCGCATTCTCGGCGTTGGCATCGAACCTTCCCAGGGAATCAAATCCGGGGTCGTCGTTGACCTGGCAGCCGCATCACAATCGATAGCGCGCTCCATCGAAAAAGCGGAGCGCACCTCCGGATTGGAGATCACCTCTGCCATCGTCAGCCTTGCGGGCTCTCAGGTTTCCGGGATTAATTCACGCGGGGTTGTTGCCATTTCCGGCGGCATCATCAGCCAGGATGACGTCTGGCGCGCGCTGGATGGCGCACAGGCAGTTGCTATCCCCCACAACCGCGAAATCGTGCACGTGATCCAGCGCGGGTTCTCCGTTGATGGGCAGGAAGGCATCCAGTCACCCATCGGTTTCTCCGGTTATCGCCTTGAGGTGGAAGCTCATATCATCACCGCTGCTGCAGCCGCCATGGAAAACTTGCGCCAGTGCGTGCAATCTGCCGGCGTTGATGTTTCTCAGTTTGTTCTCAATCCCCTTGCCGCAGGCGAAGTCGTCTTGAACAAGACCGAACGCGATATGGGCGTTTGCGTCTGCGATATCGGCGGCGGCACCACCAACCTCGGCATTTATGTCAACGGCGATGTGTGGCACACCATGGTTCTGCCGGTTGGCGGCAATCACATCACCCAGGATATCGCCATCGGCATGCGCATCAACCCTGACCAGGCGGAACAGGTTAAAAAACAATACGGATACTCGATCATGAGCGAAGTCAGCGAAGAGGATTTCTTCACCCTGCGTGCTTTCGGCGAGGATTCACCCGTCCAGGTGAGCCGCCGCGACCTGGCTCACATTATCGAAGCCCGCGTGGCTGAGATCTTCCAGCTCTGCCTCCAGGAGATCCATCGCTCCGGTTTGAACAGCCTGCTGCCTGCCGGAATGGTTCTCACTGGCGGCTCCAGCCTGATGGCCGGCATCCGCCCGCTGGCAAGTCATGTGCTGAATATGCCTGTCCGCGTTGCAAAACCCGAAAATCTTCTTGGTCTCGTCGACCAGTTGCAGAGCCCCGCGTTTTCCACCAGCGTCGGGCTGTTGAAATGGGCAGAATTGGTGAATGCCACCTCGGCAACCCAATCCAAATCCCGTTCGGCTTTCCCGGGGGTGCGTACCCCCAAGTGGAACGAAGTGAAATCCTTCTTGAAGGATTTCGGCAGGAGAATGTTACCGTAAATACCCAGGAAAGGTTCCTGGATAAATCGACCACATTATGGAGGAAAATACAATGGAGACCAACAGAAACAACCAGAACCAAAGTGCTTTTCGGAACCGCCCTGCGGAACCAGAAAGCAACCAGCTGCCCGAGTCCTTCGCCCGCATCAAGGTGATCGGCGTTGGCGGCGGCGGCTGCAATGCGGTCAACCGCATGATCGACGAAGGCGTTCAGGGCATCGAGTTCATCACGGTCAACACTGACGCCCAGGCGCTCCTCAACGCGAAATCCGCCATCAAGGTGCGCATCGGCGACCAGACCACCAAGGGTCTCGGCGCTGGCGGCAATCCTGAGATCGGACGCAAATCCGCTGAGGAATCCTCTGAAGAGTTGTACGAAGCCCTTAAAGGCAGCGACATGGTATTCGTCACCGCCGGCATGGGTGGAGGTACCGGCACCGGCGCAGCCCCCATCGTGGCGCAGATTGCCCGCGAAGTTGGCGCGCTGACCATCGGCGTCGTCACCCGCCCCTTCTCCTTCGAAGGGCAAAAACGCCTCCAGGCAGCCGAACAGGGCATCGCCCGCCTCAAGGAGCACACCGATACGTTGATCGTCATCCCCAACGACCGCTTGCTGCAGATCTCTGACAAGCGGGCAACCCTGCAGGATTCCTTCAAAGCCGCAGATGATGTGCTGCGCCAGGGCATGCAGGGCATCTCCGAGGTCATCACCGTCCCCGGTCTTGTCAACCTCGACTTTGCCGATGTGAAAGCCGTCATGTCTGAAGGCGGCGCTGCATTGATGGCAGTCGGCCGCGCCAGCGGTGAAGACCGCGCCAAGAAGGCTGCCGAACAAGCCATCTCCAACCAGCTGCTGGACGTCACCATCAACGGTGCCCGCGGTATCCTCTTCAACATCACTGGTGGTCCCAGCCTGACCCTTTATGAAGTCAACCAGGCAGCTGCCATCATCAAGGAAACCGCTCACCCGGATGTCAACATGATCTTCGGTGCAGTCATCGACGAAGACCTTGGTGAAGAACTCCGCATCACGGTCATCGCTACCGGTTTTGATCGCCCTGGCGTCCAGCGGGTAGTCACCGCCCCCACCACCAAGGTTGAATCTGCGGGTGTGTCACAGCAGTCCACATTCCAACCCACTGCCTCCATTGGAGCTTCCAGGGAGCCAGGCATTACCTTTGAACCAGCCACCATTGATACCAGCCGCTTGAATATCCCGACCTTCCTGCGCACGTATCTGGATGGCCGCAGCGAGCAATAAAAAGTAATGCTTCGCAATGAGTATCTTCCTCCTTAAGCTCCAGGGGCTTGCTGCTCCATGGCAGGTTCTTTTTCGCATGCATACTGGCGGCTGGTCCCCGCCAGTTTTTCCCATGCGAAATCGCTTCACAAGTTGTTAAGTGATTGAAGAGGTCAATTGATCATTATTGCGGTTATCATGTAATCACACACAAATTAATCCTCTCGGGCTGGCTTTTTGCAAAGAGACTTGCAAAAAGCCAGCTCCTTTATTTCCCCCTTGAAAAACCTTCCTCCTGTCCACCCTGCTCGTTTCAACTTTTCCAATTTCTTCACCTTAAAATTTCTGTGCAATTGCAAATGCTCTTTTTTTTCGCTGGTTTCGCTAATTGTGATATTTAAGATTTCTAATCGTATTATTTTTTCTTAGGTTATTCATCGGGAATTTGATGGAATAACCCGAATTAACTCCGCCCCATTGAAAATTACTGTAATTTTTCCATTTACCACCCCTTGAAGCCAGCCCCTTTTCCAGTTGGCAAAACCCATTAACCCTTCAATCTTTAAGATTAATTATTTTGGTGGTTTATTGAAGCGGGGGAAATTTTGTGCTAGAATATTGGGCATAGATATACGGTTACCACTGTCTCTATCCCCCATATATGGGGGGTCGTTTTTCAAAAATGCCGGAAGAATTGCACAGTTCACACGTAACAACTCAGGAGGGTTAATTGCGTTGTCCGTACTGCCAGGATGAGAGTTCCAGGGTGCTCGATACCACCCACGACAACCGCGGCGGTGTTCGGCGCCGGCGCGAATGTGAAAAATGCGGGCAGCGTTTCTCCACTTACGAGCGCCCCATCCTCGCTACCCCCCTCATCATCAAGAAGTCCGGCGCCCGCGAGGAATTCGACCGTGACAAACTCCTCCAGGGCATCCGCCTCTCCTGCACCAAGCGGCCGGTTTCCGCCGCTGAGATTGACCACCTTGTCAGCGAGATCGAAACGCGCCTGCAGCAGCTCGGCCGCGAGGAGGTCTCTTCCCGCATCGTCGGTGACATGGTCATCGAAGGGCTCAAGCAGCTCGACCATATCGCCTACATCCGCTATGCGATCGTTTACCTGCAGTTAAGTGACCTGGTTTCCATCCGTAAAGAGATCGACAGACTATTAGAGAGTTAGGAGTACACACATCGATGGATACATACGCCCACACATCGCAACGATCCCTATTGGATCTTTCCGGTATGCCCAAAGACCTCCCCAAGATTGACCTGACGGATAACGCCCGCCAGGTGCTCATCAAGCGCTACGTCCGCCGCGGCACTGATGGCAAGCCCGCCGAGACCGTGGAAGAGATGTTCTGGCGTGTGGCGTACCACATCGCCCAGGTGGAAGATAAATGGGCGACCGACGTCACCGTCCTGGCGCGTAAATACTATGCACTCCTCACCTCCAAAGCTTTCTTCCCCAACTCCCCCACTTTCACCGGCGCCGGCACCCCGCTCGGGCAGCTCGCTGCCTGCTTCGTTCTCCCCATTGATGACGACATGGGGCGCGATTCCTCCGGCATCTTCCAGACCCTGCGCGACGCTGCCCTCATCCAGCAAACCGGCGGCGGCAACGGCTTTTCCTTTTCGCGCCTGCGCCCCAAGGGCAGCATCGTCAAAACCTCCGCCGGCGAAGCCACCGGACCTGTCGGCTTCCTGCACGTCTACGACAACGCCTTCGGTGAGGTCGCCCAGGGCGGCACGCGCCGCGGCGCCAACATGGCTGTCCTGCGCATCGATCACCCGGATATCGAGGAGTTCATCACCTGCAAGACCAACGAGAACCAGATCACCAATTTCAACATCTCCGTCGGCATCACCGATGCCTTCATGACCGCCGTTGCCGAAGACCGCGAGTGGTCTTTGCGCTTCCCCGATTTGCTTGATCCGCGCTGCAAGGGCTTCAAGGGCACCTTCGAACAGGCTGAAGCCCAGGGCATTCCTTTCCGTATTTACCGCACCGTGCGCGCCCGCGACCTCTTTG
>CAYRXB010000008.1:0-121206 GCA_964428125.1 uncultured Anaerolinea sp.
GGAAAATCTCTCATAACCCGGAGGTCCTCAGTTCGAATCTGAGCCCCGCTACTATTTTCCAGACGACCATTAATGGTCGTTTTTGGTTTAAACATGCGTTGAATCCTTGGACTATTTAATTGAGAAGAGAAATATTTTATTGATTACAAACGGTTCCCTTCTTGAGATAAGTCAAGAATATCATTTCAGCGATTTCATCACAATATACCAATATCGATAGGTTTTTGACTTGAAAACCTATCCAAATGGATATATTGTAAATATTAGATATACCTGATAACAAATTGAATGAATATTTACTTTGTTATCATACTCAATTACAAAAAACAGCCTTAGGCAACAATTTTACGAGATTTTTTTTAGGATTTAACCGACCTCTACTAGCTTGTATTATGTTTACAGATCTAGAATTTAGACTCAAAACCTCATTGCAAGGGTTCGAATCGACTCCCCTCAATAGACATGAACTATCGTACTGGAGCCATAGTATATTTGTTAATACTTTGATCAGACATACACCTGTATCGAATTCGTCTGTAGATGGTATTTGGGAAAAATGGTATCAGGTCGGGGGGGCATTAAGAAACTAGTGCCATTACCATCATGTTACTTCTACCCTTTTTATTTGGTCTCAATTATCAAGCAACTTAATTTAACTGCCGTTGCGCTGGAAGGTATACCCGTAATCCGTCTGGCTGATTGTTCCCACGTCTGTTCGGACCTCACCAAATGGCAAGTAGCGTGTCTCAGAGACGAGTGTTCCGGTTGGGTCAGTAACCCCAACCACACTGCCAAGGTGATCAGTGAGGAAGTAGTAGAAAGTGCTCTCCTCTCGCATGCCGGCGGTAACCCCGGCAATGGCGTAATACTGCCTCACGGTCTCTGTGCTGCCGTCTGTCTGCGATTCGTATGAGCCACCGGCATAATAATAGGTTGTTAAGGTGCCGTTGGTGTCAGTATACTCCTGCTTGACCTTGACCCCATCCCCATCATAGGTGAACTCCCAGGCTTTGAGGGTATCGCCCAGGGTATCGCAGTTACCAGTCACCAGCAACACGCCGCTCATACGATTCTCGGCATTGTATGCTTGCAGGAAGGTCTCGCCTCCTTAGATTTATATTCAAAATAATTCGCCTTGAGGTAATAATTCATTGATTATTTGGTGGGTTTTTAACCTGCCCTAAGGACTATGGTTTTAAAGTGATGTCCGTATAGGCAGTAACGTCGATACTCTTATTATTTTCACTCATTTTCCCAGTTACATAAATACGCAATTCATACTTACGATCTAAATCCTGAAAATCAGGAAATATGTCGATCATTACTATATTGGAACTTCCATCATTGGGATTGAAAGTAAAATCTCCTGGTGGTAATCTTGTTACTGGTTTTTCAGATATTTCTTCCCAGTCAGTTTTGGTTCTTTCAAAAATGTGAATATTGTAATTGTTTGGAAATGTAATTAATTTACCCGAATAATTCCAAATTTCTGCAGAAATTGCATCTGAAGTTTTGTAGGAATTATTGTAATCAAAAATACGCAACTTAATTTGCTGATTTGTGTAATCCGAAGGTGTTTGCATTGGATTGTTGTCTATATTTGTAGAACAAGCTACTAGCAAGCATACTAGAATTATCATCCAAAAACAATATTTACTCATTATCATCTAATCCTTTCTTTTATTACGGTATAAAAAATTGTATCCATCCTCTGAATAAAATTGGATCCTTTCGTGTTATACATGGACTCATACAAGAGCTTGATGCAGAAACGCTGATATTTAATCCATTTATTGGAATATTTATTGGCTGAATATTAAAACTGACTGATTCACCTGGTGATGCAGTTACTATGGAAGATAATGCTATATTTTCTGCATTAATTGTCAGTTTGTAGTTAATCAACGATTGGGAATTATTTGTAATAGTTACATCTATCAATTTCGGAGATGGAACGAATGCCAATCTATTTGATCGAAATGATTGAACATATGAAGTTACTACTTGATTTCCATTGGGAAAAAGCACATAACTTGCATTTGCGCCACTTTCAGTTGTGTCATAAATTGCGCTTAAAGCTGCATCGGGGCTATTTTGTGAATTTTTCGGTTTTTGATTATCCCATTCTGGACGAATCAATGTATTCGGATCACCACTTCCGCTAAAGTCAGAATAGGATTCTTCAGAGTCGATAATTTTAATAGCCTGAAGTGAAAATGAATTTGTTAGGATTTGTGTGATTTTTTTAGTATTAGATGAGTTGTAAATCGAAATTTTTACCCAATCATCATCTAGAACACATTTGCCATTTTCATCAAAGTCCTTACAAGCATAATGCCCACTAGGATCATTAAAATTTATTGGGTTGTTATTTGAATAGGAAAATCTATTCCATGCTTGCGGACTCCCTGCACCCGGAATGATACTGTCCGGCTGAACAAACCGCCCAAGCAGGTTGCTGTAGTACCTCGCCTTGTAGTCCATCAATCCCATATCTGACACGTTCCTCTGGAATGTGTATCCATAATCCGTCTGAGACACAGTTCCCACATCCGTGCGGATCTCACCGAATGGCAGGTATCGTGTCTCGGAGATCAGTGTGCCGGTGGTGTCAGTCACTCCGACAATACTCCCCAAATGGTCAGTCAGGAAGTAGTAGAAGGTACTGCCCTCGCGCATGCCGGCTGTGACTCCGGCAATGGCATAATACTGCCTTTCAGTTTCAGTGGTACCATCTGTTTGCACTTCGTACGAACCGCCCATGTAATAATAGGTGGTTAAGGTGCCGTTGGTGTCAGTATACTCCTGCTTGACCTTGACCCCATCCCCATCATAGGTGAACTCCCAGGCTTTGAGGGTATCGCCCAGGGTATCGCAATCCCCCGTCACCAGCAACACGCCGCTCATGTGGTTCTCGGCATTGTATACTTGCAGGAAGGTCTCGCCTCCCTCAATGCGGCAGGTCATATTTCCATTAGCATCATAGCGATAGGTGTTGGTGGTCTGGTTGTCGTTCTCATCGGTTACTACCAGGCTGGTGACTGCGTGGATATGGTCAGCATCCTCATAAGTATATGCCTTGTTCACCCAATCTGGTTCTTCCTCCGGCAGGGTGTATTCCACCACCAGCTGCGGACGGTTGGCAGCGATATAGCGATCAGAGGTGGTGAATTCATACAGGAATCCCGATTCAGTATCCATTTTCAAGAGCCAGCCGTAATTGGCACGGGTGCCATTCACGTAATTCTGCATCGTAGATACATCCAGAGGGATCACTTTGAATCCTACTGGCTCACTGGAAACAAAGCTGCGGGAACCCATGCTGGTTGTGTCCCTGTCGGTGGCGCCGCCAGCCCCGGCAGTCTGCCAGTTGTTGGTGCCATCGTAGCGGTTCCAGGTAACCCCGGTTTCGGTCCAGTTTTTCAATAACGGGTACACGCTCATCGTATTAGCGGTGGTTCCCCCCTGGTAGTTCAGCCTGAGGATGAGGGTGGCAGAAGTGATGGTGGCATTGGCCGGGATCGAAGCTAAATTGAATTTGATCAACGAGCGGTATTTTCCATTCGTATCACTGCTATACCCAACCCACATATAATCAATTGTGCCATAATTACTGGTCGATCCACTGGAGTTAATAAAGGTATCCACTCCTGCAGTCCCATCCGGCTGGCTGGTGTAGGTATGAACAATAGGCAGGTTTTCGTGCACTCCCGGATCCGGCAGCATGCCGATGGTTGAAAAGCGCGTAGAGGTGAAGTCATCCAGGTAGAGAGTTCCTCTCGTGCCACTATCCACCCCCATCACCCCAAGCTGCACGGAGTCGATGGCGATGGTATCTGTATCCAACACTGTTAGTGTCTGTGCCAGTACGCCATTCACCCATAATCTCATCTCGCCGGAATTCGTCCCACGTAAATACTCCACTTCGATGCTATTCCAATCGTTGCTGATCGTGGTCCATGTGGGGTTGTACGTCCAGGTTCCCAGGTCGTTGCGAGCGCCGATACGCATCTGGAAATTGGTCAGGTCCTTTTGCACCTGCACCGTGAAGACTGAGTTTGAGTCATCAAAACCGGTGAAGACATCGAGTATATCTCCCACTCCCATCCGCAACGTACCCCGGTTGAAGTAGAAACGGGCATGATACTCGGTTTCTCCATAGGGGGATTCATCTTTCAAATAATTGTCATTGTTGTCATTCACCTGGATGGTTACCCCATTTTCACCGGAGTAGCTGCCAACTGCTGAGACGGTCAGGTCACCCTGGTCACTCTGGGTACTGCTCCAATCTTTAAGGGTTGCGTCATCGAATGTAGAAGCGAAGAGTTCATCTGAGAGATTCAGAGTGGTCTTTCGCAGGAAATTAGGAACGATTGAACTCGAATAGGTTTCATCAAAATAAATGGCTGAACGCCCGATTGATCCTGGTTTGGAACCTCCTCCTCCTGCTACAGACAAATTGCCATTGCCAGTCATTGTGTTTGCATGAATCAAAATTGTTCCACCAGAGCCACCACCACCCCAGGACCCTGAGTCTCCGATATATCCTATACCGCCATTTGCTGAGAACAGACCATTCCACGTAATTTGATTTCCAAGGACGAAGATTATGCCACCTCCAGACCCTGCACTCCCACCATAATGCCATTCAGGTGGATTGGTTGAATATTGTTCTCCAGCCCCACCACCTCCCCCCGAACCCATGTACAACTTTAATAATCTGAGATCCCCATAAACCTGTGTTGTATTCCCGCTCGTTCCTGCAGTTGAATATCCAGCACCACTTCCACTCCCTCGAGCATAGGTACCTCCTGATCCTCCTCCGTAGTTGGTGGTATTGGTGCAAGTTCCTGGACCACCATAACTATCACCCTGGTAACCGCCGCCTCCAACCCCAGAATTTCCCTGAAGGTACCCCGCTGAATTTGCTGATATTGTTCCATTACCTGATAATTGCCCACTAACCCTAAAGAGAACAATACCATTTTGATTCCCATTCCAACTGGATACTGTAAGAGTACCATTTATCGTTGCATTCTCGTAATTTGGAACTCTTTGAAGGATCACTCGCTGCTGTCCGGTACCTATCCCAATGTTGTTATCCATATTTTCGGATTCACCATAGGAATTCATTTTTAAGTTTGAAAAATAAATCTTGTTATCGTCAATACTTTCAACTCTTAAAAATTCATATTTCCCAACATTTAATGTGGATAAGGTGCTACCTCGAGCATTGAATAAAAAGATCTCATCTCCAGATATCAAGCAATTAGCATTGACTGATCGGTCCACTTTTGCAAATATATTCGTTAATTCCGTCACAGTATATGAGATACTATCACCACCATCTGGACAAATCCTGCCAGAAGCAATATTCGTTGTAGATATATTTCTGGTCACACCAGTCGGAATAGTGATATCTCCATCCGCCCCCGTGCCCCAGCGAAAATCCATGTTTGGGATTCCAACTACCGGCAAAACACCGATCTCGCTAAAGCGTCTCGACTCGTAATTATCAAAGAAAAGGGTTCCTATTGTGCCAACATCAATACCCATCACTCCCAATTGAATGGAATCGAGGATTAATCCCGAGTTATTAATCAGGCTTAATGCCTCTGTGATCTCCCCATTAATCCACAAATTCATCCTTCCGTAGGAGCCGGAAGACATATATTCAGTCTCTATTCCATTCCATCCATTATTGATTTCAAACCAGGAGGAATACTCCCATGAATTGGTATTTGTCCTCGCCCCTGTTCGAATGAAGTATTCTTCATCTGTTTTTGAAAGCTGGAGTACAAAATTCAGATCACTGCCCGAGATTCCCCGATTGATATCAAGAATATCTCCTTCTGTCATGGTCATGTATTCCGGATTGAAATAAAACCGGTTCCTGAACTGACGTTCATTCTCCAAAGAGTCATCCTGAACATAAATGTCTACCTGGTCATCTACTGTAGCCTGCAGCCCAATCTCACTTGAGAAGGCAGCATTGGCTGACGTTGATAGGTCCCCATTATCTACTGTAGAATAATCCCATTCATCCAAATTACCGGTTTCAAAATCCGAGGCGAAAACGGCATCCTCTTTCTGGGTATCCAAATCTCTCAGGTAATTCGGAACCAATGAACTGGTGAATGATTCTTCAAAATAAATGGCTGTGCGTCCAACCGACCCGGGTTTTGAACCTCCACCGCCTGTCACAGACATGTTGCCATTACCACTCATTAAATTGGCATGGATCAGGATCGTGCCGCCCGAACCACCTCCGCCCCATGACCCAGAGTCTCCACTATATCCTGCTCCACCATTCGCAGTAATCGTGCCATTCCATGCGATTTGATTTCCTAGAACATAGATGATGCCGCCACCGGGTCCTGCGCTTCCACCTACATGCCAGGCAGGTGGGTTCGATGAATATTGCTCTCCAGCTCCCCCACCTCCTCCGGAGCCCATGAATAATCTCGATAGTTTGAGATCCCCATAAATTTGGGAGGAATTACCACCAGTTCCGGCATTTAGATACCCTGCGCCGCTTCCACTTCCGCGGGCATAAACACCACCGGAACCGCCTCCATAATTGGTGGTATTGGTGCAGGTTCCCGGGCCGCCGTAACTATCTCCCTGGCAGCCGCCACCTCCCATTCCGGAATTACCCTGCAGGTATCCCGCTGAGTTTGCGGAAATGGTCCCAGTTCCTGAAAAAACACCATTCGCTTTGAATAAAAGTAGTCCGTTGCGATTCCCGTTCCAATTAGCGACAGTTAGAGTGCCATTAATCGTTACATCATCATAATTCGGGACTCGTTGCAGAACTACTCTCTGCTGACCACTCCCTGTCCCAATGTTGTTATCCAGATTTTCCGATTCACCGTAGTACAACAACTTGGTGGTCAGGAAATACACACGGCTTCCCTCAACCCTTCCGATTCGCACAAATTCAAAATTCCCGACATTAATGGTCGAGGTTGTGCTTCCGCGCGCATTGTAAAGGATGATCTCATCATTTTGTACAAGACAACCACTTGCCGGTGTGATTGATAAATCAGCATAGGTATCGGTAAGCGTAATTACAGAATATGAAACCCCATCCCCCCCATCAGCACACGACCGAGACCCATTATTCTGGGTGCTGATATTATAAGTTGCCCCGGTATTGATGGTTAGGTCACCATCCAAACCGGTTCCCCATGGATAATTGCCTAAAAGGACTGGCGTTGGTGTGATCGTAGGTGTAGCTGTTGGTGTTGAAGTCACCGAAGGATTTGCGGCATTCCATACCTCTGCTTCAACATAGGTATTATTTGCATTAATATCACTGCCATTTGAATAAAACCGGACATACCTCGCTGGTACAGAATTCACTGCTATCGACTTTCCTGCAGTTGTCTCTAAATACTCCGCATCTGAACCCGTTCCAAAACCAGCAGAGTTGTTTGTATCATTATTAAACGCAATGGTCTTCATTGTGCAGGTGGTTTCAGGGCAAAGCATCACGATAACATCGCGATACTTTCGACCTTCCGTAAAATAATGCCAGAGCTTTATTTGGTTAATATAGTAAGTTGACCCCAGATCAATCTGTATATATTGCAGGCCGGTACTCACACCCGTGTAGGGGGTGCCGGTTTTAATTCCATCATTGATGTATTCGGCATTGGAAAGTGAGACGCTTCCGGTCACGGGTTTATACAATGCGACATTTGAATCCGTTGGTGTAGATGCCACCGTTGGAGAATTCGTTAAGGTTGGTGTTGGTGTGATCGTATCATTTCCGAACAATAACCCAATCTCTTCATCCGTTAGCATACGGTTATAAAAACGAACTTCATCAAGGCGACCTTTATATCGTTCGGTATACAAGGAAGAACCAAAATACAAACCACTTGAATTCGTTGTTTTCGTCCCTGTTACGGATACTGAGGAAACCAGGTTTTTGTTTACATATAACCGCAATTGGTTGTTATTTTGTTGGTACACACCTACCACATGAGACCATTGATCCAGCGGGAGTGTTGGGCCGGTAACAAAGGCGGGGGTTAATCCCTCCACACGGAACTGTATCTGTCCATTGGTAGTAAATACCAGCGAATAAGCATTGTTCTTATCGATGATCCTGGTTTGGCGGTTGGCTGCAATCTCCTGAGGATTGATCCATGCACTAATGGATAAACTTCCAGATGGGGAGAAATCAACATGGTCAGCAATGGTGATCTTCCCGAAAACGCCATCAAAACGAAGTGCATTTGAAGTGTGACCGTTAGGATCAAGAAATACCTGTGCGCTTACAGTCCCCGGGTGTCCCCTTCCGGATGAATCACTGACAGTATTGCTGGCAATAGAATCAAGCGTCCAGTATCCCATCAATCCGGTGGTCAATGCAGCGGTTGGAACCGGAGTCGTCGTTTGGGTACTGGTGGGGGTAAAGGTTGGTACAAATAACGAAGTCAACCTGGCTGATGGAACAACTTCTTTTGCCAGGCTTGGACTGGACCACAATAGGGAGCAATATCCAAAACCACTTCCAGTTTTAAACTCAAGAGTTAGCGTATAATTTTGTCCTTCAACAAGCGAAATCGTTCCACTATTTTCTATGTATGTATGTGAAGTCCAATTATCGATAATCTTTTGACCATTTACCCAAAGGCGAATACTGCCTTGGGTCATCGAAAAAAATGTGAAAGTCTCAGTGAATGCAGGAGTAATTTGACCAGTCCACCTAATTGAATATTCGGTTGTACTACTAATCCCTGGCATCGGAGTTATATATGGCCATGCAAAGTCAATTACAGAATCCGTCCTAAGGATCGGCTGCCCGCTAAATGTAAGATTGTTATAGTATTCCCCACGAAGTCCATGCAAAGAGTAGGGATTAGGAGTTGCTGTCACAATCGGTGTATTTGTCAAGACCGGTGTGGCTGTAAGCGTGGGGCTCGAGGTAGGCGTCGGAATTTCTGTTAAAGTAGGAGTACTTGTAATTGTGGGTGTTTCCGTTTCCGTTGGCGTCAGTGTTGGAGTCGGGGTATCTGTTTCTAATTCCTGCATCATTAACAAGGGTTTTTGGTACCTGACCAATGAAACACCGGATGGTGAAGTCTCAAGTTGCGCAACAGAATTATTGATGCTCCCTAGATTTGCCTGTGAACCAGAATAAACATTGAGGATATTTCCCGTTTTGTCGTATTCGTAATTGTGATCAATAATGAATTCTGCACCTGAAGTGATCTGTGCACTCGTCAAACGATTGAGAGAATCATACGCATAGGAATGGGATTCATTTAAAACGTCATCGGTGATTCCCGTAATGTTACCTGCATTGTCATATGAATAAGTGAAATCAATCAGATCGGGATTAATTCCATCAGATGCCTGCCGATTCGCTAAACGCAAGCTCGAATTATAGGTGTTCGTGAGTGTGATACCATTCGCCAGATCGACTGAGGTAATCTGTGAAAGCGCATTGTAACCAAGTTCAACAAAGGGCGTAGAGGGGAGTTGAGTGGTGGATAATGAGGATTCTCTACCCAGTGCATCATAGGTATAGGTGATATATTCATTCTCCGGGTTGGTTACCTCGAGTACCCGACCTAACCAATCGGATTTGTAAATGAAAGTCTTCTCCGAACCACTCATATCGCGTGTTTCAGATACGGTTCTACCAAAATCTGCGTATTGCCAGGCGGTTGTTCCACTCATATCGGTCATCGAAATACGCTTGCCGATGGATCCGATTTCCGAACCATAGACGTTTGTTAATAGGACTGTGGAGGTAGTCTCATCCACCTTTTGGAGCAGGCGGTTTAGTTCATCATAAGAAAGCGTCAGGGTTTGACCTCTTGCATCGGTTTGTGAAACCAGGTTGCCAATGGCATCATAGGAATATGTCCAATCGCCCATATCCATGTCATCCATCGAAACCTTCTGCCCTAGCCAATTGTACTGAAGGCTGGTGGTATTCGTATTTGCATCTTCGACTTCAACTATATGATTTCCAACATCATATGAATACAGCGTCGTTGCATAAATTGAGGACCCGCTATATTCCTGCACCTGGCGTAACCGTCCAAGTTCATCGAATACATTTTTTGTCAAATGACCATTGGGATCAGTTGTTGTCGTTGCCAAACCAGTATAAGTGGTGGTGGTAGTAATCCCACCCGGAGCAGTGGTATTCGTGACCCTGCCCAGGGGATCATATGCATAGGATGTGTATGAAAGTGATCCCCAGAGGGGATTCTGATATGCACCTCCGATTGCGGAAACATAATATGGCAGCGAACTTCTTTTTACACTGCCAGATTCATTGAATTGAGTGGAAGAGAGCAATAATTGTTGTGTATCTGAATCAAAAACCTGGTTTTGAATCATTCGCCCAAGCCCGTCATAAATCCCCCAAATTGAACGATAGACATTATGTGACATATCGAGAATCTGCATTCCCACGGAATAAGGCGAGGAAATCAACCCATTCCCATTGACTATAGGATAGGAATAGATGACTCCAGGTTGATTAAGACCTGGAGGAGTTGAGGATAATATTCTACCTAAACCATCATAACGAGATTGGGACACCCAACCATTCGCGTCAGTTACTTCAAATGGAACCCCCAACGTGTAAAGAATATCAGTCGAGGTGGTTTCGCCCAAAGCGTTAGTAGTTTCAACCGCATATGCATAGAAGAGTGAATCGTAACTTATTTGGTTGTCCAGATAATCGCCATTCGGATTTTGGTTTATAGTCCCAAAATTTTTATATTGACGTGATTCAATCACATTTCCATAAACATCATACAAAAATGTCTTATCTACAGTTTGCGAACCAGTTCCCGTCAGACTTTGAGCTAGCGTAAGATCCCCTCTTGTCGGTGGAGTAATCTGCCCATAGTTATTACCATCGTAGCGATACCGTGTTTCTTGGAAAGTTACATTGTTCGCGTCAGTTGTTACTTTACGAGTCATGCGGTCAAGTATGTAAACAGCCTTATCCGTATTCGATGAATATTCAAAATAAGTTTTCCGATATAGATTGGAATTCAAATACTCTTCCTGGTAAAGTAGATTTCCTGTGCTAGGATCACGGTAGTATTTATTCCGGGTAGTTTGACGTAAAGTGCTTCCTTCCAATATATAGCTGATCTCATCAGACAGATATCGGTAGTTCCAATTGGTGGATGGTGCTTCACTGTTGTCTGTAACGTAGGTATAGACTTTTTTCTGCAGCACGGTATTGGCGCTGTTTGACCACTCTGTAGTTAACTCTTTGCCAATATCAAGTCCGGTGATACCGTATTGATGAGCCACATTAATCAACGCAGCGTAATTCTGGTTAAAATTTTGACTCGTTTCGGTTGTTTTGGTATATCCAACAAGCTCTCCTAATAAAGAATTTGAGCCTATTCCCGTATAAACGGGGGTTAAATAGCTGTAGCCTTTGACAAGCGCCATGCCAATTCCATCTTCAACCTCCGCTTTCTTGACGCGATAGTTGTACCAGGAGTCAGTTCCACGACCGTCTGTTTCATAGGTATAGGTTAATTTTCCCCCATAACCATTTGAAACACTTAGTAAACGTGGATAGCTGAAAGCATCCATGCCCGTTGTAATCGCACGGTTAGCCAGATTTGTATAATCGAAATTGATTTTGGGTTCTTGAACATAAGGGATGGATATACCATTTTCCTCAAATCCCCCACCAGTTATTACAATGCTTCTCAATAATAGCGTGCCGCTTGAATTCGGCGCTGGAGTGAGTGAATACTGGAGATCATAAGTGCGCAACACTTCGGCATAAGGCGAGTTGCAGGCTTGAAGACAAACCTCGATCGAATCAAGGTATTTGTTATCAAAATGATCCCAAACATAATACGAACTTGGAAGATCGCCAACGGATGAGCGATTTGCCAAAGTGAAATGAATTTGGTACCCCGGATTCAAATCATTTTGCGTTTGTCCTTGAGGATCTTGATAACCGGTATAGGAAATGGATTTTAAATAACTTTCACGATCAAATGCGGCGATCTGTGTTTGCGTTCCTGGTTGGAACTCTTCGTATTCATAATCGATGTAATTTCCGTGAGAGTCGGTTATGCGGTCCACACGCCAGCGCTTGGCAACCAGATTCGTTCCTAATCCTGCATAACCAAGAGATGCATATGCACCATTCGGGGTAATACAATCCTCTCCACCTACCGTACAAGAATACCCGTACATTAGCGCTAGTTGTTCTGAATCAGAATTCCAACCTAACCTGTATCTCGTCCCATCTGTAGTAACAACCTCCCACCACTCCCCGGTGGTATTGTCCACACCCTGTTCGTTCCCAAGCATGAAATTATGCCGTTCAATGTACATGAAGCCATCTTCGACAACATAATATCGACTAAGGTTTTGCGTATCTCGAATGAGTTTATACAGCTTTCCATTCAAGGTTAATGCAAAGGAGTTTGAATATCCATAACCATTTGCATCAGTAGTAATTTTCCGGACAATCTCGATATCGTCAATATTCCATCCCATTCCCACCCAGGGCGCTTGTACATCGCCCAAAATTCCATCTGCTGTTTTACTGGAATAACTGAGTGAAATCTGGGGAGCAAGTCCATTCCTGCCAGCAGGTGTCCAGATAGGGATCTCATAATGACTTGCACCTGAAAAGAGAGCCGTATAGGGTTGGTCGAAAAGGAGTGCACCCGCACCGTTTTGAGGAAGCGAAGTACCCAAACCAATCCCCCATACTGAGAAGTGCTTGGCACCGACAGTAACGGTATTTTCACTATAATTGGCATCAACAATTGGAACTTTCACCCATATCTTCGCGCTTTCATCATAAACAGCCACATAAGGTTCAAAACCTGCAGGTATTTTTGACAGATTAACTACTCCGTCAAATTTAAATTTAATAAAGGCTTCGTCTTTGAAAGATGTGTTTTGCTTACTGGACAACACCGTTTTTTGATTATTCGGAGTCCCGTTAGAATTCCGGGAAACCACCTGCGTTTGAAAAACTTCAAATTTATATTGCTTTGTGGGTCCATCTTTCTTTCCGGTAATGGTGGTAGATGCAAGTATCGAATTAGTTGATATATCACCTGTATTAGTGAATAAGCTTACTGTCCCAAGGTCATACCATCCACTCTCTGTTTGTGCTATTGCGATTTTTGATCCTTGATTGAAAGCGGTCGTATTGGTAGTCGCTGTCCAGGTCGCTTGAATACTCTTGCTTACTCCACTTCGAGTTAGGGAAGCTGAGTGAATGAGGATGTCACCACCCAATTTACTTGTTAATTTCAATTGATATGAAAAGGTAATTATTTCGTCAGGGGTTAACTTTTCAACTGAGTAGTTTATTTCCTGCTTTTTTATATTGTACGAAACAACATCATCAGCAGACTTCACAAATTCGAATCCAGACGAGATTACATCAGAAAATTGGATCTTCCCTATATTACCCTGAGTGTTATTTTGAATTTCAACATAAACTATAAAAGGTTGGTTGACTGTAATAAGGTTGGTTGCAGGTAATACTTTGAAACCAATGTTCTCTATTTTTGGTTCAGGTGGCAAGTCGCTTTGGGCAGTATTAAGACTTTGTGAAGACAGGGGGATTTCGTTATTTGTGGGGGTTTCAATACTTGAGGAAACCGGATCTTCTGAATCCGTTGTGTTTTCGAGAAATGAATCTGGAAGAGCTATTTGAGAAGGAGAAGCGTATGCTATCGATGGGGTGAATAATGAGAAAATTAGACAAATGATAACAAGAGAATTAATGCCAAATTCCAACCCTTTATTTCTGGTCATGATGATTTCCCTCCCAAATTGGTTGTTTTTTTGACTACATTAAGACACCCTAATTATATAAAAATCTAGGCTTCAAAACAGGCTTCAAAAATAAAGTGCTTATGAAATCAATAAACTAGGCATGGAAATGATATTAACCAAAACCTATTATCATGTTTCAATAAAGATAGATGCCGAATTTTTATTAGTTTAAAGGTAATTGTTGAGCCTGATTTGCAGCCCGAGTGTTGGTATAAAATAATAAGTGGGATTATTTTTCATTGTGACATGGGAGGGTTATATGAAAAACATGGTAAATACGGTCTTAGTTATTTGTTTGTCATTACAAGGTCTCTTCGGTGCAATACCCAATCAATATAACCCCAGCAATATTATTCTTTCCAATCAAATCCCCGATGCATTCCAAAATAGTGAACCCGTACCGCTTCTTTCATCAGTATTGGCAAACCAGGCTGCTGATCAAAATGAGAAGACCACGATCAGTCTTAAAGCCAATCCACAATTGATCATCCCAGGCGTCCCCATCTCTATTGAATGGACAGTCAATGGCTGGGGAAATGTTAGTGGAAAGTCCGATCTGAAAGCGGTCGTCCAATTCCCCAATGACGTAAAAACAAATGAAATCTCTCCTGCGATCACAACCTCGTACGATCGTTCAACGATGAATTTACCGGTCAGCGCAGCAGCAGGGAAAACCAGTTTCAACGTGGATTCAACTACTGAAGCTTCCTTCTTAATTGATGTAAGCATTAATTCAGCGGATACCACCCTCACTGCCAATTCGATTATCTTAACCAAACCAACCCTTGAAGCAGTAGCCGGGAAAGACAACCATCTGGTAAGTAAGGACAGCAAGGTCACCTTGGATTTCCCCACTGAAGCGCTTGCGGAATCATTGTATATGGACGTGCGGGATCCCAGCCCCTCCAGTATTGCCGGGTATTCGATGAGCGGTAGGCCGGTGGAAATCGTTGCAGTTGGAAAAACAACTAAGAAAAACGTCAATCAGTTCAGCGATTATTTCACACTCACCATGAAATACGATCTGGATGATATTTACGGCGGCTCAGAAGATGATCTTTCGATCTATTACTACAATGAGTCAACAAATGATTGGTATCCTGTACCGACCACAGTCAATAAGACAAGTCACACCCTCACCGCCCAGGTGAATCACCTCACCGTGTTCGACTACAAAGCCAACACCTGGCAAGCCTCGCGTCTGCCCACCATTGACCAGGCACAGGTCTCCGGTAACACCGGTGCAGCCACTTACCAGATGTCTTTCTGGTTACCCCCTGCCCCAGGTAACTTTGCTCCATCCCTTTCGCTAAACTATAACAGCCAGATCATCGACAGCTCCACCGCCTTCACCGAAGCCAGTTGGGTTGGCGCAGGCTGGTCGCTGGATACCGGTTACATCGAACGCAATATGCACGGCACCAATACCGATCTCAGCGATGACACCTATCAGTTGATCCTGGGAGGGGTAAGCAATACCCTGCTGCCGATCAGCACCTCCGGAACGGTGACCACCTATGCCACCACAGAAATGAACTACTGGTCGATTAAGTTCGATTCCTCTACCAATGCCTGGACGCTCAAGGATCAAGCAGGTACCACCTATGTATTCGGCTTTCAGACCAAGACCAATGCCTCCAACTCTTGTGTGACCAATTCTACCGATCTCGACCTCACCTGGCGCTGGTCATTAAGCACGGCAACGGACAAGTTCAACAATGTGATCAATTATGCCTATGTGAATCATAAGAAGACGGGTACAACCACCTGCCTCAACCAGGTGGCGGTTTATCCCACCTCGATCACTTACCCCAATGGACATTACCATGTTGATTTCGTCCTCGAAACACGCTCCGATTATCAAACCGCATGGGAAGCTAACGATTCAAAGGTGTTTTTCCAGTATCAACGCCTTGATAAGATCCTGGTCAAGCATAACCCGAGCGGAACCACCTGGAACACCATCCGCCAGTACGACTTTACGTATTCTGCGGGAACCACCAATCAGATCTACCCCGATTTTACCTGGACGAAGGGTGCGCGTACCAGCACCCTGATAGGTGTACAGGAGATCAGCGGCGATGGCTCAGCCAATTTGCCCGCCACCCAGTTTACCTATACGGATAAGATGCACCTGACCAAGGTGGACAATGGTCAGGGAGGGTCAGTCACCTTTGCCTACGAACGCTGGACTTACCTGGATGATGAAAACGATGACCTATGGTCCCTTTACACCGTTTTTGGTGTGGACGAGTGTACCAGTACCATCGGTACTTCCTGGTATGCCATGTCTGGTTACGGCACTACCAAATGCGAAGCCAATATGTTGCAAATCGATAAACGCACTTCATCGGTTGGGGTGGGGCTGCGCGCTTTTCCGCAGAACATTATCAAGCAAGGGGCTCAATATCGCCTATACATAATGGTGCGCAATATCTACGCCACCACCAGCGTGGAATGGGGCTTCACTGATCCCAATAATAATCGCGATATTGAAGGGCGCGCTACCGGTATCGGTACCACGCTCACCGAGTTCGAGGTAGGCGGCGAAATGGCGGTGAATCTGAATCCGCTCACCACTAAGTTCATCATCGAGTGCGACAATTGTTACGTCAAAAAAATACAGTTCATGATGATGCCGCTCTTTTACCGGGTGACCGGTAAAACAGTGACGGATTCTGCCACCTCCACCAGCGGCACCTACACTTATTCTTACAACGACGGCGTCGCCAATGATGTCATCCATTCCGAAGCACAGACTCGAACTGGAACCAAGTACACGCCTATTCTGCGGGAGTACCGCGGTTTTGCACAGGTTCGGGTAACCAACCCGGATGGGCTGGCGACGACCACCTGGTACCACCAGGGAGACCAGTTATACGGCCGCCCCTACCGCACGCTAACCAGTACCTTGGATGTATCTGACGAGTTTTCTACCCTGGATACCGCCAAATGGAGTTTCAGCCACGCTTCCACGCGGCAAACGATTGGCTTCAACCTGGCGCAGGAACAATGGCTCAAATCCACATCAACAGTCGCAGACTGGTCTACCGTGACCAGCCGCGCCAGTTATTCGCTGATCAACGGGGATGTTGTCTACACCCAGTTCCAAGTCTCGGGTGCCTTCACCCAGACTCAACTTGGGGTGGAAAACGCCAGCGGTGATTTCTTTGGCGTGTATGCTGTTCCTAACGTAACCTCACACGACTTGAAGACACGCGTCACCAGCGGTGGCTCCAGCAGCGATACTTTGCTGATGGCCGCAGGCACCTTCAAGCGTGATACCTGGTATATGCTAATGGCCTTTGTGGATGCCAACGATGGCTTTCAACTGCGTGTATGGGAGAAGTACAATCCCGCCAATTATGCCGAGTCTTCCACCAGCAGCCTCAACGGCTCCACCTCCTGGCGCTTTACCAACAAGGTCTACAACGGCACTGTATTGTTGGATTCATACGCTGAAGGGATCCCCTACAGCGAAACTGAAACCACCTATACTTCCTCCGTGTTGTACGACACCCTTTCAAACAGCATTCCCAACCTTACTTCTCTCACCAACTACGTGGATCTGCAGGTGAACTGGTCTACCACTGCCACGGCAACCTCGCGCCTGTTCGACCGTGATTACTCCTTTAGCGGCACACGCACCTCCTTTGACTACAACACTGCCGACCAGGGCGGCGCACAGTACGGCAACCTCACCCGCGTGGTGGAGTCTTCGTGGAACGGCAGTGGCTGGGAGGATTACCGCGCCAAACTGACCCAGTTCTACCCCAATGCCGCCGGTGCACTCACTACCCTGCCCGCACGCGAGGTGCTGCTCGATTGCGCTTCCGGTTGTGATTTCTCCACCACCAGCGGCAAACTGTCCGAAACCCTGTACCTGTACGATAACCAGAACACTTACAACACCGCACCGTCCAGCGGCAAGCTGACCGCCACCCGAGCCTGGGTGGATGACAGCGGACAATACGCCCAGAGTTCCTACGCCTACGATTCATATGGCAACCAGACGGGTATCACCACCTACAGCGGCTACGCAGGTGCCAGCAGCGCCCCCGGCAGTGGTGCCAGAACCACCACCATTGCCTACGATTCGTATTATTCCACTTATGCATTGAGCAGCATCAACGCGCTCAACCAGACCACCCAGACCGCCTATGATTACACCAAGGGGGTGCCCACCAGTGTGACGGATGCCAACAACGTGACCACCACTGCTACCTATGATGCCTTTGGGCGCACGCTTAAGGTGATCGCTCCAGGAGACAGCGATGCCTCCCCCACCCTGGCACTGACTTATTACGACACACGCATTCCCTTCCAGGTGAACCTAAACCAGAAAGTAAACTCATCCGGCGCGGCTATTCGCCTGGCGTACTTCTACAGCGGGTTAGGGCAGTTGATCCAGAAGCAGGGCATCGGCGCCGTGGTGAACGGCTCTCAGGTGAATACTGTCACCGACACGAAATTTGATAGCTTGGGCAGGCAGGTGAAGGTAACCGTTCCCTATACAAGCACGTATAATGCCTCGCCTTCTTTCATCAGCCAGACCTTTAGCCAGGCGTATACCCTGAACCAGTACGATACCTATGGACGCCTCACCTCTTCAGCAGCCCCCAACGGCAACACCACCAGTTACGCCTACAACGACCTGACCACCAGCGTGACGGATCCCATGAACCAGGTGACCGCCACGATCAGTGACACCTGGGGACGGGTGATCAGTGTGGATGAACCCACCGGTCCAGACCTTACCTATGCCTACAATGCGCTGGATCAGCTGGTGAATGTAACCAAGGGCAGTGGTGTGGATGCGGCGACTATCAGCGTTTCCTATGACCATGCCGGGCGGAAGACCGCCATGAGCGACCCCGATATGGGCGCCTGGGCGTATGTTTACGACGCCGCTGGCAACCTGGTGAGCCAATCTGATGCGCGTGACTGCGCCACTTCCTTGAGCTATGACCTGCTCAACCGCCTGACAGGTAAGTCCTTCAGCGGAGCGGGTGCCTGCGATACCACCGCGGACATTACGTACAGTTACGACAGTGGTACCAACGCAATCGGCCGCCGCACAGGAATGAGCGACGGCACAGGCTCTACCGCGTGGGAATACGATAATCGCGGCCGCACCACCAGCGAGACCAAGATCATTGACAGCAACACCTATACCACCACCTGGAGCTACAACTCCGCAGATTTGCCGCTGACGCAAACCCTGCCGGACGGCGAGGTGCTCACCTATGGTTACGACAGCCAGGGCGCGCCCACCACCCTGACGGGCAGCAGCGGCAGCAGCTTTACCTACGTGAAGAACGCCTGGTACGATGAAGCCGGGCGGCTGACGAACCTCAAGCTGGGAGACAGCAGCAGCAATGCCATCATCACAAAACAGTATGGTTACTACAGTTGGAGCACTGCCACCAATGGAGGCAAACTGCACACTCTGCTCACCACCAACATTGCCAGCGCCACCCTGCAGAACCTCACCTATGCCTACAATGCCAATGCCAATATCACTTCCATTGCTGATGCACGCGCGGGGGAAACCTCCACTTTCACCTACGATGCGCTCAACCGTCTCACCGCCAACACGATTACGGACAGCGGCAATGTGACCGTCTTCAGCGAGAGTTTTGCTTACAACGCCGATAACGGTACCCTTGCCAGCAAGAATGGGCTTGACTTCAGTTACGATGCCGTGCATAAGCACGCGGTGGCTTCTTACGATGATGGCAGCTACAGCTACGACGCCAATGGCAACCAGACCGTGCGCGATCTGGCGGATGCGCTCTTCGAACTGGTGTACGATGCCCAGAACCACCTGATCGAGGTGCAGTCCAGCCAGCCATTTACACCTGAAGAGGTGACCTGGTACGGCGTTACTCCAACCGCGACGCCAACTATTACGCAGCCACCAACCCAAACCTCTACCCCAACCCTTACCCCCAGTGCCACGGCAACACTTACACCTACTTCAACGGAGAGTCCAACCCCCACCGAGACGCTGCCTGCTACTGCCACTCCCTTGATTACAGAGACCCCCACAGAGACTCCTACGCCCACTGCCAGTGAGACGCCAACGGAAACCGAGACCCCCACGCCCTCAGCCACCTGGGATGGCACGGCCACCCTGGAGAATACCCCCACCGAGACGGCAACAGAAACAATGACGCCGACGATCACGGATACCCCGACTGAGACTTTCACTCCCACCCTCACGCTGACACCTTCGGATACGCCCACACCCACAGAGACAGCCACCCCCAGCCCGACTGCAACCTCGACAGCTACACCCACCCCGCAGGGAGGAATAGCTTTTTACTTCTATGATGGCGATGGCAACATGGTGAAGTCGGTGATCGATGAGGTCACCACCTACTACCCCAGCGCCGCCTACCAGGTGAAGACGGATGGCACCTACACCAACACGCGCAAGTACTACAGCTTCAATGGAGCCGTGGTTGCCATACGCGAGAACGGTGTGATTACCTGGCTGCTGCATGACCAGGTGAACTCCACCACCATTACTGCCGATGCCAATGGGAATTTTCTTTCCGAAACGAGGTACTCCGCCTTCGGTGAGATACGCTATGCCAACGGTGCTGCGGTTACGGATAAATTGTATACCGGGCAGCAGCAGGAGACGGAGATTGGGCTGAGTTACTACATTGCCCGATTTTACGACCCTGTGATCGCCCATTTCATTCAACCTGATTCATTAATTCCTCAGGCGAGTGCTTCTGCTTCGTACGATCGATATGGGTACGTCGTATATAACCCAATAAATAAAAATGATCCTACTGGCCACTGCTTTTCAGGTGCTGTTGTGGATACGGTTTTTTGTGGAATTATGGCAGTAGGTGCTATCGGTGGAGGAGTATATAGTTATTTTTCACAGAAAAACGAAATGGGTTCTGTGGATGCTGAAAAGGTAGCATATGATGCGTTAACTGGAGCTGTAATCGCTGGTGGAGTGACAATAGTTAGTGTTGCCCTTGCAACAGGAATTACAGCCTTAATTCCAGCAGCTGGGGCAGTAGCATGTGCGGATGAGGATTGCACTAATGAAGCCAGATCAATTTCAATAGCAGCAGCCGATAAAATTAAAACAACTAAGCTTAGTTTAGATAACAATAAACTTGGAAGTTTTTCAATTATTAACTGGACTGGTTATCCACCTGGTCCTGCTCCAGTACCCACAGGTCCATTCAAGCTATTAGAGGGGGAAGAATATAAAATTGCTCGTGAGGTTGCTAATCAAACCAATCGAATACTTCATACCACAAATCCATCTCTTGATGGTTTGGTTATCCACGAAATCCAACCAATTAAAATTGGGGGAAGTCCAACTGAGCTTGTAAATAAAATTTTCGTCACTCCTCAGATTCATGCCCAATATACAAATTGGTGGAATAATATTCAAAAATTATTAACAAAATAAAAAATTGTAGTATTGGAGTCTAGGGCTATGGAGTCAATTTATTTTGAATTAACAAAACACATGACAATTTCTCCTGGCGCAACCAGCGATGAAATACAGGGTTTTCGTAAATGCATACCATATAGAATCCCAAGTGATTATCTGGGTTTTTTGAAATTCTCAAATGGTGCCGAAGGAGAAATAGGGAGTCATTATCTTGTGATTTGGAGTATTCAAGATGTGATTTCATTAAATCAAGCATATTCAGTAGAAAAATATGCTCCGCGTTGCATGCTTTTTGGGTCCGATGGTGGAAATGAAGGATACGGATTCGATTATAGAATAAAAAGTCCAATCATTGTTAATCTACCTTTTATCGATATGGATTGGAGTAATGCAATAACAAAAGGTAATGACTTTCTCGATTTTTTGCAAAGCCTTTTATAAAAGCACACGATTAATTCACAATTGATCTCAGTATCCCCGGTATTCTAGCCTCAAAGATTCACCTTTCTAAGGAAGGAGGGATAATGAAACTCAGCCGTATTCAAAAAGATATTTTGGCATACTGTTCTGATGATGACATGGGATTCTGGGTAGTTGTGCGATATGTTACTGAAGACAAATTTGGTCATATCCAAATGCCCCCTTGTCATGAGCAAAGAAAAGTGTTGAGTGAAATTAGAAAATTTTTAGAATTAGGATTAATTGAAGTTCGGCAATATAATGGAACAGAATTTAATAAAATCGAAGGGTCAGTTTCAGAATTGATAGATTTCATAGATCGTGAGTGGAAAAATCTAGGTGCGATGCCTAGTGGAGGAGAAGTGTGCTGGTTCATAGCAACACCAAAAGGTGAAGCACTTGCCAGACAATTGGGTTTAATTTAACGTGGAAGAAGTGGTGAGTTCACAGCTTACCAACAACACAGTAGTAAGTAAGATGAGTCCCTAACTCACCGTTTTACAGTTCTTTATAAACTGAATACTCTCCCACCCTCACGTTGACACCAAGTGAGACCCCAACGGAAACGCTTCCACCGACGCCTACTGAGACAGCTACTCCCAGTCCCACCGCAACGGCAACAGCCACCCCTACTCCACAGGGAGGAATAGCTCTCTCCTTCTATGACGGGGACGGAAACATGGTGAAGTCGGTGATCGATGACATCACCACCTATTACCCCAGCGCCGCCTACCAGGTGAAGAAGGGTGGCACCTACACCAACACGCGCAAGTACTACAGCTTCAATGGTTCAGTGGTTGCCATGCGCGAAAACGGTGTGATTACCTGGCTGATGCAAGATCA
Organism: uncultured Anaerolinea sp.; assembly: GCA_964428125.1. Classification (GTDB taxonomy): domain Bacteria; phylum Chloroflexota; class Anaerolineae; order Anaerolineales; family Anaerolineaceae; genus UBA6107. Next base: position 22,553 of record CAYRXB010000008.1, read on the forward strand.
GGTGAACTCCACCACCATTACTGCCGATGCCAGTGGGAATTTGCTTTCCGAAACAAGATATTCTGCTTTTGGAGAAATCCGATACAGCAATGGCACAACCTTAACCGACAAGTTATATACCGGGCAGCAGCAAGAGACGGAGATCGGGTTAAGTTATTATGTTGCGCGTTTCTATGATCCCGTCTTAGCCCATTTCGTTCAACCTGATTCTCTGATTCCTCAGGCGAGTGCCTCAGCTTCGTATGATCGGTACGCATATGTGAACGGGAATCCCATCAATTTCAACGATCCAAGCGGACATTGCCCTTTGTGCGTTTCAGCAGCGATTGGTGCAGGTATTGGAGCAGTTGTTGGAGCCGTTGGATACAGTATATATGCTGCAACTTCCGGTACAGAATTTAATTGGGGACATTTTGCATTAGCCACGGGAGGTGGTCTTGTAGCAGGAGCCTTAATCGGAACTGGAGTGGGTTGGGCTGCCGGTGTATCTCAAGCAACAGCAACAACTGCAGTAATAACTGGTGCAGGGGCAGCATCCACTACTGCGACATCAGTACTTAAAGCTACTGGAGGGGATCCAACAGATGAAATAGACGCCATAAAGCAAAGCTTACAAGGAACTGGCCCCGCATTAGCTAGAGCACTAGGAAAAATAGGCGAAGTTGCATCAGGAGTTCTTAAAAACACAAATAGAATAGATTCATTAACGAATACAGCAAGATATAGAATCCCTGACCAGTTACTTCCTTCTACTAAGCTGATATCAGAAGTTAAGAATGTTAACACTCTATCGCTAACTAATCAACTCAAGGATTTTGTCGCATACGCTCAACAATCTGGATATACTTTTGAGTTATGGACCCGTTCAACAACGAAAATTACGCAACCGCTGCAAAATCTAATTAATGGTAGGCAAATTATTCAAAGAATTCTTGAACTCAAATAAACCTGATGTCCAGAGAAATAGGCGTTCATATGGATGAAGAATCAGAGCGGTTACCCGCAAACAAAGAACAACAAAGACAGCTGGAAATTGAGAGCAATAGAAGAGATTCTGAACCAGTTTTGGCAGATTTAGCTAAATCTGGGTTTCAGGTTGAATGGGTGGAGGAATTGTACATAAAACATTTAAACTATAAAAGTGCCATTCCAGTTTTGCTAAAATGGTTGCCACTCATAGACAATTTAGATGTCAAAGAAGCAATCATTAGGGCGTTGACTGTGTCCTGGGCGAAGGCCATTGCTGAGAAACCTTTGTTAGCAGAATTTAAAAAAATGATTAATGATGCGGACATCGGGATCAAATGGGCAATTGCTAATGCTTTAGTAGTTGTGGCAACTGATGCCTCGTATACCGAAATTGCTAATCTAGTTCAAGATCCCCGTAGCGGACCTGCAAGGAAAATGCTAACTTTGGCACTTGGAAATATGAAGAATCCACAGGCCGAAGACAAATTAATTGATCTTCTTGAAGATGACCTCGTAGCTGGACATGCGATTATTGCTCTTGGTAATTTGCGATCTACTAAAGCTTACAATGAAATCAGAAAATTTTTGAATCATCCAAAAAGCTGGGTTCGCAAAGAGGCAAAGAAAGCCTTGGCAAAGATAGAGAATGCGAAATCAAAATAATGTTCTTTTGCAGAGATATAATCTTTCTGTATAGAACATATCATAAAATTAATTTCTGAATATAAGGTGATTGGAAAATTCCATAACCTCATTTCAGGAATAGTTTTTGAAATACTATTTCTGGATCCAGAAACCTTGTGAATTTAGCAAAATGAGAATTTTTGATTGAAACCGTTTTGGTAAGGTACCAAATTGAATTCTTATAATATGGTCATATATAAACGGAAAGAAATATGTAAAAAATACGGGGTGAATTTTTACCCTTCAGATGTCAATTCAATAATTGGGATTTCCCTTGACGTTTTAGATCCAAAAAAGTTACCAATCAATGGGCTACGTTACCATCCGGAAAAAAATACAAATGGCTGGTTTGTTTGGAGGAGTGCTGAGCCTCTCTCCAAAGATGATGATTACTTTAAACCTTTCCACGTAAAACATCTGTTCGAAATATGCCCTGACGTACTTACATACCTTGGGTTACCCCCTGGATGGAGATTCTTATTAGCCCCTAATTATGTGGATATTTGGTTTGATCAGAATATTCATAACGTGCTCTGAGGTTTTAGAATGATGACAATATGGTGTAGTCTGTATTCGGTAACGTCATCTTTATATTACCCCAGTACCACTTGCAGTTGAGGAAAGAAGGTACCTATGCGCAAACATTTCGTCGCCTAGTAGATAAAAATACTTGACGAACCCAGGTAAAACAGATACTATACGAATATCGATCAACTACTGCTGCGTGCCGGGCAAGCAATAACCAGAGTTCGTCAGGTCGGCTGATTTGCAGAGCCCGCCGCACAAACGGCACGGATTCAGGATTTTGACTCATAACCCGGAGGTCCTCAGTTCGAATCTGAGCCCCGCTACTGTTTCCGAGACGACCAGAAATGGTCGTTTTTGGTTCTTCTTACCCTGAGAGGGTACATGTACACCTGTCGGGGCACACATCACCCCCCCTACCTATTTAATTTACCTCAAGGAAACCAGATTTTTTGTTTTTAAGGAACAGCGGACTATTGAGTACCAATTTACAACAACCTCATGAAGTACTCGGTAAATGCATGCTGGAAACCGCGAATCACGTTGGAAATATCACCACAACTCTATCGCTGAAAAATAAGAAATCCAATCATATTATTGAACTTACAGGCTCTTTGCAAATTAATGAATTACTGCTGTCTATACTCACTTGAATTCATGACTTATAGAGATTTATTATTAGCAGCATCCTGAAATATGAATTTCTAACAGCCAAATCTTTACTAACCAAGATATCCCGTTTTCTTTCGTGCTACAATTTTTTTATATGAATACACCGGTAAATCAACAACAGAAAACAACGCTTGGGTTAACATCCGAACAGGCAGCTGAACGACTCCGTCAATTTGGACCCAACTCTATCCCCGAAACTAAACGAAATCCATTATTGGCACTGCTTCGTAAATTTTGGGCTCCGGTTCCGTGGATGCTCGAAACTACGATCATAATTGAAATCTATTTGGGAAAAAATACCGAAGCGATCGTTATTGGAGCCCTGCTCATTTTTAATGCGCTCCTAAGTTTTAGTCAGGAGAGTCACGCTCAAAAAGCGTTATCACTGCTACGGCAAAAATTAACAGTACAGACTCGCACCCGGCGTGATGGACAATGGCAGCTTATCTCCGCCCTTGATCTTGTGCCTGGTGACCTCATCCATCTGCGTATGGGAGATCTAATCCCTGCTGACGCTACTATAATCGACGGACAGGTGGAGATCGACCAATCGGCCTTGACTGGTGAATCACTGCCTGTTGAAGCTAACGCAAACAAACCAGTGTATGCTGGTGCAGTAATTAGGCGTGGTGAAACAACCTGTGAGGTCACCAGCACAGGCACAAATACAAAATTTGGTAAAACGGCTGTACTTGTGCGTGGAGCAAAGACTGTCAGTCATCTTGAAGAGATCATTTTTACCATCGTAAAGTATCTCGTTACTGCTGATGCTCTCGTTGTTGCACTGGTAATCGGATATGCCTTATATTCGCAAATTCCATGGCATCAAATTCTACCTTTTGCGCTCATCATTTTAGTAGCCTCGGTACCGGTTGCATTGCCTGCCACATTCACTCTTGCCACCGCGCTTGGGGCATCTGACCTGGCAAAACAGGGTGTACTCGTTGCCCGTCTCTCGGCAATCGAAGAAGCCGCAGCGATGACAATCCTGGCGAGTGATAAAACCGGAACGATTACCGAGAATCGACTCCGGTTGAATGTCGTTCATGCGTTCTCACCTTATGGTAAAGAAGATGTAATCCGTTTTGGAGCTCAGGCTTCAAGGGCGGCCACGCAAGATCCAATTGATCTAGCAATTATCGAGGGTTTGCACGAACGTCAAATTGAGATGATCGGGGAACGTCTGGACTTCACTCCGTTTGAACCAGCGACGAAAAGATCTGAGGCGCTGATTGCATTACCTGATGGAAAAAAACTTCGAATCTTGAAAGGAGCTCCTCAGACGATTTTTTCACTTACTGGCGGGCAGGATTTTGATTCAATTGTCGCCCAATTTGCAAGCGAGGGAAATCGTATACTGGCGGTTGCCGTTGGCCCTGATAAAGGTCCATTCAACCTGGTCGGTCTACTTGGTTTACAGGATAAACCTCGGCCTGATTCTAAATCCATGATTGAGGAACTCGGTCAGTTGGGAGTCCGTGTCGTGATGGTGACTGGCGACGAAGCCCTCACTGCCAAAGCAGTTGCAGCACAGGTGGGTATCACCGGAGATCCATGCCCAGGGGAAAAACTGCTTAACATTCAACAGGAAGGTTCTCTGGAATGCAATATTTTTGCAGGTGTCTACCCTGAGGATAAGTTCCGTCTTGTTCAGGGACTACAAAAATCCGGTCGTGTTGTTGGGATGACAGGAGATGGCGTTAACGACTCCCCTGCTTTGAAACAAGCTGAGGTTGGAATCGCAGTGGCTAACGCTACTGACGTGGCAAAAGCAGCAGCCAGTCTGGTTCTCACTAAAGAGGGATTAAGCAATATCCTAGATGCAGTCAAGACGAGCCGGCGGATTTACCAACGAATGCTGACGTACACTCTCAACAAGATTATTAAAACGTTCCAGGTTGCACTTTTTTTAAGCCTTGGATTTATTTTAACCCGCGAATTTGTGGTCACCCCTTTACTGATCATCCTTTTGTTATTTGCCAACGATTTTGTCAGCATGTCACTTGCCACTGACAATGTCTCTTTTTCTCATAAACCAGACCGCTGGAAAATTCTGCCGCTGGTAATAGCATCTTTTGGCCTTGCGTTGCCGGTATTATTGCTTTCGTTTGGGTTCTTCTACATCGCTCAATATATCCTGCACCTTCCACTGGGGCAGCTTCAGACGTTAATGTTTGTCATGCTGGTATTCACTGGTCAGGCAAATGTCTATCTTGTGCGTGAACGTCATCATTTTTGGAAATCACGCCCAAGCCGATGGATGCTGCTTGGAACATTAGCAGATTTTGTGCTGGTAGCCATTTTCGCATCACAGGGTATCTTGATGGATGCCATCCCTCTATCTTATGTTGCTGTTAGTTTGCTGGTAATCATCATTTATCTGCCCATCGCAGATCTATTAAAAATTCTGGTTTTCAAGCTCACCCGTATCGAAAGATAAAACTAATAATGTCATGAGATTTCTGTGGATGAGCCTTCTGTAGGCAGTGCTCATTTAAGTTTGCCTTGCTTATATGATCATGCCTATATATCCCCCACCCAAAAAACTACTAAGAGAAAAAATCATTCGCCCAAAAGATATGGCGCTGCCTTATCAACCTTTTATCTTTCTAAATATTCGAGTGAGCATTCGTGTTACCACGTTACAGTCCGAGAAAAATGATTGGATCTCTGGTTTGAATAGCCTGATAAGCAAACGCCCAAACCAGTTCCTTGAAAAAGACCCTCTTGCGAGGGTCTTTTGTTTTTATTAAGTAAGACTTGTCGTCTGGAACAAATCCTACTGGCTGGTCATCGTCAACAGCCGGGTACCTTTCACTTGCGGGAAGATTGCGCCTTCCTGGATGGTCTTGATGGCAGCAGCTTCATCAATTACCCGCGCGCCAGAAAGAAAAGTAATGCCGTGGTTGAACAAAAGCGGTGTCATTGGAGTGGAGGGACCCAGGATCATGATCAACGAGGTGGGCGGGCAAAGCTGAAGCAAGTTCTCAATGGTGTGGTTGATAAATGTGGTTCCGGTGATCGCGATGACATCCGCCTGAGGGAGGAATTCACTGGCGGACTCTTCAGTAAAATCATCACCAAACGGACGTTTTTCGATCACCCAACAATTCCGCGCGATAGATTTCATACTCTCAATGAATGGAAAATGCCCGACCACCGCCACATTTTTCCCTTTTCCTTCTCGGGCAATCACCTCAGATGCATTAATCTCCTTGAGAGATTTCTCGTCAAGTTCCAGCAGGGAATTAATCGCTGCTACCCCGATACTGGCTTCGGTAAAATTATCGGAAAGCGCCCAGCCTGCCAGTTCCTGAGCGCTTTTTTCGGTTAACGATCCCACATCCCTCACCCTGGACTGACCATGTTGTTCGTCTCTAACAGTGGTGGAGGACAGACCGCAAAACCTGCTTGCCACTAACGTCCAATGAACACCAACGATCACCTGACGAACAGGAATTGGATCTTTGGGCAGCGCGCCGATGATTTCTTTCAGTAATTTCATTTTAGTATCCTTATCAATATGGGGTTTTATGTATGAAGAAGATATTAAGATTGAACCAAAAAGATGGCTTATTTCTGTTTACCTGAAAAAATTATATCCTTATTCAATTTCCTGGATAAGAAATTGAAACATATTTTTCTCAACAATCTACCAATAATGTGATATAGAATTAAAGTGAATCGTGCTTCGCAATGCTTTCTGCAATTTTGCCAGAAAAGGATATCCGTTAAATGGATCCTACATTTACCCAGGATGAGATCTTCCGTTATTCAAGACATTTGATCATGCCCCAGGTTGGCCTGGAGGGGCAAAAGAAACTCAAAAACTCGTCGGTGCTTATCGTCGGCGCGGGAGGGCTAGGCTCGCCAGTCGCGCTATATCTGGCAGCTGCCGGGATCGGACGCATCGGGTTGGTAGATGATGACGCGGTGGAGATCTCAAATCTGCAACGCCAGATCCTGCATGATACGCCGCATGAGGGGCAGCCCAAGGTAATCTCCGGGCGCGAGCGCTTATTGGCGATCAACCCCAACATCGAAGTAGATGCGATTCTTGACAACTTTAACAACCGCTCTGCCCAATCCATCGCCGAAGGGTACGATATCCTCGTGGACTGCTCGGATAATTTTTCCACCCGCTACCTGGTGAACGATCTCTGCGTGCTCACACAGCGACCGGATGTTTATGGAGCGGTCTTCCGCTTTGAAGGTCAGGTAAGCGTCTTTGATGCCCGTTATGGTGCTTGCTATCGCTGCGCCTTCCCGTCAGCGCCCCCTGCTGAGCTTTCACCCGGCTGCGATGAAACCGGTGTATTCGGGATACTGCCCGGTGTCATTGGCACTTTGCAAGCTGCAGAGGTGATCAAACTGGTGCTTAACATCGGGCAGCCACTCTACGGGAAAATGTTGGTCTACGACGCTCTATCGGTCAGTTTTCAGACCATCAAGATCTCAAAACAAGCGAACTGTGGCGTGTGCGGAACCCACCCTAAGATCAACAACCTGATTTCCTCAGAACGGTTTTGCCCGGATGAGACACTGACATTGGCTTTACAAGAGATAATAACCGCTTCAGCGTTGAAAGAACAGATGGCAGGTATTAACCCACCGCTGCTGGTGGATATACGCAACCAGGTTGAACTGCAAATCTCTTCTATTCCAGGAGCACGTCACATTCCGCTGGAAAAACTCCCTGAAGGGTTGAAGACCGTTAAGAAGAATAGGGAGATTGTATTATTCTGCCGCAACGGCAAGAAATCGGCACGGGCAGTACTGCGGTTAAAAAGCAACGGATTCACGAAGGTAAAAAGTCTTGCCGGTGGTATCAACGCCTGGGTGAACGAATTTGAGCCGAAACAGTATCGATATTAGTGATTGGAATAATTCATCGATGATGATGACTTGCAACTCAGTAATCAGCAGTAAGACGAACAGGATTTAATAGAAAAATACTTTCCACCGCTTATTAAGTATGGAGAGATGAAAATGGAACCCTCACCAGAAAACCCGCCAATCCAAACCTCGAAAATAGAAGTCCTATTTTACGAGTGGGGCACACGGTTAATCGCATTACTGACTGTTTTAATGGGGATCATCAACGTAACGTCGGCGCTGACCCCTGCGCTCAAGGTCAGGATCGCAGTTCTCGAAAATCTTCTCCCGCTGGAAGTGCGCACCGGAAGCCGTTTTACTGCTATTCTCGCAGGCTTTGCGTTGCTTCTGCTTGCATCCGGATTGTGGCGCAAAAAGCGGATGAGCTGGTTATTAACTCTTCTCGTACTAACTGTTTCCCTGATCACCCATTTATTCAAAGGGCTAGATTATGAAGAAGCCAGTTTTGCGCTTGGCTTAATCATCCTTTTATTATTACTGCGAAACCATTTTAAGGCTTTTTCTGACCGCCCTTCAATCAAAAAGGGCTTAGTTGTGCTTTTATTCGCTTTTTTATTCACATTGGTTTATGGCACATTAGGCTTTTATTTATTAGATAAACACTTTAAGATTAATTTTGGCTTTCTGGACGCTGTCCGACAGACCTTTATCATGTTTTCCTCTTTTTACAATCCCGGGTTGGAACCGATCACGCAGCATGGTAAATTTTTCGCGTTTTCGATCTACATGGTGGGTGCAGCCACAATTGGGTATTCACTGTTAATGCTTATCCGCCCTGTGCTGATAAGAGACCCGGCTTCTCTTGATGAAAGAAAGAAGGCTGTCGAGATTGTTCAAAAATATGGGAAAAGCGCCCTGGCTAGAGCCGCACTATTTGAGGATAAATCGTATTTCTTCTCTCCTGGCGGTTCTGTAATTGCCTTTGGAGCACGTGGAAGAGGCGCCATGGCACTTGGAGATCCCATCGGTCCAGATGAGGATTCAGGGAACGCGATCAGGTTATTCACGGAATATTGTGCCCGGAACGATTGGAAACCCTCCTTCGTTTCCGTTCTGCCAGATCACCTGTCCGATTATCGGAATGCAGGATTTGAGGTTGTGGCATTAGGCAATGAAGCCATCGTAGTCCTCCAGGATTTCACCTTGGAAGGCAGCCGCAGTAAAAACATACGAAACGAAGTCAATCGCATCTCCCGGCTTGGATTTACTGCTGTTGTTCACACGCCCCCCCTGGAACATCACCTCCTCCATCAACTACGGCAGATCAGTAACGCCTGGTTGACCATGCAGCATGGGGGTGAAATGCACTTTTCGGATGGCTGGTTTACCGATGATTACATAAGAGAATGCCCGGTGGTTGTCGTGAATGATGCATCTGGGAATCCTATTGCTTTCGCAAATCTTGTCAAAGAATACACCAAAAATGAGATCACCATCGATCTCATGCGCCGCTATCCAAAAGTGGAACGGGGCACCATGGAATACCTTTTTGTCACTATGCTCAACTGGGCAAAGGAACAAGGCTATGACACCTTCAGCCTTGGTTTAAGCGCTATCATCGGCGTCGGTGAAAAACCTGAAGACCCCCGCATGGAAAAAGCACTTCACACCATTGCAGAATACATTAGCCGGTTCTTCAATTTCAAAGGATTACATACTTTTAAGGAAAAATTCAGCCCCCGCTGGGAACCCAGGTATCTCGTTTTTCCGGGGGCAGCTGACCTGCCATTAGTTCTGACCACAATGCTTCGGCTGCATGCTGGCGACAACTTTCTGTGGAAATACATAAAGAAGCAGTGAGATTGGAGAAAAGGTTATTCCAAGGAAAAACAGATGTGATTAATCACATCTGTTCGTGTGCGGGGGTTAAGACTAATGCTACTTTTTAAGAAGTTTTATCAACCCCTTGAACACATGTCCATTCAACAGGTCAACAAGTCCATTCAATTGGCTGGTGGTCATACTTCCATCCATCGTGGAGATCATCCTCACCGGTGATTCCATCAGCATTTTTTCCGCCATAATTTTCAGATCAGCATTATCAACAGACATTTCTTTCAATCGCTTATGCACGTACTTGATCACCTGCCTACCAACCCATTTATCCTGGATGTCTGAGAAAGTGGAACTGATGGAATGCGGAGCACCTTTTGCGCGCTCCCGCGGCGGCAGCTGACACCCAATAAGGGCTTCGAATTCTGTATCACTCACATTGAGCCCATGTGAAAGATCAAAATAGGAGGGGGTCTTCGCACGCATTTCCGGGATCTCATTTTTACGACTTGATGATACCTTCACATGATCGCGTAACCTGATATCAAGGCTGGACGCGCCAATGCGGACTTCATAAGTCCCATCCTCCACCTGCCAATCCGATGCTGTTGTATTAAAAAATGCCAGGTCTCGGACCGGGAGAATAAAATCAACCTGTATCTCTTCTCCAGGTTTCAAGTTCACCTTTTGGAATCCTCTCAGCTCTTGGGCAGCTCTGAAAATAGAGGAGCTTGCTAATGACAAATAGAGTTGAACTACTTCTGAACCTTCGACTTGACCAGTATTTTTTAAGGTGCAACTGGCAATTAACTCCTCACTTTCTGCCAGGTCTCTTTTGTTTAATTTAAGATCACTGTATTCAAAAGACGTGTATGACAATCCAAAGCCAAATGGAAAGCGAACTGGTTTTTGGGCAGTATCATAATAACGATAGCCAACAAAAATTCCTTCACGGTATTCAACAGTCAACGGATACCCCGGAAAATAATTGTAAGACGGATTATCTTCCAGCTTTAATGGCCAGGATTCAGCCAGTTTTCCACCTGGGTTCACCTTACCGGTAAGGATATCGGCACATGCTCCGCCAACTGCCTGGCCGCCGAGATACATCAATAACACAGCCTTTACTTTATCAATCCATGGGGTTTCCATCGGCGAGCCGCCCATGAGAATGACCACCACATTGGGATTGACTTCGCTTACCGCCTCAATTAATCGATTGTGATTCTCGGGCATACGCATCGAGTCACGGTCAAATCCCTCGGATTCATAACGGTCTGGCAACCCGGCGAATAGGTAAACAATTTCTTTATCTTTGGCGACCTCACAGGCAGCACGAATGAGCTGTTCATCGACCTCATCCGTTTCCATTGGGTATCCTTCTGCATACTCTGCCTTCACTCCAAGTGCAGCCAATTCATCAATCACATCATCAACCATATAAGGCAAAATCTTGGAACTGCCAGTACCCTGGTAGCGGGGATTCCTGGCAAAAGCTCCGATGACAGCAGTCCTCGCACCAGGTTTTCCGGGCAGCAGACCGCCTCCATTTTTTAATAAAACAGCGGATTGCGCAGCAGCGGAACGGGCAAGCGCATGATGGTTCGCCTGTTCATAATGAATGAATCTTCTTTCGGTTGATTTAAGAATGAGGTGCACAACATTCTCAGCAGCGAGATCCACTTTTTCGAGTGATAATTTTCCGGTGTTAACTGCCTCAATAATTTCCTCATCGTGAGCATTATCAACGTGCGGCATCTCAATGTCCAATCCTGCCTTAAGGGCAGCTACCCTATCCACCACAGCGCCCCAATCCGAAATCACGACCCCCTCAAACCCCCATTCTTTCCGGAGTATCCCGGTCAGTAAACGCTCGTTCTGACTGGCAAATTCACCAAAAAGGCGATTGTACGAACACATCACCGTCCAAGGACGGGCTTTTTTAACCGCGATTTCAAACCCTTTCAGATAAATTTCTCGGAAAGTTCGTTCATCAAGTACGGACTCACCAGTCATTCGCCTTGTTTCCTGGTTGTTGACGGCAAAGTGCTTTAAAGAAACACCGACACTCTGGCTCTGGACCCCGTTAATGAATGATGCTGCGAGTTCCCCTGACACCAACGGATCCTCACTGAAATATTCAAAATTCCGCCCGCATAATGGAGAACGCTTGATATTAATCCCTGGTCCAAGCAAAACTGCCACATCTTCCTGCCGGCACTCCTCAGCAATGGCTTTGCCAATATCAAAAAGCAGCAACCGGTCAAATGAACAGGCCGTCGCTGATGCAGTCGGGAAACACGTGGAAGGTACGCTGGCGTTGAGTCCAATATCCTGGGCACTGGTTATCTGTTTACGCAGCCCATGTGGCCCATCGGTGACCATGATCTCAGGTATTCCCAGCCGATCAATGTTCTTCAAGTACCAGAAATTCTTTCCAGAACAAAGTGAAGCCTTTTCTTCCAAAGTCATCTGCTGCACCAGCTCTTTTGCTTTTTTTCTGAAATCCATGATGTCCCTCGTGCTTACGGAGTTTATTAATACTATTATACGGATTTACCAGAATATACTAAAAAAGGACTTGAATAAAACCGGATTTTAATCGAGAGGCTGAAATTTAATGGGTGTATCAACCAGGAAAAATATCACTATAATGTATTTACATCCGATGCGCTTTTTCCATGGGATACGCATGGATGAGGTGGTTTCCGATGGCAAAGAAATCCAGGAAAGATGAACCTCAAGCCCCAAAGAAGAAGCAACCAGTCGAGAAAAAAGTTGCTGAAACCCAGCACAAACCCATCGAAGCAAAACCCATCGAAGCAAAACCCAAGATGAAAACAAAAGAATATGAAGAGATCCTCAGTAAACTGCAAATTGAGTTGGTTAAATTGCAGGAGTGGATCAAATTCAAAGGGTTAAAACTGGTCATTATCTTTGAAGGGCGGGATGCAGCAGGGAAAGGGGGCGCGATAAAGACCATCACTGAGTGCCTGAATCCCCGTTATGCCCGCGTGGTCGCTTTGGGCGTTCCAACTGAAAAAGAGAAAACCCAGTGGTATTTTCAACGATATGTGCCGCACTTGCCAGCTGCGGGTGAGATGGTTCTATTTGACCGCTCCTGGTACAACCGTGCCGGGGTTGAGAGGGTAATGGGGTTCTGTACTGATGCTGAATATGAGGAATTTATGCGCACCTGCCCGGAATTTGAGCGGATGCTGGTGCGCAGCGGCATTGTTTTATTAAAATACTGGTTCTCGGTCAGCGATGAGGAACAGGAAAGACGCTTCCAAGCGCGCATCGATGATCCCACAAAACATTGGAAGTTAAGCCCGATGGATTTGGAAGCCCGCACAAAATGGGTGGAATATTCCAAGGCAAAAGACGCCATGTTCCAGCACACAGATATCAAGCAGGCACCTTGGTATGTTATCAACGCGGACGATAAAAAACGCGCCAGGCTAAATATGATCCATCACTTACTTAGCCAGATTCCCTACGAGGATCTGACCCCCGTCCACCTGACGTTACCGCCTCGCCAGGAAGATGATGGTTACGTAAGACCGCCTATGACGGATCAAACATTTGTACCTGAAATATATTGATTCCAATCCCTGTAAAAAACAAAAAGCAATCATCCTCTGATTGCTTTTTGTTTTTTATGAAGTATTCTGGATTAACTCAGAACAGCCGGGTTAAAAGCTACCTGGTTGACTTCCACATTAGCAGTTCGCAAAAACTCAACTGCATTTTCATCCACACGATAAGCAACATTGTAGATCAGGCGCGTAATCCCGGCATTGATGAGTGCCTTGGTGCAATTGATGCAGGGAAAATGGGTAACATAACACGTGCAACCGCGGGTAGAAACCCCATGCAGAGCAGCCTGGATAATGGCGTTCGTCTCAGCGTGGATGGTGCGCACACAATGTCCCTCGACCAGCAAATGCCCAACTTCATCACAATGTGGTTGACCAGCAGGAGATCCATTAAAGCCCGTGGTGAGAATGCGTTTCTCCAGTACCAGTACGCAGCCCACAAACGCCCGGTCACAGGTGCTGCGTTCTGACACCGCGTAGGCAATCTTCATAAAATAGGAGTCCCAATCTGGTCTCATTGAATTCCCTCCAATAATCTGAAATTCAGTTTAGAAATCGAAATAAGATTGCACTTCAAATGGGTGCGGTCGTACGGATAACTGGGCTTCCTCTTTCCGTTTTGCAGCAATCCAATCAGACACAATTTCCTCATCAAAAACACCATCGCTGGTTAAATAATCATGATCCTTTTCGAGTGCGTCCAGTGCTTGCCCAAGAGAACTCGGCAGTGACTTGATCGAGGCGCGTTTTTCTTCGGACCAGTTAAAGATGTTTTCGTTGATCGGACCAAATCCCATGCTGGCGGGGTCGATTTGCTTCTTAATCCCATCCAATCCCGCCATGAGCATAGCTGCCATCGCCAGGTAGGGGTTACAGGTGCCATCTGGCGGCCGGAATTCCATGCGTACCTTGTGCGGTTCCGTGGCATATGCCGGCACGCGAATTGCTGCACTTCGGTTCCCCAGCGAGTAAAAGCAATTGACCGGTGCTTCATACCCCGGCACAAGCCGGCGATATGAATTGGTGGTGGGGTTTGTGTATGCAAGCAACGAAGGCGCATGCATTAACAAGCCCCCGATATATGACAGGGCAGTCCGGCTTAATTTATCCGAAGCAGACGCATCATAAAAGGTGTTGACATTCTCCTTGAATAATTGTTGATGAAAATGCATGCCGCTGCCAGCTTCACCGTATAGAGGTTTGGGCAGGAAAGTGACCGCCTGCCCGGCAGCGTGTGCGCACATGTGGGTCACATACTTGATCATCATCGCAGCATCAGCCGCTGCAATCATTCCCATCAGCGGAGTCTCAATTTCACATTGCCCCGGTCCGCCCACCTCATGGTGGTGGTATTTAACCGGTACGCCCATTTTCTCAAGGGTTGTTACGATTCGTGTACGCAGGTTGAATAACTGGTCGCGGGGAGGAATGGCATGGTAACCGCTGTGCACCGGGATGAAGTTGCCCAGTCCCTGGCTGCTTGAATTCCAGGAGGCTTCTACCGCGTCCAGGTGATAGCTGGCGGTGTTAATGTCATTTTCAAATGTGACCTTATTGAAAACATAAAACTCAAATTCGGGTCCCCAGATGCTGCGGTCCGCTACACCACTGCTGATGAGCGCGTCCTCGGCACGGCGGGCAATCTCGCGGGGATCGCGGAAGAAACGGTTTTTAGAAACAGCTTCGACGATATAACAAATGAAACTGAGCGTTGGCACTTCCCAATAGGGATCCATCACCCCGGTGCTCAAATCCGGGATAAGTGCCATGTCGCCTGACTTCACGCTTTTTAACCCCACACTGGAACCATCAAAGCCAACCCCGACTTCCATCAGTCCGGGCTCAAAAACACCCGAGGAAAGGGTTACATGATGCCAGCGCCCCCACAGATCGCAAAACTTCAGGTCGATCATCTGGATATCCTGTTGCTTGATGAACGACTGCGCTTCAGAAAACGTTTTGAACATGCTTTCTCCTCTTTAGGGAATAGGTTAATTCTACTATCAACTTCTTTTTTCGTAAAAACACAGAAAATATCCTTGAGAAAAATATCCCCCTTCGATTAAAGGGGGATGAGATATTTGAAAATCCCTCACCATAAAAAGCCCACACTTCGTTTTCCCAGAATCTTGTCATTAAAGATCAACTTTGCTGGTTTATTGGCTACTGCCTGGCATACATGAACTGGGAGTAAATGTTCTTCACGGGGATGGCAATATCGCGCAGAGGGGGCTTTTCCCCAATCGACCAGTTTCTGTTCTCTTTCCTTCTGGGTGTGATCCCCGGTGCAAACATCGATCAGCCAGTCCTGGAAAGCATCATTGGCGCGATCCTCACGATCCTCATTCCCCCAGGAAAATGCCTGCATATTGTGAAAGGAAAATCCAGAGCCAATGATGAGAATATTCTCCTGCAGTAATTCCCTCAAAGAATGACCCAATGCAACATGAGCAGAAGGATCCAATCCGCGCAGAAGTGAAAGCTGCAAGCAGGGGATATCCGCGTTGGGATACATCAATTTCAAAGGAATAAATAGCCCATGGTCAAAGCCGCGCCTGGGGTCGAGCTTAGAGGGAATGTGTTCCTTCTCGATCATTGCTGCGATGCGTTTGGCATTTTCCGGGCTTCCCGGTGCCGGGTAATTGATCCTGTAAGCCTCCTCGGGAAACCCATAGTAATCATAGAACATGGGCGGAAATTCTGCGCCAAGCAAGGCGGCCTCTTTTTCCTCCCAATGCGCGGAAATCACAAGAATTAAATCGGGTTTTCTCAACTGGGCGGGTAAGGCTGTCATGAATTCGATCATTTTTTGATGACCCGGGTCTCCAAGGATAGGAAGGGGACCACCTCCATGACTGAAGTAAACAATTTGAGCTTTGTTTTCAGGAACTAGCGACATTTTTCCTCCAACGAAACAGCATCTTCCTTGGTGTTCGGCTCATGAATAACCACAGTAAAAATATGTCCGTTAAATACTTCGATAAACACGGATGGCAGCTTCTGCGGCACGGGGGCATTTGAACTCACAAATCCCGCAGCCAATGCATTTGTTGCGATCCACCACTGGAAGTTTCAAGTCAAAGGAACTCCCATCCGGTCGGGTCATTTTACGAGTTTCCAGGGTGATGGCTTTTTCCGGCAGCGGACACATTTCCTCGCAAACGATACAGGTGGTTCCTTCCGCCCACGGAATACAGCGATTGTGATCAATAAAGGCATTGCCGATCACCGCTGCCCGTTTTTCTTCCAAAGACAGCGCAGGGATTGCCTGTACCGGGCAAATCTCACCGCATTTGTTACATGAATACAGGCAGTAACCCAGACGCGGAACGACCACCGGGGTGAATAATCCTTCCAACCCGGACTCTTTCACGGAAGCCTGTAGCGCACCTGTAGGGCATGTGCGCATGCATAAGCCGCAGCGTAGGCATTTCTGAAGCAACTGATCATTTTCAGCGCCAGGCGGACGAAGCAGAAAATTAGAAGAGTCATTTACTGTTGATTTTGATTCCATTACGGCCAATCCAAGCAGTGCAAGGCCTCCAGCCGTAAGCACCTGGCGCCTGCTGGGATCATAAGGTAACTTCTCCTGAACGGAAAAACCTGGTGCAAAAAAGATCTGACTGGTCGGGCAGCTCTTGAGACAATCCATGCATAAAGTACATTCAGCCGAATCGGAAGCGTAATTCCGTTCAGGGTCAATCGTTCCGGTTGGGCAAACCGGTGAGCATTTCCCGCAAGAGAGGCAATCACCTGAGACCTGCCGTTTGAAAAGCGTTATCCTGGAAATCAACCCTAGCAACCCACCCAAAGGGCATAGATATCGGCACCAGAACCGCTCTGCAACAACATTCAACACGATTAGTACAAGAAAAATGATGCTGGGCAGCCATACCAGGCGAATACCCACCTCCTCCAACGGAAAAACCGCTGGCCGCATCACCATGTCTATCTTCATTAAAGGGGCGCCCATCCAGGGAATATTCGATAATCCTCGCTCAGCAGCGGTAAACAATGTGTTCAAAACAGGTCCGATGCTGCCGGTCAAGGTCCTAACCCACAATGTGATCGGATCCAGGATCAACAGCGTCAGGTTCCCAAACAGCGCTGCAATGAGAATGATTAAAAGAACCAGGTATTTTCCAGCACGCCATTTTTCAGCTACCGGTTTTCTGCTCTTTACAGTTTTTCGAAATGGAAAAAAATCAAGCACCGTGCCCACCGGGCAAATCCATCCACACCAGGCGCGCCCAAAGACCACAGTCAATCCAAGGACGGCAAGGCTCATGAGCATACCAATAGTCAAAGTGCGGCTAGCAATTGCTTGGGTAATGGCCAACAGCGGATCCAATTCCGCCGGCAGCCGGGTGAACGCCCGATCAATTGAAAGCCCTGCTGTGGCAACCCATAATACCAGCCAAAGCACTAGAAACACAACTTGGCTGATCTTCCTCAACCGACTCCAATTGAAGGCTTTATGCCGCAAGATCGATCTCCTGGATATTCATCGCTCCCAGATCCGATCTTCCCAGTCCAGCCTTAGCCCCTACCCGGATGTAATCCAGGTCCTCCGGCTGGAGCCCAAATAAAGTGGCTGCGTAACTGTCTGCCGCGACGATATCGGGAGATACGATGACAGTATCCAGCTTGCGCACATCATCGAGATCACCACCCGTCGGTCCATTTGCAGTAAGGATACGCACAGCATCGATCACTGTCAACTTCGGACGGATCTTGCCGGCGAGATCCGTCAATCGATTGCCAAAATCGCGGTGGATCTGTTCCCGCTGGGTGATCAGACCCATCAGGTTTTTCATACCAAGAGTAAGCTTTGACATCCCATGATCCTTGGCAATAGGAACGTCAATTAGAGCGTCTGCTGCGAACACATCCTCATAGATGGATACCTTTTTCATCCCCAAAGGATTATCAATGGTGACTTCTTTGAATTTGAACATCGCCATTTGCACCATTTCACCGCCATTGGCTTCAACCTGTTCACCAATGCCGCTTGATTTGTACGCCTGGTCGGCAGAACCGCCAAAGGGATAATCCATCACCTGCACCTTGCCAGCGCCTGCTTCATAGCACAATTTCACCAGGGTTCCAACCACCCACGGGTTGGTGGTTGTGGCATATTCGTAGGAGTAGTAGCAAGTGCATATATTGGGCTTGATAATAACCCAGCCGCCTTTCGGAATGAACCTTTCCATACCGCCAATGGCAGTGATTGCAGCGCGGACAAGTGGTTCGGGTTCGGCGTTTCTTGCTACCACCAGGTCAGGAAAGACGACAGGCGCCAGGGTTGCTGAAGAAGACTCAGTTGCAGCTGGCCCTCCGGTTTCAGGAGAAAAGGGAGTATTGGTGGGAATGGCATCAGTTGCTCCAGGGAGTGTTTCGGCTGCGCGTTGACAGGCAGATAAAATCTGGCTTGCGGCAAGTGTCGTGGTTCCTGTTAAGAGGATTTTCAACGCCTTCCTGCGGCTGATCTTTTTCATTGTCAACTCCTGTTAATCTTTAAAAAACTATCCTCAGTCTACAAGTAAAAAGGGGTCAAAGTCAATGCCCGCCTCAAAAACCGAGGTAACGATGGGACGACTTAATTGATCAATTTACTAGCAAAATCAAAACCGAATTTCCGACCTTCATCAAGATCGCCTGAATCCGGTATACCTTTATATTCGAAATTACCATAAGATTCCCAACGAAGCGATTGAACCAGTTCATTGAATTCCCGCTGTCCGCCGCCGCCCCAGGCAAAACTGCCGAATCCTGCCGCTTTTTTATTAAAGATGTGCTTGATCTTTGCCATATTGAGCAGCGATACCATATCCGGGAAGAGGCTGCCCTCATAGGTTGGAGCGCCCATCATCACCCCCTGGTTTAGCCACAGGGAGGGCAAGATCTCGCTTACCGGCGCTTTGGAAACATGATAAATGGATACAGGAACACCTGCGTCCATAATCCCCTGGGCAATTACTTCCATCATCCGTACCGTGCTGCCGTACATAGAAGCATAAAGCAGCGTCACCGCCTGATCGCCGGGTGCGGTTGAGTAATCCGCCCATTTCCGGTATAGGTCAAGGATTCGATTGGGTGAATTCCGCCAGATCAATCCATGTGATGGGGCAACCACCTGTATCGGAATCCCCTGGAATTTGGCTATCGCATTCTTCACTGGCTTTGAGTAGTTTGCGACAATATTGACAAAATACCTGAGCGCCTGGCGCTCGTACCATGCGACCGGGTTGATCGGATCATCAAAAATACAACCATTCAACGAGCCGTATCCACCAAAGCCATCGCAGGAAAACAGAATCTTCTCGGTGGTTTCCAATGTCATCATCGTTTCAGGCCAGTGAACAAAAGGCGTTGAAAAGAATTTTAACTTGTGAGTTCCAAGGTCTATTTCATCCCCTTCAGAGACCACCTGCACGTTGTGGGTAATCCCATAAAATGATTCCAGCATCTCTTTGGTTTTAGCTGTACCTACCAGCTTGATATGTGGGGCAAGCAAAAGCAAAGCTTTCAACGCGCCGGAATGATCCGGCTCCATGTGGTTGATCACCACATAAGCCAGTTTTGAGGGCTCCATTATAGAACGGACATGATCAAATAATTCATCGGCTGTCATCTTGCTGCACAAGTCGATGATGGCGCTCTTTTCATCCACAATCAGGTAGCTGTTATAAGAGACCCCTTCATCACCGATGGACCAAAGACCTTCGAACATTTCAAGATGGCGGTCATTGACACCGATCCAATAAATAGATGGCCGAATTTCAACAGGTTGCATAATAACCTCTTTATCAGATGATTATCTTAATTCTATCATTGTCGGTTGCCCGAGTCAGGAATGTTGGGAAAGAATGCGCCTTTTGTTTGCGATCAAGAACAATGCCAGCAATGCAGCGAAAAGGAATGCCAGGCAAACAGGAATAATCTCAAGGGAGATGAGGCGAGCCAGCACCCCCACCAACCCCGGGATGATGGCGCCGCTTAATCCACTGGCTGCCATCTGCATGCCAATTGTATTGGCGGTGTGTTTGTCTTCCACCCGCTGATTTGTACTGGAAGTAAGCGCAGGGAATATTGGGGCAATTGAAAACCCGATCAGTGCTACTGCCGCCAGGTTTGTCCAATTCGCAGGATTCCACCACAACAACAACGCTCCTGAGAGTGCCCCTGATATAGCATAAATGACAAGTGTCTTGCTATTGATCTTTTTTAAGATCAACCCGGCCAGAATTCTTCCTATAGTAAAAGTCCCCCAATAACTGCCAGCAAAAAAACCAGCAGTTTGAGTGGCGATTCCCCGACTTTCTGTCAGAAGAGTGTAAGCCCAAGCTCCAAGGGATATCTCTGAGCCGACATAGAGAAAGAATAAAGCCATACTTAACCAAACACCGGGTTGTTTTAGCGTATCAATAATTGGGGTTTTGTACTCCGTGATGCGCTTGTCTTCCTGCTTTGAAGAGGATTTATATCGCGCCCACAGTGATATTGTCGAGATAAAGCAAAGTCCCAGAATGAATTGGAAACCGCCAACAATTCGGTACCCGGCGCGCCAGCTATTCAAAGTACTCAAGGCAAAGGTCATAATGAAAGGACCTGTGGTGACACCAATCCCATAACTGGCATGAAGCCATTGCATGGTTCTTTCACTGAAATGAGCTGCCACATAGGTGTTCAGTCCTGCATCAATCGCTCCTGCCCCTAATCCGGCAGCAATGCCCAGCAGCACCATCATCCACCATTGCGGGACAAGTGTATACCCAACCAGGGCTGAAGCGGTTAACAGGCAGCTGATTGAGAGTAAACGTCCAACACCCAACCGGGCAATCAACTGACCGCTGGTAAAACTGGAAATGA
Source organism: uncultured Anaerolinea sp. (assembly GCA_964428125.1). GTDB lineage: Bacteria > Chloroflexota > Anaerolineae > Anaerolineales > Anaerolineaceae > UBA6107. Next base: position 43,543 of record CAYRXB010000008.1, read on the forward strand.
TGTATCCGGCAGTCGCCATTGCCAGAAGCCAGCCGAGAGAATCCAATGGGATATTAAAATCGTGCCGAATTGTCGGCCAGGCAACCCCTAATAGTCCATCCGGCATTCCAAGTGCAATGAATGCGATGAAAGCCAGGAGAATTAGTGAAAATCCCGGCAATGCCTTTTTTTGATCAGCTTTCACTAGAATTTATAATCACTTTCTTTTTAAAGAAGAGACAGTATTCATTTTACCTTGTATGGTAAGAGTTATCACATCAAATCCGCTCAAATGTGAAAAAATTCCCATCATAATCCGATGGGAATTTGGTCTTTACCTGTCTTTAGAGGAATAATTCTCTCCAATCAAATTTGGAGGGAAAAAACACAGGGGCCTATTGTCCGTAACCTCGACCTTCTATGTAATTCTCCAAAGCATCCGCCCTCGATTTTTCACTTGAAATTATTTCTTTAACAATATCTCCAATCGAGATCATCCCCACCAGTTTTTCATTTTCAACGACAGGGAGATGGCGGATATGTTCCTTCGTCATTAACTGCATGCAGTCTTCAACAGTTTGATCAGGTGAGACTGTTATCACCTTGGGGGTCATATATTCGAAAATGGTTGTATTTACTATGCAGCGTTCTTTCTTGGCAACCCCGTGAACAAAATCTCTTTCAGAAATGATCCCGGCAATTTTTTCTCCATCCAGAACAAGCAGTGCCCCCACTTGCTTTTCGGTCATTAATTGAAGCGCCTCGAGAACTGATGTTTCTGGAGTAATCGACCAAACTTGATTCCCTTTCACCTTAAGCAAATCCCGGATCTTGAGCATTTTTTGTCCTTTCTGAATGATTAATCAAAGAGACTTGTTTAAAATTTTATATCCTATTTACCAACTAATGCAACAACTCAGGATGATCAATCAGTTTTCCACCGATAAATTTCGTTATCACCTGGTTAATTTCCTCCAAATCAGTGACAATGGGGCGAATGTTCAGCTGCTGGAGGCTCAAATAAGCTCCTGTTCCCATCCCACCGCTGATCAGCACTTCACAATCGGAAATAACCTGGACCATGGAAGTATGTTTCTGATGACTTCCTTCAGAAGCCCCTTTCTCACCATGACCATGTTCATGATGTTCTCCATGTGCGAAATGATCATGGTTCATCTTTTCACGCATCGAGCGATCAATCACTATCCCATTATCAATTGTGACCACGAGATAATTCTTTGCACGCCCAAAATGCTTGCATACCGTTTTTCCATCATCGGTGACAATAGCAATTTTCATTTAGTTTTCTCCAAAATTATAGAAGTGTTTTTTACTCTGCTCAATATTTCCACAAGCAGGTGTTAAGACCAGTAACAATTCCGATTCACCATCATTTACATTTTCCCATCGATGCCCCAATTGAGCAGCAAAAAGCAGGCTGTCGCCAGGGGATAACATGTATTCCACTTCCTGAATGCAGTAAAGGATCTTTCCGGACAGGCAATAAACGAATTCGTAGCCGCTATGAATTAAGGTTCGTCCACCGCTGGTGGCATATTTTTCCATTTTCAACACAAAAGGTTCCAATGTACTGCTGGTCAATCCCTTCCCCAGGTTATGTATAACAGCCTTTTCACTAGAAACCTTAGGCCGCTCATTATGCTGAGTGAATATGATCGGTTTTACGGGCTCTGTGGGTTCGAAGAATTCCTTTATTGGTACGCCAAGGGCTGTTGCGAGTTTTTGCAGCGTATATATTGAGGGTGAAGTCTTTCCTTTTTCAACCAGGCTGAGCGTATTAATATTTAGTCCGCTCATTTCAGCCATTTGCTTAAGGGTCCAACCGCGCAAGCCTCTTACCTCGCGAATCTTATTCCCCAAGGCTTCATCACCATTCCCGGGATGCTCTGATAGACCATTTTTTGATCCATCTGAAAATTCTCCTGGAGATGCCATTCTTTCCTCCTTTGACAATCATCTTTACTAATATAATAGTAATAATTAATGTTATTGTCAATAGTTTTGCTATAATATTAGTAATATCTACAATATATTGGTTCTAAAGATTTTTCAGGTCGGGCGAGGTAAAAATGGAACTTGCTGCGAGATTCGATTATCAAGAACTATTGCAGGTCATCACCAAACATCAGAAATACTTGAATGGTGAGCCTGGGGGCGAAAAGGCTATTTTAAGTGGGGTTAATCTTTACAGCGCCAGTCTTATTGGAGTAAATCTACAAAAAGCGGAGCTCTCGGGAATAAACTTGAAGCGATCACTTCTTTGCGAGGCTAACCTTGAAGGTGCTGATTTATCCGGCGCATTTTTTAAACACGCAATTATGGAAGGGGCTAATTTGAAAAATGCCAATTTAAGCAAAGCAAACCTTTGGGGCGCTAATCTGAATCATGTGAAATTGGAAGGTGCCGACTTGACAGGGGCTGACCTTGAGGATGTATGCCTGGAGGGGGCAACCTATGATAATTTGACCCGGTGGCCTGCAGGTTTTGATCCTGTTCTAAAAGGTGCAATTTACCACACTTAATGGATGGAAACCTCTTGTTTGGTATAAAATGTTTACATCAGTTCAAATCATATGGGAGGGGTAAATGAAACGGTTTTTATATCGCACCTATCAATTCATCATGAAAGTGACAGGCCGCTTGATCACCTGGAAAAATGCCGCGTTAATCGAGGGTGAGAATAGTGTTCTCCAGATCCCAGAATTGATCAAGAAACATGGTTTTTCAAGGGTACTGCTGGTGACGGATAAAACGATCACCTCACTGGGATTAACCAAACCCTTGCTCCAGGAATTACCCAAAGTTGGGATTACCTGCACCGTTTTTGATGAAACCGTGCCCAATCCAACTATCCAAAATATCGAGGATGCTCTGAAGATCTACAAGCAAAAGAACTGCCAGGCGATTATTGCATTTGGCGGCGGTTCCTCTATGGACTGTGCCAAGGGAGTTGCTGCCCGCGTAGCCAGACCTCGCAGATCAATTCCCCAGCTTCGCGGATTGCTTAAAGTGTTAAAGCCAGTTCCATTGGTCATTGCGGTCCCCACCACAGCGGGCACTGGAAGTGAGACTACTGTGGCAGCCGTTATATCAAATCCACAAACCCACGAGAAGTATTCCGTAAGCGATCCATTCCTTGTACCAAAATATGCGATTCTTGATCCTCTGCTCACTGTTGGGTTACCGCCAAACATTACATCGACAACTGGCATCGATGCATTGACACACGCTGTTGAAGCTTTTATTGGGAAAAGCAACACCAATGAGACCCGTTGGACTGCCCGCGAAGCGGTAAAGTTGATTTTTGAAAACCTGCACAAAGCATATCAAAATGGTCAGGATATTGACGCACGCAGGAATATGCTCAAGGCTTCTTATTACGCAGGTATTGCATTTACAAAAGCTTATGTAGGGTATGTTCATGCCATCGCGCACACCCTCGGCGGGTATTATCGAATTCCGCATGGGCTGGCAAATGCTGTAATCCTCCCATACGTATTGGATTACTATGGGAGCTCAGCGTATAAGCCGCTGGCAGAATTGGCAGATGTGATCGGGATTGGGAAACCAGGCGATGATATGGAAATAAAGGCAAAGAAGTTCATCGCTGCCATCCGTGATTTGGAGTCAAGTATGGCCATCCCCAACAAAGTCGAAGGGATCCGGGATGAGGACCTTCCGGGGATGATCCACAATGCACTCATTGAAGCCAATCCGCTTTATCCGGTACCTAAGATCCTTTTTGCTGAGGACCTGCGTCAGCTGTACAACATGATCCGATAATGTAGAAATTCAATCAACAATCAATTACTAAAAAGCACCTCCAAAACACTGGGGGTGCTTTTAATTAGATTTCTATATCATTATACAGGTACCGCAACAACTGCTTCCATGGTTATTGCGTCTACCGGGCAGGCGTTCTTGCAAATCGAACAACCTGTACAAGTTTCAGGAGAAGCCAGAACAGGATATACCTTTCGTAATGCGCCTTCACTGATTTTTGACATTTCAATACAGGTCAATGGACACTGATCAGCACATACGTTGCATGCCATGCAAATTGCATAATCAATTACAGGGATTTTCGCAGCCATTTTTTTACTCCATTACTGGGTTTCAATGCCCAATTCTTCCAAAGTTGCGGTTGTGGGAACCCCGGTCAGTGAATCCCATCCAAAGGCTTTCCAGTGTTCCTGCATCATTTCCTTGATGGGAACCGTTTTGCCTTTATTGGGACCCGTTTCAAGAGGCGGTTCCCCCGCCATGCGAGGACTCATCTTAAATGTCATGGGATCTATGCCGTGTTTGATGCCAAACATCTGGCGTAGAGTTTGAATGCGCTTGCCAATGAGCATGTATTCATCAGGTGTTTTCTGCCATCCTGTGGCTGCATTGAGCCATTCAAACAGCTTCCAATGATTGACACCCATCACCATGGCAAAGAAACAGCCGCCTGAGCCATCAGTCAGCTCTTTGTAACAAGACATGGCAACCGTTTTGAGAGCCACTCGTTCTCCCGGAATGTATTCATCAGCCTTCAGGTACATTCCAGCCCTGGGCGCCCAGGAGACCTTCTCCCAAAGATGGAGCATATCGTAGTATTGACCGGAACCTATGGTATGCCTGCCGGGTGTGGGGTCAGCGCTGAAATGAATTCCCAAAAGCGGATCCATACGGGAATCGTGCATGCCAGGTTCCTGACCACCAGCGGTCACCGTGTAAGGTTTATCGGTGACACCCAGCTTCTTGGCGGCTACTTTCACTCCATCTGCCAACAGATCGCCAATTCCCTCACGAGCAATCATCTTCTTCACCAGAGCAACAATGGCCTTCGAATTCCCCCAATTAAGCTCCAGTCCATCAGTCATCTCCCTGGTGATAATACCGTTTTCGTAGCATTCAATGGCAAAGGCAACAGTGCCGCCGGCAGAGATGCTGTCCATACCCGCTCGATTAAGCAGCTCATTGATATAAAGAATTGCGTCTACATCCTTGTTCATCACCAGCCCGCCAAAGGTCATCATTGTTTCGTATTCGGGTTTGTGGGTATGGGTGAATTCGCCGTTGGTGGCTTTCGAAATTTCCACAATCCCGCCACAGCCAATAACGCAGGAGTAGCAGTGGTATTTTTTTGCTTCGATCTTCATAATCTTTTCAGGGTTTAAATGCTTATAGTAAGATCGGTTATAGTCCACAACCGACCCGGCCCAGTTTTTCAGCGGAGAGTCCCCTGAGGTAATTCCGAGTGTATTGTTGCTAATCGTTCCCCATTTTTTCATCAAAATACCGACCAGCATTCCATCCATCGGGAGTGCCCGCTTCAATTTACCCATAACTGTTCCCATCAATGGGAATACACCCCCTTTGACCGGCATATTTGCTTTACGCATTTTATTCGATAGTTCCTTGCTGATGCTTTTCATAGCAGCAGGATCTGCGCATCCCACCGGCTTGATGCCGGCAAGGACAATTCCTTTCAGCTTCTTTGACCCCATCACAGCCCCACCGCCAGAACGCGCGGCGATTCGTCCGCCATCATTGACGATGCCAGAGATCAGGGATACTTTTTCGCCCGAGGTGCCGATCACTGCAACTGCCGGTTTTTTGGTTTTCCAATTTTCTTTTTGCAGAACCTGTTCTGCTTCGATTGCGTCCAAACCCCAGACATGGTCTGCGGGTCTGATCTCCGCGTTTTTATGATCAACATACAGGTACACCGGGGTTTTCGAAACTCCATTGATAAATATGCCATCGTATCCGCACTGTTTGATTGCAGGAGATAAGGTACCGCCGCAGTTCGAATCTCCCCAGCCGCCGGTAATCGGTGATTTACATACGACCATCCACCGGCCGGTGACCACACTTGGGGTTCCCGTCAGCAGCCCGCTGACAAACCCGATCATGTTATCCGGACCAAGCGGATCAGCCCCTGCAGGGATATGGTGATATAGGGTGTGAACCCCCAGCCCTACCCCTGAAAGGTATTGTTCATACACCTCATCAGGAATCGTTTCAGAATGGATATCTCCTGTCGATAAATTGACAAAAAGAACCTTGCCAGTGTATCCTTTCATAGAGCCTCCTTTTAAAATACGCTTTATCCACCTGTGATCGGAAAAAGAAAAGTAACAACATCCCCATCTTTTAACCGCGTGTTCCACTTTGCCTGTTCATAATTAACACAAAAAAGGAAAGAAAGACGCAAAGGCAGCGGCATTTTTAGGTGCCTGTAAAGATCCGACATGCTGGCTCCATCTTTTAACGTGACAAAACTATCAGCATCAACCTGATCGTGGTTAAAAAAGGCGGGCAAAAAGACTTTGATTTTAATTTTTTACCTCAAATTGGTTACGTCGGTTGATTTGATTTTAAATCAAATTCCATTAATTGGATTGTAACATTTTCCAAATTTCCGGCGGGGTTGTTTTTTATTGATCAAAGTGGTTTTCTTATGCAAACAAAAACCACCCCGAAGGGTGGTCTGCAAACTGGTACAGAGCAAGGTTTTACCAGCCGGGGGTCTCACAAGTGTTGATATCACCAGACTGAAGCCCATCAAGCAGTGCAGCATAACGCTGTTTGGAGGACCCATGCGTCCAGGTTTCCGGGGAGACATAGCCCTGGGTTGCCCGCTGGATGCGGTCATCCCCCACTGCGGTGGCTGCGTCCAGGCTTTGGGCAATCTCCTCCCGGGTTAGTTGCGAAAAATAACCCGTCTCCACCGCATGCGAAGCCCATACACCAGCGAGGCAATCCGCCTGAAGTTCAGTGTTGACCGACATGCTGTTCGGACCGCGGTCACCGGTGATCTCAAGGATACCGAGCAAATCCTGAACGTGGTGCCCATACTCGTGAGCCAGGACATAGGCTTCTGCAAACGGGCCTCCCCTTGCTCCGAAACGATTCTGGAGTTCATCAAAAAAGGAGAGATCAAGATACACGCTCTGGTCATTCGGGCAGTAAAAAGGTCCCGAAGCGCCGGATGCATAACCGCAGGCAGCCTCTGTAGACCCGGAAAACAAAACGGTTGGTGCCAGTGTGTATTCTGCTCCAGCGGCAGCAAATACATCCGTCCAGTAAGCCTGGATGCTGTTGACATACCCCACGATGGCACATTCCTCGCGGATATTGGCATCTGCCCCAGTCTGGCAGGTCGTCGCCAGGTCACTGATATTACTCATCACTGTATCTGATGTTGACGGAACAATACCGCTGTTAAGCAGATCACCAGGATTCACACCAAAAATGAGCGCGACTACGAGGATCAGCAGTCCGATCCCGCCGCCCCCGATTGCTACCGTTCTCCCGGTGCTTCTCCCCCGCCTGTCCTGGATTTGAGATGGATCCAGCTGTTTATTCTCATTAAATGGCATAAGTTTTTCCTCCTAAATCGAAATTGAGACATCGAATTTCATAATTAACAATAACACGCTTTTTATGTTAACTAGCAATTGTTAATTCTATAAGCATTATGGATTTTTAAGAAACAAAGAGACACCCCTGCGAGTGTCTCTTGTGTAAATAAGTTTTGGTTAGATCTTGTTTTTGATATCTTCCTGTGCTTTATTCAGAAATTCGCCAACGACCATTGGCCCGGGGTTCTCGCCATTGCGCAACCGCAGGGCGACCTTGCCTTCTTCCTGTTCCTTGTCGCCGATCACCAGCATGTAAGGAATCTTCTGGTTCTGGGCATCGCGAATCTTGGCATTCATGCGCTCGCCGCGATCATCTAGTTGCACGCGCAGCCCGGCAGCTTTCAGCTCTTTCATAACATTGCCGGCGTACTCCAAATGCCGGTCGGCAATGGGGATGATTGCCACTTGCACCGGGCTGAGCCAGACCGGGAATGCACCTGCGTAATGCTCGATGAGTACTCCGAAGAAACGCTCCATGCTGCCCAGCAAGGCACGGTGGACCATGTACGGTCGGTGCGGCTGCCCATCTTCACCGATGTAGGTCAGGTCAAACCGTTCCGGCTCATTGAAATCGAATTGGATAGTTGAGAGCTGCCATTCACGCCCGATGGCATCTTTCACTTTGAGGTCAATCTTCGGGCCATAGAAAGCACCACCGCCTTTATCGACATCATAATCAACTTTAGCGCGTTTCAAGGAGTCTTCAAGTGCATGTTCTGCTGCTTCCCATTGTTCAGGCGCACCAACTGAATGCTCTGGTTTGGTGCTCAGGTAGGCGTGGATATCATGGAAGCCAAAACTGCGCAGGATGTGCAGGCTAAAGCCAAGGGTAAAATCAATCTCCGCAGGCATCTGATCTGGACGGCAGAAATGATGCGCATCGTCCTGGGTGAAGCCGCGCACGCGCATCAGCCCATGCAGCACACCGCTTCGCTCGTATCGGTATACAGTCCCCTCTTCAGCATACCGCAGGGGCAGGTCGCGGTAAGAGCGCATCGAGCTTTTGTAGATATACAGATGGAACGGGCAGTTCATCGGTTTTAGATAGTACTGCTGCCCATCAATTTCAAGCGGCGCATACATGTTCTCTTTGTAGAAACCAAGATGTCCACTGGTCTCCCATAAGTGCGCCTTGCCAATGTGGGGAGTGTAGACAAAATCATACCCGTTAGCTTCATGCTCCGAGGACCAGAAGTTCTCCACAATCTTGCGGATCTTGGCCCCCTTGGGATGCCAAAGGATCAGCCCGGCGCCGATTTCTTCTTCCACGCTGTACAGGTCTAGATCATGCCCAACCTTACGATGGTCGCGTTTCTTTGCTTCCTCGACCCGCCACAGGTAATCCTTCAATTCATCGGGCTTGCTCCAGGCTGTACCATAAATACGCTGCAGCATGGGGCGTTTCTCATCCCCGCGCCAATAAGCCCCCGCGACGGACATCAGCTTGATGGCCTGCGGATTGATCTCGGCAGTGCTGGCAACATGAGGACCACGGCAGAGATCCACGAACGGACCGCTGGTGTATATCGAGATCTCCGGTTTTTCCTCAAGCGGGTTACCATCTTCATCTTCCTTGCCGGCTTCAAGCCCTTCGATCAATTCCAGCTTGAAGGGTTGATCCTTGAAGAGTTTTTTGGCTTCATCTGCGGAGATCACTTTACGCTCAAAAGTTTCTCTGCCCTGGATGATGCCGCGCATGCGTTTTTCGATGGCTTCCAAATCCTCAGGAGTTAATGGACGGGGAAGATCAAAATCATAATAAAAACCGTCCTCGATGGCAGGCCCAATTGCCACCTTGCCCTCGGGGAATTTTTCCAGCACTGCCTGCGCCATAATGTGCGCAGTAGAGTGACGGATTCGGTAAAGTTGTGATTGTTCGTATTCGCTTTTCTTGTCTGTCATTCTTGCTCCTTCCGTATTAACAAAAAATCCCGTCCCTACTGGGGCGAGAATTTGATCACGCGGTTCCACCCAGATTGATCCCGGAGGATCATCTCTGCAGACCGGTAACGGGGTCATCCGTTTTCCTTACTCCTGCAATGCAGTCTGGGGATCAGGCTCACAGGTGGTTTTCATCTTGTTATTCCTGCAGGAATTTTCAGCCTGGATGCCTGCTCTCTAAAGGAAGTACACGATTACTCGTCCTGCTCACTGCCGTTATTTAGTTGCGGCAATTATACACCTTTTAAGTGATTGTCAAGACAATGACCAGCGAACTTGCCGTATACTTAAAGAAAAATCTGGTAATTAATAGAGGAACAAATGGCATACCTGCATATCGATCACCTGCCAGAAACAGTTAAAGTTCAATCTCCGCTCAATATCATTCTTCCCGACCCCGGTACGATGAGTGGTGTTCCCGTCCGGGAACGAAAAGTGTTGTACCTGCTGCATGGGCTAAGCGATGATGCCAGCGCATGGCAGCGCTATTCCGCTATTGAGACCTATGCCAAAACCTATGGCATCGTGGTGGTCATGCCGAGCGTCAGCCGTAGTTTTTACCTCGACCAGCCCAACGGTCAGAAGTATTTCACCTATGTCACTGAAGAACTTCCCCAATATCTTCAGGATGTGTTTGGCATCGTTCCCGACCGCGAAAAAACAATGGTCGCGGGTTTATCCATGGGTGGATACGGCGCCATCAAGTGCGCCCTGCTCCACCCGGAGCGATATTTCGCGGCAGGCAGCTTTTCGGGGGTGCTTTCCATGCATGGCTGGGGTGCCGACCCCACCGACCCGCGCTTTATTGAATTCTCATATCTTTTCGGAGACCTCACCAAATTGAGCGGCGGTGACCACGATCCTTCCACATGGCTTGTTAATTCCGTTAAAACAGGAAGGGAGATTCCAAGGCTCTTTATTTCCTGCGGATTACAGGATGAACTTCTGCCAACCAACCGGTACTTCATTGCCAACTGCAAATCGCATGGTGTGTCGGTTGATTATCATGAGGAAGATGGGATCCATGATTGGTATTTCTGGGATCATCAAATTCAACATTTCCTGGCATTTGCATTAGGGAATCCAAAACAGGAGTAAGATGAGCGAGACTTTACACCTCAAAATTCACATTTCGCAGGGGCAGGAAACTGCATACTTCACTTTGCCCTTCAATGTTCCACAAGGGATCGAGACTCTGTACCTGAGCTATCGATATCCTCGTCGGCCGGAAAACCAACAGGCTCAAAACAATGGGATATTTACCACTCAAACCGAAACGAATGTGATCGATCTCGGGTTGATCGACCCCCGCGGTAAACAGGTGGGAGCTTCCGGTTCAGATAAAACTGAAATCCATGTCAGTGAAATTTCAGCCTCACCAGGTTATACGGCCGGCATGATTATCCCCGGAGAATGGAAGATCATCGTTGGGGCATATAAGATTGCCTCTGCAGGTGTGGATGTGGAATACACGATTACCCTGACCCCGAAACAACCTCGCTGGCTGAAAGGCGATCTGCACACCCACACACTTGCCAGTGACGGCGTTCACACACTTGAGGAACTGGCTCTCAAAGCCAAACGACACAGCCTGGATTTCATTGCGGTTACCGACCATAATCAATTTGTTTCCACTGACCGCATGCCCTCTATTGAGGGAGTTACGATGATCCCGGGCGTGGAATTTACCCATTATGACGGTCATGCCAATTTCACCGGGGTTGACGTTCCCTTTGAAGGAACCTTTGCCACCAATGATCATGATGAAATCCTCAAATTATTCCGCTACGCCCATGATCGCGGTGCGTTGATTACCATCAACCATCCCTTCGATCCTGCCTGCAGCTTCCGGCTGGACATGAATATGTTGCCCTTCGATTGCATCGAAATCTGGAATGGACCCATGCGGGAATCTAACCTGCGCGCGTTGGGATTCTGGCATCAGATGCTGTGCAAAGGCAACAAAATCCCTGCTGTGGGCGGGAGCGATTATCACCGGGATACCCCTTTCATTTTCCTGGGAGGTCCAACAACCTGTGTTTATGCCAATTCTCCTGGTAAAAGTGACATCCTGATGGCGTTCAGGCAGGGGCGCTGTTACATTTCCTTTGCTCCCAATGGACCCGAGTGTGAGCTGTCCTGCGGAAAGGCAATGATGGGAGATTCCCTTCCCTTAACTGTAAATTCTACCTTGAAGATTGTGCTGGAACACTTGCTAGCTGGAGATATTGTGCGCGTGGTAACTTCAGAAAGGAGTGATGTGATCCTCACTGCTCCTGCTGATGGCAAAGCTGAACTGGCTTATCCCGTCAACACCCGTGGGTTCGCCCGGGTAGAGGTGCTGCGTTCATTCCTGCCGGGTATTCCTCAACTGCCTGCACTCATAACGAACCCGATCTATTTTGATTGACATAATTGATTTTCACTGAGATAACCGCATTATGGAATTTTTCGGGTCTATACCAAAAGTAAACTGTTCATGGACAATTAAAAATATAATTCAAAACAGAATTATCAGATAAAGGCATAGGTTGGGTCGATTATTTATATGAGTAGAAAAATCCTGGTGGTTGATGACACCCGTAATGTACAGCTGCTGATCAATGACTTCCTCTCCAGCCAGGATTTTGAAGTTTTTCTCGCGTCGGATGGCGAAGAAGCACTCGAGATCGTCAGGAATAATTCGATTGACCTGATATTACTCGACATCATGATGCCTAATATGGATGGTTATCAATTTATCAGCCATTTACGAAAAGAATCAAACCTGCCGGTGATCATGATCACTGCCAAACAGCAGGAAGCCGATATTATCCGAGGGTTCGATCTTGGCGCTGATGATTACATCACCAAGCCCTTCAAATTACGGGAATTGCTGGTTCGCATGCGTGCAGTCATGCGGCGTGCTCCAAGGCAGGAAGAACATTCAGCGCTCATCACGGTGGGTAACCTCGTTATGGATCCCAATAAACATGAAGTCTTGTTGCGGGGTGAAAAAATTGATTTGACTCCTCTCGAGTTTCAGATTCTCGAAGAGTTATTACGATCTGTTGGCAAGGTGGTAAAACGCGCCGACCTGGCTATTCACCTCATGGAAAATGGATATACAGGATCTGAAGCCACGCTAAAAATTCACATTCGCAATATCCGTTTGAAACTCGGTGATGATCTCGACAAACCCAAATTTATTGAAACCGTTTTTGGCATCGGTTACCGGTTCCTCGAGGAGGGTGGATGAAACTAACGCTGCGGAATAAGTTGATCCTCTCATTCCTGGTGGTAGCTCTGCTGACCATATTGGTGGTTTCAGTAGTTGTTCGGTTAAATTCTGGGAATTCGCTCTATACATTAGTAATTCAACAACAAACTGCAACCCTTAATGAATCAATTACCGCCTATTTCAATGCCAATCAATCCATGGCAGGGTATGGTGATTTCCTTCAGACTACCTATCCGGATTTATTTAAACCCGGAAAAGCAGGGAATCAATCAGGCCAGGGCGCAGGACAGGGTTTTGGACAGGGGTCGGGACAGGGTCATCAAATTCGAGGAATTATCGGTATTGTCGATGCAAAGTACCAGGCATTGATCCCTACCAGCGGATACCCAGTAGGCGAGGTTGTTCCAGTAGATAAACTGCAAAATGCAATTCCGGTTGATGTAAACGGTACAACAGTCGCCTGGATAATTCCTGATTTGAATCGGCAATTTGAATTAAATGCAGAGGAACAATTGTTCTTACAGCGGACTAATGAAGCAATCGGATATGCAGCTCTTGCTGGAATTGTTGTGGCTGTGGCAATGGGGGTATTGCTGGCTTCTATGCTGCTTAAACCTATTCGTTTACTGATAAAAGCCTCCAAAGAATTGGCGAATGGTAAACTTGATCAGCAAGTACCCGTTACTTCAACAGATGAATTGGGGCAGCTGAGCACTACTTTCAATCAAATGAGCAAGGAACTGTCTCAAGCAGATGAACAGCGAAAACGCCTGACTGCGGATATTACTCACGATCTAAGCACACCAATCCAGATCATTTCTGGTTATATGGAAATGGCTGAGAATGGCAACGCGGCTTTAACCCCTCAGCGGATTGAGATTCTAAAAACCGAGTTGGATCATCTGCGCCGCCTGGTAGGTGATCTGGGAACATTAACCCAGGTGGAAGCGGGTGGACTTGATTTTCAGATGCAACGGGTAAATCCAGTAAACATTCTCAAGAATGTCTATCAAACATACCAACCGATTGCCGCCAAACAAAATGTGGACCTGATTCTTGAAGAGCCTGCCGCCGATGCTGAAATCGTTGTAGATGAAGGACGCACCGCGCAAGTTTTAAAGAACTTGATTGAGAATGCCCTGCGGTATACCAGCAAAAACGGGAAAATTACTCTTTCTATTGCCGTGGATGATGAAGTACATATTTCAGTGAAGGACAATGGCTCAGGGATTGACCCTGCAGATTTACCGTTCGTGTTCGATCGTTTTTATAAAGCAGATAGATCCAGGGGGGGAAACTCAGGCAAGATGGGGCTTGGACTCGCCATCTGCAAAGCGCTTGTCATTGCCCAGGGAGGGGTAATTAACGCTTCCTCTGGTGGTAAGGATACCGGAACGACGATGACTATTTCTTTCCCTTTGGCTAAATAGTTACGTTCTGAATCTTGATCTGACTGACAGAAGGTTTCCCTTTATAATTGATAAATCAATTTAGGGAGTGGACAACATGTCTGAAAAAACACTGGGGGCAAAACCCAACCTGGCAAAATTTGCGCTGCTATCTGTTGGTGCAGCCATAGTTACCATCGCGTTAAAATCAGTTGCATATTTTCTCACAGGTTCAGTGGGACTTCTTTCTGATGCATTGGAATCAGTGGTAAATCTTGTCGGTGCCCTTATGGCATTCGCGATGCTCAAAATCGCGGCACGACCTGCCGATGAGAATCATACTTATGGCCATGCCAAAGCTGAATATTTTTCCAGTGGTGCTGAAGGGGCATTAATCCTGATTGCCGCCATCAGTATTGGCTACACCGGGATCGACCGTTTGCTCAATCCAAAACCCGTTGAGCAGATTGGTCTTGGTCTCATTGTCTCGATTGTCGCCTCATTGATCAACCTGTCAGTCTCACTGGTACTGCGTAAAGCCGGAAAACGATACAATTCCATCACCTTAACCTCTGACGCAAGCCACTTGATGACTGATGTCTGGACCTCCGGGGGTGTTTTGGTCGGGGTTGGGTTGGTTGGATTAACGAAATGGCAACCGTTGGATTCAATTGTGGCTATTCTGGTGGCTTTGAATATTGTTTACACCGGCTTTACCATCATACGTCAGTCTATTCGTGGATTAATGGATGTTAGCATTCCCGCGGAAGATCTTTCCAAAATTGAGGAGGTTCTTTCGAAATACCGCAAACCGGAAGTTCAGTTCCACAACCTGATCTCAAGGCAATCAGGTGCCACCAAGTTTATTACTGTTCATGTTCTGGTTCCAGGGGCTTGGACAGTCGCACAGGGGCATAAATTGGTCTCTTCTATTGAAGATGAGATCAAATCAGTAATTGAATCCGCCAGGGTCATCACCCACCTCGAATCAATGGATGATCCTTCTTCAATGGACGAAATTGAGATCGTTTCCAATGGGACAAAAAAGAGGAAGAAATAATCTCGTTGTTGCTTCCTATCACTGATGTCTCTCCATACAGCAAACAATACACGGTTTGATATGGTTAAGCAAGCAATCCTTTTAAATGGATAGTGTACAATTGCAGAAATACAGTCTCTGGAATTAATCATGCGTATTGGACAGAACCCAGCCAAATTTGTTAAAACTGTAGCCCAACCTGAACGAATCACTGTTTGTGTTTTGAACTATATTCCGGTACTTGGAGGGTATTACAGCGACCTTTTAAATGTACTGAAGGCTCATCTCTCAAGTTTATCTTTAGAAGCCGGTCTTTCATTTGACCTGATGTTGTTTGATAACGGCAGCTGCGAAGAAGTGCAGGATTACCTTTTGAGCGAATTCAATTCCGGGAGTATTGACTACCTGTTCCTTTCCCGCAAAAACCTTGGGAAAGGAGGAGCATGGAATATCCTTTTTGGAGGCGCTCCTGGAGAGATTATTGCTTACACCGACAATGATGTTCTATTTTCAAAGAACTGGCTTTCCTCATCCGTCACACTTCTCGAAACCTTTCCAAATGTAGGCATGGTCACTGCAAGACCGTTCCGCACCAACCCGGATTACTATTCCTCAACTCTGACTTGGGCGCAAAACACCACGGACGTTACGGTAGAAAGAGGATCACTGGTGAAATGGGAGGATTTTAGAGATTTTGATCTCAGCCTCGGGCAATCCCTTGAGGAAATCGAAAAAAGGTTCAATGAAACCGAAGATGTCCGCTTAACTTACAAAAACCTGCAGGCTTTTGCCGGAGCATCTCACTGGCAATTCACAGCCTATAAAAAAGTGCTTCGGAATTACCTTCCGTTCACTATGGATCGACCGATGGGGCAGGTTAAGCAGCTCGATCAAAAAATGAATGCGGATGGGTATCTTCGCCTGATGACCGCCGAACCTTTGGCAATGAACATGAGCAACCAGGTTGTTTCCACACCAAATGTAATTTCCAAAAGCCAGTTAAAGAAGCGAGAACCTAAAAGGGGGATCCTTGGAATCAGACCGGTCAAAGCCTTACTTATGAGAATCTATAACTGGATCTTTAATTTGTATTACAAAGATTAAAAATTTACGATTTGGTTCCATGAACTAAATATAAATGAACACAATCATTACTATATACGCAATATTTTATTTATACTGTATAAATTATTCTGTCCTTCATTGAATCCTGTGGATTCGGTTAAAAAAATTTGTTAAGTTACTAAATCTGATTGGCAGGTTGCGCAAAAACACAAACAACTGCCACATCCCTAAATTACTTTTGATGCAAATCCATCCCCATTTTATCTCGGCTAAATGAGACTGTCAGGTCATTTTAACTGTAAAATACTTAAAGATCTTCTATTTTCGGGGAATAACTGATGAACATACCATCTTTTAGCAAGGTTAATGAGACCTTTTACGATTTGTTGAGGAATCAAAAACTGCATCCGGCAGCCCAGCTTACAGTGCTTCACCATGGAAAGAAAGTAGTGGATCGTTGGGGTAATCAGCCAGACACCATGGAAATCACATCCGCAACCCCATTTTTAACTTTTTCTGTGAGCAAGGTGTTTACTGCTTGTGCAATTTTCAAACTAGTCGATGAAGGGTTGGTTTCCCTGGATGACCTGGTTGGGAAATATTGGCCTGAATTTGCTCAAAAAGGCAAAGAAACAGCAACCATCCGCCACACACTTCTTCACCAGACTGGAGTACCTGCCCCTCATCTTAAAAGACAAATCTTCCAGTGGGCAAACTGGGATAAAGTCATCCGCAGCCTGGCACGCGAAAAGGCGCTCTATGTTCCAGGAACAGTCACTTCTTATCACCTGGTGAATTATGGATTTATTCTTGGAGAAATCGTCCGCCGTGTCACCGGGCAGTCCATCGATATTTTTCTACACCAACACTTCTTCGAGCCGATGAAATTAACCCACACGACCATGAAAATGACGCGGGAAAACCTGGCTTTTACACCCCGTGAACACGCACTCTCCAAAGAGCTGAAGGGAACAGCGTTTATTTTCAACTTGCCCGCCATACGAAGTGCACTTCTTCCGGCTGTCACCCTGCACAGCACAGCCAATGACTTGGCATCTTTCTTTCAGATGCTGCTCAATGACGGAGTATATCAAGGCAAACCGTACCTCTCAGAAAACATCATTCGTACCGCGACCCGTTCTCATTTTAACGGGATGGATTTCACTTTCAATTACAATATGAACTGGGGGCTGGGTTGTATTGTCGGAGGGGGAAAATACCTGGTTGAAAATCCACGCGAAAGGATCCTGGGATGGGGCAGCAGCGATGAAACATTTGCCGGCTTCGGCATGGGAACCTGCATGGTCTGGGCAGATCGTAAAGCGGATGTGGTCACTGCCTTCACATGCAACGGCATGCTTGGTATCCCTGGAGTTGATAAACGCTGGGCAGCAATCTCAAATGCCGTATGGGACAGCCTGTGAATCTACGTTCTGTAATCAAGACCAAAGAATATAAGGATAGATTTCCTAATTTCCATGACGTCTCTCATGTTTAAGTAGTATATACCCACAGTGTATGATATAAAAGAAGCACCAATCAAAGTGATCAATTCCTTCCATCCTGCTAATATCCTGACAGGATGGTTGTTTTAAGAAACCGACAGGAGTGAAACATGGATTTCTCATTTATCGTCATCATTATTCAGCTAATCTTTTTGGAAGGAATTTTGTCAATCGACAATGCCGCCATCCTCGGCGCGATGGTGACGACCCTTCCTGAAAAAGAGCCCATTCCCTGGCCTAAATCCCTTCACTGGCTGGCAAAAATATTAGATAAGCCTCTCGGTCCCCAGCGCGTAGCAGCACTTCGGGTTGGGCTGCTGGGAGCTTATATTGGCCGCGGTGCCATGTTATTTGCTGCCAGTTTCATTATTCACAATCCATGGCTCAAACTGATCGGTGCAATTTACCTCATCCGCCTGGCGGTGGATGATTTGAGCGCTCATGGTTATTCCGGCGAGGACGAAGAAATGAAGCCGGTAAAAGTACGCTCATTTTGGATGACTGTACTGGCAGTTGAGATGATGGATCTGGTATTCAGCCTGGATAACGTGGTTGCTGCGGTTTCCTTATCAAGCCATATTCTCGTAGTATTCATTGGAGTTTTCATTGGTATCCTGGTGATGCGTTTTGCTGCCGGGATCTTCAGTTATGTGGTGGAAAGAGAACCGATCTTAAAAACAGCAGCATATATCCTGGTATTCAATATCGGCGTTGAATTGTTATTAGAAGATTTTGCTCATATTGAGATCAACGACTGGATCAAATTCGGCATTTCGATTACCACCCTCGCCCTTTGTTTTGCATATGCCCATCTAAAATTCCTTAGGGTTTTCCGCCCTGTGCTGGTATGGATCGGTCAGGGAATGTCGATTGTTAGCCAAACAATTTCATGGGTATTAGCACCTCTTGGCGGGATCTGGCACTTGCTGCGGATGATTTTCCAAAAAACCCCGGCAGTAACCGGGGCGGGTGAATCGTAAATAAATATTCGGGATTAGTTTATAGGGATTTTTCCATCCAAACCACCTGTGTGGTTCCCAGGTAGTGGACCGGTAATCCAACAACCTTATAGCCTTCCTTTTCAAAGAAGGCGGTTGTATTTAAACGGGAAAGACAACCCAGAGCAGTATACCCTTTCTCTCTTGCTTTCTGCTCAACAAAGTTGAGTAAGAGTCTTCCGATGCCGTGATGCTGACGTGAATCCTTGACAGCCAGGTGAGAGAACCAGCCAATGCCAGGTTCTTTTTCAAACAATTTCACTACCCCAACAATTTCGCCCGTTGCATCATCAACAGCCATGTAATGTTCAGAAATTGGTTCAAAATCATCTTTCTCTGTTCCACGCTGCATACCCCAGGATTCGCGTAAAACCTTGTACCGCAAATCATAATAAGCTTTAAAGTCTTCACGGGTTTTGGGGGATGTGATTTTGATCATGGCACTCTCCAATGGAATTTAATCGTTAAGTAATTATATCCATATCCCTGTCATTTGAAATCACCTTAATACATGACTTCAATCACTACCTATTGAAGTCAATAAGTATAATTGCTATAATGAATTGGCTGGTGGTTTTACCACCAAATTATTCGTATACCCCCTTTATACGTAAATCAATTTGAGCAACTCAACCTGGATTAGCAGGAATTCTATTTTGGGAGGGATCTATGCCTGATTATGATGTAATCGTGATTGGAGCCGGACTGGGTGGGTTAACCTCGGGTGCTTTGCTGGCAAAACAAGGACGCAAGGTGCTCGTTCTGGAACAATCGAGCCGGGTTGGCGGCTGCTGCTCCACATTTGAAAAAGACGGTTACCATTTTGACGTCGGAGCTTCCATCGTTGAGATCATTCAGCCAATTGAGAAAGTATTCAAACTTCTCGGGGCAACCCTACAGGAGGAAATCGACCTGATCCCCTGCGATCCGATCATGACCTATCTTTTTGAAGATGGCCGCAGGATTACTTATCCAACCTCTGCGGTGCGCACCGGGGAATTGATCAGCCAGATCGACGCGGAGGATGGCAGGAATTGGGGAAAATTCAGCGCTTTCGCACATGAATTGATGGATGTCACCCTGGATACCATTTTTTCCGAACCCTCCAGCACATTGAGCGATATGGCAGCGTTGATCAAGAAAAATCCGAGTTTTATCAAATTCCTTCCCACTTTCATGACGAGTTACCAGAGCGTGCTGGAAAAATACTTTAAGAATCCTACCGTCCTGCAAACGATGGCTTACCAGGCGCTCTACTTCGGACTTCCTCCCGCCTTGGTGCCGGGACCCTACGCGATGGTTCCTTATACTGAACATGTAGGAATTTATTATCCGCGCGGCGGGATGATCCAAATCCCTAAAGCCATCCAACGATTAGGGGAAAAATTGGGTATGCAGGTGAAGTTGGACCAAAGAGTTGTCAAAGTACTGGTCGAAAATGGGTATGTCAAGGGAGTGCGATTAGCCGATGGGTCAGAAATCACAGCCAACATCATCGTTTCAGATATCAATGCAAAGACCCTGTATCTCAAGATGATCGGCGAGGAGCACATGCTGCCCCTGGCAGCAAAAGGAATGAAATCTTATGATTATTCCATCTCAGTACCGATGGTGTACGCAGGGCTGGATTACGAACCGCCATTGGATGCACATCACAGTATCATTGCCCAGTCTCCAGAGGATGTGAACCGGCAGTATTTCGATTACATCAAAGCCGGTAAACTTGCTCACAAGAATTTTGGGTTAGTCTGTTGGTCGACCCACACAGACCCCACCCTTGCCCCCAAAGGAAAACACATCCTGAATATCATTCCAGAAGGTGGATATTATCTGAAGGACACCACCTGGGATGAGGAAAAACCTGCTTTTATCGAACGCACCATCGCCAACCTGAGTAAGACCTGTATTCCCGGGTTGAAGGATCACGTGGTAGTTTCCGATTGCGCCACGCCCCTTGATTTTGAACGCCGTCTGTTGTTGCCCGAGGGCGCCATATACTGCCTGCAGCAGGACCTGCCGGCACAGGCTGTTTTCCGCCCGTCTGCGAAATCCAAAAGCATCGGTGGGTTGTACCTGGCAGGGTCATCCACTCACCCAGGCGGAGGAGTGCCAACGACAATTGCTTCTGG
Organism: uncultured Anaerolinea sp.; assembly: GCA_964428125.1. GTDB lineage: Bacteria > Chloroflexota > Anaerolineae > Anaerolineales > Anaerolineaceae > UBA6107. The sequence goes on from CAYRXB010000008.1 coordinate 64,243, forward strand.
AATGATAACCAGCAAGATTATTGCACGTTACGAATAAGGGAGTTCCACATGAAAACATCTACTCGAGTTATCTGGTTCATAATTATCGTCGCCATCGTTATTGGCGGGGTAACCTGGTGGAAATTGATCCCCGAACATAAACGGGAGTTCTATCGCAACTTTGCCCGACAGATAAAATATCTCCCGGCAAGATACGTGGCATAGAGACTGAAACAGCTTTTCAAACAAAGACCTTCCGGAATTCGGAAGGTCTTTTGATTATTTTGCTTCGATTTTTGCCCAGGTATCCCGCAATGGGACTGTAAGATTAAATACGGGTAAAGCGGGTGATGTATCAGGGTCTGCGCAGAAGAAACCTTTCCGCTCAAATTGGAATTGCATGCCTTTCGTAGCATTCCTCAAATCCGGCTCAAGTTTACAATCCTTGAGAATTGTTAAAGATCCGGGATTTAAATGGTCAAGATAGGATTTTCCTTCTTCTACCTTGTTGGGATTGGGCACCAAGAATAAGCGGTCATACATGCGAACCTCACCAGTGACCGCATGTGCTGCTGACACCCAGTGAATTGTCCCCTGAACCTTCCGGCCGTCAGGAGCATAGCCGCCACGGGTCTCAGGATCATAGGTGCATTGGATTTCCTTGATTTCGCCAGTCCTTTCATCTTTTACAAAGTTCTCACACTTGATGATGTACCCATAACGCAAGCGCACTTCACGTCCTGGTGCCAGCCTGAAGTACTTAGGCGGAGGAACCTCGCGAAAATCATCCTGCTCAATATAAAGTTCACGTGAAAAGGGCAAGAGCCTTGACCCGGCTGAGGGATCTTCGGGGTTATTCACCGCTTCCAATTGTTCAACCTTTCCCTCCGGATAATTGGTGATCACCACTTTTACCGGGTTCAATACTGCCAGAACTCGTTGCGCGGATTTATTGAGAATGTCACGGACATTGAACTCAAGCAATCCGATATCAATCAGGTTCTCATTTTTTGCCACCCCCACTTGGTCAATAAAGTTGCGAATTGCCGCTGCCGGGTACCCGCGTCGGCGCATGCCACATAATGTCGGCATACGCGGATCATCCCAACCGCGGACATATCCGCCTTCGACCAGCTGCTTGAGAAAGCGCTTGCTGAGTATGGTATAAGTCACATTCAAACGGGCAAACTCGATCTGGCGGGTCTTAAAGATGCCCAATTGCTCGATGAACCAATTGTACAAAGGACGATGATCCTCGTAAGCGAGGTCGCATAAGGAATGGGTCACACCTTCCATTGAATCGGATTGACCGTGGGCAAAATCGTACATTGGGTAGATGCACCACTTGCTGCCCGTGCGGTGATGGGGAGAATGGATGATGCGGTACATAGTGGGATCGCGCATATTGATATTGCTGGAAGCCATATCGATTTTTGCGCGGAGCACGCATGCGCCTTCAGGAAACTCGCCATTGCGCATTTTTTCGAATAATGCCAGGTTTTCATCAACAGATCGGTTGCGGTAAGGACTATTCTTCCCTGGTTCGGTGAGGGTGCCGCGATACTCACGGATCTGATCAGCAGTGAGATCATCCACATACGCCAGACCTTTTTTGATGAGGGTCAATGCAAACTGATAGAGTTCCTCGAAATAATCGGACGCATAGAGTTCTTTTCCCCAGTGGTAGCCAAGCCACTGGATATCTTCTTTAATTGCATCGACGAATTCAACATCTTCTTTCACCGGGTTAGTATCGTCAAAACGCAGGTTGCATACACCATTGAAAGCTTCAGCCATACCAAAGTCAATGCATAGCGCCTTGGCATGCCCGATATGGAGATACCCATTGGGTTCAGGTGGAAAGCGAGTTTGCACATGATCAAACCTTCCGGTGCGAAGGTCTTCAGCGATTGCTTCTTGTATGAAATTGTTTGTAACATTGGGAATTTGGGTGGTCATTGTGTCTCCAGTGGTTTCTTCAGGGGAAACCGTCCTTTCTGATTGTGCAGATTCAATGGGGGATCTCCCATTCTGCGAATGGGAAGATTTTAACATGGTCATCCCATCGTGTCCAGTTATGGCATGATCAACCATAGTTCATGTAAAATTATGATTGTAACGGAGGACTTTATGAGTGAACCTGAAAGCAATAAAGTAAATTTTCGTGGTATTACGGTAACTGCAGAAGCAAGTTCCATCGAAAAGTGGCGAAAACAAGTCGTCGCCGGACAACCGGAAACAGGCAGGTTCTACGCATTTGTCAGCGATGAGGGCAGCTATATGCCCGGTGGTGAAGGAACCGCCCCTACTCCCCTGACCTATTTCGTATCAGGGATGGCGCTTTGACTGCTTTCTCATATATCGCAGGTTGCGATAAAAAGGAAATTACAGATCAGCAATGAACGGGTCAATGTTACAGCACATTTCCACGAGCAAGGTTCAGTTTTAAGAGGAGACGCGGAAGGTTTCTGTGATTCTTTCGAGATCGAGATATCAATTGATTCTACAGAAAGTGAACCTGAGATTGCCAACTTGATCCGGCAGGCACGGGTGATGTGCTTCACAGAAAAAGCACTCACCGGAACAATACCCGTGAACGTGTCACAGAAATTGAATCAAGAGCCGCTTACTCTGGATTAATCTGAGGAGAAATTACGCCTGACAATATCCGCTATGGTTATTCCATGGCGGGAAGTCAGTTGATTGTTAATCATTTGAATTTGCTTGCGCGGGGAGTAAAACACCTCACTCCAGCCATACCCCGCACAGGCTGTTTCAGCGATCTCGATTCCGTTTTTGTCCAATCCCCACCATTTTCGATAGGTTTCTTCAAACTCCGGCCGAATATGAAACCCTGGCTCTTTGAAATGCGCAGAGTAATAAAAATCAGGCGGCAGTGCATTAAGAATCGTTTCAAATACATGTACACGCAAATGGACCCTACGGGCAGTCTCTGCCTGCGCTAACCGGCATAAACCCCGAATGGTGGCGAGCGGCGCAACAACCTCAATGCGTTCCAAATTTTCAAACCGTTCGCTGACGCGCGCAATCACTTCTTTCATTACCAATCCACTGGCAATGCTGTCTGCCAGGTAAGCCACTTTGATGTTTTCTTTTTGCTGCTGGTCAAGGTCTTTATCTTTGAATAGGGTTAGCTCCACCGCCCGGTTATACACGGGTACTGAACTGTCAAACACATGATGCGCATCCAACACGACTTCGTCACAGTAATAACCAAAATTGGCGAATAAGGCATCAGCAACCTGGTATTTCAATCCCTCACGGGCAATTGGAAATACTGCAAGATCATGCTGGTTATATCTTTTAACAACATCAGAGATCGCAGGTGAGGCAAAAATGTGCGTCATCGCTTCACCAATCAATGCTGACCTCTCCGGTCCCAGGCAAAGTTGACCAGGTAATACTTGTTTATGGGGCATGGTGGTTTTCGCAGAGGGTAATCCGACAATCTCAAGGAATTTGCCATTAACAATCGACTCACGCAGGTAAATGAAACTGGCCGTGGCGGGATTATCATAAAACACCAGTTCAAGGTCCTGAATATTCCTGCCAACGAGCAAGGCTTTTCGCGAAAAGCCTGCTGTCCCTTTTTTATCTTGATATGGAATTGGAGTTTCGAACCTAATTTCGCCGTGGATCGGATTTTTAATATCTTCGCGGAAATCAAATGTGTAGGCAAAATCAGGCATAGACCACCGTCTTCGATGAATTTTTTGATCGTTACATCAGTTAATTTTACTCCCGAATAGTGCTCGTTAATTGTTATTATGCATGGACTTTAGAATGTTTTGAACTTGCAGTGCTGTACCTTTCCATGGACCGGGTTTTTCCTGTTTTAACGAGGTTACGACACCTGCCCACTTGCAAGCGGTCAATGGATCTTCCTTGATCCGTTTAGCAATATAGGTGCAGAAGCAAGTATCTCCCCGCCCGGTGCGTCCTACCAAGGAACGGGGCGTAAAAGGAGCTTCGTAAAATCTGCCATCAGCATACACAGTTACCCCTGACGATTGGGTAAGAACAATCTCTTTAGGACCCAATGAATGAAGAATTTGAGCTGCCTCTTGGAGATCTGAATTGCCTGTCAAATATTCTGCCTCACTTCGGTCAACCTTTAGGTAGGTGATGTGAGAAAGCCCTTCTTTCATATCTGTCCATGGACGAAATTCCAACCCATCAGCCACTGGAACACGCACGAATCCCTGTATGTCCAGTGACACTGGTGCAATCTGTGCCAGATACTTGAGCAGGTCAAGGTCGACCTCTCCAGCATAAAGCGGCGAGAGCATGATGACTTGAGATTTAATCATTGGAATTTGATCAATGGAATACTTCCCGCCAAAACCTATCGGTTTACAGATACGGGTTTCCATATCGGCAGATTGGTAATAATTTGCAATCCCTGAAGTTCCTTCAGCCTTAATAGGATAGACCACAACCCCTTCAGAACGCATTTCCTCTAATCGCCAAAATTCTTCATTGTGCAGGCGCGTAACAACTGCAACCGAGGCCCCAACGCGCCTGGCGGCAATACTGCCATAATAAACACCCCCACCAGAGGTTATCTCTTCAACACCATCGACAATCAATTTGTCGACGGCGAAATTACCTATCATCATAATGTCATACTTTTTCATGGTCACTTCGATTCAGGTAAAACCTGGACACAGTTTTCAACGATACCAACCGTGACTTGTTCTCCTTCAGTAAACATATTGCGAACGTTTGGATCATATTCGACACCAGTAAGGAATTGATTCGATACTTCCACATCATATTCGATGCAATTGCCAAGGTAAGCTGCCCTTCTGATAATCCCGTCTAACAACTCCCCATGTTTCTTGATTTTCATCATTTCAGGACGAACTATTAAGGTAACCGGATCACCTTTAGAACAAACCTGCTCACCACTTTCAGTCGTTAATGTTTTTCCGAATATCCCAACTTCAAGCTTCTCCCCATTTTTTGAAACCACTTTGGCAGGTATGAAATTGGCTCGACCTATGAAATTAGCAACAAATTTGGTTCGAGGAAAACGATAAACATCGACGGGGGTTCCGATCTGTTGGATGAACCCCTGGTCCATCACGACGATCCTGTCTGAAAGAGTCATGGCTTCGATCTGGTCATGAGTTACATACACACTTGTAATATTCATCTCTTTTTGAATTCGGCGGATTTCGGTACGCATCTCTTCGCGAAGTTTTGCATCCAGATTTGATAGCGGTTCATCCATCAGGAGAACTTTCGGTTCCATGACCAATGCTCTCGCTAATGCAACTCGCTGCTGTTGACCACCTGAAAGTTGGTTAGGCGCGCGCTTTCCCATTCCTTCGAGATGTACCAGGGACAAAACACGGTCAACTTTTTCATTGATCGTTTTCATGGGCATCTTTTGTACATTGAGACCATAGGCAATATTTTCAAAAACATCCAAATGCGGGAATATTGCATAACTTTGAAAGACCATGGACATGCCGCGTTTGTGAGGTGGGAGTTTATTTATCTCCTCACCATCCAGAATGATCTTCCCAGATGTCGGAAATTCAAACCCGGCAATCATACGCAAGGTGGTCGTTTTCCCACACCCTGACGGACCGAGAAGGGTGATCAGTTCACCCTTTTGGATTTCAAGATTAACATCACTGACCGCAGTTACTTCGGTTGCTCCTCCACGGGGAGGAAATATTTTTGTGATTTTCTCTAGTGAAAGATACATTGGATTACCTCGCCTTTATCCTAACTAAAATCCCTGGCTCATATCAACCGTGCCACGGCCTTTGAATATCCGGTTAACTATCAAGTTCACGACCGCAATGGCAATCATTACAAAAATAATAATCACGGTGGAATATGCAGCTGCAATGCTAACACCACCCTGTTCCCATTCGCTAAGTATAGAAGCGGTTACTATCCTCCATTTAGCGCTAACCAGGAATATTATCGCGGAAAGACTAGTCATATGCCGGGTAAAACTAAATATCAACCCAGCCAGTAAAGCTGGAAGGATCATGGGGATGGTTACTTTACGGAATGTGTACTGGGCATCAGCCCCGAGGATATTCGATGCTTCCTCAATGGAGGGGTCGATTTGTTGAAGCGACGCAATCCCGGATCGTACTGACGCGGGAAGGCTTCTAACGATGAAAGCCGCCATGATGATATAGGCGCTGCCTACCATTGCAAATGGTACCCCCACGAAAAACTGGGAACATGAAATGGCAAGAGCTAAGATCCCTAAAACAGCACGGGCAACTCCCCTTTTTTCACCCTGCAAAAGTAAAATACCAGCAAATACGAGTATGATTGCCAGAAGCGCCGGAGTCGGCTGCAGGATTACTTTTACATAATCCGCTCCCTGGAAAATCGCATTGCTCCAGAATCCCCTTTCCAGTGATCGGCTGTAGTCGGAAATTGGTTTTGCAAGCGCCACAGCCCAGTTTGTCGACATCACATAAACCCCCAAGCCAGCTGCAATTAATGGTTTGCCAATCTTCCTTTGCGACATCAGGAGATATATCGCAATGACCAGGTACATCCCGCCCAAAAAGTAATACATGGTTTTCGCATCGATTTTGGTCAGCGCGACTCCTAACGCTGATCCAACAATCAAGATAGGAATGCGTTCAACCGCTTTCTTGCCAATGGATTGAGCCAGGAAAATTGCCATGAGCGCATAGATCGTAACAGCCAATGCTAATGGAGGTTTGTTGAATGTCATTACGAAACCGATACCCAGGATAGTACCTGGTACTGCCCCTCCAAGATTTGAGGCAAAATCTAACGAATCCTTGCCGGTAAATTTTTTGCGTACGACCAACCATGCAATGATCATTCCCAAAAACGCTGCCACAGGGGTTGCCGCTGCGCTTAAGAACGTCGTATCTAGAATTGCTTCAACACCACGGGTAATCGTCATAGACCAGTGTTTGAGCGTTGGGGTAAAATCAACTCCCCAGGCAGTACTGAAAGATCCATAAATTATGGTTGCGTACAGAAGTATGATGAACGCGATAATCAGGTAAGTTACCGTGATTACGATCCATCGAATAAATGGGGAGTTTTCTACGATCTGCGACCCTGCTGGTTTTCCTGTTACAGAAATATAAGTCCGCCGCGTGACATAATAACGCTGAATGAGGAATATCACCAGTGTAGGAATAATTAACACCAACGAGAGTGCAGAAGCTTTTTGATAATTGTATTCGCCAATCACCGCCATAAAAATCTGAGCAGAGAGAACGGTTTTGTTACCAGCAATAAACAGCGGATTTCCAAGATCGGCAAGCGATTCAACGAAAAGGAGCATAAACGAACCGGCAATGCCCGGTATTAACAATGGTAAGGTTACTGTTCTGAACAAATGAAAACGACCTGCACCCATGCTTGCAGCGGCTTCCTCCATCGCCGGGTTAAGACGTTCCAGCATTGCCTTCAACATCAAGTAAGCCACCGAGAAAAAAGTGATGGTTTGAACAATCACCAACCCATCAAGGCCGTAAATATCATTCATGCCTTTAACAAATTCGATACCCAATAGCCTCTTGGTAATCAAACCATTACGGCCGAACAAGAGAATCATACTTAGTGCGAGGGCAAAAGGCGGTGACACAGTTGGTACCAATGCCAGCCAGTGTACGATCTTCTTACCGGGAATATTGCAGCGCACAACCGCATAAGCAAAAATAAACCCGACAAGAGTACCGCTAGTGGCTGTTAGTAAACCCATAAGCATTGTGTCGGTAAACGATCTGCGTAAAGCAGGACCATAATAATCATCGAAATACCGCGTGAAATAAGTTAAATCAAAAACGCCTTCCTTGGTGAAGAACCCCCCGGAAATGGCTTTGTATAATGGCAGAATAATAAACACAAAAATAAATACACCAGCCAGGATTAGGCTCATTGCAAGCACAGGATCCCTTCCAATCAGGGCAAATTCTCTGATCCTTCGAACCAATCCCTTGTTTTTTCCGTTCGGAGAACTGGGAGCCGGCAAAGTGTTTTCCATTTTCCTCCGTCTGCTGCAGTAGCATCTGGGCGGCTTGCGCCGCCCAGATCCTTATTCGATGGTTATTGTTTCAGATTTTCAGCATTGGCAATTTCGTTGGTGAATTTTTCAACGAATGCCTTCTTGTTTTCACCGCACCACTGGAAATTGTAGTTGATCAATTTTGCATCCATGAGTTCAGGATGTGAAAGTTCAACGCCATTGATGGTGGGAGCCTGGTAGGCATGATATTTCGGACCAAGTGACTGACCTTCAGGAGACAGTTCCCAGTCATACCATAACCTTGCAGCCTGTTGATGAACAGCACCCTTCATGATTGCCATACCACCAATCTCATAACCGGTCCCCTCAGCAGGGAAGGTTAACACAAGCGGTAGTTTGTTGTTTTCAATCTCATTTACCGTATCGTGTGAGAATACGATGGCTACGGCAGCTTCGCCCTGACCAACAAATTTCGCAGGAGCGGCGCCACTCTTGGTAAACTGAGCCATCTGCGCGGCATATTTCTTCAGGTATTCCCATCCGGCATCTTCACCGCGGATCTGCAATACAGTGCAGAGCGCAGTATAAGAAGTACCTGATGTAGATGGGTGAGCAACCATCACCTGTCCCGTAAATTCGGGTTTCAGCAGATCATCCCAGGATGTCGGGGCTGCAACACCAGGATGAGCGGCAAGCCAATCTTTGTTCGTGGCAAAACCAAGTGTGCCAACATAGACACCAGCCCAATAATGATCAGGATCAAGCATAAGGGCAGCATCGCGAATATTTACTTCATTTGGAGATTGATATTGCTCCAATAACCCGGCTTTTTTGGCAGCAACAAAACTATCAATGGGTCCACCCCACCAAATATCAAAAGTGGGAGCATCCTTTTCGGCTTCGAGCCTGGCAAGCGCTTCGCCGGCAGACATACGGACATAGTTGACAGTGATACCATATTTGGCTTCGAATTCCTGCTTCATACCCTGGCACCATTCTTCTTGAGGTGTACACAGAACATTCAACTCAGTGTCTGTGATTACCAGCTCAGTAGGTGCAGCGGTGGGAGCCTCCGTGGGGGCTTCGGTTACCGCCGGGGCTTCCGTTGCCACGGGGGCTGTAGTAGCAACCGGTTTTGGCTGGCAAGCCGATAAAACAAATAGTGCCAGCACCAACATGGTAACAACAATTAAACCTGTTTTCTTCATCTTTCTCTCCTCCTTGAGAATTTTGGCTCTTCTAGAACCATAACAATTATTATCCGAGTTTTATACCCCTTAAGTCAAGTAATAATTGCTGTAATAATTGTGACAAAATTCAAAAACCATCTAGTAAATAACAATTAGCTGTCACCAATTCAAGCAGATATGAGTATAATTCGCCAATACCTTTACACAAGAGACCCATATGAAGACCTGGAATCGTATCGATTATTTGGGATGGAATAATTGTTTTTGCTTTGAGTCGGAAGAGTTCAAAGTGATTGTTGCCACAGATATTGGTCCGCGGGTAATTCACTTCAGTTCTCCAGAAGGCGAAAATCTCTTTTATATTGATGAGGAGACCATTGGACAAACGGGCAGCAATGAGTGGAAGATGTATGGCGGGCATAGGTTCTGGACCTCCCCTGAATCAAAGGAAAGAACTTACATCGCCGACAACTTCCCAGCATTGGTCGAAGTTGATGGGAACTCGATTTCGATTACAGCCCGGGTTGAACCGACCGGGTTTCAAAAAACCTTGATTCTCACGCCTCTGCTTTCAGAAAGGCTTCTAAAAGTTACACACGTCCTGACCAACAAGAATAAAACACCGGTCGAGGTTGCGCCATGGGGATTAAGTGTGATGCACAAGGGAGGTACCGCCATCATTCCGCTTCCCGCTAAAGCCATGCATACAGAATTACTGACCCCCACCCTATCATTTGCCCATTGGGGATACACAGATTTGACCGATCCACGCTGGGGATGGGGGGAACAATTTCTCTTCCTGCGGCAGGATGAACATATGGAGAACCCGCAGAAAATCGGTGTGCACAGCGGAAAGGATTGGGCTGCTTATCTCAATAATTCCAGTCTTTTTATCAAGATGGCAAAATTCAACCCGGAAGCTGTATATCCGGATTATGGCAGCCACTTTGAATTTTTCACCAACGATTTCATGCTGGAGATTGAATCTCTTAGCGCGCTCAGCGAATTGCAGCCTGATGAGCAACTGACGCATGAGGAATACTGGTCCGTCTTTGACAATGTGAAAACAGTGATCTCCGAAGAGGGGGTAATTAGGAATATTCTCCCTCTTGTCGATCAGGTGAAGCAGTATATTCGCTGATAGTTGAAGAATTTACGCCCGAGCCAGGCTTAATGCGCCAACCAGCCCCACCTGGTCACCTAATTTCGCAAAAGAAACCTCAAGGTATTTGAGATATTCGGGTGTGAAAACGCCTTCATTTAATGCCTTCTTTAGCGGATTCATTAATAAATCCCCGGCTTTAGTGACACCTCCCCCTAACACCACAATGGTCGGTTCAAATAACAACAGCAGGTCAGCGATGGCCTGACCCAGGTACCTACCTGCCTGGTCGAATGCCTGCAGCGCCAATTCATCACCATGTTGAGCAGCGCGTGTGACCTCGCGGGCGGTGATGGTTTCACTGATATCCGCCAGCGCGCTTTTGGTACCTGCAGCGATTTGTGCTTTAACAAAATTGGCAATCCCGGTTCCTGAAGATACGGCTTCCAGGTGACCACGCTTGCCGCATCCGCACATCGGACCTCCCGGCCATACCGTGATGTGCCCGACCTCAGCCGCAATCCCATGCGGTCCAACCAGCAAGCGGTCATCGATGATAATCCCGCCCCCAATACCGGTGCTGATGGTGAGATATATGAGGTCATGGTGACCAACGCCTGCGCCGTATTTCCACTCTCCCAGCGCGGCGAGGTTTGCGTCATTGCCCAATCTGGTTTCAGTTTTAAATTTCTTTTCGATCATGGGTCCCAGGGGAAAATTTGTCCAGCCACTGATATTTGGAGCATGGTAAATAACACCGGTCTTTGGATCCAAAGGACTGGCTACCCCGGCAGCGATGCATCGAACGCCATCACCATGAGGCCATACCGATTCAATCAGCTCAATTAGTCTGATCTCGGGTTTTTCAGTGCCCTGGTGGGTTGGCACACTTTTTTGCAAATCCGGGACCAATCCTTCTTCCGGATAGACTGCCGCTCGAAGCTGTGTTCCCCCAATGTCAATTGCTATATATTTCATATGTACCCTTTTCCATGAACGAGTTTTTTTACCATATTTATTGTAACAAATCTCGCAACTATGGAGTCGTTATATTCTTTCGATAATTACTTGTCGCTATATGAAAACGTGTTATAATTTCTCTTCGCGCCGCCTGACGGCCTGAAATTTATGTTTCAAGGGTAAACAAAATGAGCGACTTAATTAAAGCATATGAATCTCCAGTAAATCCGAACATTCCCGAACTCCGCAGCGGCGATTCGGTCAGCGTGCATGTGAAAATCAAGGAAGGCAATCGCGAACGTATCCAGGAATTCAAAGGGATCGTCCTCTACATGCATAATAATGGCAGCGATTCCACCTTCACTGTTCGGCGTGTAGCAGCCAATGGGATTGGCGTAGAACGCACCTTCTTGCTGCGCAGCCCGCGCATCGATAAAGTTGTCGTCGAGCGCCACGGTAAAGTCCGCCGCTCCCGCCTGTACTTCCTGCGCGGCCGCTCTGGCAAGAGCGCCCGTCTAAAACAGAAATTCAGCTAATCTCCCGATAGTGATATCATCAGGGTGCAACCATAAGTTGCACCTTTTTTGTTAATGAACACCGCCATTGAGGACCAATGAAGAAACCAGTTATTGCAATTACCACCAATTTCACCAAGACTGAATTATCACGAAATCCCGAATCGGCTTATGCTATTGCGGTTGCCCAGGCAGGCGGTGAACCTTTATTGTTATCAAGAGACATTCCCGTTAATCAACACGACTCGCTGCGCGAAAGCATCAATGGCTTGATCCTCTCTGGGGGTGGAGATGTGGCAATTAGCTACTTCGGCGGAGAACCCAGCCCGGCAATTGGAGACCCCTCACCTCAGCGTGACAGCCTAGAACTCGCGTTGGTCAAACTGGCGATGCAAACAGACTTGCCGGTTTTCGGTATTTGTCGCGGAATCCAGGTTCTCAATGTTACCCTGGGGGGAACCCTCGTAACAGATATCCCCACCCAATTTAAAACGAGCATCAATCACAGTACCCCTGCCTCCCTGGGCAGACAATTCCTGGCTCATGAGGTGGAGGTTGAAAAAAAGTCTCAATTAGCCCAAACCTTGGGATCGCTTCGCGTTAAGGTAAACAGCTTTCATCACCAGGCGATCAAAGACCTTGCTCCCGGATTAAAGGTGACAGCGCGAGCAACTGATGGTTTAATTGAAGCAGTTGAATTTCCGGCAGCCATCAAGCCGGTTTATGGTGTGCAATGGCACCCTGAAAACCTTCAATCGATGCCGGAACATAAAGCCCTGTTCCTGGATTTTATCCGAGCCTGCAGCATCTAACTGGAGAACCAATTGCCCACTCAAAAAATCAATCCCATCGGTGTATTTGATTCTGGTGTTGGCGGACTTTCGGTTCTTCGAGCGATCCGGGAATTGCTCCCCTCACAACCGGTAATCTACCTTGCAGACCAGGCTCATGTTCCTTATGGAGTACGCAGTCTCGAAGAGGTAAGGCAGTTCAGTCATGCAGTTACACGTTATCTTCTTATGATGGGATGCCGCCTGATCGTGGTGGCGTGCAACACTGCCTCAGTTGCAGCATTAAAAAGCCTACGGGAAGAATTTCTGAATATCCCGTTTGTCGGCATGGAACCGGCTGTAAAGCCCGCAGCTGAGCAGACTCATTCTCGTGTCGTCGGTGTGCTGGCCACTTATGCCACTTTCCAGGGTCAAATGTATAACTCGGTAGTGGAACGGTTTGCGCAGGGAGTGACTCTGCTGCAGGACCATTGTCCCGGATTGGTCGCGCAGATCGAAAAAGGCGAGTTTAACTCTCCCACCACAGAAAGAATCTTGCGAAACGCACTGGAACCCATGATGGAAAAAGGAGTGGATACCGTGGTAATGGGGTGTACCCATTATCCGTTTGTAATTCCATTGATCAAGAAGATCACAGGACCAGATGTCCAAGTGATTGATCCTGCCCCGGCAATCGCCCGCCAGGTCAAACGCCTGTTGGAAAACCGCGGCTGGATGCCCCCGGCAGAACTTGCCGCTGGGGTTAAATTCATCACAACTGGTGACGCCGAGGAATTCTCGAGGCTGCTTCCCCTTTTTATTAACGAAAATGCCCAGGTCATGAAAGTAAACTGGTCTGATAATCCTCTATCGATAAGGTGATTTAATGAAGACTATCCCGGTTTGTCTCGTTGGTTTTGGAAATGTGGGAAAAGCCCTGGTACGGCTGTTGGAAAAAAAGCGGGGTGTTTTACGGGATCAGTTCGGATTTGAAACCATCATCACCGGAATTGCCACTGGAAAACATGGAAGCGCGTTAGCCCCTGAAGGGCTTGATGGGCTTGAAGCAATTCATCTTGCGGATGCTGGTGAATCGCTCAACCGGTTATCAACAGAAATCCTCCCACCCGATCACCTGGAATTTATCCGGCAATGTAAAGCCGAGGTGCTCTTTGAGAACACCCCGGTGAACCACCACACCGGGCAGCCAGCCACAGATCATCTGAAGACGGCGTTGGAATGCGGTATGCACGCCATCACTGCCAATAAAGGACCAGTTGTTCATGCCTATGGGGAATTGAGCGCTCTCGCTAAAATCCATAATCGCAGATTCCTCTTTGAATCAGCTGTGATGGATGGCGCGCCTATTTTTTCACTTTTTCGAGGTCCCTTACCAGCGGTAGAATTAAAAGGATTCCATGGCATCCTCAATTCCTGCACCAACCTGCTTCTGGAAATGATGGAACAGGGAAAGACGCTTGATGAAGCTGTGGAATACGGCAGATCGATCGGAATTACCGAAACCGACCCCAGCGCGGATATCGATGGTTGGGATGCTTCAATTAAGGTCAGTGCATTATCCACAGTCCTGATGGGAATCTCCCTTAAACCTGACCAGGTCGACAGAACTGGTATTCGCGGAGTTTCAGGCCAGATGATCAAAGATGCGCTGGCAGCCGGAGAAAGATGGAAACTGGTTTGCAGCTGTAAGCGGAATGGCAATTCGGTCATCGCCAGTGTTGCACCTAAACGGGTATCGTCGTCCAATCCGTTGTATAGCATCAATGGCACCAGCTCCTTTGTCCAATTTGAGATGGATACACTTCCCGGACTGGGTATCCTGGAAAGCAACCCTGGTCCGGAGACAACCGCCTACGGCTTGCTTGCCGACTTGATCAACGCGGTTCGCGGATCATAGCGTCTCTATGGCTCCAGTGAAGCAGCATAATGTTTTTATCGCACTTGGATCGAACCTCGGAGATCGATACGAAAATCTCCGCAGGGCATTGCTCCATCTTGAGAAAATCCTCCAAATCAATGATAGATCGTCTGTATATGAAACTCCACCATGGGGAGTGACAGACCAGCCGATGTTCCTCAACCAGGTGATTCGGGGTTCAACTGAATTAACCCCTCAGGAATTATTGAAATCGCTGAAAGGAATCGAGGAATCGATGGGCAGGGTTAAGTCCAGGCGCTTTGGCCCACGTAAAATTGATCTCGATATCCTTTTATTTGATGACCTTGAATTAACCTCACCAGATCTTGTTATCCCACATATACGCATGATTGAACGCGCGTTCGTTCTGATTCCTCTGGCTGAGATTGCCCCCCGGCAGCTCATCCCCGGAACGGGTCATAGTGTAGTGGAAATCCTTGAGCCTTATGATAAAAAAGATATTCGGAAGGTCACCGAACCAGGAGGCAACTGATGAGCTCCCTGCCGGAATTTGGCAAACGTACTTACGTGATGGGAATCCTTAATGTCACACCTGATTCATTCTCTGGGGACGGCTTATTAACCACCGCTGACAGCCTTAAGGCAGCCCTGGCACAAGCAGAAGAATTCATTGCGGCTGGCGCGGATATTCTCGATATTGGCGGTGAGAGTACCCGGCCTGGCTCAACACCTGTCTCCGATGCAGAAGAAATCGCCCGCGTAATCCCGGTAATCAAAGCCTTGCGATCCAACGGGGTCACCACCCTGATCTCCGTTGACACCTATAAATCCACAGTTGCATTGGCAGCATTGGAAGCAGGCGCTGACTGGATTAATGATGTGTGGGGGTTCCATGCTGACCCACAAATGCCCTCTGTTGCCTCTCATTGGGAATGCCCGGTTGTGCTCATGCACAACCGCAGCAGACCCAACCAGGTGGAATTGCAGGAGCGCATAGGAGCAAGTTATATAGGCGCGCATTATAAAGACTTGATATGCGACGTCAAGGAAGAACTGACGCTCAGCGTTGACCTGGCTCGTAAAGCTGGAGTGAAAGATGAAAACATCATTCTCGATCCCGGGATCGGGTTTGGAAAGACGGTAGACCAGAACCTGGAATTGATCAACAGGTTGGATGAGATCAAGGCACTGGGTTTTCCTGTGTTGCTGGGACCCTCCAGAAAATCATTTATCGGGAACACACTTGACCTGCCACCATCAGAACGCCTGGAAGGCACGCTGGCAGCGTGCGCGGTAGGCATTGTACGCGGCGCAGACATTTTGCGCGTTCACGATGTTCAGCAGGTTGTCAGGCTGGCAAGGATGACGGATGCAATTGTAAGAATTTGAGAACGTTTTTTATTATTGAGGTTTTGGGTTTACGAGTAAAAAAGTATAATCATGAATGCACTTGATAAATATTGGTAATCCAGTTGTTAAATAATTCATTGTTGACAAAATAGTCTGGAAGTCTTAATTGTGAAAATGTGTGGGGAGTGAAACAAATATGAAAGGAATAATAAATTATTTCAGTCATACTCTCGACAATGTGAAATCTGTAATTCGACCAAAAACAATAATGGTTTTAATAAGTGTATGGGGGATTTTACTATTAGTTTACCGGTTCTTTTTATACCCAAAAAACTTGGACGTTCCAGAATGGTTTCCGTTTTCGGTAATGGTAGGTTTTTCATTACATAGAGAGGGGATTAGATATCTATTTTTATTTCTTATTCTATTAACCATTCTGCTTGTTTTTTATAAAAAGATAAACGAATTTGTTATTTTCATAGGATGCAGCTTATTAATTGTCACTGGAAATTTGATGCAAGGAGGTTTTGAATTCGCTTTTCTGCAACCTTTTTATGCGGGAAAATCCCAATACTACCATGATGCATTAAACGTCCCAAATGTACGCGAATGGTTAGCAACATTCAATCAAAACCAACAACTTCTATCACTTCATAGCCGCACACATCCACCTTTTGCTGTATTAATTCATGACCTTTTCTTTGTTTTATTCCCGCGTGGTGGATTAAATGCTCTTGCAATTGGATTTGGTGTTATTTCGTTGAGTATTATTCCAATATTTCTTATTCTATTAAAGATCAATGGGGTAAGTTCAAATAATCGAAAACTATTACTAATACTTTTTTCTGTAATTCCCGCAGTAAATATATACACGGTGGTTTGTCTTGATGGGGTTATAAGTGCAAGCTCTACATTATTTCTGTTAGGAATTGCGATAATCCTTAAGAAACCGGGGTTACGAGTAATCGGATACCTTTTAATGGCTCTTGGATTAGTAACAACAAATTTGCTAACTAATGGGGGAACATTCCTAATTGGGATAGGTGCATTATTAACCCTGGTTAATTTACTAAAAGAAAAAAAACACTATTTGTTAATTGGTTACTTATTTAGTGTACTTAGCTTGTTGGTCATCCTTTTTATTTTAGACAAAGGATTTAACTATAATCATCTCAAAGGATTTATTACAGCAGCTACGATTGAAAATCCTGGCGGATTTCGATTATTTGCAGATCCAATTAACTATTTATTGACACGCTTTGAAGATATATTTGAAATTGCTTTTTATTTATCTTTTGGCTTGCTTTCATTCTTTGTTAGTGGGGAAATCGTTTCTTTTGATATTAGGAACATCACCAGGGACAACAATCAAATTACCTTCGTTTTCAGTTCTGCATTATTAATAATCATGTTCCTATCGGGGGCATATCGGACTGGAGAAACAGCACGAGCCTGTTTATTCATTTACCCATATTTGTTCTATCCTCTGTTTAATACGAGTGAAGAGAAAATAAAAGGATTGATCATTTTGGCGAGTATTCAAACAATAATTATGCAATTGTTCATTAATTTTTTTTGGTAAAGAAGATCGTCATTGACCTTTATTGAGTATTGTTTATCAACAAGGAAAAAGTATAAAAAATGATTATTTTATCTTTCTTATTTCTGTATGTTCTTTTTTTATCTTATGTGTACGGGTTGGGCACGCTATTATTAATAAAAAAACTCACACAGATAATCCCCGATCAATTCCCCCTAATTGTTTTCGTGGGGTTGGCATCAATCACTACACTCGGCGGTGTGTTCTCAATTTTCTATCGGATTAATTGGGAATTCCAACTGCTACTTCTAGCGGGTGGGATTCTTTTATTGATCTTCCTGCAGCCTTTTAAAAATTTTATTAGGGATATCAAAAAGCCTCACGCGAAGTCACACTGGTTTTTTCTTGCTTTTTCTGTGATCTTGTGCATGATACTGATACACGCAACGTCGTTAATTCCAGCAAATCCGGATACCAGTATCTACCATGCGCAGACGATCCATTGGATTGAGGATTATCCTGCCGTACCTGGTCTGGCAAACCTGCATGCGCGGTTAGGCTACAACTCCAGCTGGCTGCTATTAAATGCCATTTTTAGTTTTCCTTACCTCGGTCTCGGGTCTTTCCATTTCATGACCGGTTTTCTGTTAACGATCGCTGCTTGCTACTTTCTGTCTGGAGTGTCCCAATTATTTCAAGGGCAATTAAGCCTCAGCGGAATCCTGAAAATTGGTTTTTTAGTTGCTCTTTTCGTTTTCCTGCTTGACCAAGCTTCTTCTCCTGGCACTGATGCACCTTCAACCATTTTTGAATGGATACTGATCACTCAAACCGTGTGGCTTTTCGAAAATTATAAAAAAATTCCTGCTGGAGAGTATTGGATCATAGCACTGCTGGCAGTTTATTGCAGCACCATTAAAATTAGCGCATTCCCAATCCTTTTATTAGCAATCCCAGCTTTAGGACTATTGTTTACAAAAGGTCAAAAGAAAAGTACATGGATCCTGATAAGTCTTTTGGCAGCGATACTGCTGCCGTTGCTTATCCGTAATGTTATCCTGACGGGATACCTGGTTTTTCCCGGACCTGCAATTGATCTTTTTCATTTCGACTGGAGGGTTCCGGAAAACATTGTAGTAGAGGAATCTAAAGCTATCCACTGGTTTGCTGCCATCCCGCACATGGACC
The DNA here is from genome assembly GCA_964428125.1 of uncultured Anaerolinea sp. Taxonomy (GTDB): domain Bacteria; phylum Chloroflexota; class Anaerolineae; order Anaerolineales; family Anaerolineaceae; genus UBA6107. Next base: position 82,751 of record CAYRXB010000008.1, read on the forward strand.
AGGCAGAATTTTATTCTCTTCCAGCATCCAAATGGATTCCCATTTGGTTTGCCAACCAGGTTCCTCGCCATAAAGCAATTCTTTCAGCTGTTCTAGGTTTACCAGTCATACTTGCAGTGCTGCTGGTCTTAAAAGGCTGGCGGAATTACCTTGTGTCTAAAAAATCCATCCTTTTCCCTCTTGTCGTTTCCTATTTAGGAATCGTGTTCTGGTTTTTGGCTGCCCCAGCCTTCCGTTTCGGGTATGGATTTTTACTTGCGGCTGTCCTAATTCAGGTATCAATGATCGTCGAGTTTTTACTCAAAATGGTTAATTGGACTCAGACTATTTTGAAAATAGCAATCTATCCAGGCATGATTGGCATTATGGTGTTGTCAACCATTTCTCTTCCAAATTTATCGTCTCCTTTTCGGCGAATCCTTCTTCCCCTCAACTACCCCGATTGGTCAACCGAGCCCTGTTCATTTGGCAATTTCACCATTTTATGCCAGGTGAATTACGATGCGTGCTGGTATGATGCCTTTCCGTGTGCGATCAAAGGAGAGAAGAACATCGTAATGAGGGAGACTGATTTTAGTGAGGGATTTAGAAACCTGGATAACAATTAACTGCTTTTACCAAGGTTATATTTAACGATATACCATAACGCCATTAAGCCATCTTTGAAACCAATCTTTTTTCCTTCGTCGTAAGACCTGCCTGCATAGCTGATCGGAACCTCAGCTACTTTTGCTTTCTTTTTGCCCAGATACGCGGTCACCTCAATTTCAAACCCAAAACGCTTTGAATTGATCGGCATTGCCCGGAGCAGATCGCCTTTGACTGCCTTATAACAGGTTTCAACATCGGTCAACTGAAGACCATTAAATAAATTCGAAAGGAAAGTGAGCGTTTTATTAGCAATGTAATGCTGGCTGTAATGTGACCCTTGCAAGCCATGACTCATAAACCGAGAACCATAAACAGCATCCACTTCCTTCTCGCGAAAAACCTGCATTAACTTGTTAATATCCTTTGGATCATATTCCAAATCCGCATCCTGGATGATAACCACATTCCCTTTTGAAGCTGCAATACCCGTTTGCAAGGCGGCAGTTTTCCCGCCATTGATTTGGTGGAAGATCACTTTCAATCTGGGTTCAGATTCTGCATATTTGGTCAGAATCTCCCGGCTGTTATCTTTTGAGCCATCATCCACTGCGATAACTTCTAAAATTTCATGAACGGATGAAAAAACCAGCCTGAGCACTTCATCAAGTGTTCGGCTTTCATTGTAAACTGGCATAACGATTGAAAGTTGAGGTTCGAACATGATTGTCTAAATGAATTATACCTGACGCTGTACAAATGCGGTCATTGCGGTTTCGCCACAGTTCCCCCAGGCGTAATAGGGTGAAAAAAATAGCTCTCGACCTGCAGTATCGATGCCACGGATCATTAACCCAATGGCAGATCGTTTGTCATCATGCAGCAATTCAAGAGAGCCGGGCGCCAGTATCGATTTTTCACAATCCCTGGAGTTATTAATGGATTCCAGGCAATACAGGATCGGTCCGCGAGAAATAGCTACTTTTCCGCCATAGCCCTTGATGCGCACATCCTGCTCTAGAATGTTGATCGGCATATCAAACTCGACCTCAATTAAATCTCCGTCTGAAAAAGTCTTTTCAATACATAACCAAGCTGAGCGCCTAAAATCCAACCCACAGGCTGCCATATAAGATGCTTGTGAACGTTTTACTATTGGTGTAATTTCTTCCCCGTTGAGCCTGATGCAATATCTCCCAGCCCAGGCGGGTTTCCGCAGTATCATTTTTTTGCGTTTGGAATCCCTTAGGGCAAGTTCAATTTTCACGGACCCATTCAGGGGCAACGAGGTATCCATTCGGATCAACATCCGTGGGTCAACAGGATTGACAAACTCTCCGCCAAAATAGTGATGAATACGAAATTCTTCTTCATCCGCACTGACGGCATAATCCGCCATTGACGCCCATATTCGCGACAGGTTGGAAGGGCAACAGGGAATGTCATACCAGGGCTCACGCTTATAACCGCCATGTGTGGTCAGAGGATTATTATAAAAATAAGAGCAGCCATCCAAACCAATCCCGACAGACGCTGCGTTGTATAACTGCCACTCAAAAAGATCATCATATTTTGAATCACCGGTCAACAGCGCCATCTCATGATCCCAAAGCATACATCCAATTGCTGCACAGGTTTCGTTGTAAATAATTTCAGGATCCAGTTCATAATCCCTACCAAATCCCTCGGTTAGAGGCAGTGAGCCGATACCTCCTGAAACGGACATGCGCTTTTCAACCATGTGCTGCCAGAGGCTGTCAAGACGCCGCACATCAGAATCCTCCTGCTTATCATTGGCAAGCATGGCTGCGGCTGTGTTGAGATATGAAAAACGCACAGCATGCCCGACAGGCTCATCCTGAAGAGCAAGAGGCTTATGTTGTTGTACATACTTCCCTGAAAGCACTGATGACGCAAAACGCAGCGGCATAAGCTTTGGTATTCGGTGTTTGTTGTGTGCCGGCAGCCTAAACGACGAAGACCCTCCACGAGTTTTGTAATACTGCCACTTCTTTGCCGCCACGTTATTCATCCTAGCGACGCTGGATAAAAATTGTGCGCCGAAATGCAACCCGTATCCCGGAATTTTCCCGCGCCGTTCAAGGAAACGCTGTGCCAGATCACGATATTTTGTCGCCCCGGTAAAACGGCTCAACCTAATGAGCGCAATTTCGATCTCCTCATGCCCATCTGTGAATTTTGCAGGGGATTCAAAGAATTCGCTCACAAGAAGATTAGCGGCTTTTTTGACTATGGCAAAAAGCTTGTCTTCTCCAGTCGCCTTTTTGTGTGAAATTCCTGCTTCGATGAGATGCCCGAGGCAATAAAATTCGTGTTCGATCTGCAGGTTCTTCCAGCGTGTGCTTCCAAAGTGAATCTGGTTGTAGGTGTAAAGATAGCCATCTTCGCATTGCGCCTTCTCAAGTATGCCAATAAACTCGTCAACCAACCCTTTCAGCCGAGGGGATTCGTTGTTTGCAAGAATGCGTGAGGCGGCATCAAGCCATTTATATGCATCTGAATCCGCAAAGAAATACCCCTCGCGAAATCCCTCTTTAATCCCCGCAGCAATACGGAAGTTGTCGATGCAGCGAGTCGCTTCAAGCATCTCCCATTGATGAAAGATCGCTTTTTCAGCGTTCATCTGCTGCCGTTCAAACCAGAAGCCACCAGGTATATTTGCCTTAATCGCATGCTGATTATCCGCCATATTCATCTGTCTCTGGTTATTGAATCATATTGGTGATTGGTATAATCAAATTCTACTTTACTTGGGAGGTTTTCATGGATAACTTTGATGTTGTCGTAATCGGTGCAGGACCCGGAGGTTACGTGGCAGCGATCCGTGCTGCCCAGTTAGGTTTATCCGTAGCAATCATAGATAAAGAATGGTTAGGCGGTGTATGCCTGAATATTGGTTGTATTCCCTCAAAAGCTCTCCTAAAAAACGCGGAAGTTGCACACCTATTGCGCGAACGCAGCAAGGATTTCGGTTTTTCAATTGAGAATTTACAGTTGGATTATGCCGCTGCAGTAAAACGGAGCCGGCAGGTTTCAGACCGATTAACCCGCGGTGTTGGCTTCCTGATGAAGAAACACAACATCACAGTGGTCATTGGAAAAGCCAGACTTAAAAGCGCAAAGACTGTTGAGGTTGCCATTCCCGATGGCACAACCCGAGAATTGGCTGGAAAAAATATCATCATCGCCACAGGTGCTCATCCCGCCACCATCCCGGGGATAACTATCGATGGTCAAAAAGTGGTCACATATCGAGAAGCCATTCTTCAAGACCACCTACCATCGTCGGTCATCATCATCGGTGCGGGAGCCATCGGCTTGGAATTCGCCACAGTATGGAGCTCTTACGGCAGCCAGGTTACTCTTGTGGAAATGATGCCTGCAGTTGCTCCAATGGAAGATGCGGAAGTCAGCACGGAGTTGGCGAAGGCGTTCACCAAACGGGGGGTGAAAATCCTAGTTGACACAAAAGTGAAATCGGTGGAGGCCATCAGTACTGGTGTACGGGTGACCGTGGAAAATGCTGAAGGGACATTGGTGTTGGAAGCGGAACAAGCCCTCATGGCAACCGGATTTAAACCCAACACAATCGGATTAGGTCTCGAGGAAATTGGCGTCGAGTTGACTGAACGCAAGTTCATAAAAATCGATGATGCTTTTGCCACCAATATCCCCGGTATCCACGCAGTGGGGGATGTGACTGGCAAATTCATGCTGGCCCATGTGGCATCCAGGCAGGGAATTTTATGCGCTGAAGCCATCGCTGGTAAACCAATTGAGGAAATGAATTACGTAATGGTTCCCCGCGCCACATACTGCCAACCGCAGGCAGCCTCTTTCGGCTACACTGAGGCTCAAGCAGTGGAACTGGGTAAACCAATCAAAATTGGAAAATTTCCTTTCCAGGCAAACGGCAAAGCCCTTGGACTGGGCGATTATACCGGGTTTGCTAAAATAATCATTGACGAGGAAAGCCAAAAGCTGCTTGGGGCCCACCTGGTCGGTCCGGAAGTATCCGAGCTGCTGCCGGAGTTAACACTTGCCCAGGCAAATGGATTATCCATTGAAGCCATTGCCAATAACATTCATGCACATCCAACATTGAATGAGGCGTTAATGGAAGCTGCCGAGTCAGCGTTGGGGCAAGCGATTCACCTCTAACCTGCTTGTTTTTTTACCCGGAAAATTGCATAATACTTGTATTCATTATTCAATACAGGAGGACTTATGTATTCAGATCAGGATATCGCTAACCTGGTGGCACGTGTGCAGCAGCTTGAAGCTCAGGCTATGGCAAGGCAGAACACGAACCTGCCAAATATCAAGTTGGTTTCCCCCAACTTTCTATCACGGGCATTTGCGGTCTGGGGGCATTTTTTTGTTGCAAATCTTCTCATAAGTATTGCAGTATCCTGCTTGTTTGTTCTCCTCGGTCTGCTGATGGGAAATAGCATCCTCAATATCTTACAGAACCTAACCGGAAACCTGGGCGGGATGTTCCGCTAGAAAAAATAACGAATAATCACATGCTATAATCACCTCTTGAATTAAAGAGGTGATTATGGTTTTGCAAAAGATTGCACGTGTATTCGGGGGCGACCCGCATAAAAAAGAAATCGAGACCCTTTCTCTCATAGTTGAAGATATCAACAAGCTGGAATCAACCTACGAGGCTTACTCCGACGAGCAGCTTTATTCACTGACTGCAGAATTTCGCCAGCGGTTGGAAGAAGGCGAAAGCCTGGATGACCTGCTGCCGGAAGCATTTGCCGCTGTTCGTGAAGCTGCCAAACGGACAATAGGACTTCGACCCTACGACATTCAAATGATCGGCGGGATGACCCTGCATAAAGGAAAAATCGCTGAAATGCGTACCGGTGAAGGGAAAACGCTGGTTGCTACATTGCCAGTTTACTTAAATGCTCTCACCGGGCGGGGAGTACACGTAGTCACCGTAAATGATTATCTTGCACGCCGCGATGCCCGTTGGATGTATCCCATTTATCATGCACTCGGGTTAAGCGTCGGGGTACTGCAGATGGCCAGCCGCACCGAAAATGGCAATAAAGCCTTCCTTGTGGACCTCGAAAAAACGAACGCCAGGGAGGATTTACATCAGCTTGCATTGGTCAATCGCGCCGAAGCTTACAAAGCCGACATCGTCTATGGAACCAACAGTGAATTCGGGTTTGATTATCTGAGGGATAATCTGACCATGTCGCTTGCAGAACGCGTCCAACGCGGACATTTTTATGCCATCATTGACGAGGTTGATAACATCCTGATTGATGAAGCCCGTACGCCGCTGATCATCTCCGGCCCCGCAGCAGATAACTCCGCCGATTATCAACAAATGGCACAGGTGGTGCGTGCTCTCTCTCCAGAAGATTACGAGATCAATGAAAAAGACCGCCAGGTTTCACTCACTGAGGCCGGCGAATTACACGTTTCAGAGATCCTGGGTGAACCTCTTCGTGACCCTGACAGACCAGAGGATATTAATCCTCACCAGGCGCAATTACAGGGATACCTTGAGCAGGCTCTTCGCGCCCAGCACCTCTTTCGGCGCAACAAGGATTATATTGTCCAGGGCGGAAAAGTAGTCATCGTTGATGAGTTTACAGGACGGCTCATGCCCGGCAGACGCTGGTCTGAAGGGCTGCACCAGGCAGTGGAAGCCAAAGAAGGCGTGAAAATCGAGCCGGAAAACGTCACATATGCCACCATCACCATCCAGAACTACTTCCGCATGTACGAAAAACTCAGCGGAATGACAGGCACAGCGCTTACAGAAGCCGAGGAATTCTCCAAGATTTACAAACTTGAAGTTCTACCTATCCCCATGAATTTGGAATATGTAGCCTCAAGAGATAATTCGCCGTTGATGATCGTAGATTCCAAAGATGACGAGAAATATTCGCTGCAATACTACGCAAGGCGAGATGACCCGGAGAAACGACCTGTTTTTTGGAAAAGGCAGGATTTTCCGGATATGGTGTATCGCACAGAAGAAGGAAAAATCCGCGCGATTATCCGCGAGATTCTCCATTACTATGCATTCGGTCGTCCGCAATTAATTGGTACTACATCTGTTGAACATTCAGAGCGTCTATCACTCCGGTTAGGTGCAGAATCACTTCGCCGCCTGGCGCAAACCTTAATCATCCGGGATGCCTGGGTAGAGAAATTCAACAAAACATATGAACAAGAGATCGCCGAATTACAATTCCTTAACCGTCCGTTACCCGATTTAAATATCGGTGAAATGCGGCCGGTTGCTCGTGAAGCCGGATTAATTTCCACCAACCCCGAGGATCCTGAAAACCTTAAGCGCTTATTATCAATCCTGAAGCTCGATGACTCTCATTCACAACGGGTAGTAGCCGCAATTCAGGGAGGTATTCCCCACCAGGTGCTTAACGCTCGCAAACATGACGAGGAATCCCAGATCATTGCCAGGGCTGGTGCATTTGGCGCCGTGACCATCGCTACCAATATGGCAGGCCGAGGTGTGGATATCAAACTGGGTGGTGAATTAAGCGAAGAAACCATCGCTGATGTAATCCGGGTTTTAGAACGGGCACATATATCCAATCCATATGGAATGACCAATGACGAACGCCTGCAAGCATTGAAGACTTGCACTGAAGAACAAATCGGTATCTATGAAGAATCTGTAAAAACCTTCCTGGAGCATTTTGAGAACATGGCCAGGGTCCGCGAATTAGGTGGTTTGCATGTGATCGGCTCAGAACGTCATGAAGCCCGCCGTATCGACAACCAACTGCGCGGCCGTGCTGCCCGCCAGGGTGATCCGGGTTCATCTCGTTTCTACCTTTCGCTGGAAGATGAGCTAATGCGTCTGTTCGGCGGTGTGCAAATGGAAGCTCTGATGGGTCGTTTAAAAGTTGATCAAAGTCTTCCAATCGAGAGCGGTCTGCTGGGACGCATGGTCGAGCAAGCTCAGGAAAGAGTTGAAGGGAATAATTTTGATGTTCGCAAGCATTTACTCGAATATGATGATGTTCTCAACGCTCAAAGAAACCGCATTTACTCCGAACGCAACCGGGCATTCGCCAAAGCCGACCTCCACGAGGACGTGATTGAACTTCTTCGTACAGAATTGAACGAAAGAATTCCAAAAGCGCTGGATGATGAAGAAGGACCCTGGAAATTATTGGCATATCTCGAACAAGTTCAACCAACTATGGTATTTGAACAGGAAGGAATTTGTGCACCTTCTTACGCGCTACATCTAATCGTTGAAGAGATGGAGAAACAACTGCAATCCGGTGCGGATGAGGATCAGATCAAGGATTGTTGTCTTAAGACAGCTGGTGAGTGCCTTGATGAGGAAGCGAAGCACCTTTTGCGTAGTGCCCGAACATTGCTGGATAAGACTGAGGAAACCGCAGAACAGGTTTCGGCGGATCGCATTGATGCCCTTGAGAATTATTTCGATGGTATCAAATCAAATGATGAGGCAGAGCAACCCGTTCGGAGACCGCAAGAAATTCTCGAAGAGATCGCGGGGCTGGTTAGTACGCCATTAAGGCTATCTTCCGATGAGCTGCGCAGGTTACCCGATGGCGACAATGATGTAAGGCAAGCCCTGGCAGACCAGATTACCAAAACGGTAAAATCCCTGGCAATCACGCGGACGATCAATGCTATTGAAATGCGGCTTGAGGAAAGCCTGAACATGCGCACCGCGCAATTGATCGACCTTGACTGGGATGAAATCAATGACGGAATTTATCGTTCAGTGGATACGATACTTAATAATCGCACAAAGAACCTCCTCGCTGCAAATGGCACAATTACTCAAAATGTCGATAATACGCTTCAACACGGCCGTGAAAATCTGGATCTATATGACCGCCTGGTAGACCTGGTCATTGCTATGTCAACAGGCAGCCGTATGGCAATTGACCCGCGAACCCACCAAAAAGTGATGCGCAACGTGCGCATCTTAAACACCATTTTTCTGGCGGCAAGGCAGCTTCAAGACACTCCGGTAAAGGAGATTACTGCAGACATCCTCGAACACCTTGAAGAGACCAGGCAGCACCTGGAAGAAGTATGGGGATCAATTGAATTTGAACGTTTCCGCCTGGCAGGTGTGCCGCTTTCTCAGCTTGATTCCAAAATCCAGGAAACCTTGAGTGAAGAATTCGGAGCGGAAACTTTAAGCCAGATCCTTGGAAAACGACCCGAAGACTTGACTGATGAGCAGCAGGAAATTCTTACCCGCACATTGGGCTCTCGAATACAAAATGAGATCTATCGTCATATTCTTGTCAGCGTATTCTCTGAACACTGGGTTGAATACCTGACCAAAGTTGACGCGCTTCGTGTTTCCATTGGAATGGAAGCTTTTGCCCAACGCGATCCGCTGGTGCAGTATAAGAGCGAAGCCGCTGGAATGTTTAAACAACTCCTCAGTGATATTCGGGCTGGCGTGATTGCAAAAATGTTCCTGTTCCAACCAAGACGCGCCGGAGCCACTACGGAAAAAGCCACATCCCCCCAACCCAGCGCGATTACCAACCAGGGAGGGGCTGCGCAGCAGGTAAGCAATAAAAAGAAACGAAAACGACATTAAACCCTGTCCAGCCTTGAATTTTCTGCGTATTAATGATGTATAATAAAAAATCTATATGGCCCATCGCGGTGAAAATTCGCGAATAGATATTTTATGCATTAATGGGCTAATCTAATCCGTCGGAGTACACAGAGCGTATGGACCAAAACATATCCAATCAAGAAACACCCGAGAAAAACCAGGTCGACAATAACAACATGGCCTCCCTGCTGGAGTCTGAAGGTTTGGCAATAGACTTCCCCAACCAGGGTGAGATTCGCAAGGGTGTGGTTGCGAGTGTGACTCCGGGCCAGATTTTGGTCAGTGTTGGTACCAAATCAGAGGGTATCATCACCGGAAAAGAATATGAGTTGATCCCAAGTGATGAACTAGCAAATCTCAAGATCGGTCAGGAGATCCCAGTTTATGTCATCAATCCGGAGGACTCAAACGGCAACCTAGTCCTTTCCTATATGCGGGCACGTGAGGAGGAAGGTTGGGCGATCGTTGAGAATATGGTCGCAAAGAAAGAGTCATATCACAGTTCGATCATTGGTTATAACAAAGGTGGTCTCATCGTACCGGTTGGCGGGCTGCGAGGTTTTGTCCCATCCTCCCAAATCAGCTTCAGCCGCCGTTCGAGTATGACTGGTGATACCCCCGAACAACGTTGGAGCAAGATGATCGGGCAAGAAATCGATGTGGTTGTTATCGAAGTCGATCGCGAACGCCGCCGATTGATCCTCTCAGAACGACAGGCATCTACTGAATCCCGTGATTCCGTGAAAGATCGCGTGATCGATGAACTTAAGGAAGGCCAGGTATTTACTGGCCGCGTTACCAGCCTGGCAGATTTTGGTGTCTTTGTGAATATCAATGGGGCTGATGGACTGGTTCACCTGTCTGAGATCTCCTGGGATCGTGTAACCCACCCCAGTGAAGTGCTAAAGGTCGGACAGGAAGTTAAAGTGAAAGTGATCGCTATCGATCGCGAAAAACGCCGCATCGGGCTTTCCATTCGTCAGTTGCTTTCTGATCCATGGGATCAAAAAGCTGCTGCATTCCAGGAAGGCCAGCTGGTAGAGGGTACCATCACCCGGCTCACCAAGTTTGGTGCTTTCGCACGACTTACCGATGACATCGAAGGATTAATCCATATTTCCGAGATCAGTGAAAAGCATATTGAACATCCGCGCGAGGTTCTTAAAGAAGGCGATACCTATACATTGCGAGTCCTCAAGATTGATAATGCCAACCATCGCATAGGTCTCAGCCTGCGGCGGGTTGATTCCATGGCATATGCGGATATGGACTGGCAAAGTCTGGAAGGGATCCTTGGCGGAGATGACAAAGAAACCGACGGATCCGAAGCTGATTCCAAAAAGTAAGCAATACCATTCACAGAGCGCTCCGGAAACGGCGCGCTCTTTTTCTACTCAAAAATGCCATTACTCATAGATGCTCATCAAGATATAGCTTTTAATACGTTGACCTTCGGACGCGATATCTGTCTTTCAGCCTTGGAAATCCGCAATCAGGAACATGGGACACAAATTCCGACCTGGAATGAAGGTGAAGCCACAGTGGGTTGGCCAGAATTCCAAGCTGGAGGTGTCGCTGTCATTTTTGCCACACTTTGGAATCCTCCTTCAAAATATGCAAGTGGATCTTGGGATACGCTGTCATTCAAAACAACGGAACAAGCGTCCAAATTTACACATCAGCAATTGGATTATTATCACAGGCTCGTGAATGAACACCCTGATAAATTCACACTCATCTTGAATCAATCAGACCTCAAACGTGTCCTTTCTGCCTGGCAATCAAAAATAGAAGGTCAACCATGCCCTGTTGGCTTGATGATTCACATGGAAGGAGCTGAAGGATTACGTTCAGTTGAAGAATTGGCTGAGTTTTACGAATTGGGATTACGCCAGGTGGGACCTGTATGGGCTGGCATGCGATATTGCGGCGGGTCAAAAGAATCACGGGATTTTGACAGCGAGGGATACCAGCTGCTGGAGACCATTGCCTCACTAGGAATGGGAATGGACATCAGCCACATGAGCGAATCAGCCGCCCTCACTGCCCTGGATCGATTTGATGGACCTGTTCTCGCTAGCCACTCAAATGCGCGCGCACTTTTAAAAGGCCGGCCGATTGAACGTCATCTTTCTGACCAGACTATTCGCCTGCTCTTTGAGCGGGGCGGCGTAGTGGGTGTAGTACCTTACAATAAATTTTTATCTCCCGTTTGGGATCTATCGTCTCCTCAAGGAACTGTTACAATAAATCATATCGTCGATCAGATCGATTATTACTGCCAATTAGCCGGTGATTCCTTTCATGTAGGTATCGGCTCCGATCTCGATGGCGGGTTTGGATTCCCCAACATTCCGGCGGAATTGAATACTATACAGGATTTCCAAAAACTTGCTCCTGCATTAAAAAACCATGGTTATAATGAAGAAGACATCGAGAACATTTTTTGGCTGAATTGGAAGAAACACCTGGAGAATATGCTGCCAAAATGAGTGAAAAAAAACTATTGACAACCTCTGAGATTAAACCCTCGGATATTACAATGCCTGTATTCCCATTGCCCAAGGCGCGCATCCGCCTATCCATTTTAGGAATAATTCTCGGGCTTCTCCTGGTGATGGTCGGCGCAAAACCATCTTGGTTTGGTTTAGATCGCAGCCCGGTGGTTGGTTTTATCCAGATTGCCGTGATGCTGATAGGGATTGGATTGGTTTGTATTGCTGGATACGCAGGGGTTATTGGTTTGTGGCGCAGGCAGCAGCTAACAATATCCGCAGATATAGGCACGCGATTAGTCAGCAGTGGTTATGTAATCACCTTATTTTCTGGTATGGCTGATATCCTGGGGATTGGTTCACATCCGTTGCCTGGTTTGCCGGTATTTGGTGTATGGCAAGCCAGAGGAATGGAGATTGGACTGGCAATCATTGCCATTGGGTTTATCATGATGTTTCCTTATAAACAAAAAAGGAAGGAGAGCGTCAACCCAAACCCATAATCTTCAGCATTTCAGCATTTGAAGAAAATTTAAATTCTTCCAAGCCGCGTTGCGCGGCTTGCTTTTTCTCGGCTTCATCCAGGAGCATCAGGCGGTCACTGGTGACTGCCAGACAATTTGCCCTAATCAATCGTTCTTGTAAAGTTGATGGAGTCAGACCTGTTCGTTGATTTTGGGTATCTAGAAACTGCGAGATTGCCAAAGCAGCACGCACGCCATCCCTGCGGGCAGTGCCTACAAGGCCCGAACTAGGATTACGCGACCATCCTGCCAAAAAAACCCCTTTTATTGGTTCACCAGTAAGCGGATCCTCAACCTCATACGAATCACCCTCTATTGGATATCTTGGCTTCTTTGCAAGGCAAAATCCATATTTATCCATAGGAAGTCCCAATTCATCAAGCACGCGATCACCAATGGCAAAGATCACACTATCAAGGTTAATCATATTCAGTTTTCCAGTCCCATGGGATTTCACTTCTCCATCCTCAAGATAAAGCGTATTGTCCTCAAATTCAAGAAAAGTAACACGATGATTATCTTCGCTGATCATTCTCTTTGGTGATGCAAGAAACCGGAACCTCAGGTTTACCTCTCGCTCTTTTGGCTCAGCTTTTGAGTAATCAACCAGAAGTTTAGCTTTAATCGAATCAACATCCTGCCCAAGTTTTACCATCTGGGCTGATACCCGCTCGATCTCCTGATCATAGGCAGGTAAGTCCAGGTAAGAAATGAAAGATAATGCTTCCTTTTTGTCAAATTTAATTTCCCCGGGTCCCCGCCGGATTAAGACAACAATCTCCTCAACAGAGGAATATTTAGTAAGGTAATGGCAAATATCAGCCATTACATTGCCCGCACCAACGATTGCTGTTTTTTTGCCAAAATCAAACTTCCTCTCACTGTAAGGAGGAAGATTGTTGTAGTGATAAACAAGATCTTTAGCATGGTAAACCCCCAATAAATCTTCACCGGGTATTTTCAAGGATTTTATTCCCTGGGCGCCGCAGGCTACCAGCACAGCCGAAAACCCCCAGTCAAAAAGCATATTGAGGTCGACTGATTCATTCTTTCCAATATGGATATTTCCATAATAAGCGATTCGTTCCGAATTCAGGATCGACATAAATTGATTTCGAAGTCCATTCTTCAATTTGTACTTGTCAGGAAAAATACCGTATTCAGCCAATCCACCTGGCTTGATATCGCGATTAAACAACGCTACCCCAAATCCTTTGGCTGCCAGTGCTTCTGATGCAAATAACCCTGCTGGCCCTGCCCCAATGACAGCAATTTGCAATTTATTGGTATTTTCCATGGATTTCCTTGGCGTGGTATAAATGACCTTCATTATTGGAAAGGTTTTCAATACTACACGGCATTGTCTATGGGTAATTTCCTTATGCTATAGTTAAGAATACTACAAAATTTTGAGGGCAAATGGAAGAAAAAATAATTAAAAATACTCTTGAGAATGGACTCACAATTCTTCTCAAGGAGATACATACCGCTCCTATCATCAGCCATTGGGTTTGGTACAGGGTTGGATCCCGGTATGAAGTCCCTGGGAAAACAGGTATCTCGCACTGGGTAGAACATATGCAATTTAAGGGAACACCCAAGTTCCCTCCAGGAGTGCTGGATCGAGCAATTTCCCGTGATGGGGGAATGTGGAATGCATTCACTCACCTGGATTGGACAACCTTTTTCGAAACCATGCCAGCCGATAAATATTCGCTCTCACTGGAACTCGAATCTGACCGTATGGTAAACAGCGTTTATTCGCCAGATGAAGTAGATTCAGAACGGACGGTAATCATCTCAGAGCGAGAGGGGAATGAGAACGATCCGCTTTTCAGGCTGGATGAAGAAGTCCAGCTGGCAGCTTTTGATTCACATCCGTACCGAAATGAGGTGCTTGGCAGTATCGCAGATCTTCAAACAATTCAGCGCGATGACCTGTATCAACATTACCAAACTTATTACAATCCTGCCAATGCGATTGTCACAGTGGCGGGAGATTTCAAAAGTGATGAAATGATTGAAGCGATCAAAAAAGCCTATTCTCACATCCCTGGGCGTCCAGCAACAGAAAAGATAAAACAAGTTGACCCCGTTCTAGAGACGGAAAAACGGGTTGAAGTGAAAGGACCAGGAGAGACAACCTATATTGAATTATCATGGCGCGCACCCTCAGCGGTTGACCAGGATTTTTACACACTTACCGTGCTGGATAGTCTGTTAACCGGACCCAGCAGCTTGAACATGTTTGGCGGTGGAGGAATTTCCAATAAGACAAGCCGCCTTTACCGCGCACTGGTTGAGAAAGAACTGGCAGTAAGCGTCATCGGTTCTTTACAGGCCACAATTGATCCTTTCCTTTACAATATCACCATCACGCTACGTCCGGATCGCAATCCTGAAGAGGTAATTGCTACGGTCAATGATGAAATCAGCCGTGTTTCCAACTCAATAATCGCACAAGGTGACATTGATCGGGCAGTGAAGCAAGCAAAAGCCCTCTTTGCTTATGGCAGTGAGAACATCACCAACCAGGCATTCTGGCTTGGTTATTCGGAAATGTTTGCAAATTATGACTGGTTCCTCCATTATGTTGAAAACCTCAATTCAGTTACTCCCCAGATGCTGCTAGAAACTGCACAGCGCTTACTGCCTGCCGCGCGGCGAGTTACAGGTATCTATCTTCCGCAAGGAGGACAATCATGAAAACGTATTACCGCAAGATCAATGTGAGTTCTCTACCCGGACCTCATGACATAACCCGTAAAGTTCTTCCTAATGGCATCACTTTACTTGCCAGGAGCAATTTCAACAGCGCATCCGTCGTTTTATCAGGTTATATTGGCGCTGGAAGTCTCTTTGACCCCCCGGACAAACTGGGGTTGGCGCATTTCACCTCACTGGCGCTGATGCGTGGAACCCAAACACGTGATTTCCAAACCATCTTTGATCAATTGGAGTCCGCAGGTGCAAGCCTTGGTTTTGGAGCAAGCGTTCACAACATCAATCTCGGAGCGCGCTGCCTTGCTGATGACCTGCCGCTGGTTACGGAAATATTGGCTGATTGCCTGGTACACCCAACTTTTCCAGCTGTATATTTGGAAAGGCTGCGTGCTCAATTACTGACCAGTCTCGCAATTCGGGCACAGGATACTGCTGAAATGGCATCACTGGAGTTCGACAAACTTCTTTTCCCAGGTCATCCTTATGGAACTCCCGAGGACGGATATCCCGAAACAATTGGCGCAATCGAGAAAAAAGACCTGGAAAAATTTCACCAGGCATTCTTCCGCCCGGAAAATATGGTCGTTGTCATTGTTGGAGCAGTCAATGCAGACAAAGCCTTTGAGTTATTTGAGAAAAGTCTGGGCGAATGGAAAAAATCAGAGACGCTTTTACAGCCATCCCTACCGGTAATCAGCCCTCCACAAAAAACGATCAGGCAGCATATCAACTTGCCGGGAAAAAGTCAAAGCGACCTGGTTATGGGGACCCTTGGACCCAAACGGCATGCACCAGAGTATTTGGCAGCATCCATCGGGAATAACATCCTTGGACAGTTTGGAATGATGGGACGTATTGGCGAAGTCGTACGAGAAAAAGCAGGGCTCGCTTATTATGCGTCAACCAGCGTTAATTCCTGGATAGAAGCAGGTTCATGGGAAGTGTCTGCAGGGGTTAACCCAGAAAATGTAACAAAAGCAATTGATCTCATTACAGACGAATTGAGAAAGTTCTGTTCTGAACCAGTAAGTCAATCAGAACTCGAAGACAGCAAATCCAATTATATTGGCCGGCTGCCATTATCCCTGGAATCCAATTCCGGGGTCGCCAATTCCATTCTCAACCTGGAACGCTTTCACCTGGGGTTGGATTATTTGCAGCGTTATCCTGAATTGGTGAACCAGGTCACCCGCGAAGATATCTTAACAGCAGCTAAATCCTATATCGACCCGGAAAAACTCGTTATTGTCTCCGCCGGTCCAAATAACAAAGGATGATCAAATGATCAAGGTCGAAACGGGTATTGACCTGGTGGAAATCTCACGTATCACTGAGATAAAACCCTCCATTAGAGAGCGATTTCTAAAACGCGTTTACACTTCCCGGGAGCTGGAAGAGTCGCAAGGGAGAGATAATGCCCTTGCCGGCAGGTTTGCTGCCAAAGAAGCAGCAGCCAAAGCTTTGGGAACTGGAATTGGGGATATCAGCTGGCAGGATATTGAGATTAGGCTCGACTCTAAAGGTAAGCCATCACTTGTATTGCATGGAAACGCTGAAAAAATAGCCCGCGAAAAAGGCTGGATATCCTCCTCGGTGTCAATTACACATACTGAAGGAATCGCAGCCGCGGTAGTAACTGCGATTATTGATTCTTAGCACTAAAAATGAAAATTCTAGGGATCAGCGATATCGAAATATCATTTATTTACAGCCAGATGGTTGTTGAACGATTTTCAGATGTTGATATCGTGATCTCTTGCGGTGATCTTCCCTACTTTTATCTTGAGTATATTGTTTCCATGCTCAACATTCCGCTGTATTTTGTCCGCGGCAACCATGCCAGCAAAGTCGAGTTAGGGGTTACCACGCGGAGAACCTCTCCATGGGGGGCAATCGATCTACACCAAAAGGTTCTCGAAGATGATTCTGGTTTACTGCTGGCAGGTTTGGAAGGTTGTGTAACCTATAATCAAGGCCCTTATCAATACACACAGGGACAATACTGGTCGAAGGTATTAAGGATGGTTCCACGTCTGCTATTAAATAAAATTCGATTAGGACGATATTTGGATATCTTTGTCAGCCATGCATCACCATGGAAAATTCATGCCATGGACGACCCGGCACACCTTGGGGTTAAAGCATTCAATTGGTTAATCAATGTTTTCAAACCAACGTATTTCCTGCACGGTCATATACATGTTTATCGGCAGGATACAATTACGCGCACATTAATTGGACCGACCACCGTATTAAATGTATATGGTTATCGGGAATTTGAAATCCCATTTCCCGCGAAGCGTTCCTGGGATTAGTGAGTTAATAAGGATGGGCAAATTATGAGCATGCATGATATGCAAACCAACCCGAACGAACTGCTTTCCACTTACTCCAGGCAGGATTTTTCACGCGCATATCGAAAGGGATTCTGGCGCTCAATTCTGAGTTGGATGAGGAATGCTGATAATGACCTATTGCCGTTTGATGAGGTGATAAAAAGAATCCCGTTAAAAGGACAATCCTACCAGGGGCTAAAACAGATCGAAACGGATCGAATCATCGGCTCAGTCAGTCGATTTGCAGAATTTGATCGAGCCTTTCTACCCCGGCAAACCCACACCCGTGAACGATGGGAGAGCATCGATCAGGCTTATTACAAAGAAGTGATTCTTCCGCCGATAGATGTATATCAGATTGGGGATGTCTATTTTGTTAAGGATGGAAATCACCGGGTATCGGTGGCGCGCGAGCGCGGACAGCTCTATATGGATGCCTACGTTGTAAAAATAAATATTCCTGGAACCCTCGATAAGAATGCAAATATTAATACCCTGGTCCTTCAGCAAGAATATTTGGGGTTTATCGAACAAACTCACCTGGATGAATTGGATCCGATCGACAATTTCCATTTTTCAATCCCCGGGCAATACGATAAATTGCTTCACCACATAAGCGTGCATCGGTGGTTTATGGGTGAGAAGCTGAAACGACCTATTACCGAAGAGGAAGCCATCATGGGTTGGGTGAATGAGGTCTATCGCCCATTGGTACGAATAATCAGGAAACACAAAATATTGCAGGAATTTCCTCAGCGTACCGAGACCGATCTATACCTATGGATCATCGAACATCGTTGGTATATGGTTGAGGAGCAGCATAAAAAGGTGAGTCTTGAAACAGCAGCCAGGCATTATGTGCAGACATTTTCACATAAGCCTTTCAGGCATTTGCGGCAGTATTTTAAATACATTGCAATAAAAATCCGTAAATTAACGAAAAAACAGCCCTGACTTTCAGGGCTGTTTTTCACCGATGAATCATTAAAGTGACACAACTGCCGAGGTGGCTTTTAAACCAATCCAAAAATGATTCGGGAGAATCATCTGATCAGGTTGAACGTCCACTCCTCCCGAAATCGGGAGTTTTCCCGCCAACATACTTGGGTGAACATAACAAAGGTCGGGGGTTTGCCCATATTTTTTCTGATAATAGAGGATCGCACGATCGATTTTCACACGGATATCAATTTGCGGGTCATTATCAAACCATAACATCCCAGTGTTCATTTTTGTCTCCACAATTTTTGTTCCTTTCCTTATTGCAAGTTGCGGGCCAATCGGTGTAAAAGATTAGTTTACGTTTTTATTATAGAACATTTATTCTATTTTGTCAAGCACTAAATGAATTGGGCTTTCTTTTTTCTGTGGATTTTTTTGGGTTTTTAAGGTATGCTTTATTCCATCTGAGATAAACGACATTGTAAACCGTGGAGGAAAAATGGTCGATGAGATGATCAATGAAACGGTAAAGGATGCCGAAGGGCGCATGAAAGGCGCAATTACCGCGCTTGAAGAAGACCTGGCAGGTATACGCACAGGAAGGGCAACTCCCGCTCTGGTTGAAAAACTGCACGTAGATTATTACAACATGCCCACACCCTTGATGCAATTGGCATCGATTTCAGTACCAGAAGCCCGTCAATTAATGATTAAACCCTTTGACCCATCCACCTTGAAGACAATTGAAAAAGCAATTCTTGCTTCTGAGCTTGGTATTACCCCAAATAACGACGGCAAAGTTATTCGCTTGAACCTGCCCCCTCTCACTGAAGAACGCAGACGTGATCTGGTAAAACTTGTTCATGGACGACTCGAGGAGTCACGGGTAGCCATCCGGAATATACGCCGCGACTTGATCAAGGACTTACGGGATTTTGAAAAAGAGAAACTTATCTCCGAAGACGATCTTAAAGTCGGCGAGGAAGAACTTCAAAAGCATACAGAACGCTTTATTAATGAAATTGACCTGATAGGTGAGAAAAAAGAAAAAGAAATCATGGAAGTCTAAGGTTATGCCGTCACTTGAATTGAAAATACCAACGCATATTGCAATTATTATGGACGGGAACGGCCGTTGGGCAACAGCACGCGGGCTGCCGCGTATGGAAGGTCATCGCGCCGGTACCGAAAACCTGCGCCCGATGATCAAAGCGTGCGTTGAGTTTGGCGTCAAATACCTTACACTTTATGCCTTTTCAACCGAAAACTGGGGAAGACCCAGGGAAGAGGTTAACGGCTTGCTGGCAATCTTGGAATCCGTGATCGACCGCGAATTAAAAGAATTGAATGCTGAAGGCGTGAGGATTGTTCATGTAGGCCGGCTCGATGCGATGCCAAGAAAGGTTCGCGAAAAAGTCCGCCACTCTATGGAAGTTACCAGGAATAATGAAAGGCTGATCTTGAATATTGCCTGGAACTACGGTGGCCGCGATGAGATTGTCTATGCCTTGCAGAATATCATCCGTGAAGGAATTCCAGCTGATGAGGTCACGGAAGATGTGGTCACGCAACATCTTTTCACACGCTGCCCTGACCCAGATTTAATCATCCGCACCTCTGGAGAGATACGCGTGAGTAACTTTTTGCTTTGGCAGTCAGCGTATTCCGAATGGTATTTCACGCCTACGTTGTGGCCTGATTTTAACAAAGAAGAATTGATGAAGGCAATCGAGGAATTCAGCCAGCGTAAACGCCGCTTTGGAAAGATATAACCTCAACTATGGCAAAAGACCCATCATTGAGAAAACGACTGGTTGTGATCGATATCATGATCCCAACCACCGTTTTATTTGCCATGCTGGGCGGTTGGCCATTTACGATTTTCGTATCAGCAATTCTCGGAATCTCCGCCTGGGAGTATTGGCGGATCTTTCACGACAACGGATATTCTCCATCGCTTCCCATTTTACTGGTCTTTACAGTTGCCGCAGCAATCCTGCGGAAATTTTTCGATTTTGAGTACACAGGTATCTGGTTGGGCGTACTTGTGCTAGTATCCATGATCTGGCACACTGTTGCAGCACAGAAAGGGTCATCCAATGCTGCAACAGGCTTTGCTTTATCAATAAGCGGGGCAGTTTATTTGGGCTGGCTGGGAAGTTATGCAATTTCGATTAATAGTCTGCCGTATTCCACTTATTGGCTGCTGACTGTATTCCCGATCATCTCCCTGGCAGATACAGGAGGATACCTTTTTGGGTTATGGCTTGGAAAACACAAGATGATGCCAAAAGTTAGCCCCAAGAAAAGCTGGGAGGGATATATCGGCGGTCTAATTATGGGAGGACTGGGAGGCTGGGGGTTAGCAGCACTTTGGCATATTGCAGTTCCCGGATTTCTACCGGTTTATGGATTGATACTTGGAATCGTCCTTTCCCTGCTTGTTCCATTCGGCGATTTTGGTGAAAGCATGATCAAACGCCAATTCAATCTCAAGGACACTAGCAATATCCTTCCTGGACATGGAGGGATGATGGATCGAATAGATTCTTCTCTTTGGGCAGCTTTCATCGGGTATTTCATTATCTTGGTTTTAATCAAATAATACAGGAGTAACGATATGATCGATACCACCCCAAGCCGTAACCTTGCCCTGGACCTGGTACGCGTGACCGAATCTGCCGCCCTGGCAGCAGGGCGATTTATGGGAAGGGGCGACAAAAACAAGGCGGATGCAGCTGCTGTTGACGGCATGCGCCTAATGCTTAACACTGTACAAATGAAAGGCACAATCATCATAGGTGAAGGTGAAAAAGACGAAGCTCCCATGTTATATAACGGGGAGGTTCTTGGTACAGGGTCTGGACCTGAGATCGATATTGCAGTGGATCCAGTGGATGGTACCCGCCCATTAGCTTATGGACGTAGTAACGCAATCGCCACTGTCGCATTAGCCCCCAAAGGCACGATGTTCAATCCCGGACCGTTTCTATATATGTACAAAATGGCTGTTGGTCCTATTGGAAAGGATATTATTGATATTGATGCCCCCATAGCTGACAACCTGAATAAGCTGGCAAAGGTCAAAGGTGAAAATACTGAGGATCTTACGGTGGTTGTGTTGGATCGCCCGCGTCATGAGCAACTGATCACAGAAATCCGCGCCACAGGAGCGCGCATCCGGCTTATCCATGATGGCGATGTGGCAGGAGCTTTGATGACCGCTTTACCTGAATCGGATATTGACATGCTGCTTGGCATCGGTGGTTCACCTGAGGGTGTGCTGGCAGCAGTTGGATTACGATGTATGGGCGGGAACATCATGGGCAGGCTGCATCCACGCAATCAGAAAGAGATCGATGCAGGAAAAGAACTCGGTATGGATTTCAACAAACCATTGATGATGAATGATCTAGTGGCTTCAGATGACATCTTCTTTGCTGCCACCGGCATTACCAATGGAGATTTACTGGATGGTGTGAAGTACTTTAAAGATGGTGCCCAAACAGACAGCCTGGTGATGCGCGGACTCACTGGAACTGTCAGGCGGATCATAGCCACCCACCGCTTAAACAAACTCTCGGAGATCAGCGCTATCCATTATTAAAAAGCATGGACAGTGGGGAACTGTCCATGCTGTTGAAACTAAGGTGAACATTTTTACGTTCACCTTTTTTCTTAACTATTTCTTGATTTCGTAAACCAGGTTGGCATCGGCAGTGATCACCAGCTGCCCGGCAGAAACTGGCACCTGCGAACTCATTACCGCACCACTTCCACCTTTAGCATCGTAAACAGGAGTGGCGCTGTTGCTGGTGTAAACATTTACAGTCTGCAGGTCACCCAGCGTGACGCCAGAAGCCTTGGCGATCGATTCAGCCTCAGCGCGAGCCTTGGCAATTGCCATATCGCGAGCCTGTGCAAGGGCAGCATCTTTATTTTGGACATCAAAACTGATGCTATTGATGTTATTGGCTCCTGAACGGACAACCGCATCCAATAACGCCCCAAGTTTACTTAAATCTCTGACAGTAATGTAAACAGTATTCTGGACGACATAGTATTTTCGGCTAATCTGACCGTTCATGTCATAATCTGTCATAGGATAGACATTGAAGCTGGCAGTCTGGATATCTTTGGCTTCAACTCCCTGCGCTTTAACCGCATCGGCGACCGCCTGAGCCTGGGCGCTGTTCTTATTCAAAGCGTCTGATACTTCATCAGCGTCACTTTGAACTCCCACGTAGATGTAAGCCAGGTCTGGGACAATATAGACATCACCATGTCCAGAAGCATTGATTGTCCGGATCGTCGGTGCTGAAGTTACCGTAATAGGTGCCTGAGCACAACCTGCCAGCAAACCCATGAGCAAAACACTTACCGCTATTAGTAAAAATCCTTTTTTCATTTTTTCTCCTTTTGTTTATCTCTCTATCAAAGACGCTGGAAAATTAAAAAAGTTCCCAAAAATTATTATAGTTCACTGATATTCATCAGTAATCAAAAAGAGAGCCAAGGCTCTCTTTTCAGTTCTAGTATTCTTCGATGACCAGATTCCCCACCGCAATATCAATTTCAAGTGTGACTTTATTTCCGCTGCCAGCCATGTATTCGATAACATCATTCGTATGTTTATAAGTTGATGGTATCTTCACTGGAACAAGTGCTGTATCTGTACGGATCACTACATTGCTTCCCTCGGGAATACGCACAACCACCTGCCCAACAGCACAATCAATCTTACCTGTGAAATTGGTGCCTTGCGGGACTGTTACCGTGAGGGTTCCCACCGCCAATGCCGAGTTTAATTTTGTCGCTTTTACATCTTCAAAATCGAAGGTTTGCGTTCCCACTGCCTGTTTGACATTAAAGGTCACTGGAATATTCGAATTGATCTTAAAATCCCATGGGTAAGCCCCCGCATTGATGGGAAAATACGAAAAACGATCGCCTTTGAGAACCAGGGTACTGGTTCCATCAGCAGCTTTATCAAAGGTCGCATTTAGGTCGTTAGCCTGGGTCACACCAGCTTTCCCGCTGATCAGTTGGTTTGCCTCTGCACCCCCAATGACGTCAAGCTTTCCAACTGCCATTGTCATCGAGATATCTGATGCCTTAGCTCCTTCTAACGCTTGTTGGTAAGGAACTGATCGCATAATAGAGTTTACAGGAGTGGTCATGGCTAACCAGAAAATGCCTCCGACCAATGCCAATCCTAAGCCAATGCGCAATAGAGTATTCCATAAAGCATGATGTCTACCAAAGGCGATATCAAGCCCAATCCCAACAAGCAGGATTGGCCAAAGGCGTAACAAAAGGAAAAAACCGTTCTGAGCCAGGATACCCAGGTTACCCAGTAGGAGAACCACGCCAAACCCCAGCAGCACAAGTGGACCAACCCATCCATTTTGCTTATACAAACCATCTATCCCGCCAATTACCAGGATGACTGGCCAGAATTTTAGAAAATTATCCCAGGAGGTTCCTTCGATTTTCCCCATATTGACCAGGAAGAATAACAATCCAACCGAGATCAAAAGAAGAGAAAAAAACAAGCTCCTGGGTTTTCGGAAATCAGCCATGGTCTACTCCTTTTTGAAAGCCCGCACAAGGAGTGCCACCCCTGCCAGCAGGATCAACGCTGCCCAGATGAATCCCTTATCAAGCCATTTCAACCATGAGATATCGAGTTGGCGCAGTAAGAAATATCCACCTGCCAGAATCAATGCAGCACCAACAAAAAGAGTTGTATTCTTGTTTGGCTGTTGTACTGCGGTGACAAATTCGTCCTTCACCTGTTCAGCACGTTCTTTGAATTCCTCTTTGTCCATTCTCCCCGGAGTTGGATCCACTGTCCCCTCCTGAGGAATTACAATCCACAGGATGAGATAAATCAATGGACCAAAACCACCCAAAAGTGTGAGAACCACAAAGAACAAGCGGATGATAGTGCGGTCAATGTTGAAGTAATTTCCCAGCCCGGCACAAACGCCGCCAAGCATTTTATCGGTTGCACTTCGGTATAGTTTGTTATTCATAGTTCCCTATTCCTTCTTTGTTAGCGTTCTCACTACAAGGAAGATACCTGCTGCGAGGAATAAACCAGCCCAGACCCAACCAAAGACTGAATTCACAAGCGCTCCAGAGCCAATAAGGATGAGCGTACCTAAGACCAGGCAAATCGCTGCCGGAATCCATGGCCACTTGTCTTTTTTACCCACCGGGAGCAGCCCTAGAAGGGTAAAGGTCAAACCAACCCCGATGAAAAAGAACCCACCAGTAAATAAACCGTTTCCGGGAAAAGCGGTAATGAGTGCCAGTGTCGTTAATACGCCGGCAGGAATCACAGCCCACCAGAAATCACGACGGGTGAGAAAGACAGAAATGAATGCCAGCGCGATACACCCAAGGAATATAGCTCCGCCAAAACGACCGCCAATGCGAGGGAATAAATCACCAACAGCGATCACAGCCGCCAACCCCAGCAGGGTGAATCCGGGGATCAATGCCCACCATTTGGAACGATCGGAAAGAAAGACAAACAAGAACACAAAGGCACCTGCGGCAAAAAGCATGGAAAACAACACACCGCCGACAGACCAGTTGAAGAGCTGCTGGAGAATGAATATCACTCCAGCCAGAACCAACAAACCACCAAAGATCAATCTTTTCGAATTGTCATTCATATTAACCTCTCGTTAAAAGTTATTTCCGGACCAAACTGCGAATTCCCAATAGTACACCAGCAGCTACCAGCAGCAATGGCCAATAATCACCCAACATCTTGAAAGCGCCAAAAAATGCACCAAAGATGACGAACATGACCAGGCTTGTACCAATCGTATCAAGCGCTGAACGCACGGTATGTTCTCCACGTGCGCCAAGTAACTTTGCCAAGAGCATCCCAAGTCCAGAAAGGCCCGGAATCAGGGTCCACATATAAGACCAGCTGCCCCAGTTTCCGGAAAGGTTCTGATAATACAGGATGCCACCAATACCACCGACAATCACCGCCGGGATAGCCATTTCAGGTGCACCAACCAACAAGCCAAGCACTAAAAGCCCTGCGCCAACTGCAATAATGATCAGTGGCCAGGACATGGTGACGTTCATCCAGTCCCGGAAAGCTGGTACAAGGTTAGCCACTATGAAATAAGCGCCAACCAGAACCAACAAGATGCCAATTGCCAATGTTGAACGTTTAGTCCGGTCCATATATACCTCCAATAACCTAGAATTGATTTACATTGTATACGCGCTGCCGATTAAAAAAGTTGCAAACAAAACTTGACTTAACCAAGGATAATGCTATAATCTGACAAGTTTAGTCTTATTAATTGGAGAAAAAATGCAGAAAAATTGCTTGTGTCAAAGGCGGGGAACGGACTAACTTCCGCCTGAATCTTTTCCGGTCAACTTATCAGGCGGTAGTGAGCCTCCCCGCACGTGTGTTGTGCAGCGCTTACGCCGCTTTTTGTTTTAAGTTGACCGTTTTAAATTAATGAGGAAAAATGAAAATTGCGAATAACATCACTGAGTTGGTAGGCAACACCCCGCTTGTCAAACTCAACCGCCTCACTGGATTAAGCAAGGCAACAGTTTTAGCAAAACTGGAGTATTTCAATCCTTCTCATAGTGTAAAAGACCGAATCGGGGTTGCCATGATCGATGCCGCTGAAAAAGCAGGGTTGATCAAAGAAGATACGATCATCGTTGAACCGACCAGTGGGAATACCGGAATTGCACTGGCGTTCGTTGCAGCCGCCCGCGGATACAAATTGGTCCTGGTAATGCCTGAGACTATGAGCCGCGAGAGACGGCTGCTCTTACGCGGGTATGGCGCTGACCTGATCCTCACCCCTGGCTCAGAGGGGATGGGCGGGGCAATCCGCAAAGCAACGGAACTGGCAGCATCTGATCCGAGGTATTTCATGCCGCAGCAATTCAATAACCCTGCCAACCCCGAGATTCACCGCCGTACCACAGCGGAAGAGATCTGGCGTGATACCGATGGCAAAGTTGACATCGTGATAGCGGGAGTCGGTACAGGCGGAACCATCACGGGAATCGGCGAAGTACTTAAGGAACGAAAACCATCTGTGTGTATGATCGCAGTTGAACCGGACGCTTCACCCGTGCTCTCGGGAGGCATCAAGGGGCCGCACGCCATCCAGGGGATTGGTGCAGGTTTTGTCCCCCAAGTGTTAAATACAAAAATCTATGACGAGATCATTCGGGTAAAGAATGAAGATGCGCTCACAACAGCCAGAGAAATGGCAAAGCAGGAAGGGCTGCTGGTGGGGATTTCCAGCGGGGCGGCGGCTTGGGCTGCCCTGCAAGTAGCTGCACGTGAGGAAAATAAAGGAAAATTGATAGTTGTAATTATCCCTTCCTTTGGCGAGCGATATCTTTCAACAGCTTTGTTTGCTGATCTGGCAGAATAGGTGAAAAAATGGAGGGGACAATGCCTTTTTCGCTTTTACGTTCAATACGCGATGATATCCACTCGGTATTTGATCGGGATCCGGCAGCACGATCCACTGCCGAGCTGCTGGTTGCCTACCCGGGTTTGCACGCCATATGGGCGCATCGTGTTGAACATTGGCTCTGGCAACATGGGTTAAAATTCTTTGCCCGGTGGGGATCACATGTTACCCGGTTTCTAACCGGTATCGAAATTCATCCGGGAGCAGTCATAGGAGATGGATTCTTCATCGATCACGGTATGGGCGTAGTCATTGGCGAAACTGCTGAGATTGGGCAAAACGTTACCATTTACCACGGGGTCACCTTGGGAGGAACCAGCCTTGTCCACGGTAAACGCCACCCTACGATTGAAGATAATGTTGTCATCGGAGCTGGTGCTAAAGTGCTGGGGGCAATCGTAATTGGCAGCAACAGCCGGATTGGCGCTAATGCGGTTGTAGTTAAATCCGTACCGCCAGATTCTGTTGTAGTTGGAGTGCCCGGCCAGGTAGTTCATCGCAGCCATCCAACATCACAGGGTCCGGATCTCGATCATGGTCGACTGCCCGATACCCTGGGTGATTCGATAAAAGTGTTAATGGACAGACTGGATGCTCTGGAGGCTAAAGTCTACCCGGAAACCCACGAAAAATCTCGTGTCCATCCCCCGGTTGAAGGGGTCTGGCGCGGCGAAGATTTCATGATCTAAAAAATAGACACCTTAAGGGTGTCTATTTTTTAGACATGGGTTTCAAGAATGCCTTGAAAAGTACTACGAGAAAACCAATTGCACTGATCACCAATAACCCCAAACCCAGATATTGCCGATTGATCGTTTTCAAGGCGATGCCAATATCTGGCGCAGCCGTGGGGGATACCGTGATGGTTGGCATAAGAGTCGTTGGCGATTTTGTGGCTGTCGGTGTTCGGGTAGGTTGAGGTGCTGTGGCTGTCCGTGTAGGTGTGATCGAGGGAGTTGGCTTGATACTGATCAATAGTTTTTGTCCCTCGTATATTGTGTCCGATGTCATCCTATTCAATTCCTTGATCTTGCCAACAGTCACGCCATACCAGGTGGCAATAGCATAAAGCGATTGCCCATACAAGACTGTATGATAGATATCCCCATCGCTATTAGGGGTAGCTGTGACCACCGGCTGGACATAGTTACTCAGATCCGCAGTCGCCGCCGCGCTTGATGAACCGCTGGATGAGGAAGTGTAATTACTGCTGCCGCCAGCGACATAGGCAGCATGGACCACATAATAGGTGATTCCGGTCGATGCGGTGTAAGTGCCTGCCCCTATATGAGTGTAACTGGCTTTTTCCATTGGGTACATGTGCAAGTCATCCGACCACCACTGCCGGATGTTGTCAATGGTTGCCGAGGCAGCACATGCCATGTTTTCGGTGGCAAAGATGGTAGCGCCTCCTCCAAAACCAGCTGCAGCAATCCGCTCACGTGCCCCTCCCAGGTGGGCACACACTCCATTCATAGCCATCTGATAAGCGGTTGACGAAGCGGTTGAATCCAGAATTGGATCTTCAATGAGTGCTGGTAACCCGTAAACACCTGTCCGCAGCGAATTGACCAGGCTGATCAACTCGGCTGCAGAAACAGTTGACGCGCTGACTGTTGGTATTCGAAAGTTAATCGCAGCAAAGAGAAAAATGACAATGAAAAGTGTATAAAAAAGTTTTCGGCGCATTGAGCGTATTATACCCGATGCACCGAACGCTCTCATTTTCTGTCAAGCGGAATTATCGCAGGCTGCGTTCCTTAAAATCTGTTCCCATGGCTTCTGCCACTAACAAAAGGTCCATGGCGGCAATCATTCCAACAATATTTCCCTTGCTATCCGCAACTGGCAAGTGGTGAATGCGGTGTTCTTTCATTTTGGAGGCGCACTCTGTGATCTTCATTTCCGGAGATACGGTGATCACCGGGCTGGCCATGATTTCCTTGATCTTTGTCTTCTTGGGGTCATTCCCCTGGGCAACGATCTTGTCGCATATATTGATCGAGGTGACAATGCCATATTCCGGGTTGGCTGCTGTTTTTTCCACGATGAGGCTTGTTGCATACCGGTGACGCATGATTTCAAGACCTTCGTAAACCGAAGCTTCAGGGTCGATAAAAACTACCAGATCCTTCATCCAGTCCTTAACGGTCGTTTGACGCATTACACTCTCCTTGTGAAGTTGATAGGTTTTGTCTACTCATTAATGTAGAACATTCACCTGCAAAAGTCAACGGCAATTTGTCAGACAAGAATGAGTTATTCGTCACCCTGCCAGTTCCATTTGCTGATCGTGTCGATCATTATATGTGCAGTGAGATCAAGTTGAATCGGGGTTATTGATACATAACCTGCTTTAAGGTCGCCAAAATCAGTACCCTCCTCATCCACTCCAGTAGGTGCTTCACCGCCAATCCAGTAATAGGGCTTCCCCCGTGGGTCTTCCCTGCGTACCAGTTCATCCCTGTAGATGCGCAACCCCTGCCTGGAAACCTTGAAACCCTTTAATTCAGATTTTGACAGGTATGGAACATTGACATTCAGCAGTATGTTCTTTGGCAGAGGGTTCGCAAGGAGTCTTTTCGCCACAATGCGGGCAGCGTAAGCAGCAGTGGAATAATCCAGCAAGCCACTGAAATATTCGGGGGCATCAAGCGAAACTGCAATACCCCACACATTTCCGATGGCGGCTTCCATAGCTGCGGTGACCGTTCCGGAATAAGTGACATCATGCCCAATGTTGGCGTTGGGATTGATGCCTGAGACCACCAAATCGATCGGCTTTTCGATCACCCCCATCAATGCCAGCGCAACACAATCAGAAGGTGCCCCGTCGCTTGCCAACGCAGAGCTTCCATCTGCCAAAGTGACCGGCTTGGCTCGCAACGGGCGATTGAGTGTTTTCACATGGCCGGAAGCCGACCAGTTATGATCGGGAGCGAGAATGGACACCTTTCCGATTTTCCGCAGTTCCTGCGCCAAAGCCATCAATCCCGGCGCAAATACACCATCATCATTGGTTACCAGTATATGCATAGGATTCCTTTTCAATTGTTATGAATGAATTATACATGTTCGCATCTAAACCAAAATTGAGATTAGAAAAAGCTGTGATATAATTCATCGGCTGCGGTTCCGGCTGCAGACTATCTTACACGCTCCCCGATCCTGATCGCGTGCTGCCAAAAGCAGTGAAACCAGGGCTAAAGGGTGCGGATGAAAAACGCAAAGGAGTAATTTGTCATGAGTTCTATTATTTCAATGAAAGCCTTGTTGGAAAGCGGTGTTCACTTTGGCCACCGCACCAACAAATGGAACCCCTACATGCGCCCGTATATCTTCACAGAGCGCAACGGGATCCATATCATCGACCTCCAACAAACCGTAAAATTGCTCAATACCGCCTATAACCTGGTGCGCGATACCGTTGCCCGGGGCGGAGTGATCATGTTCATCGGCACTAAGCGGCAGGCACAGGAAACCATCACCGAAGAAGCTATCCGCTGCGGTATGCCGTATGTGACCGAACGCTGGCTGGGCGGCATGCTCACCAACTGGAGCACCATGTACAACCGCATCCAGGAACTTGATCGGCTGCAGAAATTACAGGAATCCGGTGAGATCAACCGTCTGACCAAAAAAGAAGGTCTGTTGATCCGTCGTGAGATCAAAAAACTGGAAGCCCGCCTCTCCGGTGTGAAGAACATGAAACGCACCCCTGATTTGGTATTCGTGGTGGATGTAGTGCGCGAGCACACCGCAGTGCATGAAGCCAACCTCAAGGGCATCCCTGTGATCGCCTTGCTCGATACCAATTGCGATCCCCGCTCGGTAGACTACGTAATCCCCTCAAATGATGACGCCATCCGCGCTATCAAATTACTCGTTGGCAAAATTGCCGACGCAGTCATTGAAGGCAAGACTATGGTTAAAGAAGATGACCTGGAAGGTGGCTCAACAGCTGAAACTGGCGCTGCCCGCACCGTTTCTTCCACACCACGCCCGCGCATCGAGGAAGAAAGCGATCTTGATGATAGCGAGTTGCTGGGAGCTTCGACCCTCGCCAAGATGGGTGGAGTTGCCGAATCAACTGAAGTGTTAGATGAAGTCAAAGCAGATATGGTAGAAGAAGTCGTCGCAAAACCTGCCAAGAAGGCAAAAAAGGTTGTTGAAGACGCGGAAGAAAGCAAGTAACCCGATTCGCAGTAATACTATTAGAATAAGGATAATAAGCAAATGGCAATCACTACTGAAATGATCAAAACCCTCCGCGAAACCACCGGCGCTGGTATTCTGGACTGCCGGAAAGCGCTTGAGCAATCCAATGGCGACATGGAAAAAGCCATGGAATTCCTGCGCGAAAAGGGTCTTGCAACCGCTACCAAACGTTCCGCACGCCAGGCATCTGAAGGCGTTGTGGAGTTATATTCCCACGGCAATGGCCGCGTGGGCGTTATGCTCGAGCTGAACTCCGAAAGTGATTTCGTAGGCCGCTCCGAGAAGTTCCGCAATCTCGCCCATGAGCTGGCACTTCAGATCGCCGCCACCTCCCCGCAGTTCGTGCTGGAATCCGATATCCCGGCTGATGTGATCGAACGCGAAACCCGCATCGCCACTGCCAAAGCCAAGGAAGAAGGCAAACCGGAAGCTGTTCTCCCGCGCATCATCGAAGGTTCCCTAAAGAAATTCAAGGATGAGTTCGTGCTGATGAACCAGCCATACATCCGCGATGAGAGCCTGACCGTGCAGGAATTAGTCAACCAGACCATTGCTGCCCTGGGAGAAAACATCGTTGTCCGCCGCTTTGCCCGTTGGGCACTCGGCGAAACCACTGCCGAAGGCACGGAAGAGTAATTCACCAAAGACCAACCGTATGGTTGGTCTTTTTCTAACCAAAGGAGGATGAATGGAAGAGCTCAAATACCGCCGGATCCTGCTCAAACTCACAGGTGAATCCCTGGCCGGCACCAGCGGACAAGGAATCGATGCCGCACAGGCGATGGAAATCGCACGCCGTATCAAGGAGGTGCGTACGCTTGGTGTTGATGTAGCCATTGTTATTGGCGCAGGCAACCTTTGGCGCGGCAAGATCGGTTTGGAAATGGGTATGGACCAGGCGACTGCGGATTATATGGGTATGCTGGGCACTGTGATGAACGCCCTCCTATTAATGGACGCTCTTGAGCAGCAGGGAGTGATGACCCGGGTGATGACCGCTATTGAGATGCGCTCGGTGGCTGAGCCTTATATCCGCCGGCGTGCCATCCGGCACCTGGAGAAAGGCCGTGTGGTCATCTTTGGCGGCGGCACGGGTAACCCCTTCTTCTCAACCGACACAGCTGCTGCGCTGCGCGCTACCGAGATTGCCGCGGATGTGCTCATCAAAGCCACCAAGGTAGATGGTGTGTATGACAGCGATCCAAAGAAGAATCCGGAAGCCAAGAAATTCGACGAGCTCTCTTACATTGATACCATCAATCGCCGACTGGAAGTGATGGACCCCACGGCGATTACCATGTGCATGGAACACAAACTACCCATCCATGTGCTTAATCTTTGGGACGTTGGTGCCCTCAAGAAAGCGCTTTTGGGTCAGAAGGTCGGAACGGTCGTTCATTAGTTACTGGTAAGGTTCGGGGCATCGATTCTATCCGTTTAGAAATCCCGTTGAACCAATAAGGCTATATCGGTAAACGAGGTAGGTCTAGATGGCCAGTATCCAAAGTCAGCTGTTTTACGCGATTGCACGCAACCGCCACCTATGGAGTGGTCAACTCAAGCGCCCGCAATGGGACATGAATCCGGATTTGGTAAGCGAGTTCCGCCAGAGCTACGAGGTTAGTGCAGCCCGCTTCGGAAAGTTGCCAAGGGGAGTCTCGATTGAACCCTTAACGCTCAAAGGGATGAAGGCAGAATGGATACGCCCGGTGGAATGCCCGTCCAATGCGGCTATATGCTATGTCCACGGTGGCGGTTACATTTCCGGGTCTTGCTCGGGCCATCGACACCTAGTGGCAAAAGTGGTAGTCGCCAGTGGTTTACCCGCGCTGCAATTCGAGTATCGCCTGGCACCTGAACATCCCTTTCCGGCAGCCTTTGAAGACAGCGTGGCAGCCTACCAAGGGATGCTGGATCAAGGCATTAGACCCGATCATATCGTACTAGCAGGAGAGTCGGCAGGGGCAGGGTTGATCCTGTCGACGTTGCTGGGTATCCGCGACCAGGGACTCCCATTACCAGCGGCGGCAGTAGCCTCTTCTCCATGGACTGATCTAAAACTTACCGGCACTTCTTACGAAATAAACCGATACAAGTGCCTTTCGCCACTGGATATGTCGCTGGTGTGCAGCCGTTATTACTGTGGTACGCATGACCCCACCACCCCAGCAATTTCTCCGCTTTATGGCAACCTGCACGGATTACCCTCTTTGTTGATCATGGCTGGAAATGACGAAACTTTACGTGACGATGCGGTCAGTTTCGCCAAAAAAGCGCTCGATGCCGGTGTAGATGTGACCTTGCGTGTACCGCAGGGAATGGGACATTGTTACCCCTTCATGGCACCGTTCTTCCCCGAAGCAACTGCCGCCATGCGGGAAATCGGCTTGTTCATAAAGAACTCAATTCAGTAGGAAAATCAATATTGTCCAAAATCGGACAAGCCCCGGAACTCTTCTCCATTGAGGCTGTCCACAGTGTTGAAGTGGTTACCCTAAGCTACTTCATTTAGGCAAGCTAATGGCTGCGAAAATTATTGGTGTTCTTCCAGGTGTTCAACCACCTCGATGAGCAGTTGGAGATTGATCTTCGGGTCAGCAAGGTCGGTATCCGATAAGCTGGCGACTAAATCCAGCATCTGGCGGCGGGTTGTCTCAAAATCTGCCAGGACTTCGGCAGCAGGGATTCCTTCCACCGTGGCGATGACGGCGTTGTTGAAAGCGTCAACATCCATTTGGGGATGAATGTAGTTTGGATCGGAGAGGTGATGCTGGACAACCCCGATACCAACACGCCACCAGGCAGCTAAGTGAGCGAGGAGAGCCTCAAATGTCGGGTACCCCTGCCGAACAAGGAAGTCCTGCTGGTCTTGTGGGGATAGTCCATGAAAGCGGGTGATATATTCATCCCATTCCACCGTCAGGCATCGGATCAAGTCATTTCGATCAACCATTACATTCTCTCCTGTAAAAGCTGCACCCACAATTTCCACCTTGAACCCTCTCATTTTATCCTGTACTATACTTATTTAGATCAGATTCCCAAAATCAAAATCCGTTTTCGTAACGGGAGGTGTGCGTTATCGATTATTCCTTTCATCCCTGTACCAGTGAGCATCGTGTTGATCGTGATGTACCTGGTGGCGCGCAACCGCAATGACCTCAAGCGCACTTCTGTCATCCAGCCCCTTACAACGCTGGTCTCGCTGGTGATCGCCGCGCTCAGTTTCTTCAGCGCGGGTGTAAAACCAGGATACACTATTGCCATCCTCGTTGGCATGGCGCTGTGCCTGGCAGCGGATATCTTCAACATTGATATGAACAACCCGAAGATCTTTATCGCGGGGATTGTGGCATTCATCTTCGCATATCTCGAATACGCGATCACCTATACCATCTTCAACAAAGGATTCCAGCCCAATGACTGGATCTTTGGCGTCCTCTTTCTTGCAATCTACATCTTCCTGATGAGGCTGTATTGGAAGAACCTGGGGGAATACCGCATCCCAGTAATGATATACGGACTGTTTATGCCATTCATGGTCACGCGCGCCATTTCCACTCTTTATGGGGGAAGCTTCTCGTTCGTTTCCGCACTGCTGGTGACCATCGGCAGCAGCATGCTGTTCCTGGGTGATGTGGAGTACGGCGTGCATCGCTTCGTCAAGCCCGGCAAGTTCACCATTGGACCCATCTGCTACGCTGGCGGTCAGCTGCTGATCGCGCTGAGCTGCTCATTCTTCATTAATTGACCTTAAGGAGACACAATGAATATCAAGATCCCTCTAAAGCGAAAGATCGGCTATGGCGCAGGCGAATTCAGCAGCAGTATCTTCTTCACCATCACCTCCTTCTGGCTGATGAACTTCCTCACCGACGAGGTGCGTTTGAGTGCCGCGCTAGCAGGCACTGCCCTCCTCATCGGCAAGATCTGGGACGCGGTGATCGACCCGTTCATCGGATACTTTTCCGACCGCACCAAAAGCCGCTGGGGGCGGCGGCGCGTGTACATCCTCTTCGTTGCCATCCCGTTTGGCATTGCTTTTGTACTCATGTTCCGCAACCCGGGCATCGAAGTGCAGGCCGGCAAGTTCATCTGGACGCTGCTGACCTATATCTTCTTCTGCACGGTATATTCCTTCACCAACATCCCCTACAACGCGCTGCTGCCTGAGATGACGCCGGATTACAACGAACGCACCAACATCGCCGGCTTTAAGCAGGGATTCGCGGTGATCGGCACCCTGCTGGGCGCCGGGGCTGCCATGCCCATTATGGCGCTGTTCGCCGGGCGCACCGCGGGCTACGTTGGTATGTCTGCTATCTTTGGCTTTCTGGCGGCACTCTCGCTACTGGTCACCTTCCTCAGTGTGCGCGAACCGGAGCACGTGGCGGTTGAACAAACCGGCAGCGTTTGGGCAGCGCTCAAGGATGCGTTCACCAACAAACCCTACCTTGTACTTCTAACTACCTGGTTCCTCAATTCCACAGCGGTGGCGATCATGCAATCCATGCTCATCTACTACTACAAGTATGTCTTCCAGAACGAGGGCGCGGTGACGCTGGCAATGATCTTCCTGCTGGTGTTCACCATGATCACCCTGCCGCTATGGGTGTGGTTGTGCCGCAAACTGGGCAAGAAGACCGGGTACATCCTGGGGATGACCTTGACCCTGGCAGCGGTAACCTGCTTCGCGTTCTTCGCCGACAAGCTTGGCCCAAACCTGGCGCTCATCTTCATGGGGCTGGCGGGAGTGGGCTTTGCCTCGCATTACGTGGCACCCTGGGCGATGGCGCCGGACACCATCGAATATGGCTTCGCTAAAAGCGGTATCCGCCGTGAGGGTGTGTATTACAGCATCTGGACGTTCGTCATCGCTCTAGGCGGAGCGCTGGCGGGGTTCCTGGTGGGGCACGGGCTTGACCTGTTCGGCTATGTGCCGGACGTAGTGCAAAGCGCGCGCTCCATCCTCGGCATCCGGCTGCTCATTGGTATCCTGCCGGCGATCATCATCCTGCTGGGCAACATCGTGCTGGCGTCCTACCCGCTGACGAAGAAGCGTTATGATGAAGTGCTGGCACAGATCGCCGCCAGGAACGGAGAGGCAAAATGAAGAACGTTGTTATCGGCAGCGGTGTGGCGGGGTTGACAGCAGCGTTGACCCTGCTGCGCGAAGGGCAGGAAGTGGAGATCTTTGAACAGGCGTCAGTGCCGGGCGGGGTGACGCGCGGACTGGAGCAGGATGAGCTGCAATGGGATTACGGGCAGCTCAACTATGAAGGGCTGGGTAAAACCGACCCGCTTGGCAAAGTACTGGACAGCCTGGGCATCCTGGAAAAGCTGACCGTACTGCCTGACCATCGCGATTACATCTTCCCGGATTTCGAGCTGCGCGCTCCGGCAGAGTATGCCGGACCCAAATGGCGCATCGAGGAACTCAAGCGGCTGTTCCCGGAGGAGCAGGAAGGGCTGGAACGCTACTGGCGCGACAGCCTCCGCTTTGCACGGCTGGTGACGATGGGAGGGCGCATGGAAGGAGGGGGCATCCCGGCAAAACTGCGCTTTTACGCGGCACTGCTACCGCTGCTGCCAATGGTGAAGTGGAGGGCTGACCGGGTGTTGGAGCACTACTTCAAGGACGAGAAGCTGAAGGCAGTGTTCGTTTCCATCCTGGCGGACTTCTTCACGCCGCCAAGCCAATTTCAAGGTCTGGGCGTGTTCGCGCTCAACTCGGAGAAGGCATACGACGAGCGCATCCCGGCGCGGTTGGCGCGCAACGCGGAGGTGCTAGGGCTGTACTCAATCGCCGGCGGCACACGCGCGCTGACCAACGCCTATGTGCAGGAGATCACCCGGCTCGGAGGGGTGCTGCACCTCAACACCACCATCCGCAAGATCGAGGTGATGGAAGGCAAGGTGACCGGCGTAGTCGACCGCAACTGCATCACAACCCCCTGCGAGCGCGTCTTCGCTTCGGGCGGGGCTAAGGAAACGCTGATCGACCTGCTGGATCCGGCAGTGCTGCCCGCGGAGTTCACGCAGAAGGTGCAGGAGATCCCGCTGATGGATTCGGTGTTCATGCTGCATCTGGGGGTGAATGCCGCCTGGCCGGAGACTTTGAAAACCAGCAGCACCTACTTCTACAACTCGTACGACATCGAGGGGCAGGTAAAGCAGGCGCACGCGGGTGAGTATCACGAGGGTAAAGCCGGCTTTGTGGTGCACCTGCCCAAGTTCAGGCTCGTCGGCACTACACCCACGGGCACGTACCCGATGACTATTTACACCATCTGCCCGGAGCGGTTGAACAGCGGCGGCTGGCAGCAGGACAAGGAGAAGTACGCTGACAAGCTGCTGGAGTACGCCGAAGTCCGCCTGCCGGGGCTGCGCAAGCACATCAAGACCGCGGTGGTGGTGACCCCGGATGACTTCAGGGAGATCACCTATTTGCAGCATCACGCTTTTGGCGGGATCGCACCCATCATGGACGCGTGGCGAGTGCCGCACCAGACGCCGGTGAAGGGCTTGTGGTTCATCGGCGCGCAGAGTGAGAGCGGCGGCGGGGTGAACGCGGTGATCCCGGCGGCATACAAGACCGTCAAAAAGGCGTTGAACCTGAAATCCTCCGAACCCGTCTTATAGCCCGGCATGTTTGGTAGAATTGACCTGTTGTAAATTCATCGCAGACATCGAGATCTCATGACCATCCTTCCCCTAGAAATTGAGCTCCTCATCGGCCTGGCAACCGGGTTGGTGGTGGGCATCACTGGCGCCAGCGGCGTGCTGCTGGTGGTGCCGCTGCTGACCATGCTGATGGGCACAGCGATGCACACCGCGGTGGGCACCAGCCTGTTCGTGGATGTGATCACTCCCCTGTTCGTGGCTTATTCCTACTACAATCGCGGCAACGTGAACATGCGGGCAGCGTTTTGGCTGGCAATTGGCGCAATCGCGGGAGCGCAGGCGGGCGCGCTGGTGGCTAACCTGTTCGTGCCCAACAAGCTGATGAACATCGGCTTCATCGTGTTCCTGTTCGTGATGGCGCTCTCGATGTGGATCAAAAGCTACCGTCCTGTGCAGGAGAACACCAGCGTGCGCCTGGCAGAGATGAACACACGCAACCGGCTGATCACCTTCGGTATCGGCATCCTGCTGGGCGTCAACAGCGGGTTGTTCGGTGCGGGCGGCGGCATGATGTTCCTGCTGGTGCTGATCATCCTCCTCAAGTACCCCACCAAGCTGGCGGTGGGCACCTCGTCGCTGATCATGGCGATGACGGCAGCTTCGGGGACTATAGGCTACGCGCTGCACGGCAGTGTAAATTGGTCGGTGGGGGCGATCATCGCGGTGGCGGCGGTGGTGAGCGGGCTTTTGGGCGCGCGCCTGGCAAACAAGGTGAGCGAGAAGATCCTCAACCGCATTGTGGGAGTGATGTTCGCGGCAATCGGGGTGTTGATGGTGTTTTTGAGATAAGCAAGGTCAAAATCCTTCTCACA
>CAYRXB010000009.1:0-80648 GCA_964428125.1 uncultured Anaerolinea sp.
GAATTTATCAACAAGCATAAGCCGGCAGACAATTGATCAAATGGAATGTGCCATTCTTCCTCTGCGTCGATTAGTGAACATCAGGATTAACATCATGATCGGATTTCGATATAATGATTATCAATTGCACCATTTGCACCTTAACAACTGGATAGAGCAGCCGAAAAAAGAAACAAGGTCGCCTTTTCTTGATTTTGTAAAAAGGAGTCAAGAAAATGGCTAAAAATCACCGAGGAAGAAATGAAGGGTCGATCTTTCAGAGACCCAATAAGAAATGGCGTGCACAGATCTATCATCAAGGACAGCGCATCAGCAAGAACACTGAAACCAAAGCAGAAGCGTTGGAATGGATCAGAACCATGCAATCTGAGCTGGACAAGGGTTATGACTTCAAAGGGAGTACTACCACCTTGAAGGATTATCTCCCTGGCTGGTTGGAAAATCGCCGGCTTTCCTTGAGACCCAAAACTGCACATCAGTATGCTGCCATTATCAATAAGCACATCCTGCCTGAAATGGGAGACAAAAAACTCAAGGATTTACGATTGATCCAGATCGAGCAGTTCTACTCAGGATTGTTGCAGAAAGGTTTGGGTCCAAGGACGATCAAAGTGGTACATAACATCCTCCACGCATCGCTGGATAAAGCAGTCCGTTACGGGTTGGTGATCTTCAACCCGACCCATGGTGCCACATTACCGCGATACTCCCATGATGAAATGACTGTGTTGGATTCATATCAAGTTGGTCAATTTCTCGTCGCTGCCCAGAACAGTCCGCATTATGCATTCTTTCACCTGGCGATCACCACCGGAATGCGCATGGGTGAACTCTTTGGCTTGAAATGGTCGGATATTCAATGGAATGCAGGTGTCCTGCATGTTCAACGCCAGAAGCAATATGTCCCCGGACAAGGATGTAGCTTCACCGAGCCTAAAACCAATGCCGGAAGAAGAACCATTAAATTAGGCGAAGGTTCTCTCGATGTATTGCGTCATCACAAAGCCTATCAGGCGATGCAAAGAGAACGGGCAGGGGATCGGTGGCATGATATGGATTTGGTTTTCTGCAGTTCTGTGGGAACACCGGGAGACGCCAGCAATGTTCGCATAGATTTCAACCGCATCCTGGAGCTGGCTGGCTTACCGAAAATGCGTTTTCACGATTTGAGGCACACTGCAGCATCGCTTCTGTTGAATAATAAGGTTCCTGTCATTGTGGTATCCAGTATGCTGGGACATTCCAAACCAAGCGTTACTTTGGATATCTACGCTCACGTGTTCCATGACATGCAGGGAGAAGCTGCAATCGTGATGGATAAAATGGTAACACCGATCCTGGTCGAAATTCCGCAAGTGAAGACAAAAGTCCAAAAGAAGGACTGAAATGAATTGCACCTTAATGCACCTTAAATCAAAAACCCGACAAAAGTTCGGGTTTCGATCGCCATATGTGGCGGTGCTGGATGTGTTACCTAGTACATCTGGCGCCCCCGGCGCGGCTCGAACGCGCAACCTACTGATTCGAAGTCAGGCACTCTGTCCAATTGAGCTACGGGGGCGAACAAGACCGATTATACCAAATTCTATTTCCCTGCCAACGCCTTAAAAAAGCTCATCAAATTCACGCTCTGTCCTGCAAGCAGGTTTTGCGCTCTGAATAACCTGGCTGTAGCCTGCACCAAAAACCAGGCAGTAAATGCCAGTAAACCCGCTGCTAACACACATTGCCAGAACGGCACGGGTCCCGCAGCCAGGCGGGTCATCATGCTCACTGGAGAAGTAAGCGGGAACAGGCTCAACACCACCGCCAACGGACTGCTCGGTGCGTTGATCATCACGCTGATGAACACCAGAGGCACGATCATCGGCATGATCATTACTGTTGTCAATTGTGAGGCTTCGCGTAGGTTCGGCACCAATGCGCCGACCCCTGCCATCAGGCTGGCGTAGACTGCGTAGCCCAGCAGGAAGAAGAGGATCCCCCATAGCAAAACACTTGGCGGTAATTTAAATGCGTCGCCGAGTGAGAACCGTTTGTTTGAAAACAACAGCATCAGGTAGCCGGAACCGCTCCACACGACCGTTTGCAGCAGCCCGGCAATCCCTAGAGCAATAATCTTGCCTGTGAGGATCTCGATTGGCTTTACAGAGGTCATTAAGATCTCGATCACGCGATTTTGTTTTTCATTCGTGACACTGTTCAACATGAGGGTCGATGATGACAGGATGATCCCATAGAACAGAAATGTGACAATATAGGGCAGGAAAAAAGTTAATGGATTTTTCTGGTCGCGGGTTTGCTGCGGTGCCAGGTTAACAGTGGTCAGGTTCACCGGATCTTGAACCCTGTATGCCAGCTCAAGGTTGTTGTCAGTTAATGCATAAGCAATCAAGGCTGATATAGGGCTTGAGCCTACTGTTGCGCCTAACGGATTGA
This sequence comes from uncultured Anaerolinea sp., assembly GCA_964428125.1. Classification (GTDB taxonomy): domain Bacteria; phylum Chloroflexota; class Anaerolineae; order Anaerolineales; family Anaerolineaceae; genus UBA6107. The sequence goes on from CAYRXB010000009.1 coordinate 2,440, forward strand.
AATCGGGGCGAACATAGATCACATTCCCTGTTTCAAGGTAATCCGGTTCGATAAGATAGTAAGCAGTGATCGTGCCGTTCTCCAGTGCTTTTTTCGCCGCATTTTCATCTTCAAAACCAATAAGCTGTGATTCATACCCGGGGGGAACAGCCTTTACCAATCCGCTTTGATCGATAAACCCCTCCAGTGAACTGGCTTTTTCAGGAGCCATCATCTGCTGCAGTAAATCTGCCGGGTTTGCACCAGATGATTTTTGAAATGCTGAAATAACCGCCAAAATAACCGCCCCGATCAAAGGCAGCAAAAACAGCGTGATCAAAAACGACCGCCTCGTAACGACATTGATCAATTCTGTCTTTAAAATGAGCAGGGTCTTTTTCATCTTTGTCCTGCCTTGGCTGGTATGAACGCCTCAACAAGCTTTACTTTTTTCCCATATCGCAGCATTCCCAACCGGAAGATCCTGCCCGCTAACCATACTGCAAATACAGCGAGGATCACCAGCATGCTGATCGATAAAATTAATTGCCAAGCCGGGATAGTGGTGAAAACCGCTCGCATGGGCAGCGCAAGCGGAGCTGTCAGTGGGAACAGGCTCATCCCAACAGCGATACCCCCATTCGGGTTGAACATAATGGCAGTAATAAACCAGTATGGAATGACAATTGGTAAGGTAAAGAACCCTGCCATTTGTTGGGCTTCTTTCATTTCAGTAGCTGTTGCACCGAGTGCTCCCATTGCCGCGGCGATCATCACGAATGCTGGCAGGAATGTCGCTATGATCAATAGAACATAGGAAAATGGGATCGTTGGCGGTTTTCCCATTGGGATGAAGATTGGTAGGATCTTAAGGGCAATGATGGTAAACACGATCCAGATGATGAGTTGGAACAATCCAACCGCCAGGTTGCCGATTATCTTTCCAGCCATCAATTCACCCGGGGATACGGATGTGACAAGCACTTCCATAGTGCGGTTTTCTTTTTCTTCAACCACTGCCTGCAATAGGTAACCTCCGCTAACATTAACTGCGATTACAAAAAGCAGTCCGGCAATCATTGGAAGAAGGATGAATGACCAATCCTCAATATTAAGTTCGCGTTTCCCATCCACTGAGCGGATGATCAAATTCGTGCCTTCGCTCAACCGGGAGACCACCTGGGGATCCTTCCCGCTCAATAGGTTAAGGGTCAGAAAAGCATTGACATCATCGCTGACATTTATCCCGATCTTTCCATCTGTCACCATTGTCACTTCACCGGTGTCGAGGTAATTTTCAGAAAGGACATAATAAGCCTGGATCTTTTTCTGCTCCAGGTCAGACTTCGCTGTAATTTCATCACGATATTCTATAAGGTTGATCGGAGCAAAAATATCTTTTGGTTTTTTGGTTACCTGTTGATGGCTTTTCAGGATGTGATAAGCATCAATATATCCTACCGGAGTGTTGTTATATTGGATCCACACTGACAGGAAAGATACCAAACCAATTATGCCGACAAAAAGTGGCATACTGAGAACTGCAAGTAAAAAGCGTCGTCTGAAGACGTGCCGTTTAAACTCATGCCAGCAGATCAACCATGTCTTTTTCATGCCGGCTGCTCTTTCTTGACCACCTCAATAAAAATCTCATCCAGCGACGGAATGGCAATTTCGAATTGCTCAATTTCGATTCCCTTTTCCATCAGGGAGCGCAGCACTTGTTGAGTGGTACACCCCGGGCAAAGATGCAGCAAATAATGGTGATTTTGTTTCTCGATCTGGGTCACACCATCGATCGCAGCGGGCAGTTCTTTTACCGGGCGGACGATCAGGGATTGACTTTTATATTGCTGGCGGATGTCGTGAAGTTTTCCATATAACATGGCTTTGCCATTGTTGATCAGAACAATACGGTCTGCCAGTTCTTCCACCTGGTGCATTTGGTGAGTGCACATCACAACTGCCGTGCCTTTATTGCGTTCTTCACGCAGCAGATCTTTCACCATTTGGGTATTCACCGGGTCGAGCGCACTGAAAGGCTCGTCGATGATCACCAGCGCGGGCTCATGAATCAGCGTGGTGATCAACTGCGCTTTTTGTTGCATCCCCTTGCTCAGTTCTTTAACCTTTTTCTTCTTCGCTTCCGCCAGGTCAAACCGTTCCAGGAATTCCCCGACCTTCTGTTGGGCTTTTTTTTCTTCCATCCCTTTTAAGGTTGCCAGGTAGACCAGGCAGCGGTCGAGCGGGATGTCCTGGTACAAGCCGCGTTCCTCAGGCAGGTAACCGATGCGGTTTTTCTTTTCCTCGGTCATGGGTCCGTCAAGGATGCTCACTGAGCCGGAATCCGGTTTGAAAATATCGAGAATGATGCGAATGGTTGTCGTTTTTCCTGCGCCATTTGGTCCCAGGAGCCCAAAGATCTCTCCCGATTGAACGTCGAAACTGACATCATTCACTGCCTTAAGATTGCCAAAATTCTTGGAGATGTGGTCAACAATGATTGCGGGCATATAACTTCCTTTCGTGAGACAACAGCGTTTATTATATAACGAAAAAAACCACCCCTTGGTTTCAATCAAGGGGTGGTTACGGAATTTATTTTTTTACTCTTTATCGTAAGGAATGCCGTCGGCAGCTGGAACATGCCCCTTGCCGACAAACCCGGCTAGAACGACCATGGTAATCACATAAGGGGCAGTGCCCATTAATGTAGATGGAATTGCGCTGCCCAACAGAGACAGTTTGGACCCAAGTGAATCCGCAAAGCCGAATAGCATACCTGCTCCCATTGCTCCAATTGGGCTGTAGTTTCCAAAGATCATTGCTGCAAGACCGATAAACCCTTTTCCTGCAGTCATCCCTTCGTCAAATCGTCCAACGGATCCCAGGGTATAAAAAGCGCCTGCCAATCCTGCCACAATGCCGCCCAGTAGCACAGCCATATACCGGGTTTTGATGACATTGATACCGAGTGTGTCTGCTGCCTTGGGGTGTTCACCCACACTGCGAATTCGCAGCCCCCAGCGGGTTGCAAAGAGCGCCACCTGGAGGACGATCAAAAGGATGAACATCAGGTAAACAAAGAAATTGGTGTTAAAGAAGATTGGACCAAGTAAGGGGATTTGTGAAAGACCGGGAATTGGGAAGCGCGTGAACATCACAGGATTGTTCAGATTTTGATGGACCTGCAGGAATTTCTGTGAGAGGAAAGAGGTCATCCCGGCTGAAAAAATATTGATCACTGTTCCAGAAATGATCTGGTTGATCTTATATTTTATTGAGAGGACAGCATGGAGCAGCGATAATAAGAAAGCTGAAAGAACTCCAAAGAGCAGTCCCAGCCACATGCTGTGGGTGATGCTGCCCATCAGTGCCCCAACCATGGCAGACATCAACATCATTCCTTCAATTGCGATATTGACGACACCAGAGCGCTCGCAAAGAATACCTGAGAACGCCCCCAGGGTGATCGGTACTGCCAGCAGCACTGAGCTGGAAAGCATCCCGGCAAGGTTTAATTGTTTTCCCGATGCCTGCCAGGTAAGGAAACTAAAAATGAAAAACAGGAATGAAAGACCGATCATTCCGTTCGTCCATTTTCCGAATCCTCTCACCAATTGGAAGATTCCTATCACCATACAAAGCGCAGCTAATATGAGAAGAGTAAGCCTGGTCGGTACGATCCAATCACCCATTTTGCCAACCGTGATGCCGCCAGGTGTCATAACGAATTTTGTTAGTGTCTCCGCGGCCATCTTTGCCGCGAATACAAAGTAGATAAACCCAGCAATGACGATTTCGATGATCCCGGTTGAGATCCTTCTAGCGCGGGAAATGTCGCCAAGTTTTACACGATGAATGGTTCCGGCGGTAGCTTCCATTATTTACCTCCTCCCCAACTGCTCAATGTGACCGTTGCAGCGGCTTCATCTTTCATTTGCCGCATCCGATAGATCGAACGAATGATTGCAGGCGCAGCAACGAATATGAGAATGAGTGCCTGGATAATCGTCACGATATCGATGGGAATTGCGGAGACAACCATCATTCGGGTAGCTCCATTCTTTAGAACCCCGAACAATAAAGCTGCCAGCACAACGCCAGCCGGATGGCTGTTGCCAAGCAGGGCAAGCGCGATGCTGTCAAAACCGTATCCTGCCGAAAGACCGATCGCCATACTTCGGTTGATTGCAAGGACTTCGTTCGCTCCTGCCAGTCCAGCCAATGCACCAGACATAGCCATGCCGACGATAGTAGTCTTTACGATGCTCAACCCGGCGTATTTGGCGGCGCGGGGGTTTGTTCCAACAGTCCTGAGGTTCAGCCCCCAGGTGGATTTGAAGAGGATCCACCAGACGATGAAAGCAATCACCAAGGCAATGATGAAGCCTAAATGAAATCGAATCGGTTTTTGGAAAAACTGAGGAATCTCAGCTGTTTTTTGGATGATCGGACTGACGGGCATCCCGCCTGTGCCGGGGCGGCTCATCGGACCGGTGAGCAGGAAGGTCGTTACACGGTAAGCGATGTAATTCATCATAATGCAGTTGATCACTTCGTTCCCACCAGTGGTCACCTTCAAGATGCCTGGAATCGATCCCCAGATCGCGCCTCCCAACGCTCCAGCCAATATGGCAAGAGGCATGTGGATGTAAGCCGGTAAACCTGTTACTGCATAACCCACATATGTGGCTGCAGCTGCCCCCATGAATAATTGACCTTCAACGCCGATATTGAATAACCCTGCACGGAATGCAAGAGCACAGGCAAGTCCGGCAAATATATAAGGTGTGCTTTGTACCAGGCTCTCCAGTATTGGATTGATTGTAGAACGTATCGTCGGCGCATCTCCCCCTCTGAATGCAGCGAAAATTTTCACCGGGTCACCTAAAGACCCGGTCAGCAACGCCAGGTAAGCAGTGCCGATTTCCTTACCTGCCTGACCCAGTCCTTTGAAAAAACCCAGCGCAAACGCGGCATACACGGTTTCACTGGTAACAGCAATGAGGATGGCTCCAATAACCAGTCCAGTGAATATCGCAAGGACCGGGATTTGGATCGTCTTCCAAATACCCCGTTTACTTTTATGAGTTTTTGGGTCTCCGCCGGTGACTTCCTGGAGAATGACCTTACCCAGATCCTGTTTTTCCAAGTTTTTCTTGTTCAATGGGGCACCTCGCTAGAAAGTGGTTTCCACAACTTTTTCACCTTTTGAGACCTTTTCGATCTTTTCAGGTACGATTCCTGCCATCAGCAGACCAAGAGTCTCCTTGGATACTTCATCAGCATTGACCGTTGCAATGATCTTCCCGCGATACATCACTGCGATGCGGTCAGATAGTTCAATGATCTCATCAAGTTCTGGTGAAATTAGCAATACAGCGCATCCTTCATCTCTTTTTTGAACAATGCGCTTGTGAATGTATTCGATTGATCCAACGTCAAGCCCACGAGTAGGTTGAGATGCCACCAGAAGTTGGATTGGTCTTGAAAGTTCGCGGGCAATGATCACTTTCTGCTGGTTTCCACCTGATAAGGTGCCAACAGCGGTTAGTGAACTGGGTGTGCGGATGTCGAAATCTTTTACAAGGTTTTCTGAGTTTTCCAGAATCTTATCGTATTGAAGAACAACCCCATGTGCGAAGGGTTCCTTGTAATAGGTGCATAACACCAGGTTTTCAGCCACAGTAAAGGGCAGAACCAAACCATCCGCTTGCCTATCTTCGGGAACATGCGCCGAACCCAAAGAGGTGATTCGCCTTGGTGATGAATTTGTGATATTGGTTCCCTTAAACATCACTTCACCTGAGGTTGACTTACGCAAGCCGGTAATGGCTTCCACCAACTCGGTTTGGCCATTTCCCTGAACGCCTGCAATCCCAAGGATCTGCCCCGCATGAACATCCAGTGAAACATGGTCAACAACCATTTGTTTGAGCTGGTCAGCAACCACCAGATCCTTGATCGATAAGACGATCTCCCCGGGAGCTTTGACCTCTTTTTCTACCACCAGGTTAATCTCACGGCCTACCATCATTTCAGCCAGCTGGTTTTTGTTCGCGGTCTTCGGATCTGCCTGCCCGACAACAGCGCCGCGGCGGATGACCATGATGCGGTCCGCCACCTCAAGCACTTCGCGCAGTTTGTGGGTGATGAATATGATCGACTTGCCCTGTTTAACCAATGATTTCATAATCACGAATAATTCGTCTGCTTCTTGTGGTGTCAACACAGCGGTTGGTTCATCAAAGATCAAAATCTCCGCCTCACGGTAGAGCAATTTGATGATCTCGACACGTTGCTGCACACCCACAGGAAGGTCTTGCACGTAGTGATCGGGGTTCACTTCCAATTTGTATTGTTTGGAGATCTCGCGAATTCTTGCAGCTGTCTTCGGGCGGTCCAAAAAATCACCGGCTTTAACAGGTTCCGAACCTAGCATCACGTTTTCTGTTACTGTAAAAACAGGAATCAGCATGAAATGCTGGTGAACCATGCCGATGCCGGTTTTGATCGCGTCGGTAGGGGAGTGAATGGTCACTTTTTCACCATTGACCAGGATCTCCCCTTCATCAGGTTGATACAATCCATATAAGATGTTCATCAGGGTGGTCTTACCTGCGCCATTTTCCCCCAGCAGCGCGAGGATTTCTCCCTTATTCAGGGATAAATCAATATGATCATTTGCCAGAACACCCGGGAACTGCTTTGTGATTCCCTTAAGCTGCAAAATTGGAGTCATATCTGCCCCGTTTCGATTGATGGAATTTTTTCACGCTAATTTTATCATAGTGTCAATGATGGATTTTCTCGTATTCAGAGTACAAAAAGGCTGGAGATTTCTCTCCAGCCTTTTTTCATTCAGAATTGAATTACTGTTGGAACGCGGGGTTCATGGGGATGGAACCATCAAGAATACCAGCCTTGACGGTTTCGAGTTCTGCCTTCAGCTCGGGGCTGACCATGCTGTCCAGATTGTGGAACGGAGCGAGTGCAACACCGCCATTGGCAAGGTTACCAACAGTGGAGCCGCCAACAAAGGTGCCATCAAGTCCGGCTTTGATCACGTTGAAGGTGGTGACGTCCATGAGTTTCATGATGGAGGTCAGGGTGATGTCAGCGTAATCGGGGGCGGTCAGGAACCAGTCGCTGTCAACGCCGATGATGTAGGCATTGCCGCGGGCTTTGACTGCTGCAGCAGCGCCGAGGCCAACAGGTCCGGCAACGGGGACGATAATGTCAGCGCCTTCGTCCATCATGGAGACGGCGGTGTCATTACCCTTTTGCTGATCGCTGAAGTCGTTGGTGAAGGAACCGGTCTGTGCTTCGGGATCCCAGCCAATGACTTTCACGGTGGTTCCGTGTTTTTCATTGTAGTAAGCAACGCCGCGAGCGAAACCATCCATGAAAATGGTTACGGTCGGGATCTGCATACCGCCGAAGGTGCCAACCACACCGGTCTTGGTCACGCCAGCAGCCAGGTAGCCAGCCAGGAAGGAGGCTTCATTGGTCTGGAAAGACTGCCCAACAACATTGGGGATGACCGGGGAGTAGCCATAGTCAACGATGGAGAACTTGACATTGGGATTGGCTTCTGCTGCTGCCTTGGTGGCATCGCCGAGGAGGAACCCAACGGTGATGATCATGTCGCATTTTTCATCAATGAATGCGTTGATGTTCTTCTCGAAATCAGCAATTTCTTTTGATTCGAGGACTTTGCCCTCAATACCTAACTGGGCGACTGCATCCTGAACACCCTTCCATGCAGTTGCGTTGAAGGATTTGTCATCCACACCACCGGTGTCGGTGACTTCGCAGACCTTGTATTTCGGGGCTTCGGTCGGCGCAGCGGTTGGGGCTTCGGTCGGGGCTTCAGTGACCACTGGAGCTTCGGTCGGAGCAGCGGTTGGTGCAGCGGTCGGTTTGGCGCAAGCGCTCAAAGCGAACACGGCAACCAATAGTACTGATACGATCACATACAGTTTCTTGGACATTATTTCTCCTCCTACAGAGATTTTTTGGGGGGACGTTTTCCCGCCCGTTGTTTTAGTATAACTGGATTTTTTTGGCAATGCAAGTAGCTTCATAACAAAAGCCGGCTATTCACCGGCTTTTGAAACTAATTTGGTCCGTTTTCATCCCGCTGAATTTCCCTGGGCTTCCAATTTCAATTTCTCTTCATGGGCACGGTCGCGGACTTTTAGCATACTTAAAAATGCCAGGAACAGGAAAGCTGTTCCGAATATAAATAGCACACGGTAGTTGCTGCTCATTTTTTCCACCAGCAAACCGCCAAGTGTAGGGCCAGCCACTGCCGCAGTTTGTGAGAAGAAGTAATACAACCCTGTATATGCGCCAATACGTTTTTCATTACCGTGATCATAAACAAGCGGCAGACTGTTCACATTTACCCAGGACCAGAAGAAACCAACTAATACCAGGATTATGACAAACGAGATCAATCCATTAGCAAAGAAATAGCTGAAGAGGAAGATCGGCAATAACGCTGCCAGCCCATAGATGATGGTCTTCTTCCGTCCCAGCCTGCCGGCGATAAATCCGGAAGGAATACAGAATGCCAGGAAGGAGACCTGGGCAACCGAAGCCACGATGGACGCTGTTCCCGGTTTCAACCCCAAGCTGGTTACTGCAAAAGATGAAAGACCAGTTTCAATGGCATTAAACCCGGTAAACCAGCAGAAGATGGCCAATAGGATGAAGAGTGCTGATCTATCCTTATTCGAAAATACTGCTTTAAGGTTGGGAATCAGACCCTTAACGGATTCGTCGACTTTTGGCTCGCTCCCGTCAGCAGTCTCGGTGCCCAACTCGCGCGGCTCTTTTACGACAATCAAAACAACAGCCAGGGCTACAGTCATGGTGATGGCGCCGGCGAGGAAAGGACCATTACGTCCAAATGCGTTGTAAATCATGCCCCCCAAAACATAAGAGATTACCCCGGCTGCACCCCCCATCAGGTTAATTACGCCATTAGCCTTACTGCGTTCCTCCGGTTTGAACAGATCGCCCAACCAGGAAACCACTGGTGACCGAAACAGCGCCATGCCAATATTCGTAACGAGGATGAACACCGCGACAGCCAGTACCGATTGCGCCAAAGGAATGGAAATGAACCCAACCAGCGCAATGGGCAGCCCGAGTAGAACCCATGGTTTACGGCGACCGAAGCGGTTCCAGGTGTGGTCACTGCGATTGCCGACCCACGGCTGCACGAAGATATTGATGATATTGTCCCAGGTCATGATGAACATGGCCAGGGCTGGTCCCAGGGCGAAACCTCTGAAATCAGTGAAAGTTGTGTGGAAATTCGGATTCCCAACCTGCAGGATTAGTGGAATCCACTGGTTGAAGATTGGCCAGAGGATGCTAATCCCGAAGAACCCAAAACCCACCAGAAATGTTCGTCCCCATGGAAATTTTGATTTGGTCATTGTCCACTCCTTCGCTTCGATTTATGATTTCTGATCGCCCAGCAGATCCGGGCGGTGTTTCCGGGTTCTCAACAATGATTGCTCCTGGCGCCATTTGGCAATGGCGGCATGGTTGCCCGAAAGCAGCACTTCCGGCACGCGCCATCCGCGGAACTCCTCCGGGCGGGTGTAATGCGGGTATTCCAGCAGCCCGCTGCCGAATGAATCATCGTACGGTCCATCGGGGTCGCCCAGCGCGCCGGGGATGAACCGCGTGACCGCGTCGATGATGGAAAGCGCGGGCAGCTCGCCGCCGGTGAGCACGTAATCGCCTACCGAGATCTGGTCGGTCACCAGGTGCTCGCACACGCGCTCATCCACGCCTTCGTAGCGCCCGCATAGCAGGGCAATGCGTGGCAGCTGTGCCAGTTCCTGCGCCACCGCGGTGGTGAACGGCCGCCCCTGTGGGCTCATCAGGATCACCGGGCAGGAGGGGGGTGCGCCAAGCACAGTCTCCACCGCTTCAAAGATGGGTTCCACCTTCATCACCATTCCCCCGCCGCCGCCATACGGGGCGTCATCCGTTACGTGGTGCTTATCGTGGGTGTAATCACGGATGTTGTGCACGTCAACGTGGATCAGACCATTCTGGCGGGCGCGCTGCAGGATGCTGAACTCGAGGTACGGCAGGATCACTTCAGGGAAAAGGGTGAAAACATCGAACTGCATGGATTCATTCTAGCGAAAACAGGGACTAAAGGCAAGTGAATTGCCAATGCGAAATCAGGAGGTTTGTCAGGTATTGTTCGTTTTTAGCCGTCTTGACGCTCCTCCCAAGCGTTGGTAAGATGAAAACCATGTATATCAAAGGCTCCAAATGGAGTATGCAAAAACGGCGCAAGCGCGCCAATCCGTTCAGGGTGATCGCCCTGCTGGCGGTGATCGGCTTGATCATCCTGGTGAACCAGCTGGTGGTGCCCACCATGCCCACGCTATTCGGTTCCACACCAACGCCCACGCGTCCGCCTGAATCCTTTATCACAGACGCCCAGGCATTGGAAGCAGCCGGGAAGTATGCGCAGGCGATCCAAAGTTACAACCAGGCAGTGCTGGCTGACCCGAAGAACCCAAGCAACTTTGTATCGCTGGCGCGGCTTTACGCTTACACCGGCAATTACAAGGAAGCCATCACCAATGCGGAAAATGCCCTGCTGATCAATCCCAAAAACGATACTGCCATGGCTTTGCGCGGCTGGGCTTACGGGCTCGCCGGAGATAACATCCAGGCGGTAGGGGCGCTGCAGGATGCCATTGCCCTCAACAAGGATAACGCGGCAGCCTGGGGCTACCTGGCTGAAGTGTATGTTTACATGCTGCAGCTCAACCAGGGCGACCTGAACACACTGGATAACGCCATTGCCGCTTCCAAGCAGGCGATTGCCCTCGCCCCCAATGCGCTCGAAACACACCGCGGGCGCGGTTATGTGCTGGAATACACCGCCAATTACGCGGAAGCAGTGGCTGAATTCGAAGCAGCAGTTGCCATCAACCCGAACATTGCTGACCTGCACCTGGCATTGGGGCGCAATTACCGCGCTACCCAGCAATTTGATAAGGCAATCACCGAGTTCTCCAAGGCTAACGCGCTCAACCCCACCGACTACACGCCGGAATTGCTCATCTCGCGCACGTACGCCCAGAACGGTGATTATGCCAAGGCAGCCCAGTATGGCGAGGCAGCGGTGGCAGATGACCCTTCAAACCCAACCCTTTATGGTTACCTCGGGCTGGTTTACTGGAAGCAGCAAAAGTACTACGATGCCGTGGATGCCCTGCGGTTGGCGATTCGCGGCGGCACTGACAAGAACGGTGTAGCCGTTGAAGGGCTGCCGCTGGATTACGGCCGGGTGGGTGAGTTCTACTATACCTACGGGCTGGCGCTGGCGAAGCTGGGGCAATGCGGAGAAGCCCTGCAGATCGCCCAGGCGGTTGCCACCGGTCTGCGGAATGATGATGTGGCGGGTTATAATGCCCAGGAAATCATCAACACCTGCGAACGCCTTGCTAAGGAAGGCAAATCTGACCTGCCGACTGTTACCCCAACCCAAGGCCCTGCAGCAACCGCCACCCCGAAACCGTAGACTGTTCCCATTCGATAACGAATGATCGATTACAACGGAAAGCGCAATCTCTTCAGCAATCCCCGCAAATCCTCCAACCCGGTGAGGATCTTTGTGATGGTCATGATCATCCTGGCGCTGCTGTTCGTTTACCGCGCTTTCAGCGAAGGCAGAATCACCCCGCTGCTGGAGCCCACTCCCACCCCCACGCGCACCTTCAACTCGTATACCGATGAAGGCGAGACCCATTTCAAGGCCGGCAACCTCGAAAAAGCCATCGAAGCCTATTACAAGGCGGTGGAGATCGAACCCAACAACCCCGAGTTGTGGGCGGAGCTGGCGCGCATCCAGGTGTATTCCACCTCACAGATCACCACCGACAGCGGCAAGAAAGCGCGGCTGGAACAGGCACTGGCTACCGTAGCAAAGGGGCTGGAGATCGCCCCTGAGAACAGCATGCTTTTTGCAGTCAAAGCATTCGCACTGGACTGGTACGGCAATTCTGCCATTGCCGGCGAAAACTGGCAGGATTCGCTCAACGCTGGCGAGCAGGCAGCGGTGTACGCGCTGCAATATGACAACACCAATGCGCTGGCACTGGCCTATTACGCAGAACTGCTTATCGACCAGCAAAAGTGGAGCCAGGCGCAGCAGTACATTACCCAGGCGCTTGACCGCGACCCCAGCTTGATGGACGTGCACCGCGTGAATGGCTATGTGATGGAATCCACCGCTAATTACAAGCAGGCGGTGGAAGAATACAAGAAAGCCATCGAGATCATGCCCAACCTGAACTTCCTCTACATCTCCCTCGGCGCCAATTACCGCAAGCTGGCCAACCTCAGCGAGATCACCCCGGAACGCAACTACTATTATGACCTGGCGCTGGAAGCCTTTGCCAACGCGGTGCGCATCAACGACCAGGTGGGGGTGAATGACCCCATCCCTTACATCTCCATTGCCAACACCTACGTGCAGCAGGGGCAATTCCTGGCCGCTTCCAGCAATATGCTCAAAGCCCTCAGCTTCAACCCCACCGACCCCACCGTTTACGGGCAGCTGGGGGTGGTGTATTACAAGGGGCGCAACTACGAGGGCTCCATCCTGCCGCTCAAGTGCGCGGTGAAGGGCTGCAGCGCGGCTGAGTCTTGCCAGGTGCGCAATTACGGCGCGGAGTGCGATGCAGCGGATGTTGGCAATATCGTGCTTCAGGCGCTGCCGATGACCACTAATACTGTCATCTATTACTACATCTATGGCTCGGTGCTGGCGGGCCTGCACCAGAAGAGCAATGGTTATTGCGAAGAAGCCATGCAGGTCTTCAAGCAGATCCAATCGGGCTTTGGCTCGGATGCTACCATTATGAACATCGTCAACGAGGGCATGGCCATCTGCCAGTACTACGGGTACAAGTGACAAAAATCGTTAACCACTGAATACACGGAATCCACTGAAATTAAAAACCTAAGAACGCAACCACGAAACACACGAAAAACACGAAACAAAAACAATATCATTCGTAGGGGCAATTCATGAATTGCCCCTACGGTTGTTAAGATGTATCGTGCCCCTACGAATAACATCATTATTCGTTTTTGTTCTATTTCGCTCACCCGTACAACCCAAGGTGTAAAAACCGCAAGAGGCGAGGATCGTGATTCAGTAACCAGGAATGACGAGCCCGCACCCAAATTCAACCAACTTGGATCAATCTTATCAAGAAAGCGAACCGCTCGTAAGCCGCTGTCTCTTGCCGGCAACCAGCGATAATAGGATCATTACCCCGCCGGCGAGAAGAAGTGACGCCCACCAGAATTTTGCAAAGCGGCTGCCAAAAACCCAGGCAAATACTGCAACCGCCAGCAGACCCGCAGCCGGGTACTTTGCCCAACTGGTGGCGCGACCCTTTCGCAGCAGCCAGACCACCCCAAACGTCAACCCTAGTCCGAGCAGAAGCACCCAGGTATACACACCCAGTTTCAAGTGATTCGGCAGCGCCAGGAATTCAGCACGTGAGGTGAAGTTTTCGAGCAGGACCACCACACTGATGCTCAAGAACGTGCCGCCAGGGAGAATCGCCCACCAATTTTTGGCGGAGAAAACTGCGATGAGAATGAAGGTCGCCGCTAACACCATCAGGTAGACAGGTCCGGAAAGCTGGCTGTCTGGCAGCAGCGTATCCAGCAACGCTGCTACGCCGCCGCTGAGAAAAATTCCACCCGGCAGGATCGCCCCCCAGTATTTCCTGAACCAGAAGCCCAGGCTGAAGAACCAGAAGGCAGAAATGAACATGATGGTTGGACCGGTCAGATCTTCATGGAACTTTTGCCTCGCCAGGATGGAAGATCCAATGAGGATGAGGGTGATCCCGAGGAAGGAACCAATGAAGCTGATGATTGATTGCTTCTTAATTTTTGCATCCATAATTCATCCTTTCCGATAACCAAAAACAAAGCCGATTCGCTTTGAATTCACCGTGTATAGGTTGGTGCTTAATTTTTCTTATCACCTGGAGAGCAGAATTCATCTGCCTGGATGCATTGTTACTTCATTCTTATTGCGGATGAATTAAGGCATGATTAAGATTAGTTAAGGGTAATTTAATGATGTTTCCCTCGCTTTCCTACCGAATATCACACGCTTTCAGCCAGCCGATGAACACTGTTCTCTTCACTTGAAGGCGCATAAATCTTTGCTCCCTTGCAATACTTGCATTGCACTTTGTTTGGTCCATACTTGCCCCCGATGCAACATCTTCCCTTTGTCCTTTGGGAGTGCCGGGGGTGCAGCTGAGCAATTCTTGTATTTTTGTAAATAACCAAATGTGGTTAATCTCGTCCTTAACTTAATCTGATATACAATACTCCCGTGGAGCAATTTCCATTTATCAGACTAAAATTCACTTGATGGATCACACCAAACTCATTCTGAATTCTCAAAAAACACACTCTGTGCCAACCGTTAAGAAGATCCTATTACTGTTGTCGATTTTTGCCATATTGGTTCCATGGCAAATTGCCTATGCCCAGGATGGAACATCGAATTCCCAGACCCCTCCCACTGCTGAAGAACTGATCAATGCAGTCAATGCATTGCGGCTCGCCAATGGCTTGCGTGCCTTGACGACGAATCCTAAGCTGATGCAGGTTGCCCAGATTGAGGTGGAAGGTATTGCCGCCGGCAACAACGGACACTGGCGCCCCAATAATTTGTCACTTGGTCAATGGTTGATGTCACTGGGTTATCCTTTATCGGGAGATATTGACCTCGACGGTTACCGTTCGGAAAACTGGATTGGCGGCCCCAATATGACGGTCCAGCAGGCGATTTCTGCTTGGGGCGGTGATGACCCGCACACGAACACCATGCTCTCTCCATGGCGCAGCGACATCGGCGCAGGAGTTGCAACCGCAGTGGATGAGTGGGGGCAGACGATTGTTTACTATGTCCTTGAAACCGCTCTTCGAACCAGGGATGGTCAAATGCAGCCCGATGCTTACCCGACACTCACCGCCATTGCGCGGGACCAATTGTTGGTGTACGGAGACCCCACACAAGCTGCGCTGGCGCTGGGTGTCTCGCAATTTGTCATGCCTGTTACCTGCGCCACTGCCCGCCCTGACGGTGATGTGGTCCACGAGGTAAAAAACGGGCAGAGCCTTTGGAGTATTGCCATTGCCTATGGGGTCAAGATCGACCAGATCCGCACGCTGAACAATTTACCTGCCACAGATATATATGTTGGGCAAAAGCTGCTGGTGCAAAAGCACGCCACCCAGCCGGCAACGCCGACCTCCAAGGCAACCCCTACCGCCCGGCCGACCCTCACCCCGCGGCCGACGCTAACGCCCACACCGCAGCCAACGGATGAACCGCTTACCGCACGTCTCAAGTCGAACCTGTTCACCATCAGCATCATTACTATTGCCGTCTTATATGTTGTTGGGGTAATAATTGCCAATACCCGAAGAAGAATTTAAAATCTCCAGCCCGGGCGTGAGGTAGAACTACTCTCCTCTCTTTCCGGTCCTGTCGCACCTGAACTCCCTTGCACTCCCGAAGGACATCGGGACGATGTTGCAGCAAGAGCAAGTGTGACGAGGGAGCCTAGCGACCGTGGCGTTCTCCGGTAATATCCTCATAAACCACGGAATACACAGAATACACTGAAAATATAAACCTAAGAACGCAACCACGAACCCTATTCGTAAGAACAACTTAGCCATTACATGGTGCGAAAACCGCGAGGGTGCAAAATTCGCAATACACGAAAATCACGAAATAAAAACAATATCATTCGTAGGGGCAATTCATGAATTGCCCCTACCAACCACATCGCCTTCATCCTCCAATAACTCCGGGTGGGCTGCCATCCATTCGGCGGCTTCGATCTCCTTGGCTTTAGCCTCCTCGGGGGAGCGGAAGTTGTCGTAGAAGCGGCGCAGCTCCGGCCATTCCAGTTCCAGCTCCTCCAGGGCGCGGCGGAGCATGGCGCCGGGGTCCATGTCGAGGGCGGGCAGGCGGGAGTGGGTGCGCACCATACGGTTGATGGAGCCGGTGGCGTTGGAAAGGGTGTTGAGCAGCGACTTGGCTTCGCCGAGGTCTTCCACCTCTGCGCCGAGCTCAGCCACCTTGCGCGAGAAAACGCGCATCATGCCGATCTCGTCTTCCAGCGAGCGGGTGGTGGTTTCCTCCAGCCCGTCGAGCTGGGATTGCGGCAGGCGGCGGGCATAAAAGCCATGCGTGAGGGCGTTCTGGTTGCCCAGGGGAGCACCTCGCTTTTTTTTAGGTTGCGGTTCAACAGGGGCAATTGCAATGGGTTGAATTGCAGGTTTCTTTCGCGCATTCTGATTGCCGCGCGGTGCGCCCCGACCTCGCCTGGGTTGAGAAGTTGCATTTTCGGACATGTTTTCACCTTGTGTGATTTGAAATAATTTGATTTGATCCTAGTTTCAAAAAGATTCAATTCAAATAAATCAATTGGAATATAGAACTTATTTTCTATTAATTGTCTCACAAAAAGAGTGAAAACGTATCCCCCCAATTTGGCAATCTTTGGCAATCAAACTTGCCAATTTGGCAATGTGGATAAAAATGGTGGGCTTCTCCCGTATAGGGAAACACAGGGCGTGGAATCCACCCTAGCCACCTCAGGATCATTTGATACCAAAGTATTATTTACTCGCAAAGATTGATACTTAATGCAGGTTAAGTAATAAAACAATCTTTTCATTGATACATAAGTATCATTAGAAAGAGAGAATTGATACTTTTGTTTGTATAAGTAATATTTTATGTATAGCGAAAGAGTAAATAATTAAAAATACGCTGCCAATTTCTATTTATTCAGGGTTTAATTTATTCGAAGTATTTCAAGAATATCTTTTGCTTCGAAAACTCTCCCCCATTTTTTATCTTCGGTTAAGCTTAAGATGCCGATTTTTTGAAGTTTGGCAACATCCTGAGCGGCAGAACGATTCGTGACCTTCAGCATCCGTTCAACATCCTTAATTGATAGGTATGGTTTTTCAAAAAGATGGTCAACAATCTGGAACAAGTCGGAAGTGGATTTGAATTGATTTAATTTTTTTCTCCAAACTTCACGCAAATCGATGAGCCTACGGCTTCGACTTACTGCGTCATTCGATTGGGTAATAACCGCTGTAAGAAAGTAAATGAGCCATTCTTCCCAAGTCCCTTTTTGTGAGACATTTAGCAACCCTTGATAATATTTGTCCCGGTCCTTCTCAAAATATGCACTCAAGTATAGAAGCGGAGAGGGGAGCAACCCCCAGGCAACCAATAGAAGAGCAATCAAGAGACGACCTACACGTCCATTACCATCAATAAAAGGGTGAATCGTTTCAAATTGATAGTGCAGTAAACCGATACGAATAAGAGGTGGGTATTGGTTACCAGTTTTGAGATATTTTTCAAATTCTCGTAATAGCCTTGAGAGATCCTCAACAGGAGGGGGAATAAAAATGGCATCTTCGGGATCATTTGTTCGACCGATGAAGTTTTGGATATCACGGAATTTGCCAATACTATGGCTGTCTCCTCTTACCCCATAAAGCAGTAAACGGTTCATTTGCCTAAGCAAATCAAGATTTATAGGTTTTTGTTTGATCCATTCGAGACCCGCCCTCATTGCGGTTACGTAGTTAAATACCTCTTGATTCTCCAGCTTTGATCGCGGATTGATTTCAAATCCAGGGATTGAATACCCGGATTCATAGCTATACAACTCTTCCAATCCGGTATGCGTTCCTTCTATACGTGAGGATAAAACAGCTTCACGCCGCATAAAGGGTTCGATCAAAATTGCGGGGTCAGGAATAGTACGCCCAACACCTGCCAATTCACTTACCGCACGGTCGGCTTCAGAGATCAGGGAAGTGAGTTTCCAACTGGGGGTAATTTCAGGGGGAAGAGGATTCGGCAGGAAAGCCGAATATGGGACCAGGTTGATTCTGGTTGTGACCAATCTGCCGGAAGTGGAATTTTCAAAAGATTTAGGGTCCATGAGATTTCTCCATCTACTTTACAATTTTAGCCGTAAATCTCAAATTCAATATTTTCAGCACTTGAATGATTTGGTTTTCATGCCTGGTTTTTCCATTCATGGTTCTATTGCTCGATATTTATGGAAAGCAACTAGTTGTTGCAACACATTGCTTTCGGCGCGTGCAGGTGTAACAAAGTTCGAGATTGCCACGCTCCCTGCGGTCGTTCGCAATGACAGGCGGGCGAATTGCTGGAAGTTAACGGGGATCGCTCTTTCAGAGTGCAAAGAACGCGACCACGCTTCGCTCGCGATGACAAAGTACGAGATTGCTTCGTCACTGCGTTCCTCGCAATGACAACATTAGGAGCCCTCGACGATGGCGATTTCTTCGGGGGTGAGGTCGTAGAGCTGGTAGACGAGTTGGTCGATCTGGCGGTCGGTGGTGGTGATTTGGCGTTGGAGGCGTTCTTTTTCATCGGGGAGGCGGGCGGCGGCGAGCTGTTTGTGGAGAGTGAGCATGGTTTCGACCAGGGCAACCAAGCGGTCATGATTTCGTGCCAAAATATCTTCGGTCGGAAATGGTAATGCGAGAATATCTTTTATAGTTACTTGAGGAAAATCATCTTTAGCAGCTTGGGTTACTTGTTTTAGATAAAGATAAGAAAGTAATTTACTATTTAGAATCCCTAAAAGACTATGAAGATCACGTGGACTTTTAGTTATGATTGAATATAAATTCTTATTTGAAATAAAGGTATCATCAACGACTGAAGCCATTAGTCGTTGTTGGCGATTGACTAGTCGCCTTAATAATATCCTTTGATTTTCAAACCAAATAAATTCTTTAGGTTTTTCCTTTAATTTTTCATCAAAAGCAATCCATTTTTCAAGTTTCAGATTTACTACATAACGATAAACATCACCCTCAAAGTATGGGAAATAAGATGAATCCTTTTTATGATCCTTTAATAGTGTTTTATCAAACAGAACACCTCTCTTTATTGATGCAACTTCTTTAATACTTCTTATGTTCTTTTCACGAAGATTTTCCAAAAGCTTTGAGGCTTCTGGGTCAACGAGGAATTTCCGTCCACTTGATGTTAACCAAGTATTTTGTTCGATATGTTTGTATTTATCATCCAATTCCATGACCCGAATTTTTTCGCGTTTCGGGTAAACATATGTATTTGCTATATGCCCTTTTTTTGGATGCTTTCTAGAAAGGACAAATATTAACGTATCAATATAGGCATCTGGAAAAATGTCAAATGGAAGAAGTACAATGTTGTCAATTTCAAATTGAAGTAAATATTCTCGTAGTTTTTCGTAATTTGGCCCACTTACCCAACCTGAAGGAACGATGTACGAAAATCTTCCTAAATCATCAATAAGGGTTGTGCATTTTTCAACAAAACAAGTAAAAATATCTCTTGTTGCTTTATAAGTCACGTACTTTTGTAAATAATATAGATTTTCCAATTCCCTAATAGTTGCACCATATGGTGGATTCCCAATCACTGCATTGAAACCGCCATTAGAAAACACAGTTTTAAATTCCTTGTGCCAATCAAAAGCGTTAACACGGTACTGCTCCTCGCTGTCAAATAAAGTGCCCTGCTGATCCTCGTAGAAATCGGGTCCGATGAGGGAATTACCGCACTTGATGTTCTCCGCCAGGTCGGGGAGGATGCGCTCCTCGCTGAAAAGGCTGAGCTGACCGGGGTTCTCGACGACCTTGAGGAGGAGGGAAAGTTTGGTGACCTCCACCGCCTGGGAATCGATATCCACGCCGTAGATGTGGCGGGTAAGGATATCCTTTTTCTTTTCGAGGGTAAGCTGCCAGCCGCCAGGGACCTCAATGACGGCGGGCGAGGCACCGCGGGAATGTTTTTTTGGATCGTTGTGGACGTACCAATCGAGGTACCAATCCATGAGAAACTGGTACGCGCCGAGAAGGAAGGAACCGGAGCCACAGGCAGGATCCAATACACGCAGGGGGGTGGTCTTTAGACTCTCAGGCGTTTTGTCGTTGAGCAGTTCGCCAACGGTATTCTTGACGATGTAGTCGACGATATAAGTGGGAGTGTAATAAACCCCGCCGGCTTTGCGGACTTCGGGTTTTTCCTCCACTTTGGCGATGTGCCCTGGGGTGAGGCGGATAACGCGCCCGAGGAATCGCTCGTAGACCTGCCCGAGGATATCAGCGGAGAAGTAGTTAAAGCGATAAGGGCTTTTGGGAAGGTAAAGGTTGGAGAGGATATCCTTGAAAACTTTGTCATCGATTTTGAGAGTGGGGGTGAAGGTATCAGCGTGACCTGGGCGGTTCTTTTCGGCGGTGAAGTGAAAGAGACCGGAATTGTATTTCTTATCGGCTTTGCGGAAGAGCTCCAACAGGTCGGCGTAAACATCAATGCCATCGGTGGCGTTCTTAAGATTCTCTTCGGGTTCGATACCGCGATCCTCGCAAATGCGGAGGAAGATGAGGCGGTCGATGGTGGTCTGAACGGCGGTGTTGAGCTCACGCTGGGTAACCGATGGATTACGCAGGGCGATGTTGTGCGCCAGCAGGTCGCGCCAGCGTTCCATTTCAGCGAGGAAGGAATCATCCACATCCTGGGTGCCGCGCTTGCCTTTAACGCCCTGAACGAACGTTTCAAAGGCACCGCTGGTGACGGCGGAACGGGAAATGCGCGCGGCGATCTCATCCCATTTGGAGAGATAGTCCTTGAAATGGAAGAGGGCGACCCGTCCGATGCCGGGGTTGGCATCATAGATGGGTTTGGTGGCACATTCATAAAACGCCATCTGCTCAAAGTCGGTGAGGATGCTGAAGGAAAGTTTTTTGGACCAGGCGTAGGATTTAAGCTGGAAAGCGGGGGCAGGATCGGTTTCGATGTTGACGGAAGGCTTTTTGGCTTCCACGAAGAATGCGGGGGTTTCACCAATCTTGAAGAGGTAATCGGCGGATTTTGCCTGACCGCCAATCTCAACGGAGGATTCGTGGATGACATCGCGGTATTTTTCGGAGGCGTTGCCGGTGTTGCGGACATCCCAACCGAGGGCTTCGAAGAAGGGGTCGAGGAAATCACGGCGGAGCTCGGTCTCGTTGTAGCGCCCGGATTTGTAGGCGGCGAGCTGCGACTCGAAGCGGGTGACGAGGTCAATGACGGATTGAGGTGCGGGCATTGGGTCTCCAATCGGGCGGGGCAAGGTAGGGGTGATTCATGAATCACCCCTACGAATGACATTATTTAACCCCACGTGGTTAATTGTATATCAGTTTTACGAGGGGGCGAATGCTCCAGAAAACCATCTGGAGTGCATATTGCGTGACTATTCCCTATTGAAACCAAGGACGAGATTGCTTCGTCGGGCTTCGCCCTCCTCGCAATGACAATGTAGTTAGGGTTTTTTGTTCTCAGTTTTGTGTATTTAGTGTATTTCGTGGTTAGATTTTTTGATTTTCCTTTCAGTGTTTTCTGTGTATTCTGTGGTAAACGTTCTTGAATTATCAGAAATATATAAGAGTTTATAAAAATCTCTTGACTTGCGTTTGAATCCCGATTATTATTCAAATGCTTTTAGCACTCGTAGTAAATGAGTGCTAAATTACTCAGATCAATCCTTATCAGGAGGTTAGTATGGCTCTAAATCTCAAACCTTTAGGCAGCCGGGTGGTTGTTGAACCCCTGGAAGAGAACGAAGTGACCGCTGGCGGTATCGTCCTCCCTGAAACTGCCAAAGAAAAACCCCAAAAGGGTACCGTCCTCTCCGTTGGTCCTGGCGACCGCGATGAAGACGGAAAACGCATCCCCATGGATGTGGCTGTTGGTGATGTCGTGCTCTTTGCCAAGTATGGCGGCACCGAGATCAAGATCGACAGCAAGAAGCTCTTGATCCTGCGTGAGAGCGACCTGCTCGCAATTGTCAAGTAAATTGTAAAATTCTAAAGGAGTAGATCCCTATGTCTGCTAAACAACTCATTTTTGGTGAAGAAGCCCGCCGCAAGCTCAAGAACGGCATCGATATCGTCTCCACCGCAGTCGTCACCACCCTCGGCCCCAAGGGTCGCAACGTGGCTATCGACCGCAAATTTGGTTCTCCCACCATCACCCATGACGGCGTGACCGTTGCCAAGGAAATCGAACTGGAAGACCCCTTTGAAAACATGGGCGCCCAGCTCATTAAGGAAGCTGCCACCAAGACCAATGATATCGCTGGCGACGGCACCACCACCAGCACTTTGCTGGCTCACACCATCGTCACCGAAGGTCTGAAGACCCTCGCTGCTGGCGGCAACCCGATGCTGCTCAAACGCGGCATTGAAACCGCCACCAACAAGATCTCCGAAGCCATCAAGAAGGCTGCAATTCCCATCAGCACCCGCCAGGATATTGCCGCGGTTGCCACCACTTCCGCGCAGGATGCCAGCATCGGCGAGCTCATCGCCGATGTGATGGACAAGGTCGGCAAAGACGGCGTAATCACCGTGGAAGAGTCCAAAGGACTTGAATTCGAAAAAGAGTACGTGGAAGGTATGCAGTTCGACCGCGGTTACATTTCCGCCTACTTCATCACCGATTCCGAGCACATGGAATCCGTGATCCCCGAACCCTATATCCTCATCTACGACAAGAAGATCTCCGCCGCCCAGGATATCGTTCCCATCCTCGAGAAACTCGTCCAGACCGGCAAACGCGACCTGGTCATCATCGCTGAAGATGTTGACGCCGAAGCCCTTGCCACCCTGGTTCTGAACAAACTGCGCGGCATGCTCAACGTGCTCGCCATCAAAGCCCCCGGCTTTGGCGACCGCCGCAAAGCCATGCTGCAGGATATTGCCATCCTCACCGGCGCCCAGGTTATCTCTGAGGAGACCGGTCGCAAGCTGGATACCGTGGTCCTCTCCGACCTCGGCCGCGCTGAGAAGGTGACCGCTGACAAAGACAACACCACCATCATCGGCGGCAAAGGCGACGAAGCCCAGATCAAAGGCCGCATCGAGCAGATCCGCATCGAGATCGACAAAACCACCTCCGATTACGACCGCGAGAAACTGCAGGAACGCCTTGCCAAGCTCTCCGGCGGTGTTGCCATCATCCGTGTTGGCGCAGCCACCGAGACCGAACTCAAGGAAAAGAAACACCGCGTGGAAGATGCCCTTTCCGCCACCCGTGCCGCAGTTGAAGAAGGCATCGTCCCAGGCGGCGGTGTTGCCCTGATCAACGCTATGTCAGTCCTCGATGATGTCAAGCTCGATTCAGAGGATGAGCAGATCGGCCTCAAGATCGTCCGCAAAGCCCTCGAAATGCCCATGCGCAAGATCGTGGAAAATGCTGGCAAAGACGGCGCCGTTATCGTTGAAGCTGTCCGCGCTGCCCAGAAAGCCAAGAAGAACGAGAAGATCGGCTACGACGTGATCCGCGATGATTACATCGACATGATCAAGGGCGGCCTCGGCGATCCCGCCAAGGTTACCCGCGGTGCCCTCGAGAATGCTGCCTCCATCGCAGCCATGATCCTCACCACCGAAGCCCTCATCACCGAGATCCCGGAGAAGACACCCCCCGCTCCTCCCGCTCCCCCGATGGATTACTAATCCCTGATGAAGCAGAACTGGCAGGCCGAAAGCCTGCCAGTTTTCTATTGAATGGATTCAGGTATAATTTAGCGGATGAAACGACTACTAACTGCCTTCCTTGCTGCGCTGTACGTTCTCAGCGCCTGCACCAAACCCCCCGCCAACCCAACCCCAATCGCGGTACCCGTCAGCGAATCCACGCCGACCGTTACCCCGGTACCGATGGCACTCATCGTCAACGGCGAGGGCATCAGCCTGGAGGAGTACAACGCAGCCCTCAAGCAGCTGCAGGAAGCGCAGCAATCCATCGGCAAGGCAGCCACCCCCCAGGAGCAGCACGATACCCTGGTGGAGACTTTCGTGAGCGAACTACTGCTGGCGCAGGCTGCCGCTCAATCCGGTAAGGTGGTGGATGACGCTGAGTTACAGGCGCGCATCGACAAACTGGCAGCCGACCTCGGCGGCGCGGATAAACTGACCGCCTGGCAGCAGCGCTACGGGTATACCCCGGAGAGCTTCAGCACCAGTTTGAGGCGCTCGATCCTGGTGAGCTGGCAGCGCGACGCCATCATCAACGCGGTGCCGACCACTGCCGACCAGGTGCACGCGCGCCAGATCCTGGTGCAGGACAAGGATAACGCGGACGCCGCCTATGCCCAGATCCGCACCGGCACCGACTTCGAAGCATTGGCGCACGTTTACGACCCCGCGCTGGACGGTGATATGCAGTGGTTCCCGCAGTGGGGGCTGACCCAGCAAAACGTGGCGGATGCCGCCTTTGCCTTGCAGCCCGGGCAGTACTCTGAAGTGATCAAGAGCGACCTGGGGTATCACATCGTGTATGTCATCGAGCGGGATGCGGCACACCCGTTATCCGTCAACATGCGCCTAATCTTGCAACGAAAAACGCTGCAAGAATGGCTGGCGGCTGCTAAAGCTGCCAGCACGATCGAAATCCTGGTTAATTGACCAAACTCTACTTGGGGAGCGGCACATGAATTTCATTGATGATGAAGAACTGGAAGCCCGCAGCAGGCGGCAAAGACGCAAACAGAAGCGGGACCTTGTGTGGAATGTCCTCACCGGTTTGGCAGTACTGGCCACTGTCAGTCTGATCGCAGTGATGGCGCTGGTCTTCTCCAACCCGAACATCGGGCTCAATCCATTCCCGCCGCCAACCATGCCGGTTCTTATCGACCTCTCGAAGACGAAAACCCCAACGGCAACAGCCACCATTTACACGCTGCCGCCGACCTGGACGCCGACTTCAGCACCGACCGAGACTCCTAAACCGCAGTCAGCCACTGAAACCCCGGCAGCCCCAACCTTTGCATCCACATTTGGCAGCGGGTTATACCCATTTGAACTGGAAAGCGACCCGATTGCCATGGCGAGCACGGTGTTCCACACCGATGGCAACTGCAGCTGGCAGGGCGTGGCGGGGCGGGTGGTGGATATGAACGGCAACCCGCAGCCGAACATCCGCGTGAGATTGCAGGGGATCTACGACGGCAAGACCGTCGACCTTTCCACGCTCACCGGGCTGGCTGCCGAGTGGTACGGCGATTCGGGATTCGAGTTCAAACTGGGCGACAAGGCGCTGGATTCCACCGCGCTGCTGGCGATCCAGCTTGAGGACCAGTCGTTAATGCCGATCTCTGACCAGGTGATCATCAACACCTACGCCGACTGCACCAAGAACCTGATCCTGGTGAACTTCAAACAGGTGCGTTAACCCTCACAGGTTGAACATCGAAAGTTGAGTGGTTTCCTCGGGGCTGATCGGGTCTGAGTCGATCAGCAGCGTCCACAATTCGCGCGACAAGTCAGGGCGGACAGCGAGATGCCGCATGGTGCGGAACTTGAGGAAATGCCAATTGCTGGAGGTGATCTCTGCCAGCAGGTCATTGGCATCGATCTTCCACTTGATCAAGCCGGCGCGGCTGCCCGGGAAGAGATACACATACTGGCAGTCTACCGGCATGGGCAGGCGGGCAAGCTCGTTCACCCGGGCGGAATCTGAGGTGAACAACCGGTAGGTTACAGCGCCGGTTTTAGTGTCGATGAAGTCTGTTGGATTATCCCCGGTTACCTCGAAATTGAGTCTCTTCCCGGTCTCAAGCACAAGATTCTGAATATTCGCGATATCCTGTGTGCGCTTTTGGGCATGATCGTGTCCGTTCAACTGCCAACTGCCGGTGGAGGTATCCATGCGCGCGTAGGAGGCGAGGATTGCTGAGACTACTTCTGCGGGCGGGCTTAGAATGCCAGTGAACTGCTCACACAAAGCATCCATGAGGTCACCAAAGTCAACCACCGTGTGCTGCCGCAGATACTCAACCACCTGCAGCTCGATGCGGTCAGTGATGGACGCAGGCAGCTCTTCCATCGGTGCCAGCCACCAGGTTCCGGTTTCGGGGTCGCTGCTGGCTGAACCCAGGTGGCGCAGGAATTTGGCATCCGCGAAGATGGTTTGGATCTCCCGGCTGAGCTGGGCGGGCAAATCGCCGCGGAGCTGGTCGCTATCTGATGGAAGACAGTGAGCACTGGCGAGCGCAGTCATTACCGCTGCATGCAGCAGTGTGTAGCGGCGCGGTTCTCCAGCGTCCATCAGGAGTTTGCGGATGGCGTCGCGGATGATGCGCTGGGTGTTGCTTTTGCCGGGTGAAAGTTTGCTGCCGGACGCCCACTTCACCTGGAACGGGGATGCCTCATCTGCGGCAGCTATTGCCGAAAGTGACCAGGAACTGGCACTGGCGGCATTGAAGACCGCATTGGTCAATCCGGTAAACGGTTCTGAAAGCAAAGTGACGATGGGGGCACGGCTTTTGAGGAGTTTGCTTGCTGGCGTGAAAGCAGCCTGCAACGCCGCACTGTACCACTGCCAATCAAAACGCCGCCGTTCCAAGATGCTGAGAAAACCAGCTGCGCTTTCCTTGCCCCACAGCCAGGTGCTCCACACGGCTGATAAGGTCCAGAATGCCGCATAAGGGCGCGGGATCACGCTGCAGAGAGCATCAGGTTGGAACGCGGCGAAACCCTGGGCAAGGTCGCGCATCCTGCCGCGATGCAGGCTTACCCCGGGACCTTCAGGTACTTGCGGCCACAGGGAAAAGAGAACTGGCTTTGCGGCGTTGACCCACCCGGTGATCGAATTCTCCATCACCTGCCACAGGTTCCTCTCAACATAGACTTCGGGCTGAGCCAGCGTGCGCGGGGGTTCTTCGGATTCAGGCCACGGGTTGAGAGAATGACCCGCATCCAACACCGATAGGAGGAGGGCATCCAGCACCTCTTCCTGGGAGTGGGTTAACTTTAGACCTTCCATTTTATTGAGAATTGTAAAGATGAAGTAGAGTGCCCGCGGCAGATACAGGTTGAGGACCTCATTGACCAGTTTGGCGTTATCTTCGCTGCCGGTTGCGGCACGCGCGAATGCCCGCGAACGGTGCATTGGATAGGAACGCTGGGCGGCAACCAGCCTTTCGTAATCTTCGGCTGTTGCTGCAGATTGCCCGACTTCACCGCAGCCGGGGCACTGATAGGCACGGGCAAACGGGGCAGATTCTCCGCGGCGGTAGAGGAAGTAATCCGCCTGTACCATTTGCCGGCACTTGCTGCAGCGCGTGAGGTAAAGTGATTTGAGGTGGTCTTCCAGGCGTTCATCCGCACGGCGGAGAATGGAAAGTTCCGCCATCACAGAGAGAAAATCTTCATCAGCGAGATTTCGCGACAGGAATGCAGTTAGGAAAGCAAGGATAGGATTACTACAGTTTACGATGACACGGCATGATTTCCCCAATTCGAGGATCGATCTTGGAGAAGCTCCAATGGGATCCAATACCATTGAGGCGGAAGTGCTTGCCATGAGTTTTGAAACCATGCCCGGGTAATAAGGGGGTAAATAGCGCGATAAAGGAAAGATTTCCTCATCAAGGGATGCATAGGAATAGCGCAATGCTTGGGCTTCACTCATCATTAATATAATAGCGGAGATTGCCCGGTTTTACACCACTGGATTTTTGGTATGCTCAACCAAATTGGGATTGGTTGAAATTAGAACTTTAGATCATTGGGTATGCTTGCGGTTGTAATAATCCCCAATGAGCACGAAACTCATGGAGAGAAGAAGCAGGCTGAGTGCAGGGATGAAAATCAGCATTGGGTTGCGGGTAAGTGTGGATCTGCCGGTGTAAAACAATCCGCCCCAACTAACCACTGTAAAATCGTTCTCAGAAACTGAGGTCGAGAGATTTACTCCGATGTACCCAAGCACAGCTTCCATCAGGATGATGGCAGGAATGTTGTTGATTACCCAAACCAATACTAGGTGGGCGATGTTGGGGAAAAGGTGCCGGGTGATGATGCGCAGATTGGTTGCGCCCAGTGAGACTGCAGCTTCAAAGAACAACATTGATTTTAGACGCAGTACTTCCGCGCGGATCATGCGCGCCAGGCTGACCCAACTGATCACAGAGTATCCAGTGACAAGAACCAGCACCCCCGAAAACCAGGTAGGGGGCAGCAATTTCCGCAGGATCAGGATAACTGCCACAGTGAACATGATGCCGGGCAATGACTGGAGAATGTCCATAATAACAACCAAAATCGCGTCCAGTTTTCGGTTATAGAATCCGCTCAGTATCCCTACGAGGGTGCCAAGCAGGGCAGTGAATGGGATGGATAGAACAATCAAAACCATGGCAGTGCGAACACCATACAGGTAGCGACTTAAGATATCGCGTCCGAGCATGTCAGTCCCCAAAGGATGTTCAACCGTGCCGGAAATGTACGCGTTGTGAACCCACATCGGCGGCAAGTCGGCGTTCTTAAAACCGCGCTCATCAGGGTCGTTCGTAGACAGAATAGGCGCAAAGATTGCCAGGACACAGAAGAACGCAATCACAAATAATGCAAAGATCACTGATTTTGGCAGATTTTTGCGGCGAGAAGGTAGTGAGGTGTTCATGGATTTACCTGCTCTTTTTGCTCCTTGAGGCGCGGATCAAGCAATTCACTGGCGATCTCGATGATCAAATTGACAATAGTGATCCCTGTGGCGTAGAACAAGGTCAATCCGAGGATCATCGGATAATCCAGTCTTAGGACTGCCCGCCAGTATTCCCTGCCGAAACCAGGAAAAGAAAAAAGGCTTTCCACTATAAACAAGCCGCCAAACAACTCGACCAGGGTAGGACCCAGGTAGGCGATGAATGGTACAAGCGCATTACGCATGATGTGAACAAGGGTGACTTGCCGCTCTGGGAGACCTTTTGCGCGGGCTGTTCGTACATAATCCATGTTCTGCGTGTTGACGAGTGTAGTCTGCATTACCCTGGCGACGTTCGCCATAGGCATGGCTGCCAGTACAAAAGCGGGGATAAGCCAATCTTCAAAGTAATCCCAATTGGGGATTACCTTGGCAATGTGCAGCCAGGATGCAAAAATCACCACAGCCAACAGACCAAGGACGAAATTTGGAATGGAGACCAGCCCGGCCAGGAATATCGACTGAATACGGTTGTAGGGCTTGAGGTAGTTTTTTGCGCCAGCAATCCCCAGGGGCACTCCTAGGAAAACAGCAATAATCGAACTGAACAGCACCAGGCGGATGGAAAAGCCAAACTGGCTTTCCCAAAAAGTTTTGCCAACCGGTGGGGTGAAGAGGATATCCGCAATAGGCCGCCCGCGCTGCGAGATGGAGGGTCCTAGGTTCCCGCAGATGATGCCGCAAACAAACTTACCATCGATCTTATCGCCAATGAGGTAGCGGGTGATTTGATGCCATATCGGCAGGTCGAGGCCAAAGCGCCGGTTGATCTCCTTGAGTACATAATCATCCACAAAATAATTGGACAGGGCTCGCTGCGCATTGCTTACATAATTGTTTAAGGGATTACCCGGGATAGCGTAAAGAAGCAGGTACATCACCAGGACAACTCCCAGCAGAATACCGATCACGCGCAAGATTTTTTTAAGTATGTATTGGAACATCCGAATTCCTAATCAAGCCCTGCTCGAGTGGACTTTGACCGAGTTGATCTTTCAAAAAGATGATGAATTAACAGAGTATGACTGGAATAGGTT
This sequence comes from uncultured Anaerolinea sp., assembly GCA_964428125.1. Lineage (GTDB taxonomy): Bacteria > Chloroflexota > Anaerolineae > Anaerolineales > Anaerolineaceae > UBA6107. The sequence goes on from CAYRXB010000009.1 coordinate 32,149, forward strand.
AATTGAGGATTAATAGAAATTAATCCTGGGTGTTAAATTGAGGAAAATTAGGACTTATTTGGATTTGGAATCCAAAATCAACACGCGTGGTTGTGTGTGATTGGAATTGCAATAGCCAGAGACAGGGCAACCTACACAGGTGCCATCGTGGCATTCCTGCGTAATTGCCCGTAAATAGCCCATCCTTTCAAGCGTGGATAGCATAGCTTCGACCATCTCTGGGGAGGTATTCAAGCGCTTCGCGAGGGAAACAGGAGAGGTGGTATCGCCTTTTTTGATTTCGTCCAGTAGTTGTTCAAGCATCGCTACATCACCAGACTTGCCACATGAAAAACAATGGTGGCTGCGGAGACCGATATGAACAGCATCATCCCAATATTCAGGAAGGTCCATTTCCAGGAGCCGGTTTCCTGGCGGATGACGGCAACGGTGGCGGCACACGGGATAAAGAGGATCGATACCGTTAGGAATGCGAGAGCAGTGGCAGGGGAGTAGGCTGCAGAAAGCAATTGCGTCAACCCGCTGCCTGGTGCATTGCCAAATAACACGCCAAGTGTTGCGATAGCATTTTCCTTGGCGAAGAAGCTGGTCAGCAATGCGACCGTCAAGCGCCAGTCCAAACCCATGAGGCGGCCGGCAGGTTCGATCAGACGGCCGAATTGCGTGAGCAGGCTGTTATGCGGATTACCGTTTGGCAGGTAACCCAGCAGCCAGATGACCAACGCCAACCCCAGGATTGTGGTTCCTGCTTTCTTGAGGAAAGACCATGATCTTTGCCAGACGAGCAATCCAATGGTCCGCCAGTTGGGGATGTGGTAAAGCGGCATTTCCATGATGAATGCAGAGCGTTCCCCCTTGAAAAGCACGCGGTTGAGAATGATGCCAAGTAGGATGAGGAAAACAATGCTCATTGCCACCAGACCCCACACTACAAAGACGGCGTTTTTCCCGAAGAAGATTGGTGCGAGGAATGCCACCACCGCCATGCGCGCGGTGCAGGGGACCAACGGGACAAGCAAGATGGTCAACAGGCGTGATTTCCATGAGTCGATGGTGCGGGTACCGATGATGGCTGGAACGTTGCAGCCAAAGCCAAGAAACAAGGGGAGGAAGGATTTGCCATGCAATCCCATCCAATGCATGAAATTGTCCATCACAAAGGCGGCACGTGCCATGTAGCCAACATCTTCCAAAAACCCAAAACAGGCAAAAAAGATCACCAGGATGGGCAGGAATGTGAGAACAGAGCCAACACCACCGATCAACCCTTCAACGATCAATCCCTGCAGCCAAGCAGGTGCTGTGACGAGTGCACCCGCAGCGAAATGACCCAGCGGAGAGATGAGGTAGTTTTCCATCAAGTTCTGCAGGGGGGAACCGAGTGTGAAGGTGAGCCAGAAGACGAAACCCAACACCAGGCCCAGGAGCAGCAATCCGCCGATCGGATGCGCAGCAAAGCGGTCAAGGCGGTCGGTGAGGCTGATTTGCCCTCCTTTAGGGCGGAATAAGGCAGCGCGGGTCATGCGCCCGATCCATTCGTAGCGTCCACTCGCGATTGCCAGCTGCGCATCATCATGCGCGCGCAGATGCTCATGGATCCCTTCCCACTCATCCGCTGGAAGTTTACTTCTAACCAGGCTGGTGATTTCTGTATCCCCTTCCAGTAGTTTTAGGGCGACCCAATCCCGTGGATAAGGATCAAGTGCGATGGATTGAATATGCCCGGCAACTTCATCGAGCACCTGTTGATGATCAGCGCGGATAACGGGTTTGGTGACATGGTCGGATACACCCGCATTGAGAGCTCCGGCGATTGCCTGGAGTAAAGGTTCAGTATTTTGCACATGGGTGGCGGTGAAGCTGATCACAGGTACCCCAAGCGCTGCCTGCAGTACGTTGGGTTCAATGCGGTAACCTTCCTGCTGCGCTACATCCATCATGTTAAGAACCACCAGTAATGGAACAGCAAGGCTGACAAGTTCTGCAACCAGATATAAGGAGCGTTCCAGGCTGGCGGCATTGACCAGCGCTACGACCAGGTCTGGATGCTGCGTGACGATAAATTCACGGGTGATGAGTTCTTCAGCTGAATTCGCACTCAGGCTGTAGGTGCCCGGCAAGTCCACCAGGGTGTATTTTTTACCCTGAAAGGTGAAGCGACCTTCCTTGCGTTCAACAGTTTTGCCAGGCCAGTTGCCAACGTGCTGGTTTAACCCGGTGAGCAGGTTGAAAACAGTGGATTTACCGACATTGGGCTGCCCTACCAGGGCGATCAACGGGCTGCCGAAAGTGCGAGAAGCGTCAGGTGGAGCACTCTGGGTGTCATGACAATCGCTCATTAAACTTCCTCGCAGGGTTCAACCTGCAGCTTTTCGGCTTCTCCGCGACCAAGTGCGACTTTGGTGCCGCGGACATTGATAATCAATGGTCCATGACCATGGTTTTGAAGCACCTGCACCTTGACCCCGGGTGTCAGTCCCAGCGAGGTTAAGCGGCTGGTTAATTCCTGACCAACTTGAATATGGGTGAGTGTGACTTGTTGACCCTTCGTAATTTCAGAAAGACTCAAAATGGCTTGATGATGAGGATGAAAATGATGAGGATGGTGGTTGTGAAGGGGTTTATTCATTATTGAATAACCTCGCTGGTTGGTAAATTTTCGATTATGATTAGTATATGCTAATCCTTTCAATTAGTATACCTTATGAGGGTATAATTTGCAAAGGAAGAATGGTCGAGAAGCAGGTTACAAATGTCTGAAAAAATCAGTGCCACAATTGAGGATTACTTGAGCCTTCTCTATCTTTCCGAGCGGGATGGCGAGCCGGTGACAGGTGTGAAATTGGCTGGATCGCTGGGGGTTTCTACCCCCACGGTGACCAACACCCTCAAGCGTATGAAACGCGACGGCTTGATTGAAATGGATGATGAACACCAGCCCAGGTTAACTGCCGCTGGGATGGATTCAGCACGCACAGTACTAAGGCGCCACATGCTGGCAGAATGGCTGCTGGTACGCCTGGTGTCGTGGGCAAAAGTTCATGATGAAGCGCACGGTTTTGAGCATACAATCTCTGAAGAAGTGGAAGATGCTTTGATGGCGGAACTGGACCAGCCGGAAACCTGCCCACACGGCAACCCGCTACCGGGATTTGAATCTACTACAGCTGCTTGGATCCCGTTAACCCAGGTGAAAACAGGGGAAGAAGTGATCGTGCGCCGTGTCCACGAACTGGCAGAGGAGATCCCCGGGCTGCTGAAATTCCTTGAGGAAAACGGTATCAAACCCGGTCAGTTGGTGAAGGTGAGCGAAGAATTGCCATTTAATCAGACAATCACTTTGCTGGTTGAAGGAAAACCGGTAACGTTGGGTTTCCCGATCGCCAGGAAAATATTTGTAGAGCATTAGGAAGGATGTGCCATGCAGGAACTTGTGACAGCAATTGAAAAATGGTTTGGGCAGGGCAAACAGGTGGCGCTGGCGATGGTGGTGAACGTGAAGGATTCTGCGCCGCGGGGCATGGGAGCCAAGATGGCGGTCAGCAGCGCAGGAGAAATGGAAGGGTCGGTCAGCGCAGGCTGTGTGGAAGGCGCAGTGGTACAGGAAGCGCTGCAGGTGATGAAGACTTGCAAACCAGTGCTGGTGAAGTACGGAATATCCGATGAACAGGCTTTTTCCGTGGGGTTATCCTGCGGCGGGACGATCGAGGTATTTATCCGTCCATTTTTTGAAGCTGACCTTAATGAGATTCGTCCTTACCTGGCGAGTGGACGTTTTTTTGCGCAGGGGGTTGTGCTGGATGGGGCAAACGCGGGAAAAACGGGGACAGTTTATCCAGAGGAAGACCTTATAACAAGGTTGGGTATGGATGAGTACCGCTTGCCGGAAGACATCACACAGGCTGGATTGTTTCACGAGCAGCAAAACAAGCGGATTGAATTGCAGGGCGGAGAAAAGCCTGCAACGCTCTTTTTCAATCTTTTCCCGCTTCCTTCGCGGTTGATCGTGGTCGGCGGGGTACACACTGCGATCAGCTTGCTGCGAATGGCAAAGACGTTTCAATTTCAAACCATCCTGATTGATCCACGCAAGGCGTTTGCCAACCGAGATCGATTTCCAGATGTTGATGAGTTAATTACTGAATGGCCACAGGAGGCACTGCCGCACCTTAACCTGGATGAGGGCTGCTATTTTGTCACACTCTCGCATGATGACAAGATTGACATGCCCGCTGCAGAATTTGCCTGCAAGAGCAAAGCGCGATATATCGGTATGCTGGCTTCGAGGAAGAACGCTGCCCGCCGCCGGGAAATACTTTTGACAGATGGGTTAAGCGAAGAACAGGTTGAGCGTATTCATTCACCGGTGGGGCTCAATATTGGAGCACGCGGTCCGGAAGAAATCGCACTATCCATCCTGGCAGAGATGGTTGCAGTACGCAATGGAGCCAATATCGGCTAGTTGTAAACTTAGACCCGTCCTAATTTAATTTATAGTGAGAAACCCCGGGGATCTTTTCAAGACCGGCGCGGAGATCGCTCATTGGGTCATCTGCAACGGTCTTTACTACCACGTTGGCGGTGAACTTATCCTCGGGGATATTCTTATCCAGGCTGATGGATAACACTTTCTTTTTGAGACCTTTAAGCATGCCAAGCAGGTCATCAACCAACCCGGGGTTATGCAAAGCAGTAACCGAAACAGTGATCGTTTCGTAACCCTTAATCCATTTCTTTTCCAACACGTTGAGTAATACCAGAATAATGATGAGCATGCCGGTTGTCGCCACTGCCGCAAAGTAATGCCCGGCGCCAACCGCCAGACCGACCATGGCATTAGTCCACAGGCTGGCAGCTGTGGTTAACCCTTTAACGCTGGTGCCATAACGCAGGATAGCTCCCGCTCCAAGGAAACCGATGCCAGAAACCACCTGCGCGGCAATACGCCCAGGATCACCATTGGGAACGAGGGGATAGAATTGCATGGCAATATTAATGGAAATTGTCATGGCCAGGCACGAACCGATTGACAGGATGGTGTGGGTACGTAAGCCGGCTGGCTGGTTTTGCAGTTCGCGTTCATAGCCAACGATCATACCTAGCACAGCGGCGATGGCAAGGCGAATAATAATATCGGTATCTGTGATCATAAGGTCACCTCAGGTCAGGCTTCCGTAAAAAAGCGTTTTTCAATCATACTCCAATCTTCATTGGATGGATTAAACAGATAAGGAGCAAAATTTGGCAAAACCGTTTTAACCAAATTTGCCATTCTAAGGGCAATGCGCCTGACTGAATAATGGGCGTTGGCGGCGGACCGCAGGTTGATGAGGTGAATCAAGCTGCGTAAATTGCCTGTGATCAGGAAACGCCGTTTATAAGAATTCGGGAGGATATAAGCACCGATTCCAACCTGGACTTTTTCAAGTTTCGTGTAAAGCTGGCTGCACTTCTGCATCAAAGAGACATACTCATCCCGGAATCCTGCCTGTTCGATGACTCTTGGCAGCGTGAAGCCGAGGTGTGGGGTGAAACTCTGGGTGGTGAGGGTGAGCATGCGATGGCGTTTGAGCTCGTACCAAGCTCCTTGATCGGCGGTGATTTCAAAAGTAAAAAATGAATGTTCGAGTTCACGCAGGGGTGCGGTAAAGCGGTCACGGCTGGTAAATATCATTTTTGTCAGCTCAAGTTTTTGTGGGGAGGACATATTTGCAACCGCAGCCAATGACTGCGCATAGTCAATATTTGTGGAGCGGTAAAGCACAGCAGCCAGGATGCGGTTTTCAAGTTCAGCGGCATGGTCCACCAGGCAGCACCAGTCATTATTTGGCTTTCCGGCAGGTGTGTGATATTGTGCGCAATGCTGGTCAACAATTGCGGGGTATGGATTGGCGTTGGCATATTTAACAAGGGTAGGGACGGCTTTGAGAGCAACTTCTTTTACTTCAGCCCCAATACGGCGTACTTCTTCCAGGTTGGAAGAGAGCAGCTTGGAGATAGCATGTTCCAGAGCACGTGCGTTAATCGTCATACCCACGTTGGCAAGCGAAGCTGCAGGCAGCACGAACCTGCAGGAATCGATGGCTGTGGATTGGACCCGACGCTTCCATGCGTTCTCTGATTCACCATCATTTTTGGCGCAGTCACATGCCACAACCTGGGTAACTGGCTGAAGGATGAGAGCGTAAAACGCGAACAGCTCATCACAAAGTTTTTGATATTCGGTCTCGATTTTGTAACCGACGATTTCCGCCGGCATGTAATAAGCTCCTGCATCCCAGGTTTGGTAGCGCGTGGACTTTTCTGTGTAAGAAGCCAGGCGGTTGGATTCGAGGTTCTCAACAGCCAGGCGAGAGATATTCTCAAGGGCAATGTGCAGAACGGCGTGCTCGGCAACAGAAGAATGCCCATATCCGACCACCCACTTTTCATTGAATTCACTGCTTTTTTCTTCGTTCAATCCGGAAGCGATCTGGTCAAAAGGCTCAGGGGAACGGGAAGTCTTGGCGAAAGCCACAGCGATGGTTTCAGGAGAGTACTGCTGCGAGTCAAGCAAGTAAATGCGGGATTTATTCTTCATGCTGAAAGACTTTCCGTGCGAATTTGATATCTTTTGAAATCTGGCGGGCAAGGTCTTTGGAGTTGTTAAATTTTCTCTCCGGTCTAACGAACTCAATGAATTCCAGCGTCATTTCTTTTTCGTAAAGGTTGGCATCGGTATCCAGTAAATGCGGTTCCACACGCGGTTCGACCGGCTGGCTCTCAAAGGTTGGGCGTACGCCAATATTTGTTACTGACATGACATCTGACTCACTGAGCCAGGCTCGCGTGACATAAACGCCATTCCCCGGGATGAGGCGTTCTGGAGCAACCTGGAGATTGGCGGTAGGAAACCCGATCTTGGATCCGCGGTTCTCGCCGTGGATAACGGTACCCGGCAGCATAAAGTGCCGACCGAGAAGTTTGCTGGCTTCCTTAATTTTCCCATCCAACAGAGCCTGCCTGACCTGGCTGGAGGAAACGATCTTACTTCCCTCAAGTTTTGGAGCGATGGTTTCCAATTGAAAGCCCATCTTATCCCCCAGGGGTTGCAGAGCTGCGAGAGTGCCCAGGCGATCCTTGCCGAGTGCGAAATTCTGTCCCGCGATTAGGCGGGTCAAATTGACATGCTGCTTGAGAACTAATAAAAATTCTTCTGCAGAGAGGTTAGCCAGCTGCCGGTTGAAATCCAGCGTGATGACGCGGTCCACCCCGTATTTTTTAAGGAGCTCCGCGCGCTCTTCTGGAGAAGTGAGCACATAACGCTGTGGGACGCGTTGGAAGAACACGGCTGGATGAGGCCAGAATGTTACCACAACCGATTGCAGGTCGTTTTTCCGGGCGGTATCGACAAGCATTGAAATAAGTTGCTGGTGCCCCAGGTGCACGCCGTCGAATGAGCCGATGGTGACGATGGATGGTTTTTTCGTTGATACGGAAATGGTTGGCATAGGTCTATTATATGAGAAAAAACCACTTCAATTGGGGTATGATAAATAAATAGTGGAGGTTTCATGAAAAAAAGTATTCTGCTGCTAATCGCAAGCGTCACCATTACATTGTTCATCGTTTCTGCGTGTTCAGGTGGAGGATCAAAAACGAATGCGCAGACGGCGACAACCACAACCCAGGCTACTTCAGCTACCTCTATTGATGATTCAAAAATGGAGTCGATGATCATGGAAAAACTTCTGGGTCATCATTCGATTGATATTGTGCTTCAGGCGAAACACACCCGCGAGGAGTGGAATGTCACCCTTGACCGAATGATTGCCAGAGGAGCTCCTATTTCGGAAGATGAAAAGAAACTGATCATCGATTGGCTGTTATCCAGGAATCCCTAAAAACGAGATCGCCACACTCTCTCTGGTCGCTCGCGATGACAACCTAATCAAATTGACTTGTTCGAAAATCGAACAAGTCAATTTTTTTATGAGAAGAATACTTTCTTCGGCTGCCACTCATGGGTGGCTTCATCCAGTTCAAGCAGCGCCACCAATTCTCCCTGCTGGCTGATGCCGCAGGAACGGGGACCCGAACCCTCGGCAGCAGGGATGCGATGCCCGTGGCGAATGGCGTCCATCTGCTCATCGGTGAGATCAATGGCGGGCCAGTCAGTGAGGGCTTCAGCAGCGGGGATGAGGTACTGGTACCAGGAACCGTCGATAAAAGCTTCGTTCAGTTTTCTCAGGGGAACGGCGTCTCGCAGGGTAAAGCGGCCGTTCTTGGTGCGGCGCAGCCCGGTGAGGGTTGCCCCGCAGCCCAGGCGCTGCCCAAGATCATGGGCGAGCGAACGCACGTAGGTTCCCGAGGAGCAGTTTACATCGATGACCACTTCCGGTGGTGCCCATTCGAGCAGCTCGAGGCTGTAAACATCAATGATGCGAGGCTCCAGTTCCACTTCTTCACCAGCACGCGCCATTTCGTAAGCTTTGCGCCCCTGCACCTTGATAGCAGAATAGGGCGGCGGTACCTGTTCGATACGCCCGACGAATTTTTGCAGTTCGGTGTTGAACTGTTCTTCCGTGACTTCGACTGGTTTTTCCGCAAGCAGTCTGCCATCGCCATCGTATGTATCGGTGGTGGTGCCAAGTTGAATGACTGCCTGGTAGCGTTTGTCAGACGCAGCCACGTATTCACTCAAGCGGACAGCCGGTCCAAGCAAGACTACAAGGACGCCGGAAGCGCGCGGGTCAAGTGTGCCGGTGTGCCCGGCGCGGCGGATGTTGGTGCCGCGGCGGATTGCCTGGACGACATCATGCGAGGTCATCCCGACGGGTTTATCGACAACCAGCACTCCAGAGATGGTGTTTTTTACATCATAACGAGCATTCTGACTATCGTTCATTTTGCAGCTCCATTATTGTTATCTAAATCTCCCCTTTTTCTCCCCTATCTATTGACTGTAAAAATGCAAGCGTTCGGGCAACGACCAGCGTTTCAGTTTCCTGCAAGCTTTTGTTGAGCTCTGCACCCGCGGCAGCAGGATGTCCGCCACCATCATATTCCGCAGCCAGGACGCTAACATCCACGCCGGGTACAGACCGCCAGCTTATTTTGGTTTTTGATTTACTGTGTTCAACGAATAGTACTGAAACCCTGCTCTCTTCGATGGATGATAACAAATTGGTTAGATCTGCATCATCATCTAATTTATACCCCGAATTAGCGCGGTCTTCAAGTGTCAACGAGGTCCACACCAGACCGTCTTTTCTCTGCATGCGGGCGAGTGCGTAACCCCAGTACTTGGCAGCGCTGAAGGGTCTGCTAATGAGTGCCTTGTTGTACAGGGCATAAAGATCAGCACCGGCTTTCATCAGAATAGTAGAGAGCTTTAGCGCCTTAATATTGGTGTTGGAAGTGCGGAAACCAATGGAATCACTGACGATGCCGGTGAGGAGTGCGTCAGCAACCTGGCGGGTGATGGGCAGTTCGACCTTTGGGAGCAGTTCGGTGAGGATGGCACAGGTGGCGACAGCATCTGGATCAATCAGGTTGATGGTGGCAAAGCGCTCGTTGGTAATGTGGTGATCGATGTTTATATCGAAATAACAACCCTCCGGCAGCCCGCGGCTGCGTTTGAGGTCAGCGCAATCCACCGAGATATACAGGTCGCAGGGAGCGGAGAAGTTTTTTTGAACCAGTTCAGATCCATCCAAATGGCGGAAGGTATGGGATACCCCGCTGGGAAGGACCATCTGAACCTGCTTGTTTTTGGCGGCAAGCGCCAGCCCCAACCCGAGGACTGAACCAACGGCATCGCCATCCGGGCGAACGTGCGTGGTAATCCCGATGCTATTCACAGCATCGAGCGCTTGTTTGATCTGATTAATGATCTGATTGCTGCTTTTTTCTGGCTTCATCTTCTTTTTTTATTTTTAGCAATAACTGCTCAATGTGATCTGCTTTTTCAGGGGTCGGATCCCAGTGGAAACGCAAGCGAGGGAAAGCGCGTAATTCGATTCGTTCGGCGAGCATCTTGCGGATGAATCCGCTTGCGCTTTCAAAGCCATCGAGGATCTCTTTCTGTCTGGTGCTGCCTTCAACAGCGGAAATATAGATATCCGCATAAGCCAGTTCGCGGTCAACCCTGGCATCGGTAATATTGGCACCAGTCAGGCGGTAATCGCGGATCTCGCCTTTTACCAGCATCATGGAAAGTTCCTCCCGGATGCGGTCGCCAATTCGCGTTAATCTTAATTGTGAGGGCATAGTCTAACCTTCCACGGGCTGCTTACCCGTTCTTCTCCAGCACATAGGCTTCGAGGATATCTCCCTCTTGCAGATCGTTGAACCCTTTGAGAGAGACGCCGCATTCAAAACCCTGGCGGACTTCCTTGACATCGTCTTTTTCGTGTTTAAGCGAGGAAACTTCGCCTTCAAAGACCTTGGTGCCGTTGCGCATTACGCGGATGCGGGTATTGCGGCGAAGTTCGCCTTCCAACACACGGCATCCGGCGATGGTGCCTACCTTGTTGATCTTGAAAATGGCGCGCACCTGAGCCTGACCGACATTAACTTCCTTGACCTCGGGTTCGAGCATTCCTTTGAGGGCTTTTTCGATATCCTCGATCATACGGTAGATGATGTCGTATTTGCGGATGGAAACATTCTGCTGATCTGCCAGGTTATTCGCTGCGCTGTCGGCATCGACATTGAAACCGAGGACGATGGCTTTACTGGCGGAGGCAAGCATGACGTCGCTTTCGCTTATGTTGCCTGTCTCCGCATGGATCATATTGATCTTGATGTCGCCTTTGCTGAGTTCCTTGAGGGAATTGACGATTGGCTCGAGCGATCCCTGTACATCCACCTTGAGGATGATTGGCAGTTCCTTGATCTCTCCTGCCTGCACTTTTTCAAATAATTGCTCGAGAGTGATCTTGGAGGAAGCTGCCTGTTTGCCTGCCTTTTCTTCCATCCGTTGCTGGATGATTGCGCGGGCTTCCTTCTCATTGGATACGACTTCAAAGACATCCCCAGCCGGTGGTACATCCCCCATCCCCAACACCTGGACGGGTGAGGAGGGACCAGCGGAGCGGATCTTCTTGCCCTTGAAATCGAACATGGCACGGATCTTTCCGTAGGTATTTCCTGCCAGGATGGTATCACCATCTTTGAGGGTACCATTTTGAACGAGCATGGTAGCTACCACGCCGCGGGTTTTATCGATCTGGGATTCGATGACGGTGCCGAAGACTTTCCCAGCCGGGTTGGCAAGGATCTCCATGCTGTCACTGGTGAGCAAAATGGCTTCCAACAGGTCTTCGAGACCTTTCTTCTGCTTGGCGGAAACTGGGATGACCATGGTATTCCCACCCCATTCATCCGGCACCAGACCCAGTTCACCAAGCTGTTTCTTGACAAAGTCAGGGTTGGCATCAGGGCGGTCGATCTTGTTGAGCGCGACAATGATGGGAACGCGGGCAGCCTTGGCGTGGGCAATGGCTTCCTTGGTCTGGGGCATCACACCGTCTTCAGCAGCAACGACCAGAATGACGATATCCGCTCCCTGGGCGCCACGTGCGCGCATGGCAGTGAATGCTGCGTGACCGGGGGTATCGAGGAAGGTGATCTGGCGTCCTTTCTGTTCCGCCTGGTAAGCACCGATGTGCTGGGTGATTCCGCCAGCTTCTCCACCGGCAACATTGGTGTGGCGGATGGCATCCAGCAGGGTGGTCTTGCCGTGGTCAACATGACCGAGGATGGTGACCACCGCCGGGCGTTTCGTCAGTTTTTTGGGGTCTTCTGCCATGATGATGCGGCGCCATAAGGGAATCTCTCCGGTATCTTCAACGGTGGTTTCTTCTTCGGTCTTTTCGGGTACAGCTTCGAAGCCGAGTTCCGCAGCCACGATGGCGGCAGTATCAAAGTCGATCATTTGATTAATGTTTGCCATCACGCCATTGGCCATTAATACCTTGATGACCTGAATGGGACTGGCGTTCATTTTCTGCGCTAGATCCCTAACGGTGAGTGTCACCGGAAATTCAACTGTCTTGCTCTGGTTTTCGCCCATAATGCACCTCCTGTAAAATGTGCCCCCTTTGATCCTTGCCATTAACAATAAAAATTTCTTCTAGCAAGAGTGACCTGTGGTACTTCTGAGCTATTGGAGTACAGGTCAACTGATCATTTTGTTTTCCTCACCTGGCGTTTGATTGCCAGGTGTTTCATCGACCGGTAAGGTGGCTACGAATTCTTTTAATTTCGCCCGGTCTTCCACGGTCAGCTCGATCCTTAAGGCAGCGTTGATCGGTCCTTTGATCGCTTTTTCCCAGCAGCTGCGTGATGCATGAACATAAGCACCTCGACCCTGGGCTTTGCCCGTCGGGTCCACAAAGACACCCTTGTCTGTTCGCACGATGCGGATCAGTTCACGTTTGGAGAGAACCGTTCTGCAGCCGATGCAGGTCCTTTGTGGGACGTGTTTTATGCGTTTGACTGTTTTTTTTGCCACCGGTCCTCTCGAATTATTCTTCCCAATCCCATCCATCACCGCGTTTGTGTTTCTTGATAGCAGTAGTTGCACCGCGGTCTTCGTCATACGTGATGACCACGTGTTTGCTCTTCTTCTTCTTGCCCTTCTTCTTGTCGCTTTCGTCGCTTTCTTCTTCGTCAGCGCCGATATTGGCCACATCCAACACTTCGGGGCGCAGTGAGAAAATCTCTTCGAGCGAGACTTCCTCTTCTTCTACGGGTTCAGCTTCAACAACCGCAGGCTTCACCTCGACCTCGGCTACGACTTCAACGGGGGTTTCTTCAACCACAGGTTCAACCGGTAATTCTGGTTCGACCACGGGGGCAACTACAACTTCAGGCACCACCGGGGCTTCCTTTTCGGCGATCAACTGTTCGTCAAGCCGGGTCATCAACTCTTCAATGTTGACCATGGCGCGGTCGCCGATGCCCTGCAGGCGGCGAATCTGCTCGGGATCCAGTTTCATCTGGACAGCCATTTCACCGACGGAGAAATAGCCGGCTTCCTGAAGCAGGTAACCAACATGTTCCGGCAGTCCGCTGTCGAGGATGCTCTTGGTGAAGGCAGAGGCAGGCACGAGTTTCTTGTATTCCGCCATCTGGGCTTCTTCAGCCTGTTTCTGCTCCTCGGTCTTGGCGGTGGCTTTGCGCTCCACCCGGTCAACGAACTTGGTCATTAAATCGAATTCTTCGGGGGTTAGTGGTTTGCCATCAGCTTTGCGTGCGAGGAATTCTTCGATCTTGGCAGCATTGGCACTTTCAGCTTCGAGCATAACCGCAAAGTTGGGGTCGGTGCGCAGTTTCACCAGGCATTCAGAAGCAGCTTCGGGCAGGCTCTTGATGTCGATGCGCCAGTTGGTAAGCTTGGCAGCCAGGCGGGCGTTCTGCCCGTCACGGCCGATGGCAAGGCTCAACTGGTCTTCGGGGACGACCACATTGGCGGTTTTGCCGCCGCTGGTCTTTTGTTCATTGAGATATACACCGCTGACACGCGCCGGGCTGATGGCCTTGGCGATGAAGGCAGCGGGATCGGGATTCCACTCGATGACGTCGATCTTTTCGTCGTGCAGTTCGCGCACGATGGCCTGGATGCGCACACCGCGGATGCCGACACAGGCGCCGACGGGGTCGATGCCCTGCTGGGTGGCGGAAACAGCCACCTTGGCGCGTTGACCCGGTTCGCGGGCGATGGAACGGATCTCGACGATGCCGTGGAAAATTTCGGGGACTTCGTTCTCAAGCAGGCGGCGCAGGAAATTACGGTGGGTGCGGGAAAGGATGATCTGCGGTCCGCGCTGGTTCTCTTTGACTTCTGAGACGAGGGCGCGCACGCGGTCGTGGATGTGGAAGCGCTCGCCGGGAATCATTTCTTTGCGCGGCATAGCGGCTTCGGCTTTCAGTTCAAGCCCAACGGTGAGCCCGGTAGCGCCAACTGCCTGGACGGTGCCACTGACAATCTCGCCCAGCTGCTTCTCGTAGAAATCGACCTGTGATTTACGCTCGGCGTCGCGGATACGCTGCTGGATCACCTGGCGGGCGGTCTGGGCAGCCACACGGCCGAAATCTGCCGGGGTGGCTTCGACCAGCACCATGTCGCCAAGCTGCGCTTCTGGCATCACCTTCTGTGCTTCTTCGAGGAGGACCTCGGTGGGTTCGTTGTTGACTTCCTCAACGACTTCCTTCTCAGCGAAGATGGTGACATTGCCGGTATCGGGGTCGATACGAGCTTCGATGTGCTGCTTGGTGGGCACGATCACCGAGCGCCGGTAGGCTGAGACCATGGCCGATTCGAGCGCGGTCAGGATGATCTCTTTCGGGAGTCCTTTCTCTTCGAGGACTTCGTTGAATGCGAGCATAAATTCGTTCTTCATGTTTCTTTTCTCCGCCTGTTTTATATAACCCTTTATCTAATAAGAAAAGTGGGGGCTGCCCACTTCTCGTTGTTGACCATAACGATGTTTCCGAACGACAAAAGTTTACCACAGATGCAAAATCATTTCAAGGGTAAGAGTCTGTAATTACTTGACGCTGTATAATTACTGAAAACTTACCTGGAGGGATTCCAATGAGCAAAGACTACCTGTGGTGGCGGGACGGCGTGATCTACCAGATCTATCCGCGGTCGTATGCCGACAGCAACGGTGACGGCATCGGCGACCTGCGCGGGCTCATCGGCAGGCTGGATTACCTGCAGGATCTGGGTATCGACGGCATCTGGCTATCTCCCATCAACCCCTCGCCGGACAAGGATTTCGGTTACGATGTAGCGGATTACAAGGGGATCGATGCCAAATACGGGACGATGGAAGACTTTGACCTGCTGCTGAAGGAAGCCCACAAACGCGGTATCCACATCATCATGGACCTGGTGCTCAACCATTCCTCCGACCAGCATCCGTGGTTCGTGGAATCCCGCAAGTCGAAAGACAACCCCTACCGCGACTGGTATATCTGGCGCGACCCGAAAGACGGCAAGGTGCCCAACAACTGGCAGTCGATCTTCGGCGGCAAAGCCTGGGAATATGATGAGAAGACCGGGCAGTATTACTATCACATGTTCGTCAAGGAGCAGCCGGACCTCAACTGGCGCAATGACGCGGTGAGGAAGGAACTGCTCTCAGTCTTCAATTACTGGGCTGACCGCGGGGTGGACGGCTTCAGGCTGGACGTGTTTAACGAATATTTCAAGGACGCACAGTTCCGCGACAACCCGACCAAATTCGGGCGCCGCCCCTTCGACGCACAGGAGCACCTGTATGACACCAACCAGCCCGAGATGATGGGGGTGGTGCACGACATCCGCGCCATCCTCGACAAGTACCCCGAGCGGTACGCGGTGGGCGAAACCTTCATGACCACGATGAAGAACGCGGCGGATTACAGCGGTGAAGGCAAGCTGCACGCCACCTTCGACTTTTCCTTCCTGTGGAAAAAATGGGCTCCCGCCGGCTTTCTGGAAGTGATCCAACGGTGGGAAAGCGTGATGCCCCCCGATGCCTGGCCGAATTACGTGCTCAACAACCACGACAACAAGCGCAGCGCCACGCGCTTCAAAGCGCCCGAGGACGACGAGCGGCTCAAGGTGGCGGCGGGGATGATCCTCACGCTGCGGGGAACGCCATTCCTCTACGCCGGCGAGGAGATCGGCATGCGCGATATCAAACTCAAACGCTCCGAGATCCAGGACCCAGTAGGCAAGCACTACTGGCCGATCAACGTGGGGCGCGACGGCTGCCGCAGCCCGATGCAGTGGAATGCGGACGTGAACGCCGGATTCACTCGCGGCAAGCCGTGGCTGAAAGTGCACCCGAATTACGTGCGGCGCAACGTGGAAGCGCAGTTGAAAGACCCGCGCTCGCTGCTTAATTTCTACAAAAGATTACTCCATTTGCGCAGGAACACGCCCGCTTTGCATCGCGGCAGCTTCATGGCGCTCAACTTTGACCCGAAGCGCGTACTCGGGTACCTGCGCCAGGATGGCGACCAAACCGTGCTGGTGGCGTTGAACTTCGGCAAACGAAAGGTGCGCCTGGCGTTGGGGGATAGTCTGCGCCATCAAAGGTGGGAACTGCTGCTTTCCAACAAGCGGGAGACGACCCCGTCGGTCAGCAACGGCTGGCTGGCACTTGAAGGCGACGAGGTATGTATTTTGCTGCAAAAGTAAACAATAATCCCCGGGTCAGAGATGAGCCGGGGATTGTTACAAAGAACAATTTCCTATTGCTGATTAGTTGATTGGTCTTGAATATTTCCTCACCCCAAATCCCTCTCCATAAATGGAGAGGGGCAGGGGTGAGGTTTGAGTTAATTAAAAGCTTAAAAAATCCTGTAGTATGATGCGATTATTATCTCACCTTCAACGGCTTGAGATCAAACGGAACCCCATATTCGACCCCGGCTTTCTGCAGAGTAGCCAGCGCCGCCTCCGAGATGGGGATGCCTTCGCGACTGGAGCGTTCGGCGTTTTCGAATTCCTTTTCACCGTGGATGAAAATGCGATTCTCGCCATCGGCTTTGGGGGAGTTCTTGAGGCTGAGGAGCAGGGCGTCCATATCCTGCTTGAACTCGCCGATCTCACGGAAAGCATCGATACGAATAGCGGCAAAAAAGTGACCGATGTTAGCCGGCTGTTCCCCGCCTGAGCCGTAGACACTGTCGGTAAATCCAGCGCCGGCAAGCACGCCGCAGAAGATATCGACCATCAAGGCGAGCCCGTAGCCTTTGTAGCCGCGCATCAGGGCGGTACCGCCAAGAGGCATGAGAGCACCGCCATTACTCACTTCGGCGGGATTTTCGGTGACATTGCCATTTGTATCGATCCCCCAACCGGCAGGGATAGGTTTGTTCTCCTTCTGATACACCGTGATCCGTCCGAGCGGGACGATGCTGGTGGCCATATCCAGAACGAATGGTTTTTGCGAAGCCGCCGGCACCGCCACGGCGATGGGATTGGTACCCAACATGGCTTTTTTACCGTAGGTCGGCGCAACCAGCGGACCGGAGTTGGTGAAGCTGATGCCGATCATCTCCTCGGGGAGCGCCATCATGGCGTAGTAGCCGGCGATGCCGTAGTGGTTGCTGTTGCGCACCGTTGCCATCGCTATACCGGATTGGCGTGCTTTTTCGATGGTGCGGCGCATGGTCTTCACGCTCACCGGGTGACCGAGCCCGTTGCCGGCGTCGATGCTGAGGGTTGTAGGAGTTTCCTTGAGGACTTTCATCGGGGAGAGGGGATCGATCAGACCATTTTTCAGGCGTGAGCCATAGTAGCTGCTCAGGCGGATGATGCCATGGGAATCGACCCCGCGCGCGTCAGCAGAGAGGAGCACATCGGCTGCCATTTGGGCATCTTCTGTTGGCACACTCCATTTTTCAAGGTAGCGAACCACGTACTCGAACAGGTTGTCTTTATCGAAGTAGTACATGCAATGCCTCCTCAGGGATATTCAACTCAAATTATAACTGGTGTGCAATCGATCCAATAAGTAACTTGAAATTTTCTATAAATAAGGTATTCTTTGTACATAATAAGGAGACTATGATGAAAAAGAAACTTTCTATTGTTATTGGTGGTTTATTGATCTTCCTGCTGACCGCAGCTTGCAGCCTGACCAATCTGGTCTCTTCTGCCACTTCGGGGATTAAACAGGCTTCCACGTCAGTGGGAGAAGTTGCCACCCTGGTGGGCAATATGGCGACGACGATGCCAGCAACCCTTGTGCCCCAGGTACTGGATACCCCCGTGCCATCCTCTGGCGAGATCCTCATGACCGACGATTTCAGCGATACGAACAGCGGCTGGGAAACCTACTCCGGCCAGTATGGCAACTCCGGATACAGCGACGGCGGTTACCTGGTGAAATCTATAGTCAAGGAAGAGTACATGTGGGGCAGCGCTGGTGTTGACCTGGCGGATATCCAGGTGGATGTGGATGCAAAGGTGCTCGAGACGGTTGAAAAAGGGTATGATGCTTACGGCATCGACTGCCGGATTCAATCCAACGGCGATGGCTACGGCTTCCGCATCACCTCCGATGGCTACTATGCCATTTCCCTGTACTCGAACGGCAAAGGCAAGACGCTGGTGGACTGGACGGAGAGCAGCGTTGTTTATACGGATGGGCGGGTGAATCACATCGGTGCAGTGTGCGCCGGAAATACCCTTCAATTGTGGGTGAATGGCGTAAAAGTGGCAGAAACAACGGATTCCACGTTCAGCCATGGCGATATCGCATTATCTGCTATCGGTTTTTATGATGGAATTGTGCAGGTGTTGTTCGATAACCTGGTGGTTAAAAAAGTCAGCATTCGGAACTAGCAGGAACTCAACCTAATTCTCCCCGGAAAACACCCCGGGGATTTTTCTTTACTACAGGCAAGGCTATAATTAATTTTATTTCCAAAAACCAAAGGGGAATTATGAAAGCTTTTTCTCTTTTCATTTCCAGTCTGGTGATCCTTTCACTGGTGTTGGTCGCTTGCAGCAGCTCCGGTGGGGGTGATAACCCGGCGCAGGGGATGCAGGTGGCGACGCTCTCCGGCACTCCCCAGAAAGGGGTAATTAACATTGCTACCCCAATCGTGAAACCAACGATCGACCTGGGTCCGATGATCCTCATGCAGGATGATTTCAGTGACCCTGGCAGCGGCTGGGAAATCTATTCCGGCAAGTATGGTAGTGCAAGTTATGACCAGGATGGGTACGTTGTTGAGGCAGTTGTTGAAAAGGAATACAACTGGGGGGTGGCAGGGGTGAATTTCGATAACATTCGCATCGATGTGGAGGCCACTGCCATCACAACACCCGCGGATCTCAGTGACGGCTTTGGGGTGGATTGCCGAATCCAGGAGAATGGCGACGGGTATGGGTTCCGAGTGTCATCAGATGGATACGCGGAGATCGTGTTGTTCAAGGATGGCGAATCGACCCAGCTCTATGACTGGACAAAAAGCGATGCCGTCAGTTCAGCAGGACGCACCAACCATATTACTGCCATTTGCGAAGGTAATCATTTTTCGCTGCTGGTGAATGATATCTTTGTTGCCGAGGTGGTGGATGATACTTATGCAAGCGGGGATATTGCACTTTCTGCCATCTCCTTTTCAGCTGACCCGGTGAAGGTGCTTTTCGATAACCTCATTGTTCAGTCCATTGGAAACCCGTACCAGTACGGTGACCGCACACCATACCCGGTGACGATCACTAACAACTCCGCACGAGAGATTTGCAGTGTGTACATCAGTCCGAATGAGAACGACAACTGGGGAGAGAACTGGCTGAGCGGGTCTTTGACTTTTGGTGCAGGAGATATGTTGACATTTGAAGATAATCTCAACCAGGTGGTAGATATCCAGGTGGAAGGCTGCGATTTCACCCGGTTGTTCGAGGGCTACCTCATCGACCTAGCAGTGAATAACCAGATCACTGTGAACGAACCTGTGGTACTAAAGCGGTATGACTTCACCTCCTATGATGGCTGGAGCATGGGTGGAATACCGGGCGGTACGGCAACCATCACGCAGGGGGATTATTACACCCTTACCACCCAGGCAGGGGGAGCTTTCAGCAGCGGAGTGGCGGCTTTTCCGATTGCCGATGTAACTCTGCGGGCGGATGCATCGCTGGCAAAGTTTGGTGAGCCGTCACCTGCTGTATACGGCATAATATGCCGGGTGCAGGAGGACGGCAGCGGGATTTTCTTTGCAGTACGCAGTGACGGCTTTGGCAGTGTCCAAAAATGGGATGGAAGCACCCTGACCCCACTGACCGATTGGATCACCTCATCTGCAGTTAAGCAGGGGATCAATGCAAACTACATCGAAGGGAATTGCAAGGGCAACCATTTTAGCCTGTATGTTAACGGGGATTACGTGACTGAAACGGTCTATGACGGGTACCCGACGGGAAAGATTGGCGTTGGGGTGGTGCCGGATGGCAACACTTCTCTCCGGGTCGATTTCGATTTTGTGGAAGCGCTGGAACCTCTGAAGTAAACAGGTAAAAATCCATTGACAAGGGTTTCGTTAACCTTGTCAAGGTGAGTTGGTTTTAGTAGAAAAACCCGAAGTCCAAAAAGACTCCGGGTTTTAGTTTCAGTAACTCATCGAAGCTCTGAGTGGTCGTTCTAACTGAGACCGATAACCTTGCCGGTATCCGTCTCAAGGTCGATTTCCATAAACATGGGGCGGGTGGGCAGCCCGGGCATGGTGGACATGGTGCCTACCAGTGGGTAGAGGAAGCCAGCGCCAACGGAAGCGCGGACATCGCGGATGGGAATACGGAAGCCTTTGGGGACGCCTTTGAGTGCAGCATCATGCGAGAGGCTGAGGTGGGTTTTGGCAATGCAAATAGGCAATTTATCGAACCCGAGCCGCGTGTACTCCTTAATGCGCTCCTCCGCTTCGGGCAGATAATCCACCCCGTCAGCCCCGTATACCTCTTTGGCGATACATTCGATCTTCTGCTTGATCGACCATTCCAGCGGGTAGAGGAACTGGAAATGAGAGGGCATTTCAGCGGCTTTGACCACGGCTTCAGCAAGCTCAATCGCCCCCTCTCCGCCTTTTTCCCAGTGTTCGCAGATGAGGGCATCTACTGCGCCGCCTTCTTCAATCGCTGCTTTGCGGATGAGGTCCAGTTCGGTTGGGGTATCGGTGAGGAAGCGGTTGACTGCCACCACCACGGGGATGCCGAACTTGCGCGCGGTTTTGATATGGTGCAGCAGGTTGGGCAGTCCGGCGCGCAGCAGGTCGAGGTTTTCCGCTGTATAAGCAATGTCCAGCGGTTTGCCGGCAACCACCTTCGGACCGCCGCCGTGCATCTTGAGGGCGCGCACCGTGGCGACCATCACCACTACCGAGGGGACAAGCCCGGAATAGCGGCTCTTGATATTCATGAATTTTTCCATACCCATATCCGCACCAAAGCCGGATTCGGTGATGACATAATCCGCCAGTTTGAGTGCGATCTTATCCGCCAGGATGCTGGAGTTTCCATGAGCAATGTTGGCAAAGGGTCCGGCGTGGACGAAGACCGGCGTGCCTTCGACTGTCTGCATCAGGTTAGGCTTGATGGCATCGCGCATGAGCACAGTCATGGCGCCGGCAACCCCCAGGTCTTCAGCAGTCACCGCATCACCGGATCGGCTGATGCCGATGACAATCTTCCCCAGGCGCTCGCGCATATCCTTGAGGCTGGTGGTAAGGGCAAGGATAGCCATGATCTCCGAAGCCACAGTGATATCAAAGCCGGTCTCGCGGGTAGCGCCTTTTTCTTCGGGTCCGGTGCCGATGGTGACGCCGCGCAGGAAACGGTCGGAGGTATCGAGCACGCGCCGCCAGGTGATGGTGGCAGGGTCGATATCCAACCGGCAGAGTTTGCGGCGCTGCTCAGGTGTGAGCTCTTCAGGGTCGGAGGCAGTGATGCCCAGCTTTTCAAGACGGACAACCATACCCCTGGTGAAGTGGCGCTTGCCGGTCTTATCCGCTGGCAGCAGGCGGTTGAACAACTGCTCATCGGTGGCGTCGGCTTCATGGAACATGCGGGCGTCAATGGCAGCCGCCATCAGGTTGTTGGCGGCGGTGATGGCGTGGATATCACCGGTGAGATGCAAGTTGAATTCTTCCATGGGCACTACCTGGGAATAACCGCCGCCAGCAGCCCCGCCCTTGATGCCAAAGGTGGGACCCTGCGAAGGCTGGCGGATGCAGGTGATGACGCGTTTGTTCAGGTGCGCGCCCAATGCCTGGCTGAGCCCAACGGTAGTGGTGGTCTTACCCTCTCCCAATGGTGTTGGATTGATGGCAGTTACGTCGATATACTTTCCATCAGGCACATGATGAAGGCGTTGGAGCACTTCAAGGCGGACCTTGGCTTTGGTATCGCCGTATTGCTCGATCTCGTTGGGCAATAGCCCAAGCTCTTCAGCGATGAGGGTGATCGGTTTTAATGTCGCCTCCTGGGCGATTTCGATATCGCTTGGTACAGGGCTGCGGCGATTTAGTTTGGTGGGGGTAAATGGCTTATGGGTAATGGGTTGTGTGGGGGTCATTTCAGCTCCTTTTTGGGTGGTTGACCTTGGTTAATTAAAGACCAAATTGGTCTGAAATGCAAGGATATTTTGATCGAAAGTATAGTCACACAACTGTTAAATTCGTTATCCGCAGAACGATTTTGTATGCTATACTGACTTTATTGGGAAGGGCTTTCCTTCCTGTGGGATATCAAAAGTTTAGGAGGATAAAAATGGCAGAAGTTGCATATTGCATGAAGTGTAAAAAGAAGCAGGCTATGAAGGACACCCAGGAAGTGACCATGAAGAACGGCCGCAAAGCCCTCAAAGGGAAATGCACGGTTTGCGGAACCGGGATGTACAAGATCCTGGGCAAGTAAGAATTCGTCTTTCAAATAAAACCGCGTCTCCGAAGAGGCGCGGTTTTTGTTTCCTTAGAACTATTTTACTGTTTTACGCATTGAGGCGGTTTTAAATAGGTGTTCCAGTAACATTGCATATCATTGGCATGATTGTTACAGGTTGTTTGATCTGTAAAATCACTGCAGGATGGCGGCTGCTGCTGCGGGGGAATCGTTGGGGGGAAGGTCGGTGTGGGTGGAATGATGAGTGCTGAACCGGTGACGCGCGGCAGGTCAAGCAGATCTCCTACAACGTTGCCGCCTAAAATGGGTACCCAGCAACGCAGGGCATGCTCGTCGCTTGGTGGATCGGGGTCTACCACACCGCAGCCCGGTGATGTTGGGGGTTCCGGATCGATGACTCCGATTAATCCAACAGGATCGATGCGGCTGATATGCTGCAGTGTTGGGGGGTCCGGGTCTATAATGCCGATCCTGCCCCAGGTGACCTCGTCGTCAATCTTGAAGATGGCTGATTGACCACCAGTTGAATTTCCAGCCATTCCCCAGGTAACCTCGTCATCGATTTGAATAAAAGGTGGAACCAGATCGACAGCACAGCTGAGGTAGGGTGAGAGCGGTTTATCTGGTTCGATCTGCACCCACTGCTGCCTAGGGTCAACTGCCAGGATGGCGTAAGTATCTCCAGTTG
This sequence comes from uncultured Anaerolinea sp., assembly GCA_964428125.1. Lineage (GTDB taxonomy): Bacteria > Chloroflexota > Anaerolineae > Anaerolineales > Anaerolineaceae > UBA6107. Next base: position 55,233 of record CAYRXB010000009.1, read on the forward strand.
ACATTCTTCGCAGCGCCCGGTATTCCATACCAGGACCATAATAGCAGTAGTCATCGGCAGTAAATTCATAAGTCGGGCGGTCGATTATCCCTACCGGGCTGATGGTCCTATCCCAGCCAAAGAGATCTGTTAACGGGGTTGTATCCGTAGCGACAACATCCATTTCGGCAAGCGTTTTCAAAGTCCGCGGGCGTGACCAAATCCCCGGCATGAGCGGTATGGAGTTGGTCCGGGAATCGGCTGTGATGGATAAACAGAAATTTGTGGCGGGTTCGGTGATCGGCAGAAAGAACTGGAATTTTCCATCGCTGTCGGTTTTGTCGGTGCCAGCCCAAATTCGTGAAGAGCTGCTGCAGGTTCCATGGAAGAGAGTAACCCATACATTTGCAATCCCTTCCTCACTTCCTTCGCGAGTGCCATTGGCTGTGATGATGCCGTCACTTCCCATCAAGCACCCTTCAGTGACCATGGCCGGATCGGTGGAAAGCGTATGGGCACAGTGGTCATCAAAGACAAGACCTTCGAAAGTGGTGTAGGGTACTGTTGGACCGAATTGGTAAGACCAACCAAAATCCATATTGTAAAAATAAGCTTCCACATCCGGGAATGTCATTTCCATTGAAGCCTGGCTGGAATCGGTGGCTGGAGAGGTCCACCCACCCGGTACAAGGGCGCTGATGTTTTCTGAAGCATCCACACTGACGCAGTAGGTGGTATCCGGGAGTACCTCAAAACCGTAGAACCCGTATTCATCGGTAAAAGTGACCCCCAGTCCGGTTGACGGGCAAGCGCCTTCACCCAGGCGGACCATTACATTGGCAATCCCGGGTTCACCGGGTTCGCGGATGCCATCAGCCACAGCTCTGCCGCCTGAAGAAACGCAGCCGGCGGGCAGCGGGCTGGGCAGCGGACCGATTTCAGGAACGGAACAAAGGTCTTCCCAGACGCGCCCGGAGATGCCGTTGATCAAGTGTTCTGGCTCAGGCTCACAACCGCCAGTATTTGTACGGAAAGTGAACGTTGGGGATGCAGGGCCGGTGACACTGCCATCAGCGCTGCGGGCAGCAACCCGCCAATAGTACCTGGTGCAGTCGGCAAGGATTTCACTTGCTCGTGAACTCGGGTCAGAACTTGGCAGGGAACCCCCCATGTTGCCTGTGGCAAAAGTGGGGTCGGTGGAAATGTCGAGAAAATAATTGGCGGGTACACAATCTCCGGGGTAATCCCAATACAATGTAGGGTCCAAAGTGGAGACAGTGTCATGGTCGGCAGGGGACATCAATTCAGGGGCCAGGAATGCAGAGGGATCACAGTTGCTGCCGGTGTAAAAAAGCCTGTAGGATGGGGATGGACCTCGAGACTCGCCTGATAATCCAACGACACCCCAAAGGTATTGCTCACCCGGCTGGAGAATGCCTGTAGTGTAACTCGTCGCTTTGCCTGTCAAGACAGCGCCAAGGTCATCGCGGAAGAAGGGTCCATGAAGGACCTCCACCTTATACTGCTCGGGGATGCACAAAGTTGAGGAGCTGGCATCGGGATATGGAACTTCCGGATAATTCCATGTTAATGAAGGAGTCAGGCTGTCGACAAGGGCATCCGGGACGGGTCCAGTTAGCACTGGAGCTGCCAGGTAGTCCAGTGGGCAGGTAACTACTGCTGGAGCAGGGTGTTCGGTTACGGCAGAGGTGGGAGTTGGAGTAACTTTTTCACAAGCGGTAAAGAACAATAATGTAGCGGCTATGAGAACGCAAAGCAAAAGACGGGAATTCATATTTCCCTCCGTTCTCCATCTTTTAGTTGTATAGACAAATAATACGACTTTTGAGCAATGAATTCAATTTGTGTTGATGAAACCTTTGCGGCAACATTAACAGGAATTACGTATTATTTATCATTGTTTTCCGTACTGCTACGAATATCAATTCCATCTTAATTTTCTATACTGATTATGGATGTACAAGGTGACTGTTTTAACAATGTGGTCAGGCTTGATGAAGCAAAGATGAAAAATTTTTCAAATTCATTTTTATTTTTATTCCCTGCATCTTTGCTTCATCCAGGCTTGTCTGAAGGGAGGGATGAACTCTCTGCCATCTAAAATGATAAGGGTAGGCCTGTAGGCAACCAAAAAAATCTGCCTTAGTGTAATCAATAACGGATTTCTCCCCGGGAATTCATAAGGTAAAAGCTGGGGGTTTCGAGGGCTAATGCAGCTGCCATTAGCCCTTTTATTTTGATCTTTTAGATTTAATTCGCGAAAGCTTGTAATGGGTGGGTTTTGGATTTACTGGAGATGACCAGGTGCGCCATAGTTGCGGAGCAATTCATCATCACTTTATTGCGGCCGGCCTTTTTTGCCTTGTAAAGTGCTTTGTCGGAAGCAACAAATAGATCAACAAGTGTCATTTTATTATTTGCTGTAGTATCCAGACAGGCAACACCAGCGCTGATGGTGATCTGCAGATCGCCGCATGATGTGCGGAATAAAAAGCTTTCCGTATGTTTGCGTATCTTTTCAGCAGCTTTTACCGCTCCATCTGCGTCAGTTTCAGGGAAGAGGAAACAAAATTCTTCGCCGCCATATCTCCCGATCACATCAGCAGAACGGAGATGACTTTTACACAACTCCACAAATTGCTTCAGGATCTCATCACCAGCAGGGTGACCAAATGTATCGTTAATATTCTTAAAATGGTCGATATCAATGATCATCAGGGATAACGGTCTGGAATATCGATTGGCTCTTGAGATTTCCTTTTCTGCGATGTTAATGAAATGCCGCCGATTGTAACAACTGGTTAATGAATCATAAATCGCCATCTGCTCGATCTGCTCATACAGTTCTTTGCGTTCAGTGATCTCGGTAGTCACGCAAATCACTTGCCCTTCACCTGAACCCGTTTTGGCTAATAGAGCAATTCTTCCTTCAAACCACAACTTGTGCCCGTTATTAAACGACATCTGATATTCAATGATCTGGGTTTGTTCGGTGAGGAGAGCTGCCTGGATTGCTTTCATTTTTAGGTCTACCACATCAGGAGGAAGAAACTCGCTGATGTTTTTTCCGAGCATTTCACCTGGCGGGGCGATGAGGAAATTGAATTCGTTTGAAAAGATCTCGAGGTATGTTCCTTTTTCATCATACACAAATGTCATGTTTGGCAGAGCTTTAATCAATCCATTCAGTTTTGCTTCCCGTTCCTTCAGCTGTAATTGGGATTGGTTTAATTCCACCAGGCGTTTATCTAATTCCGTGTTCGCTTTTTCCAATTCCTTTTGGAGGTGGTGGATGGATATTTGTGATGATACTCTGGCCAGGGTCTCCTGGATCTCGAATGGCTTGACAATATAATCAACTGCGCCAGCCTTAAACGCTTGAAGCCGATCCTCAGTGGATTCGAGCGCGCTCATGAAGATCACTGGTATTGAGGATGTTGAGGTCTCTTCTTTCAATTGTTTGCATAAAGTTATGCCGTCAGTACCTGGCATCCTAACATCCATTAAAACTAAAGAGGGGTGTAGTGATTGACAAAGGGGAATTAAATCCTTGCTATCGGTGGTTGTTCTTACCTGGTATCCATCCTTGGATAGGATCCTGGTGAGTAAAACAAGGTTTTCCTCAACATCATCGATCGCGAGAATCAGGTTTTTGCTTTGGTCCATAAGTAATCTCACAAGAAGTAGAAATCAACCTGCCGTAGATTTACATACCGACTAATTTCTGGTAATTCCAAATTAACTTTAGTGAAAATGCTGCTGGATTGATATTCGTTTAATTACTTAATCGCTAATGAAAAGGATACTTAATGAAAACCTTGTTGCTTTTTCAGGTTAGTTGAGCAATTACGAAATTTATCTGAAAAAAAAGATTAAGTAGAAATACGTACTTGTATTTCATCCAGTCAATTGCAATAATACTTAAGCGAAGAGAATTATAAAAAAATTGAATCAATGAACGCATTTTCAAGCGCACGATCAAAAAGGTGTTTAAATTTCATTTTTAGGTCTTGTCTCTAATGATCCCTTTTTTTATCTTCTTTTTACAGTGGTTATTTACGTGAAATCGATCCCAAAAGGGGGATACCATGGAAAAACCGAAAGCCATCCTGATAATAGATGATCTTTCACTGATTACTGAGAAGGTTCAAAAAGAAATTAAGGAAGCAGGCTATTCGATTTCCCGAACTACTGAGGAAACGCATACCGAAAAGACTATCAAGGAGTCCGCTCCAGATGTCGTGATGATTAGGTATGGCAGCGACAATAAAAAAGGGTGGATGGACACCTGTAAAAAGATACGAAAAAGTGGGACCTTAGGAATTATTACCTTGATCGCTAAAGACGATCTTATTAGTGACCTGGAATATCGCGAGTTGGAACAAATGTCAGATGACATCATCGAATTCCCACTGCCAGAACGAGAAGTCCTCGGAAGGATCAAACTGGTATTGCAGCTGAAGAAAGCCCAACTGGCACTTCAGGAAAGCGATGACCGTTACCGTGCCGGCTTTGAGAACCTGCCGCTTGGCTACCAATCCCTTGATATCAATGGGAATTTCCTCGAGGTGAATCACGCCTGGTTGAGGACATTAGGATACGAACGCGATGAAGTGATCGGAAAGTGGTTTGGAGATTTTTTGGCGGCAGATCAAAAGGAGCTATTCAAAACAAGGTTTCCAATCTTTAAAGCAAAAGGCGAAGTGATTGGCGTCGATTTCGAAATGGTCCGAAAGGATGGGACGCATATTTTTGTAACATTCGATGGAAAAATCGGATACGATTCCCTGGGACAATTCAAACAGACACACTGCATTCTCTCAGATGTGACAGAAAAGAAAAAAGCGGAAATCGCCCTGAAGGAAAGTGAAGAGAAATTCCGGTTGTTGGTGGATAATGCCGGTGTTGGTGTAGGATATTACGACAAAAAAGGTAAGGTGCAATACTTTAATTCCAAGGCCCTTCAATTCATGGGCGGACAATTGATGGATTATGTGGGAAAAAATACAATTGAACTTTATGGACCAAAATTTGGGGCGGAAATTCTCAAGCGTATTAAAAAGGCATCAAAGACCGATGTTACTGCAATTTATGATGACCTGGTGGATATGCCATCAGGAAAATATTGGTTTCACTCAAGTTACTCCAGGATCCTGGACAGCGAAGGAAACCTGGAGGGCGTTCAGATCATATCAGATGACATCACCGAGCAAAAAATTGCTGAAGAAAAACTTAAAGTAAGTGAGGAGCAGTTCCGTACAGTTTTTGAAAACTCAGGGGTTGGAAAATCCTTGACCATGATCACTGGAGAAATCCGCTGCAATAAAGCGCTGGCGAAGATGCTGGGGTACAGCCAGGAAGAATTGAATAAAATGACCTGGCAGCAGGTAACCCCTCCAGAAGATGTTTCATCAATTTCGGAATACTTGAAACCGTTATTAAACAATGAGATTGATATTTTGCGTTTCAATAAAAGATATCTATGCAGGGATGGATCAACCCTCTGGTGTGACGTAAATGTAGCCTTGCGCCGCGATGAAGACGGGAAACCATTACATTTTATTACCACCGTTGTGGATATTACTGAAAGAAAGAAAGCGGAAGAAGCATTATGGGAAGTACAGCGCCAACTGCAAACTCTGATGAATAACCTTCCCGGCATGGCTTATCGCAGTAAGGTTGATGAAACCTGGACTATGACCTTTGTCAGCGACTATTGTTTAGAGCTGACGGGTTACCAACCATATGACCTGATTAATAATAAAAAGATCTCGTATGAAAAAATAATCCACCCTGAAGATCTACAATTGGTCCAAGAAAATGCAACCACAGCACCAGATGGAAAATTCCAGCTTACTTACCGAATCATCACAGCGGATGGACAAACCAAGTGGGTTATGGAGCAGGGACAGCGCTACTTCGATCAAGTGAGTGGTGAAACCTTTTACGAAGGATTCATCACAGATATCAGTAAACAGAAGAGTGCTGAAGATGCGATACAGCAAAGTTATGATCTGCTGGCATTATTTGTAAAACATTCTCCAGTGTATGCCTATGTGAAAGAGGTAAGTAAAACAAAAAGCCGGGTAGTTTTTGCCAGTGAAAATTTCATCGATATGATCGGAATTCCTGGTTCACAAATGGCGGGCAAATCCATGGAGGAGTTATTCCCACTGGAGTTTGCTGCCAAGATGACAGCAGATGATTGGTCGGTGGTTTCCAAAGGAGAAAACCTTACCATTGAAGAAGAACTTAATGACCGCAGTTATTTCACCATTAAATACCCGATTCGGTTTGGCGACCGTAATTTGTTGGCTGGATACACAGTTGATATTACGGCGTTGAAGCAAACTGAAAAAGCACTTAAATCGATTACTACTCGCCAGGAAGCCCTGCTTGGAGCCATCCCCGACATATTAATGGAGGTTAATGTTGACAAGGTTTACACCTGGGCTAACCCAGCTGGCCTGGATTTCTTTGGTGAGGATGTAGTTGGACATGAAGCGAAAGAATACTTCGTTGGGGAACAAAAGACATATGATAAGGTCCAACCGCTTTTTAGAGGTGATGAACACACGGTCTATATAGAAAGCTGGCAAAAGCGGAAGGATGGTGAAAAACGTTTACTTGCCTGGTGGTGCCGGGTGCTTAAGGATGCAGATGGAAATCCAATAGGAAGCCTTTCAACAGCCAGGGACATCACCGACGAACGGATGGCACAAGAAGAGATCATCGCCCTGAATACCCGCCTTGAGCAACGAGTGGAAGAACGTACCCGCGAATTGCGTGAAGCCCAGGAAAAGATCGTGAAACAGGAGAAATTGGCGTTATTGGGTCAATTGGCTGGGGGTGTGGGGCATGAATTACGCAATCCGTTGGGGGTCATCACGAATGCATTGTATTATTTGCGAATGGTTACGCCAGACGCTGATGAAAAGGTGAAAAAATACCTTGGGATGATCGAAACCGAGACGCATAACGCTGAAAAGATCATTTCTGACCTGTTGGAGTTTGCCCGCACCAAATCGGTTGAAAGGCAACCGACTGCTGTGAGTGACTTAATTAAACGGGCTCTGTTACGGCGACCGACGCCAATGAATATAAATCTATCTGTCAACGCACCTGAGGGACTCCCACCAGTTTTTGTGGACCCGCGCCATATCGAACAGATCCTTGAAAACCTCATTGTGAATGCTTACCAGGCAATGCCTGAAGGAGGAAAATTAACTTTCACGGTAAAACCCCGGAAAAAAGGAAACCTTCAGTATCTCTGCATCCATGTGAAAGATTCAGGGATAGGGATCTCAAGCGAGGATTTATCAAAAATCTTTGAGCCATTATTTACTACCAAACCCAAAGGGATTGGCCTGGGTCTGGCTGTTTGCAGGAAACTCGCAGAAATCAATGATGGAGCCATATTTGCAGAAAGTGAGCCTGGCAAAGGAGCGGAATTTATTCTCGAATTACCGGTGTGGGAAGAAAAATGAACAATCCTCTCAAAATTCTTGTCGTGGATGATCACCTGGGGATCTGTATTACCATCCGGGATATCCTTCACAATTTTGGTTATGACGTTGAAATCGCTGAAAATGGTTTTGAAGGATTGGCACTGATCTCGCAAGGATTTGATTGCGTGATCAGTGACTTAGTAATGCCCGGGATGAATGGGGTTGATTTTCGCAACAAGGTGATCGAACAGATTGGCGTCATTCCATTCATATTTATTACTGCTTATGCTGAACCGAAAGTCCTTTCGCAGGTCAATCAACTGGAAGGAACTAGTCTGATCGAGAAACCGATCACAATTTCAGGATTAATCAATATCTTGAATGGACTTTTTCCTCAGAAAACCACTGACCAGAATTTCGAGATTTAATATTTCGGATAGGAGAATATTGTCTATAATTAACTTAAATGGGTTTTTTAATTTGGGAATTATTACCCAATTAAGTAACCCTGTTTCTTCAGCACATTAAAGAAATCCCACTTATTTGTTCTTTAAAGGACAAGGATGATGGTCATTAATCTTGTGCAAAATATGGTCTTGTTGTTGGGGTTGATCACCCTATACAGCTTAACCTCTCCGCTTCGATCCAACAGAAAAACTCTCGCGAAAATTGTGATGGGATTGATTTTCGGTGGGGTGGCCATCATCGGGATGCGTATTCCATTCAATTATGCCCCCGGGGTTTTTTATGATGGACGGTCGATCATTCTCTCGCTAGCCGGTTTATTTGGCGGTGAGATCACAGTATTATGTTCAATCATAATCGCCGGCGTTTACCGCGCGATTGTTGGGGGTAATGGAATTTGGGCAGGTTTAGCAACAATTCTCTCAACTGGTTTGGTGGGTCTGGCTTTTAACCACTATTTACGCTTCAAAAAAAGAGAAATCAAAATATACGAGTTGTTCATTTTTGGGATCATCGTTCATTTTTTCATGCTGGCTTCTCAATTGCTGGTAAAACCCTGGCCCGCTGGGGTAGCAGTAATCAAGCAGATCTGGCTGCCTGTTCTAGGAATTTTCCCTTTAACAACTATGTTGATGGGAATCTATTTGAAAAAAGAAAATGATCGGATCAAAACACAAATTGCGCTCAAGGAATCCACTGAACGGTACCAGAACCTGGTCAATCAGTCACAGGACTTGATCTTCAGGTTTCGCCTTGTTCCGGAACAAAAATTCGAATTTGTTAATCCATACTGCCTGACATTGTGCGGCTATACTCCGGAAGAGTTCTACCAGCATCCGGAAATTGGATTCTCAATGATCTACAAGGAGGATCAAGCGCAATTTAATGAAGCAAGTGATGGGACAATGTTATATAAAAGACCATTTTCTTTGCGTTGGGTTAGAAAGGATGGCAGGATTATTTGGGTGGAGATGCGAAATACGCCAGTCTTTGATGATAAAGGAAATCTCATCGCCATCGAAGGAATCATTCGGGATATCACGGAAAGAAAAGAACATGAACAATCGCTGATCGATTACAACGAGCGGCTCGAAAAGGAAGTGGCTGCCCGAACACAGGAATTAAAAGACGCACAGAAGGCAATGCTCCAGCATGATCGCATGGCTACGATGGGCAGGCTGGCAGCAGGGATTGCTCATGAACTGCGTAACCCACTGGGAGTAATTTCCAACGCAGTCTATTTTCTCAAACTGGTGCTGCAGGATGCCAATGAAAAGACGAAGGAATACCTGGGAATCCTGGAAAAAGAAAGCCGGGTGGCAGTTGAGATCATGAACGATATGCTCAACTTTACCACCCTGCAGGCAGGAGACCGGCAGCCATCGGATATAGGTGAGATTGTGAATCGGACGCTGACTGCTCATCCTGTACCTGAAGGGATTATTATCCATACAAAAATAGCGAAAAAATTACCAACCATTTTTGTAGATCCGCATCAAATCGAGCAGGTGCTGCAGCGATTGATTACGAATGCAAGTGAGGCGATGGTTTATACTGGCAAAATTTCGATAACTGCTCATTATGACGAAAAAATAAAAGATGATTACCTGCAAATCACCATCTCCGATGATGGTCCGGGCATATTGCCTGAAAACGTGGAACACTTATTTGAACCATTGTTTTCCACCAAGCCGCGGCACATCGGGTTGGGGCTTCCGATTGCAAAAAGATTGATCGAAGTGAATGGGGGCAGTATCGAAGTAAGAGGGGATGGGGGAAAAGGAGCGACTTTTGTTATATCCCTTCCGCTGAAACAGGATTCATAAAATGGACTCGCAATTAAATCTCTTTTTTGCTTCGGTTGTTTTCACCTTCCTTTTAACGTCTTTCCTAGCAATTTATGCGTTTAGGGTAAAGAAATTACCCGGTGTCAGAGCTTATGCATTACTTGCGCTTTCAGAGAGCCTGGGCTCACTGGCAGAAATCTTGTCCATGATAAGCAATAACCAACAAACAGCCATATTCTGGTGGAATGTTCGTTTTTTGCCTTTTGCATTTATCTCGGGGTTGTTTGTCATTTTTGCATTCCGTTACAACGAGCATATGCATTGGATCCCTGACAAAGCTGTTTGGGGTTTATTGATTATCCCGGTAATCACCCAGGTGATGGTTTGGACAAATGGGCGATACCATCTGTGGGTTGCTAAAGATGCGATTTTCCTGCATATGGGGAATTTCTGGCTGGCAGACATCACCGCCAGAGAGCCTGCTGTATGGTTCCTGGTGTATACCTTCTATAACATTCTGCTGATGTTGACCGGGATCACTATCTTATTGATTACAGCCTGGCAGAATCGTAAAAAATCAGCATGGCAGTCTATCCTGCTCACCCTGGGTGCGTTGGTCGGCCTGGTAATTTTGCTGACTACCACCTTTAATTTACTGCCGGATTTAAGAGTCAACATTTTCATACCAGGTCTCGGGTTGAGTGCGCTTTTTTATGCGCTCGCGGTCTTACGTTTTGATTTCCTTAAGAAACCTGGACGTTCACTTCCAAAAGGTGAAATCGACAATATACAGGCTCAAGATAAAAGATCCTTCACTTTGTTTTTTATCATTTTTATCATTACAGCCTCGGGATTTTTTGCCCTCGGGAATCTTTCATACCAGCAGTATTCGGCGCGGTATCTTGATAATGTTAACCAACAATTGAACTCCATCGCGAAATTAAAGGTGGATAGTATCAGCGCCTGGCGGCGAGAGCGCACGGCAGATGTACAAAGTTTGGCTCAAAACCCCACTTTTCTTTCCCTTGTTGACCAATACATTCACGGTGGTCATGATCCCGCTATTGCTGATGAGATTGAGGAATGGTTCATCACGGTAGGGAAAGCTTATGACTACAACCATATCTACCTGGCTGACTCCCAAGGGAACATGTTATTCAGCACTCCCAATGAGGATCATTCAGTCCCTGAGCATGTCCTTTCTTATATAAAGGTGGATTTCATTCAAAAATCTGTCAGTTGGGTCGATTTTCACCGTCATGAAAATGGGGAGATCCTGCTTGCGATTGTATCCCCAATTTTTAGTGCCACAAATTCGCAAATCCCACTTGGGCTGCTGGTATTCGAACTCTCCCCGGATAAGTGGCTTTATCCGTATATGCAAACCTGGCCTATCCCGAGTGAGACTGCTGAAACACTGCTCGTGAGAAAAGAAGGCAACGGGGTTCTGTTTTTGACGCCGCTTCGGTTTAATCCAAAAGCTGCGTTGAACCAGTGGATCTCGTTTGAGAATTCCGAGGTGCTTGGGGTAAAAGGCGGGCTTGGAATTAGAGGAGTGGTAGAAGGACTGGATTACCGGGGTCAAGAAGTGATCGGCTCGATCCAACAGGTACCGGACTCTCCCTGGATCCTGGTGGCTCGTATGGATAAGGCGGAGGTGGATGCACCATTAAAGACGCGTTTGTGGCAAACAATACTCTTTTTTGGTTTTTTGGTGATTGGCTCTGGCACAGGGCTGGCACTGATCTGGCGCAATAACCGGATGCGCTTCTATCATAGCCAATTACTCTCCGCTGAAAAAATCCGTGAAGAGGAAGAAAAGTTCCGAACGGCATTCCAAACCTCCCCGGATGCGCTGACGATCACAAGAATGAAGGACGGATTAATTCTTTTGTACAACGACGCTTTAAAAGAAATCCTTGGATTTACTGATGAGGATTTACATAACAAAAGTTCTTACCAATTGAGAATCTGGGACGATTTTGAGGATCGGGATAGACTCATTACTCTCCTTAGAGAAAATGGTAGCGTAAAAAATTTTCCTGCAAAATTCAGACGCAAGGATGGAACCTTAATCGATGGATTGATGTCTGCAACGGTAATTGAGATCGGTGGTGAAGCATGCATCCTGAATACTACCCGGGATGTAACAGAGCTTAAGCGGATTGAGGATAAGTTGCGAGAGTATTCAGAACATCTTGAGGAACTGGTAGAAGCACGTACCCGCGACCTCAAGAAAGCCCAGGAGCATACCCTGCGCCAGGAAAGGCTGGCTGCAATCGGGCAGCTGGCGGGCAGCATTGCTCATGAACTGCGCAATCCGCTGGGAGTGATATCCAATGCAGTGACATACCTTTCGATGATCCAGGCAAACGCTGATCCAAAAGTGACTGAATATCTAAAAATCATTAAAAATGAAACGAATTCATCAGAAAAGATCATCACTGACCTGCTTGATTTTACGCACTTGCAGGTGGCTGAAAGAAAACCTATCCCTGTGGCTGACCTCATCAACAACTCTGTCAGGCGTTTTCCACCTCCTTCTCACATAGAAGTTCAAGAAAAAATCGATGAGAATCTACCGACTGTCTACGTCAATGGGCTGCAACTGGAACAGGTTCTTGGAAACCTGTTGACAAATGCATACCAGGCGATGCCTGATGGCGGAAAGGTAGAACTTACTGCCCAATTGAAAGAGGCGAATGATCAGCAGACTAAATCAGTTCGTATTTGTGTGATCGATAATGGTGAAGGAATAAAACCGGAAAACCTGAACCTGATCTTTGAACCCTTGTTCACCACCAAGTCAAAGGGAATCGGGCTGGGCTTACCGTTATGCAAGAAGTTTATAGAGGCTAATAAAGGTGAAATATCAGTAACAAGTAAAGTTAACATTGGAACTACATTTACCATAATCTTGCCAACTGAAAAGGAGACCCCATGAAAAACCGCATAAAAGTATTGATAGTAGATGATGACCAAAGAATGGTCAGCACATTGGCTGATATCCTTTCAGTGGCCGGTTACTATTCAGCGCAGGCTTATTCAGCCAAAGAAGCGTTGAAAAAAATTGAAGAAGAGGAATTTGATTGTGTCCTCACTGATGTTCGCATGCCCGAGATGGACGGGGTGGCATTTCATAAAGTACTGCATCAACAAAAACCCGGTTTACCTGTGGTTCTGATGACTGCCTATGCCGCAGATGAGATCTTGCAGCGCGGTTTGGATGAGGGGGTAATCGGGGTCTTTGCCAAACCGCTTGATATTTCACAGATGCTTGGATTTTTCGCTGCACTAACGAAGCATCAAATGATTGCGATTGTGGATAATGATCCGGGATTTTGCAAAACACTTGGAGACATCCTGAATAAGCGCGGCTTTTTCACTGAGGTTGAGACTGACCCTCATGCGGATATGAAACCAATTATGTCGGATGCCCAGGTGCTCTTGCTGGATATGAAATTAAACAGCATAACCGGTTTGGATGTATTGAAACGAGTTAAGAAGTATCACCCTGAATTACCTGTACTTCTTATTACAGGTTATCGGGTTGAAATGGAAGAATCCATCAAGATTGCGATGGAAAATTCGGCATTTACCTGCCTTTATAAACCATTAGAGGTTGAACACCTACTAAAATTGCTTGAAGATTTCCAATTGAAACGCCTCAGGAGTGCCATCAGGGAATCTCAAGTTAAAAGATAGCGGCTAGAGCACATAGTATGAGGAATTAACTAATGCCAATTGATGATGTGATCCGGGTTCTGCTGGTTGATGATGATGTCAATATGCTCACCAGCCTTTGCGATATTTTGGAATACAAAGGCTATAAAACCCTGCAGGCGAACAAGGGCGCCCAGGCATTGATTTCGATGGATTCATACCCGGCGGACGTGGCATTGATCGATTTGCGCCTGGAGGATATGTCGGGTCTGGAACTTATCCGCAAGCTCAAAGAAAAATCACCCTTTACTGAATGCATCCTATTGACGGGTTATGCTACGCAGAGCTCTGCCATTGAGGCGGTATCATCAGGGGTATTCGGTTATTTTCTCAAACCGTTTGAATTTGACCAGGTTGCGCTGGCAATCGAGCAGGCTGCAAAGAAAAGCAAAACTTCTCGGGCATTGGCTGCCAACGAGCAGCGACTGCGGCGATTGATCGAGAATGGCCGCGATAATATTATTGTTCTCGATGCAGAAGGGCTGGTAACCTGGGCAAATGCTGCGGTTGAATCCGATTGGGGATATAGCTTTACCGAAAACAGCGATGTATACACAGCTGGACCCCTTCACCCGGAAGAGACGAAAGGGTTGTCTCAGATCTTTCAAAAGGTTGTGGGCACCCCCGGTTCAAAGGAAGATATCACATTTCGCATCAGGCAAAAAAGCGGTGAATGGCGCTGGGTGGAAGGAACCATTGTCAATCTACTCATGGATCCAAGCATCAATGGCGTTGTAATTAATTTTCGGGATATCACAGAACAGAAACAAGCACAGGATAAACTGCGTTTGCAGGGCACCGCTTTGGATGCGGCAGCGAATGCAATGGTCATTACAGAACGAGACGGGAAAATCATTTGGGTGAACACTGCTTTCACCACGCTTACAAATTACACTTTTGATGACGTACTTGGTAAGAACCCGAGGTTGTGGAATTCGGGAAAACAGCCTCTCGCTTTTTATAAAAATTTATGGGAAACGGTCAATGCAGGCAAAATCTGGCATGGAGAACTTGTCAACAAACGGAAGGATGGGACTCTTTACCAGGAGGAAATGACCATCACACCGCTATTGGATACTAGCGGAGAGGTGCAGAATTTTATCGCGATCAAGCAGGATATCACCGAAAGGAAAAAGATCGAAAGAGCATTGGCATTAAGTGAAAGCCGATTCCGACGTTTATTCGAGGATTCTCCTGTCGCGATCAAAGAAGAGAATTTTTCCGAAGTTAAAAAGAAACTGGATGCGATAAAAAAGAAGGGGGTAACGAACTGGCAAAAATATTTTGAAGAACACCCTGAAATTGTGCAGGAATGCGCGGATTTGGCGATCGTTGAAGATGTGAACGCCGCGTGCGTCATACTCCATAAGGCTCAAAGCCGCGATCAATTAATAGGACCACTTTCAAGAAATTTGCCGAAAAGTTCAATCCTCCGATTTCAAGATGAGCTAGTTTATTTTGCTACTGGGTTGACGCAATTCTCAGCTGAGACAGTAAATACGCGCCTTGACGGTTCTCAATTCGACGTTAAGGTTTTTTGCAGAATTCCGCCGGAAAATGAACAAGATCTCGCTAAGGTCATCGTCACACTGATCGATATTTCAGAGCGAAAAGAGTATGAGAAAAAAATCGAGCAGCATAACCGCGAGCTGAACCTTTTATATAATGCCGGCAAGGTGTTAAGCCAGTCGCTGGACTTAAACCAGATAAGCGCTTCATTTTATGATTTGATTTCAACAGTGATAACCTGTGACTCACTGTTTATCAGTGAATGTACGAACGGATTAAGTGAACTGGAAATACGTTTTGCAGTCAGGGACGGAAAAACAGTAAAATCCGATGACCTGCCAACTATTTCCGATTTTTCATTAAATTCTCCATTTGATTTATCAGCAATCGCTGAAGGGAAGTCGTTAATAGTAAACGATTATAAGTCTGAGCGAGGGGACCCACATAAACAAAAAACTGGAAAAATATCCGATACAGTGGAAACCGTTGAAAGCTCATCACACAACCTAAATGATTATCGCTCAGCAATAGTCATCCCTATCCTATTTGGCAACCAGGTCCGCGGGATAGTTACCATACACAGCAAGAAACCAAATGCATTTAAAGAAAACGATCGATTGGTAGCTGAATCCATGGTGGCTCAAATCGCAGTTTCGATGAACAATGCCTCCTTATACCAGGAACGTGTAAAGGAACTTGAAGCCAGGATCAAGGCTGAAGGGGAACTTCGTACGAAAGCGTTGATTCAGGAAAAGATTGTTGCGCTTGGCCGTGAACTTGCCACGACGATGGAATTAACCACTATTTACAAAATAGCCCACAGCTATTTAAAAAAGATGATTAAGTGCGCGAATTATGCAATTATTCTTTTTGATAATAATAACCAGGAGTTAATCCCTGCGTTTGTTTCCGCTGATAACAAATTTCTCGATGTTTCCTCTTTACCCCCATTGAAATTCGATCCACAGATAGCCCATGAGGGTAGAGGAAAGGCAATTAACACAAGATCGCCGGTGATTATGACTGATTTGGAAGTTAAACGTAAATCCGGAGGCGGGCAATTATTTGGCAGCCAAACTGAACCACAATCAGCCATATATATACCAATGCTGGCAGAAGATAAGGTTATCGGGTTAGTAGATCTGCAAAGTTATGAGGAAAACGCATTTTCTGAGGAGGATAGCGACTGGTTAAGTGTTGTAGCCAATATGATCGGGTTGGCAATCCAAAATGCAAAGCTGCAGGCGGAAATACTGCATGAGCTCTCAGAAAAGGAAAAAATTGAGGCTGAAATTCGCCAGTCGTTGATCGAACTGGAAATGCTTTATGAAAACGCATTGACAGTAAATCAGTTGTTCGACACGAATGCGATCGGTTCTGCCACGATTAAATTGCTTGCCAAACGGTTTCCTGAATATCATTCTGTGCTGAGGTTAAGAGAAAAAGATTCAGATGTCCTTCGAATGATTGATTTCTATGTACCGGGAATTAATAAAGAAAAAAGGGTGGAACTTGAAAAAAAATATTTTACGGGGATAAAAAAGGTAGGAGAGGGGTTAAGTGGTTACATCGTAAAAACAGGAGAAGGCATACGAATTCCAGATGTAAACAAAGACCCCCGGTATAATCCGTTGTACCCAGGAATTACCTCTGGATTATACGTGCCCATTAAAGTGGGTCAATATGTGATTGGCAGTATCGCCCTTGAATCAGAAAAACCTGATGCCTTCACCTCACGCGATGAACGACTGGTGAGTACCATCGCCAACCAAGCCGCAATCGCCTTTGACAATGCCTCCCTTTACCAGGCAGTGCAGAAAGAGCTAGCAGTAAGGGTAAAAACTGAAACGGCATTGCGTGAAAGCCAGGGACGGCTTCAATCGATCCTGGACAATACCAGCGCGCTTGTTTATATCAAAGATCTACAGGGCAGGTATCAGTTGGTGAACAAGGCGATGGCTGCTGTTTTGGATATGCCGGAACAAAATGTCGTCGGTAAGCGCATCAGTGATATCGTCCTCTATCCTGAATTAGGACAGCACGAAGAAAATGACAAAATCGTTTTAACGAAAAAAATACCGATAACCTTTGAGGAAACGCACACGCTAAAAGGTAAGGCAAACACGTTCCTGTCAGTAAAATTCCCGATATGGAATGAAAAAAAAGAGATCATTGCCATCTGCGGTATTTCGACCGATATCACGGAACAAAAACGTGGTGAGGATCAACTCAGGTTAATGTCGCATATGGTCGAACAAAGTCCGGCACTGGTGGTGTTAACCGATCCGGATGGCAACATCGAATACATCAACAAGAAATTCACTGAGGAAATTGGTTACACTCCAGAAGAGGTTTTAGGTAAAAATCCGAGGATTTTGAAATCCGGGCATACCACTCCTGAGGAATACACCAGACTGTGGCAAACAATTAAGAGCGGGAAGGAGTGGCGCGGGGAGTTCCAAAATCGCCGTAAAGATGGCAGTTTACTTTGGGAATCTGCTTCGATTTCACCAATTTTCGATAATCGAGGTGATATTACCCACTTTTTAGGAATTAAGGAAAATATCACCCTTCGGAAAGAAGCCGAATTTGAATTGGTTCGGTTGAACCAGGAGCTGGAAGAAAGAGTTAACCGGAGAACACAGGAACTACATGAGGCAAACAAGGAGCTTGAAAAGGCTTCCAGGTTGAAGGATGAATTCCTGGCAAGTATGAGCCATGAACTGCGTACTCCTCTGACAGGTGTACTAGGGTTATCAGAAGCGATGCAAAAAGGGATATACGGCGCCCTTAATGAGAAGCAGATAACTATTCTTAAGACAATTGAAGAAGGCGGCAGGCACCTGTTGAATTTGATCAACGATATCCTAGATCTTTCAAAAATTGAAGCCGGTAAACTTGAACTAGAGCAGGGTGTGGTCAATGTTGAAGAAGTCTGTCAATCAAGTTTACGAATGGTCAAGCAGATTGCCAACGCGCGTCAACAAAGAACATCCCTGTCGATCAGCCCTGCTGATTTGCAGATGTTTGCAGATTCCAAACGGATCAAACAAATTCTTGTAAATTTGCTCAGTAATGCTGTTAAATTTACTCCTGAAAATGGCGAGATTGGATTGCAGGTGACCGGCGATTCTGAAAAGGATTTGGTTACTTTCATCGTATGGGATACCGGGATTGGTATTGCCAAAAAGGATATGGACAAGCTGTTCAAGCCATTTATCCAGATTGACAGCAGCCTATCGAGAAATTATGCAGGTACTGGTCTTGGTCTTTCTCTTGTGCATCGATTCGTAAAAATGCATGGCGGAACAGTATCCGTAGAAAGTGAAGTAGGCAAGGGAAGCAGGTTCATTGTGACCTTGCCATGGCAAAAAGCCAAAGTGGAAACCTCGCTGCATGATTTGTTTGGGGCAATGCAGGAGGTGAAAATGGCAATGAATTCGGGTTCAACGCAACAGAACCTGGGTAAAGTTCTAATTGTGGATGATAATCAAGTGAACAGTACAATGCTATCAGATTACTTGAGTTACAAAGGCTTTCAAACGGTAATCCTTAGTTCCGGGCAAGAGGCTTTGACACGAATTTCGGAAATTAATCCCAATGTGGTCCTGATGGACATCCAGATGCCAGGAATTGATGGGTTGGAGGTAATTCGAAGGGTGAGGAAGATGCAGGGACCCATCGCAAATGTGGGGATGATCGCATTAACAGCATTGGCTATGTCAGAAGACCGTCAAAAATGCATTGATGCCGGGGCAGATGATTATGTATCCAAACCAGTTGACCTTGATGTATTAATGGTCGCCATCAATAGTTTGAAGGGGAGGGGTTAATGAGCAAACCGCGTGTTCTAATCGTAGATGATGACTTGACTTCGCGAGAAACCTTGAAAGCACTGCTGTATGGTTCCGAATATGAAATCATCATTGCAGATTCAGGGCAAAAAGGATTAGATCTGGCAAGAGAGAAATTACCAGATGTGATCCTTTTGGATGTGATGATGCCGGGAATGGATGGTTACGAGGTGGCGAGGCAGCTTCGCCGTGATGCCCAGCTGAAAGAAGTACCAATCATCATGATCACCGCACTGGATGACCGCTATTCAAAGTTGATGGGGCTCAAGGCCGGGGCAGACGATTTTCTGTCAAAACCTTATGACAGTATGGAACTGGAGATAAGGCTAAAAGGATTAAACCAGGTTGCCAGGTACCGCCATTTACGGGAAGAACGAGAAAAACTACAACTAGCCCATACTGAGTTGGAAAAACAAAATGCGGAATTAAAGAGACTATCAGCCAAGTTGATCGAGGTTCAGGAAACCGAACAAAGACGTGTGGCGGTGGAATTACACGATGTTTTTGGGCAATTGCTTACTGGGTTAAAGATGAGTTTGGAAAAAGCCCTGCAGGACGAAAACGAAGATCAGCGTGCAGATATTAACCAGGCAATTGAGATCGTTGGTCAGTTACTTAGCCAGGTGAGAGACTTTAGTTTAGATCTGCGACCAACAATCCTGGATGATCTTGGGTTGTTTGCGGCATTGAATTGGTTTTTTGCCAGGTTTACTGAACAGACTGGAATTCGGGTGATCCATAATATTAATCCGCTGGAAGAAAAACGCTTTGCGGCAAATATTGAAACCAGTATTTTCCGTATGGTACAGGAAGCTCTAACCAACGTTGCACGGCATGCGGGAGTTTCAGAGGTGATGGTAACAATCACCCTGGAACTGAAATCAATTAAAGTTTGTGTAATCGATACCGGTAAAGGATTTGATGAAAAATCACTCGAACCTGGCAGCTCCACAGGGATTTCAGGAATGCGGGAAAGAGTCACCTGGGTTGGCGGAACTTTTAATCTCAATGCAGTTCCAGGTGAGGGTACGATCATTGAGAGTGAATTTCCAATTGTAATGAAGGAGTGATCTGTGACAATTTCAGTATTAATCGCCGATGATCATAAATTAATCCGCCAGGGGATGAGATCGATGCTGGCATCACAGAGCGACATTAAAGTCGTTGGTGAGGCTGCAGATGGAAATGTAGCTCTATCGATGGTGGAAAATCTAAAACCTGACGTGATTTTACTCGACGTAATGATGCCAAATTTAAATGGCATCGAGGTAGCCAGCCAGATCTCCCATCGGGGGTTGAAAACCCGAGTTGTCATTCTTTCAATGCACGCCAATGCCAGTTACGCAGTAAGAGCTCTTCATAACGGCGCGCTCGGTTACGTGATCAAGGATGCTGATTTTTCTGAGATCATAGCAGCCATCAGAAGTGCCAGCCTGGGCAAACGGTATTTGAGCACACTCATTGCCGACGAAGTGATCGAAATGTTGATATCCAGTGACGGAGATAAAACTGGCTCAATTGATATTCTAAGCCCCCGAGAGCGGGAGGTGCTTCAGTTGATTGCAGAAGGAAACACAAATGCGGTCATCGCAAATAAATTAACGCTCTCTGTGAGAACAATAGAAGCGCACCGCGCCAGGATCATGGCAAAACTTCATATAAGTTCGCATGCTGAGCTTGTTCGGTTAGCTATTCAACAAGGATTGGTCGAGTCATAGAAACGTAGTCTTTGCTTGTTACTGTTTTGTCTTGACTTGAGTGAATTAAGTAGAATTGCGGATTATTTAAAGGTCAAATATTGGTTAATATTTGACAAGTGGAAAATAATTATTTCCGGAGATTCATGTAATTTACAGTATTCCAATGCGGAAAAGAGTTACGAAATGAACTCTGTAAACTTTGACCTATCAAAAAAAGCAAAGATCCTGGTCATTGATGATGAACCGATTGTTCGACTAACCATCGAGGGTTTGTTTACACACGAAAATCTCGAATTAATTTTTGCATCCAATGGGGTTAGTGGAATAGCTTTAGCCCAGGAAGTACTGCCCGACGCAATCCTGCTGGATTTGATGATGCCGGACTTAGACGGATTTGAGGTTTGCCGCAGAGTTCGGTCTATGCCATCGCTTTCTGAGGTTCCGATCGTTATGATCACTGCTGTCGATCAGCGGGATGCAAAACTAAGGGGATTGGATGCCGGAGTTGATGATTTTCTTACAAAACCTTTCGATACCCTCGAAATCCAAATCAAAGTCAGAAATATCCTCAAATTAAACCGGTTCCGCAACCTAATTGATCAGCGTAATAACCTCATCAGGGTAAACGAGGAATTGGTTCATACTTATGATAAAACCATCGAAGGATGGTCAAGAGCACTGGACTTGAGAGATCAGGAGACTGAGGGTCATACAATCCGGGTTGCAGAAAATTCAGTAGCTTTTGCACGTTTGGTTGGTTTACCCGATATTGATTTGATTCATTTTCGGCGAGGTGCTTTGCTCCATGATATCGGCAAGCTCGGAATTCCTGATTCGATTCTTCTCAAACCAGGGAAATTAACTGATGATGAATGGATAATTATGAAGAAGCATCCAGTTTATGCGCATGAATGGTTATCCAATATCGAATACCTGGTGCCGGCAATCGATATTCCTTACTGCCACCATGAAAGATGGAACGGCTCAGGGTATCCCCGCGGGTTAAAAGGAACTGAGATTCCGCTGGCTGCGAGGATCTTCTCAATTATTGATGTCTGGGACGCCTTGCGGTCCGAACGACCCTACCGAAAAGCAATGCCAGAATATGAAGTTAGAAAATATCTAACCGATAAGAAAGGGATCGAATTTGATCCAGACCTTGTTGATATTTTCCTGGAAAAGTTAGCCAGGTAGGTTCAAAATTACATCCTTTTAGAATCACTTGCTTGAAGGAATTATGTATGAGGGTAGGAGAAGGAAAACCTCGATGAATTATGAGTAATTGTTAGAGTCTCAAGTATTTTGTCATTATTAATATATCAATTATTGAGACCCAAGTAACTGCGATAAATTTTCAATTTTATCCAAATCCCAAACCTGGAAATTATCAATTTCGACCGGGATTATTGTTCCATAATTCTGCCCATTCGATTGCATAAATAAAATATCTGTTGTGGGTGATTGGAAATCATAATAAAAAATAGTTGGAACGCCGTCAAAGTAGATTGCATTTCTTTCACCTAGTGAAATAAAAGTCATTTTGACTGGTCGGTCGTCGGTTGGCATTGGAAATGTGCCTTCTTTGGTCACAGTGCATTCTTTTTTACAATTGGACAAATGCCAACTGCCATCCTCCTGTAGGTTTAAATTATGATTAAAACCTATATTGTAGGAGATTTTTGCATTGACCCACATATCAACTGAAAAGACCCAATTGAGAAGGGGTCTATTCGCCAGATAGGCAAAAACAAAACAATCCGTCCGATTAAATAGGATTAACCTGCCATCCATGATTTTTGGCAAAGTAGGACAACTCGATGGGTAACTTGTCAGATACCAATCAGAATTCTTTGTTGAAAAGTCATCCTTAAAGTCAGGTTCTCGGTCACGAATTACCGAAAGAATGGGTTCGGAAAAATCAGTCGCCCAATCCGGAAGAGGCGTGGCAGTTATTGTTGGAGTAACTGTGAAAGTTGCCGTGGGAGGCGGCGTATTTGTTTTGTTAACAGGTGCAAACGTTGGAGTGGTCGTGTTTATATTCTGATCCTGGACAGAAGGTAGTTTGCTGGATAAAAATCCTGTAAAACGCAACAGAATTATGGCGATAGTGATCACAAGGATCGACCCTAATGAAAGTATGATCGTCTTGTTCGAAGGCTTTTTTCCAGTTAATTTGTGTTCCCTAACAATTTCATTGCCGGCTCGAGTCGATACTGGTTTTTGACCTTCCTTTCCGGGAAGTTCACCCTCAATGTCTTTGGCAGGGCTTTGTTCTTGTTTCAATTCTTGCCGGTCGAGATCTGAATCATTCTTTTTTTTGATTGGCTCTTGGATTCCTTCAGTTTTTTCGGGTTTAGAAACTTGAGTTTCATCCTGCTTAATTCCAAGATTGGCGAAAATTATTTCAATCAGAGTGTTAATATGAGATTCCAAGGGTTGTGTAAGCGCATCCAACCAGTGGGTGCGGCCAAAGTAATAGAGCATTTCCGGTGTGGGTTGAACATCCTGAATACGGAAAGGGATAATCGGCTTGCCCTGGTCAAAAGCTCTGTTGATTTCATTAAGAATGTGTTCAGAAGCATTGGTATTTTGAGACCATACCAAAATGAATACTTTGCAATTATCAATGGCATTAATAATTGACCTGGCGAAATTTTGACCTGCCGCGATATCTCTGGGGGCAATCCAGCAGCGGACTTTTTTCTCTTCAAGCTTTGCGCAAATTGCATCAGCAACAGTTTTGTCTTTACTGGGGTAGCTTATGAACACATCATGAGCCATTGCATACTCCTGGACGAAGGAAAAACCGGATTGAACTATGATAATTATAGGCAATTTCAAAAAATCGATAGATTCTTTTGAGAAGGTGTCAATATTAAAGTTCAGTTTTTTGAGATTTAAACCCCGGATATATTCTATAATTCATCCAAGGATATACATAAATCATAGAAGGATTGGCATAATGGAAGAGATATCTAAGTATATAAATGATTTCTTTGATACATTGGAAATCTTTGAGGATATATCCCGGGGGCATACGAATAAAGTATATATCCGCCAGTCAATATTGGAATTTTTAGAGAATGAAACGAAGAGGAATGCTTTTGCGGTTTATGAAGCGTTTTTTGACAGCTATCGGATTCAATTGCCAGGCGAGGTTAATCCATTCATTGATTTGCTTGATATTCTACAGAATTACGAAGAAAATGCTGCTACCCTCATTGACAAACAAAGAGATCACTATATTCATTCGGTAAATGTTTTTATTCTGGGTTTATGTATTTATTCTCAAAATGCGAGATATCGAGCAGATTTCGATTTGGCGAATCTAAATAAAACCGAATACCCATATTCTTATGACACAGCTCACGAGGAATTCTTTTATCGTTGGGGGATTGCGTCTTTATTTCACGATGTTGGTTATCCCCTTGAGATTATTGGAAAACAGATCACAAAATTTGTGGATTTTACGACCAATATTGATAGCAATGTAATTGTCCGGTCACACCTGCAGATTGATAACTTTGAGGATTTTAATAATATCGCGGAATATGTCCCTAAAGTCGAATTTTGTAAACCTTATTTTGAAAAGTTTAGTTCTTGTATTTATTTTGATCTACTGAAACCTACCGAATTGCTTGCACATAAACTACACATTTCACTGGGCTTGGAAATATCAGAAATTAAGAAAGCCCTTTCAAATTTTGTTGCAACAATGACAAAAAATGGATTTATCGACCATGGTTTTTTTAGTGCAATTATTATCCTGCGATGGTACGGATTTCTGATCCAGAGGTGTAAATATAAATCAGAGTATTTCTTTTGGCCGGTGGTTGATAGCGCCAGTGCGATTCTTCTTCATAATTTTTATCGAAACGTCATAATGAAACCTCCCTTTAGCAAAGGTAAATTATCTTCCAAGAGCCACCCGATTGCCTGGCTTTTGATCCTTTGTGACGAGCTACAGGAATGGAACCGCGAAGCCTATGGAATAGCGGACAAGAAGCGAATTCAAGTAGGAAAAGTATCCCTTTCTATCGACATGAACCGAATTAAAACCGTTTATTTAACTAATAAACTTGAACTACCGCAGCAATTTGCATCTGAAAAGGAAAGCCTCTTACAAAATGTATTGGAAATTGACGCAATTTTTCCCGATAGCATCAATATTCGATGCCAGGTTGAACAAGATCTGGCGCTGCCAAATATCAGTTCGCTGCGGGATATTGAATTAACTCCGAGACCGTTAATTGAGAATCTGGAAAAAATTGCTATTGCCATTCATGAACTATACAACCAGTATCAATTGGAAAAGTATCCGGAAAAACCTTTAGAGTATCCACAATTTTCGGATCTGCCCGATTCACTCAAGTATTCAAATATTCGTCAGGCAAGGTCTATCGCAAAAAAAATTAAAATGGCTGGATGGGAAATTGGTCCAAAGGTGAAAGAAGGGTTAGAAGTAAAAGAAATACCTGAAGAAATCGTGGAATTGCTTGCCATGAGTGAGCACGAGGATTGGATGTATGAAAGATATAACAGCGGATTTGTTTTTGGAACAGAAAAGGATTCCGAGAACAAGGTGAGTCCTTACCTAATTCCTTACAGCTTACTTCCTGAGGAAATTAAAGAATACGATCGCAATGCAGTCCGGAACCTGCCAAAACTATTAAACATGGTCGGGTTAGCGATTTTTATTAAAAAGTAGAAGCTAGTCTCTAATCATTACGGTAGATTTATTGACGAAAAACATTTCTTTCTAAAAGAATTTTATTGAATGACGTAAAAAATGGGACTCATTTAGCAGGGCGAGAGGGGGAAGCCCCCGTGGCTGAATTTGTGATAGCTAATAATACAAAACATCCCACTGAAAGGGATGTTTTTGTGGGGCGAGAGGGGGAAGCCCCCGTTGAAAACTTTACCGTATATG
>CAYRXB010000010.1:0-79019 GCA_964428125.1 uncultured Anaerolinea sp.
AACCCCCGGCCTCTTCAGTGCGATTGAAGCGCGCTCCCAACTGCGCTACAGGCCCGTTCCTAAATTCAGTCAGGATTTTACCCGAAAAGCAGATGTATTGTCAAGGCAGCAACTTCTTTTTGAAAATCAAATTCCCCTAATCCAAAGATTTCAATGTTGCTAATATCTCCCGGCACAACACCAGGTCTCCAGAGGCATTAATCTCCAGATAACGATCACCAATGGTTGTCAGGTTGTACAGCAACTCTTCACCATCGGGTGCTTTCATTTGTAAGCTCACCACTGCCCTGCCATCCGCTAATTCCCGTGTCGATTCATCCTGGATGACAAATCCACTTGCATCCCAGGCTTGCTTTCGTTGAGTTACCCAGGCGGAAAGATCATTTTTTGGGTCCCAGGCAAATTTGAGCAGCACAACCCGTGAACCGCCATTAGCCAAAATCTCGATGGATGAACCTTGTGAGAGGAATACAGTTTGTGCCCCTCTATCGCCTATTGCTTGTTCGGGAATGACTGTCCAGTCAGATGGATATTGGAATCCGATCTTTCCCTCAGAATCTTCAAACAAAGATGGAGTGAAAGACAATGCAGGAATAGCTTCGGTTGTTGGGGTTGGCAGCACGATGCCTGCTGTTGGTTCGGCGATCGGTTCCATGGTTGTGTGTGCCGGGCTGCAGGCTGCCAGGATGGAAAAAACCATTACCAGTAAAAGAAATCGTTTTATCATGATCTATCCTTATCGTAAAAAGTGTCAAACAATAGACGTCCGATCTTTTAATAAGTTCCTTATTTTAACGTTGTATAAGTGGTCTGTATTAATCCTTTGCGCCAAATTTTTCTTCAGGCTATAATCCCAGCAGGAGAAATTTAACATGACATCACAACGTTATTCCCGCCTGCTCCAGTTGATGAAAACCCACAAAATCGATGCGGTCGTCATTAACCCTGGCGCCGCCCTTACCTATCTCACTGGTTTGCATTTTCACCTGATGGAAAGACCGGTTTTATTGATCTGTAAACCGGGTATTCAGCCGGTGTTGGTATTGCCTGAATTGGAATTGGGAAAAACCAGCAAGTCCGCCATTCCCGTTACCCCTTTCACATTTGGAGATGACCCATCCACCTGGCCGGCGGTAGTTCAACAAGCTTTAAGGTCTTTATCGCTTGATAAGTGCGTCATCGGTGTTGAACCAACACGGCTGCGTTTTATGGAGATCGATCTTCTCCATAAAGCTGCACCTGCGATCCAATTCGTTAATGGCGAAACAGTCTTCAACTGGCTGCGCATCCAAAAAGACGCTGGCGAGATAGAAGAAATGCGCAAAGCTGTTCAAATCGCGCAAATTGCCCTTACAGCCACGCTTCCAGCCATTCATGCCGGTGTAACCGAAAACCAGATCGCCAGCCGGTTGACCATTGAGATGCTAAAAGCTGGTTCTGCCACCGAACTCCCCTTTCAACCGATTGTTGCTTCCGGCCCCAACAGCGCCAATCCACATGCGGTTCCCACTGACCGGGTACTTGAGAATGGCGACCTGCTGGTGATCGACTGGGGAGCAGCATACGGTGATTATTTCTCTGACCTCACGCGCACATTTGCCATTGGGTGCATTTCCGATGAACTCAAAAACGTGTATGAAACAGTGAGAGCTGCCAATGCTGCCGGGCGTAAAGCCGGCCAACCCGAGGTCGCTGCCGGAGAAGTAGACAGAGCCGCTCGTGCTGTCATTGAAAAAGCAGGGTATGGCCAATATTTCACCCACCGCACCGGTCATGGCTTGGGCATGGAAGCGCATGAAACCCCGTACATGTTCGGTAGTAATGATCTGCCGCTAAATACGGGAATGGTCTACACTGTAGAGCCCGGGATTTACCTGCCCGGCAAGGGTGGTGTTCGCATCGAAGATGATGTTGTCGTCACCACCAACGGCAGCGAATCGCTCAGTGACTATCCCCGTGATCTACAGATTCTTTCCTGACCATTAAGGAGTTGAAATGTCCAAAGCTCTGACAATCCCAACCGCTGAACCATTCTTCCTGCCTGGTGGTAAAACCGGCTGCCTGCTCATCCACGGGTTCACGGGAACCCCGTTTGAAATGCGCATGCTTGGGGCATCGCTTCACCAGGTGAATTACACCATCCTTGCGCCGCGGCTTGCTGGGCACGCGACATGTGTTGAAGATATCACTCGCTCTCATTGGGAGGACTGGGTCGCTTCAGTGGAAGATGGTCTCAACCTGCTCAAGGGCTGCACAGACAAACAGGTGATCATGGGGTTATCCATGGGCGGTGTGCTGGCATTGATCGCTGCTGCCAGGTTCAACCCCGCCGGAGTGGTCACATTCTCCGCTCCTTCCGCGCTTCCCGGCGATCCACGTGCAAAGTATCTTCCTCTCTTAAAGTTCATAATCCGCAAGGTTGGTAAAGGCACGCCAGATTGGCAGAACCCAGATGCTGCTAAAGACCACGTGGATTATCCATACTACCCGACTGATGCCATTGTTCAACTGAAAAAGTTGATCCATGTCATGCGCTCAGAACTTGTGAAGGTTAAAGTTCCTGCTCTATTCGTTCAATCACGCATGGATCAGGGAATTCCAGCAGAGAGCCTTGATTATTTATATAAGACAGTATCTTCCGAGGATAAATCAACTTTCTGGGTCGAACACAGTGGTCATGTGGTCATTCGTGAACCAGATCGTGAATTGATTTTCATTGAAGTCAAGAAATTCCTGAAACGGATCACACCTTCATCATGAACCGCAACCTCCTCCTCGTCGCGATTTCATTGTCAATCTGGGGAATTGGAGAAGGTCTCTTCATTTACTTCCAGCCAATCTACCTGCAGGAATGGGTTCAAGATCCAGTTCTCATCGGAACCATCCTCGGGGCAATGGGGGTGGCGATGGCTGTTGCCCAGATCCCGGCAGGGTATCTATCTGACCGGTTCGGCTCCCGCACGATCATGTGGGCATCCTGGATCCTGGGCACAGTCGCGGCCTGGGCGATGGCTTTGGCCAACACCTCCACCGCTTTCATTGTAGGTTTGATTCTCTATGGGATGACCGGTTTTGTGCTTGCTCCAATGAACAGCTACATTACTTCGGTTCGAGGAAATCTAAGTGTTGGGCGTTCACTGACCTTTGTCTCCGGATTATACAATATTGGCGCAGTCATTGGTCCAGTCACCGGCGGCTTGTTGGCCGAGAAATTTGGCCTGAAAATGGTATATGTTATTGCAGGAATCCTATTTGTTATCTCAACCGTGATTGTTCTCTTCGTACAAAAGAATCCTGAACAACACCACTTGGACAAAGAATCGACCCAATCGAAAGGATTGCTTACGAATTATCGGTTCCTTGGTTTTCTGGCGGTCAGCCTCCTTACCATGTTTGTCCTCTATCTACCTGCGCCATTAACCCCCAACTTCCTTAAAAACCAGCAAGTCTATTCGGATAGTACTATCGGTATGCTTGGAACATTTGGCAGCCTTGGTAACGCAGTTGCAGTTCTCGCCTTGGGCAATCTTCGCCCGGTTCTGGCGTTCATGATCGGACAATTTTGGGTATTGCTTTTTACCATTTTCTTCCTGAAAGGGAACTCTCCCATTTGGTTTGGTCTTGGTTATTTCTTTTTGGGCGGGATGCGCCTGAGCAAATCCATGATCCTCACCATTACCCGCTCATTGATCCACCCGGCAGAAACCGGTCTGGCATATGGGATGGTCGAAGCAGTATGCGCAGTGGCGGTAATTCTTGCGCCTATCCTTGCCGGGGCACTCTATAAACAGGATGCCTGGTCGATTTATAAGGTTCCCTTTTTTGCAATACTTGCTGTGATCCTATTAAACATGATGATTCTCGGTATTTACCGGAGACGAAAAAATTATGCCGCTAATGGTTAAGGTATTCACCCTGGGGCCAATGAAAAACAATACGATGGTCATCTATGATCCCCAATCAAAAGTAGGGTATATCGTTGACCCTTCTTTTCAAAACCAACCAATTCTTGATTTTGTTAAACAGCAGTCACTGGTCATCCAAAAGATCATCTGCACACATGCCCATTTTGACCATTTTGCCGGGGTTCCATTCTTTAAGGAGTTTATAACTCCAAGACCGTCAGTAGCCATTCACCAGGATGACCTTTCTCTTTGGGAAGACGGGGGCGGTTCGCGCCAGTTTAATTTCCTGATCCAATTACCTGAAAAACCTGATGAATTCCTGGCTGATGGTCAACGATTGATTCTTGGCGGCGAGCATATTGAAGTCCATTCCTTGCCCGGGCATTCTCCAGGGTCAATCATCCTCTATATTCCGTCGATAAAGACTTTGATCAGTGGCGATAC
Organism: uncultured Anaerolinea sp.; assembly: GCA_964428125.1. Classification (GTDB taxonomy): domain Bacteria; phylum Chloroflexota; class Anaerolineae; order Anaerolineales; family Anaerolineaceae; genus UBA6107. The sequence goes on from CAYRXB010000010.1 coordinate 4,350, forward strand.
GTTGTTTTGTGAAAACATCGGCCGCACTGATTTTCGCGATGGTGATCATCATTTGCTTTTATCAGGAATCAGATCCCAAATACTAGGACTTGAAGATGATGTGCTGGTGATTCCAGGTCATGGAGACTCAACCACTGTGGGTCACGAAAAAAGGCATAATCCCTTTTTTGCCTGATAAACCTATATTTCTCCACATTGATATATAATTGCGCGGTTAGGAGTTGCATTTCTTCCATGAAAAAGTTCTTTTACGCACTTCTTGTAATTATCATCACAATACTCCTATTAACTGGCTGTGGCAATGGGCAGGCAGGTTTTGCTTTTTTCAAACCGACTGCCACCAGCACTCCAACCGGAACATCCACACCCACAATAACCCCAACGCTCACCGCCACCTCTACGGCAACCGCCACACCAACTCCCACCGTCACCCCTACACCGACTCCTGCATTTGTAGTGGTTGAAAAAGGAAATATTACAGTCCCCATACTTCTCTACCATCACATCGATTCCGCCCTGGATGGCAGCAGGTACAATGTTGATCCTTCGACTTTTGAAGAACAGGTCAAATGGCTTTTCGATAATCATTACACCACCATTAATGTCTCTGAGGTTGCGAATTTAATTGAAAATGGCGGTGAGATGCCGCTACGCCCGGTTGTCATTACCTTTGATGACGGCAACCTGGATATCTACAAGGATGCTTACCCCATCCTCAAGAAATATGGTTTCACCGCCACCTTTTACATCGTTGATGGATACATCAACGGGAAAGATATGATCTCCACAGACCAAATAAAAGAGCTGATTGCAAACGGCTGGGAAATTGGCTCTCACAGCAAGCATCACATCGACCTGACCTCTGAAGGTGCTGACCTTGAAACTGAGATCCGCTTATCTAAAGTAAATATGGAAGAGCGTCTTGGAGTTCCGATTAATTCCTTTGCATACCCCTTCGGGCAGGTAAATGAGAATGTCATCAATAAAACCATACGCTCCGGGTATACCTCGGCTGTTGGCCTTGGAGAACGATATACGCACGGAATTCGTGATGTGTTCTATCTCATCCGCATGGAGATCCAGGGAGATTACACTATGGAGAAATTCATAAGCCTTCTCCCCTGGTCAGGTCCAATCCAATAAAAAACGGGCTGTCGAAATTGACAGCCCGTTTCCTTATCTCAAAGATTTATTTTGCGAACTCTACCGCCCGTGTTTCACGGATTACTGTGACCTTGATCTGACCGGGATACTGCATGGTTTCTTCCACTTTTTTGGCGATATCTCTTGCCAGACGGGTGCTTGCCAGATCATCGATCTCTTCCGGTCGCACGATGATGCGCACTTCGCGTCCAGCCTGGATGGCATAGCTTTGCTGAACACCCTTGAAGGAATTGGCAATTTCCTCAAGCGCGCGCAAACGTTTAATGTATTGCTCCAAATCCTCACGGCGGGCGCCGGGGCGCGCACCCGAAATTGCATCTGCGCTTTCTACAATTACTGCCTCAAGCGATTCCTGTTCGACTTCGTGATGGTGGCTTGCCATGGCATTCACCACCTTGGGGTGAACCCCATAGCGGCGGGCAAATTCTGCGCCAAGTTGGGCATGTGTGCCTTCGGTATTGTGATCCATCGCTTTGCCAAGGTCATGCAGTAAACCGCCAGCCCTGGCAATTTCAACTTCAGCGCCAAGTTCCGCTGCCAGCACTGCAGCCAGTTTGGATACCTCGACTGCATGAGCCAATTGATTTTGTCCATAAGAGGTGCGGAATTTTAACCGGCCCAGCATTTTCAGAACCTCCGGATGCATACCTGCAACACCGGCATCAAATGCGGCCTGTTCTCCAGCTTCCACGATCGCGCGTTCAACTTCTTTTTCTTCTTCCGCCAGTACCTTTTCGATGTGCGCCGGATGTATACGCCCATCCTGGATCAGTCGGTCAAGTGCTCGGCGTGCGATCTCACGCCGTACAGTATCGAAGCAGGAAATCGTCACCGCTTCCGGTGTATCATCAACGATCACATCAACCCCGGCAGCCTGTTCGAAAGCGCGAATGTTACGTCCGTTGCGTCCCACAATGCGGCCTTTCATTTCTTCGTTGGGGAGGGTCACCAGTGAGGTTGAAACGCTTGCCACATGTTCGGATGCCACGCGTTGAATTGCATCTGTGATGATCTCGCGCGCCCGCTTATCTCCTTCTGAACGCGCTTCAGATTCAATCTGGCGGATAATCCGTGCCATGTCGTTCCGTGCTTCTTTTTCGGCTTCGTTTAGAAGAACCTGTTTGGCCTCCTCCATGCTCATCTGCCCGATTTTTTGCAGCACTTCAAGTTCATCAGAGTATAGCTTTTCGATCTCGTTAGCGCGTTTATCCAGCGCACTCTGACGTTTATTCAGGTTCTGTTCTCGTAATTCCAGGCGTTCAATGCGGGTATCAAGTTCAGCACGGCGTTTTTGCAGGCGATCATCTTCTCGCGCAATATCCTGTCGGCGGCGGCTGATTTCGCTTTCGGCGTTTTGCATCAGCTTAAGCGCTTTATCGCGACCCTCAATTTCAATCGCCTTGCTTTTCTCCTCTGCGGATTTCACGATGTTTTCGGCAATGGTTTTTTGTTTTTCTTTGTATTTATTAATGAAAACACGAACAAAGATAACCGTCAGTATGGCTGTTAATACCAGTGCTATTAAAACAATGACCGTAATTAAAATTTCAAGTGGTAGTCTCATTCTCCAAATTCCTCATTTTCCATTTAATTTTTTGTCATTCTGCAGATCCCGCCAGGCCATTTTTATTGTGGGAGTGACCACTTCGTAGGAAAATCCTTTACGAAGGAGATACGCCATCATTTTCCTTTGAAAATCCTGCCAATCAAGTTCAGCAAACCGGTTTCGCACTTTATTGGCTGCCATTAATGCCAGCGTATCATCTCCTGCAGAACTCTTTAGTGCTTCTTCAATCTGATCTTCACTTATTCCTTTATTCCTGAGTTCGTACTTCATTAAGCGCTGACTGCGGGGGTGAAAATGATTTCGGTTTTCCACCCAGGATTCCGCGAATTCACCATCCGCCAGCATCCTGTTCTCGCGTAACTTTGCGATGACATCCTCGATGTTTGCGCTTTCAAACCCTTTCTTGCTCAACTTATCTCTTACTTCTTTTTCCGTTCGTGCGCGATAACCAATCAGTTTTAACGCAGCTTGCAATGTTTTCTCTTTTGAATCTTTTTCAACCAGTTCATCAATTTGTTTTTGATCTAGTACTTTTCCAGGTTCTAGCCAGGCTGCAATCAATCTTGATAGACTGAAGCCATAATCCCCATCCAGGAAAATATTTACCCGGTTTGGGTTTTGTTTCTGAGCTGTTATTGCAGTAATGCGTTTTTCTGTCATAAATTAAACAAAAACAGCCAGAAAAATATCACCGGCTGTTGGTGCACTTTGGCTTGTATATAAATTTAGGAATTTGAATTGTTATTAATTCAACAGGGTCGAAGTATTTGGTTGCATCGATCAACAAAATGGTCTATCTTGGATAATTGCCTATTAGTCATCACTTCCACGACCTCAGGACGATAAATACCCTTAACCATCCAACCCTGTTTAGTCAAAACCCAAACTCCAAATGGAGTAAATTACTTCCAGCCAAAGCCTTACCAACAGCAAACCTATACGAACAGGGCAATTAAATTCCCTTAAAATCTATTATACATTATTTTCGTTTCAACAAGAACAAAACCTTAATCGATCTAGACATCTTATTTTCATGCTAGAATTTAGGTATGCATAAAAAGAGCAGCCATTTAGATACTCCCTCAAGACTTCATCAATCCCAGATGATTACTGGCGTATACATTCCTCTTGGACTGATATGCCTGCTGGTGATTGGCGCAGGTTTGCTTATTATCGTTCAATCCTCTGACAATTCTGCAGTCAGCCAAACCTGGGCATCAATAGCTTTGATCCTCATGATCGCCCCGCTTGCAGTAATGAGTGTTTTCTCAACGGTTTTTCTGATCTTTGCTGTGATCGGAATGAGCAAGGCAAATCGTGGTCTTCCTCAAGTCTTTCAAAATGCCTCCAAGAAGATCACAGGTATAAATGATAAAGCTCAGCAAATTGTAACTGCGCTGGCATCGCCTGTGATTAAGACCCGGGTTGCCTTTGCGGGTTTTCGAAGATTATTCTCCTCAAATAAGAAAAATGTACGGAGGTCGTAATGGAATCGGAAAAGAATTGGAAAACCATGGTGCTGGTTATTGGCGGGTTTGCCGGGTTGGTCACCGGTTTAGCTGCTGCTGCTTTAATAATTAAAAAGCGCGAGTCAACCGGTGCGGATTATAAGTTGAACTCAAGTGAAGGATTTAAGATCGGTATGGGCGTGGTTGGTCTGCTCAGGCAGATTGCAGAGACCGGGTTCAAGAAATAGATTCCATCCCCTTCCCGACGAAGGGGATTTTCCATATGGTACATAGAACGATCATCGATTGCATCGCCATTGGGAGGGTTTGCAGACAAACCATTATCCCTTTGAACAAACGCATTTATGAGAACATGCTGGCCGGCCCAGTCCTTTACGTCGCATCAGGGATGCGCTCGTTGATGGACAATATTGGTATTATCAGTGCTATCCCCGGGTCCGACCACAGTGAGATATCCAGCTTACTGCATAAATACGCCATCGACGATACCGGTATTGTGACCCTGGGCTCATCGGTAAAAAAACAATTTTTCGGATATTCAACCGTCGATTCTAAACCTTTCGAAAGCCCTATTCCATTTTTTTCGTCGATGCATATGAAATTATCAGCCTCCTTGCTCTCTGATGGTTATATAGAAAATCAGGAGACTGCAGCTTCAGCCTATTATCCGTCTGAACTTCGCCAGGTCTACCTGAATGCTTCCGCTGCCCATTTGTGTGCCGACGAATTGGAACACCAATTGAAAGCCAGCACCTTACTGGATAAGACTGCAATCAGCGTTCTTACTCTCATGTCCAATCCAAAATATATGACCCATTCTTCTTGGGAATCGGTGATGACCCTTATGAATGGGCTGACAGCATTCATCACCACATCTTACGAATTAGTTTCGTTATTTAAGAACCGAACGGATAACCTGAATGAAATCAGCAGAGTCCTTCAAGCTCACGGATGTGAATATTTAGTTCTCATTAAGAATAGTGAGGGCTTTGAACTGGTTGATCTAAGCAAACATAAGCGCTACCAAATCCCGCATTACCCCGCTGAGATTATTGATCCGACGGGTATGAGTGAAGTATTTTGCGGCGCATTGCTTGCTGAATTAAGGCGGTCGCATGACCCGCTTAGAGCGGTAACTTACGGGAGCGTACTCTCGTCGATAAAAGGGGAAGGCTGCGGTCCTTTTTACGTTCTGGAATCCCTGCCAGGTTTGATCGAAGCCCGTGTTGACCGAATGAAAGATTGGATAAAATACAGTCCGATGTAACCGTCAATCTCTATTTACTGCAAACGATTCATGATGCGTGCGAATCGCTTTTTCTTCAGACTCCACCAGTATTTGATCGAACTTTTTAATATTCTCGAAGAACAGTGAGATCCTTCAATATCACTTACTAAATGTTTTGAGTAAGTTTGCAACTGGTAATTCTCTAATAGATGATAAATATCATCTCTCAAATCCGGAATTCGTTCAACTAGGAGGTCAGCCATTTCCGCCGGGGTCATACCTCGGCCAATTTTTTCTCCAATCATTATTAAGCTGTACTCAATTACTGCAAAATTTCTTTCAACCCTTGGTAATCCCAGGGCTTTGAACGCGTAACCAATGATTGGGATTCGAAAAACTCGCTTTTTTAGCGCAATTATGGTTCCTTGAATGGACTCCTTAAATCCTTCCCAATTCTTAATTGCCCTGATGCTAACCAACATTGCTCCGCCTGCCAAAATTAATCCCGCCAGGCTAATTAATAAAATGCCCAATGGGGTAAGTTCTCGCCTCGATGATGTAACATTCCCACCTCCCACCTCCATTTGTTCCAATAGAAGGTTCGCCCGATCTTCACCCGTAAGCCCTCCCGGATTGCGGTTAAGTTGTTGCTCAAGATTTCCGCCAGTCTGAACGTCAACTGGAGTAATATTACTAAATTCACTCATCCAACTTAAATTGGATAATCCTGGGGTTGGCTCAAAAGCGATCCATCCATAATCAGGGAAGTAAACCTCCGGCCATGCATGGCTGTCTTTCATCTTAACGATAATTCCATCGCCAGTGGACACCTCTGCCCCCTGGGCATAACCAACCGATAATCTGGCTGGGATTCCGGCAGCACGCAGCAGCAAAACCTCCGCTGAAGCAAAGTAATTGCAGAATCCCTTTTTGTAATCAAAAAGAAACCACTCAACCGGGTCAGTTTTTCTGGGAGGCGCAGGGATTACCGCTTGATATTCATAATTGGTCCTCAGGAACTGGGTTATTGCCACCGCTTTGTCATAAGGAGTTGTTTTACCAGATGTGATATGGTTGGTTAGCTCAGTAATACGAGTTGAGATATCACCTGGAACCTGTAAATATCGGGTTGTTACCCAATCCGGATAGTCCGTTCCCGCCTTGCTTAATTGCTCCCCTGTCGGTATTGAGATTTTCGTTTCAAACCGGTAGATTTCCTTATCCTTTATTGGAGGATCGACAAAAAATCCCATGATTTCACTATCATAGATCGCCTCTGTGGCTGCTGCTGCGGTTACAGTCCGGCTGAAATTAATAACGCTGCCTGTGGTGTAAACCTGAGTCAATTCAGGCACAAGGGATTGCACCCAAACTTTCACGTCGATCTGTGAACTGCCTGTACTGCTTTTATTGATCTTCTCCAATGGATGGTAGAACTGCTTATAGGAATTTCCCAGCGTCCAGGTCTTCCCGTTATACAAACTATATGATTTGCCCCGCCAATAAAATGGATAGTTTTGTTGGTTTTTCGTATTCGTCTGAATATACAACACAGGTTCATCGCCTAAAATTTGACCGGTACCAAGTGAAAGATCTTCTGCGATTTGCTGTTCTTGTGTTAGCTGATTCTGATCCAAAGAGAAAAATACATTTTCAAATTTTTGTGTGAACGTTTCCCATTTGATTGCCGAATTCGTAGGTACGGAACTCGATGGAACAAATAAGTGCACAATTCGCGGCAAAAGCAGAGCCGCAAAACCTGCAACCAGGCTTAAAACCAATACCCCGCGCATAAAGTCGAATTCTGTTTCATTCCCGATAACCTGAGAATTATCCTTGGTATCCTTTTTGAACTTAAGAAAAACAGATCGTCCGAGAAGGATCAATAAAACAAGCGCATAAGACCACGAATAAAATGCCCTCCTGGGATCCGGTTGGTAATGCTCAATAAATAGAACTCCAATACCCAGTAAACCCAGTGGAATCCATGGTTTGCCTGACCGCATGATCGTCAATCCTGTTGAAATCCCTACAGCCCAAAACAATATTCCTGCCACTAATAAAAATAGGATTGAATCAGTGACAGGCTGGTTTCCTAATAATTGCGCGATCGTAGCATTTAATCGTTGCCAAAGATCGAGAATCCGTGCAACAAAACCAGCCTTCTCGCTCAGCATTGATATAAACGAAAAGCTGAAAAGCAGCACACTGCTTATGATCGAAACGATTGTAATTAAAACCCAGTGAATCCTGCGTCTTCCGAGCAAATACCCTGTTACTGCTCCAAGGATTAACAGCCATCCGACCACGTCCAGGCGGTCAGCCCATTCGGTTAATCCCAACCGACTGGATGCCAATATAAACAGGGTAAAAATACAAAGTGCTGAGAACCAGTCGAATGGGTTTAATGAAGATTTCTTCATAGCAATATTGTACAATCTAGATAATTAATAATAGAGAACTATCAATCGAGAAGCGAGACAGGAGAAACCATGACATCATTATTCCCTTTCGAGATTAATTTCACATTATTTTTCCAATCCTTGGGAGATTGGCTTTCATTGCCCTTCAAACTGATCACCTCATTAGGCATAGAAGAGTTTTACATACTGATTATGCCCTTGCTTTTCTGGTGTGTGAACTCTCTGATGGGAATTCGCGCAGGGATCATGTTGATATTGAGTGGCGGGTTCAAGGATTTCTTGAAGATCATCTTCCACTCGCCTCGTCCTTATTGGGTTGATACTCGTGTCAAAGCGATCTCGCTTGAATCCTCGTTTGGCATGCCCTCCGGGCATGCGATGGATGCAGCCAGCATATGGGGATCGATCGCTGCCAGTGTCAAACGCCGTTGGGCAACCTGGCTCGCATTATTTTTGATTTTCTTGATTGGTTTATCAAGGATCTACCTTGGAGTCCATTTCATTCATGATGTGATTGGTGGTTGGCTGGTCGGTGGATTACTTCTCTGGGGGTACCTCTCTGTTGAGAAAAAAATTGCAGGATGGGCAAATCGCCAATCACTCTCTATGCAGATACTGCTTTCATTCCTGGTATCCGTCGCCTTGATTTTGCTCGCACTATTAGCCCGCTGGTTGGTAAGAGGTTGGCAACTTCCGGCAGAATGGATCACAAATGCCACTTCTGCTGGGACTCAACCCTTCGACCCTTTCGACCTCTCTGGATCGGTTACCCTGGCTGGTGTTGCCTTTGGCTTTTTAGCCGGGTTGGCAATCTGGGTGAAAAAATATGGCATGCCTGTTGTGGGCAAAAAAAGTTTAAAACTCATCCTCCGATACTTAGTGGGGATGGTTGGGCTTGCTGCAATCTATATAGGATTGAAGATGGTTCTTCCGGAAGAACCGGAATTGCTTGGGCAAATTCTTAGATTTCTCAGGTACGCCTTGATTGGCGTCTGGGTAACTGCAATTGCTCCTTTAATATTCAAGAAATTGAAAATTTAACCATCTTTTTAACTTATTATTCGTATAATAGATATAGGAAAAAGGAGGAAATGATGAGAAGCTTTGGAAGATTTTTGGTCGGATTGGTAACTGGCGCGGTCATCGGAGGAATACTGGCACTATTGTTTGCGCCAACCTCAGGTGACGAAACAAGGGCTAAACTAGCTGAGTCCTACACTCACGTTCGAAATGAGGTAAAAGAGGCTGCCACTAACAAGGCGGAAGTCTTAAAGTCAGAACTTGCACGCCTCCAAAAAAAGGTCATACCTGAATAAAGGAATTTGAAACAAGAACCAGCCAACGCCAGGCTGGTTCTTGCTTTATTTTTCTCTTACTAAAATTGAATATTGGGCAGTTTGCCGGGTATAACGGTTGGACCCGCTGATAATCAGAACAGCATCACCAGTTGAGGAATCCATTTTAACGTCGATCTTCAATGATTCTCCTGCTTTAACCGTGTAATGAGCCACTGGATTGACCGGGTCACTGGTGTTGACCATTGTGACCAGGAATGTTTGTGGTACTACATTCTCGATCAATGCAAAACCTGTCGGCGCCCATCCGCCATCGTCTTTCTCAAAATCGGCGTAATAATTCATCGCGGGGATCTTGACATTATCCAGCGTAAATCCATCACCGGTTACCGCGCCGTCAGTAACGTAATCAAAACTCAAGGTCACTTTTTTCCCGGCATATTCAGAAAGATCTACCGACTCTGTGATCCAACCACCGGATTGTCCATTGTAAGCGCATCCATAAGAGTTTCCGGTAATGTTACTCATCGTGCAAGATGGTGTATGGATGATCTTCCACGCTCCCCCATCAATGGATGCCATTAAATAGAGGAAATCGTAATCCGTTTCGATGTCGAACCAGGTTTCATAGGACATTTCAATTGGTGCGGCTACTCCAGTGAAATCAAACTCGCGGGTTAAACCGATATCCGAGGAATCACCTCTATTCGACCACCAGAATTTTCCATGATCATCTAAAGGAAGCGGCAGCAAATCGACTACCGGCTGCCCAGAGAAACTGATTTCGTAATCACCATCACACTTTAAGGCAAGGTAATCTACCCCATATTGGTGTACATCGCTTGTGAATGCTGCATCTGCGCAGGAATACAAGGTTTGCGTCGCTCCCATCTTTGGTCCATCCTGGTAGTTGCTGTAATTAAATCTGCCATCCCCAATCGTATTATCTTTCAAGTAATTGGCTGCAGCCCAATCAGAAAACAACGAATCAGATGTGATTTGCTTACCGGTCAACGGGTCCATCACATGCTTCTCAACTAAAACTTTGTCAATACTCACAAACCCGTTATCAGGGTCCGCCACCACTGCGCGTGTGAACGCTTCTCCAAACCGGTCAAGCATGTAGGTTACAAAAAGGAAACTGGCTCCATAATGGGCATCCGATTCATCTGGATTACCTGGCCAATAATTCAACTGAAGATCGGGGTTATTACTATAAAGATAATCGAAACCACCAGCATCGTAGCCGTTCAAGAGAGTTGCCAGTTCCGAAAAACCTTCATTCAGCCATAATTCTTCATTGGCATCATGGTATCCATGGATCAAATGTTGTAATTCATGCGCCATAACACTCAACGTGTACGGATCGCTCAAAGGCTGGCTTTCAGCACTGACATAGAACATCTCGTGAGCATTGGAATACTTATGGGTTTCTGGCAACACTACGTCAAGTGATGAAGAGAATCCTGCAATCTGCATTCCCAAACCATTCCCGTAAAAAATATAGAGATGTGGATCATTATCCACCCCGGGAATCCATTCTTTCCCGAAGAACTCCTGATCTGTCGGGTAAATTTGCGACGAAAACCGGTCCATAACGGTTTTAAGGTCTCGTCTGGAAAACTCAATACCATTTTCAACCCAAAAATAGATATTCTCTGTCTCATACTGCAGGGTTGCCTTGGCAACCCTTGTTTCATTCGTATCAGTGTTAAGAACAAAAAAGTCTAATGTATCGCCTATTTCAAATTGAATTGGCGCACTGGTGAGGTGAGTGGGAATATTACGCTTTCCTTGAAATTTTTCTGCAAGTTGATTTAGATCAGCCACCGGAATAAACGTATTCTGAAGTAAGCTGAGAACATCTTCCGCTTTTTTCATTCTTTCCGGATCAACCGCAAACGCTGGAGGTGGTATGGTCGTAGGCGTTTCAACTGCAGTTTCAGGGGTCGCCGTTTCTGTCACATCTGGAAGGAACTTATTTGCCAAAAAGAGGATTCCCCCGCAAAGTAATGAAATTATCAGGCAGCCGCCAATCACACCAATTAGAACTACCAGTATTGTTTTTTCAGATTTATCCATCTGACCGATCACTCCTTGAATTATGATTCCAGCGCCAGGCTGCTGCTGTCAATGCCAGGGTGAACCAGTAATAAGGCAATGCCAGGCTGTCAACACTGAATCCTTCCCCGATAAAAGCAATAAGCATAAAGATGCCCATCCAGCCTATCACTTCATTGGATCTGTCTGTACCCCTAACTAACGATATTCCAGTAATCAATGTGATAACCAAAATCGTTGCGAACAAAGAAAAACCGATGATTCCAGTTTCACCTAACAGGCGTGACCACAAGTTCTTAATATTTAGTACATTATTTGAGCGGAACATTAGATCCCTGGTTTCGGTTAGCTGCCAGGCATAAGCGGGTAAATACTTTGGAAAATACGCACCGGAAAAATTCAAGCCAACACCCGTAAGAGGATAATCATTGAACAAATTCCAACCTGTCTGCCAGTAAGCAACTCTCTCGCCAAATTGAAGATTGTCAATATACTTCACAAGTGATTTATCACTGGTGGATGAAAACTGGAAAACCGTTTCCATGCGTGGATCAATTTTGCTCAGCGCAAACAAGCCGCCAATGCCTATTCCGATATATACCCCAACCATTATGAGACCGGTGACCGCAGCCAAAAGTGTTTTTCTCTTGACCTGCCGTTTTTTAATGATCCACTTAACAAAGTGCACATTTAGCCTTATGAAAAGGAATCCAAGTACCAGCATAAAGGATACCAGTCCGCCCCTTGAGAAGGTCAGGAACAAAACCACTACCCCTAGTCCAAGGAGGATATTTTCAAGGCTCAAAAACCAGATTCGCAATTTATGTGCGGAATATCTTTTGAGCGTTGCACCAAGCCAGTAAGGAAGATAAACCAGGTTAAGCATATGTGCCAGCCAGGATGGTTCCGACGCAAAACCAGTCGTCCTCTTATCGAATAATACAGTCGTTGAAAAGAACCTCTGGAGCACTCGCATCCATTCTGGAAAATCATGCGTTGGCAGCCACATCACGATCTGCATTAGAGACCAGCCGAGCATCATCATGCCTCCCCAGTTTAATGCTTTGATCGTGTTTCGAATAATCCCGGGCTTATTGGGGAAACTTGCCGTGATCAAATAAAACAAAAAACCCATCCCTAGTGTTGCCAGGGCTTCTACTGAGTTCGCAATAGTGGAACTTCCAGGGTAAAAAGGAGCCTGCCTGAAAAAAGCCATTAGGATTGTAAAAACACAATAAAGTACAAATATCAGTACCGGTTTACCCTGGAACGGAAATCGTCCGCCGCGGAATATATAAATCGGAAACCATAATATCGTAAGCAGAAGAACAAATATGCCCGATGCAGGAGCTACAGAACTGGTATGAATTAATTTTGCAAAAATCGGGAGACTGGAAAGCGGTAATGAAATCACCAGGCCGATCCAGAGCCAGGAGCAGGTCTTCTCCCAGATTCCTGAAAATTTGAAATTCATTTACTTGCTTTTTCCCAAGAAGAAAAACCAAATCAGAGAAACCGACAAACCGAGAAAAGCCCCGGCAGCAACACTTATATTTTGTCTGAAAAGTAAAGCTGATGTTGGCACCTCAGGGATTGTGGTCACTTCAAAACTTAAATTTGTCAACAATATTCGGTTTCTGAGTAAATTTGAAGGCCCCGCATCAATCACCAGCGAACCTTGCAGTTTCTCGATATCGTTGATCGAGCAGCTGGATCCGAATTGATCCACAGCGACAGCTTCACTAAGGCACTTTTCAATGGAAAGCATGGCTACCTGGTTATGAAACTCAGCCAAAGCAGTTTGATTCATCTTGTAAAGCGCAATCATTGCAGAGCTCACCCAGCTTTCAGCCAGGATGTGGGCATCTTCAGGGTCGGTCGCCCTGGCAGAAAGGATCCAATCGTTCCCTTTCCGGATGGCGGTCAGGTTCCTGGATAATGTTTCTTCAGTAAGTCCAGGGATCAAAGGTTCTGCCCCAACCAATACCTGCCGCCTGACATCAGTAGAATCGATGATGTCTCCTACAGTTAGAATTAAATGATCCAGCTCATAGTCTTCAAGGCGACCGGAGTAAGCATAGTCAACACCAGTGGTAATTATTCCTTGAGATTGGTAGACTGGTTTTTGAATTCTTGTAAATACCATCCCAGCCAGACCGCCTAAAACCATAAGGGCTGGAAAAACCCACCAAAAATGGATTGCTTTTTTGATAAAAGTGGATGGAACCAGATCCCCTTCCATATCTACTCCTGTTGCGATAATTATACCTTGCGATAATAAAGAGACCCGGATCACCCGGGCCTCTCTGATATTTATTCCAACTTATTTGGCTTTGAAATTGATCAAAACGAGGTTTTGCGCGCAATTAGAGGACGTGCTGAATGACAGCGGGTTCGTCACCGGAATACCTTTGGTGTCAAACAATTGGATGGTCAAAAGGTCGACCGAAGCCACAGGTGTATTTCCAAGAACGATTTCAAAGCCGCCTACACCATAAGGATTGCCGCTTACCATTCCGGTGTAACCGATCTGACTGAAAGGTTGTCCGTTATAAGTTCCTGCAACTTTGACAATGTAGTTCAACAAGGGGTTACCAGTCTGGTCAAAGACCTGCCCGGCAACTCCCTGCCAGTTGCATCCCTCGGCAGTATGCACAAAATTGACCATAAATATTGGGGTGGCTGCCTGGATTGAAAACTTTTCGGTGATAGCGGTTGGCGTAAAGGTCGCTGTGGGTGGAATGGCTGTGGGTGTAAACGTAGCGGTAGGTGGAATAGATGTCCGTGTAACCGTCGCAGTGGCTGGGATTAATGTCGCGGTTGGTGGAATTAACGTTGCCGTGTTTTCTAAAGTAGGTGCCAACGTCGCAGTCGGTACGATTATTTCCTCGGTGGCTGTCGGGACAATCTCGGTTTCTGCCGGAACTACTTCAGTTGATGTAGGATCAACAACTATCTCTGTGGGGAATGGAATCTCGGTTTCTGTAATTACAGCCGTAGCTGTCGGTTCCAAAAACGGGAAGGAGAAACCTTCTCCTAATAATACCGTACAGGCTGCGATCGTTACCATTACTAATGCCCAAAATATCTTTTTCAACATACCAGCCTCCAAGAATGACTTCACTAAAAAGGTGCATGATTTGTGCCAGTAATTAGAATTTTTTTGCGGTTTTTTGTTATACGAAAGGCAAGGATGTAGAATATAATCTGATAAAGGTGACCTCATGAAACAAATATTGCAAAACATGCGTGATGGTAAGACGACCGTTCAGGAAATCCCGCTTCCACGGGTAAAACGCAATTCAGCCCTTGTGAAAACCATGGCTTCACTGGTTTCAGCAGGTACTGAACGAATGCTTGTTGAATTCGCCGAAAAAAACCTGGCAGCTAAAGCCAGGTCTCGGCCAGATCTTGTCAAACAGGTGATTTCGAAGGCAAAAAAAGAAGGTCTCCTTCCCACTATCGAAGCGGCATTTAATAAGTTGGATCAGCCCATGCCGCTTGGCTATTCTTCAGCTGGCATTATCGAAGAAACAGGGCAAGAACTATTAGGATTCAAGCCAAAGGAGCGGGTCGCCTGTGCTGGTGGTGGATACGCTGTTCATGCTGAATATGGCATCATTCCGCAAAACTTGCTCGTTCATTTGCCGGACAATGTCGATTTTGAGTCCGGATCTTTTGCCACCCTGGGCGCAATTGCTTTACAAGGTTTCCGACTTGCAAATCCGCAAATCGGCGAATCCGTCTGTGTCATAGGGCTTGGTCTTTTAGGTTTACTGTCCATTCAAATCGCAAAAGCTGCGGGGTGCTCGGTTTTCGGGATCGATCTCGATCCAAAACGGGTATCCCTTGCTGATTCTTTCAGCATTAAAGCCGTGGTACGCTCCGATTGTGAATCATCAGCCATGGTATTCACCAATGGGCGCGGTTTTGACCACATCCTCATTTGTGCAGATACCCACAGCAACGACCCGGTCGAATTAGCAGGTCAACTTGCACGCGATCATGCGACGGTTGTAGCTGTTGGCGCATTTGGCATGGATATCCCCCGCAAGGTTTATTACGAGAAGGAATTAACGTTTAAGGTTTCACGCTCTTACGGACCAGGACGTTACGACCCTCATTATGAAGAAGGGGGTCAGGATTATCCCTATGGTTACGTCCGCTGGACGGAAGGACGAAACATCCAAGCCTTCGTAGACCTTATGGCAGGCGGACAAATCAATGTTAAACCACTCATCACCCATCGGTTTGATATTACCGATGCACCAAAAGCATATGAACTCATCACCGGCAAATCTGGTGAACCATTCCTCGGTGTTGTCTTAACCTATCCAGAAACGTCGAGCATCACCGCATCACGGAAACTTGACTTGTCTCCAGCTGCTAAGCCCGTCAGCAGTATCACTGTTGGTGTGTTGGGCGCCGGCAATTACGCCCAGGCAGTTTTCCTGCCAACCATCAAAAAAATTGGAGGTGTTCAGCTGATGGGCATTGCTTCTGCCAGTGGGTTAAGTGCATCGCACGCTGCCCGCAAATTTGGTTTTACATTTACCTCCTCAGATGAGAACGAAGTGCTCAACAATCCTGAAATCAATACAGTGGTGGTTCTCACCCGGCATAACCAGCACGCCAGTCAGGTGATCGCTGCCCTTCAAAATGGGAAGAATGTCTATTGTGAAAAACCGCTAGTAATTAATGAAGAAGAATTACAGTCTGTTGTAGAGGTACTTAAATCGCGTCCAAAGGGAATCCTCACTGTTGGATTCAATCGCAGGTTTGCCCCGTTTGCGATTAAGCTAAAAGAATTCATTGCAAAGAGTGAATCTCCGATGAGTATCGATTACCGTGTGAATGCAGGTTTTCTGCCGGCAAATCACTGGACCCAGGATCCAGAAATCGGCGGCGGCAGGGTGATCGGAGAAGCCTGCCACTTCATTGATTTCTGCACCTTCTTGACTGAGCAAAATCCGATCTCGATACGGATGCAGTGCCTGCCGGCTGTTGGTGCCGCCCCACAGGATTCCTGTGTTCTTACCCTCACCTATCCAAATGGTTCGCTCGCCTCTCTTCGTTACCTTTCAAACGGCAACAAGAATTTTCCCAAGGAACGGGTTGAGGTTTTCACCGGCGGTCGCATTGGAATATTGGATGATTTCCGTACTCTAGAACTGGTCACTGAAACAAGCCGTATTTCATTGAAATCCCGGTTTACGCAGGATAAGGGTCACCGGGGTTCCTGGAAAAACTTCCTCCAGAGCATTGAGGAAGGAAAGAATCCGCCCATTCCGTATGATCAGTTGATTGCTGTTACGCGAGCAAGCCTGGCTGCAATTGTTTCTGCAAAAACCTGTGATTCAGTTACTTTTGAATAATATTGCGGACTATCTCAATTGAATGCCTCTCGTAAAACCTTTTTGCTTATACAGGAAATCGGGTTGCCGTCACTGGCAGCTTATGGGAGCTATTCGATCCAAAAGAAGCTTGGCAAATTTACTTCAACCAGGTTAACAGGCAGTGATCTTTATTCAACCAGAATTTCAGGCAACAAGGTAAACCCGGTCCCTAAACTTCATTTCGATCTGGTTTCCCATGATTTATCCACTGTTTTTGGAACACCTGAAGAAATTTCCAATGGACTTTTTCGTCCATTTGGAGGAGAATCCACCACTCTTGACTTCGCCCTGCCCCAACCCCTGAAGGATTGGACCGGTTACTCAGATTCCATAGAAGGCAAAGACATCAAGGAATTCTGGGAACCTGCACGTTTTTCCTGGTCGCTTACCCTGGCAGGTGAATTTGCCCGATCCAGGGATAACAAATATGTTGAAGTATTTTGGAAATACTTTGAGAAATTCAGTGAACATAACCCTTGTTATCTTGGACCAAATTGGGTGTCCGCACAGGAAGTGGCTTTAAGAGCGATCAACTGGTTGTTGCTCTTCCCGGTTTTTCACTCTTCTCCAGCCTCCACACCAGCCCGGCAGGACGCCCTGGTGCAATCTTTATGGCAGCATTTTGTTAGGATTCTTCCAACAATTGGCTACGCGAAGTCACAAAATAACAATCACCTGCTCAGCGAGTCTTTGGCACTCTCCATGCTTGGAGATTTCTTCACCCCTCAATCTGCATTCGCTCAAAAATGGAAAAGACGCGGTAAATCGATATTTGAAAAAACCCTTCTTTCCCAAATTTCATCTGATGGTACGTATTGTCAGCATAGTACGAATTATCACCGCATGATGCTTCATCTTTCTTTGATTTACCGAACGTGGTTAACCCATTATCAAGAAGGGCTGCCGCAAGAAGTCTCCGCTCGCCTTGCCGAAGCTGTGAAATGGCTCACGATGCAATTTGACGCGCTCAGCGGGAAGGTCACTAATCTCGGGCACAATGATGGCACTTTGCTCCTGCCTTTTGGCTGCCGGGATTATGGCGACTACCGTCCAACACTGCAGGCTGCCAGCCTGGCATTCACAGGCAAGCCTGTACTTCCCTTTGGCAGCTGGGATGATTTATCAAATTTGCTTGGGCTTGCTGAAAAAACCAAAATAAGTCAATCCATATTATTAGCGCCATCTCCGTTACGCATCGGGAATGAAACTCTTTGGGCTAGCCTGCGAGCCGTCCATTTTACCGAACGCCCCGGTCATGCCGACCAATTGCATACCGAAATCTGGTGGGATGGCATCAATATCGCCTGTGATGCAGGAACCTATGCCTACAACAAACCTGCACCATGGCAAAATGCGCTGATGGCGACCAGGGTTCACAACACCATCACTATCGATCAAAAAGACCAGATGCTGCGCACAGGAAAGTTCCTTTGGCTGAAAAAAGCGCAGGCTACATACATCTCAAGGCATAACGAACCCACCTTATCAGCAAGTCATGATGGCTACAAATCTCTGGGCGTGCGCCATTCACGCACTGTTCAACAACCGGGGGATTTCGAAATAAACGTCACAGACGAAGTGAGTATTTTGAATCCCACGCAGGAGCACTTGGTCTCAATTCACTGGCTCCTCCCCGATTGGCATTGGAAATGGGATGATGACCTGTTCACTATTCAATTGGATGATCGCAGTATCGATCTGCGCATTTTTTGCAAGTCATCAGAAAACTCTTCGCTCCCCATTGACCACATCAGCCTGGGTCGCGCCGGGGTTGCCCTGCTGGGTAATAATCAGGATGACATCCTTGGGTGGATCTCTCCGACGTACAACCTTAAGACTCCAGCCCTCTCGCTGACATTATCATGGATCGTGAACAGATCAGTTGAGATCACGTCCCATTGGCAATTCAGGAAGGATAAATAGCATGCACATCCTTCTTATTCACCAGGCCTTTGCCTCTTTCGATGAACCCGGCGGCACCCGGCATATTGAGATTGCCAGATTCCTGGCTGAAAAGGGTCATCGTGTCACCATCATCACCAGCCCGGTCAGTTATCTCACTGGCAAATCAAGGATCCCTGTATCAATATGGAAGGCTAACGAACAGGTAATTCCAGGGGTTGAAATCCTGCGTGTGTATACCTACCCTGCTCTTCACCGTAGTTTCTTTCACAGGGTACTAAGTTTTTTCAGTTTTATGTTCTCATCGTTCCTTGTTGGTCTCTCGGTAAAGAACGTTGACGTGGTATGGGGTACCTCTCCCCCAATCTTTCAGGGATGGACTGCCTGGCTTCTAGCCCGGTTGAAACGCGTTCCTTTTCTTTTTGAGATTCGCGACTTGTGGCCGGCATTTGCCATAGCAGTGGGAGTTCTTCATCAAAGGGTCTTGATCAGGCTTTCCTTGTGGCTCGAGAAATTCCTTTATCGTCATGCCAATATTATCGTTGTCAACTCTCCGGGATTCATCGAGCATATCCGCCAGAAAGGCGGCAAGGACATCCGCCTGGTTGAAAATGGTGTCGATCCTTCGATGTTTCAAGCCATGAACAATGGCATTGAATTCCGCAGACAAAATAATCTCCAAAACGATTGTGTCATCCTGTACGCAGGGGCTCACGGTCTCTCAAATGATTTAGGTGTCGTCTTAGCTGCTGCCGAAAAACTCCAAAATGAATCAGGGCTCCGTTTTGTCTTTGTAGGAGACGGCAAGGAAAAGCCGACCTTAATTCAATTGGCAAAAGAAAGAAACCTATCAAATGTGCAGTTCCTTTCCCCTGTACCCAAAACTGAAATGGCCGAGGTGATCGCTGGTGCCGATGCTTGTATAGCAATTCTGAAACCGATAGAGCTCTATAAAACCACTTACCCAAATAAAGTTTTCGATTACATGGCAGCTGGCAAGCCCATATTACTGGCAATTGACGGCGTGATTCGTGAGGTTGTTGAGACTGCTCAAGCTGGAATTTTTAGCGAACCCGGCAACCCGGATTTAATGGCAGAAAATATATTGTGGATCAAACACAATCCTGCGAAAGCTCAGAAAATGGGTTCCAGAGGAAGAGCGTATGTAAGTGAACATTTCTCTCGAGCCGTTCTCGCTGAAAAATTCGAGAGTGTTTTAACTGAATTAGTAAAGGCAAAACATGCCTAAATTACTTGTAATTGAAGACGAAAAAGTGCTTAGAGAAACACTTGCTTATAATCTGTCCTCCCAGGGATTCACCGTTGATACAGCCGAGGATGGAATAAAAGCAATGGAAGCCTTCTCTTCTTCTGAATTTGATCTTCTTATCCTGGATGTCATGCTCCCCGGCATTGATGGGTTTGAGATTTGCCGGCGCGTGCGGCAACAATCGAATGTCCCGATCCTCATGCTCACCGCACGAGACGAAGAAATTGACCGCGTGGTCGGCCTCGAAGTCGGCGCGGATGATTACATGGGGAAACCCTTTTCCATGCGCGAACTGATTGCCCGGGTGCGGGCGATGTTGAGAAGGGTTGAACTCCTTCGGCAGGAAATGAAACCCATTGCCAATCAAAAGGCAGATAATCAGATAATAAGAATAGGCGATTTGTTGATTAATCCTGACCGCAGAGAAGTCCAACTTCATGACAAAATTATTGACCTGAAGCCAAAGGAATTTGATCTGCTGCTTTACATGGCTCAAAACCGTGGCAAAGCCCTCACACGGGAGCGAATTTTGGAGCAGGTATGGGGCTGGGATTATGTTGGAGAAAGCCGTACAGTAGATGTGCATATCCGTTGGCTGCGGGAAAAATTGGAGTCTGATCCTGCTCATCCAAGGATATTGGCCACTGTTCACGGCATCGGCTACCGTTTTGAAGGACAATAATGAAAAAGGTCTCCTTTGTCATCAAGATTGCCTTCCCCTATTTGGTATTGTTTATCACGGTCCTGGTCGTGATCACCATTGCTACAATAAGTTATTTTGAAAAATTCACCTTCGAAAGTGCAAAAAATGAACTGCTGACCGAGACAAATCTTGCCGGAGACCAAATACTCCAGTCAGGATCAATTGATGATCCAGTTAAAATCCAGGAACTCGCCATTCGTCTGGCAAAAACTACGGGGGATAGGATTACAATCATTCGCCTAGATGGCATTGTAATAGGCGAATCGGCAAAAGATCCAAACCAGCTTGAAAATCATTTGAGCCGTCCCGAAATACAATCCGCACTTGGCGGGCAGGCCAATACCGTCATTCGAACCAGTACGACAATTCATGAACGATTACTTTATGCTGCTGCGCCGGTAATCAGCAATGGCGAAATTATTGCCGTCGTAAGGCTGGCAAAAACCATAGCCGTAGTAGACAACACACTCTCGCGCTATCGGTTGTTTGTTTTACTGATTGCTTCCCTCAGTTTGGTTTTGTGTTTACTCATAATATTGATTCAATCCAGCAAGAAGTTTAATCCGCTCTTCCATATCAGTGAAAAAGTACAACAGCTTTCTTTAGGCAATCTCAACCGTATTGATATTAAAACGAATCCGGATGAAATCGGTACGATTGTTGCCTCAGTGAACTCAATGGTGGATCGAATTGCCCTGCAGCTAGCTTCGATCCAGGAAGAACGGTCAAAAAACAACACGATTCTTGCAAATATGCGGGATGGAGTGATCTTGGTCGACACATCCGGAATGGTCACATTGATCAATCCGGCTGCTCAGATTCTCTTCAAGATCGATCAGGAACATGCGCTGGGTCGATCTCTGGCAGAAGTAGTCAGGCATTATCAGGTTTTGGAAATATGGAGACAATGTAAAGAAAAACAATCCACACAGAATTCCTTTGTACAAATTTCCAAAGACCAGGAATCAGTTCAGGTGATTGCCTCGCCAATCCAGGAGAATATTATTGGCAATGTATTACTGATCTTCCATGACCTCACCTTGGTCAGAAAACTGCAGACAATTCGGCAGGATTTTGTAAGCAATGTTTCTCATGAGTTGAAAACACCCCTCACATCATTAAAAATCCTTGTGGAAACGCTGCTTGATGGAGCTCAAAAAACTCCTTCAGAGGCAACGCATTTTCTTCAACAAATGGAAATCGAAATAGACAACCTCACGCAGATTGTTCAGGAACTTCTTGATCTCTCAAAGATCGAATCTGGTAAAGTGCCATTGGACCTTAAACCAGTTCTTCCCCATGACTTGCTTGATCTTCCATTACAGCGAATGAAAGTTCAGGCGCAACGCGCAGGCATTGAACTTGTCGTAAATTGTCCGGATGACCTTCCGATGGTACTGGCAGATGCGAGCCGGCTGCAGCAAGTGATCATTAACTTGCTTCATAACGCAATTAAATTCACCAATCCCGGTGGAAAGGTAACTATTAAAGCAGAGCAATTGAATGGACAAGTAGGCTTTTCAATTGAGGATACCGGGGTAGGGATTTCCAGTATTGATCTTCCGCGTATATTTGAAAGATTCTTTAAGGCAGATCGTGCCAGGTCCTCAAGCGGCACAGGGTTGGGGCTCTCAATTGCACGGCATATCGTTGAATGTCATGGAGGAAAGATTTGGGTGGAATCTGAACTTGGTAAAGGGTCTAAATTTAGTTTCACAATTCCGTTAGCTCAATAAATACCTTAACAAATCGTTAACACCGTGTTCTTCTTCTCTTAACATGCCCGGATTAATATCTAGGCATATAAAAAAGGAGAAGAAGAATGTTAAAGTCAAAAAAAGTATTACTTGTAAGTGTCATCATGGTAGCCGCGTTCATCTTTTCGGCTTGCGCCACCGCTGCCACCCCCACTGCTGCTCCAGCCAAGACGACTGAAGCACCAAAACCATCTGAAGTAGTTCCCACCCCCACCCTTGATCCAAATGACCCAGCCAATGTAACCGGTGATATTGTTTCCGCTGGAAGCTCCACAGTTTACCCTTTAAGCGAAGCAATCGAAGCCCTGTTTGAATCTGAAGGGTACACGGGTCAGCATACCATCGCTTCTATTGGAAGCGGCGGTGGTTTTGAGCGTTTCTGCAAAACCGGTGAGACTGATATTGCTAATGCCAGCCGCAAGATCAAAGATTCTGAAGTAGAGCTTTGCAAGGCAATCAATCGAACCCCAATCGCTTTCCGTGTTGGCACTGATGCAATCGTAGTGGTTGTGAGCAAGAGCAATACATTCCTGACCGATGTTTCCACTGAAGAACTTGCCAAGATCTTTGCCAGCGATGCTAAAAAATGGTCGGACATAAATCCCTCATGGCCTGCCGAAAACATCCTGCGCTTTACCCCCGGAACAGATAGCGGTACCTTTGATTTCTTCAATGAAACAGTTATTCAAAAACCTCAAAAACTCGCTAAACTGGACGAAGCCAAAGCGCTTGCCCTCGCCGTCTCCAGCCTGCAGACCAGCGAAGATGATAACGTACTCGTCAAAGGTGTCGAGGGCAGCCCTTATGCCATCGGATACTTCGGCTTTGCTTACTTCAAGGAACAGCAGGCTAACCTGAAATCGGTATCCATCAACGGGATCGAACCCACCTTTGATACGGCGGAAAACGGATCCTACCTTCTATCACGCCCCCTGTTCATCTACTCAGATGCCAACATTATCAAATCCAAACCCCAGGTGGCAGCATTTATCAACTTCTATCTCACCCGTGTTGATGATGTCATCAGTGATGTCGGTTACTTCCCTGCCAGTGATGCAGCTTTAGCCGAATCAAAAGCAGCCCTCGAAGCCGCACTCAAATAAAGTTCCAATTTGCCAATGGAATGGCCATCATCACACGATGGCCATTCCGTATCTGCTTTTTATCGAGTAATCATTATGCAAACATTTCAACCTGTAATGATCCAAAAAAAGAAGCGTTGGTCTGAGGGCTTTATAAGAGCTCTTATTACAGCAGCTGCCTTACTTTCGATTCTCACAACGTTGGGTCTGGTTTATGAATTAGGCAGAGAGTCTATCTTGTTTTTTAGAACTCCCGGTGTAACCCTGAAAGAGTTTTTCACCACAACCAGCTGGCAGCCCTCCATCGGTGAATTTGGCATTTTGCCGCTTGTGATTTCCACCTTAATCACCAGTTTTTTCGCTATGGTGGTCGCCGTTCCCCTTGGTTTGGGAGCTGCTATCTATCTCAGTGAATATGCCAACCAAAAAGCGCGTGGGCTCATCAAACCTGTCCTCGAAATCCTGGCCGGTATCCCAACTGTCGTTTACGGTTATTTTGCACTAAGCTTCATGACGCCATTTTTGCGGTTGATTTTCGGTGAAAACCACGTTGAAATCTACAATATGCTCTCTGCGGGTCTGGTGATGGGGATCATGATCCTTCCTTTGGTAAGTTCCATGAGCGAGGATGCTTTGCATGCAGTTCCGCAGTCTCTACGCGATGCAGCCTTTGGTCTGGGTGCCACCCGCTTTGAAACCTCCACCGAGATTGTCCTTCCAGCTGCTCTATCCGGGATCATTTCCTCGATCATCCTGGCAGTATCCAGAGCCGTAGGTGAAACCATGATTGTTGCAATTGCAGCAGGGTCAGGTCCAAGATTCACATTTAATCCATTGGCTGCAGCAGAAACAATGACCGGGTACATCGCCCGCATCAGCGGCGGTGATCTTGGCTACGATACTCCGGATTACAACAGCATCTTTGCCATCGGTCTTCTCCTATTTTTAATAACACTGATTTTCAATTTTATTAGCCGCCGCTTGTCACATCGATTCCGCGAGGTTTATGAATGAACCTTTTCCCAACTCCTAACCGAAAGCTTGTTGATACATCCAAAGGAACACTGCACACCAGGAAGAAACTGGATAGTGCCAGTAAATTCTTTTTTGGCATCTCGAATGGGATCGCCATCCTTGCATTATGCATATTGCTGTTCACGATCATCAATCAATCCTTCACCATGGTAGCAACTGTCGACCAGGTTGATCGGTCAAGATTCATTGCTCAACCCATCGAATCGATCTCAAAAACCGAATTAATTCATTTGCTCGAAAGTAACCTGTCGGTTAACCGGGTGAAAACACTTGATCGCGAAAAACCGCTTGTGGAAAGAAGTGATGCACAATTGCGAAAATTGGTCGAGTCGGAAGTTTTTAAAACCACTATCGTTGGCACTGTAAATTTGTTTGATTCATTACTTCATGCCAAAACCGTAAAAAGCCAGCTTCTTGCGGAATACCAAAATGCAAGGGTAAGTTTTTACTCCTGGATCAATTGGTCGTTTATCACCAGCACAATGTCTAAGAAACCCGAAGAGTCAGGAATCCGCACTGCGTTATTTGGGTCTTTATTCATCATCCTGATTGCGATCCTTGTAAGTTTTCCGTTGGGAGTGAGCACTGCTATTTTTCTTGAAGAGTATTCTTCGAAATCCAGCAAGTTGGCTCGGGTAATCCAAACAAACATCGACAACCTGGCTGGGGTCCCGTCCATTCTTTATGGGGTATTGGGATTGGCGATTTTCGTCAGAGCGCTTGGACCGATCACCAGCGGCAACCTGTTTGGTTCCCAAGCCGCCAATGGCCGTACCGTCCTTTCTGCAGGGTTAACGATGGCACTGCTCATCCTGCCGATCCTCATTACCAACTCGCAGGAAGCCATCCGGGCAGTCCCAAATTCGCTTCGGTTGGCAAGTTATGGGCTGGGAGCCACCAAATGGCAGACGGTATGGCACCATGTTCTTCCATCGGCGTTGCCTGGGATCTTAACCGGCAGTATCCTGGCAATTTCCAGAGGCTTGGGTGAAACCGCCCCTTTGATCATTGTAGGAGCCGCTACCTTTATCACAAAAAATCCAACCAGTGTGTTTTCCAACTTTACAGCCTTACCAATCCAAATTTACAATTGGACAACCCGACCGCAAGCTGAATACCGAAATGCTGCGGCTGCTGCTATACTTGTTCTATTAATTTTGTTATTATCATTAAACTCAGCTGCCATCATGTGGCGCAATCGAATTCAAAAAAAGGTTTAGGAAATTTGTATGGAAAAACAATGGGCAATTGAGACCAAAGAATTGGATATTTTTTACGGTGATTTTCGTGCTGTCAAGCATGTGAACTTGCAGATTGAACCCAAACGGATCACATCGATCATTGGGCCATCAGGATGCGGGAAAAGCACGGTCCTCCGCGCATTCAATCGCATGAACGATTTTATCCCATCAGCCCATGCCACCGGTGAAGTACTTTTCCAGGGAAAGAACTTATACGACAAAGACGTAGACCCCGTGCTCGTGCGGCAGCGTATTGGTATGGTTTTTCAAAAACCAAACCCCTTCCCTAAATCCATCTATGATAATGTCGCCTGGGGAGCAAAGATTAACCATTATTCCGGCAACCTCTCAGACCTGGTAGAAGATAGCCTGAAAAAAGCCGCTCTATGGGACGAAGTGAAAGACCAACTTCATAAATCAGCCTTATCCCTTTCTGGTGGTCAACAACAGCGTCTTTGCATCGCCCGAGCATTGGCTGTCACCCCAGATATCATCCTGATGGATGAACCCTGCTCTGCATTGGATCCAATTGCCACCTTGAAAATTGAAGATTTAATGCGAGAATTATCAAATAGTTATACAATAATCATCGTGACTCACAACATGCAGCAGGCTGGTCGTGCGTCAGATTTCACAGCTTACTTCACGATGGACGCCGACCGCGCGGGCATGATGGTGGAATACGGTGAAACAAGCCAGGTATTTACCCGGCCTCAAAATAAATCTACAGAAGATTACATCTCAGGTCGATTTGGATAATCAGAAGGGGTAACAAATGTCGCGAGATAATTTACTTTTACACATTCACCAGGTACAGGACGAACTGCTCACAATGGGCAGCATGGTCGAACAGGCGACCTTAAAATCCATCGAATGTTTAAAAAAGAAAGACATTGAGGGTGCTAAAGCCATCTATAATGCCGATGTGGTTATCAATGAAAAAAGGTATGCCATTGAAAACTCAATCCTTATCCTCATTGCCACCCAGCAGCCGTTGGCGCACGATCTCCGCCTGCTTGCAGCCTTACTGGAAATTTCAGCCGAGATCGAACGCATGGGAGATTATGCCAAAGGGATTGCCAAAGTGGTAGTCAAACTTGGTGATATGGATATCCCGCTGCCCTTGAGGGAAATCGAGGAAATGGCCAACTTGGCGGTTGATATGTTCCACCGTGCGCTCACTGCATTCATCAACGAAGATCCATTAACTGCCAGAAAGATTCCTGCAGAAGATGACAAAATCGATGAGCTTTATAAAAAAGTTCAGAGGGCTGTTGTACAGGAAATGGTAAAGGAAGCCAAGATCATTGACTCGGTCAATCTTTTCATGTGGGTCGCTCATAATCTTGAGCGCATGGCAGATCGCGTTAGCAACATTTGCGAAAGAACCGTTTTTGTTGCCACAGGAGAATTAGGCGAATTGGAAGTGGAAAAAAAGAAACTTGAGTAATTCTTCATCAAAAGGAGTATCCCGTGCAGCCTTCTGATAGCAGTGCAATCGACCAAATTAAACGCGATATTGAGTCCGTGCGTAGAGATTTCACAGATTTGATCAAAAAGGTCAGTTTTTCAGCGGTCCGAGATGAGGCAGCCGAACTGGAAACCAAGATTGCCAACCTCCCAATGCGTATCCAAAAAATCCGCGAGCGAAAATATGCATTCAATAAAGCGCTCGAGTCTGCAGCAGTCGAGTTCCAAAAACAATGGGCGCTCAAACGCGGACAGGTCCAGAGTCAAATTTCAATCCAGGCAGCCAGCCTGCAAGCTCAACTCCGTCCCCTGGAATCCAGGGTTGCCGCCCTCAGCCTGGGATCTACCTCTGCCACGATAGTGAAGACATTGATGAACGAAGTAGACTCTTTCAAAACAAAGGCAGCTGCTGCTGAAGATGCATTGGAAGAAATTTTCAATAGCCTGAAAGAGGAATTTAACAAGACTTCACGTCAGGTTGATTTTATCGAGAAAGCTCTTGATCATAGCGAGTCTGCCAGTTTTGGTTTCCTCCCTGGCGAATCGGTTTTTGCCACAGTGAAAGCAGTCTGGACACGGGATAACAAGGAGGATAAGGAGGATTCGGAAGGTATTCTATTCCTCACCGACCAGCGCCTGATTTTCGAGCAGCGCCAGGAAATTGCGAAAAAGAAAGTCCTCTTCGTAACCACAGAAAGAGAAAAAATCCAGCAGCTTCAATTCGAAACACCGGTCGTATCCATCGACAGTATTAAAGCCACCAAACAAGGGGTGTTCAAGAATGAGGACTGGCTTGAATTCCAGCTTCCCAGCGGCTCATTTGCCCGCGAAGTCAAGCTGCACCTGGATGGGCAGGATTGCAACCTCTGGCAGCAGTACATCAACCGGGTGAAGAGCGGGGATATTAACAATGAAAGGGCAATCGCGGTTGATACCGCAGCCGTGGAAAAAGCCCGTTCTGCCCCGACCAAGTGCCCCAATTGCGGCGGTGCCATCACCAAACCCGTCTTGCGCGGGCAAGACACCATCAAGTGTGATTTTTGCGGTGCGATCATCAGGTTATAACCAATCGTATACTTACAAAAAAGAAGTCCTTGTGGACTTCTTTTGGTTTAAATTCCCTCAAATAGATCTTTTTCTTTTTTCCGTTCCGGCAGGGGAAATGCCCGCATGTACTGATCACTGATACCAAAGATTTTGCGGAACAAACCCATCACACCCCCTGTAATTCTTGCACCGCCCTGGCTGGCATGGCAGGCTGAAGCCTTATCGCGGATATCGGCCACTTCACGGTAATCCACCATAGCGTTGATCGGGAAGTTCACTTCAGCAATCGATTGCAGGTCGATATCGCCATTTTTCCCAAACTTGCGGGGATCCTTTCCCACCAGGCGCATCATGAACACGGATAGACGCAGGAATCCTCTTGGAAATGTATGGAAATACAATTTGCGCGGAGCAAATGGCGGCAAGTCATCGGCTGCAAAATTACTGTCTCCGGCAGCATAAAAGGCTTTCTCGGTTGCCTTCTGTATTGCAATATGGTCAGGATGGCGGTATCCGCCTATCGGATCAAAGGTAATCACCACCTGTGGTTTTAACATGCGGATATATCGAACTATGTCTGCAGTAACTTTGTTAATATCTGCAGCAAACAATGCTCTGGGATGGGTGTTGTCAATCGATCCCGGCATACCCGAATCCCTGTAATCCAGGAAAAAAACCTTCGTTAATCCCAGCGTTTGCGCTGCGCAGCGTAACTCATTTTCCCGCAATTCAGCCACACTTGCATACCCCTCAAGCATTTCCGGTTCAACTTCTCCCACTTCGCCGCGTGTTGCACATACCAGGTAAACTTTCACTCCCTGGCGGGCATAATGGGCAAGTGTACCGCCTGTTCCAAAGGTTTCATCATCAGGATGTGCCAATACTGCCAGTAATACTTTCTCTTCAGCCATAAAAGAGATCCTCTTTCACTTATAAAATCACTATACCCTTAATGTTACAATCACAATATGGAGTTGATTTTAACCCATGAACAGGTAGATTTCGATGCCCTGGGTGGTCTAATTGCAGCCCGGATTCTTTTTGATTCCCATCTTCCTGTCCTGCCGCGCCGCCAAAATCAGAATGTACGTAAATTCTTGAACCTGTACAAGCAAGAGCTTAAGCTGGTTGATACTGAGGAACTTCCTGGTGAGCCAATTGAGTCGATCGTTTTGGTAGACACCCAGTCCCTGGTGACGCTTAGAAATTTCAAACGAGATACCCCGGTGCTGATCATCGATCATCATGTTAGCAAACCCGATGTTCCAGAGACATGGAAGAAAAAGATCGAGAAACTTGGCGCTACCACCACGATTCTTGTTCATTTGATTAAAGAAAAAGGAATCCGAATATCCCCGCTGGAAGCCACAGTCATGCTTTTAGGCATCCATGAGGACACAGGTTCGCTCACCTACGCATCGACCTCGACCAAGGATATTTACGCTGCCGCATACCTGGTCGAAAATGGAGCAAACCTGCAATTCCTGAATGATTATCTCAACCCTCCACTATCTGAAGCCCAGATGGTATTAACGGATGAACTGATCAAAAATTCTCACATTTTTTCGATTAATGGCAAGAAAATTCTCCTTTCATCTGCCACCGATCTTTCGTTGGATGAAGAAATATCCAGTATCGCCCACAAACTTCGCGACCTGATGGACCCGGATGCGCTATTTCTTCTGGTGCGTAATAAAGAAGGACTTCGGTTGGTTGCCAGGTCAACCACAGACGATGTGGATGTGAGCCAGGTTGCTTCGCTTTTCGGTGGAGGGGGTCATCCACGTGCAGCTGCAGCCTTGATCAATGCGGATGATGAGAAACTTAAATCAGAGGATCCCCTGAAGGATGCCTCAGAGCTGATCCTCCAATGCCTTCACGGCAGTATCAAACCCTCGCTTACTGTAGCCAGGATAATGTCCAAAAAGCCATTACTAATAACCAAAGATACTTCCATCAAAGAAGCTGTGAACTTGATGAGTCGTTATGGTTATGAAGGGTACCCGGTGGTCGAAGGATCCGCAGTGGTCGGATTGCTTACTCGCCGCGCTGTTGATAAAGCGTCCAGCCATAAACTCGAACTCACCGCGGGCTCCCTGATGGAAGCAGGCAGCGTCACCCTCACCCCCGATCAGACCCTGGATGAAGTCCAGGAATTGATGGCAAATACAGGTTGGGGTCAGATCCCAGTCGTGGATACAGAGCGCAAGTCGGTCATTGGAATTGTCACACGTACTGACCTGTTAAAAAATCTACAAAAGCTTTCTCCTAAAAAAGTGAGTGATGACCGCTATTCGGATACTCTTGAACAAGCCATTCCACCTGCGTTGCTGGCGGTTTTACAACAGGTTATTATGGTCGCAAACAAAAAACACCTGCCAATCTACCTTGTTGGCGGAGTAGTTCGGGATATGTTGCTGGGGCGGTCCTGTAGAGACCTGGATATTGTTGTTGAAGGCGACGCAATTGGCGTTGCCAATGCGCTCGTCCAAAAATTTGGGGGAAGGATTATCAGCCATCATCGGTTTGGCACTGCGAAATGGCAGATCAAGGATATTCGTCTAAACCTTGCCCACGAATTGGCAATTTCCCTTTCTGATGCTGAGGAGCTACCGGAATTCCTTGATCTCATCAGCGCCCGTACCGAATTCTACGAGCACCCGTCCGCAATGCCGACCGTGGAAAATTCAAGCATCAAACTTGACCTTCACAGGCGTGACTTCACGATCAATACGCTGGCGCTGCGATTGGATGGATCTCATTATGGTGAACTGATTGACCATTTCGGCGGTTTGGCAGATTTACAACAAAAAAAGATCCGCGTGCTTCATTCATTGTCATTTGTGGATGACCCCACCCGAATGCTGCGCGCAGTCCGGTTTGAACAGCGCTTTGCCTTTAAAATTGAAGAACGTACGCTGCAGTTAATGAATGAGGCTCGGACGATGTTGCGCCAAGTCAGCGGCGATCGGCTTCGGCACGAATTTGATCTGACTTTCAAAGAACCTTCCCCACAGGCGGTCCTTAAAAGGCTGGTAGAGCTGGACCTCCTGTCACTCATCCATCCGGCACTCCAATGGGAAGCCACACAAGCTGGACCATTAACGAAAGTTTTATTTGAAAAACCTGAAGAGATGTGGAACCTTCCAAAAGCCGTTGGCAATGTTCCAACCAGGCATGCCCTGGGTTGGATTGTATGGATAGGCAGTTTACCTCCTAATTCCGTGAGCGGGGTTAGTCAGCGTCTGAAATTTCCTGCGCCATTGGCATCCTGTATTCGCGAAACTGCGCGCGTCCTGCCGCTGCTGCGTGGGCTGATCGGTCGAAAACCCAGTGAATTTTGCACTCTGTTAGACTCAGTTCCTCCTGTCAGTCTATATGCTGCTTATGTCCTCATCCAGGATAAAAGCATCCAAAAACTGATCAGTGATTATCAACAAAAATGGAAGAATATTCAACCGGTCACCACAGGAGATGACCTGCGCAATGCCGGCATCCTGCCCGGCCCCCGATACAAACAGATCCTGAATACTTTACGGGCAGCATATCTGGATGGAACAATTTCGACGGTTGATGAAGAAAAACAACTCCTTGCATATTTGATTCAACAGGATTGATCTGGATGCAGCCGGTCACCACTTTCTCGATTGCTCATATTAATGGCGTGGAAAACATCCATATCCGACCGTTATTAAAAAGTGATTTGATTGCACTCGAGTGGGAGGGGGAATTCAAGCACTTCCGAAGAGTATTTGCTGATCTTTTTGAGAAAACGCAAAAAGGGATTTCAAAAGCCTGGGTCGTTGTAAATGATTTCGAATATATGATTGGGCAGGTTTTCCTGCAAATGCGCAGCGACCGGCTCGAACTGGCTGATGGCTGGAACCGGGCCTATCTCTATTCATTCCGCATCCGTCCCCAATATCGCAATTTCGGCATCGGCACCAGGCTGATGAGCGTCCTCGAGACCTATCTCATCGACCGGGGATATACAAGGTTGACCTTGAATGTAGCCCGTGACAACCTTGCTGCCATCCGCTTATATCACCGGCTGGGATTTAAGATTGTTGCCGAGGAACCAGGCATTTGGACCTTCCCGGATGACCAGGGTGATTGGAAAACCATCGAAGAACCATCCTGGCGGATGGAAAAGCAGCTTCCAATTTCTTAATTCACACCTGAATAGACATCCACTTCGATGGGTTGGTTAGGTTTCAAATCCAGGCGGTTAAGGATTTTATCTCTGGTCTCGTCATCAAGATCAAATTTCAATCGCCCGGTATCCCAATCGAACATGGCGGGAAGCAAAGTGACTTTTTTGATCCGGCTATTGACGATATCCAGTCTGATGAGGGCTGTACGCTGCGCATCCAACAGCATCAACTGATCCGCCACCAGGTTCCCCAGGCTGTACATCACGAGTGCATCGTGCCCATCTTTGGTTGAGGTCAACCAATCTATCCGTTGCAGTACATGCGGATGATGTCCCCAGATCACATCTGCTCCCGCGTCCGCCCATTTCTGTGCCAGTGCAATCTGCCGCTCATTTGGTCCTGCCTGGTATTCATTCCCCCAATGAACTGAAACGACAACCAAATTACCCGCTTGTTTTTCTTTCTGGATACTGAGAACTAGTGCGTTTTCATCTACAAGTGTGGTCACGTCCTCAACTGCAATAATGGCTAACTTTGAATTCGAAACATGGCCGATCCAGACCTCTTGGTTTTTCTCAAACAGAGCAAACCCGTTTTCTGCGAGTAGTTTTTGGGTTCCTGCTGCACCATTCAATTGGCAATCATCCTGATGATTATTCATAAAGGTAACCAGGTCAATTGAAGAGGCAGTCAGGATGGATAATTCCTCACTGCTGGCGCATAAATTCATCTCACCTAAACCAGTTGGTAATTCGGAGATCGATTGGGAGGTTAATGGGGATTCAAGTGCCGCTGCATAATAATTCGTTGAAAATCCTGCGGGAAGTCGAAGGTCAAGCTGTTGCCAGTCTGCTGCGATCGGTTTTCCAGCCCTTCCCAGTATGATATCCCCGCCGAACGTGATCGAATAGTTTTGCTGCGGCTGGCAGGCACTAATCAACAGGAGCGCCAGAGTGAGCGCTCCTGTCAAGAAATGGTTTTTTCTTACTATTTTATGATGAATGTTGAGGTCCATTCCGGTGCATCCGGTGTGTTGCCGCTTTCGATCATTGTCCGCCACTGTTCATCGGTCATGCGCTGATCCACTGGCATCGGGAATTCGTAGTAGGTGTAGACCGCGCCGACAGTCAGGTGAAACGGAGCTTCCGG
The DNA here is from genome assembly GCA_964428125.1 of uncultured Anaerolinea sp. Taxonomy (GTDB): domain Bacteria; phylum Chloroflexota; class Anaerolineae; order Anaerolineales; family Anaerolineaceae; genus UBA6107. The sequence goes on from CAYRXB010000010.1 coordinate 37,763, forward strand.
TGAAACCACATAGATCAAGGTTGGGTAACCCACCCCTTCCTCTAGCACCCTGCCCACACCAGTTGCCACATCAGCCACCAGTGCCGATTTCTGATCGTTTAAATCCCGCGAGTTGGGGACATTGGGGTCAGTATCTGCAGCTGCCAGGGTCGTGGCTTCCAGCCATCCGCCATAATAACTGATGCGCCAGTATTCATCATCCGTGAGTTTCTCCCCATTCAGTTCCTTTTGAGTGATTCCCAGCAGGAATTGCAGGTATTCAATCAAATTATCCAGGTTTCCACCAGTCACATCATCCAACAAACCACGCTCCTGCAAGCCAGACTTGGTCATCTGGGCTAGGGCGAGCAATCGCGCGTACGCTTCGGGGTTGGGTTCCACGTAACCTTTTGGCGGCTCACCGTCCGGTCCACCGCCCATTTCTGCCATCACCTGTTTGGCATAAAGGATGGTGTCGTGTTTCAACTCAGTCCATGAAGCCAAAGCGGTTTGCATATCCTTGTGCAGCCAGGCCTGGGTACGCATGAATGCCGGGTACTGCTCCCCTTTTACAGCAAACAACGGTTGAAGGGCGTACAACCAGGACCAGTAAAGGTTCTGTGTCCACGAATCCAGCCCAAGTGAGCTCACTTCAGTTCTCACCTTTGCACTTTGCGTATCAAAATTCAGGTACTTGTTTTCGCCCATATCCACCAGCAGCCTGGCAGCCTCATCAGAGCCCATCGCGGCGAGAAGATCAAGGCTTTTTGGCAGGTCGCGGGGTTGATCTAATGTGCCTACCTTGCGCCACATCACCTGTCCGAAGACATAGGCATCCAGGGTAAAGCGCTGCCCCATCAATCTGAATCCCTGGGTGGCTTCTTCGCGGTCCTGCCAGATCCATACCCACATCGAATTGACCTGGGGAGGGGGCAATTTTTTTGCAATGGAGGTGAACTGCTCAAGTAATGCGGGATCAGCGAATTTGTTCAACGCTGGTTTGTCCCCATATACCTGATCGGAGATAACACCATATTCTTTAAAGGACAGGTCATCGGCTTTTCCAACAATGAAGACGGTTGGGTCATAGATACCGCTCCACAGCTCGATAGCCGATTTACCGCCAACAGCCGGAGCGGAGCGCAGTGCCTGGATCATCAGCAAAGCGCGTTTTGTTTCCGCTGCATTTTTTAGACGGAACGTCATCCGTCCATACCACATCATCGCTTTAAAGTATTGCTGCAGCTCTTCGCTCCTCGTGTAATGTCCGCGCGGTGTGTACTGACTGTAATCCTCAATCAATACTTCATCTTTCGGCTCATCTCCCATATACCATATCGGAGATGGTGCGGTTTGCGTATGTTCATTAATCAATGCCAGTTCCTCGTTTACCAATTGTTGGATATCAGCCGGTAATGTCACATTAGTCCCAAGCAAATTGGATGCCACCGCAAAGAACGCCAGGTTGCGCCCAGCCAGTTTTTCAAGTTCTATACCTTTTAGCTGATTGTATTGATCCATGCTCGCATTCACCATCGTCGCAGTAAGATCCTTCAGCATCGGAATGAATGAAGTGGTTTCCAGATCACGCAACATTTTATCGAAAACCAGGTGATAGACATGGAACATCGAATCTGTCGTAATGAATACAGGGATTGAAGAATAACGGTAGGTTTCATACGCCTGATAGAATTCCATGAACATTTGGTTGGGGTTTTCAGAAGGTGGAACCACCACAAATCCATTCGCCAGGATTGCTTCGATCTGGGTTGGGGTGAGTTCTGCAGCATCAAAACCCACAACACTTGATTTGTCGAGTGGGAGTGTATACCCTCCAGTGAATTTATCAGGGATTGAATAGGGTACCTTTGAATATTGTGCAAAAGGAACATTTTCGATCCCCGCCACACCCTGTGTTACAAGTGTAGGTTTCACTTCCTGCGTTTCTGCAGCGGGGGTTCCAGTCACAGTCGGGCTTTTTATCTTTGAGAGCAGCCCTGAGAAATTACAGGCTGACCCAACCATTGCCAACAGCAGCACCAACGACAACCATTTCCAATTCCTATTTATTTTCATTAGATCCTCCTAGGAACCAGGTACCAAGATCACATTTTTTCCGGATGAATAGAGCGTGTAATTCGAAAAGACGCCATCGATCCGATCCAACAGCGTAAATCCAAACCCCTGCCATTTCCAAATCGTCAGGTTGCCATCTGCTGATGACTCATACTTTCCTTCAATGGCAACCAGCTCGTCATAACCATCCTGGTTAATATCAGCCGCCTGGAGGTGGGAGATAGGGTCAGCCAGGGCTGAACCAGCCCACAATTCGCGATATTTTTCTCCATCCCATCCAATCAGGATAAAATGGCAGCTTAGATTTTGATCATCGTGGAAATCAGCAATCCTGCCGGGATTAGGCAGGAATCTGTCAATCGGCCATGATTTGAATGGACGCCATACTAAAAGCCCGAATTCTTCCATGCCATCCCGATTCAGATCGGCATAGATAACTTGTTTTACCTGCCAATCAGAAGGGCTGACCCAGGGTTCCCCAATTTTGTTTTCATCGCAACGGTAAATCATCATCCGCTCGTTTTGAAGATCATAGCAGTCCTGGATTGGATATTGAATTGAAGAAGCAACTGGAACTGCCTCTACATCAAAAATCTTTACATTACTTGAGGTCATTTCGCGGCCATTCCATACCAAAACATCCATACTGACCGGAGAGGATAGAGATAGGGTTAATAAAGCGAACAGCGCAAACAGAATACTATTCGGTTTTTTCATACAAACCTTTTAGTCAATCATACAACGAATTTCCATCCGTGAAAGTTCCCATTTGAGAAAGATGTGGAGACAACCATATTTCTTTGACAATAAACGCTTCTTACTTTAAAATAGGAAGGTTGCAACCATATCAAGTTTAGAGAAGGGCTTCCGTTCATGAAAGAATATTCGACCGAGAAAATTCGAAACGTTGTTCTGGCATCCCACTCAGGTGCTGGCAAGACTATCCTGTGCGAGGCTTTTCTACATTTTACCGGCGCGACCACCCGTATGGGAAAAATCGAGGATGGAACAACTGTTTCCGATTTCGATGAAGAAGAAGTTCGCCGCACAATTTCGTTATACACCTCTGTCATCCCTGTAGAATACCGCGATCACAAACTCAATTTCCTGGATACTCCCGGTTACACCGATTTCCTCGGCGAAGTAATCTCCTCCATGAGAGTTGCCGACGGAGCGCTCATCCTTGTGGATGCTGTCAATGGTCTTGAAGTGGGCACCGAATTAGCCTGGCAGTATGCAGATAAATTCAAGCTTCCACGTTTTCTTGTCATCGATAAAATGGACCGCGACAACGCGAATTTTGCAAAATCCCTCGCTTCTGTCGCCGAGTTCGCCGGTTCAGAAACCCGCCTCATCCCTGTTCAACTCCCATGGGGTGAAAAACAGGCTTTCCAGGGCGTGATCGACCTGCTGACCATGAAAGCCTACAAAGGCGATGGCAAAACCGCAGTCGAAATTCCTGCCGAATTCAAATCTGCTGCCGAAGAAGCCCGCACCAAGCTTGTTGAAGCTGCTGCTGAAGGGGATGACACCCTCCTCGAAAAATATCTGGAATCAGGCTCCCTTACCGACGAGGAAGTGATCAAGGGGCTTAAGAGCGTTGTACGAACCTGCACTTATGCACCTGTTCTCGTCGCAGCCGGGTCCACCGGTTTTGGCACTCTCAAGCTTTTGGATGCTGTGATCGACCTGATGCCCTCACCCCTTGAAGCACCAGCTGTGGTTGCCAAGGGCAAAGATGGAGATGAAACTTTAACTGCCAAGGATGATGGTCCTCTTGCAATCTATGTATGGAAGACCACTGCCGATCCATTTGTTGGAAAACAGACTTACTTCCGCATCTATTCCGGGGTTTTAACTCCCGATTCCCGCTTGTGGAATCAAACCAAGGAACATGAAGAAAGACTCGGTACAGTCAATATTCCGCGCGGAAAAGAGTCCTTCCCGGTGAAAGTGGTTCACTCGGGTGATATCTGCGTGGTCCCAAAGCTGACTGAAACCTCAACCTCTAATACGCTTTGCGATAAAAATCATCCACTCACCCTGCCCATCCCGGAATATCCACACGCACTGTACCGTGTAGCCCTTTTCCCCAAAACCCAGGCTGATTCCACCAAGATTTCCTCCACCTTGCACCGCCTGTGTGAAGAGGATATGACACTCACTTGGTACAACGACAGCACCACCCTGCAGACCATTCTCCAGGGTATGGGCGACCAGCACATCGATGTCGCTATTCGCCGTGCTGAATCCAAATTCCAGGTTGGCATCAATGTTGTTGAGCCCAAGGTCCCCTACCAGGAGACAATTACCAAATCAGCCTCAGCCATGCACCGCCACAAGAAACAAACCGGTGGTTCTGGTCAGTTTGGTGAAGTTCACCTCAAAGTTGCTCCCATCACCGACAAAGACTTTGACTTTACGTGGGATGTTTTTGGCGGCGCGGTTTCACAAACCTATGCTTCCTCGATCCAAAAAGGCATCCAGAGTGTGATGAAGGAAGGCGTCATCGCCGGATACCCCGTATCCGGAGTCACCGTTTCCGTATTCGATGGCAAGGAACACCCGGTTGATTCCAAACCGGTTGCATTCGAGGTTGCCGGACGCGAAGCCTTCAAAGCTGCTGTCCGTGAGGCTAACCCAGTCCTGCGCGAACCGATCATGATGGTGCGCATCACCGTCCCTGAAGCAAACATGGGTGACGTGATGGGTGACCTCAATACCCGCCGCGCCCGCATTCAGGGCATGGAGACCGAACATGGTCATTCCGTGGTTACCGCCACCGTTCCCTTAGCTGAAATGCTGCGCTATACCACCACCCTGCGTTCCATCACCGGAGGCCGCGGTTTGTTCACCATGGAATTCGATCACACCGAAGTCGTCCCGGCGCACATCGCCCAGGGAATCATCGATGCCCGTGCTAAGGAACTCGAAGCAAAGAAAGAAGAGTAATTCCAGCCATAAACAAAGCTGGACGGGAAAACCCCGTCCGGCTTTTTGTTTCCCTTCCCCATTTGCTTGACGTCATGGGATGCTTTTGATAAGGTTAATGATCAATGGATGAATTTTTTTTGGAAGATACCTGGGATAAACTTCTCTCGCGCGATGCCTCTGTTATTCGCCTGACCTTTGCCTCACTTGATAAAGCCAGCCAGGCAGAGGTTTACGATCATCTTCAAAAAATGAGCAGTGAGCCCGGTTGGCACCCGGAACAGGTAAAGTCTGCCCTCGCCGCCCTCCGCGCCATTGAGGAATGAGGAAATATGGAAATCCGTGAATTGACTGCAATGATGAATGAATTTGTCACCTCCAAAGGCTGGTATGCACCAAACAGCCCCAGACCGCAAACACCGCGCAACCTGGCGATTTCCTTATCCCTCGAAGCCAATGAAGTGCTTGAGCACTTCCAATGGGATGAAGCAGTCAGAGATGCTGGTGAACTTGCCTCCGAACTGGCCGATGTCGCATTATACTTGCTGCAATTGGCAAGCGTGAGCGAAATCGACCTCGAAAAAGCCATCCTTGAAAAACTCAAAAAGAACTACGAACGTGACTGGACAAACCAACGCTGAAAAAGCGAATTCACCTAGATTGGCAGGATATGGGAAATGAATATCGAAAAACTAACAACACGCAAGGAAAACTATTCTGAATGGTATAACCAGGTAATCCAGCGGGCAGAGCTGGCAGATTACGCCCCGGTTCGCGGATGCATGGTCGTTCGCCCTCATGGCTGGGCTTTATGGGAGAATATTCAACAAGCGCTCGACAAACGCTTCAAAGCCACCGGGCACGTGAATGCAGCATTCCCGCTGTTCATTCCCATGTCTTTCCTTGAAAAAGAAAAAGAGCATGTAGAAGGATTTTCACCGGAACTTGCCGTGGTCACCATCGGCGGCGGTGAAAAATTGGAAGAACCGTTGGTCGTCCGTCCGACATCTGAAACCATCATCGGTTACATGTATTCCAAATGGATCAAAAGCTACCGCGACTTGCCGGTCTTAATCAACCAGTGGGGAAATGTGGTTCGCTGGGAAATGCGCACCCGCCTCTTCTTGCGCACCCTCGAATTTTACTGGCAGGAAGGTCATACCGCCCACGCTACTGAAAAAGAAGCCATCGAAGAAACCATGCGCATGCTGGATACTTACACCCGTTTTGCAATCGAAGACGCTGCCGTCCCTGTGATTCCCGGGCGAAAAAGTGCCACCGAGAAATTCGCCGGCGCGGTCAACTCCTATTCCATCGAAGCCATGATGGGAGACACCAAAGCTCTTCAGGCAGGCACCAGCCATATGCTCGGGCAGAATTTCGCGAAAGCGTTTGACATTCAGTATTCTGACGAAAACAATTCCATGCAATACTGCTGGACCACATCTTGGGGAGTTTCCACTCGCTTTATCGGCGCTATCATTATGACCCACGGCGACGATCAAGGCTTGATTCTTCCGCCGAGGCTTGCGCCAATCCAGGTTGTGGTCGTGCCCATCTATAAAAATGATGAGGAACGCAGCAAGGTGATGCCAATGGTCGAAACCCTCAAGAATGACTTATCGGACTTGCGCGTGAAAGTCGATGACCGCACCGAGGTCACCCCGGGGTTCAAGTTCAACGATTGGGAAATGCGCGGCGTTCCCCTTCGCCTTGAGGTCGGTCCAAAAGATGTGGAAAAGAATTCGGTAATGGCTGCGCGCCGTGATATCCCCGGCCGTGAGGGGAAATCCTTTCTCGCTATGGATCAGGTTCACAAACAGGTCACTGATCTCCTCGCAGAAATTCAAATATCACTTTACAACCGTGCAGTAGCTTTCCGTGATGCCAATATCCATGAGCCTAAAGACTACGAAGACCTCAAATCCATTGTAGAAAATGGTTGGGCATTTTCATGGTGGTGCGGTGATCCCGCTTGTGAAGCTAAAGTCAAGGAAGACACCAAGGCAACCACCCGCTGCATCCCTCTGGATCAGCCAGCTGGCAATGGAAAATGTATCGTATGCGGCAAGAATGCCCATGAGAAAGTGTATTTTTCAAAAGCCTACTAACAATCATGCCAGCAATTGAGATTTCAAAATTACGCGCGAAGATCAATTTGCTGGTGAAATTGATCGATGACCCTGAAAAGCTAGTTCAGGAACTAATAGATTTCTACGAATCATATTCAGACCTTACCTTTCAATCAGGTTCATTTTCTGTAAAGTCTGGAGATTTGCCTGCGTACCGCACACCCGCATTGATGAACCGGGAATTGGAAAACGCTTTTATTAAAGTTGCAGCCAGCGAGCCGGAAAAAATCCTTCCTGTAATCGATTTACTGGCAGCCAGAAGCCAGCTTGAACCAAGGCAATTAGCCTGCGCTCTTTTAGGAGCATTACCCGCCCAATATTTTGATCAGGTAACTCATCGAATATCTGAATGGGCAGGAAAATCCACGAACTCCGACGACCTGGTATGGATCTTTAAGTTGGGTACAAAAACCCTGCGCACTGAATCTCCGGAAACCTGGTTAAAAATGCTAAAAACTTGGATAGATTCAGCTAATGCAATGGACCATCGCATCGCCGTCCTTGGTCTTACGTCAATGCTCGATGATGCCGCGCTCACCAGTCTGCCGCTCATCTTCAAATTCCTTCAGCCCATTCTCTCCGAATCGAATTCCAGGAACCTTCCCTACCTCGAATCCATTCTGGAAAAACTGGTCGAGAAATCTGAAAAAGAAACACTATTCTTCATCAAACAAGTCCTCAAACAATCTCCAGATCCCCTGTTGATCAGAATGCTCAGGCGCAATATCTCGATCTTTTCTCCAGAAGGTCAGGAATCCCTCAGGAGCTTTTTACGCTCCATTTAACTCGCCAAAACCTCAATCTTTTCATCTCTTCTTTCCTCTGGTATAATTTCGCCCATGACTAGACCTGCTTGCGGGGTCCCTGCGGGCATGGAGACGGTTAAATTTCACTAGGAGTAATTGTCATGGCTTTAACAAATGAAGAGAAACAAAAATTGATCGCTGAGTACCATATCCACGATTCTGATACCGGTTCAGCTGATGTGCAGATCGCCCTGCTGACCACCAGGATCAAACAACTGACCGAACACCTTCGCAATAATAAAAAAGATCAATCATCGCGCCGTGGTTTGTTGAAAATGGTTGGTCAGCGACGCCGGTTATTGGCATACCTGCGCCGGACTGATTTCCCGCGCTTTACTGCCATCACCGAAAAACTGAATATCCGCACCCGGTAAGGCATCAATTGAAACGAGTAGATGGAGAACAAAACCATCTACTCGTTTTACAATGCCGCCTTCGCGGAATTAGCCGCCGGTTGGGTATTGAAAAATGGTGAGGACGTTCACGTCCCCGGCTTTTTTCAGTTCCTAACCAGGCGGGATATTTACAAGGGAGTAATTATGAAACCAGAAAGCAAGAAATTTATCACCACCGTCGGTGGGCGTCCTTTGACGTTCGAAACCGGCAAACTCGCTGCCCAGGCCGGCGGCGCAGTGACAGTCCAATTTGGCGAAACCGTAGTTTTCGCCGCTGCCACCATGGGCAATGAACCACGCCTCGGGCAGGATTTCTTCCCGCTCACAGTTGAGTATGAAGAAAAAATGTACGCCGGTGGGCGTATCCCCGGTTCGTTCTTCCGCCGCGAGGGGCGTCCCGGCACCGATGCCATCCTCATCTCGCGGCTCACAGATCGCCCCTTACGCCCATTGTTCAACCAGGCGATCCGCAACGAGGTCCAGGTCATCATGTTCTCGCTTTCAGCCGACCTTGAGAACCCGCTGGATATTCTGGCGATCAACGCTGCTTCAGCCTCCTTAATGATTTCGGATATCCCCTGGGGTGGACCGGTTGGAGCAGTCCGTGTCGGTCGCGTCAATGGCGAATTCATCCTTAATCCAACTTACGCCCAGATTGACGAATCAGATCTCGATCTTCGCATCGCCGGTACTTCCGATGCCATTCTAATGGTCGAATCCGGCTCGAATGAAATTGATGAAGAAAGCATGGTCTCTGCCCTGCTCTTCGGTCACCAGGCAATACAATCGATTGTTGAAGTTCAAATCCAAATGGCAAATGAGATTGGCAAACCGAAGCGGGAAGTAAAGCTTTACACATTGGACGAAACTTTGGTGGAAAAGGTCTTCAACAGAGCAGCCGCAGATATCAATGACGCTCTTGATGCGCCGCACACCAAACATGAATTGCAGGATGCTCTGGATGTCTTACGCGAATCCGTGATCGTGGAATATACCGACCCTGAGGATGAAGAAGAAATTGCAAAATATAAGGAAGCTTTTGAAGAAGTCCTCAAACGCATCGTCCGTTCGCGCATCCTTGATCAGCACAAGCGTCCTGATGGCCGCGACCTGACCCAGATCCGCCCGATTTGGTGCGAGGTTGGCATCAGCCCGCGTGCGCATGGCTCCGGTCTTTTCACTCGTGGCGAAACCCAGGTGCTCACCCTTGCTACTCTGGGTACGCCAAAAGAAGCTCAGGAAATCGATACGCTCGCACCGAATGATTCCAAACGCTACATGCATCACTACAATTTTCCGCCCTACTCAACTGGCGAAGTGAAACGTCTGGGCGGCCAATCCCGCCGCGAGATCGGTCACGGCGCCCTTGCTGAACGTGCGCTCCTGCCGGTAATCCCGGATGAGTCGGAATTTCCATATACTCTTCGATTGGTGAGTGAGGTGCTCGCCTCCAACGGTTCCTCCTCCATGGCGTCTGTTTGTGGTTCCACCCTGGCGCTTATGGATACGGGGGTTCCTATCAAAGCCCCGGTTGCCGGCGTAGCCATGGGGCTCATCAAAGAAGGCGATAATTATGTCGTCCTCACTGATATCCAGGGCGCTGAAGACCATCTTGGCGATATGGATTTCAAAGTCGCCGGCACCACCAGAGGCATCACCGCTCTCCAAATGGACATCAAGATCAAAGGGATTACCGCCGAGATCATGCGCCAGGCGCTCAAACAGGCTCATGATGCCCGCCTCTCCATCCTCGATAAGATGCTCGATGTCATCCCGGTACCACGCCCTGAACTACGCTCCTTCGTCCCGCGCATTTCCACCATGAAGGTTCCAGTGGAGAAGATTGGCGCTATCATCGGACCGGGAGGAAAGATGATCCGCGCATTGCAGGAAGAAACCAACACCAAGATCGACATCGATGACGACGGTACCGTCTACATTGCTGCCACCGATGGCAAGAATGAAGCCATTGTGCGCGACCGCATCTCCGCACTTACCGAATCTGCCCGCGTTGGTCAAATTTACACCGGCAAGGTAGTCCGTGTGGCTGATTTTGGCGCATTTGTCCAGATTCTCCCCGGCATCGATGGTATGGTTCACATCTCCCAGCTGGATACTGAACGCGTTGAAAAGGTCGAGGATGTTGCTAAATTAGGCGACGAATTAACAGTAATGGTGACCGCCATTGACGAGAACGGCAAGATCCGGCTCTCCCGCCAGGCTGTCCTTGAAGGCTGGACCCCTGAAGAAGCCCTTGAGCATGATAAAGGCGGACGCAGCGGTGGAAGACCGCGTTCTGGTGGCGGTGACCGCAGAGGCGGCAGTCGCGATCGCCGTCCAAACAATGATCGCCGACCGCGAAACAACTACGGTGGCGGCGAACACAATTCAAATCACTAAGTCAAAATAGACCCCGATGATCGGGGTTTATTTTTTCGAAGTGGGTAATTGCGGCATCTCTGGTTCCAATCGATCCAGTACCTCCCCCAACGCTGCCCGCATAGCAACCCTGTCATCCCACGGATATTCCGTGGTGCCAAAGCACATTGATTGCTCGTGCCCCTTCCCGCACGCGATCACCAGGTCGCCAGGGTTAGCGAGTGATAATCCCTTTCGGATAGCATCACCGCGGTCGGGCACCCGGAAGAAATTCGACCCCTCCACCCCGCCTGCCCGTGTGGCTGCGTCAGCCATCTCTGCTAATATCTCATCAAGGGATTCAGTTCGCGGATCTTCCGCCGTCAACACAGAAAAATCAGCAAGTCGCACGGAGATGTCTGCCATCATGCGCCGTTTTTCCCGGTCCCTCAACCCGGCTGATCCAAATACCGTAATGACCTTACCTTTGGTCATCTCACGTGCGGTTTCAATTGCCACCTTCAATGCATTTGGGGTATGTGCGAAATCCACAATGGCAGTGAAGGGCTGCCCCAGGTCGATCACTTCCATCCTGCCCGGAACCCCCTCGAGTGCTTTGATACCACGAGCCGTTGTTTCCGGGTCGATCCCAAGTCCGACCACAGTTGCACCAAAAGCTGCCAGGCAGTTAGACACATTGAACATCCCCGGAATATTACACTCAAGGACTTGATCGACTGATTTTCCCTGAACGGTAAACCGTATTCCCTTTGAGGAATGCTGGATCCCTTTAGCCACGAGATCCGCTGTATTTCCAATTCCATAGGATATTTTTCTCGATTGGATCAAACCGCATAATGGTTGGTAAGATCGGTCATCTGCGTTTAACACCGCCAGGCGCGGATTCCCCTGCGGTTTCGCTGCAGTCTCTTCCAGCATCTTAAACAACCGTCCTTTGGCTTCCAGGTAACCTTCATAAGAACCATGGAAATCCAGGTGTTCATGGGTAATATTGGTCACTACTGCGATATCATACTCGCAGCCATCCACCCGGTGCTGCGCAAGCCCGTGCGAGGTGGTTTCCAGTACCACGTGGGTTAACCCTGCAGCCACCATTCTTGAAAGATATTCCTGAATTTCAGTGGCTTCAGGTGTAGTTACATGAAATCCGGTATCTACAGTTTCATCGCCGATTTTTGCGTTTACCGTTGTGATCAAGCCGGCTTTGATTCCTGCTGCCAGCAGGATCTGGTAAATCAGGTTTGACGTGGTTGTTTTCCCATCAGTCCCGGTCACGCCAATCACAGTCAATTTCCGTGCTGGATGGTCATAAAAAGCAGCAGCGAGGTGAGCGATTGCTTCCCTCGTATTCTTAACCCTGATATATGGCACGGCACAATCAAGAATTTCGCGCTGCCCCACCACTGCCACTGCGCCATTGGCTACAGCCTTGCCAATATAATCATGTCCATCCGTGTTGATGCCGGGAAAAGCCACAAACAAATGGCCTGGTTCAACTTCCCTCGAATCAAAACAGATACCTGACACAATGCAATTAGAACCACCTCCTGAAACATCGTGTTCCATGGGAAGGTCTTTCAGTAATGCAGAAAGTGATTTGGATGATGTCATGAGTTTAAATAAATAAGGGTTCACCACAACAAGGTAATGAACCCTTTTGTTTGTAAATTATCGTAATGATTCGCGCAGGCTCTGCATCTGGTTCACAACAGACCCATCGATCACCTGGTCGCCGACCCGCAGGATCAATCCGCCAAGGATGTTCGGGTCCACTGCAAAGGATACCTTCGCATCGGAGCCCAGTTTCTTCATCACATCATTGGTGACTGTTTTCTTTTCTGCATCAGTCAATGGCAATGCGCTGGTAACTTCCGCTTCAGTCCCTTCCAGCTTGGTGCCTTCCAAAATGACTACCTTGCCAGCTTTGACACCTGAAAAGAATTCATCCACCAGGGCATGCTGCCGTTTTTCATCCAGTGATTCACCCACGATCTTCTGGGCTGCAGCGATGGCAAGTGCTGAAACATGCACTCTCAATTCATTCAATGCCCGCTCTTTTTCAGATTCGATCTCAGCCAGTGCGGCTTTGCGAAGGTTGGCAATTTCAGCCTCGGCTGCAGAGCGGACATCGCGGTTTGCATTTTCTGCCCGTTCGGTTGCTTCACGAATCATCTGCGCTGCTTTTCCCTGGGTTTCGGTCATCAGGGCTTCTGCATCCTTCTCAGCATTAGCCCTGGCATCAGCAGCCACCTGGGCATCTTCAAGACCTTTTTGGATTTTTTCACGCCGTTGTTGCAGCATATTCATTAAAGGTTTATAAACCCAGGCTGCCAGAACTACCATGATGATGGCGAAATTGAGGATCTGGACAATCAGGAATCCGAGATTAAGTCCTAGTTTTTCCAAGGTGTTCTCCTTTTCCCCGGATTAGAGCACGAACAGCATTAGGAATGCAATAACCAGGCAGTAAATAGCAATGGCTTCTGAGAAGGCGATCCCCAGGATCATGTTTGTAAACAGGTTGCCATAGGTATCCGGATTACGCGCCATCCCGCCAAGAGCTCCCTGGACGCTTAAGCCAATACCCACACCAGCGCCGGCTGCGCCGATCATTGCTAATCCTGCGCCAATGAATTTTGCTGCCAAAATGATGTCACCAGTCATAATTACATCCTCCTCAATAAGGTTAATAACGGATTATTACGCGTGCTCTTCTTCACCGCCGTGTCCCTGGGTGGCTTGTGCCATGAACACCATAGTGAGCAGCCCGAACACGAACGCCTGGATAACGCCGATGAACAACTCGAACATCATGATCATCGATGGCATGAAAACAGGAATCATTACCCCGATCAATGCCAGCAAGACCATGCCAGCGAACATATTACCAAACAACCTGAATGCAAACGAGAGGATTTTTGCAAACTCTGAGATTGTTTCAAGAATCCCCACCAGGAAATCCATGAATCCCAGGAAAGGTTTTTTGAACATGGTGCTGGTATTTACGAATTTTCCAAAATAATGGAAACCCTGCGCTTGCACGCCAATTACCTGGGTCATCACCACTGCGATCAATGCCAATGCAGCCGTGAAATTGAGATCAGTTGAAAGTGCACGGGCAAAAGGTTTTAATATATATCCGCCTTCCTCTGCCTTGGTATTCAAAATGGTTGACCAGTGCGCTCCCAGGCTTTGGATTTCATAACCGTGGGCAGACTCCTCAAGCAGTCCAACAGTTTCGAACCCCGGTATCAACTTGATTAGGTTAGCAAAAAGAACAAGGATAAGGATGGTAGCAAACCATGGGAATATCTTTTTCGCATACTTCCCGGCAGTGGATTCGGTCATGTTGTACAGTGAATCTACCAGCATTTCAAAAGCCCCGGCAATTCCCTTGGGAGCAAGCGGATTTTTCTGCACACCTCGCTTCACCAGTAGAGCGACCACGATGATCACAATATCCATTAAAACCATCGCGACCATGGAATTAGTGATCTTAAAATCCCCGAGAACCGGTAATGTGAATAATGTATTGGTTAATGTTTCAGGGGCAACCTGGATGTGAGGTTGGACAGGTTTGATAATCTGAACGCCAATCACGCTCAGAATGATCAAGCCCAGAATAATCCAGCGGTTTTTTCCCCAGCGCCACTTACGGGTTTTTTCCAATGCCTTCCTCCTTGCCAGGATTTACTTCCGATCCTAAAGTTTTAATTCGGGAAACAGCCTTTTTTACCAGGAAAACCATTGTAAATATCGAAACCGGAATGCTGGCCACCAGCAGCCCGATAGTGAACCAGGGTTTGGTCCCAAAATGATTATCCAATGCCAGCCCGCCAAACACTGCTGCCAGGATAATGATCAGTGTCAGCACCCCCACCTGACCAGTAAGCGCTGCGATCACCATATTGCGGGTGTTGTTTTGTTTCGCAGAGGGGTTTTTGTCCGGCACCGTCATGATCGAAAATTATATCATACGGGGTTTTATATTCCGCCGGCTGCGAAAGAGGCAATTCCAAACCACGGTGAAAGCACCACCCCAAGAAGGATGATTGCCGCGGCGCATATAGCGAGCGCTGCTTTCCATCCAACTGATGCCTGCTCAAGCTTGTCCTCATTTTCAGGCTGGTCAACATACATGACTTTCATAACCCTAAGGTAGTAGTACAAACTGATCACTGAATTGAGAATTCCTAAGATTGCCAGCCAAGCCAAATTGGATTGCATGGCTGCTCCAAAGACCAGCAGCTTTGCAAAGAACCCGCCGAAAGGTGGAATCCCGCCAAGCGATAATAATCCGATCATGATCGCCAGGGCAGCTATTGGTGAGCGTTTCTGCAGCCCGGCAAATGAAGCTAAATCCGAATTCCCGGTTGACCTTTCCACCCATCCAATCAGAGCAAAAAGCATCAGGTTGGTCAGCAGGTACACCATCAGGTAATAAACCACCGCAGTGTATCCAAAAGTGGATCCTGATGCAACGCCGATCAGCATATACCCGGCTTGCGCGATGGAGGAATAAGCCAGCAGCCGTTTAAAATTCTTTTGTGGGATGGCAACAAGATTGCCGCCAAACATGCTGGCAATCGCGATGACAGCGATCAATAATTGCCAGATAAATGCGTGCTCAGCCCCAAACAGGATGGTCATTAACCGCAGCATGATCGCGAATCCAGCAGCTTTGGAAGCCGTAGAAAGAAAACCGGATACAGGTGTTGGCGCTCCTTCATAAACATCTGGAGCCCACCAATGATAGGGAACCGCACTGATTTTAAAAGTGAATCCCGCCAGGACGAGTAGTACTGCGCCGACCAGCCCCGCTACAGGCGCATTCGCCGCTTTAATAGCCGCATAAATCTGGTCGATTCGCGTCGTTCCTCCCATTCCATATAAAATGCTGAAGCCAAACACCATGATGGCTGATGCCAGCCCGCCAAAAAGGAGATACTTGATGCCGGCTTCAACGGAACGTTCATTGTCAACTTTTACACCAGCAAGTACATACAAGGGGATAGAGGCGGTTTCAATCGCCAAAAACAACAGGATCAGGTCGCCCGCGGATGCCATGAAGGACATGCCAATTGCCGAAAAAACAAGCATGGCATAGAACTCAGGGCGATTCTTTACCAATCCTTCTGTTTCCGCAAAAATGGAGGTCAGGCTCACGCCAACCAGGAAAAGGATCCTGAACAGGAATCCTGCGCTGTCCAATCGCAGCATTCCTCCCCACAGGAAGATCGGCTCGTTTCCTGGGCGTGAAAATACAAAGGCTAGAACCACGATCAATATGCTGCCAATTGCTGTCACCCGCCCCAGGCAGCAATTTACGCGCTCATTTTTCAATAGGCTTAAGGTCAGCAGCACTCCTGCTAGAATTAGCATACCCACTTCAGGAAGTATCGCCAGGAACATACTGGATTGCAGGAAGGTCATAGTGCACCTCCCAGTAAAGATAGAATATACCTGACTCCGGCTTGAATGGTGGGGGTGATAATCGAGGGGAATATTCCAATTGCGATCATGATCAGGGAAAGCCCAATCACCACTAGTTTGTCGCGCAGTGTTATATCAGGGACTCCCGCCTTTAGTGCTTCGGGGGTTTCACCAAAGAACACCCTTCTGACCACAAGCAAAATATAAGCTGCCGTTACCACGATGGAAATGGCTGCGATAATCGCTGAAACTGGGAATGTTTTCCACGCACCAATGTAGATCGGGATTTCAGCTACAAATCCAGAGAAACCCGGCATGCCCATCGATACCAAACCCCCTACGACGAAGCCGATCATCGCTATCGGCATGAATTTATAGAGACCGCCAAGTTCGGCAAGGTTGCGGGTGTGGGTGCGGTCATAGACCATGCCGACAATTGAGAAAAATAGTGCTGTCATGATTCCATGGGAAAACATTTGCATCCCAGCACCGGTCAACCCCTCGGGGGTAAGCGTGGCAAATCCGATGAAGACCAGCCCCATATGCGAAACCGATGAGAAACCAATAACATATTTGAAGTCGCTCTGGATCATCGCAATAAACGCTCCGTAGACCACGTTGATTGTTGCGAGGACAATGACCAGCGGTGCCCAAAAGCGCATCCCATCTGGCAGCAGCATCAGTCCAGCCCGTAGTGCGGCGAAAGCGCCAACCTTCATTTCAACCCCTGCCAGCAGCATGGATACAGCCGTCGGCGCGGCTACGTGTCCATCCGGAGCCCAGCTGTGGAAGGGGAACAAGCCCCCCAGAATTCCAAAACCGATGAAGATGAATGGGAACCATAAACGCTGAAACTCAAGCCCGAATCCTGCCTTCTCAAGTGCCAGCAGGTCAAAGGTGTGTAAACCTGACTGAAAATAGACTGCCAGCACCCCAACGAGTGCCACGACGGAACCAAGGAAGAGATACAGCGTCAACTTCATACCGCCGTACTCTTTTGTTTTCGGAGAGCCCCACATCACGATCATCAGGTATTTTGGGAATACTGCTAACTCAAAGAAGAAAAATAATTGGAAAAGGTCAAGGGAAGCAAATACACCAAACACACTGGCAGCCAGGAACATCAGGAAGGAAAAATACTCCCTTGCCCGCTCACTGGTTTGCCAGGTGACCAGTACACCTGCCAGTACAACAATTCCTGCCATCAGCTCAAGGACAACACTGATGCCATCAACGCCGACATGATATGAAATTCCCAGTGCTGGGAGCCAGTTCATTTTTTCGATGAATTGATACCCGGCAGTAACGTGGTCATAACCGAAGAATATTCGCGCGGAAATGCCGAAGGTGATCAAAGCAGAAACAAGGCTGATCCATCGGATAAGACCAAGTTTCTTAGCCGGAATTGCCAGCAGCACGATCCCGCTAACCAGGGGGAGGAGAATTAATATTGCCAGCCAGGGAATCTGCATCATGCTCCTCACATCCATGCCATCACTGCCCGATTGATAACCTCCATGATCCAGGAGGGCCAAATGCCAATCGAGAGGATAAATAGAATCAATGGAACGACTACCAGGATCTCCCGCAGGGAAATCTCAGAGATCTTTCCAGCCCATGTTTCATTCAAAGGTCCATGCAATACCAGCTTGATTGCTTTTAAGACGTAGACACCGGTAAACAATAACCCAAGCATGCTGATTGCAGTATATACAGTCAAAATTGGCCAGGTTCCCCGCACGATCATGAATTCTGAAACAAAACCGTTTAAGCCAGGTAGCCCCAGGGATGCCATAGACATGAATAATAAAATCGACCCATAAACCGGAATGATGGCAAACAATCCGCCAAAATCCTCGAGCATGCGTGTATGGGCACGGTCGTAAAGAACCCCGACCAGGAAGAACATACCCGCCGCGCTGAGTCCATGGTTGAACATTTGCAGCACCGCGCCGTTGACCGCGATGGTCGCGCTCTGGCGTAAGGCTTCATCAGCTGTGCCGCCCACATAAGCAGCCGCCGCGATTGCCAGCACCACAAATCCCATATGGTTGATCGAGGAATAAGCCACCAGGCGTTTGAAATCTTTTTGCCCGGTCGCCGAGAATGCACCAAATACGATTGCAGCAACTGCCAACACAGCCAGCCATAACGCGAACCTTTGAGATTCAGCCGGGAACAGTGGCAGGACTAAGCGAATGAATCCATACGCGCCTAATTTCAACAACACCCCTGCCAGGATCATAGACCCTGCGGTGGGAGCTTCAGTGTGTGCATCCGGCAGCCAGGTGTGGAAAGGCCAAACCGGCACTTTGATGGCAAACGCGACCACGAATGCCCAGAATGCGATCGTTTTAACGGTTTCTAGGGGAAGCCCAAAAAGTGTACCGGATGCCGTGGAAATCACCGGCCAGGATTGCAGGATGGTTAGCAGGTCAAAGGTCCCGCTGATCAACCCGATCATCTGGATAGCCAGCAGCAATCCGAGTGATCCGCCCATCGTGAACAGGATGAACTTGAGGGATGCGTAATTGCGTTTTTCCCCTCCCCATTGGTTTATCAGGAAGTACATTGGCACCAGTCCAATTTCCCAGAACACGAAAAACAGCAGCAGGTCGAGGCTGACAAATACGCCAAGCATACCGGTTTCAAGTATCAGGAACAGGATCATGAAAGCTTTGACATGATTCTTGATATTGAAGGCGGTGAGAATTGCCAGGGGAGTGAGCAGCGTGGTCAGCAGCACCATCACCAGTGAGATGCCGTCTATACCAAAATGCAGTGAGGAATGGATCGCGTCAAACCAGCTCAATTGAATCTGGAATTGAAAGGCTTGTGCGGAATTGCGGTCGAAGGTAAACCATGCCCATCCAGTCAGCACCAGGGGGATGAGGCTGATAACAAAAGCAGACCAGCGCAGCAGGTGGATTCGTTTAGCCGGCAGGGCAAGCATGACCACCCCGCCAAGCAGTGGAATAAATGTGATTAGTAGTAAAACGCTATTGTTAAAATCCATCTTATCCCTGTTAGAAAGCAGCTGCCAGGTAGATCACGATAATCCCGGTGATCACCAGCAGCAGAACAGCCAATCCCATGTAATGTTGAACCTTGCCATTTTGCAGCCGGCTGAATAAAGTCCCTGATTTCTTGGCGCTAGAAGCGATGCCATCACCAGCGCCGTTCACAACCGGCAAGTCGAAACCAAATCGCAGAAGTTTTCCGAGCCATAAACCAATACGGGCAAATCCATGAAGAATCCCGTCGATGAGTTTCTTGTCAATGAATTCGTAGGATACTTTTTCAGCAAACCAGTACGCCGGACGAATGAATGCAAAACGATAAAACTCGTCAATCCAATACTTATTTTTCAGCAGTAAAAACACTGGTCCAAGTCCACGCTGGAGTGGATCAACTTGATTCGCTTCTTTATAACGCCTGTAAATTAACCAACCAATCAATAATCCGCCCAGCGATACCCCCAGGGAGGTCATGAGCGGAATCAGTGAATGACCAGTTGCTTCCGCCTCAAAAGGCAGCATGGAGCCGAGAAAACCCTGCAGCCAGCCGCTGCTGATTTTGCCCAGCAGTGGAAATTCATGCGGGATGCCAACCCAGCCCGCGCAGATTGCAAAGAAAGCCAGAACCGCCAGCGGCACCGTCATCACGGGTTTGTTCTCACTGGCATGGCTGGCAGATTGTGTACGCGGCGAACCGAGAAATACCATCGTCAATTGCCGCGCGGTGTAAATTGCGGTCAGCAGTGCTGAAATCGCCAGTACTGCAAAAATCGCCATGTGTGCTGAATTGAAAGCGCCGCTGAGGATTTCATCCTTTGACCAGAATCCGGCTGTGATCAGCGGGAACCCTGAAAGGGCTAACCCGCCAGCCACGAACGTCCAAAAAGTGACTGGCATTTTCTTCCTCAACCCGCCCATATTCCGCATATCCTGGGCATCAATGTGTTCTCCACTGTGCAAACTTCCATGTTCCATGCCGTGAATGACGGAGCCAGAACCCAGGAATAGCAGTGCTTTGAAGAATGCATGAGTGAAAAGATGAAAAGCAGCAGCAGTATACGCGCCGATGCCAATGGCAGCAACCATATAACCAAGCTGCGAAATGGTCGAATAAGCCAGCACGCGTTTGATATCGTTCTGCGCGATTGCGATCGTTGCCGCGAACAATGCAGTAAATGCACCGATCACTGCAACCACGGTCATCGTCGGGGTAAGCGCTTCTCCCGGATGCCATCCCGCGGAGATGAGCGGGAAGAACCGCAGAGACAGGTAGACACCCGCAGAGACCATTGTCGCGGCATGGATCATTGCCGAAACCGGCGTAGGACCTTCCATCGCGTCCGGCAGCCAGACGTGCAGCGGGAATTGCGCGGATTTTCCGACTGTCCCGATGAATACGAGTAACCCGATCAACCCTGCCCATGATAACCCAAACACTGGTGAGATGGTCTCAGTAAGTCCCTTCATAATGGCAGGGTTGGAAAAGATTTCGTGGAAATTAAGTGTGCCGGTGATCGAATACAGGGCAGCAATGCCCAGCAGCATGAACACATCACCAATGCGGGTGGTGATGAAGGCTTTCACAGCTGCTTTTCGTGCAGAATCTTTGGCATACCAGAACCCGATGAGGAGATAGGAACACAATCCCATAACTTCCCAGCCGATATAAAGCGTCAGCAGGTTGTCGCTCACCACCAGCAGGTACATGGCAAATGCAAAAAGGCTGATGAGGGCAAAAAACCGCGAATACATTGGCTCAATAGAAGGAACCAGATGCGTATGACCATGCTCTGAGACCTCTGCCCCCTGCGGAGGAAGTCCGGGGTGGTCGTTTTCACCTTTCGGCTGCCCGTAATTGTGATACCCAACACTGTAGATAAAGATCATCAGGATCGTCCAGGCGACAAAGAAAAGGGTGATCGCCGAAAGGGGATCCACAACCGTTCCGATCTTAAGCCAGGTATTGCCGGTGGGAAGCCAGTTGAACATACTGCCGATAGGATTTTCCGCCAGGGCACTGGTACCGATTGCCTTGATGAATACCACCATCGCGCCGACAAAGGACAATCCCGCCCCGGCTAATGCCGTCCAATGGCTTGCTTTTTTTGATTTATTTATGAGAAGGACGATCAAAGCAAATGCCAGCAGCGGCGGAACTGGCAACAGCCAGATGATAAATGGATAGTTGAGCGTGTTCAATCCATCAGCCTTTCAACTCACTGATATCATTTGCCACAATCGTATTCTTGCGCCGGTATGCTGAAATGATCATTGCCAGCCCAACCGCTGCCTCCGCAGCAGCCACAACAAAAACAACGATCACGAACATTTGCCCGCGGTGATCCCCGCTTTCTGAATACAGATAACGCCAGAACGCCAGCAGATTGATATTCGCCGCATTCAAGATCAACTCGATCCCCATGAGAATACCAATCGAATTCTTGCGGATGAGCACTGCCAGCAATCCGATTAGGAACAACGAACCGGAAAGGATAACGTACCAGGAAAGTGGGATCACTTTTTCACCTCTTTCCATTGGAACGCAATATAAATGGCACCCACCAGGGCAGCAAGCAAAAGTATCGAGGTGACCTCAAATGGCAGCGCGAATCTTTCCGGGTCGATCAAAGCCATCCCCAGTTCACCAATATCGTAGTATTCTGCCATCAATGGAGTTGGGAATTTACTTAGCACTCCCCAGCTGCGGAATGCCATGAACCCGCCAATTGCAGTGATAATTACAATGACTAGGGAGAAAATCCATGTTTTGTTTACCTGTGATCCAATATCTTCCATCGCTTTTCGCGTGAGCATTACCGAGAAAATGATTAATATCGCAATTGCGCCCACGTAAACCAGCACTTGAACCACGGCGAAAAAGCTGGCTTCCAGCAGTGCGTAGATAACTGCCACCCCCAGCAGTGTCAGCACAAACCATAAAGCTGAATGCATCATTTTGTGAGTGATGACCGTCATCAACGCAGAGATGAGGATAACTATCCCCGTAATAATAAAAAAGCATTGCTGAGGACTCATGAAGCAACCTCTTCTTTTGGAGCTTGTTTCTTTTCACCAACAGCCACCGGGCGTGGCCCACTAACCACAGGACGCGGGATGCGAACCATGAAGCGGGACATCGCCCAATTGGCAATCAGCCATAAGACAACATTCACTGCCAGTAAACCGCCAATTCGCAGCAGGCTCTCACCCGCTGGGAGCAGTTTGTTCACCACTGCCGTGGTCATGAAGGTGAATAATGCTAGCGGTGTCATGAACTTCCAATTAAGGTTCATCATCTGGTCAATGCGGAAGCGCGGCAAGGAGAACCGCAGCGCCAGCATTACAAAATACACCACAGCGGTTTTTATGAGCAGATAGATGAACCCAAGGATCGGGATGCTGGTTGCCCCCGGACCTTGCCATCCACCAAGAAACAAAGTTGAAAATATCAAAGCTGAAGTGAAAGCGTGTAAAAAATCCGCTACAAAAAAGAAACCAAATTTCAAGCCAGAGTATTCGATGTTATATCCTGCTACCAGCTCGGAATCTGCTTCAATCAAATCAAAAGGCGCACGCCCGTTCTCTGCGATCAAGGAAATAAAAAAGACAAGACCGGCAACCGGAGCAAGAACAATGAACGGGATTTTCTGAGCAGCCACGATATCATTCAATCCCATCGAACCGCTGAGCATTACCGGGATGAGCAATACGATGACCATTGGCACTTCATAGCTCAACAGCTGGGCAACCGCACGGAAAGCCCCCAGGAGAGCATACTTGTTGTTCGATCCAAAACCCGCCAGGATGATGGCGACCTCGCCCAAACCCCCAACCGCGATGAGGAATAACAACCCTACCCCAATGTTGCTGCCAAATACCGTCTTGGAAAAAGGCAATACCGCCCACACGCTAAGTACTGCTGCTACCGCCAAAACTGGTGCAAGGTTGTAAGTTACCTTATCCGCCCCAGCAGGGGTGATGAATTCCTTGGTGAAGATCTTGAGCATATCTGCGATGGTCTGGAAGATTCCCCACGGTCCCACGCGATTGGG
The DNA here is from genome assembly GCA_964428125.1 of uncultured Anaerolinea sp. Taxonomy (GTDB): domain Bacteria; phylum Chloroflexota; class Anaerolineae; order Anaerolineales; family Anaerolineaceae; genus UBA6107. The sequence goes on from CAYRXB010000010.1 coordinate 60,963, forward strand.
TCCCGGGCGGTCCTGGAAGCGCCCGCCAATCTTTCGCTCAGCCCAGATGAGCAGAGTTGTGAATACCATCGCCCCTACGGTCAATAGCAGCGCTCCCAGCACATAAAGGATAACCATTACAAGCTGCGGTGACCAGCCCCAGCCGGTCATCGTCTGTGAAAGCCAATTGATGATATAGGGGATTGGATCAGCGAAGAATGACATCAGGCTCTCCAGGATTTCCTAAGCCCATTCGAGGGCGCCTTTCCGCCACACATACCAGAGTCCACCGGTAAGAATCAACACAAAAAGCACAGCTTCAATCGCACCAAAAAGACCTATCCGGTTGTATGCCACCGCCCAAGGGTATAGCAGCACAGTCTCAACATCAAAGATCAGGAAAACAAGCCCATAGATATAATATTGGACCTTGAACTGGATCCATGAAGGTCCTACGGTTTCCATACCGCACTCGTACGTGGAGTTCTTGATTTTGTTGGGTTTTTTGGGAGATAATAACCCGGCAATGATGAGTGCGAGGGCAGGCACTGCCAGGGCAAGCGTTAAGAAAATCCCAAGATACAACCATTCATGTGCCATGCTCAACTCCATAACAATAAAGACGTTAACAGACAAATTTTATCATATCTGCCAAAATCCCCCATTGATAAAAATCAAGTCCGTTTTAATCGGAACCAGGTTAAGCCAGCCAGGATAAGGGAAAGAAGCATTATCTCTCCCAACACCCAGCGGGCAAAACGATACTTCATTTCAAGGATCGTTTTCACCTCAAACGCTATATCCTTCGAAAGGAGCAATTCCGGACCCGCCGCACTATTCTTAAAACACCACAAAGTCACCTTTGTTTTTTCAGCGTTGTGAGCGATCAAGCGCCATCTAAAAATCCCCGTCCCATTGCCTGGGATAACGGCTGTGGTTTCTCCATCGGGATTGACCTCGAGCAGGTAGTTTTGCAATTTTGCGATTATCTTCTCGCTAACAGACGATGCTTCTCCCTGGCTGTCATCAAAGGCAATTTCCAACGTGAGCGTTGCTTTATCCCCAAGACGCAGGAATTTTGGACCCGTCACAGTCATCACTCCCGACAAGCCATCCTCAAGATCAAATGGGACTACTTCATTTGTTGTTGGAATCGGTAATGAGATTAGGGCAAACATTCCCCCGCTCAATAGTGCTGCTGCTAATAATATCATGACCAACTTTTTCATGTCCTTGATTATAGAATGAAAAAAAACCACCGGGGTGTTTTCCAGTGGGTTTGTGTGAATTGGTCATTTTGCCATTGTTACTTCGACGTGACTGCCGTCCTTCTTATCATCCACCGTAACGTGGAATGGCTCTCCCTGCTTCAATGTTTTCTCGATCTCGTCCAGCATTTCCGGGATTCCTTTATCGTGTACTTCTTCCGGCATAAAAGATCCAAAAGTCTTGAATACCCAGCGCGCCAGCCCAAACGGGATGGGCATGCTGAGAACAATGTTCACATCCTTTCCCTCTTCCTTGCTGTGAATGCGTACATGCAGCCATGGGGATTCCAACAGGATCCAGCCGCCGATCATGATCAGTACGCCCAGCACCAGCGGGATCCACGAGAGCCAAAAGCCCCAGCCAAATCCTTTGTTCTGATATCCCTGGTAGACCCAGAACGCCGAAAATGCCGTCAACACAGCTCCGCCGAGCAGGATCATGCTCCATGCCGCCTTCCAGCAGCCTGATACCTTGGGAGTTTCCACAGGTTTTGCATTCTCGTCATATCGTTCACGGATAATTTCGGGTTCTGCGGCTGCCTTCCCGGCGCCGTCCAGGATTCCCAGAAGGTCAGACCCTTCCTCCACGGAGAGAGTGCCGTCCTCAACTTTTTTTAAGATCTCGAGCTTGCTTTCATCTTTTGTCATCTGAAATCCTTTTAGTGGTCAAGTGCGTTTAAAAGTTTTTCTGCTTCTTCCACGCTGATCTTCTTCTCCTGCAGCATTCGCAGCACGATCATACGCTCTTCATCTGTTGCCCTGGCTGGTTTGGCAGCAGCGGGGATATCCGAATCGCCAAAGCTGAACCCAATCACCTTGCGTTTCCGCCCAACCGGCACACCGCGTTCTTCCAGATGGCGCATCGCGCGGTTCACTTTTTCCTCTGCCATCTGCCCTGCCCGGTTGGCATGCTCGGTAGCCAGCCGCACCGTCTCAGATACCGATTTCAATCCTTCGCGGATGGATTGCTCAAGTTCAATACCAAAATTTTGCCAGTGCTCATCCATCGAATCCAGGTCGTCATCGAACTCCCATTTTTTTTCTTCGCGGTCCGTCACTTCCAGGTCGCCGCCTGCAGTCAGCTTTATCGTTGCTCCGCCTTCTCCAAGGGGAAGCGATGCGCTGCGATCTTCACTCTCAAAATCCTGCCCACCGGCATGAACGGTGATATCCTCACCCTCTGAAATCATGTCCAGCATCCCGCTGGCAGAGGCAAGAACCTGAACTCTTAAATCCCCGCCAGCCACTGCTTTCACTTCCGGCAGTTTGGGTTCCACAAATTTCAGCGCAACATCGCCTCCGGCGTTTACCTCCACCAATCCAGTGGCTCCCTGCACCCTGGCATCTCCGCCGACCGCTGAAGCGATGATCGAACCGGTCACTTCTGCCAGCAGGTCACCGCCGATGCGGTTGAGTTCCACCGAACCCGCTGCCTGGCGGATCACGCAATCCCCGCCAATGTTTTCCACCGAAGCCCCTTCCACCGTTTCCATGTGCAGGTCTCCGCTGATACGTCCGATGACCAAACGCCGCGACAGATTCTTGATCGATACATCACCGCTGGCTTTTTCTATAGTCACGGTGACCCCATAAGGCAGGATTACCCGGCAGTCTGAATCAGCTGATAGGCTGAAAATGCCGCTTTCTTCTTTCATTCTCAACCCCGCGCCATTATCCACAATGACCACCATCGTTGAGGCTTCAATCCCTTCTATCGAAAGGTCGGCGTTGCAGCGAACTGATAAGCGCCCATCCGGTTTCATTGGAAATGAGGTTTGCTTCATACCATCCTCCTGATTACAATGTTATTAACATTATTTAAATATTTCTAAATAATAATAGCAACTATATCAACTATTGTCAATAGGATTTTCATTATATTAAATAATTACTTAATTATCTTTGTTTTTTCGATTTTGAGGATAAGAGACAGAAAATCTGGGGATGTTTTTTTTCCAGTATCCCTTGTAATGTGTAGCATACCCTGTATAATTAAAGAACAATTTATATCAAGGAGATTGAAATGAAACTGACCCCCCCGAAAGCAGTAACTTTCTGGTTCGCAATGTTCCTCGGCGTTTTAGGCATGCTCGTTGCCCTTTTGAACTTCTTTGGGTTGGCTGAGTTTGGTCTGTATATTGTCGTGGTTGCCTTCATCCTGCTGGCCCTCGGCAACCTTCTCAAAGGTCTTTAATCATCGTTGGCTAATGATACTCCCCGCCTTACCGCGGGGAGTTTTTTATTTCCTTCGAGAGAGGGTAAGCACCCCAATCAAAAATGGTAGAAAAATAACGCTGCCGCATAAGGCGATGGGCTTTTTCCCGCCAGTTTGAGTTGGCGCTGCCGGCAGCGTGAAAGTCGCCTTCGGTTGACTGGTGGCGGTAGCCTCCGGAGTAGGGGGTTCAACTGTGGCTGTGATTATCTCAGCACCGATTTGCGTGGCGGTTGGCGCAGGGGTAGCTGTCAGCCATGGAAAGGTATATTTTTCGCCTATTTTTACCATGCCGTCCCCTGCATACCAGGCATTCTGCTCGGCGACCGCCAGTACGACGGCATCCTGTGGTGCCAGTTTGAGCGCGGTATCCAGTTCATTGAGTCCGCGGATCATCTCAGCTGTGGTACTCATCCCCTCGAAACCGGCAAAATAAGCGTGGTAGATCAGCAGGTCGGCAAAACCGGCGTGCCATTGCGCGTCCAACGGTTTGAGTGCCACCACTTTCTCGTATGCCGCCAGGCTTCGTGTGTACAATTCGATCGCGCCATTGTCGCCGCTGATATTGCCAAAGCGGAAACCCTTGCCCCGGCTGTCGAAGGCAAAGGACTTATAGAGCTTCCCCAGCATTCCCCAGCGTTCACCGTCATTGGGGGTTTTCGCCAGCTGGGCTTCCAATTCGCGCGTCTTTTTCCACAGCGAAGGCGTCACCACCGTGATCTCGAAATTATTGCCGCGGTCCGGCTCAAAATCCGTCCATGTCCACTTCAGTTCTGACGCGCTCAGCCGGTGATCTTCCACCAGGTTCGGCTCATCCGCGCGGTAACTGGGCAGCACGTTCAACTCGCTCACCTCGTATGGGAAGCGCACTATGAGGGTGGCGCTGCCAATCGTTCCGTTCCAACCCGCGCCGGTGGAGAAAACATAGCTGAAGAGCGAAAATGGGCTCTCCCCGCCAGCCTCCAGCGTGTAGCTCACCTGGATGACCACGTCCTTTTCCGGCGGGAAAACCGCATCGAATTCCACCCACGGCACCGTGCCGAAATCGTAATACGGGTCGCTGCCGGTGATCTCCTGCGTCGCCGCGGTTTTGCCGTCAACCTTCACCCTGAAGTCGTTGATGCGCGCGTTGCCGCTCCGTTCATCTGCCACCCCCAGTGGGAAGCGAACCGCCATCTTTTCCTCGCTGCTGCCCAGGTTGCGCATGGTAAAGCTGGCCGTCACCAGCGCCTGCCCGAGGCTGCCGCTCGGGACCATGGAGAGGATATCCATCGTCACCGTTTCGGAGACCATGCGCACCTGCGTTGTTTCCGCCCCCGGCTGCGGGTTACTGCCCGGCGGCTGCTCCGGCGGCGCAATATCCGCGTGAACCGGGGCTGGCAGGGCAGCCAGAAGGGAGCACATGATCACCAGTACTGCGATTGCGCGCATAGGTCCTCCATTTGTTATTTTTCATTATAGCGGGGAAAACAACGGTTTTTCACAACAAAAACCACTTATTAGGCAGTTGTGTGTCTGGGCGAAAGGTGCTGCGAAGGTTTATGGAGTACTCATGACACCAGTGCGAAGCACAGGAGTGAAAGTAAACCTTCGACCTCTCAGTTTATAAAACAAAAAAGCCCAGCAAGATTACTGAGCTTATTAACCTGGTCGGGGAGAAAGGAGCTGCGACGCTTGCGGAGTGCAGAAGGCAAACCTTCGACCTCTCTCCTTATGGATTTCGTAAGTCGGGGAGAAAGGATTTGCGACGTTCTTTGGAGTCCAGACGGAAACCTTCGACCTTTCAGTAAATATTCAAAAATCGCCATATTGGCGATTTCCTGTCGGGGAGAAAGGAGCTGCGACGCTTGCGGAGTGCAGAAGGCAAACCTTCGACCTCTCTCCTTATGGATTTCGTAAGTCGGGGAGAAAGGATTTGCGACGTTCTTTGGAGTCCAGACGGAAACCTTCGACCTCTCAGTAAATATACAAAAATCGCCATATTGGCGATTTCCTGTCGGGGAGAAAGGATTTGAACCTTCGACCTCTCGGTCCCGAACCGAGTGCTCTAGCCGGACTGAGCCACTCCCCGAACGAACGCTATTATACCTTAATTATTCCAAAAACACTTTTTGCGCCGCGCTTGCCTGCGCCGCGTTAAGCGGGATGAGCACCGTAAACCGGCTGCCCTTGTTCTCCACGCTTTCCGCGGTGATCTTGCCCCCGTGCGCTTCCACAATTTCCTTTGCCACCGAAAGACCAATCCCCATGCCGCCGTGTCTGCGCGTCAGGTGCTTTTCCACCTGGTAGAAGCGGTTGAAGATCTTCTTCATCTCACTCGCCGGGATGCCGATGCCGTTATCCAGCACGGTGGTCTTAATGAACCCCGGCACCTCCTCGGCGGTCACCTTCACCACCCCGCCCGGGTTGGTAAAATTGACGGCGTTCTTCACCAGGTTGCGGATCACCATTTCCAGCTTCTCGGGGTCGCCCTCCACCGCCAGGTTCGCCCCTTTGATCTCCTGCGTCAGCCGCACTTTGCCTTCATTGGCGAGCGGCTGGAAAGCCTTCACAACCGCAGGCACCAGCACATCAAACAGCACACGCGTGCGCTTGAGTGTTTTCATACCGGAGGTGATGGTATCCACGTCTCCAAAATCCTCGATCAGGTCGCGCATGCGCGAGGCACTGCGGGTAATCACTTCAATGTCAGCCTTTTGGGCTTCGGTGGCGGATTCACTGATGAACGAGGCATGCCCGATGATCAACCCCAGTGGAGTACGCAATTCATGGGAAGCGATCGAGATGAAATCGCTCTTCATGTGGTCAAGTTCAAGCATCTTGTGCAATGACTGCTCGTTCTTTTCAAGCAATCGCTGGTTTTGCATAGCCACCGCTGCCTGGGCTGCCAGCGTTTCCAGCACTTCGATATCCTTGCCGGAATAGACCCCATCCTTGGCCTTATTAAAGGACTCGATGACCCCCAGCACTTCGCCATGGTAAAGGATGGGAACAGCCAGCACTGAAGTGACCTTGGCAAATTTGTCCCAGATGCTGGCGGAGGGCAGGTGATCAGTTTTCGTCGCCGGGTAAAATGCTGCGCGCGCATTCTGGATAGCCTTGCCTGCCAAACTGTTGCCTTTACTGATCTCCGTGTGCTGCAGGCCCTCTTTCATATAAAAAGGAGATGCCAGGATAGTTAATTGGTCTTTTTCGGGTTCGACGGAAAGAATGACCGACCATTCGCTGCAGGTCAATTCTGAAGCTGCATCGATCAGTGCATTGAGCAATGGCTCAAATTCAAGGCTGGCCGAACTGATCCGACAGATCTCAAGCAAGCGCTGCTGAACTCTGAAATTGTTTGGATTCTCGGTTGGCATCATGGGTTATCGCCGCTTTCGTCATTATAGCATGCAGCCGCAGCGTTCATCCTTACAAAAAGGCAAGAGGTGTCTCCGGTTCACCGATTCTGTGGTTTAATTCACCGAAATACGGGTACAAATATTGCAACCAATTATTGATATGGAAAATTGTATCTTCTGCAGCATCATTGAAAAGAAATCTCCCGCTACCTGTTATTATGAGGACGAGGACTGCATCATCATCAAACCCCTTAAGGCGTTTGCCCCGGTGCACCTGCTCATCATTCCACGTCGGCACTTCACGTCTCTCAACGATCTCACCGCTGCAGATGATGCGCTGGCAGGGCGCCTCCTCAGGAAAGCCCGCAAAGCCGCTGAAATTGGCGGCATCCCCGAAGGCTACCGCACTGTCATCAACACGGGTGAAGGCGGCGGGCAAACCGTATTTCACTTGCACATTCATGTCCTTGGCGGCGGTCCGCTCGACGACACCCTGCTTACCAGGGGCTTGAAATGAAATTCTTTGTACGCGCAGCTGCTGTAATCCTCCTCTTCACGCTCAGCGGCTGTATTCAGCCCGCGCCAAACACCCGCCCCTGGCTGCTGGACTCCAATGCCGCATCCCCATCGCAGCTCGGTAGTGAAGCTGAACCAACTGCAATATCCCTGCCCACCCAGCGCCCGCCAGGTTATGTGTTCCTCACACCCACCCCCGATGCGCCGCATCCGCTTGCCCAGCTTCGCACCGATGTCGATCAATACATCGTACAGCCTGGTGATTACCTTTCACTCATCGCCCAGCGCTACAACCTGGACGTGAACACCCTCATCGTTGCCAACCCCAACATCAACCCTAACTGGCTTGAGATCGGTCAGGTCATCACCATCCCCGCGCCGTCACCTTCCGCAAGCCCGTCCAGTTTCAAGATTATCCCCGATTCCGAACTGGTTTATGGACCGATGAGCTCCACTCTCGACCTGGATTCCTTCATCAAAAAACAGGGGGGGCACCTGGCGGATTATTCCTATGATGTGAATGGTCACTCTTTGACGGGCAGTGAGATCATCCAGCTCGTTTCATCCGAATACTCGGTGAACCCGCGCCTACTGTTAGCCCTGCTCGAGTGGCGTTCCGGCTGGGTTACGCGCGGCAACCCCGATCAATCCACCCTCCTCTACCCCCTGGGTTATGTCGAAGCCAGCCATAAGGGGCTGTATCGCCAGCTCACCTGGGCTGCCAACGCCTTGAATCACGGTTATTACGCTTGGAAAGCCGGCGCTATCAGTTACGTCATCTGCAAGGATGGCAGCTTGGTCATGCTCTCACCCACAGTCAATGCCGGAACCGTCGCCGTCCAGTACCTGCTTGCATCCCTCCTCGACCTGGCAAATTGGCAGCAGGCCGTCTCCGAAAGCGGCCTTTACGCTATCTACTGCGCGCTCTTTGTCATTCCCTTTGACCTTGCCATCGATCCCCTCCTTCCGGATGGACTCGCCCAACCAGAATTACAGCTGCCCTTCGAACAAGGGATAGCCTGGTCATTCACCGGCGGTCCGCATGCCGGCTGGAGCGATGGTTCAGCCTGGGCAGCGCTCGATTTTGCTCCCCCAGGCACCGCCTATGGCTGCTTCACCTCGAACGAATGGGTCACGGCTGTAGCGGATGGGCTCATTCTCCGCTCTAAAAATGGTGAGGTGGTCCAGGACCTTAACGGTGATGGACTGGAACAAACCGGATGGACCATCCTTTACATGCACATCGAAACCCGTGACCGCGTGAAAGCCGGTACCTACGTCAAAGCAGGCGACCGCATCGGGCACGCTTCCTGCGAAGGCGGCGTTTCCAACGGTACCCATGTTCATCTTGCCCGCAGGTACAACGGCGAGTGGATCCCTGCTTCCGGCAACCTTCCATTCGTTTTAAGCGGTTGGATTCCCACCCTCACCGGTGAGGAATACGAAGGTACGCTCACCCGCAATGGCGCTATCGTTTATTCATGGGATGGAAGGACCAATGACAACCAGATCGCACGTTAAGCGTCTGCAGATCCTTTTGGGATTAAGCATGCTTCTTGGATCTTCGCTTGCCTGCTCCCAAAGCTACCTGAGCCCCATGGAAATGACAGCCACCGCTCAGTGGTTCACCCCCACATCTCCGGTTAGCATACCTTCTGCCACGCTCATGCCCCCCACTGAGACTGCCACCCAAATGCCCACGTCGCTGCCCACCTTCACCGATGTCCCCGATATCACTGCCACGCCGCGACCTACTTCCACCCCAGACCCGCGTGCCACTGCCAAACCGCCCATACTATACTACACGCAAGCCGGAGATACCCTTCCATCCATCACCGGACGTTTTGGCGTCACTGCCGATAAAATCACTTCCAGTGAAGCGATCCCCGAGACCGGGTTGATCAGCCCCAACATCCTGTTGGTCATCCCCGATGTGCTTGACAATGTCTTCACCTCCAAATCATTCATGCCCGACAGTGAAGTCGTCTACTCACCTTCCGCAGTAAATTTTGATTACGAAAACTATATCCTTTATGCCAATGGCTATCTCAGTACCTACGTGGAAAAAATGAATACCGGCAACTTCACCGGTGTTCAGATCATCCGCCGGGTGGCATTGGAGAATTCCATCAATCCATTCCTGCTCATGGCGCTGCTGGAATATAAGGGGCATTGGGTGCTGCATGAACCCACCAACCTTGCTGAAGTGGAATACCCCATGGGAATGGTCCGCCTTGAAGAACGGTTGCTTTACCGCCAGCTCTCATGGGCGGTTCAGCAGCTCAATATTGGCTATTACGGCTGGCGGGCGGGCATCCTTACTGAATTAAAATTCAAGGACGGCACAGTCAAGCACATCGATCCCAAGTTGAATGCTGGTAGTGCTGCCATTCAATACCTTTTTGCACAATGGTATGATCCGCTGGAATGGGCGGGCGCATTGGATGTGAATAACCCGAATAGTTTCCCTTCCTTGATGAAAAGCATGTTTGGTGATTATCTGGTGCGTGCCCAGTCGGTAGAGCCGCTTTACCCCGCTGACCTCGCTCAGCCTGCCCTCGAATTGCCCTTCCAACCCGGCGTAACCTGGGGATTCACTGGCGGTCCGCACTCCGCCTGGGGTCCTGATGGTGCATTGGCCGCCCTCGATTTTGCTCCTCCGTCAGAAGAACCTGGTTGTGTTGAATCCAACGAGTGGGTCACTGCTATGGCTCCCGGTGTCATTGTTCGCTCCGAGGAGGGGCTGGTGATGGAAGACCTCGATGGCGACGGGCTGGAGCAAACTGGCTGGAACATCATGTATTTCCACATCGAAACCCGCGGACGAATCGCTGTTGGCACACGCGTGGAGACTGGTGATAAAATTGGGCATCCCTCCTGCGAAGGCGGTGTTGCCACAGGAACCCACACCCATGTAGTACGCAAATTTAATGGGGAGTGGATTCTTGCAGGCGGTCCGCTGCCATTTACAATGAGCGGTTACGTGGCTTCAGCAGGAGATCAACCTTACGTAGGAGAATTGGTCAAAGGCACTGAGGTAATAACTGCCAATGGTTCGAAAAGGGACATCAAACGTACGCGTTAGTAATAGAAGGGAATTCTCTTTACATACCAACTCCCTAAAGAAAGCCGCCCTTTTCCTCGTCCTGGGTATCGTTTTCCTGTCATCATGTACCTCAAATCCATCAGCCCTGGTAACCCCGGCATCCATTGAAGACGCCACACCAACGGTGCTGCCTGAGATCACCCGAACGCCAATCCCTGCCCGTCCGGTCTACGCTCCTGCCACGCTGGTAGACTATACCGTTCAGCCCGGGGATGCGGTTAATGTATTGGCAGCTCATTTCAACACCACTGCCAAAGAAATCTATGAAGCCAATCCGCTGCTTAACCCCAAATCCTCCACCCTCACTGCCGGGCTGGTGCTGAAGATTCCCATTTATTACAAAGCCCTTTGGGGCAGCCAGTTCCAGATCATCCCCGACAGCCTCTATGTCAACGGACCCGCCCAGCTAGGATTTGACACTTCCTCCTTCGTAGATTCTCAACCGGGATGGTTGAAAACTTATTCCGAACTGGCTGGTGGGAAATACCGCCGCGGTGGGGAACTCATCGACTATGTGGCGCAGAATGCCTCCATCAGCCCGCGTGTTCTCCTTGCCCTGTCCGAATACCAGGCTGGAGCATTAAGCCAGCCAATCCTTGATGAGACGTTGCAGACTTATCCATTGGGATATGAAGACCAGTACCACAAGGGGTTTTACTTGCAGCTGGTTTGGGCAGCCAACCTGCTTAACAACGGATATTACGGCTGGCGTAATGGCCGCCTGGAAAGCTTCACCCTCGCAGATAATGAAATGGTCGTTCCAGATCCCTGGCAGAATGCAGCAACCGTGGCACTGCAGAATTATTACGCTTACCTGTATCCTAAAGACAGGTACAACCTGGCAATTCTTGACGATGGGTTTTTTGCCGTCTATAAAGAATACTTCGGTGATCCCTGGCAGGAGACCAAGTCTTACATCCCCGGCAATCTGACCCAGCCCGATCTTGTCCTTCCGTTTGAATCTGGAAAAAAATGGACTTTCGCCGGCGGTCCTCATGCCGCCTGGGGTTCCGGTGAACCTTACGCAGCTCTCGATTTTGGTCCTAATGTGAGCGGCTGCAGCCCCTCTGCGGATTATGTGGTAGCTGTGGCTGATGGGCAGATCGTACGCACCGAACCTGCTATTGCCATCCTCGACCTTGACCAGGACGGCGATGAACGCACCGGCTGGGTCATCTTTTACCTTCACCTTGGCACGAATGAAATGGTGCGTCCGGGTGTGCTGGTTAAACGCGGTGACCCGATCGGTCACCCATCCTGCGAAGGCGGCTCCGCTACTGGCACGCATGTGCACATTGCGCGCAAATATAATGGTGAATGGATCGATGCTGACAGTGCAGTACCCTTCAACCTCGAAGGCTGGGTCGCGCACAATGGTTCAGTACCCTATTTTGGAACACTAAATCGATTTGGAAAAGTAGTCACCGCCGTTGTCGAGAAAGCTGGAAATTCAATCATAACCGCTGGTGCAAAATAAAAAAGGTTACGACAAACACTCATGCTAAAGAAAATCATTTCACTATTCTTCGCTTTCATTCTTACCGCTTGTTCATCAGTCGCTCCCACCCAAGCAGTAGGCACCACAATCCTGGCGGTTACTGCTACCCAATCCACCTCTCTTCCACCAGTATCTACGAGTGATAGTGCTGCCGCTGCACCTTCCAATAATACTGCCAACCCAACCCCAACTGCTATTCCCGGCTGGCAGGAACTTCCCATCGTCCCCACCGTCTCTCCGGAAATGATCGAAGTATACAAACGCGGGCTGGCATTGGGGCATGACCCCAACCGTTTTTCAAAGATCGGTGATTGCCAGAATATCACCACCTATTATCTGGCGATGTTCGATAGCGGCAATTACCGTTTGGGTGACCAATATGCGTATCTTCAGCCAACCATCGACCATTTCAAAGGGTCCTGGTGGCGAGAAAGCCTGGCAGTCAAAGGCGGCATGAACGTGGCCGCTGTCTTAAATGTGATGTGGGCAAATCCTGATCAATGCAAAAAAGGTGAAACACCGTTGCAATGCGAGCTGCGTGTCTACAATCCCTCCATCGCCATCATCAGCATGGAAGAATCCTGGGCAGGAGATCTTTCCAACTACGATTTTTACATGAGGAAAATTGTCGATTATGTACTCTCACAGGATATCGTACCCATCCTCGCCACCCGCGCTGAAACTCCCACCCAGGAGCGGCAAATTAATGCCATCGTCGCCAAGATTGCCGCAGATTACCACATCCCCCTGTGGAATTTTTGGGCAGCCACGGCACCCTTGGAAAACAATGGAATTACACCTCCTCCTGATGGGTTTCACCTCACCGGCAAGGATGAAAGCCCTGAAGTTCGCTCTTTCTTTGATAATCCCGCGAATTTAAAGTTTGGCTGGACACAGCGAAACCTCACTGCCCTCCAGGCAATTGATGCTGTTTACCGGGGTCTTAATAACAAGTAAATAAAAAAGGAACTGGATCCCAGTTCCTTTTTTGATTATGCTTCTTTGACAGTCACTATCGTATGAATTTTCGCCGTTTTGCTCAGCATTGCATTGGCGGAGCAATATTTTGTTTCACTCAATTCCACCGCCCGCTTTACTGCCTCAGGGTCAATGTTTTTTCCGGTAACCACAAATTCCACAGTGATCTCTGTAAATACCTTTGGATGCTCTGCAGCTCGGTCTCCATGCAGCAGGATCTCAAAATTGGTTACTTCCTGCCTTTTTTTCTGAAGAATGGAAATCACATCCATCGCGGTGCAGCCGCCTAATCCCACCAGGAACAACTCCATCGGCCTGGGTCCTTCATTTGCCCCGCCATGATCTACTGACGCGTCCAGGGTCATCGAGAAACCGGAATCCGTCACCGCAGTAAAAGCCATTCCGTTTTTCCAGGTTAGTTTTCCTTCCATCTCCACTCCTCCGAATTTAATATGATTAACTTAATGGCCAGGTTGGTAACACATCCAATGAATAATCATCCCGCTGACCACTAATAAACCGGTAATGTCCTGCAGCAGCGATCATCGCAGCGTTATCTGTGCACAACGATAATGGAGGAATATTAACTTTGAACTCCTCTTGTCCAAGGAAAGCCTCCCGTAAAGCCCGGTTGGCAGATACCCCTCCGGCAATGACGATTTCCTTTACCTCGAATTCCCTCGCTGCCTTGATGGTCTTGGTGAACAACGCGTCCACAGCTGCCAGCTGAAAACTGGCTGCCAGGTCATTCACAGGCAACACACGGTTTTCTTCCTGAAGCCCTCTGACAACCCGTAGCACCGAGGTCTTCAACCCGCTGAATGAGAAATTCCACGTCCCATCCAGCTTTGCCCGCGGAAAATTGAACGCTTTGGGATCGCCGAGCATGGCAGCCTTCTGAATAGAAGGCCCTCCCGGATACGGCAGACCGATCAGGCGCGCCACCTTGTCAAAAGCCTCACCAGCCGCGTCATCCAGCGTGGCACCCAGCCGTTCATACTTCAGGTGGTCTCTCACCAGGTTTAACTCGGTGTGGCCGCCTGAAACAAGCAGCACCATAAGTGGAAATTGAGGTTCAGGCGGTGGCTGGGCAGTATCCTGTGGATATACCCATGAGGAATAGATATGCCCTTCAAGGTGGTTGACTCCGATCAAGGGCAGGCTGCGTCCCATGGCAATTCCCTTGGCGGCATTCATCCCCACCACCAGCGATCCTGCCAGCCCGGGTCCGCGGGTCACTGCCACAGCATCCAGATCAGAGAATGAGAGGTGAGCTTGCTGCATGGCTTCATCAATTACCGCATAAATTGTGCGAATGTGCTGGCGTGAAGCCACCTCCGGGAAGACCCCGCCGTATTTTTTGTGCAGTTCGATCTGGGTGGCAACCACGTTGGAAAGCAGCGCGCGGCCATTCTCCACCACTGCAGCGGCAGTTTCATCACAGGAAGATTCGATGCCTAGTATTCGTATCGTTTTACTCACCAGTGCCTCAATTACTGTCTTGATAATATCAGAGAATCGACCTCATTTTACCGGCAGTAATAGGTCTTTTGAAAAATCAGCCAGAATTTCAAAGGTTCCATCAGCCTTGGCAACGAGTGAATCCTCAATGCGCACCCCCATGCCTTCATCCGGGTAATATAATCCGGGCTCCAGCGTAAATACCGAGTTGGGCGCAAGGATGTCGGTAGGCGATGGGTTGATCATGGTGGACCAGGGTTTCTCGTGCACTTGCAAACCAATGCCATGCCCAAGGCTGTGACAGTAACCGCGTTCCACGGTCATGTCGGTCATGATGGTGGGATGCCCCATTTGCTCAAACAACTCGCAGGTGCGCTTTTGATAATCCATAAATGGCGCGTTGAGTTTCAATTCGCTGTAAACAATATCATAGACCTTCTTCACATCATCATAAATTTTCTGTACCGCATCCGGGGCATAGCCGAGGCACCAGGTGCGCGTAAAATCGTAAAAATAGCCGCCGCCTGCTTCACAGGGGTAAATGTCGAAAACGATTGTTTGTCCGAGTCGCAAAACATCGCTGGCAGTTCCCGTTGAATGCGGTACGCCTGCGTCTCGGCCAATGGCAAAAATGGTTCCTTCCGGATTCTCCGCTTCGTGCTCCGCCAGCCACAAGTTGATCTTGCGCTTCACCTCGCCGATGGTCACAGGATAGCCGTCTTTATGAACAAGCACACCCTTTTTGCTTTTGTGACTGGTCAGAAACTCCGCAGTTTTTCCCACCACATCCACTGTCACTTTGCCCATCTGACGAATGCGTTCAACCTCATCAGGTTCTTTGGTCATCCGCGCGTTGAGCAGGATTTCATCTTTGACGAAACCCTCGAAAATTAATTTGGGCATCAGCTGCTGCAGCCTGGCGATGAGGGTGTAGAAATACCCAACTTCCTGTTCCCCGTAAATCCCGATGCGGCCGGAAGTAAGCCCCAGGTCGGTGAGCATTTTCTTCATCCGCAGCACCATCGCTTCCACCTGGTTTCCTTTAGCGTCTGTGAGGAAATCGGTTAGCAGGTACTTTGAATAGCTGATCGTCTTCAGCCCAGTTCGCGCTGCTTCATCCCTTTCCATCGGATGGAAAAAAAGCACAGGTTCTTGTTTGTACTTTTTAATGAGGAGCGCGTCACTGATATGACCGCCTCCTGAAAAATAGACCATTGGCGGGTTGTGCTGGGCATTCCCCGTCACCAGCAGGGCATCGATTTTTTGTTCCTTCATCAACTTATCCAGATCAGCTTTCATCCTTCGCTCCTTTGAATATTCTCTTAAGCCCCGCCAACAGTGCTTCTTCCTCAGATTCCAATACAGTTCGCGGATCGAACAAGATTCGATCCTGCTGAACCCGCGCGATGATCGGTGGTGTATTTTGCCGCAAAGCTTTCAACATCTTATCCGCTTGTTCTACCGTGATGGACAGAACATAAGTGTCCAGGGTTTCCCCCGGCAGGCTTCCCCCGCCAATCGTCGATAAGTCCTTCTCAACTGAACCACAACCCAGGCTTTTCCTCCAGTGCTCTGCCCTTTTTTTGATCTCAGCCAATGGCGTAGAGATCATTTTCCAGGTCGGAATCTGATCAAGCGCATCCCCTTTAAGGTAATGGATAAGTGTTGCTTCCAGGGCTGCCAGGCAAAGCTTATCTGCCCTGACCGCTCTTGCCAGAGGGTGTTTTTTGATCTTACTGATCAATTCTTTCTTACCGAGAATTATTCCCGTTTGTGGACCGCCCAGCAGTTTATCTCCGGAAATGCAAACGATGTCTGCACCTGCTTTGATGGAATCCTGCACCATCGGTTCCCGCGCTATCCCAAATTCAGAGGTGTTAATCAACGCACCAGAGCCCAGATCATCGATGAACAGGGCGTTATAGCTGTGCGTAAGTGTCACCAGTTCAGCCAGCTCAGGTTCCTCAGTGAATCCGATAACCTTAAAATTGGAGGGATGAGCTCGCATCACAGCATCAGCGCCATGCTCCAACGCTCCCCGGTAATCTTCCAGTCGCACGCGGTTGGTGGTTCCTACTTCCACAAGTTTCGCCCCTGAGGTTTGCATCACCTCTGGGACCCTGAATCCTCCGCCAATTTCTACCAGCTGCCCCCTGGATAGGACAACCTTTTTTCTTTTCACCAGGGCTGTCAGAACCAGCAGAACAGCCGCAGCGTTATTGTTCACGACCAGCGCATCCTCAGCTCCGGTCAATTCCGTCAGCATGGTATGCGCATGGGTTGACCGGTTTCCTCTTCTTCCGGTTTCCAGGTCAAACTCCACAGTTGAATATCCGCGGCTTGCCTCCAAAATATGATCAACTGCTGATTTAGCAAGCACCGCCCTGCCGAGGTTCGTATGCAGGATCACTCCCGAAGCATTGATGATCGGTAGTAGGGTAAACTGTGTTTTTTGCCTGAGTAGAACTTCTACTTTCATCGCAATCTCTGCCCGCGGAAATTTGCCTGCGAGCTTGGCGTTTCTACGATAATCATCCAGAACCTGGCGAAGCCCATGGAGAACCAATGTTTCTCCATAATTTTGACGCAGTAGTACGAATTCTTCCGTCCGTAAAAGGGTATCTACTGAAGGGATTTGGCGCAGCTCATTCATTATCAGCAGGAGGAGGTGTCCAGCGATTTTTCTCGCGCATTCGAAGGAAGAATTCGATTGCGATTAAACAAGCCGCAATAAGAATTGCCAGGGCAAAATTGAGTACTTTTCCAAATTGCAGCCATAACAATACATCCACGTAAGCCCCCACCAGCAGCGCTTCACGGATCATTACCACTGAGCTGGTCACCTGGTTCCCCGGGAATCTGCGGTGCAGGTAGTGAATTATAGGCAGCGCCATTCCGCTGAATGCGAGCGTAACAAGAAAGAATAATAACCAGCGTGGACCTAAAGTGGGGACAGTAAACAGGAAAAGCAGGATCAATCCAACCCACCCGATCACAGATAGAATGATCGCTGTGGTCACAGCCGCCCCGTATGGCGGCATTTGTGCCCGAATATCATCTTTGGTAGGCTGCATCATCCCCCCCCTATTAATCAATATTCTGCATATCGGTCACCATCATCTGCAGCACCTTCCACTCGTCGTTTTCCTTGGCAAGCACAAAGGTACCTGTTATGCGGACATTTTGAAAATCAGAGCTGTCCGATTTCTTCATCGTGGCAACAAATGGTAAATAGGCATAACCATTTTCGATTTTATCAAATGAAAGGTCTTCGATCTTGAACTGGACATCATAAGTGGCAAATTGTAGGTCAAGTTGGTTCTTATAGCCCATCGTGCGGGTCTTTTGATGGGTAATTTCAAAAACGCCCCCGGCATCCTGTGCATTCCATAATTTTACATATTGCCTGACTGTTGCAAGGGCAGACCGTTCTTCAGAACTTTTGCATCCACTCAAAAACAAAGTAGCCAGTAAAAATACAACCGTAATCACGATAATTGGTTTTTTCAATTCATCCTCCGCGGTGTGCTGCAGTAATCTTGATTATATCAAAGTCGATTCGCTGAATTATCGAGATATTAATCGGACAATTTTTGTGATAAAATGTTGAAACTCAGGGTTGATTCCTTAACCCTGCTCATTAAGAGAGGTGGAGGGACCGGCCCTGTGAAGCCTCGGCAACCGGTAACAGGTGCCAA
>CAYRXB010000011.1:0-68095 GCA_964428125.1 uncultured Anaerolinea sp.
GACTTTAGTAGCGGGGAGTGGATTCGAACCACTGACCTCCGGGTTATGAGCCCGACGAGCTGCCACTGCTCTACCCCGCATCAGGACGTGTATAATATCACGCTCTCCCTCTCCCGTCAAGCTATCCGCCAAATCTGCCATCGGGTACAATTGGAGAATTCTCCAAAAAGAGGTCACTTATGTCTTCCAGTCAGGATTCCCAAACAGGGTTGATCACGAAAATAAAAGATAAGGTCGGACGGGTTGAACTCACCTGGAAAACTGCGCAGGATTACGGACTGCTGCTGCTCGGTGCGCTGGTGCAAGCATTTGCCATGCGCCTGTTCCTTGTGCCGGGGCAACTCGTCAGCGGCGGCATCAGCGGCGCGGCGCAAATCATCAACCACTTCATAAGCTTCCCTATCGGCGTGATGGTGTTCGTCGGCAACCTACCGCTTTTCGTGCTTGGCTGGCGCTACCTGGGCGGGCACCGTTTTGCCATTCGCACCGCAGTAGCAGTGGCAGCTTTTTCATTATTTACTGACCTGCTGGTGTTGTTCCTCCCTGCCAGCGGGGTCACGCAGGATAATGTACTCAACTCGCTGTTTGGCGGCGTTCTGCTCGGTGTTGGGCTCGGCATTGTCTACCGCGGGCAGGGCACCAGCGGCGGTTCGGATATCCTGGGGCGCATCCTTAATCACCGATTGGGAATATCAATCTCACAGGCATACCTTATTACGGATACCATCGTCGTGCTGGCGGGCGGGTTCGCTTTCTCGTGGGAAAAGGCGCTTTACGGCATGGTGGTCATCTACGTCAGTGGCATTGCCGCCGAAATGATCTCGGAAGGTTCTTCCATCTTCCGCACGGTGATCATCATCACCAGTGAAACTGAACGCGTGACCAAAGCCATCCTGGAAGTGCTGGAACGCGGCGTTACCATTCTCTCCGGCACCGGCGGCTATACTAACTCTGAGAGGCCTGTGCTTTATTGCGTGGTAACCCGGTCAGAAGTCAATCAACTCAAGCAATTGGTAAAGGAGACTGACCCCAAAGCGTTCATGGTGATCGGTGTGGCGCATGAAGCGCTGGGAGAGGGGTTTAGACCTTTCAAGTAAGCGATAAGAAATGTCCCATAGCGCCGATGACAAGGCAGGCTTGCCCCACATGGTAGGTGAGGTGCACATAGCTCTGCCCATGCTTTAACTTGTGCACGAAACGATCGTACGCCAGCAACGAATCCGATGTGAAGAACAAAGCCGCTCCGATTGCTGCCAGGGCAGCATGCAGCGAGTTCCATTCCGGACGGAAGAGTGTGATAAGAGCTGAAAGCAGCATCAGTGTCAATGTCGCGCCATAAAGGGTAACTGCGGTCAA
Organism: uncultured Anaerolinea sp.; assembly: GCA_964428125.1. Taxonomy (GTDB): domain Bacteria; phylum Chloroflexota; class Anaerolineae; order Anaerolineales; family Anaerolineaceae; genus UBA6107. The sequence continues at coordinate 1,357 of CAYRXB010000011.1, forward strand.
AAACCGTTTTCCGCGCGGCACACGCATGATGCCGGGGCGTATCAGGCGCATCACCACAGAAGCTGCCAGCCCCACGGTTACCGCGACAGCCATCACCCCCAGGTTAAATGGTGCGGGCTGCTGGTTGAATCCGATGAGGTAACAGATGTGGGCTAGCAGGAAGGCTCCCAGCCCAGCCATGAAGAAACGCGGGTTGAGCATGAGTGCTACATCACCGATGAGCGAGAACCCCAGCCCGATACCAAACCAAAGCATGATTCCCTGCATGTGGCTGGTCAGGAACACCCACAGGAGTAGAAACAATAACGTGGCAGGTTTGGCAATGTAAAGGCGGATCTTCCAGCCTTTCCAGGTGGAAGCCCAATCCAGGAAGGCGAAGGCAACTGCGGCAAAAAAAGGCCAGGTGAACACGCCTGTTAATCTTCCTTTTGCCCGGCATACCCCATCAGCTGCAAAGCGTCGGGGTCGTTTCTCCAGTTCTTGTTGACCTTGGTTTTCAAACTCAAAAAGACCTTACGACCGCTCATCTGTTCGATCTCCTTGCGCGCCTGCATGCCGATCTTCTTGATCATCTCACCGCCCTTTCCGATAATGATCCCTTTTTGTGAGTCGCGTTCCACGAAAATGGTTGCCTCTATGTACGCACCTTCGTCCCCTCGTTCCTCGTAGGTGTCCACTCGCACAGCCACACAATGAGGGACCTCATCGCGGATGAATAGCAGCACCGCTTCGCGGATCAGTTCCGCTGCGATATCCCGCTCATAATAATCGGTGACCGTTTCTTCATCAAAAAAGGATTCGCCCACCGGCATATAAGAGATGACACGCGGGAGGATCGCCTCCAATCCGCTTTTATTCAGTGCTGAAACGCTGAGCATATCCTCGGCAGGAAACAATTCAAGCGCCTGTTGTTGCCTTAATTTGAGAGTACCCTCATCCACAAGGTCAACCTTGTTCAGTACCATCAAAACTGGCGCGTGCTTTTTTAGGTTGGTCAAGCGTTCAGCAATCAACTTATCTTCACGCGTGAACGGCACGCTGGCATCCAGCAGCCACAGGATGAGATCAGCATCCTGCAAGCTCTCGGCGGCTTCCTGGTTCATATAATCTCCCAGCTTGTGCTGCGGCACATGCAGCCCGGGGGTATCAACAAAAATGATCTGTGCTTCCGGGGTTGAGATGATGCCAAGCTGACGGCGGCGTGTAGTTTGCGGTTTTGAACTTACCGCGGCGATCTTCTGTTCTAGCAGGGTGTTGACCAGCGTAGATTTACCCACATTTGGCCGCCCAATTACTGCCGTATAACCGGCGCGATGTTGTTTGACTATTTCACTCATTGATACTCCCTGGGAGCGTGCGGCTTACCCTGGTCTTCAACAGGTTCGAAACACGCTTTGAATTAACAATATAGATCCCTGCGAGGATGAGCAGCCCACCGACTACGACTTGCCAGCTTAACTTCTCACCCAGGAAAATGATACCCAATAATACCCCAACCAGCGGAAACATGTAGGTGACCATACTTGTGCGGCTGGGGCCAATCTCGTAGATCATTCTGAACCAAAACACCGGGGCGATGAATGAGCCGATCAATCCGAGCCAGGCGACGGCTATCCACGTGGTGGAAAGCACTGGCAAAACAAGCGGTGAATTGGTGATTAGCATCGCCGGGGTAATAAAGAGCAGTCCGGTCAACATTTGCCCCATTGAATGTTCCTCAGGTGACACGAATTTATCCACACGGCGTGCAAAAACGGTGCTGGCACCGTATGAACAGGCAGCCAACAGCATCGCCATAATCCCTAAAGTCTGGTATTCCGAGTTCCCTTCCAATTTGCTGTAACTCAACACAAGCACACCCAGGAACCCGACCATCAGAGCTATCCAGTGAACAGGAGTGAGTTTATCTTCCCTGTAAAAAATGGAAGCTAACAGCATGGTGAACAGCGGGACTGTGGAATTGAGGATTGACGCCAATCCGGAAGAGATATGCGTCTCAGCCCAGGAGATGAGCACGAATGGCAGCGCAACATTAAAAAAGCCAATAAAGGCGTACACCCACCACCAGTGTAGGTTCAATTTACGCCTCATGAACAGAAAATAAATTCCAAGTCCACTGCTGGCAAAGAGGACACGGAAGAAAACCAGCATGAATGGGTTTACCTCGCGCAGCGCGAGTTTAATCCACAGGAAGGAAGACCCCCACATTAAACCGAGAAGGATGAATTTAAACCAGTTTTTCGCCGACAATTTTGTGTCCTTCCATTTCAAGCAGCCATTTTTTGGCTGCAACGCCTTTCTTTCCAAGGTATCCGGCAAGATGACCGTTTGCAGCCACCACACGGTGACATGGGATGAGAATTGGTAGGGGGTTGCGTGCCAGGGCTGTGCCTACAGCACGGCAGGCACTCGGTTTAAGTAATTGTGCTGCAATCTGACCATAAGTCAGCACCTTGCCGTAAGAAATTTGGCTTACGACTTTAAGCACTTCCTTCTGAAACCCGTGAAGCTGTTCGAGATCGAGCGGGAGATCGAATGTTTTTCGTGTACCGGCAAAATACTCGATCAACTGGGTTTTTACCGCTGCAAGCAGCTGGTTAATTTGGTCCAACTGGTCACTATCAGAGCGGGGTGGATCAATTTGAATTTTACATAACCCAACTGAATTCGACGTGAGTGTAAGGATACCGATTGGAGTTTGAATCCTGACCGAATCACTCATAAACATCACCTTTTTCAATGCCAGATCCGGTCATTAGTCCTTCATCGAGTAGTGTCAGTTCCGTAGGGTAATCGTAGGGTAAGAGTCAAGTAAGAAATCGGTGAAGTCTGTAAAATATCTACAGGGCGACTTCTTTTCTTCTCCTCCTTAGTAAAGAGAGCCGGGTCGGCGTCCCGGCTCTCGATGATTTTATCATAAACCTCATAAGCACTTATCCTTCCCCAATGGATCCCCGCAGCCCCGGTCTGTGGGGATCTTCCTATTAATCTTTTCAAATCGTGTATACTCAAACCGAAGATATTTATTCATTAGGAGTGGGAATATGACCAAAAGAGGGACTTATCCAGTTGAAATTGCGGGTGTTCATCGTGAATTGACATTGTTCGAGGTAAAGCCAGGGTTGAGGATCGCCATTCTCAATATTTTAGGTGATACGGAACTGGTCCAGGCGTGCGCTCGCGCGCTAGCGCAGAAACTTTCCAGCGTAAATTTTGATGTCTTGCTGACTGCCGAGTCCAAATCCATTCCTTTAATTTATGCACTGGCAGTGGAAACCAAAAAACCCTACGTTGTTTTAAGGAAAAGCTATAAGCCATACATGGGAGATGTCTTAAGCGCCGAAACGCTGTCAATTACCACAGGGGAACCACAAATGCTATACCTTGATGAAAAAGATATCGACCTTGTGCGTGGAAAGCGCGTGGCGATCGTTGATGATGTAATCAGCACTGGTTCTACGCTGCAAGCCATGCAGCTTCTCGTGCAAAAGGCAAATGCAAAGGTTGCCGCGGAAGCAGCAATCTTCACCGAAGGGGAACGGGCTAAGTGGGCGAACATTATTTCGCTGGGGCACTTACCAGTATTTACAGATTAGGTTTTTCACAGGAATAGAGTTGATTGGCAGATCGCTTATCCGGTCTGCTTTTTTTATAAATTATCGAGTGCGCCGTTCTTGAAGCTTAGAGATTCTACACCGCGAAATAGTGTGTAGCCAAATATGATATATAGCATCCCAATCAGAAATTCACCAGCTAATAACTGCGCGATTTCATTAAGTGATGCACCTGCTAATGCCAGACGAGCTGCCTGGATACCCCGTGTCATTGGCAGCGAAAGCGAAATTGATTTTAGTGCTGACGGCAGCATCTCGATCGGAAAATTCACTCCGATCAATACATAGAATGCCAGTGACAGGGTGGAGGTGATCATCCATCCATCCCGGCTGAGGAGTGTGACCACCCCCATTATGAAACCGAGCCCTGTTGAAGTGATGGCGATTAGTAATACGCAGGCAGCGAGCAGAAGGAAATTGGTCTGTGAAAGGTCAAGTCGGAACACGAGTATGGCGATTGGCATGGCAACCAGCACTGCAATGCAGCCATCAATGATATGGAAGAATGCGCGGCCAATGAATAAGGCACCCCGCGGTGCAGGACTTCCAAGCAGGTATGAAAGTGCGCCAAATTGCTTCTCACCGCCGATGGTCATTGAAATCCCCATGACGCCGTTAAGCGAAGGTAATAATAGAATGTTGCCGATAACGATGTACACCGGATCATTCAGCCCCACATACTTGCCCAAAAAAATGAATAACAACATTGAGAAAAGCGGGAATCCAAGCTTACTGGCAATGTAATTAAACGGCGTGCTCCAGGCAAACAATGCTCGATAAGAAAACCAGGCCTGGTTGAAGTACAAGCGCAGCCATCGCTGGATGGATTTCATATGGAGCTCAATTCTCCGGTGACGCGGATATGATCATGCACTTTGCTGTCAAGCCAGAGGGAGACCAGCCAAAAAACTGATGCCGTGGCAATCGCCATTCCTACCTGCATCCAATAATTACCCGTGTCTTTCAACAAGGTTGAATCCAATGCCTGCAGTGCCCATCGTACAGGCACTATCGTAGATACTCCCTGAAGCCATTGCGGAAGTACGCGGATGGGGTACATGAACCCGCACAAAAAAGCGATTGGTAATTCCAAAAAATCAACAATCGACCCTGATAACCTCGACCAGGCAAGTAAATTCGCCAGAAAGACTCCGAGGCACCAAAGGGTGAAAAGCAATACCAGGATAGCCAATAAAAGGCGCAATATGTTTATCCCTGTGAATGAGAAATGAAAGATTGCAACCGCTGCGCCAACGGCAAATAGTAAACTGATCAAGCTGGCGGCAATATTTGTTAAAGTGCGTACTCCCTCGATCCGCCGAAGAGAGGTTGGGCTGGCGATAAGGAATTCCAAAACCCCATCACGTCTGTCACTGCGGATATCGTAAGTTGAGGTGAAGAGCATACCGCTCCACATGCCCAGGATTCCCCCTCCGATGATGGTATAAACAAGGTCCGGCGTGGTTTTCCCCGCTGCGTATGAAAGGACCATCCCGACAGCACTGAATATTGCCGGCTGGATAAAAAACAATAGCAGGTTGTATAAATTAAAGGTTCTAACCTGGAGTTGAACGCTGATTTGTCTCTGGACAAAGCGCAGAAATTTACACATTGCGGTTGGCTTCTCCGATGATCGCAATGTAAACGTCTTCCATGGTTTGATTTCTGATTTGCAGCCCCTGAATGCTGTGTGAACCGAGCGCAGGGCTTAGTGCTTGCAAGATCAATTCCGGTTCCGGCGTGAAAAGGGAAAATTTCTGACCGGAAAGGGAGGCAACAGACTCAACCCGTAATTTTCCATCCAGCGATTTGATCAGGGATTCAATTTGCGGCACGTTTTCGAGGTTTACAGTGATTTCGATCACACTTTCAGGACTGATCCGTTTTCGCAGGGCATCCGGGGTGTCCATTGCCACCACTTTACCATGATTGACGATCGCAATCCGGTCGCAAAGCTCCTCAGCCTCAGCCATATAATGTGTCGTTAAAAGGATGGTTTTCCCATTCCGCTGCAGTAACTTAACGGTTTGCCGCAATTCTCGTGCCCCTACTGGATCGATCCCTACTGTTGGTTCATCGAGAAATACCACATCAGGGTCATGGAGCAGGGCGCGCGCCAGGTGCAGCCGCTGCTGCATACCGCTGGAATAAGTTTCCACCCGGTCATCTGCACGATCAGTGAGACCAACCAACACAAGGAGTTCAGCAATGCGTTTTTTGGTGTAATCTGGCTCAAGTGCGTAGAGTTCAGCGAAATATCTCAGGTTTTCTCGCGCGGTTAGCCGTGTGTAAAGCCCCCGAGCCCCGCCAAAAGTAAAACCAATATGCTTGCGGATTTCAGCCGTATTCTTGACCAGGTCATACCCTAATATGGCACCGTTGCCTCTAGTTGGCAGCAGGATAGTGGTGAGCATTTTCACCGTGGTGGTTTTACCTGCGCCATTCGGTCCGAGTACCCCGAACAATTCCCCCTTTTCGATCTCGAATGACACATCTTCCACTGCAACCGTGTTTTTCCGTTGTTGCCGCCAAAAACCTCTGCGGGTGGTAAATGTTTTTTGCAGTGAAATTGCTTCGATTGCCTTCATTCCTACCCCGATCAAATCAATGTTTTTCCAGGATCAGTCGCCCTTTGCGTTCATGGCTGAACGTTTTGATTACCCGTTCACGTTTCATAGCTTCTGAACGGTCGCTCACTTCTTCAACGTATACTAATTTAACTGGGCGATGCATGCGGGTGTACTTTGCACCAACACCACAGTTGTGTTGTTTTTCCCTGCGTACTGGCTCAGTGGTCCAGCCAGTGTAGTAACTGCCGTCAGCGCACTCCAGGATATAACAAAAATACGCCATTTATTGCGTCTTCCTTTTTCTTTCCCGGATTCCAAACAACCCGCCAAGCCGCTCTTTGGTGGAGGGTGGTTTATCTCCGATGTATTTTTCCCAATCCCCACTGATTCTTTGCTCAAGCCATTTTGCCTGGTCGCTGTGGGATTTTTTAATCAGTTTATTCATCCCGTCCTTGTCGTCCTCAGTGATCATCTGTCGCAATTTCATCAGGCTGGCAATCATCTGGTCGATGGCGGTAACAGAGTTCTCCTTGTTGAGCATAAACTCTGCACCTGCATTTTCTCCATCTTTCAATTGGCTGACCACTGAAGCGATGCTGGCAAATGACTTGCCAGCGCTGCGGCGATTGTCTTTCCAGCCAGCTTGATCGATCGTTGAATGAACAAAAGCAGTGGAAATCAGCCGCGGGAGCAGTTCAACTCTTGCACTGATGCCGTCGGCTTCATCAGGGTCGGAAATATAGATATTGGCTTTCAGGAGGGTAGCAAGGTCTTCTACCAATTTTAGTGCATCCGGATGGGTTGTCTTTTCGGCAGCCACTAAAAACTCTGATTTTTCAAACAGATCGGCGTGGGGTTTCCCGGTATCCGTGGAATATTCTTCGAGATAAAGCGGATTGACTACCGGGTAGACTGAAACGAAATGCCTTTCAGGTTGAAGAATTTTTTTAGCAATTTCGATAATCCCGGCATGAATGGGGGAGGTATCGATGACGACTACTCCTTCGCGCAGGTCTTCAGCGATGTATTTCAACGTCTCTTCAATTTGACCAACCGGAAGGGCAAGAATGACGACATCGGCATCCCTCACCGATTCTGGGAGGTTGAAGAAAATACGGTCTATCACGCCTTCTTTTTGCATTTTCTTAGCGAGTGTTGGTTCAGGATCATGACCGCTGCGGAGGATCTTCTCCTTGTGTTCAGCCAAACCCAGCCCAATTGAAGCGCCAACCTGCCCTAAACCAATGATGGTGAAGTTTATTGCCATGATTACCCTCCGATCAGTATCTTGGAAAGTCCTGAAATTGCCGGGTTCATCACCCAACTGATAATATCAATACCAAATCGAGGTAAGACGAACATTAAAACCAGGAGCAATATAGGTCCGTATGGTTGTATTTTGATGAATCCATCCCTCAATGGCTGCGGGAGAAGAAATTCGAGTATTTTTTCGCCATCCAAAGGGGATACCGGAATCAGGTTAAAAAGCATCAGCACCAGGTTGATTACAATGAAAGTCAACAGAAAGGATACCGGGGTTGGCAAGTATGAAGCTGGAGAGGTGTTGGGAATCAAGCCTGTTCGAAGTATTAGGGCTCCAGTTATTGCCATTAACAAGTTGCTGGCGGGTCCAGCCAATGAAACCCACATGAGAGCGGATCTTGAGTGCTGGCGTAGTTTCCATGGATTGACCGGAACTGGTTTCGCCCATCCGAACCCAGCCACTAGCAGAAGCAGGCTGCCAATTAAATCCAAATGTTTCAGCGGATTCAAGGTTAACCTTCCGGCATTTCGGGGGGTATCATCCCCCAACCGGTCTGCTACGAAAGCGTGTGAGAATTCATGGACGGTGAGAGCGACCAAAAGTGTGGCAATTCTTGAGATGAGGAGAGCAGGGGAAAGATTAAGCATTACACCTTTTTGGCGCATGTGAGGTCAGCAGCCATTTCGGCATTATATCATGGGTTATAATGCCTTCATGTTTCCGGATTTCCAAATAGGGGATGTGGTAAAAATGCGTAAAATGCACCCGTGCGGCGGGTTTGAATGGAAGATCTACCGGCTGGGTGCTGACATAGGTTTGGAATGCCTGACCTGCCAGCGCAGGGTTTTGCTATCACGCCGCGAATTGGCGCATAAGTTAAAAAAACTGACCCCCGCTGAGAATTATGGAAAGATCCCTGGCTAACGAGTATTGTTCCAACTTACTCGAATCTCTTATAATATCTCCATGCCGATAATAACCGCCAATAGCCTTGATTTCATCAGCCGGAGCGCGCAGCAGACCCAGCGCCTCGGGCTTCGTTTGGGAGGTTTATTGCAGCCTGGTGATCTTATCGCCATGACTGGTGACCTCGGATCTGGAAAAACCACTCTCGTTCAGGGAATTGCCCAGGGGTGGGGGGCAGTGGATGCGGTTTCGAGCCCGACTTTCGTACTGATTAACAGTTACCGCCGTCCTGATGGCTCCTTATTGCACCACATGGATGCATACCGCATAGAATCCGCGCTGGAGGCTGAAGACCTTGATCTCGAAGCGTTGTTGTCCACGGGTCCATTACTGGTGGAATGGGCGGAGCGAATCAGTCCTGCATTGCCTACTGAAAGACTTTCAATTCAAATGTCCTGGATGGCTGAAGAACAGCGCAACCTGGTCTTTACTCCCGTTGGGGCAAGGTATGTCCAGTTATTAAACTCGTTTAAACGGCTGGCATTTGGAGGTTAATGTGCTGCTGGCAATCGATACCTCAACACAAACCATTGGTATAGCTTTTTACAAAGCCCCGCAGGTAATCGCGGAGCTGCAATGGCAATCGCGGAATCATCACACGGTGGAACTGGCGTCTTCCGTTGCTGAATTGCTGCAAAAATGCAGCCTCACAACATCGGATATTTCGTTGCTGGTTTGTGCGCTTGGTCCGGGAACTTTTACAGGTTTGCGTATCGGGCTGGCTTTTGCAAAAGGTCTTGCGCTTTCCTTACACCTTCCTATCATTGGCATTCCAACTTTTGATTTCCTGGCAGCAGCACAGCCTCTTTCAGAGTACCCGATGGCTTGCGTGTTACCTGCCGGACGCTCACGCCTGGCAGTGAGCTGGTACAAATCCAATGGAACCAGCTGGCAGCAGGAAAAGGGTCCGCTGGTCATGATGGCAGCTGCACTTTCTGATGAGATCAGCGGTCCAACCATCATCGCAGGCGAAATGTCGCCGGAGGAGCACCAGATTGTCGCACGGAAGTGGAAGAATGCCATGCTCGTCAGTCCTGCGTTATCAACCCGCAGGCCGGCAATGCTGGCTGAACTGGGATGGCAGCGTTGGCAGTCAGGGCAGCGTGACGACCCGGTGTCTTTGGCACCGATTTATTTACATGTTGCTGAACCTATTCCGGAGTAAATACGTCAAACCTGGTGAATAACCTTGTAATTCGCAAAATGGTGCCAGATGACCTGGCGGCGGTAATCACGCTTGACCAGGTTTCATTCTCTTTGCCCTGGCCGAAGAGTGCGTTTCAATTTGAGATGGAAAAAAATGCAGCAGCACGGTGCTGGGTGGCAGAACTGCCAGGCAATCAACCGAAAATCGTGGGAATGATCGTCGTCTGGGTGATTATTGACGAAGTGCATATTGCCACATTCGCTGTTGATCCAGCTCAACGCCATCTGCACATCGGACAAAAACTGCTGGCGTTCACATTGCTTGACGGGGTTAACCAGGGTGCGACAAAATCCTTTCTCGAAGTTCGCCGTGGAAATGTCGCTGCCCGCACGCTGTATCAAAAATTTGGCTTTCAGGAAGTGGGGATACGAAAGAAGTATTACAGCGATAACGGTGAAGATGCGATCCTTTTGAATCTTGACCCGATCGATGCCGGGCTGTTGAAAACGCTCCAGTAAGGTAAAATAGATGGATAATTCACGGGACTTGGGAGACTGATGGCTGAGGCTGTTGCAATTCTGGCTGAGATTTCACAGCAAGTTTCTAACTGTGAGAAATGTAAACTTCATTTCTCTCGTAAGCGTGCGGTACCGGGTGAAGGTCCTGCAAATGCAGAAGTCTTGTTTATTGGAGAAGGTCCCGGTTTTTACGAGAACGAGCAGGGTCGTCCCTTTGTTGGACAAGCCGGGAAATTCCTAGATGAGCTTTTGGCGACAGCCGGATATAACCGGGGATCTGTTTTCATTACCAACGTGGTCAAATGCCGCCCGCCTGAAAATCGCGATCCGGAGTTGGATGAGTTAACCGCTTGCAGCATTTACCTCGACAGGCAAATTGATACCATCAATCCGCATGTGATCGTTACCCTTGGACGAATATCCATGGCAAAGTTCTTGCCGGCAGCAAGAATAAGCAGTGTGCATGGTCATGCGTTTAAGGTAAATGGCCGCCTGGTGGTTCCAATGTATCACCCTGCTGCAGCCTTGCATCAGCCTTCCTTAAAGTCAACTTTGATTGCTGATTTCGCAGCTCTTAAGAAAGTTATAGACGAAGCAAAACAAGTGAAAGCCGCCATAACCGAGCCTTTTCAACAAAATGGAGTCGAGCAAGATATTAAAAAAACTGATGAACCGCCAGCTGAACAGCTGAGCCTTTTTTAGGAGGGAATGCAATGACCACTGCAGCGAACTTGATCGCAAAATTTAAGGATAAATCTGCCCGTGTGGCTGTTCTTGGTATGGGGTATGTGGGGCTGCCATTTGCAACGGTATTTGCAGAAGCGGGTTTCCAGGTGACAGGCATTGACCCGATCGCTGAGAAAATGAACCTTTTGAATGCTGGAAAATCGTACATAATGGATGTACCGACTGAAAAAGTGAAGAACCTGGTAAATTCCGGCAAATTGAAGGGAACTACGGATTACTCCATCCTCAGCCAGATCGATGCGGTGGCAATTTGTGTTCCCACACCTTTACGGCAGACTGGAGATCCTGACCTCTCTTTCATTGTAAGTGCGGCTGAAGGAATTTCCCCTTATGTTCACAAAGGAATGGTCGTTGTTCTCGAATCCAGCACATATCCAGGTACCACACGTGAACTGGTTCTACCCACACTAACTGAAAAGAGCGGGCTAAAAGTCGGTGAGGATATCTTTGTGGCTTTTTCCCCCGAACGGGTCGACCCCGGGAGGGAGGATTGGACAACCAAAAATACTCCTAAAGTCATTGGCGGTATGACCAAGAAATGCACTGAGGTATCTGCTGCGTGGTACAGCCAGGCGTTGGATAAAGTGGTGCCAGTTTCTTCTACCGAAGTGGCAGAGATGGCTAAGCTGCTTGAGAACACTTTCCGCATGATCAACATCGGATTTGTGAACGAACTCGCTTTGATGTGCGATCGGCTTGGTGTGGACGTTTGGGAAGTAATTGATGCCGCTGCGACCAAACCCTTTGGGTTCATGAAGTTCCTGCCAGGTCCCGGCTTGGGCGGACATTGTATCCCAATTGATCCCTTGTATCTTTCATGGAAATTGCGATCTCTTAATTACACCGCCAGGTTTATTGAACTGGCTTCTGAGATCAACACCAACATGCCGCGTTTTGTGATCAGTAAGGTTCAGGACGCTTTAAATGAACACCAGAAACCTATTAAAGGTAGTAAGGTTCTGGTGTTGGGTGCAGCTTATAAACCGGATATCGATGACCTTCGAGAATCTCCAGCGATTGATGTTATTCGCCTTTTACAGCAAAAAGGCGCTGAGGTCAGTTATCATGATCCTTATATTCCACAAATCAAGCATGATGGTTGGACAGTCAAATCGATCAAAAACCTGAATGATGGAATTAAAACCGCAGACTGTGTGGTGATCGTAACCAACCATAAAGCGTATGACTATAAAGCATTGTTGAATAACGCCAAATTAATTGTGGACACACGCAATGCACTTGGAACATCAGGTATGGATAATCCCAAGGTGGTCAGGTTGTAATGGCAAAATACCTGGTAACTGGGGCGGCTGGATTTATCGCGCGGCGGTTAATCGAGCGGTTAACCGACCGCGGTGACGAAGTGGTGGGAATTGATAACCTCAATGATGCTTATGATGTTCGATTAAAACTCTGGCGCTTGGAATCTTTGAAAAAGTGTCGAGGCTTTACATTTGTCAAAGATGACTTGTGCCGTGAGGGAGTTTTTGATGACCTCCATAAAGAACACAAAGGCTTTGATGGTGTCATCCACCTGGCTGCGCGGGCTGGCGTCCGGCAGGCGGTAGAAATCCCGCATGTCTACCTGGAAACCAATTCTAATGGCACTTTGAATGTACTTGAATGGTGCCGCCATACCGGGGTCGGCAAGATGATTCTGGCGTCCACCTCGTCGATTTATGGGGCAAATCCGCCTTTGCCCACACCGGAAACTGCTGATTCGAGTCACCCTTTGCAGATCTACGCTGCCAGTAAAAAAGGCGCGGAAGCAATGACGTACGTTTACCACCATCTTTTCGGAATTGACGCAACCGTCTTCCGTTTCTTCACAGTTTATGGTCCGGCTGGGCGCCCTGATATGGTGATGTTCCGTTTCTGTCAGTGGGTGACCGAAGGAAAAACCGTGAAGGTGACTGGTGATGGCACACAAATGCGCGGGTTCACTTATGTGGATGATATCGTTAACGGTTTGATCGCCGGTCTTCAACCTGTGGGATATGAGATCATCAATCTTGGCGGGCATGAGACAATTACTATCAATGATTTGTTGCATAAGATAGAGACCCTTGTGGGCAGAAAAGCAAAGGTCGAGTATATTGAGAAAAACCCTGCTGATGCCGATGCCAATTGGGCGGATGTGAGCAAAGCCAAAGCACTATTAGGTTGGGAACCGAAGGTGACTTTGGATGAGGGAATCGCCAACCTGGTTAATTGGTACATGGAGCAGCGCGCCTGGGCCAGCCAGGTTTTGACCCCATGAACCGAATTTATATAAAACTGAAACAATATCTTCATCAAGATCCGTTGCTTTCAAGGGTTCTTAAAAATACCGGATATCTTTTCAGTTCCACAACCATCAGTCTTGTTCTCATTTTTGTTCAGAGTATCCTCGCAGCCCGCCTGTTGGGAGTGGATTCTTTTGGATTGATCACTGTTGTCATGGCGGTCGTTACAACGGTAAATCGCTTATTCTCCTTTCGCATGGGCGAATTCGTTATCCGTTTTTTCGGTAAAGAACTCACCGAAGGAAATATACCTGCAGCGGGAATCGTGATAAAAACCGCAGCGATTATTGAAGGCATGACCTCTATCCTTGCGTTTATTTTCCTGTGGCTGCTGGCGCCGCTTGGCGCTGTTTTGTTCGCAAAGGATCCAACTGCCACTGGATTGATCCGTTTGTTTGGTATTGCCATCCTCTTCAATATCACCACTGAAACCGCCACCGGTATTTTGCAGACCACCAATCAATTTAAAAAGCAGGCTATATTAACGCTGATAAATTCTGTTGTAACGCTTGTGATCATCACGATTGCTTTTTTGACAAAGGGTAATTTAATATTTGTGTTATGGGCTTACCTGGCAGGAAAGCTCATCCTGGGGATGGGTCCAATCCTCTTGGCTCTCGTCGGCCTCAAAAGGGAACTTGGTGAGGATTGGTGGCGGGCAGGCTATCATAAACCGGAGTCACTTGGTGAAATGCTGGCATTTGCTTTCAGCACGAACTTGAGCGGCACGATTAAACTACTTGTGAGTGAAAGCGAACCACTTTGGGTCGGCCTGTTCTTGAATACTGAAGCTGTGGGGTTATACAAAATAGCCCTTAGTGTGGTAAACCCGCTGATGATGCCAATTACCCCAATGATCGATACGACTTTTCCTGAACTTTCTCGCAGTGTCGTGTTGAAAAAATGGCAGCAGCTAAAACAACTTTTAAGGCGTACGACGGTAATCGCCGCCGTCTGGACCATTTTTGTCACTTTGGTCATGGCAGTCTTTGGAAAATGGGTTCTCCGGGTTGCTTATTCCGCTCCATTTGTCCCGGCATATCCTGCTTTGATGATCCTGATGCTGGGTTTCGGCTTCTCCAATATCCTATTTTGGAATCGGAAACTCCTGCTGGCGTTTGGAAAAGCGGATATTCCCTTAATCATCCTTGCCGGAGCAGCAGTAATTAAGATTGGATTATCCTTCTGGCTGGTCCCTTCTTATGGAATAAATGCTGAAGCATGGCTGCTGTCTGGTAATTTCATTCTCTCAGTGGGACTGATGGCGCTCGTTGGTTTGGGGATGATTCGTAAAGGGATGCGTGAAGTTGCTGCAGAGGAAGCATGAAGATTGCCTATATTTCAGCAGCGGTGATCCCCTCCTGGACTGCCAACAGCGTGCAGGTGATGAAGGTTTGCCAAGCACTCTCGCAAAACGGGGAAGAGGTCGCACTCTATGTTCCTGGAAAGAAATCCGCTGATTGGGATACATTGGCAACGCATTATGGTGTTTCAACGCAATTCCCAATTCACTGGGTAAGATTCATCCCTTTCTTCAAGAAGATCGATTTTGTCCTCTCAGCTCTCAGACTCGCCAGGAAGTACAACGCCGACCTTATTTATACACGGCTGTTATGGGCTGCGGTTTTGGCGTTATATTGGGGCTTTCCGGTAATTTTGGAGCTTCATGATCGACCGATCGGACGAATGGGAGCACGATTATTAAAGCAATTTGTCCGAAGCCGCGGAACCAAGTTGTTGGTGCTGATCACTCATTCCCTCCAACAAATCCTGGAGCGGGAATACTCAATTAAAGTAAAGCCAGAAGAATTGGTTATCGCTCCGGATGGTGTAGATTTGGAGAGATATCAAAATCAATTCACCCCCTCTCAAGCCCGTCAGCATCTTGGATTGGCTGAGAAGTTCACAGCGGTATACAGTGGGGGTTTTTATGAAGGACGAGGACTTGACTCCTTGCTGGAACTTGCGCGGAGTTTTCCGGAAGTGAATTTTATCTGGGTAGGCGGCAAGGGTGATATGGTCGCCAGGTGGAAAACACGCATTAACGAGGAGCAATTGACGAATATCCAGCTGACAGGATTTGTGGACAACCAGCGATTACCTTTCTACCAGATGGCTGCTGAAATTCTGCTGATGCCTTATGGAAAAACGATTTCCGGCAGCAGCGGCGGGAATATCGCGGATGTTTCCAGTCCCATGAAGATGTTTGAATACATGGCTTCTGGAAGAGTAATTCTTACCAGTGATCTGCCAGTTTTACGCGAAGTTCTAAATGAAAATAACGCGGTTTTTTATCAGTCTGGTAACTTTCATGACCTCAAAATGAAATTTACTGATTTAATTAACAATGAGACTAAAAGAAATCAGATAGCCGCCCAGGCTTTTAAGGATGTGCGTGCCTTTTCGTGGCAGGAACGGATGCAAAAGATAATGAGTGCAATGGAGAGAATCCATGGCAGGTAAAAAAAGATGGGGTATACCTGCAATTATCATCGCTGCTGGTCTCCTTTTTGGAGCATTGCTGGCTGCCTTTAGCCCTGGGGCGTTCTTTGTTGGGTTTCGGCAATCTTCACTCTTTAGTATTCTTCTGGCAACCCTTTTTTACCTGGTGTGCAATCTGATCAAACCACCAAAAACGATCGTACTGATCGCAATTGCTGCATTGTTCGTCCGTTTGACGGCTGGCATCTGGTTGACAACCGGTTTGCCTGCCCATGGTTTTAATACACCCGTCCAAAAGGCGGGGTATGCTTATTCGGATGCTTATGATCGAGATCGGGCAGCTTATGCGATAGCATTCCCTGATAAAAGCGGGTACCATGTGCCTGCAAATACTAATGCTGTTGACCAGTATGGCGGAATGATGATGATTAGTGCGGGAATCTACCGCTTGTTTTCAATGGACGTACACCGGCCGCTTCTAATCATTTTTCTTTCTGCTCTTTCCATGGCGCTGGCTGTAATTTTTACATGGAAAGCAACACAACAGACGTGGACCGAAAAGGTGGCATTGATAGCATCGGTATTCCTGGCGTTTTACCCTGAAGGGATCCTTCTGGGCAGCTCACAAATGCGCGAACCCCTTTTAATTTGCCTTGCTTCAATCATGTTTTGGGCGACTATATTGTTAACTAAAGAGGAACGCAGTCCATTTTTATTTTTTATGTGGCTGTTCTCGTTTGTCTTGCTGTGCTGGATCTCAATCCCTGCCGGGCTGGCAATCCTTGTGGTTAATTTAGGATACTTGCAGGTTTTATGGATTGCTAATGAAAAACAATCTGGACGCCGAAAAAAGAGGATCATTTTTTTTGGGATTTTTCTTGCCGTAGTTTTTATTGCGGGATGGATGTGGCTAAAGGACACACTGTATTACGATGCCTATGCTACTGAAACTGAATCGGGGTTAATCACCTGGATCCTTAGCCGCGTCGGAACAAAGTGGCGCTTTCCTTTTGTGCTGTTGTATGGCTTGATTCAGCCTGTGCTTCCTGCGGCGCTTGTCTACCAATCTTTACCGATCTGGAAATCGATTGCCATTTTCCGTGCATTCGGATGGTACTTCGTGCTTCCATTTCTTGGATACGGAATTGGCTTGGTTATCAATAAAATACACAGGAATCGTGAATGGGCATTGGGTTGGTTAATGGCAGTTTTGGTTTTGTGGATTTTTATCTCATCAGCAAGAGCTGGTGGAGATCAGTGGGATAACCCGCGGTATCGGGCAATCTTTTTACCCTGGCTGGTATTGATCGTTGGATTGGTGTGGGATCATATTTCCAAACAAAAATCGCCATGGTTTTGGCGTTTTGCGGCACTGGATATTATTTTTGTACTCATCTTTATCTATTGGTATCTCGGTCGGAAATTCCCGATGAGAATGCCGATTCCAACTGAATATGCAATTGGTTTGTTCGGTTTTCTCTTGATAGCAATTATCGCTGGCGGTTTTTTTGTTGACCACCAAAGGCAAAAAAGACAGGCGCACAGGAGAAAAAACACAGGTTGAAAATAATTTACTTCTCCCCTCATCTTGACGATGCAATATTTTCCTGTGGAGGAATTATTTCTCACCAAATCCGAAATAATCAGCAGGTGGCTATCTGGTCATTTTTTACTGCGGATCCGCCCGTTGACAACATTACATTTTTTGCCCGGGTCCTTCACCGTCGCTGGGGCAAGATGGGTAGCCCGTACGCATTGCGGCGTCAGGAAGATATTGAAGCCTGTCAGTTATTATCAGTGGAATGGAAGCATTTTGGTTTTGAAGACTGCATATATCGCCGATATCCTTCAAATAATGCCCCTCTTGTTAGAATAAAGGCAGACCTTTTTCGTCCAGTCAAAGAATCGGAAACGCAGCTTGAGGGCAAGCTATATGATGTGATTCAAAAAAACCTATCCCCACAGGATCAGATTGTCCTTCCACTTGAAGCTGGCGGACATATTGACCACGTGCTCATAAAAAATGTGGGAAGTCTTTTTCCCAATAAAAAATATTTTTATCCTGATTTTCCGTATGCTGGAAATTTGCGATCAGTATCCGAGTTAAACCTTCCAAAAAAAGCAGAGGTAATGATATTTTCATTGGAGGACTCTGATATTTCCTTATGGAAAAAAGCATCTGCCACCTACAGATCTCAGATAAGTTCCTTTTGGAAATCGACTGAGATCCTGGAAGATGAAATAGAAAAATTTGCGGCTTCACCGCTTGGTGCTGCTCTTTGGTCGATACCGGTTTCGTAATAGAGGTTATGCTATACTTTAATCATGCTTCCATCTGATACATGGCAAAAATGGGCGCAATCCTTGCAACGATTTCACTTAACGGGTTTTACAGTTTCCCTGCTGGAAGGAGCAGCGCCCCTTCGAATGTTAATCTCTCAAACTCTTTTTAGTTTGACGCCATTTTTTGGTGAAACCGATAAAAAATCCATAACTGCGTTTGCAGAGACTTTGGATGATAATCGGGCATGCCTTGGACTGGCTGCTTTCCTGCGGAATGGAGGTAAGGATGAGCAGCGTTGAGCAGATTATCGGATTTAGCATCGTTGTGTTCTTCACAATTCTGGTCATCATCTTTTCAACGAAAGCGGTTCGCAATCGCTACCCCCCGATTTTTCGTAAGATTGAGCCTTTAAATCGATTGAAACGGGCAATCGGCATGGCGGTGGAGGATGGATCGCGATTGCATGTTTCACTTGGAAATGCTCAGTTAACGGATCCTTCCAACACCTCAGCACTGGTGGGTCTCAGTGCGCTCCACCGCATCGGTCAATTAACATCCACCAGTGACCTTCCTCCCATTTGCACAACAGGTTCCGGAGGATTATTGGTCTTGAGTCAGGATACTTTGAGGAAGATATCCATTGAAACAAACACCAGGGCGTTTTTTGATGCCAATCATGCTGCTATGGTAGGCGCAACTCCTTTTTCCTATGCAGCCGGTATTATGGATTTTATCGACAACTCGGGGGTCAATGGCAATGTTCTGATTGGTAATTTTGGAACAGAAGCCGGCTTGATTTGTGAATCATTAAATAAAGCCAGGATATCTGTAACAGGTTCGGATTCGATCACTGCCCAGGCGATTTTTTATGCAGCCACTCAGGATACCTTGATCGGCGAAGAGTTGTATGCACTGCCGGCATATCTTGCTGCAGGTCCGGGTTATGTGGCGAGTCTCCGAGTCGAAGATATTTTCAGGATTGTCGTCAGTGGTGGGATGATTGCTGGCGCAATCCTAAAGATTATTGGACTGATATGAAATCACCTATCGCGCTGGTTGTGGCAGTAATTTCAGGATTGATCGTACTTCTTGGATACTTCATTCCGAGTCCAATGCTTGCCGAGATCCGTGCGCCGATGTTGGATTGGGCTGTTATCCTTTCGGGTGTAGCAGGATTGGTTGCAATAATTCATCTTGTTTTTGGCGTTCATTGGAACAGAGTAAAAAAGGAAGGTGTCAGCCATTGGTTCAGTCTGGTTGTGATCTTTTGCTTCCTTTTCACCCTGGTTGCAGGTCTTTTTCTTGAGCCGACCAGCCCGATCTTTCAAAAAGTAGTTACCTATATACAGACGCCGATTGAGAGCAGTCTTCTGGCAATTTTAGCTGTTACGCTTTCTTTTTCAAGTTTAAAATTACTGCAACGGCAGCGTAATTGGATGGGAATTGTATTTTTTGTCACCGTGATCCTATTTCTGGTCATTAACAGCGGGTTGCTTTCCTTCACTGACCGGGTTCCTATCCTTCGTGATTTTCTTTCTGGATTACAGTTGATTCCAACAGCTGGCGCTCGAGGTATTGTTTTGGGTGTAGCACTGGGAAGCCTTGCAACGGGCATCCGAATTCTTATTGGTTCTGAACGACCCTACGAAAATTGATTATGGAAAAGCGCCTTTGCCCTATTTGCTCACGTCAAAACGATTCCCAGGATACGCATTGCTGGTTTTGCAATGCTGAACTGCCGCCATTCTCTCCTGAAAACGATCAACCGATCGATTGGTTGAGCGAGCTAAAAAATACCGACCTTAATCTTGAAGTGTCATCCTCGCCTTTTGAAAGTAATCAGGATCAGAATCAGCCCGAAAAAGAAGCGGGAGAATTCACGCCTGACTGGCTGCAAAAAATACGGTCTCGAGAGGCAGCAGAGCGGGAAGAGAAAAAAGCAAACGAAGAACGATATTGGGCTGAAAAAAGATCCAAAGAAGGTTTACCCGATTGGCTGCGTTCTTTAAATGAGGATGCCAATCAACTAGCTTCCAGTCCCGAAGAAATCAAACCAGCTCTTGAATCGGGAAATGAACCATCAATTGATTTATTAAAATCGGATGACGCTGGGAATTCAGCAAAGACAGAGGATTGGCTGGATAGTTTAAAATCCTGGCAGCAGCCGGCTGAAGAAAAAATCGAGGTTTCTACTTCTCAAACGGAAGAACCTCCAATCGAATCAATCCCAGAAGAGGCTTTTGAAGATTCTCAAAAGATAACGCTGCCTAATGATGATTTTGACCTCAACAAGATCTTTTCATTGTCAGAGGATAAAGCAGATCAGGAAGTTCAACCAACCAGTGCCAACGACGCTGGAAAAAATGAAGAATTGATTGAGGATCAACCAATTCTGCCGGAAGGGTTTAATCCGCTTGACCAATTATTTGAATATGAGAAAGAAGCCGCTGATGCTGGAATTGTCCCCTCAGAACACGACATTGACATTAATGAAATCGAGCCCCAAAAACCTGTAGATTCAAGTCCTTTTCTTGAGAATCTGGATGATATCCTGCCATTTAACGAATTTGACCAGGCTCTTGAACCAAAAGAACCCGAACCTAAACTGGAGTTTGAGCCGGATCAGAATGATGATTTGAAGGCAAATTCATCCTCCAACACATTACCTGAAGATGAACCTCCGGTTTTTAAAGGCGAAGCCAAACCATTTGAATCAGGCGTGGATTCTGCTGTAAATCCTTTCACGCTTGATGAGAAAATTACCGAACCATTCACGTTGGATGATCTGCCTGAGTGGCTGGCTGATATTAAGCCGGGTGAAAAGCCATCAATTCCTGTCAAGCCTAAGGTTCGCCGACCGGTTGTTGATGATGGAACCCCAATGCCTGAGAAAGGCAAGTTGCCCGTTTGGCTGGACGCCAGAAGACCTGTGGAAGCTATCGACATTCCGATTGCGGTTGAGAAACCAAAACCAAGTGAAGCCACATCGGATGGTGAAGAAGCCGGAAAAAGCTCAATGGAAAGCGAAATTGTTGCTCCGGCAATTACTGGGACACCTGCCGAATTGGGGGAAGGGCTAAAGATTAGCAACCGGCAGAAAACCAACGCCGCCTTGCTTTCAGTGATAGCTACTTCTGTTGAACCGGTCGAAGTCTCCGCAAGAACAGCGGTAAAAATTGGCAATCAAAGTGTCTGGCGTTCTTTGCTGGCGATCGTTTTTCTCATGGTTGCAATTCTTGGAGGTACAGTCTTAAAGGAGTACTACCTTCAACCAGAGCTGTTCCCGGAAGAAGTGGTGCATACCTTTAATCTTGTCAATACCATCCCGCTTGACAAACCCGTATTGATTGCGGGTGATTTTGACGCCGGGTTTGCGGGAGAAATTCGGCTCACATTTCAACCTGTTCTGGAACAAATGATGCGCCGGGGTTTAAATTTTGCTTTGATGGCAATCAATCCAGTTGACTCAGCATTACTTGAGAGTCAGATTGCCAATGGATTGACCGCAGTTCCTTCCTTTGATGCAAAAAATAAAGTGGTAGACCTCGGATATTTCCCAGGTGGCGCTATCGCGATCCAAAATATGGGAAATTCATTTTCGAACGCCGTTCGGTTGACCGCAGACCTTTTCGATACCTCAACCCACGAGATTACTAAAAATGTCCATCTATTGAGTGATTTTGGGGCTATCGTAGTGGTCACTGACAAATCGGAAAATGCCCGAGTTTGGATAGAGCAGATTCAACCGGAGCTGGGTGATACCCCTCTACTCCTTATCACCAGCGCGCAGGCTTCTCCATTGATCCTGCCGTATTATAAAAGTGGCCAGGTGGATGGTCTTGTATCCGGTTTACCTGGCGGAATGATATATGGAAGAATTCTCGGTTCAAATTCGAGTGGGTTTAAGAGCGTTGCATCGATGCAATTAATATTGGGGTTAATGGCATCCCTTGTACTCATCGGTGGTTTCGTGTGTCTGGTTTTACCCAAAACCCGAGGGAGTAAACGCCAATGACATTCGGATCTGATTTTATCTGGATCATTGTAAGTTTTGTCTTGACACTCTTGGTCTTCAGTTATTTCCTGGGTGATCACGCCATTTTCCGATTTGTTATGGCGTTATTCATTGGAATTAGTGCGGGATACATCGCTGTTGTCTTGATCTTCCAGGTAATCCTGCCCAGGCTTGTTGTACCTCTACTTTCTGGTAATCATCTCGTATTAATTCCGTTGTTGCTGTCCGGTTTGCTGCTGCTCAAATTATCGCCTAAATTTTCCCGATTTGGAAATATCTCGATGGCGTATCTGGTGGGGGTAGGAGCGGCTGTAGCAGTTGGAGGGGCTGTGATGGGAACGATTATTGGGCAGGTAAAAGGCTCCTGGAACGAATTCTTCCCTACCGCTGGCGGATCTCCATTGCTCGCTTACCTGGAAGGCGGCTTACTTTTAATTGGTACGCTTGCAACCTTGGCATTCTTTCATTTCAATGCAAAAAAGGGGAACACTACTGGGGGGAAAAGAAATATGCTGATGGCTATTTTCGCCTGGATTGGGAAAATATTCATTGCGATTACCCTTGGGGTTGTTTTTGCCAGTGTACTAACAGCTGCTGCAACAGCTCTCATTGAGCGTACGGATTTCTTGGTACGCACCATTCAATTGTTCACTGGAAAATAGATATGATGACTCAATCATTTACAGATACCAGTTCGGTCTTAGGAATCGAGATCGGGACCCAAAATACACGGGCAGTGATGTTTGATATAGTTGAGGGCACCTATCATTTTCTTGCCAGTGGGGTTGCACCCTCAACCCAAAAGGCACCCTTTTTTGACATAGGGGAGGGAATCCTGGCTGCGATCACAAAACTACAACTTGTGATCGGGCGTACGTTAATGGATCATGATGGAAATCTGATTATTCCTGCACAGCGCAATGGCGAAGGTGTGGATAAGCTCTTTATTACA
This sequence comes from uncultured Anaerolinea sp., assembly GCA_964428125.1. Taxonomy (GTDB): domain Bacteria; phylum Chloroflexota; class Anaerolineae; order Anaerolineales; family Anaerolineaceae; genus UBA6107. The sequence continues at coordinate 24,161 of CAYRXB010000011.1, forward strand.
ATTTCTGGCGGACCTGAAGTAAAACTTGCTACTTTCGGGCTGCTTAATGAAGTCACACTGGAAAGTGCAAATCGGCTGGCACAAACGGTTTATGGAAGCGTGAAAGACAGCTTCGGTATCAACGACAAACGCTCAGTTCAGGACCAAATGGCAGCTTTACTTGCCGCTCGACCGGATATCATCCTGTTTAGTGGTGGAACTGATCATGGCGCTTCTCGCTCTGTGGTTCGAATTGCACAGATGATTGCACTGGTCTTTTCGACATTGCCGCAAAAAAACCGCCCCGAAATTCTTTACTGCGGGAACCATACTGTGGCTAAAACCGTGGTTGAAATCCTTGAAAGGCAAGCCAAGGTAACGGTCGCTGAAAATATCCGTCCTACATTGGAAGATGAGGATCTGCAAAATAGCAGTGAAGAACTCTCAAAAATGGTTCTTAGCGTCTGGTCAAGGCAAATCGAAGGGCTTTCTCGAATTGCTCCTCTGTGCTCAGAGCCACCTTCCTTATCGAGTCAGAATTATCAGCGTATGATGCGTTTTCTGGGCAAACTTTATGATCCCAATAAGGCTGTATTGGGGATTGATGTGGGTTCTGCCTACACCACTTTTTCAACGTCAAATTCAAACAAGTGTACCCTTTCCATTTTGCCTTACGGGATGGGAGATGGTTTTGAAAATGCGTTAAATAGGATAAAGGTGAGTGATGTTGAAAAATGGCTGGTAGAAAGTGTTCCACAGGATGAGCTTAAAGCTATTCTCTGGCAAAAGACATTAACACCTGGTAGTGTTCCAATCGATGAAAAAGGACTTGCTATTGACCAGGCAGCAACCAGAGCGCTGCTCGAGTACACCCTCAAGGAGATGAAGAGACAATCTCTATTGGTTGGAGCGACCTTTGAACCGATCTTTATCAGCGGATCGACGATTACCCATGCGCCGATACCGCAGCAGATCCTGCTCACGATTCTTGATAGTATACAACCCACCGGGGTAACGCCATTGATCATTGATAAACATGGTTTACTTCCATTGCTTGGGGCAATCGCCCATCAAAATGCGCTTCTTCCAGTGCAGGTGATGGAAACCAGCGCTTTCATTAATTTAGCAACGGTAATCAACGTCGAAAGTAAAGCGCCGGATGGGGCTTCAATCGTTAATGCGCGAATCACTTACAATTCTGGCAGCTACATGGATCTAGATGTAAAACAGGGAACAATTGCCACCTTGCCGTTGGGGTCTGGCGAAGTAGGAACTGTAACATTAAATCTATCCCGCCGCACTATGATTGAAGGATTGGTTGCACCATCCGAACCATTTAAGGTACATGGCGGTATCTGCGGAGTGGTGATCGACGCCAGGGGACGACCGATGGTATTTCCCAGGGACGAGAATTCACGACGAGAAAAATATAAGCGATGGTTATTCATGTTGGGGGCATAACTGGTATATTTATTGCAACTATTCAGTAAGGAAAAATAATGAACGCATCAGTTGTGCAGACTCATCCATTAATTCAGATACGCAGGAATAGAACCTTGCCTGTACCCGGTACTGTGCTTGTGCGCATCGGCCAAAAGGTGACCACCACCGACGTGGTCGCTGAAACTGAAATGCCTTCTCAATTTCACTATGTGGATGTCATGCGTTCATTTGGTCTTTCAACCCCCGCCCAGGCAGAGCAGTTGATCAACCGGAAGGTTGGAGATCAGGTAGATAAAAACGATATCCTGGCTGAAACTGGTGGAATGTTCTCACGCATTATTCGTACGCCGCGGGCAGGGACGATCCTTTCTATTCGCAACGGGCAAATGCTCGTTGAAACCGAAAAATACAAATTATCCGTCAATGCGGGCTTCAATGGAAAAGTTGTAGAGATCATCAAAGATCACGGTGCGGTTGTGGAAACCAATGGCGTCCTGATTCAAGGGATGTGGGGAAACGGAAGAACTGGTTTTGGACCTTTGCAAATCGATGAACATCAATTGGATGTCGAATTGCAAACATCCAGTTTAGGTATTCAAAATAAAGGAACAGTGGTCTGCGCTGGATTTTGCTCCAGTGCAGAACTGATCGACGCTGCGGCAAGCTTGCCGGTGGCAGGGCTCATTTTTGGCTCGATTAATCCAGATTTGATTCAGCTTGCGCAAAAACAGATGTTCCCCATTCTTGTAATCGAAGGATATGGGAAGACCCTGATAAATGATTATGCCCGCCGTCTCCTTGTCACCAACGCCGGGCACGAAATCACGGTCAATGCTGTAAAATGGAATCGATGGACTGGTGAACGTCCTGAGTTGATCATTTCACTTCCTGCTGAAGGGGATGCCTACCGGGAGATTGTTGAATTGCGGGTGGGTCAATTAACCAGGGTGAATACCTCACCCTACGCTGGTCAATTGGCAATGGTCGATAGCATAAAGGATGGATTGACAACCCTGCCAAATCGAATAAAAACAAATGCAGTTGGGTTAAAGTTCTTGAATAATGAAAAGGCGGCGATCCCGCTGCATAATTTTGAATTGATCGACCTGGACAACCGATATATCGGTACGTCCAAATAAGGAGGACACCATGGCACTAACCAATTTTGATGATGACCAATTCAACCAGGAGAATCTCAGCGAGGAGTTGCCCCCTCCCGAACCTGAGAAAAAACCCTCCAATCGGAATTTCCTAATCGCGATTGGAATCGTCGGCGTGATCTTTATCCTGGCGTTGGTTTTATTGCTTTTGCTTGGTCCCGGGCTTCTCGCAAAACAGCGAGCCGCTCAACAGGAACAGGCTGCACAGATCAACGCTGCCAACACTGCCACGGCCATGGCTGCAACTGCTCTTGCCCAGGCACAGCAGGCGACACTGGTTATCAAGACCACAGTGGCTCCCACTAAAACGCAGGCGGCACAGCCTACCAAGACCCCTGTGGTTGTTGTTGCCCAGGCTACCCAGGCGACTGTGGCAACCCAGGAAACCCCAGCTGCTGGAGGTTCCGGCTTGACCGCTTCTGAACTGGCTACGGTTTCAGCTCTGCAGACACAGATGGCTGCCCAGGGTGCTGCCAAAACACCAGCTCCAACAGCCACAGCTCTGCCGACTACCGGCTTTGCTGATGAGGTTGGTCTTCCGATGATGGCCGGTCTTGCCATTGTGCTGGTCGCCATCATCCTCTTCAGCCGGCGCTTACGCTTGTCCTCCCATTAATCTGACCTTAAACAAAAACTCCGGGGTTTCCTGTTCAGAACCCCGGAGTTCGTATTTAAGCGATTTATTGCACACTGGCAGCGATCGTTTCGCCATAATTTAAAAGGGCTTTAACCATTTCCTGTGACCGGCCTTCTGCGTAAACGCGAAGAACCGGTTCAGTTCCTGAGGGACGGATAAGCAGCCAGGAATCATCCGCAAGGATGTACTTCACGCCATCAATGGTGGTTACCTGGGTGATCGATTCACCGCCGATGGAAGATGGGGGTTCCTGTACCAATTTCTTCACCATTGCATCCTTTGCGACAGGATGCTTCAATCGCAAGTCCGTGCGTTCGTAGAATACCGGACCAACTTCACGCTGCAGGTCTTCAACCATTTCATACAAGGAAGTTTTAGCCATTGCCACCATTTCGATGATGAGCAATCCCATAATAGGACCATCACCTTCAGGGATATGCCCCTGGAAGGAAATACCACCGGATTCCTCGCCGCCGATGAGTACGTTTTCTTTCATCATGTAATCAGCTATATGGTTAAAGCCAACCGGGGTCTCGTGCAGGGTGAGCCCGTATTTCGCTGCCAGACGGTCGATCATGCGGGTTGTCGAAACGGTGCGGACGACTGAACCCGATAATTTGCGTGTTTGCACTAAGTGCCGTAGTGCCAGCGCCATGATCTTGTGAGGATCGACAAAGTTACCTTTTTCATCCATGGCGCCGATGCGGTCTGCATCCCCATCAGTTGCGACGCCAAAATTACCTTTTCCGGCGCCGATTGCACCCGCAAGCGGGGTGAGATACCGTGCGATTGGTTCAGGATGAACTCCGCCAAAACCCGGGTTCATCTCATCGCGAATCTCGTAGATCTCGCAGCCTGACCCCTGCAGTGCACCGCGAATTACCCCGCGGCCTGACCCATACATTGAATCGATCACAAACCGCTGCGGATTTTCTGCGATGGCATCAAAATTGATCAATTTTCGTAGATGCTCGTAATATGCCGGGATCGGATTAAATCGGATGATCTTGCCGGTTTCGCGTGCCTGATCGTAATCCATCAAGTTTGGACCGCGCCCCAGTTCCTCATTATCATTTAGGTAAACTTCCACCCTGCGGCACTGCTCGGGGAGCGCTGACCCGCCGTAAGCGGATTTTAATTTAACGCCGTTGTAACGCGGCGCGTTGTGCGAGGCGGTAATCATCACACCGGCAATGGCATTGAGGTTGCGTACCGCATGCGAAATGGTCGGCGTGGGTGCGTCTGATTGTGCCAGGTATACAGTGAAGCCGTTGGCGGCCAGTACTCGCGCTACATCAGTAGCATAACGGTCTGAGAGGAAACGCGTGTCGAACCCAACCACCATTTTCCGCAGGTCAGGGTTGTTCTCGAGGACGGTGCCATTCATCCATTTATCCGAAGCTACTGCATCGGCAATGGCTTGCGCCAGCGAACGAAGATTGTTGAATGTAAAAGTATCCGAGATAACCGCGCGCCAACCGTCTGTTCCAAAATGGATAGTCATATTCGCTCCAAAAGCTTTAAGTTTAGTATTACCAGTTGGGAACTGGTGTGGCTGTTACCAGCAAATTTCTTACGATCCAGCCTTGTCTGCCGTCCGTTAGAACCACATGCGCCCACACATAGTTATCTACCAGCTGCGTGTCCGGCAGAACTTCGACAATTGAGTCGTTTAACAAAGAAGTTAGTTGTGCCCCATTTAGACCGGGGTCTTTGCGCACTATTACGCCTGAGTACTTGTCACTATACACTTTTGCCCAAACAGGGGTAGGCTTGGGGGTGATAGTTACCGTAGCTGTGGGCGATGGAACCAGCGTATTGGTGGGAGTCCCCTCGAAAGTGGGAGTTTCCACTGTCTCACTGGGAGGTTGGCTTGGTGTAGGTGTTGGAGTGGAAGTATAGAGAAGTACGGTATTGGGTGCCTGCGTGGTAGCTTTACCGGGCGTTCGTGTTACAAAGGGTGCAATCTGGCGTTCCACTGCTGAGCCCAGCGCGCTGGTCACCACCAGGGCATACACGCCGGTTCCAATCAGGGCGGCGGTTAGCAGGAAACCAAAAAAGGTGAATGGGCGAAGTTTAAGGATGATCAGCACGATGGTGCCGACTAGCAGCACCCAGAAAAGGTGAACTCCTGCAACCTTCAAAGCCTGGGGGAACAACCCTTCCACTTTGCTTGTAAATCCAAACCCTGCCACGCCGATAGGGAGATAGATCTCATAAGCCAATGCTACACTGGCAACCAGTGAACGCTGTTTGGGGACGCGAACAGTAAGGTAAATTGCCAGCGCTGCGCCAATGGTTAACAAAAGAAAATCAGGGACGGTAAATCGGGTGTGGTAGAAAGCCTGGTTTGTACTGGGATTCACCATCAGTCGTGAGATCCAGCCGCTAAGCATGCCGCAGAAGAAAATGATGGCAGCGCCGAGAACCAGGCTAGCTAACGACTGGATAAAAAACCGCACTGACCCCACTGAGGTTGAGAACCCAAGTGCGACCACTGGTGCCATGAAAGGTGAGACCAGTGCGGCCAGCACGTAAATCGCCGGGTTATCGAACAGGATCGCTGCCCCCAGCACCAGCCCCGCCAGCAGGGAAATCACAAAGAAGTCCAGGCTTGGGTTCAACCGTTTGGCGATTTCGTTCAGGTAGGCTGCCCGTTCCGTTTTTCCAGTAGGAACCAACAGGCGGCGCCTTCGGCGCCGTCGTTCGGCATCAATGTGACTGGTTTCATAATCGGGGGCGGGTTGATCCATGAGGATTGGGTAATTTCACTCCAACTGCTAAAATGATCCGTCAGAAGCTGACTTCCTAATTATAATACACTGAAATAGATGAGGTTTAGGAATGGATTTGATGGAAAAAAATAAGATTTTTCTTGTCTTTGTAACAACTTTGGTGGTTTTAACGCTTGCCGCGTGTTCCAAACCCACTGAGGCAATTATCAGCCCTACGCCACTGCCAACTGGCACTACTGCAGCACCTACCCCTACTGCTGTCCCTGCCAGCCTGGTGCTCATTGATCCCACTGCTGCTGCCACCGAAGATATAAAATCTTCATTGCAATCTTTTGCTGCCGCGAACGGCTTGGCTTATCAGGAAGCAGCTGATTTTGGCAGTGATCTCACTTCAGTTAAATTGGCAGTGGTGTTTGGAGATGCTGGCAATTACAAAGACCAGGCTGCCGCTCAACCCGCAACGCAATTTATTTTTATCGGCGCAACCAATGAAACCGCTGCGGGTAATATCAACCTTGTCCGCAACCGTCCGCAGGATTTAGCGTTCATGGCGGGGTATCTTTCAAGCATGGTCGCAGAGGACTGGCGCGCTGGTGGATTGCTTTCCTCGAATACCCTGCCGGTCGATAGTATTATTGATGCGTTTTACAATGGCGGAAAACTGATCTGCAATAACTGCGCTCCGGTCTATCCGCCATACCCATCTTATTCACCACTCTACCAGGATGTGACTGGAAAATCGGGTGCCGACATGCTGGCAGATGTTAATGCTTTGGCTCAATATAAAATTGACACCCTTTTTGTATCCGCTACGGCTGACTTGCCCGAGGTGCTGGATGCCGCCGAAACAGCGGGGATGTTCCTCATCGGCGAAAATGCTGCTTCAGCCAATGCGGCGCGGTATGCCGCCATCCTTGGATACGATATGAAAACCACGGTTGAGAGCATGCTGCCTGCAGCGCTGGCGGGGCAGGGCGGGCAAACGGCGGTGACGAAGGTGGTGCTGGCGTTTGTGAATAACACCCAGAAAGTTACCCCAGGCAAACAGGTTCAATTCGCCGCCACCGCTGAATTACTGGCAAATGATAAGATCATCCCCTTGAGTGTGCCGTAAGTTTGATTAATTATAAAAACCTTATAAAGGTGTTTTGTGATTAAATCCTCACCCCTGCACCCCTCTCCATTTGGAGAGGGGACGGGGGTGAGGATTATTTACCTTTCATTCTTACTTCTCTTTTGTCCCCATGAACTCCGGAGCGGTGGCACTGCCCTCGGCGCTGATGCCTTCGCGTTTGAAAACCTTCGCCAGCGTCATAAAGAGGATCTTGATATCCAGCCAGAAAGTACGGTGATCCACATACCAGACGTCGAGCTTGAATTTCTCTTCCCACGAGAGCGCGTTGCGGCCGTTCACCTGCGCCCAGCCGGTGATGCCGGGGCGCACTTCGTGGCGGCGTGCCTGTTCAGGCGTGTAACGCTCGAGGTATTGCACCAGCAGCGGGCGCGGACCCACCAGGCTCATATCGCCTTTAAGCACATTGAAGAATTCCGGCAGCTCATCCAGGCTGGAGGAGCGCAGGAAGCGCCCGAAGCGGGTGAGGCGCTGCTCGTCGGGCAGCAGCTTACCATTGGCGTCGCGCAGGTCGCGCATGCTGCGGAACTTGTAGAGCCTGAAGAGCCTACCATGCAAGCCTGGGCGCTCCTGGCTGAAGATCACCGGCCAGCCGAGGAAGAGCCAGACTAGAACGACCAAAATCAATAGAATTGGTGATAGCAGGAGAAGAAGAAAAAAACTACCAATCAAATCAAGAAATCGTTTCAAATCATGCCCTTATAGTGAATATATCTTATTAATTGTATCAATTTTCCAGATTTAAGAATAAGATATAATCATCCCATCATTTCATCAGGAGTGCCCCATGCACATCACCATCGAATATTGCGCGGTTTGACACTACACCAATAAAGCTGCCAGTTTTGCAGCGGAACTACTGGAGGCTTTCGAGCCCGGCATTAAAGAACTCACTCTCATCCCGTCGTCAGGCGGGGCGTTCGAGGTGACCATCAACGGCAGTCTCATTTACTCCAAACACCAAACCGGGCGGCATGCCCAGCCGGGTGAGGTGAAAGCCCTGGTGCAAAAGTATATCAAGGAAGGTTAACATGGCAGCAAAAAAAGGACGCGTGTTTTCGGGCGCCCGCCCCACCGGGCGGCAGCACATCGGCAATTTCTTCGGCGCCATCAGCAACTATGTTAGGCTGCAGGAGGAGTACGACTGCATTTACTGCATCGTGGATATCCATGCCCTCACCACACTGGAAACCACGCGCGACCTGCGCCAGAATACGCTTGAAATGGCCTGGGACTGGCTGGCTGCCGGCATGGACCCGCAAAAATCCATTATCTTCGTGCAGTCACTGGTGCCGCAGGTGACTGAGCTACACACCCTGCTTTCAATGGTCACCCCCTTAGGCAAACTCACTGACCTGCCGACCTTCAAGGAAAAAGTGCGTGAGAACCCGCACAACGTCAATTACGGACTGGTCGGATACCCGGTGCTCATGTCCGCGGATATCCTTTTATATAAAGCCACCCTGGTACCCGTTGGGGTTGACCAGTCTTCCCACATTGAATTTGCCCGTGAGGCGGTGCGATCTTTCAATTATCGCTATAACACCAACGTCCTGCTTGAGCCGAAGGCAAAATACACCGAGTTCCCCAAGGTGATGGGCATTGACGGCGTCAACAAGATGAGCAAGAGCCTGAACAATGATATCGAGATCGCTGCCACAGCCGAGGAGACCAGCGCGCGCGTGATGCAGATGGTCACCGATCCGGCCCGCCAGCGCCGCAGCGACCCCGGCAACCCGGATGTATGTAATGTATTCTCGATGCACAAGATCTTCACTCCCGCTGAAAAGGTGGCGGAGATAAATGTGGAATGCCGCCGCGCCGGTATTGGCTGCGTGGATTGCAAAAAACTGATGGCGGCGAATATGAACACCTATTTTGCCCCCATCCGCGCCAAACGCGCAGAACTGGCAAAAGATGTAGATACGACCTGGGACATGCTGCGCGACGGAGCCAAACGAGCTTCTGCCATCGCCGAAGCCACCATGGTGGAAGTACGCCAGGCGATCGACCTGCCCAGGCATTAGGGTTTCGTAATTCAACGGAGAGAACTTGCGAGCCATCATTCAACGCGTTAATTCCAGCCAGGTGATGGTGGAGGGCAAAACCATTGCCGATATCAGCAAAGGTATGCTCATCCTGCTTGGCATTGGTCCTGATGATGATGAAGCCAAATCCGCGGCGATGGCAAAGAAACTGGCGCAGCTGCGCATCTTCGAGGACGACAATGGGAAAATGAACCTTTCGCTGATGGATACCGGCGGCGCAGCCATTGTGGTATCACAGTTCACCCTGTTTGCCGATACCCGCAAGGGCAATCGCCCTTCATTTGTCGGCGCAGCCCCACCGGAGAAGGCATCACCCCTGGTGGATCACTTTGTGGGAGAACTTCGTAAATTCGGGATACCCACGCAAACTGGGGAATTCGGCGCGCACATGCTGGTGAACCTGCAGAACGACGGCCCGGTTACGATCTGGATGGAGATGTAGGCGGGGTCAACTGCCACAACCAGGCGTCCACCTGGATGCCGGAAGCGCCAGCCTGCAATGCCGCTTCGGCTTGTTCATAACTAAAGATCCCGCTGCCCGCGATCAAAGGTATACCGCAATCCTTTAACTCCCCAATTTCATGAATGAGCTGTGGAAACAAACCCGGACCGTAAATCCTGCCATTAACAACTGACCCGTTGTACGGCAGACATCCTCTCGGTGCGGAAAGGACTATCCCGGCGATGGTGTACATGCGCATCAAATCAAGCCAGCGCTCCCAGTGGGAAGAGAATGGGACGCTGATATAGACCGGTAGTTCACCCAGTGAAGCCTGCAGGATTTCCTCCACAAGGGAGGTTTCAATATTACCGGGCAGACCAATCTCAACAGCGCCGATGTTTTCCAGGTTTTCAAAGGTTTTCACCATTTGCCAGCATTCATAACCGCTCCTCGGGAGGATATGCAGCCAGACTGGCAGGTTTGCCCTGCTCCATTTGGCAGCGTACTTTTTTAGGACCTTATTGAATCCATCATTTGGGTTCCCGGTGTGAAGCAGGAACCCGCCGGGGTAATCCAGCAGGCAGCGGTCAAGGGCAGGCTTTCTGGAATGCCAGCTGATGGCGGGGGTTACGAAGCATCCGACTTTTTCAGCAAGCAGGCTGACAGCAGGCGGCAGATGCCCCAGGAATCCGGAGGTATTCATCCAGTTGGATTTGGCGCCTGGAAGCAGCCATTCATCGGTCATTGGAACAACTCCCTATATGGGAAAACCGGACCATCCTTGCAGGCGAGTTTCCAGCCGTTGCGAGTTTCCACGGCGCACACTCCGCACTGTGCATTACCGCATACGTTGGGCGCATCGATCAACACTTCCACTTTGGCTCGGTCGGCTGGTTTTATTGCCAGTTCGTCCGGTATGTTGGGGAGTCGTGCCAGAGGGACAGCTAGTGCGCAACTATCCGACCATTGAATCGCGTTGCCTAAGTCCGATTGCTTAAGCACCTCTATTTGCGGTGGAAGGTCAAGCGTCAGTTCATCTGACACCCACACAACATCGGCACTATTATGGAGTGCTTGGCCTGCCAGGGAATATAACCTCTCTTCCAAATTTTTTTCCATCGCATGAATACACAGCCTACGGGAATTCATCGAATTTGAAAATCCTTTACCATAAGGTCCCTCGAGGAGGAGTGTTGTACCAACTTGCCAGGAGGGTATCTTTCCACATAACACCATCGAGTCTGACTCAACCGTAAATGGGTATAACGGAACGGGGATAACCTGTCCAGTTCCTTCTGCAAAAGCCCGGTAATATTGCCCGGGCTGGGCAAGCAATGGCAGCACCGGGGTGATCTGCAGCCTGCTCCTGGATTCATCAACGGGAATTTCTTTAATAATTGTTGAATAGGTCTTCATCGCGTTAATTATATCCAGTGCTTGAGGCGACCATTGAAAAAAGTTAACACATCCTTAACCAACTTATGGTGGAAAAAACCGTATACTATTGTGGGAAGAAATAAAACCGAGGAGACAAAAGAAGAGGAGAAGTATGAATATCGCCAGTTTATTAAAAGGAATTTCAGTTATTGTTTGGCTCATCTTGTTCGGCATCATCGCGCTAGTGGTGCTAAGAGCAGCGAGGAAGACGCCGATGAAGAATGGGAAGTCATTGATCATCACCTTCCTGGTCATCGCAATTGTGTTAACGGCTGTTGGAGCAGGTCTTGTCTTCATTAATCCCGAAGAACGCGGCGTGGTGATTTCAGCGGTTTCTCCCCAGGGGTACCGCAGTGAAGCGCTGCAGCCCGGGCTTAACTGGATCATCCCATTTGCTGAAAATGTGGTGATTTACCCGATCTCGCGGCAAACCTATACCATGTCAATCGCATCCTCTGAGGGAGCGGTGCAGGGCGATGACTCGATCGCAGCCAGGACGCTTGACGGCCAGGAGATTTATGTAGACGCATCCGTTATCTTCTCCATTGATCCCACCAAGGTGGTGCAGGTTCACATCCAATGGCAGAACCGCTACACTGACCTGGTACGCGCGCAGATTCGCGGTATCATCCGTGACGCGGTATCGCAATACCGTGTAGAAGAGGTGGTCAGCACCAAACGTTTTGAGTTGGTGCAGATGATCACAGATAACCTGCGTACCAAGGTGGAGGAGAATGGCTTGATCCTGGATGACTTTGTTCTGCGTAACATCGCTTTTTCAACGGAATATGCCGCCTCTGTAGAGCAGAAACAAATCGCGGAACAGCAAGCCCAGCAGGCAAAATTCGTCATCGAGCAGAAGAAGAACGAAGCCGAGCAGGCTCGCCAGGTAGCCAAGGGTCTCGCGGATGCTGCGGTCACCAAAGCCCAGGGTGAAGCAGATGCCCGCCTGATCCAGGCAGAGGCTGAAGCCAAAGCGCTTCAGATGATAGCGGATGTGATTAAGCAGAACCCATCCATTCTCACCTACCAGTACATCACCAAGTTATCGCCGAATGTGCAGGTGATGCTGGTGCCTAGTGAATCACCCTTCCTGTTAACCATTCCGGGGTTGACTACCCCAACAGGGCAATAGAAGTAATTTGCAAAAATTGGGGGAGATTTATTGCCGATGCAACAAATTAATGCACGTAGGGGCGATTCATCCCGCAAGGGGACGCAAAGGTCGCGTGAATCGCCCCTACGATTATTTTAATTGTCAAAGGTATAATTTATGAATGGACTCGATGGAGAAAAAGCCTTCAGGAAAAATGATCCGCCTGACCAGTCTTTCCAACTGTGCGGGTTGAGCTTCCAAGCTTAACGCGGACACGCTGGCGCAGGTGCTGCGCCCCCTGGGAGAGATCTTTGACCAACAGAGTTTTCCCGATCTGCTGGTTGGCTTAAACGCGCCTGACGACGCTGCGGTTTGGAAGCTGGATGAAACGCGCGGGCTGGTATTGACCACTGACTTTTTCACTCCCGTGGTGGACAACCCATACGATTACGGGCGGATTGCTGCTGCCAATGCGCTTTCAGATATTTATGCCATGGGCGGAACACCCTTCCTCGCATTGAACATCGCCGCGCTTCCCCCCAACCTCGACCCGGAGATATCCTCGCTGATCCTACGCGGTGGTGCAGAGGTAGCAAAGAAAGCCGGTGTGGTCATTGCTGGCGGTCATACCGTGCAAGACAAAGAGCCCAAGTACGGACTCGTAGCGGCAGGCTTCGTTGAGATCGATAAAATGTTTACGAAGGCGGGCGCAAAACCGGGCGATTTAATCTACATTACCAAACCTATTGGATTTGGCGCTGTGACTACTGCGTTAAAGCAGGATAAGGTCGATCCACAGGATCTTGTGGCTGCAGTCGAATGGATGACCACACTAAATGATGCTGCCAGTAAAGCAGCAATGAAGGCAGGTGTCCGCTGTGCTACCGATATTACCGGTTATTCTCTCATCGGGCATGCTGTTGAGGTTGCCCAGGCGAGCGGAGTAAGGCTGCAATTTGAACTTGTCAATATCCCGGTTCTCCAGGAAGCCAGGAAATACGCAGAGCAGATGATTTTTCCTGGCGGCGCGTACGACAACAGGCATTTTTACGAATCCAAAGTAAGCTATGAATGCGCGATTACTGAAGCTCAACGCATGCTGCTTTTTGACCCTCAAACCAGCGGAGGGCTGCTGGTATTCGTGCCGGCTCAAAATTCCGGGGTTTTTGAACAGGAAATGATTCATCAAGAACGACCTTACTGGAGAGCTGGTGAAGTTATTCCGGGCAGTGGAATTCGCATTTATTAAATCTCCTTTTTTTGTCTCCGAATGTAAAATACATTCATGCCATTAACTGAGCACATCCAGGGAATTTTAGCTACGCTGCCTACCAAACCGGGCTGTTACATCATGCGCAACGGGGCAGGCAATGTGATCTATGTCGGTAAAGCCATCAACTTGCGCAACCGGGTACGGTCGTATTTTCAGGAGCGTTCTGACCAGGAACGCAAGGTGATCAAGCTGGTAGAGCAGATCGAGGACCTGGAATGGATCGTTGTTGGGTCTGAACTTGAGGCTCTCATCCTCGAGATGAATCTGATCAAGAAATACCGTCCACGCTTCAATGTACGCCTGAAGGATGATAAACGTTACCCGTATATCAAGGTTCATCTCCAGCAGTCATTTCCAAAGGTGACGGTCACACGCCAGATGGTCAAGGATGGTGCGCGGTATTTTGGTCCCTATACCAGCGTTTGGGCGGTGCATCAGACCCTCGACCTCTTGCGGCGGATTTTCCCATATCTCACCTGTGACCGCGAGATCACTGGCAAGGACGCGCGCCCCTGCCTGTATTACGACATCAAGTTGTGTTCTGGACCCTGCATCGGGGCGATCGATCAGAAAGGATATCGTCAATTAATCGAGGATTTGTGTGCTTTCCTTGATGGTCACACGGATCCAATCGTCAATCGGTTACAGCAGGAAATGACAGACGCTGCAGAAGCGCTGCAATTTGAAAAAGCAGCCATCCTCCGAGACCAGTTGAATTCAATCGAGCGGGTCGTGGAAAAACAAAAAGTGATCTCAAGTGACCAGAGCGACTCAGACGTGCTTGCACTGGCGCGCGCAGATGGTGAAGCCTGTGTGCAGATTTTTTTCATCCGCAATGGAAAACTGATGGGGCGCGAATATTTCGTGCTCGAGGGCACAGAGGAGATCCCTGATGCAGATGTGATCGGTGAATTTCTCAAGCAATTTTACAGCGAAGCAGCCACCATCCCGGATAAGGTGCTGCTGCCCAATGAGGTTGAAGAAGCACTCATCATCAACCAGTGGCTCAACAGCCGTCGGGGGGGGAGCAAAGTAGAATTGCTGGTGCCGAAATCCGGCACGAACTCCGAGTTGATGGCAATGGCAACCGAAAACGCGGTGGAAACTTTGCAGGCGTTGAAGACCCAGTGGCAGGCAGACAAGAACAAGCAGACTGAAGCCCTGGCAGAATTGCAGCAGGCGCTGGCATTGCCCGAACCTCCCAACCGCATCGAGTGTTATGATATTTCCAACACGCAGGGAATGGCTTCAGTTGGCAGCATGGTGGTGTTCGAGCAGGGTACTCCAAGCCGCGGCATGTACCGTCACTTCAATATCAAGAATGTCACCGGACCGGATGATTTTGCCAGCATGGAAGAAGTTCTGTCGAGGCGCTTTAAACGATGGCAAAGTTCAGTTGAATCTCAGCAGGTTGGCTCAAAACCTGATGCCTCGTTTTCTGTATTGCCCGATCTCCTGATCGTGGATGGCGGGAAAGGTCAACTGGGGCGGGCGATTAAGGTGCTTGACCAGTTTGCACTGGCAGATAAAGTGCCGCTGATTGGCCTGGCCAAGCAGCAGGAAGAGATTTTCCGGCCTGGAAGGGATGAATCGATCATTCTGCCAAAGCATTCACAGGGGTTGTACCTCATCCAGCGGGTTCGCGACGAAGCACACCGCTTTGCCATCACTGCCCACCGCAAAGCCCGCGGAAAGATTGGCATTGCCTCCCGCCTGGATGCGATCCCGGGCATTGGACCCAAACGCCGCAAAGCATTGCTTGAGAAGTTCGGTGATATCGAAGGGATTCAACAAGCGCCAATCGAGGAATTGATTAAAATCCCAGGTGTCACCGAAGAGATAGCACAGGCATTAAAATCAGGATTGGAATAAGAAAACCGCTTTCAAATGAAAGCGGTTGATTTTTGCTTAGGGTCCGGTAACTACCTTATAGCCTGCCTGGACCCAGGCATTCATTCCTCCATCCACACTGGTTACCTGGGTATACCCGGCTGCGCGGAGCTGGTCGCGCGCCTGGGCGCTGCGGTTGCCGCTGCGGCAAATGACCAGAACCGTCTTATCTTTGGGAACCTCTGACATCCTTGCGGAAAGTTGACCCAACGGGATCAGCACCGCGCCTTCGACATGCCCGGCATCCCATTCGGATTGTTCGCGTACATCAAGTAGGAATGACCCTGCGGAAAACAATTCTGCAGCTTGAGATACGCTGACCGTATCTGAGATCTGTTTTCTCTCCAGTTCCCTTGGCAATAGTTTTGCCGTCAACCAAACCATAAACCCGACTACCAGTATTGCCATTGCGTAAAGAAGGAAATTTTTTCTCATGATTCACCTTTAAATTTGACAGTAGCCATGATTTTACCAAAAAAGGGATTGATCAGGACCAGTTATTTGCCGCCAGAGTCTCGATTCCCTCGACCAGCGAACTGATGATCCCCGGTTCCAGGATGGAATGACCGGCATCGGGGATGATATTCAGGGTGCAATTTGCAGCACTTTCGGATAACTCAAGAGCCGTCACGGGCGGGCAGATGATGTCATAACGTCCCTGGGCGATCCACATGGGCAGGTTCTTGATCGGGGTGAGGTTATCGAGCAGATAGCGGTCTGATGGGAAGAAAAGATGGTTGATCATGTAATGACATTCGATGCGGGCAAACGCGATGATGTTGTCGTCCTCATCAACTTTTGGCGGGCGGGGAATCAGGCGGATGATCGAATCCTCCCAGGCGCACCACCGCTTCGCATATTCAAGCCGGGTTTGGTAGTCGGCTGAAATTAACCGGGTATAGTACGCTTTTACCAAATCTTCTCTTTCTTCAGCCGGGATTGCATCGATAAATTTTTTCCACTCCTCCGGAAACAGGCGGGAAGCACCGTCTTTGTACAACCAGTCGAGCTCGCTTTGTGCGCCCAGGAAAATACCGCGCATTACCAGCCCCGCTGTCCGGTCCGGGTGGTGGATGGCATAGGTGAGCGCGAGGGTGCTTCCCCAGGATCCGCCAAAAACGAACCAGCGTTCGATCCCAAGGTGTTCTCTCAGTTTTTCAATATCTTCCATCACCTGCCAGGTATCGTTTTCCTTCAATTCGCCCAATGGGCGACTTTTTGGCGCACCTCTTTGCGAAAAGATCACTGCACGGAACAATTGTGGATTAAAAAAAGTGCGGTAGATGGGTTGAGCTCCCACTCCGGGTCCGCCATGCAGGAAAACCACCGGAATACCCTCGGGATTGCCTGACTCTTCATAATATAAACGATGAATGTCTGATACGGAAAGCTGCCCGGTATTAAAGGGTTCAATTGGGGGATAGGTCTCACGCATATTATCCATTCATTTGATTATAGAATGAAATCTGGTTTGTTGTTTGACAAACCCCCTTTTGCTGAATAAAATGTTATTATCTGTTAAGCGAGGGACAAAAAATTGAAAAAATGGCAGGATAAATTTGTTATCGGATTGACTGGAAATATTGGCACCGGCAAAAGTGTGGTCAGACGCATGCTTGAGCACCTTGGGGCATATGGGATTGATGCCGATGCGCTCGCGCATCGCGCCATGCAGAAAGGCGCTCCTGCTTATGAACCGGTTATTGAGGAATTTGGACGGTATATTCTGGCTGCTGACGGTGAAATTGACCGCAGTAAACTGGGGCGGTTGGTTTTTTCTGATGGAGATGCACTTTCACAATTGGAAAAAATTATCCATCCGCTGGTAGAACAGGCGGTTGATCTCATCATCCGTCGCTCCACTCAAAAAGTGATTGTGATCGAAGCGATCAAGCTTCTTGAGTCACGCCTTGCCGATTACTGCGACAACATCTGGGTTGTCTACTCGCCGCCAGAGATCCAACTGCATCGCCTGACCAACCTGCGCGGTATGCACGAGAAGGATGCCCGGCAGCGTCTGTCATCCCAGATCCCGCAGGAAAACCGCCTGGCAAGGGCAACTGTTGTGATCAAAAATGTTTCCACTTTCGAGGACACATGGCGCCAGGTAACCACTGCCTGGCAGCGCCACGTTCCGCAGGGAGATGTGATCACCGTCTCCTCGTCACAACCGGTTCACTTGCCATTAGGTGAAGTGAATGTAATTCGGGCAACTCCACGCCAGGCAGACGAAGTCAAAGAGGTTTTCAATACGCTTGGCGGACCTAATAAGGACATCACCCATGATGAGGTGATGGCAGCTTTTGGAGAAAAAGCTTTCATGCTGCTTAAGGTTGAAAAATCAACCATGGGTATTCTGGGCTGGCAGGTGGAAAACCTTGTTTCAAGAACAATCGATATCTTACTTGATCCTGCACTTCCTCCTGCCCAGTATCTTCCTATTATGATTCGGGAGATGGAACGAGCTGCTGCTAACCTGCAGTGTGAAGCCTCCCTGGTTTTTGCTCCTAATAATCTGGCGATGCATGATGCTCTTTGGAATTCATTGGGATATGAACAAAAAACTCCTCTTCAATTGGGTGCTCGCGCCTGGCAGGATGCTGCAGAGGAACTTTTAAGCCCGAACACGGTT
The DNA here is from genome assembly GCA_964428125.1 of uncultured Anaerolinea sp. GTDB lineage: Bacteria > Chloroflexota > Anaerolineae > Anaerolineales > Anaerolineaceae > UBA6107. The sequence continues at coordinate 42,065 of CAYRXB010000011.1, forward strand.
CTATTCTTTAAGCAGTTAAGAATTGATCGCGTTTTGCGACCAATTTGATATAGAAAAGGTCGATACTACCATTGTCTGAGCTCTTGAACGAGATTGTGTATTTATTCCAAAGACTCACCTGGATGAGCGTACTTGACCTATTTCTGGTGACGCTGGTGGTTTATGCTGTTCTCCTTCTCCTGAGAGATACCCAGGTAATGGTGTTGTTGCGCGGTGTGATCATCATTATTGTTTTACTCGCGCTGCTGTTTACCCTAATCGAGCTACCAGCATTTTCCTATTTACTGCGTACGATTGTTCCTGCACTGCTTTTTGCAATCCCGGTCATTTTCGCCCCCGAAATCCGCCGTGGTCTAGAGAAGTTGGGTAGAGCAGGTTCCACGCAGTTATTAGTACCTAAATCCACCAACCAGATGCAATCGCTGGAGCAAACTATCCATGCCATCGTTACGGCATGTGCACGCTTATCAGCCAGGGAACACGGTGCTTTGATCATCCTGCAGCGAAATGAAAGCCTTGAGGATTTTGCTCGTACCGGGGTGCGCTTGAATGCGGCAGTGACTCCTGAACTGCTGCTGCAAATTTTTTATCCCAATACCCCCTTACATGATGGGGCAGTGATCATTAATAATAATCAGATCGTGGCTGGGGCGTGCGTGATGCCGCTCTCTGCCAGCGGTATCCTCACGCGGTCACCAGAGCGTCAAATGGGATTGCGGCATCGTGCTGCATTGGGCTCAAGTGAAGCCACAGATGCAATCGCGGTGGTGGTTTCTGAGGAATCCGGATCGATCTCCATCGCTCATAATGGCCGAATGATCCGGCGGCTGGATAGTGAACGCCTGGAAAATATTTTGCTTGCGTTTTACAGACCAAATGAGCGCACAAAACAAAGTGGAATTTTTAGTTTGATCATTAACCGGCTTCAGGGAAAAAGCCAGGACCAACGCTGATGGAAAGACTTCGCGCTTTTACCAAAACTCTTCCAAGCTTATTTACAGCCTTTCTGCTGGCGATTGCGGTTTGGGTCATGGCGATCAATGCCTCAGACCCTTCAGTGGAAAAGGCGTTTCCCAGCCCCGTACCTGTTGAGGTGATTGGTCAATCTCCTGATACAGTGATTACAACTGACCTTCCGGAGAAGGTTGCTATCACTTTACGTGCACCTACTTCCATCTGGAATAAGTTAATCGTTGAAAAAGCGCCGGTTCGAGCTTTTATTGATCTTGCTGGACTTGGTGTTGGACCTCACACTGTCCCAGTCCAGATCCAAATTGGTATAAAACCGGTTGAGATCATCACCTATAACCCGCGTTCAGTAGCGCTTGAGATCCAGCCTTTATTAACCGAAACTCGCGAGATCCGGGTGATATTCCAGGGCAGTCTCCCGGTGGGTTTTCAGGCGGATGATCCCGTGTTATCGCCCTTAACCGCTACCATCAGCGGCGCAGAGTCAATCGTGAAAAATGTCTCAGAAGTACGTGCGATTGTTAAATTAACTGATGTGAAAGCCAGTATCAACCAATCGATTCAACTTGTTGCTGTTAATTCTAACGGTCAGGTCGTCAATGGCGTCAGCATTACGCCCGAAAAGGTAGATTATTCACAGACTATTGTGGAACGCGGTGGGTACCGCAATGTGGTTGTCAAGGTGGTGACGTCAGGAAATATCCCCAGTGGATATAGACTAACCAGCATTTCTGTCTTTCCTCCGACTGTTACCGTTTATGCCACTGATCCGCTGCTGGTGGACAATCTGCCTGGTTACATCGAAACCATGCCGATTGATCTTAATCAAAAAAATGCAAGTTTTGAGCAGCGCATTAATCTGAATTTACCGTTTGGAGTGCAAGCGATTGAAACTGAACAGGTGACAGTGAGCGTGGGGATTGCTCCTGTGGAGAGCAGCGTCACGCTTGAAAATGTAACTGTAGAAGCAACCGGGCTATCAACTGGCAAAAAAGTGACCATCCAACCTGACAAGGTCAATGTCGTCATATCTGGTCCTGTGATCGTACTGCAAGCGCTAAAGGCTTCAGATGTGCGGGTGCTGATGGATCTCACCGGGATGGGAACTGGTAAGTTTACTGTTGAACCTGCGGTCACTTTAAACATTCCAGGATTAACAATTTCAAGTTATACACCGACCACATTTGTTGTTGAGATTAAATAACCACAGCCATATCAATTCAGTAAACCTCCGGGATGTAGGGTAAAATTGGTCAGACTGGATACTTAAGGATGACTAAACCTGTAGTTGCACTTGTTGGACGCCCCAATGTTGGAAAAAGCACGCTCTTTAATCGCCTTTGCGGTGAAATGGCTGCTATTGTTGATGACACTCCCGGTACCACCCGTGATCGTATATTTGGCGAAGGGGAATGGGCAGGAGTGGTATTTGATGTCGTTGATACCGGAGGGATCGATCCTTCAGCCAACAGCAGTAAAAATCCCCTCTCTGTCGGCTCGGCTGATTTTATCGAAGAGATTCGTTCGCAGGCATTAATTGCGATTGGCGAGGCGGATATTGTTGTCTTCCTGGTAGATGCGATCAGCGGAGTCACTCCGGCTGATATCGAAGTGGCACAAATTCTTCGCCGGTCTCAAAAAATAGTTAATAAAGTTGCTACCCCTCCAATTTTTTTGGTTGTGAATAAAGCCGACAGCGCAAAACAGCGCAGTACGATCAACGAGTTTTATGAATTAGGGCTTGGGGATCCCTATCCGATTTCAGCTATCCATGGCACCGGCACTGGTGATTTATTGGATGCTCTGGTGTCTGCATTTCCAGAAATTGAACCGGAAAAAGATGACGATTTGGTAAAAATTGCCATTGTCGGGCGTCCTAATGTAGGCAAATCGAGCCTGTTAAACCGCCTTGCAGGCGAAGAGCGTGTGATTGTCAGTCCAATTGCAGGCACCACCCGCGATGCCATTGATACCCGGCTCGATTATGAAGGCATCCCTGTGACGCTAATCGATACCGCTGGCATCCGCAGACGCGGCAAGGTTGATCCGGGTGTTGAGAAATTTAGCGTGGTTCGCTCCATGCGTGCGATTGAACGCTGCGATGTGGCTATCCTGATGATCGATGCAGTTGAAGGAATTGCTGCCCAGGAAGCGCACATAGCTGGATATGTGAAGGAAGAATGGAAAAGCTGCATCGTTGTGGTCAACAAATGGGACGCGGTAGAAAAAGATAGTTTTACCATGCAGGAATTTACCGAGAAAATTCGCGGCCAGTTGAATTTCGTGGATTATGTTCCCATCCTTTTCATATCTGCAAAGACCGGTCAGAGGGTAGACCAGGTACTACCACTTGCTTTGAGAGTACAGGAAGAACGCCTGGCTCATGTAGGCACTGGTCCATTGAATCGAATACTTCAGAAAGCACAGGATACACATGTGCCAACCTCGAAAACTGGCACCTCGATCAAACTTTATTATGGTACCCAGGTCCGTACGGATCCTCCTACCTTTATGATTTATTGTAATAATCCCAAACTTGCTCATTTTACCTATATGCGATTTTTGGAAAACCAGATACGCGAGGAATTTCCTTTCACCGGTACACCGATTCGCATCATTCTTAAACCCCGAAGTGAGTAAGGAAACCTTTCTATGAGCGATTTGCCAATTTTATCGCCGGAATCCATGGAGGATACCCAGCAGCCCGGGCAACCAAAGCAAAGTGTATTGCGCGGTATCCTGGTTGAGATCCTGCAGACACTAATTTTGGCGGTGGTATTATATTTTGCAATTGATGCAGTTTTCGCAAGGGTGAGGGTAATAAACATCAGTATGCAGCCGACATTCTATGAAGGGGATGTGCTGTTGGTGAATAAGCTCGCCTATAAATTGGGGATGATGCATACCGGGGATGTGGTCATCTTCCATAACCCAAACTTTCTAGAAGAAGATTATATAAAGCGACTGATTGGCAAACCCGGCGATGTGGTAACGGCAGCAAATGGGGTGATTTCGGTGAATGGAATTCCTTTAACCGAACCCTATATTGCTCAAGCCCCTAATTACAGCGGTGAATGGGTTGTTCCAGCAGGATCGGTCTTTGTTCTGGGAGATAATCGCAATAGCTCCTCTGATTCTCACAGTTGGGGGTTTGTTCCTGTTGAAGATCTTGTGGGCAAAGCATTACTTGTCTATTGGCCTTTTGATGCAGTTAAAATCATACATCAGCCAAAGTATCCCGGGCTGAATTGATTTTTCATTCTGCAGTAAATTAAAAAATATGGTATGTTTAACCCAATATGACAGAAGAAACCACCTTTACTGACTCTGTTTTGCCCTGCCCTGAATGCCAGGCTGGTCATATGCACCGAACCTACGTGGCGTATTTCACCTGGCTGGGTGATGAGTTGATCTCGGTTCCGGACTTTCCGGCCTGGTCCTGTGACTTATGCAACCGCTGTGAATACGACGAAAATGCATTAGCCAGGCTGACCCTGCTGCTTAGCCCGAACGCAGGAAAAACGATCACACCGGTTCGATATATCCCGAAAAAACCAAAATCACGCGTAAAATCCGAACGTCCTACGTTGCCTGAGTAAAAAACGACCTCCCGATTTCGGGAGGTCGTTTTGCTAGTGGATGGCGACTGGCTGCCATGCTGGATCAAAATCAACCGAAATAAGATTCGTCAGGTTGGTAACCTGCCCTCCTTGCGCGTCCATGATGTAAATCTCCTTATTGCCATCGCGTTCAGAAGTAAATAAGATCCATTTACCATCTGGTGACCAGAACGGTGCGGAATCCATATTGCTATCAGTGAGTTTGGTGGTGGTGCGTCCGCGGTCAGCAAATACAGCAGTATAGATGTTGTGATTTTTATCCGCAAATCTTGTATAAACGATCATTGTTCCGTCCAGGCTGACATTGGGTTCCATCACTGCGCCAAGTCTGCCTTCATCGGAGGTTCGGTCAAACTTTGAGAAATTCGCGTATTTACTATACCTGTCACGCATCTGCAGAATGTTCAAATCGCCGGTTGTTAACACATAAACCAGGAAATTGGCATCTGGGGTCCAGGACGCATAAGATTCTGCCATTCCAGGACTCAAGCGTGTTTGTTCGAACCCCTGCGGGTTCATGATGAATAACTGCGGCATTTTGTCTTCGCGATAATAACTTGTGAAGGCGATCCACTTGCCATCTGGAGACCATGCCGGATAAAGGTCGTCTGCTGCACGTTTACTCACATCTACCGGTTCCGCATTCGGAGTGGTAAGGTCAAGAGTCCAAATATCGTATGCGAATGGTGTGCCATTGGCTGCCGAACCAGTACTGATGCCTGAATAGACCAGGTATTTGCCATCAGGCGAGAAGGATGGCTTGGATTTATCACCTGGGGAGAAGGTTAATTGCTGGATATTGGTAGCGACAATTGCGCCATTTTGATCAATTCCAACATCCATGGACCACACCTGGTTATAACCGTCAGCAGCACGGTTGCTGACGAACACAACTTTTCCTCCATGTCCGATAGGGGTGAGCACCGGTACCGCTGTAAGGGTGGGTGTGGGTTCGGTCGTAGAGGTTGCAGCAGGAGGCTCTGGGGTGGGGGGTTGAGTGGGTTGATCAGTAGGTTGAACAACTACAAGCTCAGTGGGTGGAACCGCTTGCGTAGGCGATGGTTTTGCTACATTGCCATTTATCAGGTTCATAGCGACGAGAACAATAAACACAACCCCGATCAAAGCCAGTCCCCCCAAGACTAGCCATAGCAGCGTTTTTTTCTTTCTCGCTGGCGCTGGGGTAGAAATGGGAGGTGCGATGGGGCCGGTTGGGGGTGGTACTGAAGGAGCGGATGGGATTGGTCCAGTAGCAGGTGGAACTGTTTGCATCCTTATTTGAGTTTTTTGCATCGATGCCGGATCTGGGATGGGGGATGTTGTTCGCATGGCGGCAATAAAATCCGCGACAGTGGTAAAGCGTGCATCCTGTTTAATCGATAATGCCTTATCAATTGCATCCGAAACATGCGTTGGAATACCCGGCACGAAAGTTTTCAGGGAGACTAGTTCTTCTTCACCAATCATACGCCGTGCAGCATCAGCGGGCGGTTTGCCAGCGTAAACATAATACAGGGTGGCAGCCAGGCTGAATTGATCGGATTGGGGACCAGTTCGCAACCCGCTTACCTGCTCAGGGGGTGCAAAACCGGGGGTGAACGCCCATGCCCCCGATAATGTTTCCTGTGATGGATCACCTACTTTGGCAATACCGAAATCAACCAGAACCACTTCGCCATTGGGCATCAGTTTGATATTTGTAGGTTTGATATCCCGATGGAAAATAGGGGGATTTTGCATGTGAAGGTAAGTCACTGCATTTCCCAATTGCACCGCCCAGGATTCTATCTGGGCAAGGGTGAATTTAGTTTTCTTTTCAACCAGCTCATGCAAGTTTTCGCCCGGGATGTAATCCATCACGAGGTACTGCGTGTCCCCTTCATTAAAATAATCTATAACCCGCGGCAGGTTGGGTTGTTTTAAAGATGCCAGCAGGCGTGCTTCACGGATGAATTGTGCCGCTGAATTGGCATTCAGGTTATGGTTCGCTTTGACCGCGACTTTATTATCCAGCACCTGGTCTTCGGCCAGGTAAACCTCTCCCATACCGCCAGCACCTAATTGTTCAATAATTTTGTAGCGATTTCGGAGGATAACACCTGCATCAAGGGTTGACATGTGCCCGCCTAATTAAGTAATTTATTCCTTAATCATACACATTTTTCCAAAATTTGATAGACCTTTTAATAAAAAATCAGACCAATTTTGTCATAATTTTCTATTTTCTATAGCATTTAAGGTTTGAATTTGCTATACTGATGTTGACATTGTGGCTCTCCCGAACCCAGTGCAGAGGGAGGAAGTTTGAAAAAACCCATTTTTGTTTTAATTCAGATCCTACTTGTTCTGGCATTGCCCTTTGTGCCAGTAGTGAACGTATTTGCTCAGAATGCCTGGGACATCAGTGTCAACCTGATCTCTACAGTGGAAACCCCGGATTTCATGACGCTGAAGGTTTACTTCACAATTTCTGATGGACACGCAGGTACTCCGATTGTTAATCCCAAGATCTCCACTGCCCAGGTTGCCCTTCTGAACCAGAATTTTATTGCAAATGCTACAGTAAAAAAACCAGACATCCCTATCTATATTGCCATCGTAATGGATTCCAGCGGCAGCATGGGCGGCTCAGTCAATGACCTGAAGAATTCCGCCAAACTATCTTTAAGCGATATACCGGATGATTCTTATTTTTCGGTAGTGCAATTTGATGAAAGCACCAGGATCCTTCAGGACTTCACGAAAAATATCTCTGCAGTCAGTTATGCCATTGATCAGTACAAGGTTTCCAACAAGGGCACTTGCCTTTATGATGCCGCTTACACAATGGTCGAAACGATGTCTCAGCGGTCGGATGGCCGCCGTGCGGTGATCCTCTTTACAGATGGAAAAGATGAAAACATGTACGGGCAGCCTTGCAGCCAGCATAAATACCAGGAGCTGATTGACCTGGCAATGAAATCCCAGGTCCCGATCAATACGATTGGGCTTTCTACCAAGGAAGCCAATATTAATGCGGTGGAGTTGCAGGCAATGGCTGCCAGTACCGGTGGTTTCTCTGCAATTGCCTCCAAAGATGACCTGCCTGCAGCTTTCTCGCGTATTATGACTGCGCTTAAAGCGCAGTGGATGGCTGAAGCGATCATTTATCCGAAAAACGGAAACAACAACGCTGTATTAACCCTTACCACAAGCGATAACAAGAGCTTAAATACAGCCTTTGTAATTTCATCAGGAAGGGATTATCCAGGGCCAGCCAGCCCGGTGACCGTTAAACTTGCTGGTCTCATGTTGAATGCAGTCAAGCAATCTTATGAGCTGCAGCTTGATGTGGCTTCACCGAACCTGGTCCAATATGTCAAGATCGAGGTTTGGGATAAAGATGGAGGGTCCAAAGTTGGCGAGTATATCTTCAAGGATCCATCTGACGCGAATACTTTTCTGATTCCAACAGAACCGTTGTCCATCGATCGAAGTTACGAGCTTCGTATTTCCGCGATCAGTCGTGCAGACAATTCACCTTTTCCCATTATTCGTGATGACCAGGGAAGAACTTCCACAGTTTTTGTTCATGAATTTAAATTCGATCCTTCATCTGCATATCCCAATCTGCAGGTGCAATCAGTCCTTCAAAAAGGAGGAGACCTCCTCCTCAATGTTAGCTTGACCAATCCCGGCCTTGTAGGTGGTTTTGACGGATGGCTGGTCAATCCTGATTCGAATACCCAGGTATCCGGATCGAATTTCACCAGTTTACCCCTTGATAATACCAGTGGAACGATCACGATCCCAATGCGTTCCAACAAAATTCCAAGTGGAAAATATAATGTTGTGTTAAGAACTCTGGCTAAGAACAACAGCGTGTTTACCACGACGACTGTTGAACAGGTTGTCTATAAAGCGCCATCGATATTCGTTCGGATAGGTTCCGCACTGATAGCCCAGCCAATTTACCTGATCGCGGTAGTTGGAATTATATTTGCGGTCATCGTTTTCCTGATGGTTCTCTCCGCCCGACAAAAAACCATGACCGGCACCCCGGTTTTACAGGGTCGTATTGGTGGAAGAAGCGGTGGCAGGCGTGGGCAGTCCGGACCTGTGATCCCTGTATCTGATTTTGAGCCAATTCCTTTCCGCCCAACTGGCCAACCCGGTCAGCCGCCGGTGATGCCGCAGCCAACTCCACCGCAGTTTGGGGTTCCTCCTATCCAGGCACAACCTGTGCCGCCTCCTCAGCAATATACACCGCAACCAGTTGTTCCACCCCAACCTTATTCACCGCAGCCAGTGATGCCGCCACAGCCATACGCAGCGCAGCCGCAGGTACCACAACCTGTGCCACCTCAAGTAGCGCCGCCGCAGCCTGTCGCTCCTTCTTCAATCCCCGCAAACCCTCCAGAGACTCCGGCTTCACCGGAATATGTATTTGAAACTGTCATGCAGGGTGTGGATTCAACGATTGTTGGCGCAAGCAGGTCTCATGTTGCTGCCTATCTTAACGTCACCAATTTCCCGGTTGAAATTGGCACGAATGGGCGGGTACTGCTTGACCAATTCCCGTTCATCGTTGGCCGCACAGAAGGAAACCTTTTAGTTTCAGCACCGAGTGTCTCACGCAGGCATCTGCAAGTGACATTTGATCCCTCGTCTCAAGCTTATTTTGTTACTGATCTCAACAGCAGTAATGGCACAACAGTAAATGGTCAAAGGATTACACCACTACAGCCGATGCGATTGGAGAATGGTGCACTTCTTGGTCTTGGTCCAAGCGTGATAATCAAGTTCGAATTGAGTTAACACGTATGGCGATCATGCTGCAACTTAAGTACGATGAATTAAGGGCAATTGCTAAACAATTCCGGGATAGTGGTGAGGACATCACACTCTTATTCACAAAGACCCGCGATCGTGCCATGGACTTGCGTGGAATGTGGAAAGGTGACGCAGCCGATAAATTTTTTGAAGAAATGGATCTGGTTCTGCTTCCTCCCCTTAAGCAGACTGGAGTTGCATTGTTCGCCATGCAGGATGTGCTTCTGAAGGTGATGAAATATATTTATGATGCAGACCAGGATACTGTCAAATACTTTAAACAGGATGTAGGTTTCTTGGGCGAGTTTACTGGAGCAGGAGTCACAGGAGCGGTAGCAGGTGGAATATCAGGGGTGCAGCCGGGGGTAAGACCACATGTTGGCTTGGGAGGTATCGCTGGTCAGCAGGGAACCGGATCAACCGAAGGAGAGATGTTTGGTGCCGGCGGTGAAGGAAGCACCGGAGGGGGTTCCTCTGGCGCACAAGGTGCTGGAGGTGGCGATCAGCAATCACCTGTGTCGGGATCCGCTCAAGATACTAAAGGTGGGATGGGAGGAGGTTCGGGCGCCGGAACTGGAGGTGTACAACCAGGTCATGTGGCAAGTACAGGCTCCTCTATAGGTGGCGGTATGAATAATGGCAAATTGGGAGAGTCAATTTCACAATCGGTTTCATTCAATTCACCGCTAAAACCTGACCATATTTATGAAAGCACTGATGCAGGTGGTACGTCGCAGGCAGGCGGTCAACAATCTACTACTTCTGCGGTCAGTGAAGTAGAAAAGAATGATACAGGTGCACAAGTTGGTGTAGCAGCAACTTCTGTAGCCGGCGGAGCTGGGATAGCAGCTGTGGGAAAAGTCGGATTGAGATCAAGGAAAAAAGTCTTGATTAAGCGGAGAATCAGCCAATAATTTTCAATGATTCCGGGTAATTTAACCCTTTTAGAAATACGGATTGGTTTACTTTCTAACGAGAAGTGGTAATGAAGGAGGTGAAACAGGGAAGGAAAATAACTGGATGGAAAACATTGAGGACTGGTTAAAGAAAATTCACATACCAGCCAATTTTTGACTAAATATACAGAAAGGATAAATGATGGCTAATCTCTTAATGCTCAAATTCAGTGAAATTAACCAAATCATCCGGGAAATGCGGGCTGAGCAGGCGCAGATTGCTCAAACCCAAACCAAGACAAAGAGCATGGCGGATGGCATCGCCGGTGACGAATGGCAGGGTGATGCCGCGGTTAAATTCCACAATGAAATGAACGACTTGTACCTGGTTAAACTTCAAAGGGTGGCTGAAGTGTTGGGGAAGATGGCAGATGTCGCTCAAAAAGTAAGCAACCATATCACCCAGCAAGACCAGAGTACCAAAGCGTTCTTCAAGTTTGATTAGAGGAGGTGAAAGATGGCTGATGTAATTCGAACCAATTATGCTGCACTGGAAGAAATGGCAAAACAATGCGAAAAGGTCGCTGAGGAATTACGCGACACCTCCTCGAAAGCTGCGAAATGGGCTCAAAAAATGCAGGAAGGTGCCCTTAAGGGACCCCCGGGAGATACATTTGGGGAGGTTTTGACACGTTTTTGCGGCAAATTAGCAGTCCTTGCTGAACAATTTATGCAGGAAGCCAGGGATATTCGCGGGGCTTCAGCGGATATGCGTTCAGCAGATGGTAACGCTGTAGGAAAGTTCTAGGAGGACAATCATGGATATGTTCAATTGGAATCTAGATAATGTGACAGGCTTCCTAATGGACTGGCTCAACAAACTTACCGGCATCACCAATCTGATCTTGAATCCAATAGCACAGATTGCCAGGACGGTCCAGGGCGGCAGCGTTTGGAGAGGCCGGGGTGCGGTCAAATTTGTTGAAGAGCTGACTGGCAATACCAAAAACGAATTAACCCAGGTGGAACAGATCGGCAAGCAATGGCATGATGGGATTAAGAAAGCCAGCGATGTAATGTTCCAGGCGATGCAAACGACCAACCAAATGGTTGCCGGACTCATGGAAGATGTAGAAAAGATTTAGTGAAGGGAGATGATAATGGCTGACCCTAATGCTGAAGTCTTTATGAATGTTCCACAAGTGCAGAACATTCAGAAGCAGCTTAAAACTTTTGCCGATATCCTCGAAGGAATTGCTAAATTCCTCAGTGGGTTAGCAAAAGCCCTGCATGCCAGCGCATTCTTATCATTTGGTGCGACTGAAGCCCAGGCGCAATTCTTGGACAAAATCCATCCGAAAATGAAGAGGCAGGCGGAAAAACTTTCCCAATTATCTGTGGATGTTGGCGAGGCAATCACAGCCTACCAGACTGGTGATACTTCTGGTAAGGCAAGGTTTAGTTGATTCAAAATCGCAGGGTGACTCCGGAATATGTTTAGTATTCTGGTCTCACCCTGTGATGTATGCAATCGACAAAGGGAGTTAAATATTGATCCGCGCTTTCTAAGTCTGGAGTAACCTGAAGGCGCGGATCTTCTTCCTGGATAAATTTTCTGCAACCCATTTTTTGTCGAGGTTCTATGAAGAGAATCTGTGAGCGATGTAATGTGATTTCACAAGATTTCAACCTGTGGTGCCAGGAAAAACATTGCCCTGCAGAAAATGCCACTGAAATCTTTGATAATGGCGAGTGGTTTGGACCAATAGAGATCATTCAACCTATTGTGATCACGCGCTCTGCCATTGTTTACCAGGCTTCGCGCGGCGACGAGAGAATTTTACTTAAAGTGGCCAACAAAGGCTGTGAAGAAAAGTTACGCGCCGAAGCCAGAACATTCCTCCAATTGACTAAAATCGGGCAGCACCCATTGTTGCCCGTGCTGCTTCCAGCCCATCCGCAGGGAACCATTGAAGCGCATCCGTATGGATGGATTGTTATCAATGGCGAATTGAAATATTATGAGGTATTCCAATTTGTGGATGGGGCTATCCTGCGAAATATCCTGCTCAAGAATCCACAACCCTGGTATCAACATGCCGGGTGGATCGCTTTGAGCGTTGCAGATGTCGTTTACTATCTCCACAAGGTGGGAAAACTTCATCTTTGTTTGAATCCAGATGTCGTTCTTGTTCGGTACGATAAGCAGGGCATCCCGCGCCCATTGCTCCTTGACCTTGGACTGGGGGATACCGGTCAAACGATCAACCAGGTTTGGAATGACAACTACAATTTACCTGCATATACCGCCCCTGAAATCGCTGACCGATCAGGAAAAGTCGGTCCAGCCTCGGATGTATACGGGCTTGGTATGCTGCTTTATGAAATGTTGGCTGGAAAACCTGCCTTTGAATATCATCTTCAAAAAGACCAGAATGTCATCAAAAATGTCCTGGCAGGGCAAGCGAAGCCAACCGGTAGAATCGATCTCAAAAATATTCCCGAGATCACTGAGCGTGCGGTCAACCGCGATTACAATCAGCGTTTTCCAGATGTGCTGCAATTTGTCAAATACCTGCAAGCCAATTTACCCAGGATTCCGGCAGAACGGAAATCGTTCAAAGTAAATTGGGGTGTCGTCTTTATCATCCTTGGAGCATTGCTGGCAATCTCGCTGCTCCTAATTTTGGCAATGTCCTTCATTCCTGTTTGATCGGGGAGATGACTTATGGCTGAAAAAATTTTTATCGATTATCCACCCCGGATAGAACCCCAGCTTCCCTCGGGTGAATTTACCATACCTAATCCTCCCGATACCAAGCGGGATTTCAGCAAAATCATGCAGCAGGCATTGTTGCCAATGATGATGATCCTTGGATACGTCATCGTTTCGATCATGAACAAGGGCTCTAACAATATTGCGATGATGATCCCGATGCTGCTTTCAGTTTTTGCAACCCTGGCTCTTGCGTTCTATACCAACAGCAAGGAAAGGAAACAGCGCGAGGAAGCAGCCGAAGCCTACGTTCGGCGCATCAGTGAATTGCGCCGGAAAATGGAAAGTGAACATGAACAGCAGAGGATCTATTATTTCACCAATTACCCCAATCCTGATAAAACACTGGCAATAGCGGCTGATTTGAACCGTGAAGGCCCCGAAAGGGAAGAAGAAATCCGCTCAGGCACCCGTTTATGGGAACGGCGTCCAAAAGATCATGATTTCATGTTTCTCCGCCTTGGGCTCAGCACTCGTCAATCTACGGTGATTTACAAAGTGGGTGAGGATGAGGACGTTGCCAGCCCCTTAATGCGTGAGGCAACCCGCCTCGCGGAAGATTCCCGTTTGTTATATGATGTGCCCGTCACAGTGCCGATGTTCTTCCAGGTTGATGAAACCGAAAAGAAAAAAGTTGAGAAAAAACAAAAAGATCAGGAAGAAGGAGAAGAAGAAACCCAGGAATCTAAGGGAATTACCATCCGCCATTCGATTGGTATCACTGGAAAATCGGATGAGAAAGTACACGCTTACCTGCGGACAATGCTGGTGGATTATGCAACCTTCCATTCTCCCCAGGATACGATGTTATACGTTGCAGGTACCAGTGAAACCCGCCAGCACTGGCGCTGGGCTTATGCATTACCGCATTGTAAAGCCGCCGACAATACGGAGACGTTGTATTTTGAGGATGACGAAAAACCCTCTGAGAATGAAGCTGATGGTATGCGTTTATTCTGGAAAAATCTGCGAACCATTTTGGAGCGCAGACGTATGCGCCTGCAGGATCAGGAAAGCGGTGCAGATGTAAAAATTCCTTTCCTTCTGGTGGTCGTGGATGTTTCCACCCCAGCGCCGGTGTGGTCTTGTCTGAAAGATCTTGAAGGTGAGGCAGCCATATCAACAATCCTTATGGATGGGCAGATGCTTGGAGCGGGGATAATCTTCCTGGTACCTGAACGAGCCAAGGTGCCCAGCCGCTGCTCTGCCATAATTGAGGTCGATGATGATCCGCAAGATGAGAATTCGGCTGTCTTCCGATATGCAGAGAGCGGATTCAATACCATCCGTTACCTTGGAAAAACAAAGCTGGTGGCTTCTCAAAAAGACGCACGCGACTTTTCGCGTAACCTGGAAATGGTGGATGTTCGCCGCGCTTACGGTTCCAGCCTGGCTGCCACGGTCACCCTTTCGGAGATGCTCAAGATTAACACCCTTGAACAATACCAGCAGATGACCCTCGAAAATTGGCGCCGCAGCATGGATCCCAAACAAGCAGATTGGCTGTACTCACCAATAGGGTTGCTCTCTGGTAATGAGCCGCGTGTTCTCACTTTCTCAGCCAAAGCAGATGGTGTGCATGGAATCGTGGCTGGTTCAACTGGCTCAGGAAAATCAGAGCTGCTAATGACCATGATCCTGGGGCTGGCACTCAATTTCAGCCCGGATGTGCTTAACTTCGTACTGATCGACTACAAAGGTGGCTCAGCATTTGAACCGTTTAAGAAATTACCCCATAAGGTGGATATTGTCACCAACCTCGATCAATCAGCTACGGCGCGTGTATTCACCTCCATCATTGCCGAGCTTGACCGCCGCCAACGATTGAATACCTATACTAACTCTAAGGATATCGTTCATTATCGGCGCAAGGGATTGAACCTTGAGCCCGAACGACCGCCCTATCCACACCTGTTCATTATCATTGATGAGTTCGCTGAAATGATCTCAGGGAACGCAGAATACAAAGCCCAATTGGAGAGTATTACCCGTCTCGGTCGTGCCCTTGGCGTAACGCTGATCCTTGCCGCTCA
Organism: uncultured Anaerolinea sp.; assembly: GCA_964428125.1. Taxonomy (GTDB): domain Bacteria; phylum Chloroflexota; class Anaerolineae; order Anaerolineales; family Anaerolineaceae; genus UBA6107. The sequence continues at coordinate 57,171 of CAYRXB010000011.1, forward strand.
ACGACCGGTCGGCGTTACAGACCAAATGCGCGCCAATATCAAGTTCCGAATTTGTCTGCGCGTTGAAACTCCCGATGATAGCCGTGAGGTTCTCAGACGTTCAGATGCTGCTTTCCTGCCGCCTGGCATCCCTGGGCGCGGTTACCTGCAAATTGGTAATGAGAATATTGAACTTATCCAAACGGCTTACTCCGGAATCGATTACAAAGGTCCTCAGGAGGAAACAGCCAAACCGAATGTGATCTGGCTTGATCGTGCGAAAAAATCAGGAGCACAAAAATCAGCTGAACCGCCCAAGTTATATGATGTGATCGTGGATATGATGGATTCACTGGCAAAAACTGAATCCAAACCACAATGGCGTCCTTGGCCGGCATTTTTACCCAAGCAGTCTGGGTCTGATATGTTGAGCCTGCAAACTCCACTAGATACCGCGTATATCAATGATGCAGATCTTGATCTGCTGAGGGTTGCTGATTCAGAAAAGATTGCCGGGATGGCGTTGAATGAAAAAGCCATTACCTTCTGGGAAAGCGGTTTTAAGTGGGACGGTGCTGGCTGGGGGAAAAGTGCCATGCGTCCTTTGATCGGGCTGATCGATAATCCCTACCAGGCAAGTGAAAAACCCCTGCGAATTGATTTCACCAATGGACACGCGGTTGTTTTTGGTTCTTCTGGTCGCGGCAAAACCACGTTCCTGCAAACAGTTATCACCAGCCTGGCATTGACCCACTCACCGGATGAGTTACAAGTTTACATCCTTGATTTTGGCGGCCGTGCCATGCAAGTGATGAGCGACCTGCCGCATGTTGGTGCTGTCATTACAGCCGAAGAGGAAGAACGTGTGACCCGTGTTCTCCGCAAAGTCAGCGATATCATTGATCAACGGCAGGTGCTGTTCAGCGAAGCCAAGGCAAACAACCTGGATTCTTATAACCTCAGCCACCCTGATAAACCGCTGCCGGCAATCCTGGTGGTCATTGATAATTTTGCTGAATTCAAGGAATACTATGAAGGCTTACTCACCCCGCTCATTTCATTGGTACGCGAATCAAGGGCATATGGAGTGTATTTCCTCATTTCAGCAGATATCCCCGGTTCATTATCAAGCAAACTGTATAACCTGATCACCGAGCGCTTTAGCCTGAAACTTTCGGATCCGACTGCATACTCCGAGATCGTGGGTCGTGGAGTCCCTGCGGATCTTAGCCCGGTGCCAGGGCGGGGTTATGTGCGGGTAGGAAATGTGCCTTTGGAATTCCAGACAGCACTTCCATTTACGCCGGACGAGAATGATCCCGGCGGGCTGGGGAAATTAAGTAAATTCTGTCTGAGGTCAAAAGAACTTTGGGCTGGAAAGTGGAAAGGTGAAAAACCCTCAAAGATTGAAACTCTGCCCTTGCGTTACTCACTGGAGAACTTACTCCAGCAGACCAGGCTCCCCGAACTCAAGAGAATCTTTTCAGTATTGGGCATTGATGACCGCACCCTCGATCCTGCTTTGATTGACCTTGAGCGGCAGGGTCCTCATATGGTCATCATCGGTCAGCCTTTCTCCGGGAAGACGACCTCCCTGAGAACGCTAATCCTCTCTACTGCAGCCAGTTACTCGCCAGATGAGGTGATGATGATCCTGGTAGATTACTCTCGCAAACTTTGGAAAGGGAGCGAGACATCACTTAAAGACTTGCCTCATGTTGTTGAGACTATTGACAACCCTGAGCAATTGGAAGAATTACTTGAAAACTTAAAAGTGGAGTGCGCTGATTTTGAAACCCACCCGAAGAGACGCAAGATCATGATCTTCATCGATAACTATGATGCCTTCTCTGATGACTCACGTAAGTATTCCTCGTTCTTTGAGAATGCTTCCGCATTAATCCGAAATTACCAGACCGCTGGTGTGTTCATGGTCATTGCCGGATCGCTGGGTATCATGAGTGCATCTGATGATCTACGAAAGGTATTTGCGGCGCCAAGTTTCGGATTAGCCCTCAAGAGTGCGGACGCTGTCAGCAGGCTCAATGGAAAATTCCCGCGCAGCCTGGCTGATGTCGATCTGCCGATGGGGCGTGGATTCCTCATTCGATCCGGTATCACCAATATGCTGCAAATAGCCACTCCTTATGCGAATGATGAGGATATTGAAGGGTCTCTGGACCAGTGGGTGAAACGTATCAGGAGTAAGTATCCTCAGCCAGGTGTCCAATGGATACGTAAGGGTACAGGAGGTAAAGGTAAAAAGAAGGAATCTGCCGGACCTGAAATTAGCGATGCGAAAGCAAAAGAAGAAGCAGAGTTGGCAAAATATGACATCGCAGACCTACGCAAGAAGATCATCGAATTCGGGATGTCAGAATCCACGGTGAAGTTATTCTCCAACAGGGATATCGTGGAAAATGCAAAAGCTCTTGGGCTCCTGGACGAAGAGCAGAAGTGAGGCTGGCATGGATGAATATGTGGAAGTAAAAATCGATATTTTTGAGCACACCGGGCAGCGTGCTAAAATCCTTCGCGATCTCACCATCAACGGTTTAATTGATGAGATTTTTAAGGAATTTGATGATATCCCGGCGGATAATCCTGCCAAGTATGCAGTTTACCTGAAAGGGAATCCAAAGCCATTAAAACCAATTTCCACCATCACCGAGCTAGATCTGCAGCCCCAGGACGAATTGACCTTTGAATACCGTCACCAAAATGTCCGCGAAATGCTGCAGCCTCAGGATTTTGCCTACCTTACGGATGAAATCACAGGTCGAAGGTTCGACATCCAATGGCAGCCTGCCCTGATCGGACGACCGACAGCTGAGGCTGACCATAACCTGATGCTGGCGATAAACATGGAGTTGCTGCCCAAAGGAATGACCATATCACGCCGCCATGCGCAGATTACTTTTTCAGATGATAAATACTATATTGAGCCATTGGCTGAAAACAACCCCGTGATCGTGAATGGTCAGGAAATGCCAATGGGCGCGATGTGGGAGATAAAAAATGGTGACCGTATAACGCTTGGTCGTTATAATGTAACTTTGGGATTTGTGACATTACCTCATGCTCCTTCACCATCAAAAGATGCCAGGTCACAATCAGCAGTGCCTGTACAACCAAGGCAGCCTGCACCTGCTCCAAAACCACAACCCGCTCCGGTAAACCAGCCGGTTCAACCTCAGGCGGTTCCTGCAGCCGCTGCGCAACCCGCTCAGCCTGTTCCGTCATCTCCTGCACCATCGGATTCGCCCCAGGTGGGTTCTGGAGGTACAGTCATAGATATAGGCGCGGTAAAATACTCCAGCCTGGTAATTGAAAAAGCTACCTTACCTGGTTCAGTGGGGCAGCGCATTGACATGGTAACCTATCCGTTCATCATTGGAAGGACGCTGCCGGCATTCTCGGTGGAGAAGGGGGTTTCCCGGCAGCACGCTGAGATCAACTTTGATCCACAAACAGGTAAGTTCACTTTCAAGGATTTGAACAGTACCAACGGCAGTAAGATTGAGGGGGTGGATATTACTCCGCAAGTTCCTTATGAGGTCAAACCGAGGTTCAGGATTAGCCTCGGGCAGGATGTAATTGTACGCTTTGAGGTCTGAGGATTTACAGAGAGAAACAACCCACCAGTTTGTCACCTGGTGGGTTGTTTTTTAAGGTTCAATCAACGGTAAGTGTCTTGCTTAAATTACGGGGGAAATCGGGATCAAAACCGCGCTCAATTGCCATATAGTAAGAAAGTAATTGTACGGGGATTGTGATGAGCAGGGAGTTGATCACAGTAGATGAAGCCGGAATTGTGACCACATCGGAGGCGTTTGCGTTGAGACGGGGATCTGCTGCGCCGATAGCGATTGCCCGGCCACCGCGGCAGGTTACCTCATTTATTCCACTGACGATAAGAGGAATATCCTCAGGACCCGCCAAAAAGAGAATGGGGAAACCCTCATCCACCGCAGAAAGAGGACCGTGTTTAAACTCTGTGGAAAGCATCCCCTCACAGTGCGCGTAGGTAATCTCCTTTAGCTTTAACGCGCCCTCAAGTGCAATCGGAAATGTTGCACCGTAACCAAGGCAATACAGGTCGTTGCGATGATTGATCGATTGTGCCAGTGCTTTCATCTGCGGGGCAGTGACCTTAATGGTCTCTTCCATAAGCTCGGGTAACTTATCCAAACCCGAGAGGTCACCGCCGCCAAGGTGGGTGGCAAGGTAGAGGAAAGTGATCAACTGGTTTGTGAAGGTTTTTGTTGCAGGAACGCTAATCTCATAGCCGCAGGCTAATGGAAGCCAGGCATCGGTGACGCGAGTGAGTGTGGACCCAATCACGTTTGCCATCCCGAAACAGGTCATACCGGCAGCCTGGGCAGCCTGTAACGCATTGAGAACGTCCTTGGTTTCTCCAGATTGGCTTACAAATATTCCCACATCCTTACTGGTCACTGTCGGCAGGTATTGCGGGATGAATTGAGGTGCCAACACGGGGATCACTGTTTTCCTGGCTAATTGCGCGAAATATACTGAACCTGCCAGGCAGGCGTGGGAACTGGTGCCGCAACCAATGAAATACACGTTTCGTGCGGATTTGATCTTTGCGAGAATTGTCGGCACCTCTGAATTCTGGTTCAACAAGTGCAATACCTCGCGGGCAACCTGAGGCTGCTCGTGGATTTCTTTGATCATAAAATGAGGATAACCACCCTTTTGCACAGCGCTCATTTCTTCGGTAACCTGTTCTGGATTGCGTTCGATCAGGCTGCCATCTTTCACTGAGTGCAGCTCCACGTGGTCTGCCCACAAGGTGACAATTTCCCCATCGTTCAAGCGAATCACCTTGCGGGTGAGGGGAAGTATGGAAGGCAGATCAGAAGAAACACAGGTAAAACCTTCTCCAATACCCACCACAAGGCCTGAGCCTTTTTTAATGGCATAAAGCTTATCATCATTTACCCGTCCGATAACAAAAGCGTAATCACCCAGAAGGTCGTGATAAGCGAATCGGATCGATTCTATGAAATCTTTCCCTTTATTGATGTAACGTTCTACAGCATGTACGCACGATTCACCATCGTTTTGCGAGCGGACGGTCATCCCCTCAGCCATAAATTGCTCCCTTAATTCAACATTGTTGACTACATTGCCATTGTGCGCGCCTACGATATCGCCGTCGGAATCCAAATGCGGTTGTGAGTTAACCTTTGAGGGGACCCCAAAGGTTGCCCACCGTAGTTGGGCGATGCCGCGCTGGCCGCGCATTTCAGCGAGGTTGTACCTGGCAGCTACCTCATCTACACGTCCTTTATCCTTGCGCAGGTCAATGCTCCCGCCGCTGATTGTGGCTGCGCCGACCGAGTCATATCCCCGGTAAGTAAGCCTACGTGCCGCCTCGATAAGGATTGGTCCAAGGTTCTGGTCATTTTGTGTCACGATGCCGAAGATTCCGCACATAATTTACCTTTCTAAGTGAGTTTTCTCGCTAACCGCGTTTATTATAGTCTAGATGGATTGTAGATGGAAAATCCGCATCGGAAAATAAGAGTATTATTAGTCAGATAACTTCCAGTATTATGAGGACTTATGACAAGAATTATCCATCCACAAAGAAACGATCTCGATCGTGTTTTCCAATTCGTTATTGCATGCGATATCGAGGAATTTGGGGAAGCCGACACCAGCCGCGAAGACTTTGAGCAGCAATGGGAAGAAGCTGATCTTGACCATGATGTTTGGATTGCGATTGATGAACAGGAGAATATCCTGGCTTATGCTTCCGTTTCTTTAGTAAATACCAGGTACACGGTAGAATTGTATCTGAGTGGCAAACTAACGCCAATTGAACTTGACGGGGAATTGATGAAAAACTGCCTGGATCGCGTTAATGATATTGTGCTCGAGCATCAAGACGAAAAAGCGACTATTGTCGGGTATTGCAGTAATTCCAACGCGAGATTGTGCCAGTTGTTCAAGGGCTCCGGTTTCCAGGAAAAAACCTATCATTTTAGAATGCAAACGGATTTTGAGGGGCTTGTTGAAAAACCTGTCTGGCCTCAGGAGTATCGGTTGGATGCTTTCACCAGCAACGATGAGCCGGAATTATATCAGCTGATCACTGAAGCCTTTGATTGGGAGGGGCATATCACACCCTCACTTGATGCCTGGCGTTGGTTGGTGTTTCGCGGCGGCAGGTTCGACCCTCAATACTTTGTGCTTGTCCGAGAAAATGGAAGACTGGTGGCTGCTGCTCTATCTTATGCTGAAGATACCGGAGGATGGATCAGGCAGCTGGCGGTAACAAAGGATCGCCAGGGGAAAGGTCTGGGAGGTCTCCTGCTTCGCCATATGTTCTGGCTATTTTCAAAGGCAGGGTTATCCAATTGTGCGCTTGGCGTGGCTTCTGCAAACAGCAATGCCTGCCAGTTCTATGAGCGTAACGGAATGCATAAAACCAGGCATTTTATCGAGTTCAACCTGGAGAAAACTGAACTTAAGAAATAATAGCCTCAGAGACAAAAAAGCGGGGAAACTCGAAATAATGTCTCCCATTACAGTAAAATGAATATTTAGATTGATATATATTCGAGAAAAGGACCACTAAGAGATAAGGATTATTTTATACTGATGATAAAACGAAAATCATTTTTTGAACCTCATTTCCTGTTCCTGTTGCTATCTTTAATTGCCGGACTGGTTTGCGTATTTTTTATTCCCGTTGGGTTGGGTTTTGACGAAAAAGCCCACACACGCAGGATTTGGGAGATTTCAGGTGGAACTTTCATGCCCAATTTCCTGGCGGAGAAGATCAAAACTTTTCCGACTTCAATGGAAGATAAACTATCGGTTCCCCCATTCTTCGATGATCCGTCTCACACCATTTTCGGATCAGACCTTACTCAAAGGATTAACTGGTGGGAAATGGGGGATGGAAAAACATCCTCAAGTTATTTCCCTACATTGTACATTTTCCCATCCTTCGTGATGTCGTTTTTTGGACGTAATTTTAATATTTCAATGATGCCCCTTTTTTATTTGTTGCGAATCGCCTGTTTATTAGCGTTCGTAATCCCTGCCTATTTTGCGATTAGGATTATTCCTCATAGTAAATGGTTGTTCATGGGGCTTGCACTAATCCCCATGAGCGTTTTGCAATCTGGAACCATTTCCCCTGAAGGTATGTCCAATGGTTTGGCTTTCCTGTTTATTGCCTGGCTCATCCGGTTTTCTGAGCAGCAGGAAAAACTGACAGGACGCCAGATCGGATTATTGTTATTTATGACGGCGATCTTGTTCACGCTAAAAATAAACCTTGCATTCCTCTTGGTGTTATTACTACTTGTCTCAAGAAGCCGTTTTCAATCAAAGAAGCAGTTGGCGGTCGTACTTATATCAATTGTGATCTTATTTATTATCATCGTCCTGGGGTGGAATTACTTAACCGCCTCATCGTTACCTTATAACGGTAATACCCCTGGAGAAGTGTTAAGCCAGGTGAAGTTCATAGCTACAAAGCCATTATCATACCTCGGAATACTCCTTAAGGACATGAAACTAAATGGCGGTAAATACATACTTGGTTGGATTGCAGTCTTCCCCTCCCAAAATCTTTTTTTCCCGTACATCATTCACATTTTAGCTGGAATAGCGATACTTTTCTTTATCCTTTTTGACCCAACCAACCAGAAGATTTCAATCAAAAAAAGAATAATCCTGCTCCTGGCGGGGATTTTGGGTTATATTCTCACGATCACGATCCTTTACATCAAAGACGCCCCGATAGGTTCGCAGAGCGTATTGAGAGTCCAGGGACGTTATTTCATCGCTGTATTTCCATTGTTGCTGCTGGGGTTGACAAGTACCAGGTTCAAAATTCCATTAAACGTTTTTAAACCGGTAGCTATCGGGCTGGTTTCGATCATTATGATAATGTTTTCAACAGCCGTTATTCTGAGATACACCACAGCTTGTGGACTTAATTACATGTCTGGGTTTGAATGTTATAGACCAAATTACCGGAATTGGGCACCAAATACGGTTTACACAGATCCGATAGTCCAAGGGATAAAGGTGCGGCAATCAATTCTTGTAGATTGCAATAATTTCAACAGCCTTCAAATATGGTCAGATCGGGGGGAGGGTATTTCTGATGGTGCTACTACGGTTACAGTTGTTGACAAGGCTTTAGGTGAAGTGGTTACAGGTCAAGTGATCCCAAATTTGAGTTTCTCGAAACAGAATTGGACAACAATATTCTTCCCGCAGGTGCCAGATTCAGCCGGTAAAAGATATTTAGTTCTTATTACTTCCCCTGTCACTCAAAATGAAAATGCTGTTAAATTGAGCCTAAGCTATCGGCAGGAATATCTTGATGGCGACTTGCTTATCAACGAGAAGCCTGTGGATACGGATCTGATTTTTCAATTTGGCTGCTGTGTCACATCAGTATGTAAGAATCCAGATCAGGGTAAATAACCATCTGTGTGATGAATTTTCAATGTCTGGTATGACTAAATTAAAATAAAGACATACGTTCTCGAGAAGGGTAGAGAAGGGAAGACTATAAGATTGGTTAACTTTGCAGGGTTAACCAGATCTTTTTACTTGGAACTTGAACTTTGATCTTCTGTAAGCAATTTTCCAGCTTGATTTAAATCCTCAATTGTCCTTAGGTTGAAGAAGCTAACAATGTACAATAAACCGTTAATCGGTAGCGTTGTTCGGAAAATCGAGTGATCCAGATGCCAGGTTAGATCATGAGGGGTCAATAAATAGATGGTAAACATTCCGAAAAAATAAAGGATAGCGGCATATAAGGCTGCAATGGAATACTTGGTAAAGGATATTTTATTGACCTTCATATAAAGGTAAATTACTCCGAATAGAATTAAAGCAGGTCCAAGGTTCTCAATAAAGGATTGGGTTATTTGGAAGATTGAGCCATTGAGAATTCTGACCCCAATCCTTTTAATCGAGTCGATCGTGCCAATCTGAAGGTCATTTTGTACATTCCATATTCTCAAATAAACTGCCCAGAGTAGAAACGGGAAAACCCCGATAAAAATACCGATGAGGTATTTCCAGGAAAATCTTTTTGTAATGGCCTTTATCCCGTAGCTTTTGAGAGTAACTAAAAAAATTGCTGCTGCTCCTGCAAGAAATGCAAGGGCACCTTCGTTCTTGATTGATAGGGCAGCAAAGAGGCAGCCGAATGCGGATAGGAGATCCAGTTTTTGACCAAATTGGATGTATCGCCCAAAAACTAACAAGGATATAGCCAAATACGCTGCTAGTAATCCATCCATTGTTCCTTCCCAGATCCAGGGATAAAAACTGAATGGAATTAAGAGGATTAAGAAGAAAAAACTTATCGAACGTTTGGCAAAAGAAAACAACCAGAAGATTGCAGGAACATACATAAAAAATATCGAAATTTTCGGCAGGTATTCGTTCCAATATCCAATAATATGCATTACCTGAGCAGCCAGCATTGGCACGAAAATAGGATAATCAACATGGCTAATGGAAACCGACGGATGGGTCCAACCAGCCAATGGTCCAATTTCACCTGCATAAAAAATCATTTTTGCATAAAAAAACCACATGGTTCTTGCATCACCATTGGCAATGGGTACCGCCAATATGGGACTGATCGTAAAAAGTAAAACGGCAGCAATACCTAACCATTTCAGAACATATAAGTTGGATCCGCGGTTCGCCTTTCTTTGCTTAAACAAGGAGAGTAGCAAGAAGATAAATCCGACCAAAGCTAGGCAACCTTGGATTGGCAACCCCAGCGTAAGGGTTTTAAAAAGCAACGCCAACCCGTAATTAAGGATCAACCCGGTCATGAAGATTAATGGGATTTTTTCGATGAATGGATTCCTTCTTTCTTTTACCACTAATCTTCCATAGAGCATCGGACCTGTGACAAGCCATCCCAATCCCAGGAAGTAAACAGAACCTCCAAGGATTATCAGCAATAATTTGCCGGCGTTAAGGGCATTGGAGAAGAGCATAATCCTCAGTCCTTTCAATAACGGTGCAGTTAGCATATGCCCCAATATCTACTGCACGTACAAAAACATTTTTTGAGGTTGTTTCCATCTTGACCGGCCAGGCGGATTCTACGATCGATTGATGTGTATCTCGGTTTTCCAGTGCCTGAGATATCTGGTAATCCTGCAGATCGTATTTATGGATGATGGACAACATCCAGAGGACATCCTTATCGAGGACTTCTGCGGTTTGACCGGTGTTTTTGGTGAATAAATTTGCATAAAAAGTGGACGGCGAATTTACTGATTCAATTGTCGTATTCTTCATCCAGTGTAATGCGTCCAATGTGCTGGTTCTCCAAAAAAGAATTGCGGCTAATGTCAATATCAGAATAATATAGTTCGATTGTCTCCTCAAAATATAAACCAGGAAAAACACCAACAGGATTATTTCAGAAATAACATCACCACCGATGAGAGCAATCGCTTCTAAAACTAAAAAGAAGAAAATTATTAAAAGATTTCTTCTTTTTATTCCGTCACCAAGAATAACTGAAAGCCAATTCATTAATTTAACCATGATTAAATATTGTATCAAATAATGAACTTTGTTCTTATTTACACAAAAGACTCATAATGCTCCCCACTTAATTGTTTATTGAGCAAGATTTAGAAAAAAAATAGACTTGTCAATTTTAGAAAGCGGGCGATGAGACGTGCACCCGCATGCCCTTACAGGGTGCTTCGCAAGGTTTCGACCCCCCCAAAAAAAACGACCTTACGGTCGTGAAGAGCGGGCGATGGGATTCGAATATCATACCTCGATGGTACACGGGAAAATAAGAAGCCCTTAAAGGGCTTTAGAGCGGGCGATGGGATTCGAACCCACGAATATCAGCTTGGAAGGCTGACGCCTTACCACTTGGCGACGCCCGCATCGAA
>CAYRXB010000012.1:0-67570 GCA_964428125.1 uncultured Anaerolinea sp.
ACGAATATCAGCTTGGAAGGCTGACGCCTTACCACTTGGCGACGCCCGCATCGAAATCCGATTATAACGCATTTATTTAAAAAATGCAGGGGCATCCAATTCGATGCCCCTGGTCTCGATTGTTTTACTTGATCTTACAGTAGCGATTTACACGGGCTTCGATAATTTTAAGGCTATCTTCCCAGAAGGCTTTCTTGCGAATATCAATGCCAAAACGGGCAGCCAGGTCAGCTGCTTTAGCCTCACCGGTGCTGGCGAGCAGGTTCATATAATCTTTCACAAACGCCGAACCGCGCTTCTGATAAATGGCATACAAGCCAGTACCGAATAGCAAACCAAAGGCGTAGGGGTAGTTATAGAAAGATAATCCTGCATAGTAATAATGCGGTTTCCAGGTCCACATCCATTTTTGCAAATATTTTGGATCCAACCCATCTCCAAAAGTGGCTTTTTGGGCTTCGAGCATGATCTCGCATAACTCATCTGCGCTCAGCTCTGCCTTGGCGCGCCGTTCAAACACTTCCTTTTCGAATAGAAAGCGCGAATAAATGTCTACGATCACCTGCGAATCACCGATCAACTGCGTCTCGAGGATTGCCAGTTCTTCCTGTTCGTTCTTGGCTTCCTTGAGCGCAGCGCTGGAGACAATTGTCTCGCACATGATGGAAGCGGTTTCAGCAAGTGTCATAGGGGTGTTCTTCTGTAGCTCTGTTTTTCCGGCTTTTACCGCACAGTCATTGTGGAATCCATGACCCAGTTCATGCGCGAGTGTCGAAACGCTATCGAGTGAGCCATCAAAATTGGTGAGGATGCGGCTTTCTCCCACGCCAGGCACATCCATGCAGAACGCCCCGCCGCGTTTGCCGTCACGCTGCTCGGCATCGATCCAGTTATTGTCAAATGCCTTCTGGGCAAAATCCCTCAGTTCTGGTGCGAAGGAGGCAAAATGGGTGAGGATGAACTTTTTTGCTTGGTCATAGCTAAATACCATTTTGCTTTCACCTGCCGGGGCAAAAAGGTTCCACCATTGCAGTTTCTTTGCGCCGAATCGGGCAGCCTTAGCTTTGAAGTATCTGCGGAACATTGGAAAGGAGTCTTTCATAGCGCTCATCATTGCGTCCAGTGTTTCCTGGTCGATTCGGGCAGCGTCCAGGGAGCTGTGCACGCAATCCCGTCGACCGCGATGGCGGTTGAGGGTATTCACTTCTCCTTTAACACCGTTCATGGCAGCAGCCAGAGGCTCTTTCACTTTTGCCCAAGCTTCATTTTCAGCTTCGTAAGCACGTTTGCGGGTGGCTTCATCCGGGTGAGACCGAAGGTTGATCAATGCCGGCATGGGTAATTTTTGTACTTTGCCATTTAGTTCAAAGTCTACGCTTAGTTGTGAGGTGACAGTTCCCTGCAACTTGCCCCAGGCATTGGCACCGCTCAGGCTCAATTCGGAGGCTAAGGCTTCTTCTTGAGGCGACATCAGGTATTTACTTTGTTCAGCAGCTTCCTGGAAGAAGAATGCATGGGCTTTAGTGGATTTTTTCAACTCCACAAACTCAGGCAGCCTCTTTGCCACTTTTCCGATCCATGCCGTAGCCTGTGTGGCAAATTGATCAAGTTTGACTGCCAGTTGTTCGAACTCACTTTCTTTTTTCAGTGCTTCCTTGTTATAAGAATCTGTAGAGACAAACGATGAGATGTAGGCTCTCAAGGTGCCAGCGTTTAACAAAACGACATTGAATTTATCTACCAGTGTCGATGCTGCCCCTGCAAGGTCTTCAACGGCGGAAGTTTCATCGAGTTTAGCCAATTTTGATTTGGCAAATTTCTCCAAATCAATCAAGTCTTTTTCAAGTTTCTTAAAATCAGCAGCATATTTCTCAGAAGTCAGCGAAGGGTAAACGTTACTCAAGTCCCAGTGGGGAGGGGTTTTGGAAGACATGATAGCTCCTGTCAAATAGAATAAACTGATTATAAGGCAAAAAAGAAAATGCCCGGTCAGTCCGGGCATTTTTTCTATCTTTCAGGGATTTTTGGCGGCATGGAAGCCAGTTTTAATTTCTTTTCATGTTTATGAGCAAGCGCTGTGAAAATCCGCAAGCTTATCATAAAGAATAGTAATGAACCTGTGATGAGGTATGTGTACTGCATTGCCTGTGAATAGACATCTGTACCGGCAATTAATGCATGAGTTAAAACTGCGATAAAGGTTAGAAAGCTGGCAAAATGAATCAAGCGCCACGCCTTTTTTCCGATGATTTTCCTGATATAGAAGCTAACATCCAGGATAACCCATATATAAAGTGCTACCTGACCTAGTCCAACAGCAATGGTTTGGTAAGAAGATCGAAAAGGGATCAATACCTGTGCGAAATTGAATGCCATGAACTTGTCTCCCAGCAGGATCAAGCCGTGAAATAACCCAAATGCCAGTCCCAGGATGCTTGTATATTCGTGCAACTCAATCGTTGACGGTAATCCCGGCCAGAGTGCCCCAAGTTTATTCGTGATGCCGGTTCCCAGCATCATGGAAAGCCAAAGGAGAATATAAGCGGTGATTGCGCTCCCACGTGAAAGATACCAGAATGCCTTAGGGGCTTCACCCGAAAGAGAGGTTGATAAGCCTGGTAACCATAATGGTAACAAAAAAACTGTGATCAATGTCGCTGCAAAAACGATAAAAATGATCAGGGTAAAGGTCCCGAAACTGAAAACAGGTTTTTGCTCCTCGAGAGAGGGTTGATTTATTTGATTTGCCATTCTTGTTTCCATTCAAATTTCATGAAAGTGTCATTTTTTACTACTAACCCGTCATCTAAAACAAGCAGATAACCGATACCGGGTTGATCATCCAACCAGGATTTGCCATATTCCGATCCGAGAATTAGCGCTGTCTTGGCATAGGTTTCTGCGTCCATTACATTGGACGCTAGTATGGTTGCAGTGAATATGTCGGTGGCAGCTGGCCGCAAAGTGCGCGGGTCGATGATGTGATGCTGCATTTCACCATTCAACGTCCAACGGTGATAATCTTTGCCGGAAGTAGCAATGCCGCATTCCCCGGCCATTATCAAAGCGAGATTATTATCCTTATCAAAGGGATTTGCCACACCTACTGGCCATTCGCTCTTATCTGATCGTAGATCGCTGATAGCAACATCACCACCTGCATCTACCAGGACTGGGGCGAATTCGCCAAGCCTCACCATCACCTGATGTGCCGCCCAGCCCTTGGCAATCCCGCCAAAATCCAATTGTGTCCCAAAGGGAATTTCGATCGTGCCTTCTTCTGGATTAAATTCTACTTTTCCGGGTTCAGATGGAGAAGTTAAGGCAGTTTCGAATGCTTTGCCAGTTTTTTCAAGAAGAGATTCAAAATCGTCTTTGTACCCGGCAGCGATCAAGGCGTTCAGCACTCTTGGAGTGACCAATCCCCCTGATAATTTCTCTGCATTCTCTGCAGCTTTCATTACCTCTTGGAACACTGGACTAACCATTCTCCTTGATCCAGGATGTTGGTTGATTTGGCTAAGTTCGCTTGTGATACGAAAGCGGCTAAGCGATTCTTCCCAGGATTCAAACCATTGTTGTGTTTTCAACGCTTCCGTGATGACACTATCATGGTCGGTATCAATGGCGATAAAAATCCTGGAACCCATTGCATTGAAGGTGAGTGTTTTCATGGCCGTTTTGACGATTGAGTTGTGGTAATGGGTGCGGGTGAACTAAAAGTTGGCACTCCACTGTTGTTTGATGTTGTAGTTAATGCGGGTTGACTTGATGTCGTGATGTTTACGTCTCTGACAGCTGCAGTTGGTTGAACTACTGTTACGGTCTGGGAACTCCAATCTACAGTCAGAAGTGGGGCTACCGTCGGCAAAGGGGATTCGACTGTCGCCGAGGGATTGTCAATGGTTGTATTTTGTGCGCTGGCTTGCAGCAATTCTTTGTTTGCCAGGGTATTCCATATCCCTACTGTTCCAGCCATGGAACCAACAGCGACCATGAATTTGAAAGCAGCAGGAACGAATTTCTTTTTTCGGTGTACTGTTTTGTTTTGCATAAAGCACCTTGATTAGTCGTCATCCTTCTCTTCGTGTTCCCCTTGTGAGGGTTTAGAATCCTGTGATGGCATCTGGATCGCAACGATCTGCCCGGTGGTATCTACATATACTTGAGTACCATCAGAAAAGCCTACCATGAACACATTCGTTCCATTGAAGGGGACAACATCGATAGAGACCACATCCGTCCGGTTCAGATATCGGGCTGCGATATTAACTGCCTGGCTGGCATTAATGTTGGTGGGTTTTGCTTGTAACCCGTTATATAAAATTCTTCCAGTGTTGGCATCGATGTAGATTTTCCCATTACCATAAACCGCTTCATACGCGGGGGTTTTATTGAAGTTCACCAATTCCGGTAATGCATTTGGTGCCACGCCGGCGATATTCGATGCCAGTGCTGCTGCTTGTGGAGCTGAAAACAGATAAGGAGAAACAGTTTCCACTCCCTGCGTGGGCATTTGGTTAACCAGTTGTTCGATCTGCTGGTTTGCCAGTTCGATCTTGGCATTGGCATCTGCGAGCAGTTGTTGATAAGCCTGTTCGCGGTCATTTGTTTGGACTGCAGTGGCAGTTGGTACAACAACCGCCTGCTGATTGTTGGCATTTACATTTCGAATTACCCCAATCCCGATAGTGATCAGGATGGTGGTCATCACAACAGAAATGATCAGGGCTAATTTATTTTTCATGCTTTTCTCCATTTTTTAGTCATCATAAGGATAGCCCGCAAAGATTGGAGATAGGTTTAGTGATCGATCCGATTTTCCAATCAATTTCCAATCTTTGTTCTAACCAATCACTTGTTTTTCCATGGAGTTGTATAATGAAATACGATGAAAATACTCTTGATTGAAGATGATAAACGGCTGGCAAAATTGCTAAAGAATGTACTTGAGGATGAAAAGTACAAGGTTGATGTTGAAAATGATGGTGAAGTTGGTTTCGAGATCGGTTTGCGCGGAACGCATGACTTGCTAATTGTTGATTGGATGCTTCCTGGCCGGGATGGACCATCGATTTGCCGGGGGTTGCGTGCTGCGGGGATCACTATCCCTTTATTGATGTTAACAGCCCGCAGCCAGGTGGAAGATCGCGTTGCCGGATTGGAAAGCGGTGCTGATGATTATCTGGTCAAGCCATTTGACTTTAATGAATTAATAGCACGCATCCGCGCTTTAAATCGGCGGTTTACACCTGGTCGAGTTGATTCCGCTGAAATTCGCGTAGGAACCATGGTGATGGATCTGAATGCCCACTCAGTACGGAGAGGCGAGACTTCGATTGAGTTAACCAGAAGAGAATGGGATATGCTGGAATTCTTCATGCGCCACCCAAACCATACCCTCTCGCGTTCGGAGATCCTGGATTACGCCTGGTCTTATGACACACAGGTAAAGCCCGAACTGGTGGATGTATATATTTCCTACTTGAGAGAAAAAATAGCCATCTCCGGAAGAAAAGACCCAATCCAAACCATAAGAGGTTTTGGATATTTGCTTGATGAGAAGAATGCTTAAAAAACTCCGCCTGCAATTAACGCTTTTATACCTGGGTTCTTCGATCATTCTTGCGTTGCTTGTTGGAGGTGGAGCTTATTCACTGGTAACTTACTATTTTCTTTCCTCTACTGACCAGGCTCTAAAAGTAAAAATGGGCACCACATTGCTTGGGTACGGCATTCCTCTGCCCGCGGACCTCCAAATAGCGGTTGCAAACGCCGGTTTTCTCCCGACTGGCAAATCCACACCAGGAACTTTGGTTCCCACAGGTGGTGACCATGAACTTGGAGAACCATTTGAGGAATCAGAACAGGAGCAAATGCTGGAAAGGGAAAGTGGTCTCGCAGATATATACATGCTTTCATTAAATATTGATGGAACATTGGTCTCTTCGAGCAGTTCATCAGCGATCTCTGCGCCCGTAAATTTTGAAGCGATAAATGCCGCTGAAAAAACCGGAAGTGATTTTCGTACATTTACCAACCAAAATGGAATTCGAGTGCGTCTTTTCACATATGTAATAAAAACTGAAGGAAAGGTACGCGCATTCCAGGCCGGGCGATTTTTAACAGGTCAGCAATTTGTGCTCAGTCAGCTCCTCAGAACTATGATAATAGCTGGAGCGCTTGTCACGTTACTATTTGGTTTGGCATCCTGGCTTTTGGCTGGCAGGACGATTAAACCTTCAGAGGATGCCTTTGAGCGACAGCAGATTTTCATTGCCAATGCCAGCCATGAGCTTCGTACACCACTTACACTCATTCACGCAGGTGTTGAACTCGGGTTGAGAAGGACCAGGGATAAAGAGCAGCAGCAATTGCTTTCGGATGTTCTCGAGGACGCAAATTACATGAAAAAGTTAATCGAGGATCTCTTGCTGCTCTCTCGGCTTGATGCCAAATCCTTGAAATTGGTTATTGAACCGGTCCAAATCGATCAGTTAACTTCTGATGTACTTCGTTCAATAAAACGACTGGCTAAAAACAAGGAAATCAATATTGATAGTTCGCTGGAAAGCGTTAATGCACTGGTTGATCCTGTCCGAATGAAGCAGGTTTTGCTCATAATATTGGACAATGCACTTCGGAATTCTCCTGAAAATAGCCGCATTGAAATTGCTGTAACCAAACAAAACGCAAGAGGTCTGCTTAGGGTTACTGATCACGGAAAGGGTATCAATAAAGAGAATCTTGGAAAGGTCTTTGATCGATTCTATAAAGTAGATGACCGGTCTAGCCAGGAGTACCGCGGCAGTGGCTTGGGGCTATCGATCGCGCGTAGCCTCGTTGAGGCACAAAAAGGATCGATTTCCATTACCAGTGCACCAGGTGAATGGACAACCGTGACAATCTCATTGCCATTGGCAGACTAGGTTTGCACTTTTTTTGTTAGATCAACGTATATTGTGGAAAATAATGACATATAGGAGCAGAAAATGGAAAACACAACCAATAACCAGGAAGTACTCTCTGTCAGTGGTTTCACCGGGATCCAGTTCAAAGCTGTTGGAAAGATCCTTTTAAGCCAGGGAGATGTAGAAAGCGTCACCGTTCAGGCAGATCCTGAGGTACGCGCCAGGATCCATGCCGAAGTAAAGGATTCTGTTTTAGTGATCACGCAGGATACAGACTGGAAGGATTGGACAGGTTTTCGCCTGATCGATAAGGGAATGACAGTTTTTCATATTGTCATGAAGGATATCAAATCACTGGCAATCTCTGGCGTCGGAAACATCGATTGCGCATCGATTAAAACTGACTCGCTCGCGCTTGCCCTTTCAGGACCGGGTACGTTCACAATTGGTTCCGTCACTGTAAGCACGCTGAGTCTGGACATTTCCGGGGTTGGGTCTGTCGACATTGCTGGAACTTGTGTAGAACAAACGATTTCTCTCAGCGGGGCTGGAAATTATCAGGGCTCACGTATGGAATCTGCCCGCACCACGATCAAGCTGAGTGGAGTGGGCAATGCCAAAATTTGGGCGAATGAGTCCCTCGATGCTTCAATCAGTGGAGCTGGCGGTATCGAATATTATGGTGCTGCCAAGGTGAATCAAAAGGTATCCGGGTTAGGTGTGATAAAATACCTTGGAACGAGATAGGTGCTTAACTTAGCTCGACCAAGGAGTTTGATATGCCGCAAAGTAGAACTCGAAAAATTGTTGTAACCGCTGTGTTATCTGCAATCACGATTGTTCTGGGGCTGCTTCCCTTTGGCGGGTATATTCCGTTTGCCGGGATTTCAATCACAATTCTCACCATCCCGGTTATTCTGGGGGCAATCCTGGAAGGTCCGGTGGTTGGAGCTGGGATCGGTCTGATTTTTGGACTCACTTCTCTTTATCAGGCAGCCACTGCGCCAAAAAGCCCGTTGGATCCATTATTCGTAAACCCGCTGCTTTCAGTTTTGCCTCGCCTTTTTATAGGCCCAGTTGCATGGCTGGTATGGAGCGCACTGAAAAAGTGGAAAGTGTTTGGGCTGCTGGCAACCGGTTTTTTGGGCAGTTACACCAACACTGCACTTGTTTTAGGAATGTTCGGCCTTTTGTTTGCCAAGGATTCTCGGGTTACCGAAGTTCTCGGTGCAAATGTATGGAAAGCCATTGGAGGGATTGCATTGGCGTCTGGAGCTCCTGAGGCAGTGGTTGCCTCGATCCTTGTTTTGATCATCATTGCAGCGTACTGGGAATTCGCCTTTGGGAAGAAAAAAGGCGCTGATCTCTAAATATTAAATCCACAACTTAATTAGTCTCACCCATAGAGTACTATGAGTGAGACTATTAAATTTAACAATAA
This sequence comes from uncultured Anaerolinea sp., assembly GCA_964428125.1. Classification (GTDB taxonomy): domain Bacteria; phylum Chloroflexota; class Anaerolineae; order Anaerolineales; family Anaerolineaceae; genus UBA6107. The sequence goes on from CAYRXB010000012.1 coordinate 8,353, forward strand.
AATCAACCAATCTGACCATTTGAATTTCATTTCCACCATGCTGGTACGGTATTCTAAATAGCCGTATGCCCTAGCGTCCATCGCGAGTGCCAGGTTTTCCGATCTTCGCAGGCTGATTACGAACAAGGGAACGACCAATGGCAGGATTTGACGAATGCGGTTGTAAACCCCTTTCGTTTTTCCTCCCCATTCCGCTCCGCGCGAAGCCTGTGCCTTGGCAATTCGCTCTGCGGTCTGTGCCAGCATGGGCACAAACCTGAATGTGATCTGCAAGACCATCACAAGATCCATGGTGTGGATTTTTAGTTTGTTCAGCGGGCTTAACAACCGCGACACTCCCTGGATCAATTCAGAGGTGGAGATGCAGAAAGATGCCAGGCTCAACGCCAAAATGAGCGCAAAGAACCGCAAGAGTAAGATAGCCCCGGCAAATAATCCACTCACGGTCACGCGGAAGATCCAAAAGGAGAGTAACAATTGAGGATCATTCTTTGACGAGTAAAAAAGAACCTGGATTACCGCGAACAGAAGCAGGAATGGAAAGGATACAACAATGGGTTTCAATGCAAATTTCAGATCGATCTTTGCCAAGGCCACCAGGAGGATCACGAATAACAAGCCAATTCCAAGCGCAACCAGCGATTGCCCGAATGTGAGCGCCATGATGAGTACCAGGAAAAAGAAAATCTTGGCTCTCGGATCCATGCGGTGAAGAATTGAGCCGGTGGCTACATATTGCCCAAGTGGAACCCGCGCGAGAAAATCAAATTCGCTCATGCCGGCTCCTTTTGGAGAGAAATCCGAATAGATGTAAAAAGTTGCTCCAGGGTAATTACCCCTGCTGGAATAGGCCAACCTTGGTTCCGGAAGGCGCTTGCCAACCTGATTACGGAAGGTTGTCCAAGGGCGCCTTCACGGATCAAATTAACATCATTGAAAAGTTCTGCGGTGTTTCCTGTTCGCAGCGCCCTACCTTTCGCCATGATGGTGAGGTTCACAGCCAATTCAGCGATGTCGCCCATGCTGTGAGAGCTGAGGATCATATCGATCCCTTCCCGTTGAAATCCCTTGAGGGTGTGGTGAAGGTTGCGGCGTGATGCCGGGTCAAGCCCTGCGGTAGGTTCGTCCAACACCAGTACTTTTGGTTGAAGAGCCAATGTGGCTGCCAGGGCTACCTTGCGTTTTTCGCCGCCGCTTAGTCGGTAGGTTAATCTATCCTTAAAGGTCTCAAAATCAAGCCCGACGAGCTGCATGGCTTTTTGCACTCTCTCCCGCAAACCCTCCCGGCCATACAACAACCGTGGCCCATACGCGATTTCGTCCCCAACAAATTGCTCAAAGAAATAAATCTCAGGGTTTTGGAAAACGAGACCAGAAAAACGCCGCAGTGCCTTGATATCCAGGTTTTTATCCGATACTTTATAAGGTCCAATGCTGACTTCTCCACTTTGCGGCCGGTAGAGACCATTTAAATGCTGGAGGAGTGTAGACTTTCCTGAACCGGTTGCACCGGCAAGTCCGTGGCTCTGACCTTTGTTAATCTTAAAACTTACATCGTTCAAAGCCTGGTGTTCAAGTGGCGTGCCATGCATGTAGATATGGCTGAGATGGCTTACTTCAACTATAGCGGGCAAGTCATTTGTGCTCATAAAGCTTTTTGGTAAATCATGCTTTCCAATGTATGCGGGAATTTGCTGCAGAGAGGTTTCAAAGTCAGAGGATAAGTGCGACAAAATTGGATCGATGGAATGTAAACCGGTCAATAATTGCTGGGTAATCGGTTGTTCCAGCCCACATTGTTTCAATATTTTTATGTCATCAAAAAGAGCTTTGGGGGAATTATCAAAAACGATCTTTCCCTTATCAAACACGAGAATTCGTTCTGCCCTGGCTGCTTCTTCCATGAAATGAGTGATAAATAAGACAGTGATACCGCGTTCGTGCAGCGAGCGCATGGTGTTAATGACCTCAAGTCGACCGCGCGGGTCGAGCATGGCAGTGGATTCATCGAAAATGACACATTTGGGCTGCATCGCCAGCACCCCTGCCAATGCCACACGCTGCATTTGCCCTGCCGAGAGAAGGTGGGGGGGACGCATGCGCTGGTCATACATCTCAACCGTTTGCAAGGATTCAGTGACACGCCGTTGAATTTCATGGGTTGGAACCCCGAGATTTTCCGGTCCAAATGCGCAATCTTCCTCAATTACCGTTGAAACGATTTGATCCTCAGGATTTTGAAACACCATGCCCACCCTTGAGCGGATCTGGGTATGGAGGCTCCGGTCATTGGTGTTGAGACCTTCGATGTTCACCCTGCCAGTGGTAGGCTGTAATAGCGCGTTGCAGTGGCGGGCAAAGGTAGTTTTCCCAGAGCCGTTGGAACCAACGATGGCAACCCATTCGCCATTGTTAATGGTTATCGAAATATCATCAAGCGCTGGGGGTTCGTGACCTTCTCCGCCGGGATGACGATAAGTGACTTTGTCAAATTGAATGATTGGGTTCAAGAGGGGTCCTATGTGAAGTATCGGATGCTCATCTATTATAACGGAGGTATGAGGGCGTGCGAAAGTTCTTGACATCCATCTACTGGAGGTCTATACTTTATCTAATTGAATAGTTGGTGGGGAGCCCGGCAATCCGGGCTGAGAGGAAGGAGCAGCCTTCGACCCGAATAACCTGATCCGGATAATGCCGGCGGAGGGAAAAATGCAAAGATCGTCAACCCTCCCCAGCGGAGGGTTTTTTGATGAAAGAGAAAGCAATCTTGTTTGTTAATGGGGAGATTGAAAAACCCGATTTTCTTAAGGAATTGATTACTGAAAAATCTTACCTGATTGCTGTGGATGGCGGTTTACGGCATTTGCTCGCTCTCAAGCGAACTCCTGACCTGTTAATCGGCGATCTTGATTCTGTATCCTCTGAACAGGTGGATTGGCTAAACGGGCAGAGGGTCGAAATAGTGCGTTTTCCAGTAAAAAAGGATGAAACGGATCTCGAACTGGCTTTGCTGGAGGCAATCCGGCGCGGGTATCAGGAGATCTACCTGGTTGGAGCACTTTGGGGAAGGATCGACCAAACATTGGCAAATTTGTTCCTATTGCTTTTACCTGAGATGAATGCAGCAAAGGTGGTTGTCATTGGTGATAACCAGGAACTTTTTATCATCAAAGGTCAGGCGCAAATCTCCGGCCAGCCTGGCGATATTGTTTCTCTCATTCCGTTAGATGAGAGAGTGGAGGGGGTAACGACAAGTGGATTGGATTACCCATTATCGCATGCAACTCTGTATCGCGAACACAGTCGGGGGATCTCGAATGTGATGAATTCAGCCATGGCATCAGTCACATTATCTCGGGGGAATCTTTTATGCGTCCATTCATGGGCAAATCGAAAGGAATAAAATGAAACCAGTTAAAACCACTTTCTTATTGTTCTTTTGCCTGTTGATGGTTCTAACCATGGTGGGATGTAAGCCTGGTGAAACCGGAACCCCGACATTGACCGTGATGACCCACGATTCCTTTGCCATTTCATCAGAACTGGTAACCCAATTTGAGAATGAACATAAGGTTCATTTGGTTTTCCTTCCATCCGGTGATGCCGGTGCCATGTTGAATCGTGCTATCCTCACAAAGAATTCCCCGCAGGCAGATGTACTTTATGGCGTGGATAATACATTCCTTTCACGGGCGCTGCAGGAAGGATTATTCATTAAATATCAATCACCGGTGCTTAAGGCGATACCCGATGAATTTAAGCTGGATCCGGATTTCCGGGCTCTACCGGTTGATTATGGCGATGTATGCATAAATTTCGACAAGGGGTATTTCAGCGGGCATAACCTCGCAGTTCCACAGTCTTTACAGGACCTGCTGGCTCCTGAGTACGGCAAACAACCTGGCACTCCGGGGTTACTGGTGGTTGAAAATCCCGCAACCTCCTCTCCCGGTTTAGCCTTTTTGCTCGCCACCGTAAAGGCATTTGGCGAAGGTGGTTATCTGCAATTCTGGCAATCCCTCAAGGAGAATGGTGTGGTCGTCGTGAATGACTGGAATACTGCATATTACACCAATTTCAGCGGTTCCTCCGGTAAAGGTGGTCAGCCGATGGTTGTTTCTTATGCTTCCAGCCCTGCTGCTGAAGTGATTTTTGCCTCTTCGCCGGTATCTGATGCACCAACAGCATCCATTGTTAATCCTGGAACCTGTTTTCGCCAGGTTGAATTTGCTGGAATATTGAAAGGAACAAAGAATCTTAAATTGGCGCAGCAATTCATAGACTTTTTGCTTGGGGTAGATTTCCAGGAAGATATCCCTTTGCAGATGTTCGTGTATCCGGTGAATCCGGCCGCCAAACTGCCGGAGGCTTTCCTTCAATACGCCCAGACCGCTCAGGATCCTGCGAGTCTCGACCCCTCGATTATCGAAGCCAACCGTGAAAAATGGATTCAGGCGTGGACAGAGGTGATGCTCAAGTGACCCTTTCCTCAAACACTAACAGTGGTAGGAAAATTCCTGGGCTCTTTTTGTGGCTTATCCCGCTGGTGTTCTTAGTGCTGTTTTTTTTCACTCCTCTGGTGCGGATCATCACTGTGATGATCGGTCGGGATGGATTAGTTTCAAGTGCCATTCTCTTAAAGACCTTTTCATTCACCATTTGGCAGGCAGCTTTATCAACACTGTTGACCTTCGTGATAGGCTTGCCACTTTCTTACCTCTTCAGTCATTTCAAGTTCACTGGCAAACGGTTGTTAAGGCTAATGGTCACACTTCCGTTCATTTTACCGACGGTGGTGGTGGCTGCAGGATTTAATTCCCTGCTGGGACCTCAGGGTTGGGTCAACCTTTGGCTGATGGATTTGTTTAAACTTTCCTCTCCGCCGATTTCGATTCTTAATACACTCGGGATCATCTTGTTGGCGCATGTTTTTTACAACACTTCGATTTTTATCCGCATAGTAGACAACGCATGGGGTTCCCTGGATGCCAGTATTGGGGATGCGGCAAAAGTGCTCGGGTCTCCTCCGGGTAGTGTTTTCAGGCTGGTTACCTTACCATTATTAAAACCATCCCTGTTGGCAGCCGGGTTATTGGTTTTTCTCTTCGATTTCACCAGTTTTGGCGTCATTCTGCTTTTGGGAGGTCCGGGGTTTTCAACGCTTGAAACCGAGATATATACGCAGACTTTATCGATGCTCAACCTACGGATGGCAGGAATCCTTTCGCTTATGCAATTGGCATGTACAATGGCAGTTACCCTGGTTTACGGAAGGGTCAACTCACAACGTAGTTCGGCTCTCAATCCCGGCAAGGGAATTGAACCAAAAAATCCGACTCACCTATCACAACGGATATTCGTGCTGGTTTCAATTATTGCCATTTTTTTCTTTTTTTGCCTGCCGATACTCTCGCTGGCAGTCCGGTCATTTCTCTCTTATACTCCGGGTCTGGGAACGCTAACTTTTACCATTGATAATTATTCCGGCCTTTTTATCAACCGCCGTCAGACCTATTTTTATGTTCCACCGGTAAAGGCCGCATTGAATTCGTTCCTGTTTGCCATAACCGCGACAGGAATTTCGCTGGTCCTGGGTTTATCCACAGCATACACCCGAGTTCGCAATTTGCATTTGCAAAAATGGATCGATGGGGTGGTGATGCTTCCACTGGGGACTTCGGCTGTTACGCTTGGGTTAGGTTTTTTGATCACATTCAATAAACCGCCATTGGACACCGCATCCTTTTCGTTCCTAATCCCAATTGCTCATAGTTTGATCGCGTTTCCTTTTGTTTTACGTGCGGTGTCACCTGCGCTGGCTTCCATCCCGGAAGACCTGAAAAGTGCCGCAGCGGTACTGGGAGCCTCTCCCTGGAAGACCTGGTGGAATGTTGAACTGCCGATCATTGGTCGGGCAGCACTGGTGGGAGGGACGTACGCTTTTGCCATATCCCTGGGAGAGTTTGGCGCTACTTCCTTTTTAGCGCGCCCTGATCTGCCAACTCTGCCGGTGGCAATTTATCGCTTTCTTTCCTTACCCGGCGACCAGAATTACGGCCAGGCCCTGGCAATGGCGGTCTTATTGCTTCTTTTGTGCCTTATTTGTCTTTCCATTATCGACCGTATCCCGGTACCGGGAAAGCAGGAATTTTAGAAGGAACATTATGGACACTCTCTCGGTTAGGAATATAAGCAAAAACTATGATGGCGCTCCGCTTCTGCATGGACTCTCTTTTGAAGTGGGTGGAGGCGAAATTCACTGCCTTTTGGGTCGTTCCGGCAGCGGAAAAAGCACCCTCCTTCGGGTCATTGCCGGCTTGGAGAGTCCAGAAAGCGGTCAGGTGATCTGGAATGACAGTGAGGTAACCGCAACGCCGCCGCATTTACGACAATTTGGATTAATGTTCCAGGATTATGCCTTATTCCCTCACCGCAATGTTTTCGAAAATGTATCCTTTGGATTGGAAATGCAGCACTTTTCGAAAAACGAAATTAATCAGCAGGTAAAAGAAGCATTGGCCAGGGTGAATATGAGCAGTTTTGCGAAAAGAGCCGTTACAGACCTTTCAGGTGGTGAGCAGCAGCGGGTCGCACTTGCCCGTTCGCTTGCAGCAAAACCGCGCCTGTTAATGCTGGATGAACCCCTGGCTGCCCTCGACCGTTCTTCGCGGTTGGAACTGCAGCAGGAACTCAAGACCGTACTCCACGAGGCGAACATCCCGGTTATTTATGTTACCCACGACCAGGAAGAAGCAGTTTTCCTGGGAGATAAGATTTCCATTCTTCATGAAGGAAAAATTATCCAGCAGGGAACTCCTGAACAAATATTTGCTGCCCCTGCCAGCGTGTGGGTAGCAGACTTCCTTGGCATGCAAAATTTTCTTCGCGGTAAAGTGGTTTCCTCCAACCCGTTGAAGGTTTTAACAAACCTCGAAGAATTTTCATTATTAAATTCGTCGGGAATTAGATTGTCGATTGGAGATTCTGTAACCGTCGTTATCAAGAAGGATCAAAAATCCAAAGACTCTGGAAATGACTTAACGAATTTAATTTCAGGAACCATTCTTGAATGTGGATTTCGCGAAAACGGTTTTAGCACAGTGGTTGATGTAGGTACGGAGAAGCCATTTGTCTTTAATGTTTCAGAACGTTTGGAAGTTGGGAAGAAAGTAACTTTTTATATCCCTGAGTCTTCACTGCTAATTATTCCCGATTAAGAAATCACCCCCAGTTTTTACCAGGGGTGACTGTTGGGTTCAAGGGAGCAGAAAGCCGCGAAAAAACCAGATTAAACTAATTACGATCACCACTCCAACACAGCCGGACGCAAGCATAACCAGCAGGATCATCCAGATCTGTTTCTTCTGTTCTGCCTGGATGTCGGGATCATCGCCATTGACCGGCTGGTCGTTCATGAGGGTTTCTTGCTTTCCTGTTCTCGATGTTTTTTGAATATTCGTAGAATAATGATCGCGGTGATAAGAACGAGAATACAGGCGATGATAACAGGCAGGAGGATTGAGAGGAATGAGACCGCTGTGGAGGTCACATCTTCTGCCACACTGACGCCGATATTCGCTGCCCCTCCCGTCGTGGCGGTTACTGCAGGTCGAATTGCCAGCGCTTTCACCGCATGTACTCCCCCCGCGACCAGCAGCCCGGCGATGAGCGATAAGAGTGGATTCACTTCAACACCCTGTGATGACGTGGCAGCAAAAACGATGGCACCGGCTGCTGGGCGAACGAAGGTTTGGATCGCATCATTCACATGGTTGACAGCGGGTATCTTATCGGCGAAGAATTCGATCACCGATAAAAAGATCAATACTCCGATTACCCACCAGGAAGTCATCGGCTGCCAGGTTTCATTAAGCTTAATCAAATTAGTATATTTTGCCAGCAAAGCCACTGTGAGTAGTGGTATATAAGCATTCAAGCCCGCGCTGGCTGACAACCCGAAAGCTGAAAGTATGTTCGTAAAAATATCCATAATTCCTCTTTTTAGAAAAATCCAGAAAAACTCTGCCAGCTTCCAGTCAGTCTGTAGCGAATCAAGTCAAGTAACCCGATCTGGATAACCGCAGTTGCCAACCCGGCAAAAATGAATCTCAATCCTTTCCCATAACTATCAAATGAATTCTCCTTCTTAAAGATAATAATCCAAATTAAGCAATAAATCATGCTTAATAACACCAGGATGGTCATGGTCGAGAGAAATGCTACCGGGTAAAACAGGAATGGAATTCGAAACCAAATAAGAATGCCCGCGATTCCATTTGCAAGCACAATGGAGCCCAAATGCAGCCACCCTGATAAAGCAGGTAGAGATGATGCCTGTTTCCACCATGTCTGATGCCAGAGAACGATCAACAGGTTGGCAATGACCATTCCCATAAGGAAACCGGTGATCAGACGCAGCCAGTTGCTGGGTGGATATAGCTGGGGTAAACCAGACATAAATCCAAGGCTCGAATTGATCCCGTCCACGATGAAAATGATCAGAAAGAAAATAAGTATGGCTCGCAGGGATTTTGCTGGGACACCAGCGGCCTTTTTGTTTTTTTGCAGCAAGGCGAGGCTGATCAGGGTTCCAAAATACATCCCCGTGCAGCGCGCGCACAGGGGCAGGAATCTCCCCTGGAAATCGATCGAGTGGCTTTCAAGCTGATGGCACACAGCGTATCCGGCGGCTCGCATTTTGCCATCCAACCCGGATGGCGTAAAAATGAGCCACAAAGTGATCGCAATGGCAGCAAGTGCCAGCATGAGGAATGTTAAAACCCGGTTTTTTGGCGGAAAAGTTGGAGCCATTGCTCGCATTATACGGGTGTTCCCCCATCCCGGCAAGTTTGCATAATATTGGCAGGTGAATCACCGCTCAACGAATAACAAGGTTGCTTGACAGACTTCATTCTTTATGCTTTACTTACGTTAGAACTTTCAAAAGGTTTCGCCATCCTAACGATGAGGAGGTGGTGTCTACAATGTGTAAACGTTTTAACCACAGCGCTGCGACATCCCTCCTCACGATAAAGTAGGGTAGTCGCAGCGCCACAACCCCAGGAGCCGTCTATTTGACGGCTCTTTGGATTCTATTGTGTATTGTAATTTCTACGATTCACACCGATTAATCTTGATAAGACAAAAAAACAAGTAAAATGAAATAGGGAACATAATTTTTCAAAGAGGAGAATCAAATGACCTCAGTAAAAGACCGTTTTCTCAAATACGTAAGGATTGAAACTACCTCAGACCGGGATGTTGAAACCTGCCCCAGTTCAGCAGGACAAATGGCTTTTGCCAAATCACTGGCAGAAGAGATGAAAACAATGGGGTTGCAGGAGATCAGCCTGGATGACCATGCTTACCTCATGGCCACCTTGCCCGCAAACTTATCTAAGCCGGTTCCAGTGCTGGGGTTGATCGCTCACATGGATACCAGCCCGGACATGAGTGGGAAAAACGTCAATCCGCAAATCATCTCAAATTATGATGGGGGCAATATTATTTTGAATAAAGAACTCGGGGTGATCCTTGATACAACGGTTTTCCCTGAAATCAAGAAATATGCTGGTCAGGAATTAATCACAACAGATGGGACAACCCTTCTTGGGGTAGACGATAAAGCTGGAATCGCTGAAATCTTAACCGCCATTGAATATTTGATGGCTCATCCTGAGATCAAGCATGGAAAGATTCGATTGGGATTTACGCCAGACGAAGAGATCGGCCGCGGAGCGGATCTCTTTGATGTTAAAAAATTTGGAGCTGATTTTGCTTATACCATTGACGGTGGCGAGGTAGGTGAGTTGGAATACGAAACCTTCAATGCAGCAGCAGCCGAAGTGATCATCAAAGGGAAAAATGTCCATCCCGGAGTGGCCAAGAATAAGATGATCAACTCAATCCTGGTGGGAATGGAATTTAACGCCATGCTGCCTGTGAACGAGCGTCCCGAATTCACTGAGGGAGTCGAGGGTTTTGCCCATATCTTTGGATTTCATGGCTCTGTTGAAGAAACCCGCCTGACTTATATTATTCGTGATCACAACCGCGCGATTTTTGAGAAACGAAAAAAGCTCTTCCTCCAGGCAGGTGAATACCTGAACCAGCATTATGGTGCCGGCACCATTACCATTCATATGAAAGACCAGTATTACAATATGCGCGAAAAGATTGAGCCGGTTTACCACATCGTACAGCTTGCATTCGATGCCATGAAATCGCTGGATATTGAACCAAAAATCGTTCCAGTTCGCGGCGGAACAGATGGTTCCCGCCTGTCGTTCATGGGGCTGCCCTGTCCAAATATTTTCACTGGCGGCTTGTATGGGCATGGGAAGTTTGAATGCGTCCCAACAAGGTCAATGGAGATGTCGGTGCAGGTAATCGTCAAAATATGCGAAATGCTGGCAGTGAAATAGATTTTTAAACCCCGCGTTTGCTCCGCGGGGTTTTTCTTATTCACTCACAACTTTCCGATGAGAAAACCATTCATTAAAAGCCAGGGCAATCAAAATAATTGCTCCACCAATCAGTAGTTTTGGCAGGTTGGTTTTCTCTCCAAACACAACCAGCGAAACGAAGACCGCAAGCGGAATTTTTAAATCGTTGAAAATGGCTAAAGCCCCTGCGTTTACTTTGCGTGCACCGATATTCCAGAGGAAAAAGCTGAGCCCTGAGGCGATGGCACCGAGATAAAGCAGCGTCCATACCTGGGTTGAGGTCAGGGTAATTGTCGAAAGTGGAACAAAAATAAGCGTCGAAATCGCTGTTAATGTGGCTGCTCCTATATAAAGCAATCCGAAAATATCGAGATCCTTTAATCCGGATTCTATAGCCATTACTTTCCTGTAATATATCTGTCCGAATGCGAAACAAAGGTTTGAAATTTGAACTAAAAGGAAGCCATAGAGGATCTGAGGAGAAAGAAGCTCCGCTCCCTTTATGATCCAGGTGCCAATGATTGCCACAACGGCTGTCAGAAGGTAAATGGGCTGGAATTTTTTTTGCAGGATCCCTTCGATCAATACAACGTAAATTGGTGTGAATATCGTAAAAAGTGCAACCTCGTAAGCCTTCAATGTCTTGAAGGCAGCTATATAAGTGATGTACATTAATCCAAACTGGATTGCTCCGATCAGGGCAAATTTTAGACCTGTTTTTAAACTTACTTTTTTAATTCGCAGGAATGGAAGAAAGACCACCAAAGAAACGATCATCCTGCAAAATGAGACAAAATTCGAATCAAGCCCTGTGAGATTCCCTTTGATCAACCCGAATGAAAACGCCCAGATTAACGATACCAATAAAAGTAAATACATAATCCCTCGTTTAGTTGATTTTGGTTCCTGCCGCGCAAGAATCCATGAAGATAAAGGTTCCGGCTGCGGTTGGAATTTGGCAAGTTATCGTATAACCGCTATCGAAGCGGATGGTTACATCCAAAGCGCCGACCGCAGCGGCTGCTGAACGCACGAACAAGTGGTAACCTTCGCCGTAGTGGCTTTGAACATCCGATAACACGTTCTCAGGAAAACGAACTTTTGAGCTGCTGGTAAGGTCTGTGGATTGCAAGCGGTCATTTAATGACTGGAGCATGGTGACGGCAGTACCATCAAAACGAGAAAATAATCCGCCGATGATCCCAATCAGGATGACCAATCCAATAATCTTATTAAACAATTTCCTTTGGGTTGTTTTATTTTCTTCCTTCCTGGCTCTGTCAAGTTTGTTCATTCCCTGACGAAGGGCAAGCGCTGCCAGCACACTAACTCCGACCATGGGTAATGAAGTCACCAGTACCTGAAAATAGGAGCCCCTGGTATCAGGGTTTAGTAAAAGGTAAGCAATTGAGTTGGCTGCAAGTAAGACGATTGTGAGCGCGATTCCACCGCCAACGATTGCTTTCACCTCTTCCGTAGGCCAGCCAACGATGAACCCGGCTAGGATCAATGCCAGACAGACAACAATCCATGTCGTGACCACATTGACCCAGTTTACCCCCAGGTGAAGATCGGGGTAGGAAATAATATTGACGAATGCTGCTGAAAACGTGTAGACCAGGGATCCAACAAGCCCCATCACAACACCCTGCTTTACCCGTTCCATTCTGGATTGGGGAGATTCCTGATCAAATTCAATGGCTAAATAGTTGCGAATTCTCTGTAACATTTTTCCTCATCGTTTCTTGGTTCCTGCGATCCCTAAAAGGATACCGAGGACCACCGATAGAAATGCAGCAAATAACGTACGGTATTGCGCCGGCAATAAGAAGGTTATTGTGTGGGCAGGGATCCAGAAGAACGGAATCGTCTTGGAAAAAACGAATCCCCACATACGCTGCCAGTCAATTTTATCCAGCAATGGTCGAATTGCAATACCCCGGATTGGAAAACGGCCATTATTCAGGGTAATGTAATTGTCGGTCAGGTGATGAGTCAACATCAAGATCGGTGAAAAAATCAAGTTCATCATCAAAGAGGTCAGGAAAGCCCCCAGTAGTTTCATGCCAAAAATAGTTGGATTTTTTATAAAGGGAAATGCGGCAGGAACTCCGGATCCAAAGATCTGGAATGACAGGTAAATGAAAATGCCCAAAATCCCCCAGATGATTGCCTTTGGGAATAAACCAAACCCTTTTAGCGAATAGGAATGAGTTTTTAACCGCCGGGCAAACCATTCTCCGCCAGTGGCAAGCAAAGCAAATTTGACGAAAGAGACAATTGCTGGAACTGCCGCGTATGCATGTTCATAAAGTGATCTGGTGCCAGGGAAAATGAAAAATAATGCGATACCGATACTCAAAATTCCAGCAATGAGATCACCAATTAACATTTAAACCCTCATCTCTATAGGTTGGAGTTACGGTGCTATTATAGCCTAAGGAAATTGGCCTCTTGTAATTCTCATCATGGATGAATTACACTTTTACTTACTATATCTCCCCCGCTTGTTCTATACCAGCCTGGATGGAGGCTTATTCGGTTTTCGGGAAGGTGATGGTTACTTCCAACCCGCCTTCAGAGCGGTTCCTGGCGGAGATCGATCCTCCCTGGGCTTCCACCAGGTTCTTGCAAATTGCCAGGCCTAATCCGGCACCACCTGAAACACGCGCCCGTGATTTTTCACCCCGCCAGAAGCGGTCAAAGATATACGGGAGCTCTTCTTCAGGAACACCCGGACCAGTATCCTTAACTTTAATCACGATGGCATTTTCTGTATTTTCAGTGTCCAGCAGGATGCTCCCACCCGAGGGCACATAGCGCAGTGAATTGCCGATCAGGTTGCCGATAACCTGTTCAAGGCGTTGGGGATCAACCTTAAGGTTCACTTGCCCATCTAATGGTTCAAGTTCGAGTTTTATTTTTTTCCCGGCAGACTGCGGCAAGAAAAGCGATACTATTTTCTTGAGCAGTTCGCCTAGATCGGTCTCTTTAATCTCAAAATGCAATTGACGTGATTCGGCTAAAGTCAGCAGACGAAGGTCTTCTACTAATCGTTCAAGCAGGTAGGTTTCTTCCAATGCCTGAGCAATGTTGGCGTCGTTAGCCGGATACACGCCATCCACGATGCCCTCCAACCTGCCGCGCAAGACTGAGAGCGGCGTACGCAGCTCATGGGCGATATCGGCCAGAAGTGCACGTCGTTCGATGTCATTTCGCTCAAGCGTTTCGGTCATGCGGTTGAAGTGGAGCGCCAGTGCAGCCAGGTCACTTTGTGAATGACCGGTTTCTATTCGTGTTTGCAGGTTTCCCGATGTAACACTTTCCGCAGCAACAATTACTTCCGATAAGGGTTTGACCATTCTGCGCATAAGAAGTATGCCAATTATGGTTGTGAGAAGAAGCAGCAAACCACTAACAATCAGCACAGGGTTGACAACACTGAAGCTGAGCCGGACGGGGTGGGGAACCGGGCTGTTTTCTACCAGCAGGGTACCAATCAATTGTCCATTGGCTCTTAACTCGTATGTCTGGGCGTGCAGCATCATATCAGGATCGATCATCATGCCCATGCCAGGCATATTGCCTTTGCCGTAATACATGACAACGTTGCCATCCTTGTCCATCAGAATGGCGCGTTCCCATTCCAACCGCAGCAGCCGTGAATCAGGGGAGTTCCCCGCTTTGATTAAGGTGTCAATTCCATCCCAACTTCCGTGACCGAGATAGTAAGCTTCCAGGATGGTTGCATTTGGCGATCTGTAGAATGGGTTTTGACCGGTATTGGTGCTGAGTTCGTAAATTGTTGTGCCGATTAAGACCAGAATTGTCAATGCCACCACTGCCAGCAGGGCTCTTAACAGAATTAGGATAAGCCGCCTCTGGATGGTCTTAATTGACTTGGAATAGGAAGCGTCAGTCGCCTGTTTTTTCATTAAATTTGTATCCAACGCCATGAATGGTAACGATCCACTCGAAACCACTTTCGTCAGCCTCGAGTTTTCTGCGCAGGTTGCGGATGTGGGAATCAATTGCGCGTTCGTAACTTTCAAAGGCAACACCGCGAACCGCCATTAATAATTGTGAGCGTGAAAAGATCCTGCCCGGCTGGCTGGCAAGCGTGGCGAGGATTTCGAACTCCGTGGGAGTTAAGGTGATTTCTTTTTGTCCGATCATGACAATAAAACGATTGCGGTCGAGGGTTAAAATTCCAGCACGGATGACTTCGGCTGCCGGGTCACCCTGGGCTCGACGCAGCACCGTGCGGACTCTTGCCACCATTTCGCGTGGGCTAAAAGGTTTGGTGATGTAATCATCTGCGCCTATCTCGAGACCGATTAATTTATCTGTCTCTTCAACGCGCGCGGTGAGCATGATAATTGGGGTGTTGGCTTCTTTGCGTAATTCCCGGCAAACATCCAATCCATCCATCCCTGGCAGCATCAAATCAAGAAGAATCAGGTCTGGCTTTTCCTTGCGGGCTTTGTCCAGACCACCTTGTCCGTCAAGAGATGTGATTACCGAAAAACCGGCTGCTTTTAGGTAATCCTGGCAGATCTCTACAATCTTTGCTTCATCATCTATGATCAGTATTTTCTTGGTCATCTTATTCTGATTATCTCACAAACCGATTAATGATTCAGCAGGGATTGCACGCACCGGGGCTGGCAACCCCTGCTGACCCGGATCAGGCCGGCACGGTAGCGCTGATACGGGATTTAGGAAGGAAGGATAAAACCAGGATTGCAACTGCAAACACTAAAGCGGCAAGTTTGATCCAAAGAGAAATTCCAAACACAAAACCGAAGAATCCGGCTGCTGTAAAGAGGATACTAAAGAGCGCAGTTGCGATGGCTGTTTTCCGTCCCCAGTCCTTCCCGATCAGGATTCCAAGGATTGCCAGAATGCCAAGACCAATGATGATCACAGCCCCTGCTTTAAGAACAATCTGCAATAACTGTAACAATTTAAAACTAATTCCTGACCGTGAAGACATTGTGCCGTTAAAGTTGCCGTTAAATCCGTTCTGAGGGTATTGCCTGGTTCCATTGGAATCAGAACCGGATTGTGAATTATTTGGAAAATTTCCTTGAGGATAATTACCAGCTGAAGGATTAAATCCTTCCGGTGGCTGTTGACCATTCCCTTGAAACTGGGGAAGTGTCCCGTTACCTGTGAAACCCGATCTGCTGCCGCGAAGATTTCCAAACGCCAGTGGATAAACACCCGCTGCCGCGGTTAATAAAAGCACTAAACCTGTTGTAATTATTAGTGTAATTGGCTTATTTTTGAACATAATTATCTGCTCCTTATTTTTTATTCATACCGCAAGGCTTCGATAGGGCGAAGCTTAGATGCCTGGTAAGCCGGGTAAATTCCAAAAAACAACCCCACCAGTGCTGAGAACGTGAAGCTGAGTGCAAGTACATCCAGGGTTACCTTTGCTGTGATCAACCCCAGGAAGGAGAACAACCAGGCAATTAACGCCCCTAATGCCATCCCGATAATCCCTCCCAGAATCGAAAGTGTCATAGTCTCAACAAGAAATTGTAAAAGGATTGCTTTTTGCGGGGCTCCTACCGCTTTTCGAAGACCGATTTCGCGTGTACGTTCCGTGACCGATACCAGGGTGATATTCATGATCCCGATCCCGCCCACGAGCAGTGAAATTCCGGCAATTGCCCCCAGTAGGGCGGTCATTGTGTTTGATATTGTGCTTAATGAAGAGAGCATGGAGGCCTGGCTGGACACACTGAATGGCAGGGTATCGCTCAAACTGAGATTATGGGTCGACCGTAAAATTGTCTCGATTTGTGAAATCATAGCCTCAACATTGTCGGCATTCGCAGCAGAAATTGTGATCGCTGAAAGTACATACTTTCCCTGCGAAGTTGCCCGAGATCCGAATACCTTTGCATATCCAGTAGAAAGTGGAATAAAGATATTGTTATCTCCACTCATGAATCCCATTGTGCCTTTTGACGCCAAAACACCAACAACTTCGAACTGTGAATCATTTATCTTGATTTTTCGACCAATTGGGTTCAATCCTTGGAACAAATCAGTTGCCACAGTTGCGCCAATTACTGCCACGCGGCTTTTACTGGCATAATCCTCACTGGTTAACCAACGTCCATCTTGTAAGGTCTGGTTGGTTGCGTCTTTGTAATCAGTTGTCACACCCATAATTGTGAAATTTGAGGTGAGATTCGAGGTGCTGACCTGATCCATCGAAGAATAATAAGGGGCGATGGCTCTCATGCCTGCGACTTTGGAACTGATCTTTTCATAATCACTGTAAAGTAAAGTGCCGGAAGAAGATTGCCCGGCTCCCCCAGGACCAAAATACCGGCCTGAACTGACAGTGATCAGATTTGTTCCCATTGATTCAACACTGCTGGTGATTCCTGAAGTTGCTCCTCTTCCAATCGAAAGTAAAGCAACTACTGCAGCCACGCCGATAACGATGCCAAGCACAGTTAAAGTGGAGCGTAGTTTATTCGCCTGGAGAGCTCTTAAAGCAACACGAATATTCGTTATTATGTTCATTGCCACATCTCCCTTTTGGAACCACCATTGCCATTAGCAATCAGGTCATCCGGTCGTGGTGTGCCGGCTAGCAGGGGGTTTTTAATGATTTCATCCCGACTGACCTTTCCATCAAGCAAATGGATGATCCGATTGGTATGCCGCGCAATAAACGCATCATGGGTTACATAAACCACCGTTTGTTTTTTCTCTTTGTGAAGCTGCTGGAATAAAGCCATGATTTCAGCACCGGTTTTGCTGTCGAGGTTTCCAGTAGGTTCGTCAGCCAACAGGATGGCAGGTTTATTTACCAGGGCGCGGGCTATGGCCACACGCTGCTGCTGGCCGCCGGAGAGTTGATTGGGATGATGATTCATCCTGTCAGCTAATCCAACCGTTGATAACGCTTCTTTGGCTCGTTCCACTCTTTCCTTCGGTTTGGTGCCGTCATAGGTCAGGGGAAGCATCACATTCTCAAGTGCGCTTGTGCGCGGCAGCAGGTTGAATTGCTGGAACACAAAACCGATCTTATGGGCACGCAGGTTTGCCAGTTGGGTTTCCCTCATTTTCACTGCGTCCTGGCCGTCAATCCTGTATTCACCAGAGGTGGGGACATCGAGACAGCCGATTATCGCCATAAGTGTGCTTTTGCCTGAGCCGGAAGGTCCCATGATGGCGACCATTTCGCCATCTTGGATCTTTATGCTTACCCCATCCAGCGCACGCACTTCTTGACCCCCAATCTTATAGATTTTTGTGACATCAATCGCTTCTATCATTTGTGATCCTCAATTCATATCCTGGTTATGGTTGCCTACCCTGTCCACCGCCGGCGCCGATCAGGAAATTACCGCGGTCTCCGGTTTGTGAGGTTTGGCTGGTGGAACTTGAGGATGTGTACAGCAGCACCTGATCATTTGCTTGTAAGTTCCCTACCACGGTTACAAGGTTGTCGGTAATTGTTCCGCTTACCACAGTCACACGCTCCTGGGTGCCATCTTGTTTTATTCTCATTACATATTCACCTTGAGCATCCGATTGAACCGCAGAGACGGGAACATATAGAACCGTGTGGGGGGCGCTGGTTTGAATGGAAACATTAGCAGTCTGACCGATCAGGATTTGCGGGTCTGTTGAATCCAATTCAACCCGAACTGTGTAGTTAACCACCCCGTTTGATACAACACCAACCGGGTTGATTGAGGTGACTTTTCCTCTTATCGAAAGGTCAGGGAGCGCATCGAATGTGATTGTGGCGGGATTCCCGACCTTCACAGCTGAGATAGTGGTTTCATCTATTGATACATCAACAAATAAAGACGTGCGGTTAACAAGGATAGCTGCGACGGTATTGGTATTAACCAGGTCTCCCACTCGCGGGTAGATCACCACAACTTCGCCGTCAAAGGGTGCGATAATCTTCAGGCTGTCGACGGTTGCTTGGGCTGCATCTACCTTAGCCTGTGCACTGGTGATGGCATCTGTATCAGTGCCATCCTTTAGCTTGTCATAGGCACGTTGAGCGTCATCCAATTTTGCCTTTGCAAGATCCAATTCAGCAGTGATGGTTTCACTATCCAACGCGTTGGGTGTACTTTTATAATAATTAAGTTGCTTTTTTGCCGTATCCAGATCCAGCTTTGCCTGAGAAAGCGCAGCCAATGCTGCCGCCTTGTTTACATCAGAATCTGCAACTTCGCTGTAACCGTTATATTTTTCTTGTGCTTTATCTACCTTTTGCTGGGCCGATAAATATTGCGCAGTCAGAATATTGATATAGTCTGTGTTGCCGATCTGCTTATTAAGAGTGTTGTAATATCCAAGTGCACTGTAATAATCACTTTTTGCGTTTACCAGGGCGACTTCAGCTTGTGCGAGTGCTGTTTTGGATACCTTGGCATCTTCCAATTCCTGTTTGGCTGAAATCAGGCTCGAAATTGCCTCATTAACAGATGTTGGGGCTGTAGTCGGATCGATGGTGGCAAGAACGGCGCCTTTGGTGACCATCTGTCCCACAGTAGCATCAACAGAAAAAACAGTCCCGCTTGTTTTCCAATTGAGTGTTGTAATTTGATATGGTTCGATTGCGCCGGAGGATTCAATGGTATCTGTCTGTTCGGATTCGGTAACAACCCCATAACCCGAGCTGGTAGAAGTCCGCGAGCTTTTCTGACATCCTGCAGTCAGTAGTAAAAATACAATAGCGACCGTGACTGGAATTACTGCCTTTTTCTGTATTAACATGTTCCACTCCTTAGATTTGATACATTAGTTTTACAAATCAAATGTGGATTTTTTATGAAGTTTGCGCTGAGAAGTGTCGACTTAATTGATCAATAAGTTTGATTAAAGCGTCACCTCCATGTCAACCGGGCATGGAGGTGATTTCAGGAGAGGTTCTATCAGAGGAGAAAGAAGACCTTACTGATTACTATATTAACAACCTAACATGGAGAAATTGTGTAGAAATCGTTGAGAATTATAGAAGAGGCTGGTTCTTTACCAGCCTCTTCCTTGAAATTTTGCTAGGTTGTGTGAATTAATTCTCTTACAACGTTCGAAATGCGATGAAGCGGTATGAACTGGACAACACCAACCACAAAACAAGTTGCTGCGGAAAGCATCATGGCTGTATTGTAAGCATTACTGTAATTGATGCCATTCCAGGTATGGGTGGATGCCATAAAGAGCGGAATGGTCAGGCAGAAGATGCCAACCGCAATACTGGCAGCACCTGCAGACTTTTTCTTTTCTTTCTTGGGTGCTTTGGAGTAATCAACCCCTCTCCAGATTGGCGGTATACGCAGGATGAGGAAAATCACCAGGGTCAGGACTGTCATATACACGACGGCATCCACGGGCATTGAGGAGCCTCTTAGCATTCGTGAAGTGTAAATGTGCAGGGCACCCACAAGTACGCCCGCGATAAGGGTTATAAGGGCGGTTTTGTATGCGTCCTTGTGACCTTTCACGAGTTTCACAACAGCCCGGATGCCAAAAACTCCGATGGCAATGGTGACGATCACATACAGGATATACAGCCATTGCATTTTTGCAAGCGGTGCCATGCTGTCCCATTTGGTGGGAAGAAGGGCAGCGCAGGTGGTGCCTGCTCCGCCCAGGATGGTGAATCCTGCAGTGAGCGACATAAATAGGATTCCGATAAATCTCAAAACCTTTGCAATCACGCTGTTTGGTGCCATATTTCCTCCTGTTTTTATATTGCAAGCAGCAGCATGGCTGCCAGCATGTAAATGGATGCGAACTTGAACAATCCGAAGTTGATCTTCCGGCTGGGACGAACGAGCATTAGTATCGTAAAGAAAACTAGCACCCCGGACAGAATTCCCAACAGGTGCAGGAATCCCTCGTTCACCTGGATGAGAACGGCTGCTGAGGTAACCAGCGCGGCGGCGATTATCGTTGAAATAGCGGTGACCTTACGAGTAATACCAACGTTATAAGTTGATGGAAATGTAGGGATCTTAGCAGCTGCATAATCATCCCTGTAATGGATCGAAAAAGTGAGCATATGGGTAGGAATCCAGAAAAGTACCGAGAGCGTGAGCAGTATTCCCACCGGATCGATAAATCCCATGCCTAACACCCGTCCTGCCAGAATGGGCATCCCTCCAGCGATCCCTCCCCAGACGATTGACCAGCATGTGCGTCGTTTTAGCCAGATGGTGTAGATCACAAAATCAAAAAAGATGCCGAGCAACAGGATTACGCTGTAAAGGGGAGAAAGCAGGAATCCAATGGCAACTCCAAGAATTGAAAGCACAATCCCAATCCAAAGTACTTTTTTCCGATCAATTTTCCCCTGGGATAATGGTCTGTGGTGAGTTCGTGCCATGACTTTGTCGATATCATGATCGAACCACATATTCAATACCGTGCTGCCTGCGATTGATGTCAGCAGGCTTAGGATCAACCCGACCATAATGCTCCAATGCTGAATCGGGCAGCGTGCGGTCATGAATCCAGCCACGCCGGTGACAGAAAGCAGCAAGGTTTGCGGGCTCTTTACAAGAGACCCAAAGATGCGTAATGAACGAATTATCTTTTTTATCATCCTCGAATCCTGTTCTATCTTGCGCACCGGAAACCAACCGCCGGGCTGGTAAATGTGGGAGTAGCATTATTGCTCACCCACACCCTGAGCGTGTTCTCATAAAGGTTCTTGCTGCCGCCTCTCATATACCGGTAATGCTGGTCTGGATATACATCCCCAGTCCATTGCCATACATTCCCCGCCATATCAAATAACCCGTATGGGCTGGCATTATTTAAGGTTTGAAAACCATCGTAAGTTTTTCCATTGTAAAAACCCACCGGGGTGGTATTGGAACCAAACGTCCTCATATCCTCAAAGGGATCACGGCTTGAGATGAAATTGGCAATATTGCGGGAGATCTTATCTCCCCATGGAAACGCGCGTCCATCTGTTCCGCGGGCGGCTTTTTCCCATTCCACCTCAGTTGGTAGTCGCCAGCCATAAAAGTCGCAGAAGGCTTTTGCGCCGAACCAGGAGACCATCGTCATGGGATGATTCTCATACCCTGGTTTGACTGTA
Organism: uncultured Anaerolinea sp.; assembly: GCA_964428125.1. GTDB lineage: Bacteria > Chloroflexota > Anaerolineae > Anaerolineales > Anaerolineaceae > UBA6107. Next base: position 29,905 of record CAYRXB010000012.1, read on the forward strand.
AAAGCACCGTTTTGATAATTCAGCCGCAACGCCGGGTCTTCAAAGTTAATATACAGGTATTTGCCAGCGGAAATTTCTTCTTCATGACGAAATCCATTGAACACATCCCCAGGGTAATCACCAACCACCTGGTTCTCTTGAATGGTTGCTTTACCAGCGGTTATCACTTCATTTAGAAAAGCTGCATATTGACCGTTAGTAACATCCGTGACCATCATTTGATAGTCATAGCTAATGTTCGTTTCTTCTTCAAACTGCCCCTTTAGAAATTCCCCGGCAGGAATGGTTGCCCAGGCTGAAGGGTCGACCCCGGTATCGTACACCGGGATTCGTGCATCCAGGTTGACTGGTTGACAGGATACCAGCAAGGATAAAAGGAGGAAAGCAGGAATGAATTTTTTCATTTGACACCTTCCTCATCAACATTGATCTTTTGACCGGTTTCAACCGACCAGCGTCCTTTCTTTTTGAACAGATCTATCAATCGCCAGATCATCAATATGGCTAGGATGAGCAAAACCGTGATCAGTCCAATATCTCCGAGCAGGGTTGTGAGGTTGATTAAAGGTTGCTGCGTGGCTTCCACGGTGATCAATCGGCGCATCTCATAGATGGTGACAGCTCCAAATGCCAGGTCAGAGAAAATGATAAGCAGCCAACCGAACCACTTTCTGGCTTTTCCTTTTAAGCCGGCGAGATCAACATAATACATTAGCAAGATGGTGGCGGTGAGGGTGGCCAGGATGTGCCAGTGCCCGGTGAGGATTGAGCGTTCGTCCATGAATTGCCATTGCCTGAAAATCTCATCAAGCTTAACTGCAGTAAAAATACCGATGCCGCTGACAGTGAAATTCATGAATACCATCTGCCATGTGGGTCCGAATTTTATGGGATCTTCCAGTAATGCAGCCAATTTCTGGAAAAAGTTGGCTTTTTGAATTCCTTTGCGCGCCACTCCTTCACGAATCAATTTTCCCCAGGAGTAAATAACAAGGAATAATGCGCCCAGCATTGCCAGGGTCGACCCTCCATAAATAATGGCATGGGCTGCGGTTTCAAAAGGAACCACCAGCCAGGTTCCCATCGCCAGGACGATGGATCCTGAGATCATCAATGGCATCGCCAGTTTGTGAAGGATTCCCTTGAAGTCCATCCAGCGCCCGATGATGAGGGCACAGCAAATTGCGATCAATGCCAGCATGATGTGCAGATGACCGATGATTGACAGGTCCAGGATCGACTTGTGAGGGGTTCTGACCACATTTTCTGCCAGGAAAACGGTAAAGCCATTGCCAAAGAATGAGCCGGGTATTGCACCGAACAATGCTGAAATGATGGTTGCGCTGCCCATGGCAAAAAAGGCAACCCTTTCCAGGTTGACACCCCTGCGTGTATGCGCATAGCTGTAATCAGTTACGTGGTATTCCTTTTGCCAGGGCCAGAGCGCAACCAGGAGTACGCATCCGGCAAAAAAGATCAACGCCAGCCCGGCAATGTAAATGCCATGAAAAGGCCAGCTGTGTCCCCAGTAGGCGAATGGCAGCCCGCCGAATATTGCAGCGAGGTAACCAACTGTGATGGTGCTATTAATGATCACTTTGAGGTTTTCTCTCATTGGCAGCAAGCCAGTGATCATATAGGTTTCAATGGCCACCACGATCATGGCAATTACGTGATAAAGGATTATCAGACGCCCTTCTCGTTCAGCTTCCACCAGGTCCATGTGGAATATTTTCACCACCACATCTTTGATTCCCCAATCTGCCATTGGTCCTGAAAGCATACCGAAAAACGCAGAGATCAACGCTGCCAACGCAATGCCAACCAATATTAATCCTTTTGTCGACTTAAATAAAAATTTAAGACGCAGTCCCATCCAATTCATAAAGCTCTCCCATTATTAATGATGACAATATCATCCTAGCATTAACCAGGATGTTTGTCTGTGACTTTTATCAATTTGCTTTGGGAAGTGTTAAATATCGATCCTGGCGATTTGACGGAGGTTTTCGATGTTTTTTACCTTAATTGCGGATCGATTGCACGCTATTACTTCATTCATCTTGAAAATTTTTAGCGTTCGGCTCACTGCTTCTGGGGCTGCTACGATGTGCGCAGCCATTTCACGGATGGGATGATGACCGCGGTGGATCACTTCGCTGCCATCCTGGCTTATTTCCAACAGGTATTTTGCCAGGCGGGCAGGTATGGTCCTGAAGGAAAGATCCACGTAATGCCCCAGCATGAGGCGGTTCCTTTTTGCCAGCACGCTTAACATCCCCAAACTCACTTGCGGATGTTTAAGTAGCAATTTTCGAAAATTTTCACAGGAGATGCGCCAAAGGAATGAATCTGCTACTGCCTGGGCTGAAACTGCATTTGGTCCGCCATCTAGCACTGGCACTTCATTGAACATGGTTACAGGTTTAATGGTATTGAGGATCGATTCCTGTCCGTCCGGACCGGTTTTTACCAGGTTCACCTGCCCTCGGATGAGTACGTACATCCCGGCGCAGCTGTCATTTTCATGGAACAGGATCTCGCCTGATTTCACATTTCTCAACACGCCAAGCGAGATAATGCTAATCAGCTCCTCTGGTGGAAGGTTCTGAAAGTACGGCACCTGATTGAGTTGTCCGGCCAGTTGCTCTGTTTCGCCCATAATTTGATTATACCTGAGCCATCTTTCGCAATATGAATTTTATGGTTTAATGGGTGAATGAATGATATCCGATACCAGCAATTCCTCAAAAAATATCCGGAATACACCGCTACATATCAACTTGATGAGTTACGTAAAGAAGAATATTTCAGGCTCGATAGGAACCATGAAGTTTACCTTGATTACACAGGCGGTGGACTGTACGCCGAATCGCAATTAAGAAAGCATCATGAATTATTGTCGGCGAAAGTGCTGGGCAACCCGCATTCAACGAATCCGACCTCGTTGACTTCAACGGAATTGATCGAATCCACACGACATTCCATCCTGAAATTCTTTAACGCATCTCCGGATGAATATGTGGTGATTTTTACCTCAAATGCCAGCGGAGCCCTAAAACTTGTGGGTGAATCCTATCCATTTGGGCAGGGCTGCAACTACTTGCTTTCTTTCGATAATCACAATTCGGTTAACGGCATACGTGAATATGCAATGGCAAAAGGTGCGCGGGTGACTTATGCTCCCGTGCTTCCGCCCCGTATGCGCCTTGACGAAGAAAAACTTGAAAAGATGCTTCACCTCTCAGACGGCAAATGCAATAACCTGTTTGCTTTCCCGGCGCAGTCCAATTTTTCAGCGGTTCAACACCCATTGACCTGGATCGAGAAGGCGCACGAACACGGATGGGATGTGCTGCTGGATGTCGCGGCGTTTGTTCCCACCAACCGCCTGGACCTTGGCAAGTGGCGCCCTGATTTTGCGGTCATGTCATTCTACAAGATGTTTGGTTACCCCACCGGGTTGGGAGCGCTCATTGCCCGTAAACAGGTGCTTAAAAAGTTGAAACGGCCCTGGTTTGCCGGAGGAACAATCACGGTAGCATCAGTTCAACCTGAACGATATTACCTGGCGGAAGCCCCCGCTGCTTTTGAGGATGGCACGTTGGATTACCTGAATATCCCGGCAATTTCGATTGGCTTTAAACACATCGAGTCTATTGGGCTCGATATGATCCACGAACGCGTTCGCTGCCTCACCGGCTGGCTGCTGGAAAACCTGCTCGAGATCAAACATGAAAATGGGAAGCCGCTGGTGAAGATTTACGGTCCGGTGACCACTGAAATGCGCGGAGGGGGAATAGCGTTGAATTTTGTTGATCCTTACGGTAATGTGATCGATCACCGCTCCATCGAATACAATGCCAACAAGCACGAGATTTCTTTACGCACAGGCTGCTTTTGCAACCCCGGCGCGGGTGAAATTGCTCTTGGGATCTCATCCAGCGAATTGACATCCTGTTTTAATCGTCCGGATCACGATCAGCGATTGACCTATGACGAATTCCGCCTGTGCATTGATGGAAAGGCTTCTGGCGCAGTACGTGTTTCCGTGGGGCTTGTCAGTAATTTTGAAGATGTCGAGCGTTTTCTAGATTTTGTGAGATCCATCCCAATGAACAAACAGGCGGAAGCGAAATGAAAAAACTTTCCAACATTTTTTACAAAGTATCCACTGGTTGGGTAGTAATTACAGCTGTGCTGGTTTTTGGGTTGTTCCTGGCTTTTGTTCTTCCCCGGTTTTCTGAAAGAGCCAGTCAATATTCCAACGGGGCAGCTTCTCCCGATACCAGCTTCACCTATTCTGGCACGGACCTTTACCAAATGGCAGAACGTTATGGCAAATCGGGGAGAGAAGATTTCGTTGACATCCGCTGGACACTGGACCTGCTTTTTCCTGTTGTTTACACCGCATTCTTTATCACTACAACCAGTTGGTTCCTGCGAAGGCTCGTTCCGCTTTCATCTGGTTTACGCCTGCTGAACCTAGTGCCAATTGCAGCCTTTTTGCTTGACCTGCTTGAGAATAGCGCGACAACTCTTGTCATGCTTAAATTCCCAAATAAAGCTCCCATTGCCCAGGCTCTAGCCCCAATATTTACACCTCTGAAATGGATAGCAGTCATAACCTCGCTACTGTTGGTGCTTATCAGCCTGGTTTTTTGGATAATAAAAAAATCCAGGCATAAGTGAGCGTGGAAAAAGTAAGCGGTGAAGTTCACCCATTCCTACGGTATTATTAATTAATGATGACTGATTGGTTCACGAATAACAGAAGCCAGATCTACTTTGTTTACGGACTGGTGTTCTTTACCCTTGGCATCGTGATTCTCCTGCAAACGCGCAGCTATTCGCGTTTAAGGCTGGCGCGGAGTCTTCCATGGCTGGGTTGGTTTGGGGTATTGCACGGTTTTAACGAATGGGGAGATATCTTCATCCCTCTCCAGATGACCCAAACGGGCATGCAATATTTCCATATTTACGATTTTATTCACCATGCTGTACTGGCGTTTTCTTTTTGGTGTTTATTCCAGTTTGGGATTGATCTATTGCGGCCTTCCTCACGCTCCTGGCGTTGGATTCGGCTTATTCCTACCATTGTGTTGGTTCTTTGGGCGATCGGACCTATGGTTCTCGGCTATATTTTCTCAAAGGACCTCGAAACCTGGCATCCGTTTGCTTATGCTCTGACCCGGTATATGCTTTGCGTTCCGGGGAGTATTCTTGCGGGTATTGGCTTGCTCCGGCAGACGAAAATGCAGATCGAGCCATTACAGGTTCCCCGTATTGGCACGAATCTCAGAATTGCCGCCGGGACATTGTTTGCTTATGCTTTTTTTGCGGGCATGATCACCCCCAAAGCAGGTTTTTTCCCCGCTTCAGTGATTAACACAGAATGGTTTACAGACACTTTCTATGCGCCACCCCCCATTTTTCGTTCAATGATCGGATTGATATTGCTGGTTACCATATTCCGAGCGCTTGAAATTTTCAACATCGAAACAGATAGGATGATCCGTTCGATGGAGCAGGGACAGGTGATCGCAGTGGAAAGAGAACGTATCGCCCGCGATATCCATGACGGCGCACTGCAGCAAGTTTACGCTTCCGGACTACTGGCGCAATCCTTGAGGAAAAAACTCAAGGGTGTGGCTGAGAATGAGACCGGTCAACTGATCTCAACCATCAACCAGGCTATTGATCAACTGCGCAGTTTTTTACCGCAGCTGAAACCCGCACCAAAATCCATTGATCTATTGGGAGCCCTTGCGCCGACCATTGAAGAGGCGCAGCGCAACCTGATGATCAAGACCCAATGGGATGATCAAAAAATCCCATCACTTCCTCCCGAGCAAACCAGCCACCTTACCGCCTTCATCTCTGAAGCCTTATCCAATGTTATCCGGCACTCCAAATCAGATACCGCGGAGGTGCGCATTTTTTGCCAGAATAAGCATATGATCCTCGAGGTGGAAGATTCCGGCACCGGAATTCCAATCCAGGCTGAGCCGGGATACGGATTAAAGAACATGCGCGATCGTGCCAGGCTGCTGGGGGCTGAGCTGACAATAAATTCGAGTATTGGCAAAGGAACCCTGGTCAGGTTGGATATTCCGATGGAGGAGATTTATGACTGCCATTCGCCTGCTGATCGTTGATGACCACGAGGTTGTGCGTCTGGGTTTGCGTACCCTCCTCTCGGACGAGCCCGACCTTGAGATCGTAGCAGAAGCCGGTTCTGGGGAGGAAGCGCTGCGGAAGGTGGCTTCAGAAAAACCGGATATTGCCATTGTAGATATCCAGCTTCCCGGTCGCAACGGAATCGAGGTGTGCAAAGAGATCCGGCAAAAACATCCTTCGACAAAAGTGGTTATCCTCACCTCGCATGCCGGAGAAGCCTTTCTTGAGCAGGCGATGCGGGCGGGAGCTTCGGGTTATGTGTTAAAACAGGTTGGCAACGAGGAATTGATCCACGCCATTCGGGCCGCCCACCGCGGGGAAATGGGCCTTGATAGCCGAACGGCTGCTTCGGTTGTGTCTCGATATTTGGAAATGGAAAAATCGGTTGACCAATCAGCCTTCAAGGATCTCTCTCTGAGGGAACGCGAGGTTTTGACCCTGGTGGCTGAGGGGGATAGCAACAAGGAAATTGGTGCTAAATTAAACCTGACCGAAATTACTGTGCGGAATTACGTCAGCAATATTCTCAACAAGCTGCAATTACGCAACCGCATCGAACTGGCAAAATACGCGCTGGTGCATAACCTAAAAGACCATATGGATTCAAATCAATAAACTGAATGAAAAAGTGAGACTCTCCGCAAGGAGAGTCTCTGGTGAACCTACCAATAAGGAGGGAGGGAATTAATTTGTGACCACTTTCTTCTTGAACCAAACACCCGGCTGCCAGAATGTGCCTACGTATTTTAGCCATAGGCGGTTCAGACCATAGTAGCCGGCGATTTTCCAGGCGATCATCAAGAGCATCGCTAGAACGAGAAGAAGCGGGCCAGTGCTGTTGCTGCCAGCCAGCAGGAAGTTGAAGTTCATCAGAAAGCTGAAGAACGCTGCCATACCCACAAAAATTCCAGCGATGAGGGCAATACCGACAAGCAATTCACCAACCGCGATCAATTTACCAAACCATACGTGGGAGTTTGAGTCAAGCAATCCCTGGAGAAAATCGCGGTACCACGCGAAGGTAATCGCAGGTTTAGCAGGGGCTTCAGGGATGGCAACGGCGCGAGTCCAATAGGCTTTGATAGCTTCGCCTGTCTGCATCCATTTGGGATCAGAAAGCTTGTGAAGGCTGGCAGTGATCCATTCATAACCAAGATAGACACGAACGATGAGCCACAGCCATGCAAATTTTGGGCTGTTGAAGATGGCTTTGATAGCGGGTGCATCTTCAAGATTGTGTGGACCAAATAAAAAGTTTTTCATTTTTCTCCTCTAAGAATTTTGTATCCGGATAATACCGGTCATATTTACGTCATCAGTTTATTGCATTTGACACTAGATCAAAAGGTGCATTTGACCATGATTTAATAGGTACATGTGTATTGTTGCTTTTGGGAATAAAAAAGCCTTATCCAAAAGGATAAGGCTGAGTATTGCCTTCAATCGGATATATTTCACTCTTTTGGTTTTTTCTCATCGTCCTTGCCGGGTTCATCATCGCCTTTCAACCCTTCACGGAAAGAGCGGATGCTTGACCCCAGTTCCTTGGCAACCTTGCTGATACGCCCGACCCCAAAGACGAGCACCACCAGAATTAGAATAAGCAGGATTTCAGGAAGTCCAAAACTCTGAAACATAAATGCCTAACCTTTCTCTTTTATATCTCTATCCCAATTTTACAGCCATTTTGGTTTATTTGGCGAATGCCGGCAGCTCCAGTTTTTGCCCGGCATTATCCACCAGGTAGTAGGGGATCCAGGCAACCCCGAAAGCTTCCGAGTAGATGTCGCTCTTGGTAGGATTGATGGTGATTTCGTTTGACTGAGTGATGACCCTGTTCCACTTTTCGTCAATGGCTGCCAGGGCTTGCGCCTGCTGTGATTGCAGCTCGTTTAGTTGTTCCTGGTATTGTTTCAACGTTTCTTGCTCAGCAGTCAGTTTATCCTTGGCAGCTGAAGCCATCCTAACCTTAGAAATAGTGCTGTTAAGGCTGCGTTTCCTGCCTGTGAGCATACCCAGGATTGCCGCGCCGCCAGTGGTGAATTGTTCAATGCTGCGCTGTGTCACCTGGCTGTTGGCAGCTTTCACATCCAGTTCCTGGCTGTCGAGTTTTCGCTGCATTGCTGAGATCTTGGCCGCAAAAGTGTTGGTTACCTTGGCTTTTTCGGCATCGATTGCAGCTTTAGCTGCTTCCCGGCATTTTTCCTCAAAAAGGCTATCGCTCATATCAGGCGTTGAATAGACTTTTAGAGTGCTGTTTGCTTTGATCTTTTGCGAGGCAGTCCGGTACAACCATTCAGTGAAATCTTTCTGGATATCCGCGGTCTTGCGCGCATCGCCCAGCCAGCCGGGCGGGGTTCTGAACTGCGCGCGCGGCTGAGGCTGCGATTCCAGTTTGCCTGTGTCTACTGATGCGCTGGCGATCTTTTCCCATTTAACGAGCCCGGTGCCCGGATCTTCAAGAAAAGCTGCCACCTTGCGGCTGCTTTCGATATTGTATTGGCGCGAGAGGTAACGCACTTCAGATTGCAGGAATAGGGCGGCATGGTACACCAACCCTTGCGCAGGTGTACTTGCCGGCAATCCGGCTGCTACCGCGGCTTCGCTCACTCCCATGTTGGCGGGTAAAAAGTACTCGGCAATGTTCCCTGGGATGGCTGGTCTGGAGTTTACAATTCCATCTGTATCCACTTTTTTGGCAGAAGTCTCAAAAGGCGCTGCGGATCCAACCGCATCCGGGGCAGCTACTTTGGGCGGTTTCACAGTGCTCGCACCAACCAACCCGTTTGCCATTGGGATTTGATCGCGCGTCATGGGTCCTGCAAGGTAGTTCAATGCCCAACGCGTGCTGAATAACACAGGTCCGGATTTGTAAATGCTGTGATAGAGAAATACGCGTTTCTCCAGACCGCTGATCAACCGGTCAAATGTAGCCACATCCGTGGTGCCGCCAGCAGAGGAAAGTCCATCCAAAAGACGTTGTTTATCCTGGTCGGTCTGCAGGCGGCCGATCATCCAGGTGCCGGCGTTCGAGAGCGCTTTGTAATCCACGTCCACCGGGTTTTGCGTAGCCAGCACCAGCCCGACGCCAAAGGCGCGCGCCTGTTTGAGCATGCGCAGCATCACCGTTTTTGATGCAGGGTTGGCAATTGGCGGCAAGTAACCCATAATTTCGTCAAAATAGACGAGAGCCCGCAGATTGCCCGTACCACGCTGGCTGCGCATCCAACTTTCCATCGCAGCAAAAAGCAGCGTCACAAAGAACATGCGTTCATTCTCACTCAGGTGAGCGATGTAGAAAATGGAATGGCGCGGTTTCCCGCTGGCTGAGCTCAGAATGGCGCCGATATCCAGGGTTTGTCCTTGCTGCCACACCTGGAAAGAAGGGGATGCCAGGAAATTGTTCAACTGCAGCGCCAGCCCGAAGCGGTCTTTTTCGGGGAAGAAGGATTCGATCGGGAATGCGCCAAGCCTTTCCATCGGCGGATTCTGCACCTGCAGGATCAGGTCAGTCAGGCTGAGCGACTGTTTATTCACCCAGGCAGTTTCCAGCAGGTTGGAGAGCAGGATGTGCTCCCTGGAGCGCAGCGGGTCAAGGTCGGTGTAGCCGATGAGTCCCAGCAACGCGGTAATGGTGCTGTTGATGCGTTCGCGCAATACTTCCGCGTTGGATTCCCAATCCAGGTCTGGCGCCTGGAAGGAAGACAGGATGTTGACCGGGATCCCTGAAGAGGATCCGGGAGTGTAAATGGCGAAATCGGCTGAGTCTCCCAGGGCTCTGATCTGTTCTTCGCCCATTCCCCAGTCCGCCAGCCCCTTTTTCCATTTTGCCGCCGTTTCCTCCGCCATCTGGGAAGTGGTCTTGCCATCGCGTTTGGCGGTTTCGGGGTCGATCCAGGGTTCGAAATCAGCGGGCAATAAACCCGGGAAGTGCAGCAGCAGGTTGGTGAGGTCACCCTTGGGATCGATGATGATCGCCGGGGTATTATGCAAGGCGGCTTCCTCAAGCAGCCCGATGCCAAGGCCCGTTTTCCCTGAGCCGGTCATGCCGGTGATCACCGCATGCGTGGTCAGGTTGGCAGGGTCGAGGAATACAGGTTCACTAGTTGTTGTCTTGGTCTTCGTATCGAAAATTCGTCCGAGGAAATAGTTGGGAGAGCTATTTGCCATTTTCCACCTCTATTTTTTTTATTATTATAGACGAAATTGATATCCCCGGTAACTTGGCCCTAATCTTGTATCCATTCTCTTGCGGGTTGGTTAAATGATGGTTGTATAATCTTAAAATAATCCCCGCTTGCGAGGTCGCTGTGGTTGATATCAATTTTTACACGATCCATATAGCTGATAGTACCGACCGTGAGAATTTACCCGGTTTTATCACCATGCAGCCGCCAAAACGCGCTGCCCGCGGACGTGAAAATGACCTGTTGGTCGCGTTGATCACCCTCAAAGGCCCGGCGTCCATCAGTTCCGAAAGCCTGCGCACCTGGATGGAAAAGAAATGCGAGGAGTATTTCCAGACCCCGGGCACAGTCACTTTTGCCATGCGCACCCTTATGGAAAAGGTTAACCAGGAATTGCTGCAGCGCAACCTCAAACGTGCTGCCGGCGGCAGCCAGTTGACGGCATTGATGAACCTGGTGATCATCAAGCGTGACCAACTCTACCTGGCAAACGCAGGGGATACCCGCTCCTTTTATATTTCCGCACAGGATTGCACAGAATACCGTGATGATGAGGAACCTGGCGATCTCGGTCTGGTTGAGACACCGCACATCCGTTTTGGTCAAAAGCTGATCCAGGAAAACGATCTCTTGCTATTGGCACCTGTGGTGCCTGCCACTTGGACCGCTGAGGCATTCGCCGGCGGTAATTCGCTTAGTATCGAAGGGCTATCACGCCTTTTATTTAATCGCGCTGAGGAAAATCTACGCGCGCTGGTGATGAAGTTTATTCCCGGCAATGGAGGGCTCGTGACCCAGGCGCTCAAACGCGACATGTCAGCGACGCGCCTGCCTGATTCCGCTTATTTCACCGCCGTCAGCGAACCGCAAGAAACGGAACCTGTACAAACGCAGGAAGAAATTGCTCCCGCGGTGAGTGAAGAGTTCCACGAGATTTCCGAGCCTATTCAGGAGCAGGGATTCTCCACCCCGGTTGAGACCCATGCAATCCCCCGGAGGACGCGGGAAAGGAATACCCCCGAGATCCTCAGCCCGCAGGCTAAAAAAGCCATCGGCAACACCACCCGCACCGCTGTTAATACCTGGGAGGGATTCAAGAAAAGAACGAGCGAATTCTTGGGTAAACTTCTGCCTGGGCTCGCCGACGGTCCGGTGAAATTGAACGTACCGGTATTAATCTTCATTGCGCTGGCAGTTCCACTGGTGATCGGTCTCATTGCCGGCGGCGTGTATTCCAAAAAAGGCAAGGGGCGCGAGTTCGACGCAGCACTGATCCAGGCGCAGCAGTACGTTGCCCAAGCAGATACTCAGTTGAATGATCCTCCGTCACGTCTTGCCAGCCTGCAGCAGGCAATGTTTTGGCTGGATAAGGCTGGTGAATACGGCACCTCTGAAGTCTACGTGACAATACGTTCAAACGTTCAGACCGCGCTTGACCAGCTGCAGGGTGGGCAGCGACTGCAAATGGCACCCTTGTTTGCCGAAACTTTGCCGAGAGATATCGTCATCAGTCAAATGGTAGCCACCAACACCGAGGTATACCTGCTGGATAAAACTAGCGGCACTGTCCTGCGCTATTACCGCTCAGGTGATGAGTACGTTTCGGATGATGCTTTTGTTTGCGGTTATGACCCCAAGAATGTGCTAAGTCCCATCGGCAAGCTGGTAGATATCATCCCCATGCCTGCCGGCAACTCGTTTGATGCCACCATTATGGGCATTGATGCAGCAGGCACTTTCGAATACTGTGTCCCCGGCGAAACCGGCATCACCAATTCACTCATCCCGCCGGACGCCGGCTGGGTCTCTTTGAAAGCTATGTCGATGTACCAGGGATTTTTGTACATCCTGGATTCGGGCGGCAACGCGGTCTATCGTTATGCTGCGAATGGTATCCAGTTTGATGCAAAACCTACCCTCTTTTTTGACCAGGTTGTTCCAGACCTGGCAGATGCGGTGGATATTGAAGTGAATGGCTTCGAGTTGTACATCCTCAAGAACAACAGCCAGATGATCGCCTGCACTTACAGCCCGCTCAAGGATTATAAGGAAACTGAGTGCAAAGATCCAGCGCCTTTTGGCGACATGCGCACCGCGCAGGAGCCGCAGCCGGTCGTCTTCCCGAACGCGAAATTCGTGCAGATCAGCATGACCCCCGCGCCTGATTCCTCCTTGTATCTGCTCGACGCCAAGGAAAAATCGATCTATCATTTCAGCCTGCAGCGCAACCTGCAGCAGATCATCTACCCGCGCCTCAAGGATGATATGGACCTGGGGAAATTAACACCTACCGCGATCGCGGTTTCAACCGGGCGCATTGCCTACATGGCGTTTGGCAACCTGGTCTATTATTCACCATTGCCGTAATATTTTCGAGGGCAACTGATGAATTTGCTTGACACAATTGATCAACCCACTTTGCTTATTGATGAAAAGATCGCGCGGCGTAATATCGAGCGCATGGCAGTCAGGGTAAAAAACAACGCGGTGGTTTTCCGCCCGCATTTCAAGACCCATCAGTCTGCCGAGGTAGGGGAGTGGTTCCGCGATTATGGCGTCACGAAGATCACCGTGTCTTCGGTTGAAATGGCAGAGTATTTTGTCCAACACGGCTGGGACGACATCACCATCGCGTTCTCATTGAACATCCGACAGCTTCCGAGAATTCAGGTGCTGGCGCAAAAGGTCAGCCTGGGGGTTCTGGTAGAGAATGCAGAAGAAGTGCAGAGCCTTTCGGCACTCAAGGACTGCGCCATTGATGTCTGGGTGAAGGTTGATGTGGGCAACCACCGCACCGGGCTGGATTGGTCAGATTCCCGGGCAGTTGCAGGTTTGTGCACCCAGATACAAAAGGTACCCTTCCTGCGGTTGAAAGGTCTGCTGACCCACTCCGGGCATACCTACAAAGCACATTCTCAATCCGAAGTGTGCGAGATCTTCCGCGAGGGGATCGACCGGCTGAACGGACTGCGGAAAGAACTTGAGAATTTTGGCTTCACCGGGTTGAAGGTTTCCGTGGGTGACACCCCCGGCTGCACCCTGTGCGAGGATTGGTCCGGTACGGATGAAGCACGGCCCGGCAATTTTGTGTATTACGACGCGCAGCAGTATGTTGCCGGTGTGTGCCGGTTTGAAGACATCGCCGCTGCGGTAGCCTGCCCGGTGGTGGCAAAGCATTCGTCAAGGCGCGAAGTAATCCTCTATGGCGGCGCTATTCACCTTTCAAAGGATTACCAGATGATGGGGGAGGAGAAGAGTTACGGTCTTGCCTGCCTGCAGGAGGGGGAGTGTTGGGGCAATCCCATCCCCGGTGCGCTGGTAAAAGCGCTGTCGCAGGAGCATGGGGTCGTGAAGGTGACTGGTGCAGAATTCGAAAAGATCAAGGTTGGCGACCTGCTGTTCATCATTCCGGCGCATTCGTGTCTCACCGTGCAGGTGTTGCGTAGGGGGTTCACCATGGATGTACGGAAGATTTCGACACTCAATACTTAATTATTGGGGGTTTCGCAAATTGTACAAATGGGGTCAACGCGCGTTACAACGTAACTACAAGCTACAGATGGAACTGAATTGATAGGGATTTATGATTATTTGTAAACAGGAATTAATAAAAGAATTAGCCCAAGATTTTTTAGAATCTCCACGAATTTCTCTTGAAGCCGATCGCTTAACATTAATCATTGATTATGAAACAGACCAAGGGACATATGGTGAGAAGAAAATCGTTTTTTTTGATGTAGTTAAATATCGTCATATTTCTGAGGAAAATATTAAACCAGAAACAATTGAAGCATATAACTACATATGTCTAGTTTTAGATTCTGAATGGCTAATTGAAAAAAATATTTCAAATAAATACAAGCATTTTATGATCTATTTTGATGAATATGGAATATATGAAATAATCGCAAAAAAATATAAATATTTGTAAGTTAGCAGGAGTATGGTGGGTTGATAACCCACCGGACCTAAAACACAATACTCAATGGCACCGGGATGAAGGTGAGCACGAAGATGATTAGCGCAAGGATGCCCAGCACCTTGCGTTTTTTATCCAGCGGGGTGATCTGGTCCAGCGGCTCAGCGTACACCCGCCCGAAGAGGAAGAGCAGCACTGCCCACAGCCACCAGCCCGACCACAGGAATCCCAACCCCACCAGAACAGCCACCAGGAACGGATAGATTTTCCGGCTGCCTTTTGTGCCGAACAACAGGTGAAAGATGTGCCCGCCATCCAGCTGACCCGCCGGGATGAGGTTGAGCGAGGTCACCAGCAGCCCTGCCCATCCTGCCCATGCTACCTGGTGGATCATTACATCCGTGCCGCCCAGCGGGAACGGGCGTGCAGTGAAGAAGTACTTGAGCCAGTAGAGGAAAGGTCCCGCGCTGCCGTAATCCACCGGTTGCGGCAGCAACTTGCCGAAGTACAGCCACTTCATTAGCAGGTAGGTGAGCGAGTTCCCTTCAATTTGCATTCCCTGCCCCTGAGGGAAGGTGAGCGGGATGGTATCCAGATGCGAAAGCGAGAGCCCGATCCAGATGACCACCAGCGAAACGAGATACCCGGCAATGGGTCCGGCGACTGCGATATCCATCAGTACGCGCTTGTTGCGCGGTGGTTCTTTCATGTTAATGAAGGCACCCATGGTGCCAAGCGGCGAAAAAGGCATGGGGATGAAGAACGGCAGCGACACCTTCACATGGTGCGCCCGCCCGGCAAAATAATGCCCGAATTCATGCGCTGCCAGGATCGCCAGCAGGCTCACCGCGAACGGCCACCCGGTCTTGATCAGCGTAAGTACTGCCTGGATCGGGTCTGTTGGCAGTGCTTGCGTTTGGCTGAAATACCCGCCGGCAAAGAGCACGCTCACTACCGTCAACAGGAACATCAGCAGGTTGAGCATAGGCTTCCCGCTTGTTGGAGTAGGCATGGCTTTCACCAGCACGATTACGTGCTGCCCATCCTCGATGCGGAATAAGGGGGTGAGGGCATAGGGTTTTAATCCGTCGGAGAGCTGGGCATAAGCGCCGGCAGAATCCTCGGTCACCAATCTTCCCCTGTAGCGGAATAGAAATCCCTGTTGGGCGGTGCCGAGGGTGACATCCTGGATTGAAAAAATGCGCCTTACCAGCGCATCGATTATTTCCTGTGGGTAGATCTGGTCGGTCATAGTCTCCTCATAATGTAAATAAAGGCGGGAATGTATGGGAGTCGAACCCACCGCGGCCCGCTTAGCGACCCGCCAGCGATTTTGAAGATCGTGGAACCCACCGGGGCCCATTCATTCCCGTGGATAAGAATACCCGTTGAAATGGATTTTGGCAAGAGATTAAAAGAAAATGGGAAAAGTGGTGGTGAACCATGGTACTAGTGCAAAAAATCCAAAAGTGTAAGCAATGCCCAGCAAGATCCCTGCTGCCACATCGGATACGTAATGCACTCCCATGCCCACGCGCGCCAGGCAGACCATCAACGACCAGACCACCAGTATCACCCCCAGCCAGCCCTGACCGAGCAGAAGCATCAAAGTTGCCAGCATCATTGTCCTGGCAGCATGGCCTGAGGGGAAGGAGTGGGGATCCGAGTTGCGGTAGATGGCGCCCCAGGTGCCCTCAGGGCGCTGGCGGCGGATGAGGAACTTGATGGCGAGGACAATGATGGCGAGGAAAACCACCGCGCCGGTCAACAGCGCCGAGATTCGGTGCCAGCTGCCTTTGGTGAAGAACCAGGTGAGGATCAGTGCCAGCAGGATGAACCACGAATCCCCCGAATGGGCGAAGAATGTGCCAATCGGGCGCATCCATTTTTGGTGCTCATGGATACGCAGTGATTGCGTCAGTTTTACATCGAGTTCGAGGATTTTTCGCCAAAACATGAACGAATTTTACCGCAACAGGTCAACCTGCACCATGTCAAACTGGAAAGGCTTATCCACATCCATGCCTATTTCAGCGAAGGGCACCTTCAATGCCTTTCCGGTGATGCCCAGCCGGCGGCATACTCTATCCGCTGCCTGTGCCAGTGTCAACTGGCGGAGAAGCAATAGCAACAGAGTATCGAACCCGATCAGGGCAGCCTGTTTCAGGGGGCTCTTGCGGAGTTTGATGAGATCCTTCCAGACCGCGTTCGGGTCGAGCGCAGCGCGTTTGCTGTAGCAATTCAGGTCGCCGCCGCAAAACTCGCCGTCTTTCACCTTGATATAGGTCCGCTTAGACCCCGGGTAGCGTTTTTCCATCACCTGTCGGCTGACCACGCTGTAGTAGAGGTCATACTTGAAACCGGCATACTCCATGATCATGGCTTCCACCATCTCGCTGGTTATCGAAGGAATATCAGCGGAGATCGAAAGAATGTGGCTCTCCGCCGGGTGCAGCTTCTGAAAGTATTCAGCACCTTGTTGAATGTTCTCCATCAGCGATCCCAAATCCGGTAGAGTGACCAGGGGTTTGCTGCATGCTAAGCCACCTGATTCCTCGAGACCAATCAATGCCACAGTGTTAATGGAGGGAGACTGGCAAACCGCATCCAGCACCCACTGCACCATTGGCTTGCCGGCAATGGGGATGAGCGATTTTGGTTTCCCCTGCGCCAGTTCCGCCAGTGGGTCATCGGGGGAGGCTCCCCCCGCCAGGATGATCACGTCCATGTTAGAGCTCCTTCACTTGCGGTTTCAATGGGATATCGGCAATCGCCTTTTCCATGATCTCGAAATAATCACCGGGGTTTGCGTAGTCCACTGGTTCCTTTCGTCCCAGCGCCGCCACGATGGCAGCTTCCATCATGTTGGTGCCAAAGGATCGTCCATCCAGGATGGGGGTGGTGGTGATGAGGTATTTTATGCCTGCATGCTTGAAGAAGTCCTGGTCGGTCTGGGTGGTGGTATTGGTCACGACCACTCTGCCGGGGAGTTTTTCCGGCATGTACTTCCACAGGTAATGACAGTCGCCGGCAACTACGGTTGCCCACTCGAAATACTTCTGGTATTTTGGCTCACGTTCATTCTGTTTTTCGCCGGTGGGATACACCCATTCAAAAGGCAGCCGGCTCATAATCGGCAGGAGTGTATTGCCAAGGCTGCGGATCTGCTTTTCGCTGCGGATGGGAATTGATAATCCCATGGCAAACATGAGGTCGCCAAAAACAACATCGTAACCGTCATCCAGGAAAGCCCTGGCGCTGCCCCAGCGGTCTAGCGCGACGGCAACGAAAGCGCGTTTTTCCTTAACATATCCGCCAAGTTCATTGTTGATGGTGCCGGTGATCTTTTTTTCCAACGTCATTTTAAGCCCGGTCCCATCTACAACCGGGGTTTTGCTAACACCTTCGATTAACGGCATCACAGAATGCATGGTCGACCACTTATCTTCCATCATGATCCCCAAAAGGGCGCCGCCCACGCCGAAAGCATCCACTTTCCCGTCCAGTTCGCGGTAAAGTGCGTTGGCTTTTTTCATGTCCCCATCAGTGCCAATACGTTCAATAGAGATCGTCTCTCCAAATAGTTTTACCTGTGTGGCTTTATCCCGTTTGGAGGACCCAATGCTGATACTGACGGCTCTTTTCATAAGTATTCCTCTCTAGATTAGTGATTTCTTCATCATTTAATGATGATTAACCAGTTAAGATATGTGTTAAGTATCACTGGGCAAGGATAATATATAATGGAGTGGTATCTCCCAAAAATTTTTGTCAGTTAATCCTGATAATATAACCCAAATTGCGAGAAAAAGAGATGAAGAAAAAAATCTTACTGCAAGTTTTCTCAATGACCCTTTGCCTTTCGCTTGTGCTTTCGGGCTGTACGTACCTGGATACCCTGAAAGTCAAAGAATCCGCATTCATCCCTAAGGTTGTTTCTGCACCGGATTGCGGTTATGGCGGCGAGATCAAATCTGTCCAGGCTGTGGATGCTTATACAGTAAGCTTCACTCTTTGCAAGCCTGATGCTGCATTTGCAGCTAAGATGGCTGCCCCGATTTTTGCGGTTCAGGATGAGGCGACCTTAATTGCCACTGGCGGCGACTCTCTCAAGTTGAGTCAGAGCCCGGTTGGAACAGGTATTTATCGTTTAGCCAATTGGAATACCGGAAAAATGATCTCCCTGGAACCGTCGACTTCATATTGGGGCACTCCGGGTTTGCCCAATACCATCGAGATTGAGTGGAATAGTAATCCCGGAGAGCGTTATGGATTTGTATCCTATACCTCGGTAGACGGGCTTGATATTCCGCCTGCGGCGTTGATTGCAGCAATTAGAACCAATACATCGTTAAGAGCGGTGCAGCATCCTCTCGCGAATCTCTATTACATTGGTTTTAATAACCAGATTTCGCCCTTTGATAATCCTGATGTGCGGAAAGCATTTACCCTGGCGCTAGATAGGGCTGCAATAGTGCAGCAGGCATTTCCCCTTGGCTCCGAGCTGGCCCAGCAATTAGTTCCTGCGTCGATTCATCCCGGGCATTCCGATACCATGTCCTGGTACACGCAAAATCCATTGGAAGCTGGATCGCTGCTGAAATCTGCCGGTTTTGATTTCTCAAAGCCGATCACGCTTGCAGTGGCTGATTCCAGTATGGGGTATATCGAATCTCCTCGACGCATTGCCGACCTTGTTGCCAGTCAGCTTAAATCGATAGGTGTTACTGTCGATGTAAAAACAATGCCCCAGGCAGACCTTAAAGCCAGTATACAGGCAGGAACGGAAATGGCGTATATTTACTGGTTCCAGGCAGATTATCTGGATGGTTCGGCTTTCTTTGAAGCCCCCTTCATCTATAATTCCACCTACCTTGGCAGTCCTTATGGCAATATCCAGGAAGCTGTGAAAAAAACCCTGGCAGTCCGGGATTCAACCACACGCCAGGCAGCCTTTGATGAATTAAACCAACTTGTCAAAGATCAGATTCCACTGATTCCCCTTGGATATGCTGCGAATATTGCAGTTTTTCGCAGCAGCGTCAACAATGTTGGGGTTAATGCTTACTACGAGAATTTTGAAAGTATGACCGGAACGGATGCCACCATCACTTATTATGGGGTATCAGAACCTGCCAGCCTGTGGCCAGCAGATGAAGATGATTACCAAACATTTCGGGTGACCAGGCTGCTTTATGACACCTTGCTCATGCCTGGATTTGGAGATGTGGAGTATAAACCATTACTGGCTGAAAGCTGGGAAGCCAATTCGGATCTGACCGTTTGGACTTTTCACTTACGTTACAATGTGCGTTTTTCAAACAATGCTACCTTTGATGCCAATGATGTTGTATCCTCATTCTCCGCAATATGGGATGCCAAAGATCCGAACCACAAAGGACGTACTGGTGAATTTGCTTATTTCCATAGATTGTTTGGCAAACTTCTCAATGAGTAAAAAAAATCGCTCCATTCGGAGCGATTTTTTTTACTGAAGACGCCATCTTTTTGCTGCTGATTCGATGATCTTTCTGACGATATCCGTGTAGGTATATCCGATCGCAAACGCGGCATACACCAGTGAGGCCTGCTTGGGATCGGGATACATCAAGGGGATTGGATTGACCTCGAGGATGTAGGGGTTTCCTGCATTATCCATACGCATGTCCATGCGGCAAACATCTTCCAGTTTTAGAGCTTGCTTGGCAGCAAGCGCGATATGCTGGAATTCTTTAGTTTGCGCGTCGGTTAATTTTGCCGGGCACACCCTGTATACCGCGCTTTCGAAATCCTCTTTTTGCTCGTAAGAATAAAAACCTGTCGGAGATACGATCTCAACGATGGGCAGGGCTTCCTCACCAAGGACGCCAATAGTGAATTCACGCCCTTCGATGTATTCTTCAACCAATGCCAGTGAGTCCGTGGTTTCTAGCACCCACGAGACTTGTTTTACCAGCTCTGCATAATTCCTGACAACTGCATGCTCATTGATCCCGATGGACGAACCTTCAGAAGAAGGTTTAACAAACATAGGATAGCGCAAGTCGCTCTCAGGGATGACCGATGCATCAGAAACGACCATGAATTTTGCGGTAGGCAAGCCGTAGGTTATAAATTGTCGTTTTGCCAGGTGTTTATTGTGAGAAAGGACCATTCCCATCACCCCGGCGCAGGTGTACGGATATTGAAGCATGTCCAGAACAGCAGGAATTTGCGCTTCACGAGATTCCGTGAAATGACCTTCCGACGAGTTAAAAACCAAGTCGGGGTTGAATTTCTTTAGCTCTTCAATTGAATCCAATACTGCGGGAAAATATTTACCTTCGTGCCCAAGCTCATGCATCGATTTCAAGATCTCATCGATGGTAATACGGTCATCTAGATCATCCCAACGCCCAGGGGGGTCTTCCGGACTGATGGGAGCATCCTCTTTCAAATTTGCCAGTAAGGCGATTTTCATCTAATTATGGTCTCCATTTTCTATTAATCAAAACTCATTGATTATAATTACTATTGAATAGGCTTCAAGGGTTTTCACCTTACAGTTTTCCCCATAAGACCACGACAATTTTGTTGTCTGCCAGATGACAAAATTAGGGGTCAATGGTATAAAAGATTGGTTTGGGTTTGTATAACAAATAAGTTCCCAGGAGGACCTTTATGGCGTTTATTCTGACAGGGGTAGGCATATTAACGTGCGCCATCCTGGCGTTCAGGGCAAAGCGCTTGCTAATCTCTGCGATTTGGCTTGCACTTACCAGTGCGCTGGTTGCTTTGCTTCTTTATTTGCTCGGGGGTCCACATATTGCGGTCATTGAATTAAGTGTCGGCGCGGGCTTGGTGACAGTGTTGTTTGTTTTTGCCATCAACATCTCCGGCGAAGAGGTAATGGAAGCAGAATCTGTGCTTCCCAAACCGTATGCCTGGGGTAGCCTTGTTATCGCTGCCGGGCTGGCGCTATTCCTCATCCTAAAGACACTTGGAATCGTCTCTTTCACGCCTGGTCTCACAAAAACATCCACGATCAACTGGGATGGTCGTTTCCTGGATTTCATTTTGCAGGTGGTTTTGATCTTCGCAGGTGTCCTTGGCGTTTTGGGTATCCTGGCTCCTGGAAAAAATGAATCTGGCAAGGAGGGTCAGAAATGAATATCCCTGTGCCGTTGGTTGTATTAATTGTCGTCCTCGGTCTTGCTGGTATTGGGCTCTACTGCATCCTTGCATCGCGAAATTTGATCAAGGTGATTGTTGGTCTGCAGATCCTGGTCAAGGGAGTGGTTGTTGCTTTTATGCTGGCTGCTCACCTGACACAGAATGAGAACTTTGGTCAGACCCTTGCATTGACGATCATCGTGGCAGACACCATTGTTGCCGTAGTCGGGTTGTCGCTTGCTGTTCAGATCAGGCTCCGCACCGGCAGCCTGGATGTCAAATCGATTTCATCCCTCAAGAGGTAACCCATGACCGCTGCCTTGACATTACTAATGATTGGTTTACCCTGGTTGGGAGCGCTGTTAGTTTGGTGGGTTGGCGACCGCCATGAAAAAATACAGCATTGGATCGCCATCGTGTTCTCGCTCGCCGCTGCTGGTTGCGCCATTGCCATACTGCCGCAGGTTTCGAGCAATGCCAGCGTGACCATCTCCATGGGAGGTGTTTTTGGTGATTACACGCTTGTGCCTGATGGGCTTGGGCTATTCCTGAGTGTTGTTGCCACCGCCATTGGATCGCTGGCTGTGATTTTCTCAACAAGTTATATGAAAGGTGAAGCCCAGCTCGGTCGGTATTATGGATTCGTGCTTTTCTTCATCGGGGCAATGGTTGGGCTGGTGCTGACCAGCAATATGATGTTGATGTTTGTTTTCTGGGAGATCACTGCTTTATGCTCATATGCGTTGATCGCATTCCACAATGATGATCCAAAGGCCGTCAAAGGCGGCGTAAAAGCCTTGATCATTACCTCGATTGGAGGTATTGGGCTGCTATTGGGGAGCATTGTGTTATACACCTTCACCGGAAGTTTCGATTTTAATAAATTCCTGGCTGATCCTTCAGTTGTCCCTGCTTCGATCCTCGCGTTGCTGGCGTTCGGTTTCCTCATTGCGGCGGCTGCCAAATCCGCGCAATTCCCATTCCAGACCTGGCTTCCTGATGCCATGGAGGCACCTTCTCCCATCAGCGCGCTTATCCATGCCGCGACCATGGTCAATGCCGGCGTTTACCTGCTCGCCCGTTTTTACCCAGCCTTCAAAGTAGTCCCCCATTGGACGGATGCCGTGATGATCGTTGGGATGTTATCCGCTTTACTGGCAGCAGTGATGGCGCTGGTTTCGAATGACCTGAAAAGGGTTCTGGCTTATTCAACCGTCAGCCAGTTGGGGTACATGGTATATGCTGTGGGGGCGGGCAGTGTTTTTGCCAGTCAATTCCACCTGTTCAGTCACTCAATTTTCAAAGCACTGCTCTTCCTGGCTGCCGGCGCGGTCATTCACAGCATTGGCACGCGTGACATGAAAGAAATGGGCGGTGTGGGTGAAAAAATGCCCTTCGTTCAGGCAGTTTTCGCGATTGGCGCTTTAGCCCTGGCTGGCATTCCAATATTGAATGGATTTTGGAGCAAGGAACTGATCCTGGAAAACGGCTTGAAAAACGGTTCGCTTTGGAGTTTTGTGGTGATGGTGTTTGTCGCCGGTCTCACTGCGCTCTACACCATCCGCTGTTTCTGGATGGTATTCAGAGGGCAGCCTCGATCGGATTACCATTCCCATAAGATCGAAGCTGCGATGAAAATTGCCCTCGCTCCCCTGGCAGCTGCCGCGCTGGTTTCCTGGTTGGCTGTGGGCAGGTTCTCAGTTCTTTTAGGTCAATCGCTGCCGTATCATGGCATTGAGCCATTTCCGTTGAAGGAATTGGTCCATGAGGTACTCAGTATTCCAACCCTGATCGCGCTGCTGGTCATCGCGATTGGCATCACCTTGTGGGTGTTCCGCTCGCGTCTCACTGCAGTCTCAGATGGTTTGCATAGCATCCGTTGGGCTGCAGAGAACAGTTTCGGTTTCGAGGCGGTCAATAGCGCGATTACCCGCACGACCAGCTCCCTGGCTGAAAAACTTCGAGATACTCAAACCGGTCACCTCAGTTGGAATGTGCTCGGGATTGTCGCAGCGGTCGCCATCCTCTTTGTGTATATCATCATAGGAGCCTGACATGAATTTACTACTTCTCAGCATGCTTATGCTCCCGCTGATTGCTTCACCGATTGTTTACCTGGTTGGCAGGTTATCCATTCGTAAAAATAAAATTTGGGGAATGTCTCTTGCCAGGCTGCTTGCCTTGCTGGTTGTAATCGGCGAAATGGTTCTGGTCGGGTTTGGCGTCAAAAGCGCAATGACCGCGGGTTCCTTGAAGATGAACATTGGAACCACCATGTTGGTTTTTGATGGCATCGGCTTGTTGGTCAGCGCAGTGGTTTTGGTTCTTGGCGCATGTTCCATCCTATTCTCGTTCCGTTACATCCAGGGCGAGAAAGGCGAAGAAAAGTTTTACGCACTCCTGCTCATCACCATTGGCAGTATCATTGGGCTTTCATTTTCCTATGATCTCTTCAATATGTGGATCTGGTTCGAAGGGATGGCGGTCAGCACCTACCTGCTCGTTGCTTTCTATAATCACCAGCCAGCCTCCCTTGAAGCCGGGTTTAAATACCTTGTTCAATCCGCCATCGGCTCAGCCCTGGTGCTGTTTGGGATCGCGATTATATTCTCGGTGACGGGATCAACCTCGTTTGAATACATCTGGTACATGGATAAGTCTGCCGGCGCATTTTCGATACTTGGCGGGGTTCTCCTCATCGTCGGGTTTGGCGTCAAAGCCGCGTTTGTTCCGCTGCACACCTGGCTTCCCGACGCTCATTCACGCGCACCCTCTGGTATCAGCGCAATGCTTTCGGGGATTGTGATCGAAGCTGGTCTGGTGGCTGTGCTGCGCAGCATCAGTCTGCTCGGCAAGATCGGAGGCAATTGGGGAATCATCCTGCTGGTGTTCGGCTGCTTGAACATCCTGGTTGGCAACCTCATGGCGCTGAAGCAGACAGAAGTCAAGCGTCTTCTCGCTTATTCCAGTATCGCCCATGTGGGGTATATGCTGGTGGGTTTTGGCGTTTCTTTTATTTACGGCTCAGGAACCGGTGCTGCTGGTGCATTTTTCCATCTCATCACGCACGCTCTAATGAAAGGGCTGGCATTCCTTTCAGTTGGCGCGTTGATGTACGTGGTTTTCATTGCTAATAGCGAACACGGTACCCTGATGTTAGATGATCTCAATGGCGTCTCCCGCAAGTACCCGCTGCTGGCATTATGCCTGAGCGCAGCCTTGCTCAGCCTTGGCGGGTTGCCGCCATTTGCCGGATTCATGTCCAAATGGCAGATCCTGGTGGCGGTTGCCATGGCGAAAACTGCATGGATGTGGGCGGTGGTTGTCTTCGTTGGCTTGAACAGCGTTTTGTCACTCGCTTATTACGCGCCGATGATCAACCGCATGTACCGCCGCGAGATCTCTGAGGTTGTTCAACGCGGAAAATCCATCCCCTGGACCATGGTAGTTCCGATGGTGCTCCTTGGGTTGGCGATTCTGGTTATCGGTATTTGGCCGAATTCCATGAAGTTCCTCACGCAAACCTCCGCGAACACGCTTCTCTATTTCTTCTTCAACTAAGGAGACAGAATGGATATTTTATTGACACCTCCACTGGCATTTCTGGTCTACCTTCCCCTTGTATGTGCTATTTTTTTCGTTGGCAAGGGGTTGGCAGGCAAGGAAAAACCCTCTCCTGAAAAATCTTCCCTGTACGGAAGCGGTGAGGAAGCTGCCACTTCATTGGCATCCCCCGGATACCGGCCTTTTTTCCTGGTTGCATTCTTTTTCGCGTTGCTGCACCTTGGAATGCTGGTCATCGGTACGGGTGAGATCAATGCCAAATTACTTGTTTATATCATCGGGTTGATCCTGGCGCTGCTTGCCTTGATCCTCGGATAATCGCGACTGGAGACCTGGCAAATGGAAAACATTGCAACGGCAGTCATGAATAATCTGAAAACCTGGGCAAGGGTCAATTCCCCCTGGGCGATTCATTTCAACAGTGGTTCCTGCAACGGCTGCGATATTGAGATCCTGGCAACTTTGACGCCGCGCTATGATGTCGAGCGGTTTGGCATCAAGCTGCAAGGCAGCCCGCGCCACGCGGATGTGCTGATCTGCACTGGCCCGGTGACCTTGCAGGCACGCGACCGCCTGGTGAGAATCTACGAGCAGATGCCGGAACCGAAATTCGTGGTCGCGGTTGGTTCCTGCGGCATTTCCGGCGGAGTCTTCCAGGGTTGTTACAACGTGGTCGGCGATATCAGTGAAGTCATCCCGGTGAATGTGTATGTGCCCGGCTGTCCGCCCCGCCCCGAAGCCATTATCCACGGGGTGGTGGAATTGCTCAAGAGCTTGCAGAAGTAGGATTATGGAGACGATATGACTATTACTGATGATCTGAAAGCTGCTGAAGTTCTATTGGAAAAAATTACTCTGCAGTTATCTACTCCCGAAGAAAACCGCAAGGATTTCACCATCAAACCTGAAGATATTAAATCGGCTGTAAAAAAACTCCTCTTCGAAGGGCACTGGGGGTACCTCTCAGCGATTACCGCGCTGGATAACCCCGAATATACAGTGGATGAGGAAACGAAGGAGAAAAAGGTCATTCCCCGAAAAGGGTCTCTTGAATTGCTCTACCATTTTTGCCGCGGTGCGGCTATCGCGACGCTTCGTGTTGCGCTGCCTTATGAGGATCCCTCGATTGATTCCATCTGCGACATCCTGAGTTCAGCCACCTTGTATGAACGCGAAGCTTCAGAGCTGTTGGGAATCCATTTCCGCGGGACGCCAAACACCGACCACCTGATCCTGCCGGATAACTGGCCGGATGGCGTTTATCCGTTACGCAAATCATTTACCAGTTTACAGGAGATCAAATCCCCTGAAGAAGGAGTTTGCTCATGACCTCCCCGATGACCCCTGAAAAATTCATCGTTCCAATCGGTCCGCAGCATCCGGCATTAAAGGAACCCGGTCATTTCGAATTTACCGTGGATGGTGAGATCGTCACCAATGCCAGTGCCCGCTTGGGATTTGTGCATCGCGGCATGGAAAAAGGCGCTGAGAACCGCACCTGGGTTCAGGACCTGTACCTG
Source organism: uncultured Anaerolinea sp. (assembly GCA_964428125.1). Lineage (GTDB taxonomy): Bacteria > Chloroflexota > Anaerolineae > Anaerolineales > Anaerolineaceae > UBA6107. The sequence continues at coordinate 56,427 of CAYRXB010000012.1, forward strand.
ATGGAACGTGTGTGCGGCATTTGCTCGCATGTGCATGCCATGGCATTTGCCCTCGGTGTTGAAAAGCTCGCCGGGGTGCAGGCGCCGCCTAGAGCGCAAGCAATCCGCACCCTGATCGGCGAATTAGAGCGTATTCACAGTCATCTGCTCTGGCTGGGAGTGGCTGCGCATGAGGGCGGTTTTGACACGCTGTTCATGTTCTCCTGGCGCGACCGCGAAACCGTGATGGATCTCCTTGAGACCATCAGCGGCAACCGTGTCAATTATTCCGCCAACGTGATCGGCGGCGTGAAGATCGACATTAGCGACAAACAAAAGGATGCTCTACTTAAAGGAATGGATTTTCTTGAGGAACGCACCCGGCATTATTTGAAAGTGGTCACCGAAGATGAAACTTTCCTCGGCAGAACGCGCAATATTGGTAAAATGACCTTCGAACAGGCAGACCTGCTCGGAGCCATTGGTCCAACCGCGCGCGCTTCCGGCGTTCAGCGGGATGTCCGTATCGACTCCCCCTATGCCGGTTACCCGATGTTCCCGGTGAAACTGGTCACAGCTACTGCCGGTGACCTCGAAGCGCGTTTTGAAGTCCGCATCCATGAGTTGTTCGAAAGCTACCGCTTGGTGCGCGAGATCGTTGACCACCTGCCGGAAGGTGAACTGGCAGCCCGTGTTCCCCGGCGGATTCCGGAAGGTGAGACCATCAGCCGCGTGGAAGCGCCGCGCGGTGAGCTCCTTTATTTCATCAAGAGCAATGGTTCCGATAAACCTGACCGGGTAAAAGTGCGCACGCCATCCTTGTGCAACTGGGCGTCTGTTCTTGTTACGGCAGTGGGTCACAAACTTGCTGATATGCCCATGATCCTCGCCGGTATCGACCCGTGTTTCTCCTGCAATGACCGCATGGTAACAGTTACTGACACAGCTACTTCCAGCCAGATGAGTTGGGAAGCCCTGCGCCAGTACGGAATCGAGTATTACAAATGAACATAACCTTTCCGACCTATGTGGCACTTCTTTTCTTTCCCGGCGGGCTCTTTCTGCTGGGCAGCGGACTGGTCTTTGAATACCTTGACCGCAAATTGGTGGCACGTTTTCAGAACCGCGTCGGTCCCCGCTGGTTCCAACCGCTGGCAGATTTTGTGAAACTGCTGGCGAAAGAGGAGATCATCCCCACCGGGGTGATTAAACCCTTGTTCATCATCCTGCCCATTGTTGCCCTCACAGCGGCTCTTACGGCAGCGCTGTATGTTCCGCTGTTCGGGTTCAAACCAGCATTCAGCTTCTCAGGCGACCTGGTGGTTACGCTCTACCTGCTCTCCATGATGACCTTATGTATCGGGCTCGCAGGGGCGAATACTGAAGATCGTTTTTCACTGGTGGGAGCTACCCGCGCGCTCACCCAATTATTCTCTTATGAAGCTCCCTTCCTGCTGGCACTGCTTGGCCCAGCCATTGCCCTGGGGACCTGGAACATCGGCGAGATTAATTCAGGAGCAACAGGGCATACCTGGTTTATCATCCTCCAGCCCATCGGGTTTTTTGTGGCATTGATTGGCTTGATGGGCAAGCTCGAGCTCCCGCCTTTTGATGCACCGGAAGCCGAAACCGAGATCGTTGCCGGTGCCCTCACCGAGTATAGCGGACGTGGATTTGCCCTTTTCAAATTGGGGCGCGATGTGGAACTTGTGGTCGGTCTCACCCTTATCGCCTCTTTTTACCTTGGTGGATTTACCAACCCATTGGATTTCCTTTGGAAAACACTGGTGTTGTTGCTCATCACCGCTGCGCTGCAATCCTTGTTTGCCCGTCTGCGCATTGATCAGACTGTCGGGTTGTGGTGGCGTACAGGCATGATCCTGGTGCTGCTGCAGTTGGTGGTGATCATTTTTGGCTCTTATTTAGCGCCGATCGTGCAGCCTTTATTGAGCAGAATTTTTGGAGGTTAACTCATGACTATCGGTTCAATGTTCACTGATATCTTGAAATCCTTCTTCAAGAAGCCAGTCACAGAGAAATATCCATTTGTCAAAAAGGATGCACCAGAGAACCTGCGCGGCAAACTGGTTTGGAATCCCGAAAAGTGTTCCGGCTGCATGTTATGTATCAAGGATTGTCCCTCCAGCGCGATCGAACTGCTGACAATCGATAAAGTAAATAAAAAGTTCGTCATGCGCTACAATTTGGATAAATGCACTTATTGCGCGCAGTGTGTTCTCAACTGCCGGTTTAACTGCATCGAAATGTCCGAAGAACAATGGGAGCTGGCTTCCACCAAGCGGGAACCTTTCGAAGTATATTATGGACGAGAAGAAGACATCCAATTTTTACTGGAAAAAGCTGCCCGTGGAGAGCCTGAGCAGGGATGCCCGTAAGGCAGATCCCCGCGTCGCTTTCTTGGGAATTGGCAATGAATTAAATGGAGATGATGCTGCCGGCGTCTGGCTTTCACGCCGGCTGCTTTCATTAAAAATATCTTGTGATAGGCTCTTGTTCTTCGATTGCGGACAAGTGCCTGAAAATTCGCTCAGTACGTTGCGGAAATTCCGTCCGGACCTGGTAGTTTTGATGGACGCGGCGGACTTCGGCGGGGAACCCGGAGAGGTACGCTGGATCGACCCGCAGGCAACTACCGGGTTCAGTGCCAGCAGCCATACGCTGCCATTTTCGGTCTTATCAAAATACCTTATAAAAGAACTGGGATGTGTGGTAAGAGTTCTTGGCATCCAGCCGCTTTCACTTGAATTTGACGCAGGGTTGTCCTCGGCAGTCAAAAACTCCCTGGCGTTATTGGTCAAAGACCTTGAAGCGTGGATCAAGCAGGAGTGTGCAACGAAAAGTCCTTAAACCTCGTAAATAGGGTATATAAAAAGAAAGAGGTATTCCATGACAGACCATAATGAACCCGTAATGAATGATCCATCAACAAAGGAAGAAGCACCTCAGGAAGCACCTTCCAAGGTGGATATTGATATCTCTTTTGATGATGACAAAAAAGCCAGGAAACATAAACCCGGTAATAGAGCTTTTTTCCCCATCCTACTCATCCTCATCGGGGTCATCCTGCTAATCCAGAACCTCGGTTTTGGGCTAAAACATTTCAATTGGTGGGCATTATTCATCTTCTTGCCAGTAGCCGGCGCGCTTTCAGGCGCATGGAGTGATATCCGCAAGGCCGGCAGGATCAATGGCAAAGCTCTCTCCGGCTTCGGCAGCGCGATTGTGATCGGCACTGTGGCGGTGCTTTTGCTGGTCGGAGCAAATTGGGGGCACTGGTGGCCTGTAATACTTATCGCCGGCGGGTTATCCTCCGTGCTGGGAGGGTTCGGTTACTGGGATCCCAGTGAACATAAGAACCTTGCAGCCTGGGCAGCCTTCAATTCCTGGACAGGGCTGAGCGTGCTCCTGTTGGGTGTGGGCTTCCTGGTAAAATTCCTCCCCATCCCCGCATTGTCCGGCTACATCGATGGCTGGCGCTGGTGGGCGGCACCCATCCTGCTGGCTGCGTTTGGCGCATTCTTTACTGCCACCATCGCCTGCTGGCGCAACGAATGGAAAATGAGTTGGACGGTCTGGGGTATGGTGACCATCGGTGTGGTGGTGGCAGTAGTCGGGGTTTTTGCTCTCGTGGGTCTTTCCTGGAATTTGCTGGCGCCGGTCATCCTCATTGGCGTTGGGCTGGTGGTGCTCAGCCGTATCATGGTAAAAAAGTAACCAATCCTGATGATTCAATAAAAAGGGAGGGTTTATTCCTTCCCTTTTTGATTTAACTCCGAAATCATACTGGAAATTTACCGGCATCCCAGTTACACTTGGAGTGATAACGATGGAGACTTACGGATGAGTATTTCTGAGGAATTGACACAGGCTATCCGCCGCGGGGATGTTGCTGCGGTTGATCAACTACTCACCCGAGCTCCGCGGCTCGATAAAACCGAAAGCCCATTGCAGGTCTCATACTTCATGATGGCGTTATACAGCGGTCAACGGCCTGCGGCACAGGTGTTCTTACATCACGGGCATAATATAACCCTCCACGAGGCGGCAGCCTGGGGTAACCCTGACGTACTTAAAGCCCTGATGAAAGCCCACCCGGAACTTGTGAACTCGTTTTCCGTCGATGGCTTTCAGCCCCTGGGATTGGCGTGTTTCTTCGGGCATCCAGCAGCCGTGGAACTCCTCTTGCAAAATGGAGCGAATGTAAATGATGCCTCCAGGAATTTTCAGCAGGTGACCCCGCTGCACTCAGCTGCGGCTTCGAATAATACGGAGATTTGCCGGCTGCTGTTGGAAAAAGGTGCGGATGTGAATGCCTGCCAGCAGGGTGGCTTCACCCCTCTGCATGCTGCTGCGCAGAATGGCAACGCTGAAATGGTGCGCCTGTTCCTTGCCCACAGCGCTGACGTGAACGCCCGCACTTCTCAGGGGCTCACACCTTTGAAAATGGCAAAGGAATCCAAAAATGAACCAACGATCCGCCTGCTGCAGTCAGCCGGTGGGATGGAGTGAGCATGATCAACGAAATGAAACCTGCCAGGGTGCTGGCATTGATCCCAGCACATAACGAGTCCGGGCGTATCGCCCCGGTCATCGACGCGGTGAAAGCCCAATTGCCGGTGCTGGTGGTGGATGACGGGTCTTCGGACAATACTTCTGAGATTGCGCGCTCCCATGGCGCTGTTGTCATCCGCCAGGAACCCAACCAGGGCAAGGGTGCAGCCCTGCTGATCGGCTTCCGCTATTTCCTTGGCGGGGAGTATGATGCTGTGCTCACCCTCGACGCGGACGGGCAGCATGACCCGGCTGAGATTCCCCTCTTCGTAGCAAAATACGAAAAAGACCATGCTGACCTCATCATCGGCAGGCGTGATTTCCGCAAAATGCCATTCCCGCGCAACATCTCCAACACCATTGGCACCTGGATGTTTTCAAATGCCCTGAAGGTGTATATCCCCGACAACCAGTCCGGCTACCGCCTGCATTCACGGCGCCTGGTCGAATCCGCTATCAATAGCCGCGAGCATGGCTTCGAGTTCGAGGTGGAGATCATCTTCAAATGCGTGCTGCAGGGGTACCGGCTGGACTGGGTGCCCATCAAGACCATCTACTTCAAAGAAAAACATACACACATCAAGCCAATGCACCAGGTGAAAGAGTTCTTTAGAATCACGAAGAAAGCGCGCAACTTACGCCAATCAATGGAAAAAGGCAAATAAGACTAAAACAATATGCACCCGGTATTCCGGGTGCATTTCTCAAGAAAAAGTGAATAAGGTTATTTCGCGCAAACGTATTGAATCACCAGGTCGGGGGCATACCCTTCGGAATTTCCGTTGACCTGGAAATAGCCATCCGTAAACTCATCTTTCTCGAACGCACCAAACGCGACGCCTTGTGAGCCATCTGCAGCATCCGATGAAACCTCCACGAAGTATTGCTCGCCATATACATCTTTCAAAGGGTCGAACGGGTAGGTCATCCACCCATAGCTGATCGTTTCAGCGCCGGTGAAGTCTTTTGCATAGATGAGTTTTCCATGGCTGTTGATCAAAGAAATCGTGTAACGGTACTCCTCCGCTTGAGGATTGCCGTTGACCCACAAGCGCAGTGCATTCAGGTTGCTGCATTTCACAATCAACGCCTCCTCGATACGTGTCGAGGTGGTTGGAGTATAGGAAAGGAAACTTTCTGCATCCCAATTCTTGTATTTTGGCATCACGCAGGCTTCCCTGCTGAACCTTGCGTTGCCGCAGGGAACATGATAGTCGGCATAAAGCGAGATGGCGGTAAAACTCGCGATGAGGACCATTCCCCCTGTGACCAAATATTGCACCCACTTGATTTTTAACCTAGGCAAGAATAGCAGGCAGGAGAACAAAAGAAGGAACAGGGGGGTGATATACCTGCCCTGGATGCCGCTGATCTCCTCTGCGGATACCTGGGTTTCGACGATGAAGAAAATGACGAAAATCATGAACACGTTGAACAATCCCGCAGCAGCCAGGAACAGGTTTTGCCGCAGGCTGAGCCTGAATTGAGAGTCTTCAGACAGGATCGCCAGCAGGAGCAGCACAGGATACACAAGGTAAATGAATTTGGGAAGGGCATAGTACCCATATCCGGAGACGCCGATGGACTGCATCATCAACGAAAGCCCGCCAGATTTTACCGAAGCCAAAAAGGTGCCGAAGAACCCAAGCGGATCCTTGAAGATCGATAAAAGCTGTGCAACCGGGTTCTTGCCGGTTTCGTCGCGTGCCAAAAAGTATTGTGAAGCCACCACGCTCCACCCGGCGCTGATGGCAACACTTACCACAGCGGCGATGAGTAGTGCCCATTTCTGGCCTTTGGTCAGGCGCAGGCTGCCCGGCAGCATAAACAGCAGGAGCAGCAGGAAGACACAGTTGGGCTTGAGGGTGCCAACTGCCAGGATAAGGATTAACGTGATGAGCAATTGTTTCCGCGAGAGTTTTTTTGAGGACTCTGCCAGCAGGTGCAGGATCCAGCCGGTGAAGAGGAAGGAGATTCCGAAAACGAACGCATCTGCTGAGATCGCCGCGGACTGGATGATGGCAGCCGGTGCAATGGCGATCACCCCAAACAGGCGCTTTCCAGTGGGAAGCACGCGCAGGGTGAAATAAACGAAGAGGCAATAAATCATCAGGTAGGAAAGCCGCAGCACGTAATAGATGATGAGCACCGGGAAATCAAACAGGCGCCCCATGATGCCGATGATCACCGCCTGCACCGCGTAAATGGTTGGGAAGTACACCGCCCTTGTGGTGTATTTCATGTAATTATTGAAATCAATATGCAGGCTCGCCTGTTCCCTCCAGGTAGCCAGGTCGATCACCGGCAGGTTGATAAATCGTCTAAACGACGAATCGAAGAAGACCGAAGGGAATATATCTGTTTTGTGGTAAAGCGAGTTGGGCAGGATGTGCCCCAGCGACATCTCCCAGATGCGCGCCACGTGGGTTTCTTCATCATAATTCGCCCCCATCGGGGTGACGATGAGCAGAAAGGTGCCGGTGAGAAAGATCACCAGCAGCACGAACCAGGTCCAGCGCTGATCCTTTTTATTCATAGGTCTGTTCCATTTTACCTCATCTGGCATTAAGAGTTTTTATTCTGTCAGGATTTGTTTATATGATCCTCTAATATTAGGCTGATATTATTGAAGTAATTGGTACTATTTGTTTACGGAGGTGAGAGATGAAAATATCAGTTAAACAAATCCTTGTAATTTTCGCAACACTGGTGATGCTTACGATAAATGCGTTGGCAAATATCCTTCCGTTGAATGGCTTGAATACCGGGCAGATCTCTGACCAGTTCAAGGTCTTCTTTGTGCCCGCGGGGTATGTTTTTTCCATCTGGGGAGTGATCTACCTTCTCCTGGCAGCCTTTACCATCTTCCAGGCACTGCCACCTCAACGTAACACATCTGAGTTGGAGCGCATCCGCGGCTGGTACATCCTGGGCAGCCTGGCCAACGCGGCTTGGATCTTCTTCTGGCATTACCAGATTTTCGATCTAACCCTGTTGATGATGCTGACCCTGCTCGTATCTCTGTTGTTCATATATGTTGCATTGCGCGGCATCCGTATCAACGGCTCGCGCGCCATGAAATGGTTGGTGCGCCTGCCATTTTCGGTGTACCTGGGTTGGATCACCGTGGCGACTGTGGCAAACGTGACGGATGTCCTTGCGTACCATAACTGGACCGGGTTCGGTATTGCGGGGGAGACCTGGGCAATGATCATGCTGGGCGTGGCAGTGGTGCTGGCAGCGTTGATGACAGTGTTCAACCGCGATGTGGCTTACCTGGCCGTCCTTGTTTGGGCATTTGCCGGCATCGGTGTCAAGTTTGCCGGTGTTTCACCAGTGAGCCTGGCGGGGTATATTGCCGCCGGACTGGTTGCGTTGATGTTCCTGGCATGCCTGCTGGTGAAACCACGACAAGGCGCACGGATTTAAGCGATAATTGATTCATGTGAGTCAGTTGCACTGCTCGAAAAATCACACTATAATCAAGCCAGTCATCTGGGGAATCTACCGCATACGAGGGAACAATGAGAAATTCTAAATCCGCAATCGATGAGTTTTTGGCACAAAAGACCATCGCGGTCGTGGGGGCATCACGCAGTAAGGATAAATTTGGTTTTGCAGTTTATCGCGACCTCAAAGCCAAAGGGTACAAGGTCTTCGCGGTCAACCCCAACGCGGATGTGGTGGATGGCGATCGCTGCTATGCCGGTCTGGGGGCGTTGCCTTCGCCCGTCGATGCGGTTATCATGGTCATTCCACCCGCTCAAACTCTTCCCATCATCGAAGAAGCCGGACGCCTGGGCATTAAGCATCTTTGGCTGCAGCAGGGCTCCAATTCACCTGAGGGCGAAGCCAAAGCCAAGGAACTGGGGATGAACCTGGTGAGCGGCGAGTGCATCTTCATGTTCGCAGAGCCGATGGAATCCTTCCATAAAGTGCACCGCTTTTTCAACAAGCTTTTTGGTCTCTATCCCCGCTAACCATTGTTATTACAAAGCACCTTGACAAGGGCATTACCAACCTTTTCAAGGTGTTTTTGGATTTCGGATAATTGACGCCTTTCATCTAAAAACTTGTTTTTTTGGTCGCATTTTAGAAGTGTAACAAATACCTCACCCCTTGCCCCTCTCCATTTTGGAGAGGGGTTGGGGGTGAGGTAAACATTTTTTGAATTTACTTTGAAAAAAGGATCTCAGAACCCAACGCCGCCAACTTAAGGTTTAACCCTACCTAAATTTGTTTCTTCAATTTTTGCAGCGATTCCTTAAATTCCGCCAATTTGATCCGTTCCTTCTCTACCACTGGTGCCGGCGCTTTGCTGGCGAAGTCGCTTGCCAGCAAGCCTTCCAGGCGGCTGATCTGCGATTGCAGTGTCTCGATCTCTTTTTGCACGCGGGCGGGGTCAGCGCTGGAGTCTTCCAATGTCGCGAAAGGGATGAAGATCTCCACCGTGTTCACCACCAGCGCCAGTGCGTCTTTTGGCGCGGAGAGTTTCTCAGCCAGGTTAAATGCTGCCGGGTCCAGGTTAGCCAGGCTCACCAGGCTGGCGCGCTGCTCCAGCAGGGTGGCGGTGTGTTTTCCACCGGCGATGCTCACGCTGATCTTCTTGGCGGGCGGCACTTTCTTTTCAGCACGCGCGTTGCGGATGGCGCGCACTACCTCCTGCACCAGGGTGAATTTTCTGATGGCTTCATCTTCCCAGCCCTCGGCAGCCCGCGATTCCGGCCAGCGCGCGATGATCAATGCTTCTTCCCAATTTTGCACGGAGGCAAGGGGAGAAAAACCTTTGGATTGGGCAGCGCTCTTCAAGGCTTGCCAGAGTTCCTCAGTCACAAATGGGGTAAAGGGATGCAAGAGCCGCAGCAGTGCATCCAGCACACGCACCAGGGTGGAGGCTGTGTAATGAGCACGATCGCCGCCTGCTGCAAGCTGTGCCTTGGAAATTTCGAGGTACCAATCAGCAAATTCACCCCAGAAGAATTCGTAGATCTGCCGTCCGGCTTCGCCGTATTGATGGGTGCTGAACAGGCGTTCGCTGTCGCGGATAACGGTATTCAAGCGCGCCCAGATCCAGGAATCCGCCAACGTCCATTCGGGTTCTTTTTCTGCCTTATCGGGCGCCTGTGCCAGAGCTGAGATCACAAACCGCCCGGCATTCCACATCTTGTTGGCAAAGTTGCGGTTGGCTTCCACTTTCTTTAAACTCAGGTTGCTGTCGTTGCCGGGGGTTGACCCCACCAGCAGCGTAAAGCGCAGCGCATCGGTGCCGAATGAATCCATCACCTGCAGTGGATCCACCACGTTGCCTTTGGTTTTGCTCATCTTCTGCCCCTTCTCGTCCAGGATTAGCCCATGAAGATAAATGGTATGGAAAGGCTCTACACCTGTGAACTCGATACCGAACATCATCATACGCGCCACCCAGAAGAAGAGGATGTCCGCACCGGTTTCCATCACCGAGGTGGGGTAAAAGTATTCCAGATCAGGGGTCTTCTCTGGCCAGCCAAGTGTTGAGAATGGCCACAGTCCGGAAGAGAACCAGGTGTCCAGCACGTCCTCATCCTGGTGCAGCTTTGCGCTGCTGCATTTAGGGCATTTCACCGGGTCTTCACGCAGCACGATTGTTTCGCCGCAATTCTCGCAATACCACACCGGGATGCGGTGCCCCCACCACAACTGCCGGCTGATGCACCAGTCGCGGATGTTCTCCAGCCAGTTGTAGAACACCTTGGTAAATCGCTCCGGCACGATCTTTGTCCGTCCGGCGCGCACAGAATTCAGGGCTTTTTCAGCCAGCGGTTGAATGCGCACGAACCACTGCGTACTGATCATGGGTTCGATGATCTCACCGCCGCGCTGCGACCGCGGCACGTTCAGGATGTACGGCTGTTCCTTGATCACCAGCCCGGCAGCACGCATATCCTCCCAGAGCTTCTTGCGGCAGTCAAAGCGGTCCATGCCGGCGTACTGTCCGCCGTTCTCGTTGATCTTCGCTGCCTGGTCAAGAATGCTGATCATCTCCAGTTTATGATTCTGACCGATGACATAGTCATTGGGGTCGTGTGCCGGTGTGATCTTGAGAGCGCCGGTGCCAAAAGCGCGGTCCACATATTCATCCGCAATCACCGGGATGCGGCGGTTGAGCATGGGCACGAGCACTTCCTTCCCAATGAATTTCTGATAACGTTCGTCCTCCGGGTGGACTGCCACCGCGGTATCACCCAGGATGGTCTCCGGGCGGGTGGTTGCCACCGCGATGAACTCGCCGGAGCCGTCTGCCAGCATGTATTTGAAGTAATACAGTGTACCGGGTTCTTCGGAGTATTCCACCTCGAGGTCAGAAACAGCGGTACGCAGCGCGGGGCTCCAGTTGATCAGGCGCGGTCCGCGGTAGATGAGCCCTTTTTCGTATAAGCGCACAAAAGCCTCGCGCACCGCTTTAGACAGCCCTTCATCGAGGGTAAAGCGTTCACGCGTCCAATCGCAGGACGCTCCCAGCCGGCGGATCTGCTGGGTGATACGGCTGCCGTATTTCTCTTTCCACTGCCAGGTGCGCTTGAGGAATTCTTCACGTCCAAGAGTATCCCGTTGTA
>CAYRXB010000013.1:0-66024 GCA_964428125.1 uncultured Anaerolinea sp.
GGTCCCTATGTTCATATGCGGTTTCGTCCTGTCAAATTTCTGCTTCGCCATGTTTCTGCTCCTTTTTTAAGTCTGAAAAATAATTACTTGTTAATAATTTTTTCTGCAACCGATTGAGAAACCGGTGCATAATGATCAAATTCCATTGTAAACACACCACGTCCCTGGGTCCCCGAACGCAATTCGGTGGCATAGCCGAACATTTCAGCCAGCGGGATCACACCCCTTACTGCCTGGGCATTCCCTGGGCGGATTTCCATTCCCTGAACTTCACCGCGCCTTGAAGTGACCTGCCCCAATACCTCACCGAGGTATTCTTCAGGGACAACCACTTCTACCTTCATGATTGGCTCAAGCAGTACAGATCCTCCCTTATGAAGCCCTTCGCGCAGGCACATGATGGCAGCCATCTTGAATGCCATTTCGCTTGAATCAACTTCATGGAAAGACCCATCAGTCAGCTGTACTTTTAAGTCAGTAACCGGATAGCCGGCAAGAACACCAGATTCAACTGCTTCTTTGACACCTTTTTCTACCGCGGGGATATATTCCTTGGGGATAGCACCACCAGTGATTTTATTCTCAAATTGGATGCCGGACCCGCGTTCTAGCGGTTCAAGAGCAAAGACTACATGCCCATATTGACCATGCCCACCAGACTGTTTTACATATTTATATGCAACTGAACTTACCGGTTTGGTGATCGTTTCACGGTAAGAAACACGTGGTTTGCCGACATTCGCCTGTACCTTGAACTCGCGAAGCATACGATCCACCAGAACATCCAGGTGAAGCTCACCCATTCCTTTGATGATCGTCTGACCTGTATTCTCGTCAGACTGAACCTGAAAAGTTGGGTCTTCTTCGGATAACCGCTGCAGAGCATTTGCCATCTTATCCTGGTCCGCAGTCGATTTTGGTTCAATAGCAATGGAGATAACTGGCTCAGGGAAGGTAATACTTTCAAGCACCACTGGGTGTGCAGAGTCACACAATGTGTCACCAGTGAAGGAATCTTTTAATCCAAGGACAGCACCAATATCGCCGGCGCATACCTCATTGATATCCTCGCGGCGGTCTGCGTACATACGTAACAGACGTCCAATGCGTTCTTTTCGACCTTTTGCCGGGTTGAAAACCATCGAACCGGTTGAAAGGGTTCCGGAATAAACGCGGAAGTAAGCCAACCTTCCAACATAAGGATCACTGACAATTTTGAATACCAGCGCAGTCAAAGGAGCGTTATCATCCACACTTAAGGTGATTTCTTTTTCACTGCGTAAATCAGTTGCCTTAGTAGCAGGGATATCCAGCGGCGAAGGTAAATAATCGATCACAGCATCAAGAACAAGTTGAACACCCTTATTTCGCAAGGAAGACCCGCAAAAAACAGGTGTCGCCTTGTTTTCAATCGTCGCTTTACGTAGTCCAGCTTTGAGTTCATCATTGCTGATCGTCTCACCTTCAAGATATTTCATTGTTAGATCATCATCGAGCTCAGCGATCTTTTCGATCATCTGCTGACGCATCTCATTTGCCTGATTAAGCAAATCAGCCGGGATTTCGGAGTATTTGGGTTCCTTGCCAAGTTCATCTTCAAACATCACTGCTTGCATGGTCATTAAGTCAATCATGCCTTTGAATGAAGACTCACTGCCGATCGGCATTTGCATGGGGATGGCATTTGCACCCAAACGGGTTTTAATGGTTCCGAGAGTGTAATCAAAAGATGCACCGACACGATCCATTTTGTTCACAAAACAGATACGCGGTACACCATAACGGTCTGCCTGTCGCCAGACGGTTTCGCTTTGCGGTTCCACGCCTTGCACAGCATCAAAAACAACAACACCGCCGTCCAACACTCTAAGCGAGCGTTGAACTTCGGCGGTGAAGTCAATATGTCCGGGGGTATCGATCACATTGATCTGATACCCTTTCCATTCTGCAGTTACTGCAGCGGAAACGATTGTAATGCCACGTTCGCGTTCCTGCACCATCCAGTCAGTGACGGTCGTGCCATCGTCGACTGAACCGATGCGGTACGTGCGTCCCGAATAAAAGAGAATACGCTCAGTGGTTGTGGTTTTACCGGCATCGATGTGAGCGATAATCCCAATATTACGGCATTTTTCTAATGGAAAAGAACGAGGCATTGCAACTCTATTTCTATCTGTAAAGATCTACATTCGGAAGTGCGAGAACGCGCGGTTTGCCTCAGCCATTTTGTGGGTTTCTTCGCGTTTTCGAACCGCAGCGCCCTGGTTATTGGAAGCTTCGACAATCTCTGCAGAGAGTTTCTCGGCATATGAATTGCCGGTGCGGCCAGTGGCTGCATCGAGGATCCAGCGCATGGCAAGGGTCATTTTGCGTCCAGAGGGAACTTCCATAGGTACCTGGTAAGTAGCACCGCCCACACGTCGCGGGCGAACTTCCATCTGAGGGCCAACATTTTTCAAAGCAATTTCAAGAACCTCGATCGGGTTCTTGTTTGTTTTTTCTTTTACGATATCAAGCGCCTGGTACATAATACGAGTGGCTGTGCTTTTCTTCCCGCGTTTCATGATACGGTGAATGAAAAAAGACACAGGCATGCTGTTGTAGCGCACATCGGGTAAAACTTCTCGTGGTTCTGGTTTAGTTCGTCGCATTCAAACTTCTCCCTGATAAAAATCTTACGCTTTTGGTTTCTTTGAGCCGTATTTTGAGCGGCCCTGAGAACGTTTGGCAACACCGGTTGTATCCAGAGTTCCACGAACAATGTGGTAACGAACACCAGGAAGGTCCTTCACACGTCCGCCGCGAACCAGCACGACTGAGTGCTCTTGTAGTTGGTGACCTTCGCCAGGAATGTAAGCGGTGACCTCGATACCATTGGTCAGGCGAACGCGGGCGATCTTGCGAAGCGCTGAGTTAGGTTTCTTGGGTGTCATTGTTCTCACCACGGTGCAAACCCCGCGTTTTTGGGGAGAGCCCTTTTCAAGGCGGGAACGGCGCTGCTTCATCGAATTTAAAGTGTATTGTAAAGCAGGCGCTTTACTCTTGGTTCTTTTGGTCTCTCGACCCTTGCGAATCAGTTGATTGATTGTTGGCACGACTATTTGCCTCCGAAAAAAAATAAACCTTCTAAACAATTTTTCTTAATAGGGCGAGGCCATCTACTGCAATGATGGCCCCGCCGGATTTACTCCAAAGCTGAGGTACTCACATCACCACTTCTGGGCAACGGCTAAAAATTATATCATGAGGGTTTGTCATGGTCAAGGAATTGCGGAACCCTCAATAATTTACCAGCCGATTGCAGTATTACAACAAACCGTGCAGCTCTTCTCCAAGACCCAACAAACCGGTATCCAATTTGGGGGGCTTGATCTTTTCTTCATCCTTGCCAAATCGTATGACTTCCTTGGATTCCATTACTGCTTCAACTGCCAAACCAAGGCTCTGAAGCTCCTTCACCAGCACCTTGAAAGATGCCGGCAGGCTGGGATCTTCGATCGGTTGGTCTTTGACAATAGACTCGTATGTATTTACGCGTCCCTGAACATCATCCGACTTAACCGTGAGCATTTCCTGGAGGGTATATGCAGCTCCATAAGCTTCCAGCGCCCATACTTCCATTTCACCAAAGCGCTGACCGCCAAATTGTGCCTTTCCGCCAAGGGGCTGCTGGGTAACCAGGCTGTACGGGCCTGTTGATCTTGCATGAACTTTATCTTCCACCAGGTGGTGAAGTTTAAGCATCGTCATTACCCCAACGGTTACCGGCTGATCGTAAGGCTGACCAGTCTTTCCATCGCGCAGGATTTGTTTCCCGAGAATAGGAAGTGGTTCACCCGTATCAACTGTCAATTTATGAGCAGCCGCCAGGATGTCTTCGCCGTTCATTTTGCTGGTATTAATACCATGTTGGTCAAGCCAGATCTTTAGGCAAATACGAATCGCTTCGTTATCTTCATTTCGGACTTCAGGTTTCCCTGTCAATTCCTTCTCGAACTTGATCACAGGATCCGGATCCAGTCCTTTTTCGAGCATCCAATGTTCCAGGTTCACGCGGCGGGCATAATGGTAATCTGTTGCCATACGCCCAATATCATAACGATCACCTAAAACCTGCTCAAGGTAGAGCAATCGTACTTCTTCATCATCACGGATGGACTGCGGATCATATTCCTGTTGATTCATCCATTCCCAGGCTTTTGCACCCGATTCCTTCCAGGCAAGGTCCATCAACCACGCACGCGCAAGTTCCGCTTCGATTTCGTATTCATCGGCGCCATCAAAAACGGGGGTTACTGCCTCAAAACCTAATTGTTTTGCAGCCCAACCCAAATGGACTTCCAATACCTGTCCGATATTCATACGTCCAGGAACACCCAAAGGATTCAGGATAATATCCACAGGCGTGCCATCTTCCAGGAAAGGCATATTCTCGACTGGAACCACACGGGAAACCACACCTTTATTACCGTGACGTCCAGCCATCTTGTCACCAGCAGTGATCTTGCGGCGCTGCGCTACGGAAACACGCACCATCATATCAACCCCTGCAGGTAAATCCACATTGTCTACCCGGGTAAAAATCTTGACATCAACAACCTTGCCGCGTTCTCCATGAGGCATGCGCAGGGAAGTATCCTTCACATCGCGTGATTTTTCTCCAAAGATAGCGCGTAACAAACGTTCTTCAGGGGTTAATTCTTTTTCGCCTTTTGGCGTAATCTTTCCCACAAGAATATCGTTTGGTCCAACTTCAGCGCCGATGCGGACGATTCCCTGTTCATCCAGGTCTTTGACTGCATCTTCACCTACGTTGGGGATATCCCTGGTGATTTCTTCTGGTCCAAGCTTGGTATCCCGGGCTTCCACTTCATACTTCTCAATATGCACAGAAGTGAATTTGTCCGCTTGTACCAATCGTTCCGAAATTAGGATCGCATCCTCAAAATTGCCGCCTTCCCAGGATAGGAACGCCACAACAACATTTTGACCCAGGGATAACTTGCCATCCACGGTGGACGAAGAATCCGCCAGGATATCACCCCTGTGAACCCGTTGACCTTTGATCACCGCCGGGCGTTGATCAATGCATGTGCTTTGGTTGGAACGCTGATACTTGCGCAGGTTGTACTCGCGGAGTCGTCCTTCGGAATTTCTCACGAAGATTTGATGCCCTGTGACCGAAGTGATCTCACCATCTTCTTCGGCAATAAGAACCTGCCCGGAATCAATGGCTGCATATTTTTCCATGCCGGTAGAGATGAGCGGACTGTCAGGATTTACCAGTGGCACGGCTTGAGCCTGCATGTTGGAACCCATCAAGGCTCGGTTGGCATCATCATGTTCGAGGAAAGGAATGAGGGCTGCGCTGATACCCACAACCTGGTGGGGCGCAACATCCATGTAATTAACCCCATCCCCCCCTGACATGATAAAGTCGCTGTGGAATCGGCAGGAAATCTGTTCCTGGGCAAATTCCTGATCTGCATTGATCGTGGTATTCGCCTGGGCAATGACAAACTTATCTTCTGCATCTGCAGACAGATATTCCACTTCATCAGACACAAAGGGTCGGACAAAGATGGTCGTCTTTTTGGTCTTCTTAATCGCAGGCAGCATTTTTGCGGTAATGCGCTCGCCTTCCTTGGCAATCACCTCACCGGTTTTTTCATCTGTCAGTGTTTCACGAAGCAAACGCCCTTCCAACCGTGGATCGGTGGCACTGAGAGCTTTAATGACCTTGCGGTATGGGGTCTCGATAAACCCATATTCATTTACACGGGCGTAACTGGCTAAACGACCAATCAACCCAATGTTCGGACCTTCAGGAGTCTCAATGGGGCAAATGCGGCCATAATGGCTATGGTGCACATCACGTACATCAAAACCGGCGCGTTCGCGGCGCAGACCACCAGGACCTAATGCAGATAGAGTGCGTTTGCTGCGCAGTTCAGCTAACGGATTGGTTTGATCCATGAATTGCGAAAGCTGCGAAGAGCCGAAAAATTCACGCAAGGCAGCAACCACTGGTCGGATATTCACAAGGCTAACAGGAGAAACCTGGTCCTGGTCGCGGATGGACATACGTTCCTTGATCACCCTTTCCATGCGGCGTAAACCAATTCGCAATTTATTCTGGATCAATTCCCCGTTAGTCTTTACGCGGCGGTTGCCCAGGTGATCAATATCATCCTTATCTTCGATCTCATTGTTGATCAGAATCATGCGGCGGATCAGGTAAACAATATCCCACTTGGTGACACTCCGGTGCGAAACAGGAATGCGATCCATGAGATCCAGTTTTTGATTTAACTTATATCGGCCCACACGTTCAAGATCGTAATGGCGGCTATCGAATAACTGCTCTTCAAGGAAGGAGCGGGCGTTCTCAAGATTGGCGGGATCTCCAGGGCGCATTCGGCGGAAGAATTCGATCAAAGCGGCTTCGGCGACCGTTTGTCCGTTTCCGAGGTCCCAAACCGGCTCTTCTTTAAATGTTGAAGCAATTAGCATCCGATCCGGATTGTTATCAATGTCGCTAAAGAGAGAAATGATTTCCTCGTCAGAACCTGTTTTTAATGGGGTATCACCGGCAAGGTTATCGTCAACCGCAGCTAAAGCACGCAGGAATATCGTGATAGGAACTGTGCGTTTACGGTTGAACTTCAAGATCATATAGTTCTTGCTCTTGGTCTCGAATTCCATCCAAGCGCCGCGATCGGGGATTAGCTTAGCCATAGCCAGACGATGCCCGGTTGTGCGGTCTACCTGGGCTTCAAAGTACACACCTGGAGAGCGGATGAGCTGCGAGACGACAACACGTTCTGTTCCATTGATAATGAAAGTACCTTTGTCGGTCATCTCGGGGAAGTCGCCGAGGAAGATATCAGATTTTACTGGTTGCGGAATATCGGGTCCGGCAAGCAGTACAGAAACATATAATGGACTGGCATAGGTTAGATCTCTTTCCACACATTCATCGATCGTGTGCTTTGGAGCCTCGAACCAGTATTTCAATCCCCATTGTTTTGCCTCAGGTCCGTGACCGGGAAAATACAATTTCATTCCCTTGTTGTAGGATTCAATCGGGGAAATTTCATGGAAAAGATCGATTAATCCTTCTTCTTTCAGCCGTTTGAAAGAGTCCAGTTGTACATCGATCAGGTTCGGGAGGTTAAAGATTACTGGGATTCGAGCATAAGATTTGCTTGGTAAAACAGAAGCCATGGGTTTCTCCTAAAATTTCAGTACCTGGCAAAATATAATAATATCCCACCTGGCTGATTAGCCCGGGATGCGCAAACAATCATTATATCAACACATAAGTATATGGTCAAGAATTTTATCTGATTAACTCGCAAAATCAATCAACAAATTTGATTGCGCTTTCAAATGTTTTCCCGGAAAAAGTGAGTAATCCCCAGGATTTCCGTACTCCGGGAGGCATGGAAAAAGTTGCTGAGCCGGGGTTAAAAAAGAGTTTTTCATCAACATGAATTTTTTCACTTTTATGCGAATGACCAAAAATATATATTGAAGCATTCGGAGCGGCGTTTTTCAAGCGGTTGATATACCGATCAGAACGGTATCCTGACACCAAATTTTGAAATTTATCCATCCAATAGGAAGTCCATCCCATGTGCCCATGCGTAAGCAATACTGAAAATCCATTAATTTCTAGGACTCTCACTAATGGGAGATTATCCCCAAAGACCAGGTCTCTATTTCCTTTCACAGCCAATACCGGGGCAATTTCGCCAAGTTCATCCAGTACTCGGGGAATTGAAATATCCCCCGCATGGAGGATAAGGTCTACCTTATTTTCATTTAAAGCCCTCAATAATCCAGAGGGAATATTACGTGCCCGGTCAGGGATGTGAGTATCTGATACCACCCCCACTCTAAAAACATCAGAGGAAAAAACATGCTCGGTCATTCTATTGTGCAGCCAGCCTGTCAACTGCTTCAATTGCCTGATCTGTTGAATAAAATCTGATCCCGCGGATCCCTATACTATTCGCCCCCTCGATGTTCTCTTTCATATCATCGATAAATATGGTCTCTTCCGGTTTTACATCCATAAAGGATAATATTCTCTTATATATTTCGGGGTTTGGTTTCTTTAATCGAACTTCATAAGAAAACATTGAGTACTGAAAAACCAAGTCGCATGCATTACGTTGGTTTAGGCTTTGCCGAGCTCCAGACCAGGCGTTGCTAAGCAATCCAGTTTTATATTTTTTATTCAAAGTTCGAATATATTCGATCAGCCTTTTATCTACCGCATCCCCTGCCCAAAATCGATCCTGCAGTTCCTGGATTCGACTTTCAGGTATGCCAAGCGTGGTCGCGACTGTTTTCCAATGCTCATCTTCAGGGATCAAGCCAATCGTTGCTTTTTCAGCACTCGGAGAATTGAACACTAGGTCATAAAGGTCTGCTACAGAGACCCCGAATTCCCTGGCTAACGCTTGCCGGGATTCTTCCCCATTTGTTCGTAAAATTACACCCCCCATATCCCAAATAATTGCCCTAATTTTCTCAGTCATCCAGCACCTTCAACCCAAAATATCACCGAGTATATCACTGGAATCGTGAGACTTTCTTAATATTGATTAATCTAATGGGAGATCATCATTAGTTTGACTGATCTCCCTTTCTCTTTTGCTATCGTTACCCACTTACTTGCTGCAATGATTCCCATTCCTGCTGTAGGATTCCCATGCAAAGAACATCCCATCTTTTGTCTTCTTTGTAGATAAGTTCCCTCGATGTACCTTCATATTTGAACCCACATTTCTCATAACAGCGGATTGCCCGTTGATTGAATGCAAAGACGTTCAAGTTCACTCGATGCATATTTAACCCCCTAAAAGCAAACTTTAACAGAAGATTCATCGATTCTGTGCCGTATCCCTTGCCACGGTATTGAGGTTCACCGATAGCGATCCCGACCCATGCGGTTCTGGCTGTCCATTCATATCCATCAAGCTCAACAAAACCAATAACGGAGTTTTCTTTAATTTCATGAATGGAAAACAAAGCCGAATTGGAGGATTCCTTTTCGAACCATTCTTTCATGCTGGCTGCGGAAATCTGCCTTGCGGGAATCATGTTCAATTGGCGTTGATAATCGCTATCCCGATCCCACTTTTCCCACAAAGGCAGGTCTTTCTCAAGATCAATGGGCTCAAGTTTTACCATGGTTCCCGATAAGAAATTATTTTTCATAACTCACCTCCCGCTGTAGTCTCAACCATTCCGGTTTAAGAAGGGAATAGTCCAGCTGGTCATAATATTTGCCATCAAAATAGAAAGCCTCGCGGCGCTGGACTTCACGAAGGAAACCTGCTTTCTCAAAGATCTCCAATTTGACGGGATTATGTTCGCTCAACTCAGTCCACATCCGATGCAGACTAAGTTCCATGAACCCATATCGCAATCCAAGCGAAAGGGTATCCTCTCCATATTCCCTTAGGGCTGATTCGTCTTCAAAGAACAAGAACAAGCGGCCAGTTTGATGAGAACTCCAAAGCCAGCCGAATATAAGCAATCCAACGATTTCAGGTTTTCCGACAGGTCGGATGGCGAAGTAGTAGGCGCTTAAGCGTTCGTCTGCCTTCTTGATCTTTTCTGCGATGGCTTTTTTAAACTCAGCCGTGGAATAGGGTCGGTAATCGCCCCCCATGAATTCCTTGACGAATTCCTGGTCTGCGCTCCATGCTGATAAAGCTTCAGCATCCTTTTCAGGATTAAGCGCCGTGAGTTCAATTTTCTTGCCGATGAATAATGATGTTCCAATCATTTTTACTCCAGTAATTTAACAAATGATCGCTGGTAACTCAAACGATCGTTTCGACCAATCTCGAATCATGCCAGGATAACAGCTCCAACCCGCCAGCATGGTCAGCCAAGTCATTCAAATCAGCAACAGCGCCGGGGCAACCTTCGATGGCATCCTTTTCCAGAATCAAAATCTTCTGAAAATATCCAGAGAGGATATCCCGCTTCATTTGCTGGTAAGCAGGACGCTTCAAATTCGTCAGGCAATTGATATCGATGTATATGCCAACCAAGTTCCGCATACCTAGTCTCCGTTGGATCAGGTCCAATCCGACATAAAGCTGGTGCTTGGCCATGTGGCTGTATGCCTGCCCTTGTTCGATCTCTGCCCGGATATAGAAACCGAATGCTTCAGGGCTATTCTTTATAAATGGTTCAAAATAATTCACACGATACGCGCCGAATTTCATCAATGAATCCAACATTTTCGGCCTCCTTCATTTCCTCACAACATCTCAAAACTCCAACCAATCTGACCAGAGGTCACTTCCCTATCCATCCATCATTTCCTTTTGATTCATAATCCCTCCCAAAATAAAAAGACCCGTTCTCCCGAGGTCTATGTGGCAAAAAAAAAACCACGGGAGTGGAATGCACCCGTGGTTTTCGTTTTCACGAATCAGCGTTAGCTGAGGACAGGCGCATTACGACAAGGCAAACCGACAAGACCCGAGATGCGTACGGGTTTTGCAGCGATCTGCATTCTGATTCTTAGGTCTACCATTTCGTCGCGCTCCTTTCCATAAGATAATTACCGTTTAATTGTACATACAACTTGAATTTCGTCAAGGAAAATGAGAAGTTTCTCATCCTGGCGTTGGTATAATCCAATTATGGAAACATCCCTCAAAGAATTATTTGACTCCCAGAAAATATCTATAAATTCACAGCAATTAAAAGTCTTCCAGGTCTTCGAGGATGAATTACTCGCTTGGAACGAAAAGTTTAACCTTACAGCCATCCGCGATCGTGAAGGCATCCGAGTGAAACATTTTTTGGATTCTGCGACCTGCTTGAAAGTCATGCCAAACATGCAGAACCAGAGAATCATAGATGTTGGTACCGGCGCAGGGTTTCCGGGAATCCCCATCAAGATCCTGGTCCCCTCGATAAAATTAACCCTGGTCGAATCGATTGGCAAGAAAGCTGCTTTTTGTCAGCATATGGTTGAATTACTTGGATTTCAGGATGTAACGGTCCTTACTGCCAGGGCTGAAGAACTCGGTCAGATGTCATCCCACCGTGAACAATATGACGTGGCAGTTGCGCGGGCAGTTGCCAGCCTGCCAATTCTCGCAGAGTACCTTCTTCCGCTGGTCAAGGTCCACGGCGTGGTGGTCGCACAAAAAGGGGATACAGCTCCGGCTGAATGCCAGCAGGCAGAACACGCTCTAAAAGTACTGGGGGGACGATTAACCCAACTTACCCCGGTTTTTTTACCCGGTGTAACTGGTGATCGTTACCTGGTCGAAATCAAAAAGATAGCAGCAACTCCCCAGATTTATCCACGGAAAACAGGAATCCCGCAAAAAAAGCCTTTGTAGTTTAAGAAGGTGTGATTACGCTTCCGTTATCGATCGTCCACTTATCACAGGTTTCTGCGAACCGCTCAGGGAACAAGTGAAGGTCTGTGGTGGTCATGATGGTTTGCTCAGCTCCCTGCAGGTAATCAATAAGGAAATTCCTGCGTTGAATATCCAATTCCGCCATAATCTCATCAAGAAGAAGGACTGGCCACTGCGTGGTCCGTTTTTTCAACCACTCCACTTCAGCCAGTTTGAGCGAAAGCAGCGCAGTTCGCACCTGCCCTCGTGAGCCAAAATCCGTTAGGTCGATGCCGTTGCTCTGAATCCTCATTTCATCCCGGTGTGGACCGATGGTCGTAACCCCCCGAGCGATTTCTTCAGCGCGAACCTCGATCAAATTTTTTAGAAATCCCTGTTCAATTTGGTCCAATGAGAAATTGTCACGGTTAATAGTCGTATGTATCGGAAGGGCGATCTGTCCGTTTGGTTTTGGTAAAGGATCGTAAGAAGGTTGGTAGATCAGCCGAAGAACTTCTTTCGAGCCGGTCAACCTGTCATGGATATTTGCAGCGATTTGGTCTAGCTCACGGATTGCTGCAATCCTGGCATGTAAAATGCGTGCTCCCCTGCTTGCGATTATTCCATCCCAGTATTCCATTTGACTAGCATCCCCACCCCTTTCGGAGAGCATTTTCAAAAGGGCATTACGCTGACTAAGTGCGTTATTGTATTCAGAAAGAGTTTGGGTGAAAAAAGGATCACCCTGGGCAATTGCCAGGTTTAAGTATCGCCGGCGTTCATCGGGTCCTTCCTCAATGATACGGGTCATCTGTGGAAGAAAAATGACAGCGCTGAAATGTCCAACCAGCTGATTTGGCGGGGTTTTTACCCCATCGAGCAAAGTCTCTTTCCTTAACCTCGCTCCGCCGTTCCCATTGGAATCCTGGATCAGCCTTATCTCCAACTTATGCTTTTTCTCACCTCGATGGTAAGTTCCAACGATCCTGGAGACAGACAGCGCTTCTCTCGTCGCCAGAAAATTGAGCAGCTGGCGGTCACTTTGTGCATGGAAAGAAGTAAAGGTAGCTAAATAATAGATTGCTTCAAGTAAAGAGGTTTTACCTTGCGCGTTTGCCCCCTGCAGCAAAAGAACCCGCCGAGGAATTTCCATATCCAGGCGGGAAAAAAGCCGAAAGTTAGTCAACGAAAGGTTCGTCAAGTACATAGTTAATCCAGTGGGATCTCATCCTCCGAAGTAGGTTTCCACACCTTGTCGGTCAGATCAGTGTAAACGATGCCGTCCAAATGATCAATTTCATGTTGAAAGATCCTGGCTAACCAGCCTGATGCCTTAATTTTGACAGGTTGCCCCTGTCGGTTTTGCCCCTTCACAACAACACTTTCGTACCTTTCAACTTCACCGATCAAATCCGGAACTGACAAGCAGCCTTCAATTCCAAGGACCATCTCTTCAGATTTTTCGATGATTTCAGGATTTGCCACGATATAAAGTTTTTTTGGCACCGTTTCATCCTCATCATCGCCATATTCCACAACAATAAGTCGAAGTGGCACTGCCACCTGGGGGGCAGCCAATCCCACCCCCGGAGCATCGCGCATGGTTTCTACCATATCTGCTACGAGAGTGCGAAACTCTTTTCCAAAATCAGTAACTTTGTGAGCTTTCTTGCGAAGAATCGGATTCGGTAGGGTGATTATTTCAAGTAATGCCATTCATTTACCTCAACTGGAGAATTGTGCAATTTTACCCGTCTTTCTGGCTTTGAGGATTTTCTCCATTCTTAATTCTGTCATAAGTCGTAATCCATTCAGCCATCCGTTGTCCTTCCAAACGCTGCTGTTCTTCCTGGTATCTTTTAAGCTGCAGGTACACTTCTCCCTGAATCTGTGAAGGATCGTATACGTTATCAAAGGTTAATTCCTCATTACCAATCTGGATCCGAACCGTTCCATAATTCAATAATAGCCCAATGATCCCTTTCCGTTTATATTCCACTGTTTGGATATTCTTTACAGGGGCTGACCTTCTGTCTTCATACCCCAGCGGCTTACGGGAAACATCGATCAATTGGTCTTTTGTTAATATGTATTGATCGTTGTACCAGTCTATGTATTGGTAAAGCCACCACATGGCTGAGACAAAAGTCAAGAAAAGCACTCCCAAATAAAACGTGCTTTCGGAGATTGCTGGGAATAAGCCAAGAATTTTACTGATGAAACCGATAAGGAGAACAATGATCAATATAAATGGAATGAAGGTCTTTCTGACCATGATCCACCAATGAGTACGGTAGATGATTGATGCTCCTTGTTCCTGTCGGAGTTGGAATAACCGGGCAAGCCAATCCAGCAGCGAACCGCTCTGGTAAACCGATGTTACACTCCTAGCTAAATCTGTTGGCAAACGGTTAACCTGCTCTTTGAATGAAGGATCATTCAATCTCCCTTCAAGATTCTTCTGAATTCTTGCTTTCTCCTCAAGACGTTTCTCTTCGGCTGATCGACCCCTCAAGTATTCGAGATAATTAAAGATAGATTCTGGATAGGGAAGACTCTTAAAATGAATCTCGCCAGTATATGATTTCAGGCTAACCGTACCATATCCCACAAGTCTGCCAATCAACGAAGTATCAAACGCCGTTGAGAGTATAGCTCCTATAGGGGATTCCTGCCGGCTGTCAAAAAGACCATACATCTTGCGTTGAGCTGCCACGCGCTCGCTGGTAACTATAAACTGGTCGTTTGCCCATTCTGCTGTCGACCACACGCTGACCAAAATATCGCCAAGCAAAACTAGAAATGCCAACACGATCAGGAAAGTGGAAAACTCTTTTGAAGCAAAAGAAGCAAACAATAATAGGATGAATCCGATGATGCCCACCAGGTTGATAAAAAATAAACGGGTCGCTGGAATGATTTTGTGTCTGCGGCAAGCCAGGAAAATCTTTTCATCAGCAACCAGCCACGGGAAATCATTTTCCTGGATGGTCTTCAGGGTTAATTCCATCAAGGCAAATGCTTCCCGCAAATAAGGGAATATCTTCATTAACGCAACGATGTTCTTATGAGTCAGGACCAACAGTGAAACCTGGTTGACACATTCCGCACTGATCCTGTAGGGACCTTTCCCATTAATTGCAGCGTCTCCGAAATGGTCTCCCCTTCTTAATCGGTGAATTTGTAGAAGAGATTTATCTCGATTCCCTTTTGTTTTTACCTCACCCGCAAGGATAATGTACATCCGGTCAGCATGGTCTGTATTAGAGAGTATTCGCGTCCCAGGAGGCAGCTCAGCAAATTGGCAAAACTGCAGGGCATCTCCATAATCCTGATCTTCCAATAAAGAAAACGGATAGATGTCTCTTAAAAGTTCTGGAATTTCATTGGATTTTGCTTCCATAGTAGTAGTATATCCAACCTTGCAGGTTATTGGCAACACACTTCTCCATGATTTAAATCCCGTCGGTCTGGTAAAATGAGTGCTGGAAATGTTTTACGGGAGTAACTTTTCATGATGCGAGCAAAGAATTTCACCCTGATCCGTTGGATTGCATTGGCGTTGATCATAGCCGGGGTGATTTTGACCATTTTTCAATTAGCGATTTACAGCCGTTTGCGTTCAACCTTTACCACAGGCACAACTATTGGCGGTGTCGATGTCAGCAACCTTTCCCCGGATGAAGCTGCCACACGGATAACGCAAGCCTATGCCATACCGATTGAAATGCATTACGGTGAAGATATTATCCAGGCCAAACCAGCCGCTTTGGGTTTTTCCCTTGATCTTGCAGGAATGATGGCGGCAGCCGACCAGGCGAGAACCTCATCACCTTTCTGGTCAGGTTTCATTGATTATTTATTTAATCGTTTGCCAAATGCCCAGGCCATCCCGCTCAGATCGAAAATTGATCTTGTTGTTCTCAAAGCATATCTGACAAACGAAATTGCCGCCCGGTATGACCAGGATGCAACTGCGTTTGTACCCGTTCCAGGAACTGTGAATTTTGAAACCGGCACTCCAGGCAGGAAATTGGATATCGATAAATCAGCGGACCTGGTTTCCAATGCTTTAAAAGAACCTTCTCCAAGGATTGTCAATCTTGTTACTGTTCAGACCGGATCGTTGCGTCCCTCATTGATAACCTTAAAAGTACTCCTTCAACAGATTGTTGATGCTGCAGGATTTACAGGGCAGGTGGAGATATATATGATCGACCTGCAAACTGGCAATGAACTCCAGGTGGCATACCAGGCAGGGGAACAACTTACCCCTGAGATTGCTTTTTCCGCTGACAGCACCATCAAAATTCCGATCATGGTGGAAGCTTATCGGCGTTTATCCGAGCCCATCTCTTCTGAGTACGCTAAATTGATCGAAGATATGATTATCCGATCCGATAATACCGCCCCCGATAAATTAATGTCATCGCTTATGGATACAACACTTGGACCTCTTGAAGTAACCAAGACGATGAAAGCCCTGGGCTTGAAAAACACATTCCTGGCGGGCATGTTTTACAACGGGGCTCCGCTGCTTCAACGAATCAGCACAACCGCCAATAGCCGGACTGATGTCAACACCGATCCGGATCCATATAACCAGACCACACCTGTTGATATCGGTTTGTTGCTGAATGATATATATGAATGTGCTCAAAATGGCGGGGGCAGTTTTACCGCGGCCTTCCCTGGTGAGATCACTCAGAACGAATGTAAAAGCATGATCAGTTATCTTACCCAAAATCACATCGGGGTGTTAATCGAAGCAGGCGTTCCCGAAGGAACCAAAGTTGCCCATAAACACGGTTGGGCGATTGATCCGGTGGATGGATTGATGCACACTGTCGGCGACGCAGCGCTAGTCTATACCCCTGGCGGCAATTACATTCTGACCATTTTTATTCACAACGATGCCCAGATCATTTGGGACGCTGCCAATAGAATGTATGCTGATCTATCATCTGCGGTGTATAACTACTTTAATTTAAAATAATCTTCCAATCAAATACGCATAAGGAAAACAATCCGGACGGATAAAATGGAATCTTCTCAAAATACCCCTTCTGAATTCTCCACCTGGCTTGATAAACCGCTTTTCAAAACCAGGCCAAAGATAACCCCTGAATTGATTTTGATCAGCATCATCCTGATATTGACCATCCTCAGTCGATTTATTGGTTTGGGTTGGCGGGTGATGAGCCATGATGAAGTGAACCATGTAGTTCCGTCTTATTCCTTTTACCAGGGCAGCGGTTACAGCCATGACCCGGTGACTCATGGTCCTTTGCAATTTCACCTGGTGGCAGCATCCTATTATCTTTTTGGGGATTCGGATTTCTCCTCTAGAATCCCGGCAGCCCTCTTCAGCATTGCCACAGTTGCATTTGTCCTCATCAGCTGGCGCAGATATCTGGGGAAAACGGGGGCTTTACTGGCTGGATTGTTTTTCATGATCTCCCCATACATCCTTTTTTATGGAAGGTATACCCGCAACGAAGCATTCATCGGTTTGTATGGCGTGATCATGCTTTATGCGGTTTTAAGATATCTTGAACAGGGAAAGAACTCCACACTTTACCTTTTCACAGCCATGGTCGCGTTGCACTTCATCACAAAAGAGACTTCCTTTATCTATACTGCGGAAATTCTCATATTTCTCGCCCTGGTATTTCTCAAGGATGTCACCAAAGCTGCATGGAAGAAAGCCAACAGCAGGAATGTTTTTATCCTGGCTGTGCTGGTCGCTTTATTCTTCCTGATGGCTGCACTTGGAATTGCTGTGATCAATGCCAAGGCAGCTCCTTCTGAAATTCCGGCTACAACTGACACCACTGCTGCGGCTACTGTAACGCCTAATCCCCTCAATTATGCTTTATATGCACTTTTAGGTCTGGCAGTTGTCAGCGTTGCGATCGGATTAGTTGTGCTCTTTTCAAATCTCGGGATGAAGGAGTTGCGGAAGATCCGCTCTTTCGATCTTCTCCTGGTTACATTTACATTAATTCTTCCCCAGCTCATTGCATTCCCGATCAAGCTGGCAGGCTGGGATCCACTTGATTACAGCCAACCAGGATTGATTAGAACCAGCATCATGCTGATAATCAGCGTCCTCCTGGCTGTAGGAATCGGAATGCTTTGGAAGCCAAAGATCTGGGCAATCAATGCTGCCATTTTCTATGGCCTGTTCACAGTTTTTTACACCTCTCTTTTCACCAATGGGCAGGGATTCTTCACTGGATTGGTAGGTTCCTTAGGCTATTGGCTTGCACAACAGGCTGTCAACCGTGGAACACAACCCTGGTATTTTTATGCGCTCATTCAAATTCCAATGTATGAATACCTCGCTGCCCTCGGAACCATTGTTGGTTTGGTCATTGGAATTAAGTATAAATTGCTGTCAACGCTCCCCGGGGTTTCGCCGGCTGCCCAGGTTGCAGAGGATGAGGATAAAACAACGATTGCATCTGTCGACGAGGAAAGTCAAGTTGAATCACCGATTCAACAAAAGCGCATTCCTGTCTTAACCCTTTTAATCTACTGGTCAATCCTGAGTCTGATCGCATTTTCTGTTGCTGGTGAAAAGATGCCCTGGCTGACTTTCCACATCACACTGCCAATGTCGCTGACAGCAGGATTTTCAGTCGGTTTTCTTATTGACAGAGTGAAAGCAAAAAGCATCACACCCAAAGCAATCATTGCATTCATATTGATTCCTGTTTTCCTAATCAGCCTCGGTAAGGTGATTGGGATGCTCACAGGTACCAACAAACCATTTGCAGGTCATGAGTTATTCCAACTCCAAGCCACAAGCACATTCTTGTTTGCAGTGATTGGTGCCATCGCCAGCGGCTGGGGGATTTATAAATTGCTTGGCGATTGGGAACCAATCAACCTCATAAGAATCCTTTTCATCGGGTTCTTTGGAATCCTAACTGTGACCACTGCACGTTCTTCGTACCAGGCTAATTTCATCAATTACGATTCGGGTAAAGAATTCCTGGTGTATGCGCATATGGCGAGAGGTCCAAAGGATGTCCTCGAACAGGTTGAGGATATCGCCAGTCGAACCGGCGAAGGAAAAAACATAAAAGTTGCTTACATTGCAGATGCGTTGTACCCATATTGGTGGTACTTCAGAGATTATCCAAACAAAGTATGGTACGACAAAGACTTGACCCGGGATCTATTGAATTATCCTATCGTCATTTCAGATGACACCCAATACACCAAAGCACAGGCGATTCTAAAAGATGGTTATGTCGATTTTCCTTACCTGCGAATCGTTTGGCCTATGCAAGATTACTTTAATTTGACGTTTAAACAGGTTTGGAATGATTTCAAAGATCCACAATTCAGGAAAGCAATATTCCAAATATGGTCGAATAAAGATTACACCCTTTACAGCCAGCTCAAGGGGAGGACCGACCTTACTGAGGCAACCTGGCAGCCTTCACAAAGCATTCACTTATTTGTTGATAAAAATATCCTCAGTAAAATTTGGACATATGGAATTGTTCCAACCAGCCCGGATTCTACCAAGACAGACCCATATGCAGGGAAATATGTCACCATGGTACCAGTTGCCGTCATTGGCTTGACGGGAACGGAGAATGGTCAGTTCAATGCGGTCCGAGATATCGCAATTGCTCCAGATGGCACAATTTACGCCGCTGATTCTCTGAATCACAGGATTCAGCATTTTACAGCAAACGGCGAATTCATTAATTCCTGGGGAAGTTACGGTAGTGTTGATGCCGGTGATGCACCTGCAGGCACTTTCAATGAACCCTGGGGGATTGCGGTTGGACAAGACGGATCCGTCTACGTTGCCGATACCTGGAATTACCGGATCCAGAAGTTCACTGCTGATGGTAAATTCATCACAATGTGGGGCTCGCCGGGTACCGCTGATGCGAATGATACTTTCTGGGGTCCCCGTGGAATTGTGGTCGACAGCAAGGGCCATGTGTTAATCACCGATACGGGCAATAACCGCGTGGTTGTTTTTGACGAAAATGGTCAATACATTACCCAGTTCGGTGTAACAGGATATGAACCTGGCGAATTTTACGAGCCTGTTGGTTTGGCTGTAGATTCTTCAGATTGGCTGTATGTTGCAGATACCTGGAACCAGCGCATCCAGGTATTCGCCCCTGATGAAACAGGTGCCTATTATCAATTTGTGAAAATGTGGGACGTAGCAGGCTGGAATGGGCAATCCACTGAAAATAAGCCATTTATCGATGTTGACCCCAGCGGAAAGGTGTACGTAACCGATCCCGATAAATTCAGAGTGTTGTCTTTTGACCAGAACGGAACCTTTCTGATGGGATGGGGTGATTACAGCAGTGGGATCGATGGATTTGGCAAACCTGTGGGGATTGCGATTGCAAAAGATGGCTCTGTATGGGTCAGTGATTCGGAAAATAATCGGCTGCTGAAGTTCGAGATTGCTGAGGCTGCTGCAAACCCAGCTCTTCCCCAAGACTTGCCGGCGTTGCCTGCCTCAGAAATCAAACTCTCGTATAATTTTTCGACCGGGCTGGTAGAAAATCCGCTTGGTGAAGCTGTGTACCGCATTAGTGAGGATGGAAAGAACTGGGTACCAGTGATACCAGTGAGTATTCTCAGTGTCCTTTCCCCGGAGACAAAACCAACCTTGCAGGATGGTCAATGGGTAATCCTGGATGGTAACGGGAATCCACTCTTCAGGTGGGAACCTAACCTGTTATTGTGGATATCCCTTGGGGTAGAAGAACCCACACCCACTAAGTAAAGAAAAACCGGCTCTTTCGAGCCGGTTTTTTGCAGGTTAACCCCTTTTCTTTTCGACACCAAGTATACGGCTGAGGATAAAACTGACCACGCTGACAATTAGTGCTCCAAGGAATGCATACCAGAACCGATTGTCAGGAATTGAAAATCCCAGTTGCAACTGGTTCCCGAGCCAGCCAACAAGTAGGAACATCAAGGCATTTATGATTAGGGTTCCAAGTCCAAGCGTAAGAACAATTAAAGGGCAGCTAGCGACCATTAAGATGGGTCGAATGAGCGCATTAACCAGGCCAAAAATCAACGCCAGTACCAGGAAAGACCACCATCTCTCATTTTGCATCACGATGTGCGGTGATAAGAGCAAAACCGCAAGATACAACGCTCCAGCATTAATGATCAATCGCAATAAAAATTTTGTCATTTTTATAATCCTTTCAACGGTATATACGAATAATATAATCTGGCGTTGCTGGAAATATAAACATTATTTTATTTCGATAAACCGCTTCATCCAAATCAAAGTGTTGGTTTCGACCATTCCGAGAGAACGGAAGGATTCAACTGCCCTCTCTGCTGGGTAGTTAAGCGACAATCGATGCGGGGTTAATGTATGTTTAAGTACCACCGGAATCAGAGAGGTGATTGCTTTATCTTCCCAAAGCGGTGAGGTCGCCAGCCAAATGTTATCGACCGGTTCGCCGCGTTTTATCAGGGTGGCTGTGCCAATCAAGCGATTGTTTTCATAGGCAGACCAGCTTCGCTGGTAGATCCCATTGAGAAATTGGTCAAATCCATTCAGAAAAGTAGGTTCCAGTTTTTCGATCTGCAGTGAAAAATTCCATGCCAGTTCAGGCGGGAATAGTGACCGCAGCCAATCTTTCTGCTGCTCCCAATCTCCTTTTTTCCGAGAAGTAACTTTAATGTCTCGATTAATTTCACTTTTTTGATCCTGCCCAGGCCGATAAATCCACTGGGTTCTTCGCGTCATCTCGGTAAATCCATGCGTGGAATATAGGTTTTGAGCAATTGTGTTTTCACTGCGCACTTGGAGATAGATGGCATTCCCCTTGTGCCTGATCACATGCTCGATTGCCCGGTCTGTCAGGCTCCGGGCAATCCCCCTCCCGCGGTAATCCGGATGTACAGCGACATTGGCTACAAAATACGCCTGTTTCAAGTATCGTCGTATGTAAATGAGAGTTAAGTTGCCGACGATGCGGTTGTTTTCGACCCAAACGTAGCCATGAAACGGCAGGTGAGATGATTCCGGCGTTGAATTATCCAAAATATAGCCGGCGTATTCTCTTGGCGCATTCCGGATGTGGTGTATGTAATCTCGCCCTTCAGCATCGAGATATGGTGAGAAACAGATCTCGATGAGATCAGCAATCTGGCCAAGATCAGAGCTTAACCGGACAGGTCTAATATGAGTCTCATGTAATGGAATATCAACCATTAGTTTATTTTACACTGTCGGGTTAATTATCGAATAGACTATTTTTACTAGTATTGGAATTATTCTTGCAATGAAACTTCTTGAAAACTCTAATAATGTTCTTATACGAAAAATTTTATTCCGGCTTTATGAAATGCTATAATTTTTTTAGTTTAAGTAAGAAGGACGGAACCTATTATGATGCGTTTTGATAGATTTACTGAAAGAGCCCAGGAAGCAGCGCAACGAGCGGCTGAGATCATCCAGCGTTATGGGCATAATCAAATTGATACTGAACATATTCTGCTTGCTTTGATCGAGCAGCCCCAGGGGGTTGTTCCGCAAATTTTGGAAATCCTCAAAGTTGACCCGCAGATCCTTGCTGAACGGCTTGATTACATCCTGAAGACCAGCCCTAAAGCAAGCATTTTTGGCGGCGGTGCCGGGCAGATCTTTATAACCCCGCGTGTGAAACGGATCATCGACCTGGCTAATGAAGAAGCCAGTAAACTCAAAGATGAGTATATTTCGACAGAACATCTTTTCCTTGCCATCCTGAGTGAAAAGAATACTCCTGCTGCCCGTCTGCTTGAAACCACAGGGCTCACTCGTGACCGTGTAGCAGAAGCAATTGTTGAATTGCGAGGGGGTCAGCGGGTAACCGATCCGCAGGCAGAAACCCGTTACCGCACCCTTGAGAAATACTCACGGGATCTCACCCAGCAAGCCAGGGAAGGTAAGCTGGATCCAGTCATCGGGCGCGATACAGAAATCTTGCGTGTGATGCAAATCCTTTCCAGGCGAACAAAAAATAACCCTGTCATCATCGGTGAAGCTGGTGTTGGCAAGACCGCGATTGTAGAGGGACTTGCCCAGAAAATCGCATCTAACGATGTTCCGGAGATTCTGATGGGTAAAAGGGTGATTGCCCTCGATCTTGGTGGAATGATTGCAGGCTCGCGTTTCCGCGGTGAGTTCGAAGAACGACTTAAGGCTTCTATCGAGGAAGTACAGCGGTCTAATGGTGAGATCATCCTGTTCATTGATGAATTGCACACAGTCGTTGGTGCTGGTGCTGCTCAGGGTGCCATGGATGCCTCTAATATGCTTAAACCCGCCCTGGCCCGCGGTGAACTCCAATGTGTTGGCGCTACTACCCTTGATGAGTATCAAAAACATATCGAAAAAGATGCAGCCCTGGAGCGTCGCTTTGCTCCAGTGTTCGTGGATGAACCCTCCCAGGAAGATACATTAAAAATGTTATTGGGATTGCGTGACAGGTATGAAGCCCATCACAAAGTTCATTTTTCAGACGATGCTCTGGCGGCTGCGGTAAAACTGAGCGCCCGTTATGTCACTGATCGGCGATTACCAGAC
This sequence comes from uncultured Anaerolinea sp., assembly GCA_964428125.1. GTDB lineage: Bacteria > Chloroflexota > Anaerolineae > Anaerolineales > Anaerolineaceae > UBA6107. The sequence goes on from CAYRXB010000013.1 coordinate 22,978, forward strand.
AAGGCAATCGATTTGATGGATGAAGCCGCAGCAAAACTCCGTGTTGCTTTGTACTCTCTTCCGCCGGATCTGAAACAAATGAAATCAGAGCTTGACCGGTTGAAAGCTGAAGAGGAACAGGCAGGGGTTGAACGTGATTACGAGCGTGCTGCCCGCATGAAAGCCGAACGGTTACGCACCGAAGAAAGCTTCAATGCCAAACGGGATGCCTGGGAAGCTGAACATAAGCTTGACGAAGTTGTGGATGTTAATGACATCGCACAGGTATTAGCCCAATGGACTGGGATTCCTGTTAGCCAGATGATGGAGGCTGAATCCGAACGTTTGCTCCACATGGAAGAACGGCTTCACGAACGCATTATTGGGCAGGATGAAGCCATTCATGCCATTTCTGATGCCATTCGTCGTGCCCGCTCGGGATTGAAAGACCCCCGCCGCCCAATTGGATCCTTCATCTTTATTGGTCCTTCTGGTGTTGGTAAAACCGAACTCGCCAAAGCCCTGGCGGAATTCATGTTTGATGATGAAGATGCCCTGGTACGTATGGATATGAGTGAGTATCGCGAACAGCATACAGTCTCACGGCTCTTTGGCGCTCCTCCAGGTTACGTTGGCTATGAGGAAGGTGGTCAATTAACTGAAGCGGTTCGCCGTCGTCCATACCGCGTGATCCTATTCGATGAAATCGAAAAAGCACATCCCGAAGTCTGGAATGCTTTACTGCAAATTCTGGATGATGGGCGACTCACTGATGGACAGGGTCGGGTCGTTGACTTCAGAAATACGGTGCTGATCATGACCAGCAACCTTGGCACTGAATTCGTGCGCCAGAATGGGAGCCTCGGCTTCCTGCAGAAAACGGATTCTCCTGAAGACAGGCAGGCGCATGAGAAGATCGAGAAAGCCCTCAAGAGCACCTTCCGACCTGAATTCCTTAACCGAATCGATGAGATCATCATGTTCTCTGGACTGACCAAGGATCAAATGATGCAAATCGTCGACTTGCAGATGAAAGAGGTACGCACTCGGTTAGAGGAACATGGTCTATCCATAGAATTATCGCAATCAGCGCGTGAATGGTTGGCAACTGAAGGATATGATCAGTCCTTTGGTGCTCGTCCACTAAAGAGAGCCATCCAAAAATACGTCGAAAGTCCTCTATCAATGGGTCTTCTCGCGGGGGATTACAAAGAAAAAGATACCGTTATGGTCGATTTCGACGCTGACAAAAAAGAGATCGTCTTTAAAAAGAAGTAAACCCCAATCCTCAAAAAGGCTGGTGAACTCACCAGCCTTTTTCTTTCTGATAAACCCTATTTGTCAACTATAATAGGCTTGAATGCAGCCACAGGCTGTAACCTTGCTTGGAGTGTGAAAATGAAAAAAGCTTTGATCACGGGCATCACCGGACAGGATGGTTCTTATCTGGCGGAATTGCTCCTCTCAAAAGGTTATGAAGTCCATGGGATCATCCGCCGTGCCAGCACGTTCAACACTCGTAGAATTGATCACCTTTATCACGATCCTCATCGCAATGGGGCGGAGGTTAAATTATTCCTTCATTATGGTGATATCTCCATCATTGAAAGCCTGATGGATGTGATCTACAATGTTCGTCCTGATGAAATCTACAATTTGGCAGCTCAGAGCCATGTACGCGTCAGCTTTGACATGCCCGAATATACCGGTGACATCACCGGGTTGGGGACCATTCGCATCCTGGAAGCCATTCGCCGTAGCGGTTTTCCTGAAAGGTTCTATCAAGCATCCTCTAGTGAAATGTTCGGTGCTGCCAAACCGCCCCAAAGTGAATTAACCCCATTTGAACCTCGCAGCCCTTATGCTGCGGCCAAGGTATATTCCTACTGGGTCACACGCAATTACCGCGAAGGATATAAGATGTTTGCCACCAATGGCATTCTCTTCAATCATGAATCCCCGCGGCGTGGAGAGACATTTGTCACACGGAAAATTACCCGCGCGGTCGCTGCCATTAAAGCAGGAAAACAAAGTAAGCTTTACATGGGCAACCTGGATTCCAAGCGCGACTGGGGATATGCTCCCGAATATGTTGAAGCCATGTGGAGCATGCTCCAACAGGACCAGGCAGATGATTTTGTTGTGGCTACAGGAGAATCTCACAGCCCGCGTGAATTCCTTGACGAAGCTTTTGGTTATGCCGGCATGGATTACAAAAAATATGTTGAGATAGATCCGCGCTACTTCCGCCCGACTGAAGTGGATTATCTGCTGGGTGACCCTTCGAAAGCGAAAAAACAGCTTGGGTGGGAACCGAAAGTGAAGTTCCACGAGTTGGTGAAAATCATGGTCGATGCCGACCTCGAATTAATGGGGGAAAAATGCCCGGGTGAAGGCAAAAAAATTATGGAAGAAAGGTTCAACGGCTGGCACCGGTGGGAACATCAGGTGGTCAGCATGGAAAGGTAGAATCCAAATGGCGTTGAAATTCAACGCCATTTTTTTATTCTTGATATTATAGAACATTCGTGCTACTATAGAATATATATTCTATAAGGAGCACTCGCATGAACGCAATTCAAAAAGCAATTGTCCCCGGAATCATCACTGGAGCCCTCATACTTGTTGGATTAAGCCGGTTGGTTACCTCTCCGCATCCCGTCAACGCCGCCACGGAGGAGATGAATAAGACAATCTCTGAAGAAAATTGTGAATTTCTCGATCGATATCCTGAAAAAACAAAGCCCTGGTGCAACCTGATCGAGGATGCATCCAGAAAATACAATGTTGATGCACTCCTGATTGCTGCTGTCATGCTCCAGGAAAGCGGTGGACAACCTGAGATCATCTCGAAATCTGGCGCAGTCGGGTTAATGCAAGTGATGCCGCGCGACGGCATCGCGTCTACTTTTCAGTGCATCAATGGTCCATGTTTTAGTAATCGACCTTCTATTGAAGAACTAATAGACCCGGCTTTTAATGTTGACTATGGTGTACGCATGCTGGCAGGATTGATTGCGAAGTATGGCGACATTCGTGAAGCCCTCAAGCATTATGGTCCGTATGATGTTGGCTACCAATATGCCGATAAGGTGTTGGCAATCCGAGGAGGATTGCAATGAACTCTTCTCAAAATAAATAGTCGCAAGAACTGGCTGAAAGAAATTTTAAAATGCACGGATCTCGATTCTCGTTTTTGACTATGCTATAATACGCGTGATTGCCCCGGTAGCTCAATAGGATAGAGCAAAGCACTCCTAACGCTTAGGTTGAGAGTTCGAGTCCCTCCCGGGGCACTTTTCTTTTACACAAAATTGGCTGCATTTCTATCTACCTGGAATACGGGACTGCATTAGGCTGAATTTAAAATTACCCGCGTAGAATTTTCTCCATCGGTTTTCCCTTCGCCAACTCGTCAATTAATTTATCCAGGTAGCGCACCTCACGTATAATCGGATCCTCGATTTGCTCAACACGGATACCACAGATTAGTCCTGTGATTAATTTCCGGTTTGGATTTAAATGTGGGGCATTAGTAAAGAACGTCTCAAAGTTAGTTTGCTTCTCCAAATGAGCATAAATCTCTTCCTGGCAGTATCCGGTTAACCAACAAATGATTTCGTTAACTTCGTTTTTTGATCTCCCCTTTCTCTCTGCCTTAGCGATGTAAAGGGGATAAACCCTCGAAAAACTCATTTTATAAATTCTCTGGTTATCCATATATGAAATCCTTTTGTTAAGAGACAATAAGAATATTCTCAAATATACTTAATTTGATGGGGACAAAAAATCTACCAGTGTTACCGGTATTCTTGGTCATTTTTTGTTAAGCGGATTAGCAAACTCTTAACTTAATCCTATTGATTTTAATTATGAAATCCGTATAATAATAATTGATAAACACTTGGGTGCCCCCCTCACCCAGGTGTTTATCGCTTAATAAAGCAAGCAACCTTAATTCGCGTCTTCCTGCGACCCATTCAATTCTTCTTCAATTTCCCGCCTGATCCAGAGAAAAAGAACCTGCCCCTCTTCTGTTTCGCTTGCGCGGGCTGCGAGAATAGGGACTCTTTCCTCCAACCCCAGCCGGTTACGATAATGCAGGTAGATTGGCTCGTTCTTTATCCACATCCGGTGGCATCTTTCCACCAGCGCCGGTCCATTGAATGTCCGCAGCCTTGTTAGCGCCATTGAATAAAGCGCTGGACTCTCGTTCAAGCCAAGTGCCCAGCCATCATCTACATTCTCAAATTCCGGGGTAGGCCCCTCAATAATTGTGATTCTATCTTCCATACAAAATCCTCTGCCCAGATAATACCATAACAAAATGACCGTTAATCATTTCTTATAAGTTTTTAACGATACGTTAATTTCAATCCTATAGTTGAGTCATAAAATTTAGCCAAGATTAAATATAAACATTATTTGGAGGAACAATATGACTTACTATTTATCTACCCCACAGATCGAAGCACGGAAAAGATGGATGCGCCATTTGATTGAAAATTCATATGATCGTGAGCGTGTTATGTCCTTCCCGATGGACCTGTATGCCACCAAGGAAGAATATGTTGTCACCGCCATGTTGCCTGGTCTCAATGCTGAAGATGTTGAGCTCCAATTTACAAACGGAATCCTGACTATCTCGGGTGAATACACTGACAAACGTGCAGAGAATGATGAGTACTTCTTCACCGAATTACCGGTTGGAAAATTCTCACGATCAATCGAATTCAACGAACCGATCAAACAAGACAAGATCGATGCATCCATGAAACAAGGACTCCTGACGATTCGTGTTCCGAAAGCTGAAGAAGCTAAACCAAAGTCAATCAAAATCAAGGTTGAATAACAATAGGATTGAGCAGAAAGGATCTGATCAAATGAGCGGTGAATACCGCTCATTTGAATTAAAATACCATTACTTATGGAAGAGCTAAACATCGCCAGGGTTCTCAAGAAAACCTCTGTATCCAAATTTCGATATTATGCTTCGATTGGATCAACAAATGACGAAGCTCAAAAATGGGCAGACGCTGGTGCACCTAATTTTGCTCTTGTGATTGCAGATGAGCAAACCAATGGACGCGGCAGATTTTCCCGAAAATGGGTCACCAATCCAGGGTCCTCCCTTGCGATGAGCTTGATCTGGCATCCAAACCAGCAGGAAATCCACCGCCTGGCATTATTTGCACCTCTATGCGGTCTGGCGCTTCGTGATACGATCCATTCCAAATTGGGACTGAACGCAGAAATCAAATGGCCAAATGATGTCCTCATATCTTCTAAAAAAACCGCCGGAATCCTGGTGGAAGCTGTATGGTCAGGTGACCATGTATCCAACATTATTCTTGGAGTTGGGATCAATTTTTCTTCTGCATCCTTGCCGCCTGAAAGCAACCAATTATTCCGTGCGACCTGCCTGGAAGATGAATTTGGAGGACCCATTGATCGGCTTGAATTTCTTTCCGCATTCCTTAATTCGTTATCAGTTTGGCGGACCTGGTTAGGGACAGAATACTTTTTTGCTGAATGGCAGAAAAACCTGGCTTTTAAAGGGCAATGGGTCCGCATTGAAGATTCACAAAAAACATCTATAATAGGTACTGTAAAAGGGATTAATACCGAAGGTAACCTGGTATTAAGTCTGGCAGATGGTTCTGAGCAAGATTTTGCAGCGGGGGACGTCCATTTACGTCCGCTCGACTAAGCCACAAAGGAGGTAGACCATGCTTGATGATCTAAGAAATTCTGCGGGATCCTCTTTTTATGAAGAAGATCCTTTAGATACAAAACCAGAGAAACCGGAGCGCACTCGCACGCACGGCGAATTTCTGGGGATGACCGCCATGCAGAGATTCATTATCGCATTTGCCCTTTTCCTGATGATCGCAATCCTTGGGATCTTCGTTTTGATCGTATTTCAAAAAGTATCCTTACCAATTTAGGTTTTTTACTCATCGAAAAAAATCGCAGAGCCCAGGCTCTGCGATTTTTTTATTTTGGTTCACCTTTTACCAGATCTGCTGCTGAGATTCTGGCTACGGACGCCACATAATCATCTTTATCCAAATCCATCACGCGATACCCCCTGGTAGCCCGTCCACTTAAAGATATATCCTTTACTTTAATTCGGAGCAGCACGCCACTTGCGGAAATCATCGTAACTTCATCCTCATCCTGAACGACCCGAGCCGCCGCAATATAACCGATTTTTTCGAGATTTTTCTGGTCAATGGTTGCTACTCCGCCCGTAGCACGTCCTTTGGCAGGATAAGCCTCGAGATCTGTGCGTTTGCCATACCCGAATTCAGTTACCACCAGTAACTTGCCATTCGGTTCTACAATATCCATTGAGGCGACCTGATCATTATTTTTTAGTTTTATCCCGCTCACACCGGCACCTTGCCGTCCCATGCTGCGAACATCATTTTCGTCTATGCGCAACGCCTGACCCTGCCTCGTCACCAGGATGATGTCATCCTTTCCAGTTGTTAGTTTAACCCAACCCAATTCATCTCCATCATCAAGGGACATCGCAATCAACCCGGATGGACGGACACTGGAAAACTCGGAAAGGGCAACACGTTTTATTCTTCCGCCAAGCGTAGCCATGGTAAAGTATGACCCGTTTTCAAAACTGGGAACAGATACAGCAGCCGTAATACGCTCCCCTGTTTCCATCGAAAGAACATTAACGATTGGGATTCCTCTATCGGTGCGGTTGGCATCCGGGATTTGATACACTTTTTCTGAATAAACCTTACCCTTGTCCGAGAAGAATAATACAGTATGCAGCGTACGCGCAGGAAGCAGGAGAATCACCTCATCCTCCTCGCGCATCGTTTGCCCTGAAACCCCCCTGCCACCGCGATTCTGGGTACGGTACAGGTTTGCTGCCACCCTTTTGATATATCCTTTATCAGTAAAGGTGATCAATACTGGTTCATCGGTTACCAGGTCTTCCTCTTTTAACTCTTCATGCGTCTCAAGGACAATGCGGGTTCGGCGTTCATCTCCATATTTGGAAGAAAGTAAATTGATATCTTCTCGGATCACCTCGAGGATTTTTTTCGGATGTGAGAGCAGGTCTTCAAGGTAGGCAATTCTAGCCATCACTTCTTTGTATTCATCTTCGATCTTCTGCCGCTCCAATGCCGCCAGCCGGCGCAACTGCATATCCAGGATTGCCTGGGCTTGCAGCTCAGAAAGCTTAAAGCGGGTCATCAACCTTTCCTTGGCAACATCAGCATCCTTGGATTCGCGGATTGTCCGGATGACATCGTCCAAATTCGCCAACGCGACCAACAACCCATCCAGAATGTGAGCACGCGCTCTAGCCTTTTCCAATTCGAACTTTGAGCGGCGGGTAACGATCTCACGCCTGTGCTCGATGTAGATCTGTAATGCACGTTTTAACGAAAGTAGTCGAGGTTCGCCATCAACAAGCGCAAGCAAATGCACCGAAAAAGTTGATTGCAGCGGTGTGAATTTGTAAAGCTGGTTGAGAACCTGTTTCGCCTGGGCTCCGCGCCGGAGTTCGATCACGATGCTCATGCCGCGCCGGTCAGATTCATCGCGCAGGTCGCTGATTGCATCCAGTTTGCCAGTCCTTGCCAGGTCAGCAATTCTTTCGATCAAGTTAGTCTTGTTCACCTGGTAAGGGATTTCGGTAATGATGATCTGGTTCCGGTTGCCCTTCATCTCCTCAACATGAGCCATCCCGCGAACAACAAGCCGACCGCGGCCAGTGCTATATGCCTGCAGGATACTCTCACGCCCTACGATCACGCCTCCGGTTGGGAAATCCGGGCCTTGAATGAATTTCATCAGTTCTTCGATGGAAATCTCATCGATACCATCGTAATGGTCAATCAGGTAACCAATTGCCCCCGCCAGTTCACGCAGGTTGTGAGGTGGAATACTGGTCGCCATACCTACCGCAATACCAGATGAGCCATTCAAAAGCAAATTTGGCAACCGCGATGGTAAAACAACAGGCTCTTTGAGTGAATCATCAAAATTACCGACAAAATCAACGGTATCTTTGTCAATATCCGCAAGGATTTCTTCCGCGTGGGCGTGTAAACGTGCTTCTGTGTAACGCATAGCAGCAGGTGGATCGCCATCGATGGACCCAAAGTTACCTTGTCCGTCAATCAAAAGATAGCGCATTGAGAAATCCTGCGCCATGCGTGCCATCGCATCGTATACTGCCGAATCACCATGCGGGTGGTATTTGCCAAGCACCTCTCCAACGATACGGGCTGATTTCTTGAAAGCTGAATTGGACCGAATGCCCATATCCTGCATGGCATAAAGAATTCGCCTATGCACTGGTTTTAGTCCATCGCGTGCATCTGGAAGAGCCCGCGCAACGATTACGCTCATCGCATAATCCAGATATGCAGAACGCATCTGAGAATCGATATCAACCTGTTGGATAGTGCCGATGTCCATTGTAGTTTCCTTGTTTAAATTTACCGCGCCTCGATTATACCCCATGCATATTGCTCTTCCTTATCCTTCAATCTTAAGAAATAACCTAAGGACTTTTGTATAATGGTACTCATGAATGATAAATACCCATCTGAAGAATTTGATCGATGGGCATCCTCATATGATGAGGATATACATTCCAGCGGGTTTCCATTTTCGGGATATGAAGATACCTTGGATGAAATTGTAAATATTGCCCGTCCTCAATCGGGAATACGGATCTTGGACCTGGGAGTTGGCACTGGCAACCTCGCAGCCAGATTTTTAGCACAAGGCTGCAATGTTACAGGCGTTGATTTTTCCAAAAGAATGATCAAGTCCGCAAAAAATAAATATCCTGATGCGGAATATATTCAAGCCGATCTTAGAGAAGATATATCCGTTTTTCTTGCAGGGAGAAAATTCGAACAAATCGTTTCCGCTTACACTTTTCATCATTTCCCACTGCCGGAAAAATACTCAATCCTTGAAAAATTTCTCCCTTACCTAGAAGATGACGGGGTTTTTATCATTGGGGATATTGCATTCGCCAATTTGTCATCCATGAATTCAAACAAAGAACGACTGGGCACTTTTTGGGAGGAAGAGGATTACTGGCTGGTGGACGAATCGATAGAATACCTCTCACAACAAAAACTACATGCGAAATTCACATCTACCTCACTCTTTGCCGGGGTATTTTGGATTAAGCCCTTAAATAAATAATATTTTGTCTACGGTATTCCAAGCCAATTATCAAGTTATTATTCTAGTAAATACCCTAAGATTTCAAAACTTTCGAATATAATTATCAACATGCGCAATCTGGTTACTGCCCTGTTTGTTTGTTTATTTTTTCTACAAGGCTGTAAATCCACTAATACAGCATCAAATCTCCCCAACACCAATCAGGCTTATATCGAGAATAAAGGGTCCGATACCATCGTCAATCTCGCCCTTGCCTGGGCTGAGGATTATCAGAAAATTCACCCGGACATAAGCATCTCCGTCTCAGGTGGTGGCTCGGGAACTGGCTTGACCGCGTTAATCAATGGCACTATCCCATTGGCAAACGCGAGCCGCCAGATCAAACCTGAAGAACTGGCCGCTGCCAAAGCAAATGGGTTAAACCCTCAAGAATTTGTGATTGCTCGTGATGCTATTGCTGTGATCGTAAACCCTGAAAACCCGGTGGATCACCTTACACTTCAACAGCTCTCAGCCATCTATCGCGGAGAGATTACCAATTGGAAAGAGGTAGGCGGAGATGATCGCCCGATAGTGTGTTTGTCCCGCGAAACTAATTCGGGCACTCATGTTTTCTTCCTCGAAAGTGTAATAAGACTCGGATCTAAAGAAGACAAAACCATTTTTACAGCAGATACATTGTTGCTTCCCTCATCAGAAGGGATTATTTCAGAGGTGCGTGACAATCCAAACGCAATTGGTTATGACGGGTTAGGGTACGTAACCTCTGAGGTAAAAATGGTTGCGCTTTCCCCAAAAAACGCACCAAATGAGTTCATAATCCCATCTGTAGAAACTGTTACTAATGGTTCTTATCCCATTTCAAGAAATCTTTACATGTATACCCAAAACCCGCCGACCGGGACTTTGAAAGATTATCTGGATTGGATTCAGTCATCCGATGCCCAAAAGATCGTGGCATCCCTGGGTTTTGTTCCGATTACAGCAACGGAGAGTAAAAAATGAATTCCGCCAGGCAAACCGGTAATGGATTAATATCCGGGGTAATAAAGATTAGTGGTTACTCCAGCATCCTTTTTGTTGGATTGATCCTCTTTTTCTTGCTGCGTGAGGGATTGCCAGCACTGTGGAATGTCGATCTAAAAAGCCTGGTACAACCCAGATGGTATCCGATCGAAGGATATTTCGGCTTACTGCCGCTAATTCTTGGTACCTTGATGGTCACCATGACCGCTACGTTGATTGCTTTACCGTTCGGATTGGGAACAGCAATTTTTCTTTCTGAGGTTGCCCCACAATGGGCAAAGGTGGTCTTTAAGCCGATAATTGAGATCCTGGCAGGGATCCCCTCTGTCGTTTTAGGATTCATCGGCATTCTCGTCCTGGTACCTTTTTTACGGAAATTCCTTGACTTGCCAACAGGATTAACAGCATTTACCGGCGCAATCCTGCTTGGTTTGATATCGATTCCTACCATCGTTTCGGTTGCTGAAGAAGCGTTGAACACTGTTCCAGCAGGTTATCGCCAGGCGGGGCTTGCCCTAGGCGCAACAAAATGGCAAACTATCTGGGGGATTACGGTGCCGGCCGCGAAATCTGGAATATTAACTGCCGTCATGTTAGGGATTGGAAGATCATTGGGTGAAACCATGGCAGTGATGATGGTAACTGGCAACGCAGCGGTGATCCCCACCCACCTCGATTCCATATTTCGACCTGTGAGAACGATGACTGCAACAATCGCCTCGGAAATGGGCGAGGTGGCAACGGGCAGTGCACATTACCAGGTTCTCTTCCTGATCGGAATAATTCTTTTTCTCCTTTCACTTGTGATCAATATCGTAGCGAGCTCAATCAGCACCAGGCAGCGGCAGCGTTCAGAAAGGATCCTTTCATGACCCTTTCTGAAAAAACCCGAACCCGAAGTAATCTTGCCCAGGTGATTGGTTTCAATTTACTGCGGGGCATCACGATTCTCACGGTCCTTCCAATTATTGGACTGATTATTTTCATAATTATTAAAGGATCCCCAGCCATCACCTGGCAATTCCTGACTACCATGCCCAGTGATGGTATGAAAGCCGGCGGAATCTTGCCTGCAATTATTGGGACACTCTACCTCACTCTAGGTACCGCGGTATTCTCAATCCCATTGGGAGTGGCAGCCGGGATTTATATTGCTGAATATGCCCCTGATAACATGGCAACTCGCCTGATCCGCATCGCTATCATTAACCTGGCAGGCATCCCTTCTGTCGTTTATGGATTGTTTGGGCTCGGGTTGTTCGTTTTATTCCTTAAATTTGGCACGAGTATTCTATCAGCCAGTCTCACCCTTTCAATCATGACGCTACCAGTGATCATCAGCACTACCGAAGAAGCCTTGCGCAGCGTTCCTAACGCCTTCCGGGTAGTGAGCACCTCCCTGGGCGCTACCCGCTGGCAAACTATCTGGCGGGTGATCTTGCCGCAAGGGCTGCCTGGAATCGTTACCGGCATAATCCTCGGGCTGGAAAGAGCAGCAGGAGAAACTGCTCCCATCTTGTTTACCGGGGCAACCTTTTTCTTACCTGCTCTTCCAACCTCCCCTTTGGATGCCACCATGGCACTGCCTTATCATATCTTTGTAATCTCCACCCAGGTACCTGGAATGCCGGTATCGATCCAATATGGCACTGTCCTGGTTCTTCTGGTCTTTGTGCTTGGTATGAATTTAATCGCTACCTTAATCCGTAACCGGGCACGTGCCCGCAGGCAGTGGTGAGTGATGAAAAAATTCATTGTCCGTGACCTTTCGATTAGATACTCTGATAACAATGAGAGTCTTCGTCATATTGATCTTGAGATTGAAGCAAACGCGATTACTGTGTTGTTCGGTCCCGCCGGTGGAGGAAAATCTACCTTTTTAAGAGTGCTCAATCGATTAAATGACCTGGCAGATGTGGCGGAAGTAAAAGGAGAAGTTTTGTTCAACGGTATGAATATCCTGGATAAGGATCTGGATACGATTGCCTTAAGGCGAAAAATCGGCATGGTTTTTTCGAGACCAGCTCCTCTTCCCCTTTCCATTTATGAAAATGTTGCTTATGGTTTACGACTGGCAGGAGAAAAGGATAAGAACAAGCTGGATTTAGCGGTTGAGACCGCGTTGAAAAATGCAGTTTTATGGGACGAAGTTTATGATCGCCTTCACGATTCTGGATTTGCTCTTTCGGGTGGGCAGCAGCAGCGCCTTTGCCTTGCGCGCGTATTAGCGCTCGACCCTGAAGTGATTATGCTGGACGAACCCACCTCTGCGCTTGATCCAGTATCCACATCCAAGATTGAAGCACAGTTGTCAGAATTGAAGGAAAGATACACGATCATCCTTGTCCCGCACAATATTCAACAGGGGGCTCGTATGGCAGATTTTGCTGCATTCTTCTTGATGGGTGAGATCATTGAGTATTCCTCCGGACAGGATATGTTCCTAAAACCTAAGGACAAGCGAACACAAGACTACATAACCGGAAGATTTGGCTAAAAAAATCGAATCCCCTGCTACCAGGGGATTCATCTTTGTTACTTCCGATCTTTTATCAATTTCTGCGCCATCAGCGCTCCATCTTTGATCGGCTCATAGCCGGTGCAACGGCATAAATGCTTGTTAAGTGCGTTTTCAATCTCGACCTGGCTTGCATCTGGATTATTATCTAGCAGCCCAACCAATTCCATCACGATCCCCGGTGTGCAAAATCCACATTGAATAGCACCGGATTCAGAGATCGATTTTTGAACTGGGTGCAGCGTGGTTCCTTTCGCCAGTCCTTCGATGGTAATCACGTCGGCTCCGGCGATTTTCTTTACAGCCAGGTTGCAGCTCTTGGTTGCCTTCCCGTTGAGAAGGATTGTACAGGTCCCGCAAGTAGAGTTATCACACCCTCGTTTTGTTCCAGTGAGGTTGAGTACTTCACGCAGCACATCCACAACCAGCATATCCGGTTCAACCTCAACGGTTACTGGCTTTTGGTTTACGGTAAAACTTATTTTCTCAATCATCTTATTTCTCCTGCCTGGATTGAAGAGCGCTTTTCACCATATCAGGGGTAACGGGGATTTCGTAAAAATCCACCCCAATGGCATCATAGATCGCATTAAGGATTGCCGGCGCTGGACCAATAACGGAATGCTCACCAACACCGCGCGCTCCAAACGGACCAACTGCATCCGGCGTTTCCACAAAGTCAACGGACTGCCTGGGAGCATCTTTGTAGGTGGGTAAATGGTACTTGAAATAATGAGGGTTAAGGATTTTCCCATCCTCAGTAAATTCCAATTTTTCATGGAGAGCTGCTCCAATCGCCATCAAGACACCACCGGTGACAGACCCGCGAGCCTGCTTCGGGTTGATCACCTGACCGACATCAAATGCCGAAGCAAAATGGTCAACGATGACTTTGCCGGTTTTCTTCTCAATCCTGATCTCAGCAGCAGTGGCACCAAAAGTATACGACACGCCAATACTACCCTGACCATTCTTGTCTGGGTTTGAATACCGGGGCAAACGGGCATCCGAAACGGATTGCGCCATTTCGCCTATCGTTATACCGTCTTCAGTGATATACCCACGGTTGATGTCCTTAACAGCAACTCGGATATCCGGATCATTCTTCAAATACACATAATCGCCATCGTATTCCAGGTAATCCACATCCGTTTTGAGCACCTGAGCCGCATTGTTTTTTAGAATCGCAATGAGTTTATCTGCTGCGCGTACAATGGCACGTCCTCCCTGGGTGGTGAACATCGAGCCGATGGTTTGCCATTCATAGGGTGAGAATTGGGTATCGATCTCATTGTATACACGAATCCTTTCGGGATCGATCTTTAAGGCTTCAGCTGCAATCTGACGCACGACCGTTCGCAGTCCCTGCCCGACTTCAGCCCCTCCCATATTCACTGAGACGCTTCCATCTATGTTCATCTTCATGTAGCATCCCTTAGTTGAGAACGGAGCTCCCTTGGGAGATTTCATCACAGTAGCAACACCACGTCCATAGTAATAATTTTCATCTTCTTTTGGTTTGGGTGTACTGAACACAGATTTCTGGATGATATCCACGCACTTGGTGATGTCGCCGTGAGTTTTCCACATGCGTTCGCCGACAGCATTGACCTTACCTTCAGTTAACAGGTTGAGACTGCGCAAATCAAATGGGTCCATTTTTAATTTGCGAGCCAGCATATCCATCATGCGTTCTGTTGCAAGCTGCGATTCCTGATGACCGTAACCGCGGTACGCCCCTACTGGCGGTGTGTTAGTGTATACGGTATACCCGGTAAGATCACAGTGCTCGAATTCATAAGGTCCGGTGGAATTGTGCGTGGAAGCAATAGTTATGTTCACACCGGTATCTGCAAATGCGCCGGTTGTATGTAGTATTTCACTCTTAATGGCGACCAATTTGCCATTCTTTTTGGCACCGATCTTCATTTTTGTGCGGATACCATGAGCAATTAACGTTGAGGTGAAGTCTTCCTGCCTGGTGCTAACCCATTTAACAGGGCGCCCCGGGACAAAGCTGGCGATCCATGCAATCGTTTGCTCAACCGTGATGTCTGATTTATAGCCAAAACAACCGCCAATTTCAGGCGTATGAACACGTACATCACTCACCGGTAATCCATAGGAACCTGCAAGGTCTTCCCGGATAATGAACGGGCAAATGGAAGACGACCATACTTCGATGGTTTTATCAGTTTTGAACCAGACGATGCTGCCGTGCGGTTCTATTGCTGCGCATGATGCCAGTGGATAATTAAACTCGCCTTCGATAATTACGTCTGCATCCTCGAATCCTTTTTCACCTTTCCCTTTAATTAGGTGGTACTCATGAGCGATATTGGTTTTCTTTTTTGGTTTTAATGTGGGAAGATGCCAGTATTCACCATTATCTTCATGGACCAACACTGCCCCAGGTTTAATTGCGTCGCGGGCATCGGTCAGGACAGGTAATGGCTCATAGGTAACCTTTATCTTAGCCAGCGCATCATTAGCATGAGCCAGGGTATCAGCCACAACAGCTGCCAAAGGTTCACCAATATGGCGGACTTTGTCGGTTGCCATGGGCTGTTGGTCTTTGATGTTATCGCCATATCGAAAATTACAACCTTTACCAGTAACCACCGCTACCACACCGGGCATTTTTTCAGCTTCCCCTGTGTCGATCTTTTTAATCTTTGCATGCGCAAACTCCGGGCGCAGGATGGCTGCATGCAGCATATCAGGCAGCCGCACATCATCCAGGTACACCGCCTGACCCGTAACTTTATTGATCGCATCCGGACGGTTGTATTCTTTCCCCAGGTATTTAAATTTCATCCCATACTCCTTTCAACAATTAAGATAATGTTAGGTGAAGAGTCAATTGCTCCCATTGTTGGGGGATTTTTCTCATGATAATAGTTTAATTGAAAAGATTATGAACTTCAAGTGAAAGGGGAATAAAATCCTTGTTTTTCATGACAGAATCAACTCATACCACATCAGTTTCGTTATATTCGAAAGGAGCAGCCACTTTTCGCATATAATTACTTTGTCATTGATTTGGGGGAACCCAAAGACCAATAAAAAAATAATTATGATTAAATTTCAAAAATTTTTCTTGATTTAATATTTATGACAAATCTATCAATTGTAATTCCAACATACAACGAAGAAAAAAATATTTTCGCAAATCTGGCCACGCTACATGGTTTTCTAACTCAGATCAGCGAGGATTTTGAAATCATCGTTGTTGATGATGGCAGCACTGATGCAACCTGCGCAATCATTGAGAAAGCTAAAGCTCTTGTCTCTCCCAGGATTCATTTAATTTCAAACTCAATCAACCTGGGAAAGGGTGCAGTTATAAAACAAGGCATGCTTGCAAGCAATGGCAACTATATATTTTTTACAGACGCGGATCTACCATACGAGCTTTCATTTGTAATAACTGCCCTCGCCAAGCTTAAACAGGATTGGGACATTGCGGTCGGAAGCAGATATGAATCCAATAAAACTAGTCAAGAAATATCCTTTACACCCAGGACATTTACCAGCAGGATTTTCCGTTTGATCTCCCATATCCTGATCCACACCAAAGCCAGCGATACACAATGCGGGTTTAAAGGATTCAGGAAAAGCGTGGCAAAAAAGCTATTCAATCTATCAGTAATCAAAGGATTCGGATTCGATATCGAAATTCTATTTCTTGCCAATAAATTCAATTTCAGAGTTGGAAATTTACCTGTAACCTATTCCAAGGAAAGCCGAGTAAGCCGTGTAAAGCTTTTAAGAGATTCGGTTAAAATCCTATCCGAAGCCATAAGCGTTTTGGTGAACAATATTCAGAGAAAATATTCATAAGGTCAGGAATTACATCCACATCTTATCCGAGCAGGATTTATTATAGAATGGTGTCTTTAAACAAAACGAAATTCTTTGATCTCATTATCCTGGCGCTATTTTGCGTTTTGTCTTTTGGGATTTTTATCCCATTTATTGGTCTATATTCGGATGATTGGGTATTCCTGAGTGTGTTTCAGAAATTCGGTCACCAGGGGTTAACTCAATACTATCAGACGAATAGACCTGTTTTGGGATGGCTCTTTCAAGTCACGATGCCAATTTTTGGCAAGTCGATTTTTGCCTGGCATTTTTTTGCTTTACTTGCTGTTTTCCTTTGCTCGATATCAGTCCGAAAACTGATTTTATTGTTGTGGCCGGAAGAGAGACTCCTTTCAGTCATTGGCGGAATCCTTTTTATCGTTTACCCCGGTTTCACATTATTACCATTGTCAATCACCTTTGGCCACACTTATCTGGTTTATCTCTTCTTCCTTCTTTCAACGATATTTCTAGTCCAGGCATTTCAAAATCCGAGAAAAAAATGGGTTTACACATATCTTTCATTGCTATTTGCTGCAGCGAATTTATTTATGATGGAGTATTTTTTCTGCCTTACCTTCGTTCAACCTTTCATTTTGTGGTTTTTCTTTAGAGATAAGAAATTCCCCTTTTTTAGGAATGTCTGGAATACAATCAAGTTCTATACACCCTGGATCTTGGTCATTCTCATTTCAATCATCTGGCGTGTTTTTATTTTTAAATATCAAACCTATAACTACAGTCTGACAAATATTGCTGCTATTAAGAATGACTTTTTCTCAGGTTTATTAACCATTTTTACCAGTTTCTTAAGCGACATCTTTAAAACAGGTTTTCTGGTCTGGTTCGAACCCGCAAAATTTATATTTGAAAATAAGTCTCAGATTACTCTTATGGTCTTCACGGTCGTATTCATCATTTCCGGGACATTAATTTCCTTCCTTATTTTTAGAACCTATTTGAAAGATACAGATGAAACCAATCGACCGATAAAAAAACAGGGAATTCCTATCTCCCTTATTTTATTGTCATTGGCGGGTTGGCCTTTTTGGGCGATAGGTCTTAAAGTATCCCTGAATGGATTTAATTCCAGGTTTACACTTCCATTCATAATCGGGAGTGTATTCCTTATTATTTCATTCTTTTCGTTTTTGCGAAAAAGATGGGTAGTGGTAGCAATCAGTTCGATTCTTGTTGGCATAGCACTCGGAAAACAAGTGATCACAATCGACCAGTTCCACAAAGAGTACAAATCACTTACATCTTACATGAATCAGTTGCACGCGAGAATTCCTGGTTTGCAGCCAGGTGCCTTTATCATTTCCAACGAAATGCCTTTTCCTCATTTTTCTTATGCAACATTATCGTCAATCATTGACTGGTTCTATTCACCAAATGCAACGTCTATGGAATTAGATCACGTCTTTGTTTATTCCAAGGACCCATTTGAGAAGTTGCTAAGTAAAGAATTTACGTATAACAATGTAAATTTCAAATTTTCAGGCTCAATCGATAAAAGCATAAGTACAGTTATTTTATTTGACAAGAATCCAACACAATATCAATTTATATCTTGTTTAACAACGCTGGATGACAATAATATTAGTTTGTATACAAAAGAAATTCCGCCTCAATCTAGCGAATTAGCACAGTTGTCCAATAATAAAAATATTGATAATGAAGCAGAAAAAGCGACTGACTATCTATTTTCATATTATTTTCCGACAAACAACGAGAATATCTGGTGCAGGGATTATCAGGCGATCAGCATTCTACAGGATGAAGGTAAGTATAAAGAAATTACAGAGAAATACAACCAGACAATCAAGCCCACTTATTATTTGGAAAACATTCCATTTATTAATGCTTTTTTCCAAACAAGTGACTGGAATGGGTTTACTAAACTGATGACATCGACATTTAATCAAAAACCCGAAGATGGGTGCCTCTTACTTGAAAAATATCTTAATAAATTACCCCCAATGCAAGAGGTTTCAATTTTAATAGATTTGAAAGAAAAATTCAACTGCACAAGATAAATTGATTTATTCCTTCGCGAAGATTTGTGTCCTTTAATTTTGCTAAAAATCTTATCCTTGCAGCGTGAGATATCCTCTGCTATAATCTCATGCGCATTTGGGCGCGTAGCTTCGCAGACCCTGTAAAGGGCTGTTGGTTAGAGCGCCTTCGTAACTTGACAATTTCATTAGGGCGCGTAGCTCAGTTGGTTAGAGCGCACGGTTCACATCCGTGAGGTCCGTAGGTTCGAGCCCTATCGCGCCCACCTTGATTAAGCCACCCTGCACGGGTGGCTTTTCACATCCATGCCCTTACAGGGTGCTTCGCAAAGGTCCGTAGGTTCGAGCTCCATGCCCTCGGTTGGTTTATACCAAGGGTATCGCGCCGACTTTAAAAACACCCGTGCAGGTGTACTTAATTTTCCGGAATCAAATATGATAAAATCAGTCTTGTTTGAAAATACCCCTAGAGCCAATATGAAATCTTCCATTATCATTCCTCCACCCATTGTTGTTGCTGAAAAACTGCTCACGTTCTATCTTAAGACGCAGACGAAGCAATACCTAACACTCAAGCCAGTCAATGGGATCTCCCTGCCAAAACCCATCAGCGGCAGAGAATACACCCTTTACGCTCACATCCCCTATTGCGAAAGTCTCTGCCCTTACTGCTCATTTAATCGATTTGTTTATAAAGAAGAAAACACCCGCAGGTACTTCAAGGCATTAAGAGAAGAAATGAAAATGGTGGCTGACCTTGGCTATCAATTCAAAACGCTCTACTTTGGCGGCGGAACACCAACCATTATGCTGGATGAATTGTTGTTAACCATTGAACTGGCAAGGTCCCTTTTCCCGATCACCGAAGTCTCCTGTGAGACCAATCCCAATCACCTGGTTCCTCAATATGTTGATCATCTCGAGAGGCATGTGCAGCGGCTCTCGGTGGGAGTTCAAAGTTTTGATGACCAGCTGCTCGGCCAGATGAACCGCCTGGCAAAATTTGGAGGTGGCGAACAAATCCTTGAGCGCATCCGCTACGCAGCCCCTCATTTTGAGTCTCTCAATGTAGATATGATCTTTAATTTCCCCAACCAGACAGCCGAAAGTCTTCAGAGAGACCTGGAAATGGTCATCGATTCGGGAACCCAGCAGGTTACTTTTTATCCTCTCATGAGTTCTCGATCCGTGGAAAAATCCATGCTTAACAGCGTTGGTAAATTGACCCACGAAAAAGAATGGCATTTTTTCAACTTGATCAATGAGGCTCTCTCCAAAGATTTCCGCCCTCTCTCAGCCTGGACATTCGTGAGAAATACAGCCGGCATGATAGATGAATACATAGTCGACAGTGAAGATTATGTCGGCATTGGCTCAGGTTCGTTCAGTTACATTCATGGCAACTTATTCGTGAATACT
Organism: uncultured Anaerolinea sp.; assembly: GCA_964428125.1. Taxonomy (GTDB): domain Bacteria; phylum Chloroflexota; class Anaerolineae; order Anaerolineales; family Anaerolineaceae; genus UBA6107. The sequence goes on from CAYRXB010000013.1 coordinate 42,988, forward strand.
TTTTCGATTAATGAATACACAAGCCAGATTGCCCTGAAAAAATCACCCGTAAATGCCAGCCAGGTTTTTAAAAGGTTGCCCCGCATGCGGTATTGGTTCATGATGAATCTTTTCGGAATGAAATTTTCACCCGCCGGGTTTAAAAAAATTTTCAAACGTGATCTATATCTTAGCCTTCCAATTGAAATGGCGTTTATGCATGGTATTGGCGCATTTAAAGATAAGAAGTTCACCCTGACCCGTAACGGCCAGTATTTATCGCTGGTACTGATGCGGGAATTCTTCGCCGGCGTCAACAATTTCCGTGATTCAGCCCGCAAGGCACTTGCTCCGGAGGAGCTGGCAGACCAATGTGCCGACAATATCAGGCTTCCATAAATCAAACGGAAGAAATTCAACTCCAATAATTCACATAACAATAATTAAACGTTATTAATGAAAAGGGTGACAACATAAATTGAATGTCATACAATGCTGCCGATGAATGAACAAATGATTATTTCCCGAACCGATTTGGGTAAACCCTCACCAGTGGTTGAGAAAAATCCCCGCAAGGGTTGGCGCTGGTGGCTGCTTGCTTTCCTGATTTTGATGCTTTTTTTCACTCCTTTCCGTACCACTGTCCTGGTTCTCGGCATTGACCGCCCTCCCGAGGGAACATGGACAGGAAGAAGTGACACAATGATTCTTGCCTCACTGCCACCTTTTCTTCCGCAAGTTTCCATGCTCTCCATTCCCCGGGATCTTTGGGTATCTGTTCCCGGATATGGCGAAAATCGCATCAACACCGCGCATTATTTTGCCGAACTTAACGACCCTGGAACAGGTTTGAAAGCTGCTGACCAGGTGGTGGAAGGCAACCTTGGAGTTAAGGTAAATTACGTTGTCCGCATCAAATTTGACGGATTCGTGGATGTGATCGATGCTATGGGAGGTGTGGATATTGACCTCCCGGTGGATATGTCTGGATTAGCCGCTGGAAAGCATCACCTGGATGGCACCCAGGCGTTGCGATTTGTCCGTGACCGCGCCGGCAGTGATGATTTCTTCCGGCAGCAGCGTGGACAAATGGTGATTGTTGCTGCAATAAAAAGTATGCTCAATCCTGTAAAATGGCCAAAAATCCCAGCTGTTTTGATTGCACTCGCGCAATCAGTGCAAACGAATATCCCAATTTGGGCTTACCCGCGCTTGGTTTATGGCACACTTTTTTCAGCAGCTTTTGGGTTTGATGCTCACACTCTCGACCGCGACATGGTCACACCCTGGACAACCGATGCCGGTGCCATGGTTCTCCTGCCAAATTGGGATAAGATCAATCCCCTTTTATATCAGCTGTTCCGACAGTAGTATTTTTTCGTTGGCGTAAGGTGATAAAGAAGCCGATCACCAAAAGGATAAGGCCGCCTGCGTCAAATAAGATGAACCGCATGGCACTGGTTTTAATCATTGCGTGTTCACCTGGCATTAAACCAAGTAAAATCGATTCGCCAAATACCCCTATTGCCTGCATGATCACAGCTTCGATGAGAGAAGTAAAATGCTTCGCGGGATCCAGAATGGCAACGGTATAGGGCACATTCCACATCAGGAATAATAATCCCATTCCCTGGATAATCACCTGTCCGGGAACTCCAGAAAGCTCGAAACCTGGAGCATATGCGTTCGGTTGGATCATAAAACTGAATGCCGCATCGAGATTAAAGAACACCACGATCCCGATGAGAGCACGAACAAACAATTTCCAAAATCGACCTTTCATATGACCATTATAGGTGGATTATCCACAAATGTCACATCAATTTTACACATACCCCTACATATCGACATTTTGAACAGCAAGCCACCATATCTTCGGTAATTGGGATGTCCAATTTCGCATAACACTGTGGATAACTTAATATTGGGACTTGAAATTCACTGAAAAATCGCTAAAATGATATTAACTGGTATGACCTCTTACCAATTTTCAAGGAATGAGCATTCATGACAAAAAACTGGGAATCCCCATTAAAACCTACAGACCTCACTGAGTCTCGGCTCGTAGAAGCCATCCTCGACGGTACTTTCCCCCCGAATCACAACCTTCCTCCAGAAAGAGACCTGGCTCAGCAATTGGGGGTCACCCGCCCCACCCTGCGTGAAGCGCTGCAGCGGTTATCACGTGACGGCTGGCTCGAGATCCGGCAGGGTAAACCCACTCGCGTGAGAGATTACTGGCGTGAAGGAAATCTGCTCATTCTCAACGCCATTGCTGTCCATCAGGCAAATCTTCCCAAGGACTTTGTCCCCAACCTGCTTCAAATAAGGTTGCTGCTTGCGCCTTCATACACAAGACTGGCGATGCAAAATTCCTTCAAGGAGTCCGTCCGCCTGCTTGAAACACTCCAGCAAGTCCAGGATTCACCTGAAGCGTTTACCAATGCTGACCTGGATTTGCATTGCACGCTGACCCGGTTGTCAGGCAACCCGGTCTTTACGCTTATCTTGAATGGATTTGGCGATCTTTACCGAAAGATGGGATTGGTCTACTTCCAAAAGCAGCCAAACCGCGATCATTCCAGGTCATTTTATAAAAAACTCCTCTCTGCCATTCTTTCCAATGATCCGTTCCTGGTAGAAGAGGTCACACGAAGAGTAATGGAAGACAGCATCAACCTTTGGAGCCAGGCTTCAAAAGAATAAATATTTGGGAGGGTAAGATGTGGGAAAAAGGATGGCGGGAAAAAACTTGGGGGGAACTGGATCAGGATTGGGATGTGATTGTCATTGGTGGAGGGATTACGGGGGCGGGTGTCTTTCGCCGATCTGTTGCTGAAGGCTACCGCACGCTCCTGGTTGAAGCAGGCGATTTTGCCAGCGGTACCTCCAGCCGTTCCTCCAAACTGGTGCATGGCGGATTTCGTTATTTACGCAACAAACAATTTTCAGTGACCCGTGAATCTGTCCGTGAACGGGAGTGGATGCTAAAAGAAGCCCGTAACCTGGTGACAAAACTTGGTTTCGTAATGCCCTGCCCCGATGATAAGAAAATCACCTCCCAGTTCGCTATCGGCGTCATCCTTTACGACTTGCTCGCGCCTAAATGGGATCACAGGCTTCTTAATAAAAAGAATCTCCGTGAAGATTGTCCATTCCTCAATCAAATTGCTTTTGAAAAAGCTTACTTGTATTATGACGCGGAGATGGATGATGCCCGCCTCGTCTTTCGTATGATTCGTGAAACCTCGGCAATGGGTGGGGTTGCGCTTAATTACGCTGCAGCATCGAAATTATTACGATCCTCCGATGGCAAAGTATGCGGTATTGTGCTTGTTGATCACTCAGAACGAAATCTTGCCAGCCTTGAGATCAAGTCTAAAGTTGTGATTAATGCCGCTGGTCCCTGGAGCGACGAGATTCGAGGGCAAATCAATGCGCCAACCAGGCTGAGAAAATTACGCGGATCCCATCTGATCTTCAGCCGTGAACGGCTTCCCCTCAAACACGCAGTTACCCTGCTCCATCCTAAAGACAGGCGTGCCATGTTCGCAATACCCTGGGAAGGGGTTTCCCTGATCGGTACCACTGACCTTGACCATAAGTATTCACTTTCATCCGGCGAACCCTTCACCACTCCCGAGGAAATTGAGTATATTTTAGCGGCTGGAAATTCTACCTTCCCTTCTCTCAATCTGAAACCTGAAGATGTTATCTCCTCATTTTCAGGTTTACGTCCAGTGATAAATACCGGGATCGCAGATCCATCTAAGGAATCACGCGCTCATGTCGTTTGGGATGAGGATGGATTGATTACCATCACCGGCGGCAAACTCACAACATTCCGTATCATGGCAGAACAAGCGCTTTACGCTGCTTCGAAATATTTAAGATCACCAATCGATCTTTCAAAAAAGATTCGGTATTTCAACTCCCTGCCATCAATAGAATCGTTGAAGCTGGCAGGTGACTCTGCCCTGTACATGCTTGGAAGATATGGTGAGGAAACGGAACAGGTTCTCAACGCGGCTCAAAAAAATGAAAATCTGCAAATCGCGAACCTCCCGAATCTATGGTCAGAATTACGCTGGGCAGCACGCACAGGCGCGGTTGAGCACCTGGATGATCTACTCCTGCGCAGGGTTCGGTTAGGAATGCAGCTTCCGGCGGGCGGTAATGAATTATTACCCCGGATCCGCGCAATTTGCCAGCCGGAATTGGGCTGGTCAGACAAAAAATGGGAGCAGGAAGAATCCCGTTATCGGCAAATCTACACCAGGGCATATGCACCCGCCCCCATTGGTTTCAAATAAGGAGGAATATGGCAAAACAAAAGTTCGTCCCGAATTGGTTCAGCGAAATCACCCCAGAGGGTACTTATCGTTCGTTATTTAAATGGGGTGACCCAGCCGGGTTTAAACATCCAAACAGCGGACTTGTTCACCTCCTCATGGATACCTATCACCTAACGAAGGCGGACTTACAAAAACCAGTAGAACTTGGGTTGGAAAAGATCCAAGGTGAGCGGAGGATTAACTTAACCAGCAGCCAGCTGGAATCCTTTAGATCCATCTGCGGTGCTGAGAATGTAAAAACAGATCTTTATTCACGCGTCTCCCGGTCTTATGGCGGGGGAATGATCGATGCGCTAAGACTTCGACGGAAGATCATAGAAAATATACCGGATGCAGTTGTCAGCCCGCACGACCAGCAGGAAATCGAGAAGCTTATAACATTCTGTGACAAGGAACGGATCCCCGTAAATATTTACGGCGCTGGCTCCACAGTAACCCGTGGAATTGAAGCGGTTAAAACCGGAATTGCGCTTGACATGAGCGTGCATATGAATAAGGTCGTATCTTTTAACGAGGTCGACCAAACGATCACTGTCCAGGCAGGGATGACCGGTCCCCAACTGGAGGATATCCTAAATCATGCTCCCGAAAAATTAGGGGCAAAAAGGGCTTACACCTGTGGTCATTTTCCCCAATCATTTGAATATTCATCCGTTGGCGGATGGGTTGTTACCCGCGGAGCAGGTCAGAATTCCACCTATTATGGAAAGATCGAAGATATCGTAATTGCCCAGGAATATGTGACACCAGTGGGAGTGCTTAAAACTTCAGAACACCCGCGATGCGCAGTAGGACCCGATTTCGACCAGATCATGATGGGAAGTGAAGGCACTTTTGGCGTACTTGTCAATGTAACACTGAAATTATCGCGCTGGCAGCCAAAAAACCGCAAACGTTACAGTTATATGTTCAAAGATTGGGCATCTGCCCGTGAAGCCTGCCGAGAAATCATGCAATCTGAATTCGGTTTTCCCAGCGTGTTCAGGCTTTCCGACCCGGAAGAGACTGACGTGGCGATGAAGTTGTACCACATCGAGGGAACCGCTGCGGATGGGGTTCTTAAAGCACTTGGGTATAAACCAATGCAAAAATGCCTGCTGCTTGGACACACCGATGGTGAACTAGCTTTCTCCCGCAATGTTAATCGTCAACTCCGCAGGATTTGCCTGAAACATGGTGCCTTTGATCTCAGCTTTGCTCCCGTTACTGCCAACTGGGAAAAAGGCCGATTCCGCGACCCGTATATGCGGGAAGACCTGGAGGATTTTGGTATCCTGCTCGACACACTGGAATGTGCAGTCACCTGGTCTCAAATGGAAAGCGTACATAAAACCGTGCGGGATTTTATAAAATCTCGTCCGGAAACAGTATGCATGACGCACCTTTCTCATGCGTATCCTCAGGGCGGCAACCTGTATTTCATTTTTATTGCGAAAATGAATACAATAAAAGAGTATTTGGATCTGCAGTATGGGATCCTTGATCAGATCCAAAAGAGTGGTGCTGCGTTGAGTCACCATCACGGGGTAGGAAAACAATCCGCGCCCTGGCTGGAAGGACAGATTGGCAAAGCGCAGATGGATGTGATCCGGGCACTAAAAAAGCATTTTGATCCTCACAATATCATGAATCCCGGCGGTACACTTGGATTAGATATGAACCAGGAACAGTCAGATAAGAAATGGAGTAAGAACCTGGAGGGATAATGGCAGCCGAACAGCTTCTTGCAATTGATAACGGAACACAATCAGTGCGGGCATTGGTGTTTGACCTTAAAGGCAATCTGGTCGCTAAAACCAGAGTGCCCATTGAACCTTACTTCTCCACTGCCCCAGGATTGGCGGAGCAGGACCCCGATGTATACTGGAACGCTGTCAGCCAGGCTTGCCAAGCTTTGTGGGCAAAGCCAGAAGTAAAGAAAGAAGCCATTGCGGGAGTAGCGTTGACTACACAGCGGTCAACCTTGATAAACCTGGATAAAGATGGAAAACCATTACGCCCCGCCATTCACTGGCTTGATCAGCGGCGTACCCCAGGATTAAAACCGGTAAGCGGTATCTGGGGTCTCCTATTCAAAATCGCAGGAATGACCGAAACCGTCGCATATCTGCAGGCGGAAGCAGAATCCAACTGGCTGCAGCGAAATCAACCTGAGATTTGGAAGAATACCCATAAATACATTCAGCTCTCAGGTTATCTCACCTATAAATTATGCGGACGCATTGCCGATTCGGTAGGCTGCCAGGTAGCTTATATTCCCTTTGACTACAAGAAACAAGACTGGGCTGGAAAATCCGATTGGAAGTGGCAGGCTGTGCCAGTAAGCAAAGAAATGCTGCCTGACCTGGTAAAGCCAACAGAGCAAATTGGCGTTATTTCAAAGGTAGCATCATTGGCAACTGGCATTCCAGAAGGATTGCCCCTGATCGCGGCGGCTGCCGATAAAGCCTGCGAGGTGATCGGCGCAGGTTGTGTCGACCCCTCCATCGCCTGTTTATCATATGGCACCACCGCAACGATAAACACCACGCACAAAAAATACGTGGAATTGATCCCTTTGATTCCGCCCTATCCCTCAGCCGTGCCCGGAGCATATTCACTTGAATTCCAGATCTATCGCGGTTACTGGATGGTCACTTGGTTTAAAAGAGAGTTCGGCATGAACGAAGAACGGCTTGCTCAACAGCGGGGAATTGAAACTGAAGAACTGTTCGATGACCTGGTGAATTCTGTCCCGCCTGGTTCACTAGGGTTAATGCTGCAGCCGTACTGGTCACCTGGGTTAAAAGTTCCAGGTCCCGAGGCTAAGGGTGCTGTCATTGGCTTTGGTGATGTTCATACCCGCGCTCACCTTTATCGGTCCATTCTTGAAGGGCTCGCATTTGCCTTGCGGGAAGGCGCAGAAAGAACCAGCAAACGCAGCCACATTCCCATTACATCAGTTCGCGTTTCAGGCGGTGGATCACAAAGCAAGGCGGCTGTGCAGCTCACTGCCGATATTTTCGGCCTCCCTACCTCCACTCCGCATGTCTATGAAACCAGCGGTCTCGGGGCTGCGATGGATGCCGCGGTTGGACTTAAGCTTCATCCTGATTTTGAAACTGCGGTTAATGAGATGACCCATATCGGTCAAACCTTTGAGCCTATAGTGGAAAATCACAAGATTTATGACGAGTTATATAACCGGGTATATTGCAAGATGTATGAGCGTTTAAAACCACTTTATGATGAGATACGCGAAATAACCGGCTACCCTCCCAGAAACTAGATTAGAAAACATCGGGTATTCAACCCGATGTTTTTTTTGCTATACTTATGAAATTCTACACAATCATCGAGGATAAATGAAAACAAAATTGAAGATCATCCTTTCGATCCTTTTGCTGGTCGCGATTGCAGGTTCTTCATATTTTTGGGCTACCGGTTCCATTAGTTCAAATTATGCATATCGATCCATTCTAAAAGATAATCCACCTGCTGCTGGTGAAGCGCTTGGTGAACCTGCAACCGGACGAGTGGTTGTTGTTTTGATCGATGGCTTGCGGTATGACACCTCGCTCAACAGCAAAGTTATGCCTTACTTAAATGAATTACGGGCTAACGGTTCTTCAGCCATCATGCACAGTCATGCACCATCTTATTCCGAACCAGGCTACTCAACTATCCTCACTGGAGCCTGGCCAGAAATTAACGATGGACCAACCTTAAACCTTGATTATGAAGAAATTCCCACCTTTACGCAGGATGATCTATTTTCTGCTGTCCATGATAAGGGATTTAGAACTGCGATTTCCGGTTATAACTGGTTTGAAAAATTGGTCCCTCAATCCGCCGTAAGCTTTAGCTATTACACCCCGGGGGAAGACGCGGAAGCCGATAACGATGTAGTGGAAGCGGCTACTCCATTCTTACAGAATTCTGCTATCAAGCTGGTTTTGATCCATATTGACCAGGTGGATTATGCCGGGCACCATGAAGGAGGTCCTCAATCCCCAAATTGGAATAGTGCTGCCACCAGGGCGGATAACCTCCTGCTTTTCATTGCCAACCAGATCGATCTCGAAAAAGATACCCTCGTGGTTTTCAGTGATCACGGGCACATCATGGCCGGCGGTCATGGTGGTCAGGATCCGGATATCCTGGTTGAGCCTTTTGTAATTGCTGGCGCTGGGGTCAAAAAAGGAGTGCAGACAGAGATCAACATGGTGGATATTGCCCCAACTCTTGTTGCCCTGTTAGGAGCCAGGATACCTGCGAGCAGCCAGGGGATAGTCAGATCAGACCTGGTTGACCTTTCAGAATCTGTGACTAAAGCGCTGCCGGCAGCGGTTGCTGCTCAGCAAACTCAATTGGTCATGACCTATGCCAATTTAATGGGCAAGCCACTTGACAAGAATTCTTTGAATTTCGGAGATAATGTTTCCGCATACCAGGCGGTGATCAACAAGATCCATGACGCCAAATTGCTCCTTGAGCGAATCCTACGCGCCATTCCCGCTGCAATACTACTAGCTGGAGTGATCATTCTTTTACTCCGACGGCAGAAAAATGGTGCGACCGGTTGGGTACTTTCCGCGATCGTTTATGCGCTTCTGTTTAATTTCCGGTATGCGATACTGAGCAAAAAAACCTATTCACTTTCTTCAGTTACCGGACAAACGGATTTGATCCTTTACACTGCGATCACTGCTGCGGTGGCATTTCTCATCGCATTCTTAGTAAACATCTTGATCAACAAAGTTCACGCAAAAAAACCTGCAGACGCAGTTTTGGACACCATCGGCTTAGGATTGACAACGGTGTTTTTACTGGCTTTACCAGTGATCACCAGCTTTGTACTTAATGGCATCATCGTCACCTGGACTCTCCCTGATTATCTAACCAGCTTCCTTTCACTGCTTTCATTAATCCAGATATTAGTAGTTTGTGTAGTTGTCCTCGTTCTTGCCGGAATTGCTTACCTTTTAACTTTGCGAAACAAAGGGAAACGCATCAGTTCGAAAAAGTAGACAAAAATAATCATATAAATTATTAATGTTCTGGAGGTTGTGAATGTCCCATTTACCAGTTGATCATAGTGATGTACCCATAAGGCTGTTCAAGTCTGATTTTTTGGAATTCTTCTCCCATATTTCTCCCATAACAGTAACTGTCATCTGGTTACCGATAGCTGTTTACTTTATGGTTTCAGGGATTGTTAAGGCTACTGCTGGTAAATTCCCAACTTACATACCAGTCGGCTTTCTTCTTGGTCTCTTCCTTTGGACGTTAGCAGAATATACGCTTCATCGATTTGTCTTTCATTTTCCTGCAAAAGGCAAGAAAATGGAGAGGATTATATTTTTGTTCCATGGCATTCACCATGCCCAACCTCAAATTAAAACCCGTCTGGTCATGCCTCCGGTCGTTAGCATCCCTTTGGCAGCAATCTTTTATGGGCTTTTTGTTTTGCTTTTCAATGTGATATTCAAAATCCCATTATGGGTAGCCCCGGTCTTTTCAGGTTTCATCATCGGTTACCTGGTGTATGACTTGACTCATTATGCAACTCACCATTTTCCGATGCGCTCTGGTTACGCCAAATTCATAAAGCGCTATCACATGCAGCACCATTACAAAACACCCGACAAACGCTTTGGGGTAAGCTCCCCTCTTTGGGATATGGTTTTTAGCACCAAGCCGGAATAATGTTCCTCCTGATTTTAGGTCTGTTATTGATAGCTGCCATCGGAATATCGATGGCGCTATCTATTTTTTTGACCCGCCGCTATCCACAAAAAGCGTTATCCTCTCCAGCAAAATTTGGACTGGACTTTGAAACCATCGAACTGGTTACTTCAGATCATTTGCACTTAAGAGGTTGGTGGATTCCCGCAAAAGATTCTCAAAAGACAATCATCTTTCTTCACGGTTATGCAGGGTCTATGGATCCTGACCTCAAGTACGCGCTTGCAATTCACCAGGCTGGTTTCAACATCCTCATGTTCGATTTCCGGGCTCATGGGCGAAGTGAAGGAAATCTCACCACGATTGGTGCACTCGAGGTCTGCGATGTTCAAGCAGCAATTGATTTTGCGTTGGCGCATAAAAGTGAACAAGTCGGGCTGCTTGGTTTCTCCATGGGAGGACGCACTGCGTTGTTAACCGCGGCACAAGGCGAGAAGCGAATCTCTGCCCTCATTTCTGATGGCGGTCCTCTTCGGCTTTCCTTTACTATTCGTCAAGACCTTAAAGAAAAAGGGATCCCCTGGGGAATTCGACATGTTCTGACAGCCGGGATACTTTTTGGCGCTTCCGTGCGAACGGGCAAAAACCTTTTTAGTTCCGACCTGATCCACTGGAAAACAGGTTCAACCACCCTGCCTGTTCTCCTTATCCACGCAGGACTAGACCCATATACCAGAATAGAAGACCTCCGCTCTTTTGTTGCAGAATTGGGAGAAAATGCTAAACTCGAAATAATAGCGGGAGTTCATCATCGGGAAACAGACACATTGGATTTTCCATGGTACGTATCACGAATAATTACTTTCTTTAACGAATCACTGAATTAAGGAGGAACCTTTATGAAAAAAGTTAGCGGTTGGTATTTGTTTGTGATCAACGCCTATTGGATCGGGCTGTCGTTTATGTGGAACAGCCTGCACGTCACCATCCTTCCGGCAGTTCTTTTAAATTATGTTCCCGAAACCCAAAAGAATACCTGGCTTGGACTCCTCACCTTTTTCGGGTTGATCCTCGCCATGATCATTCAACCGCTTTCTGGGGCACTGAGTGATCGATGGAATTCAAAACTCGGGCGAAGGCGTCCATTCGTGTTGTTTGGCACAGCCGGTGACCTGGTATTTCTCCTCATCCTTGGATTCATCGGTGGTTTGCCTGCGTTATTCGTTGGGTATATTGGTTTACAGATCTCCTCCAATGTAGCCCATGGACCCATGCAGGGATGGCTTCCTGATGAAGTTCCCGCCGCGCAGCTGGGTGTTGCCAGCGGCATTAAAACAAGCCTGGATATGGCAGGGATCATCCTCTCGTCTCTCCTCATGGGTTTCCTCATCTCTGCCAAAAATCCTGATCCATCCTTGTCACTTTTAGTAATTATTGGTCTATTGGTTATCTTTGGCGCTGTCACGTTGATCTTTGGCAAAGAACATAATATCGAAATCACCCCCAGAGTGAGAACCGATTGGAAAGCCCTATGGAAACAGGTATTCAACTTTCATGTCGAAGGGGATAAAAGTTACTGGCGTCTCATTTTTAGCCGCTTCCTTTACCTGGTAGGGATTTATGGTTTTCAATCCTTCGCACAATATTTTATCCGTGATAAGTTCAGCGATCAGGATCCGATTATTTTCACCCAGTTCGTTATGGGAGCATTCGTAATCGTACTGATCATCTTTTCGCTTATCTCTGGCGTAAAAAGCGACAAAGGGGGGAGGAAACGCTGGCAAATTGCCTCCTCTTTCATCGGTGCGTTTGGAGCAGTACTTCTCATTTTTGCCAATACACCAGCGCAGTTGATCATTTTTGGAAGCATCATGGGAATAGGCTTGGGAATTTTCTTGAGTGTCAATTGGGCGCTTGCCAATCAGATGGCGCCCAAAGGCGACTTCGGGAAGTATGTCGGACTTACCAACATCGCAACTGCCGGATCAGCAGCTGTTGCCCGGCTTGAAGGTCCAATGATCGATTATTTCAATAACAGCGCCCCCGGGCATTGGTGGGGCTGGACAGTGTTGTTCGCTGTATCAGCAGTTTTAATGCTCGCGTCAGCAATTGCGATCCTTAAAATACAGGAACCCCGGCTCGATTTACAGAGTTAAGGGAAAAACGCTTTCAGGCGCTTATAATTTGGGCAAGAGAGAATTCGAACTAATTTTTTTACCAACAATAACATTGGAATAAGAAAGAGTAATTTTTATTGATAATGACCATACAAAGCAGTGAACTCCCCCGCCCGGTTTTTCTTCCCGATGCCACATTTGGTGTAGTGCGTTCGGTGGATTCGAATGACCTCAGGTCAATCGGGGTCAACGCTGTTGTGATGAACACCTTTCACCTGATGCAGCATCCAGGTTCCTCAACCATCCAGGCTTTAGGCGGCTTACACAAAATGGCAGGCTGGCCAGGGTTGATCGTTACTGACTCAGGCGGTTTCCAGGCATATTCCCTCATCAGGCAGAACCCAAATTTTGGCACAATCACCGAAAAAGGGATTTCCTTTCAGCCCGAAGGAACTAAGCGAAAATACCAGCTCACCCCGCAAAAAGCAGTTCAACTTCAGCTAAGCTACGGATCAAATGTCGTCATCTGCCTGGATGATTGCACCCACGTGGATGAGGGGTACGAAGACCAAAAAGAATCTGTTGACCGCACGATCAAATGGGCCAGGTTATGCAAAGAGGAATTCAACCGTCAGGTTGATCAAAAGAAATGGCAGGGTTCTGAAATGCCTCGCCTATTTGCTGTTGTCCAGGGTGGCGGTTATAAAGAGCTGCGGAAAAAATGCGCCGATGCACTCCTCAAAATCGGATTTGATGGCTTTGGGTTTGGCGGCTGGCCGCTGGATAAGCAAAATAACTTACTGACAGATATTATTGGCTTTACCCGCGAAGTCATCCCGCTTGAATTCCCCATGCACGCGCTTGGTGTTGGTCATCCTGAGAATGTTTTGGCATGCCATCAATTGGGCTACGACATTTTCGATAGCGCCATGCCAACCCGTGATGCCCGCCATGGACGATTATTTATTTTTCAAACAGCTGATGAGGGTTTGACCAGGGGATTAACCGGTAATTGGTTTGGCTTCAAATACATCAATGATGAACAGCACATCCGGTCAGATGATCCCATCAGCCCTTATTGTGATTGTCCCTGCTGCACAAATTACCCTATCGGGTATCTTCATCACCTTTTCAAACAGGGTGATACCCTTTTCATGCGGCTTGCAACATTACACAATCTGCGTTTTATGGTGCAGCTGTGTGAACGGATTTCCAGGACAAACAACTGATGCAGGTTTCAGAACAGCTCTTAGATGATCTGATTGAACAGGTTCGTAAGGCAAATAAATACTCCCATATTGCCCGATCCCTTGTGCGTGAAATCGTTATGGAGGAAATCCCAAAATGGAAAAATTCCAAAGAAATAATAAAATCTACACGCAATAAACTCCACCAGGTCGGTTCAGCATTTCAGCAGCCCAACATCCCATATGCCCAGTGGATGAACAGGATCTCCTCACTTGATGGCTTGATTGATTCGCATCCTACAAAGTCTTTCATCACAGAGTGCTTGAGATTCCATAGTTCCACCTCAGAAAGATTATCTTTCCTCACCTCATTCTTTTCCGAAACACTCGCCCCCATTCAACCGGTAGAATCCATCCTGGACCTGGCTTGTGGATTTACCCCTCTTTGCCTCCCGTGGATGCCGGTAACCAGAAATATAAGTTATACAGGGGTAGATATCTATTCTGATATGATCAGCTTTCTCGATTCCTTTTTTACCCGTTACAAGATCGATCATCAATTTGTCACTGGAAATATCCTTGACTCAATCCCCCGGCAAAAAACTCAAGTAACCTTTCTATTGAAAACCATACCCTGCCTGGAACAGGTGGATAAAACAATTGGTCGTCGATTGCTTGATGAAATTCGATCCGAAAATATCCTCGTCTCTTTTCCATCCCGCAGCCTAGGAGGAAAATCCAAAGGGATGGCAGTAAATTACCAAAACCATTTTGATCAGTTGATCGAAGGCCGCAACTGGCACATTACCAAAACAGAGTTTGCCAACGAAATCGCCTTCTTAATACAAAAGTGATCATGAAAAAAGGAATTGCAGCTGATTTTTCCAGCGAAGAAGCAAGCGGGATTTGCACCCGCCTGCTTTCCACGAAGAAATACAGGAATCTCGAACTTCCCAAAGAAACGGTATTTGACCTTATCTATCAGGCTGCGAAAAATACCGGGAATGCCCGTGACATTGAAAAAATCGTCAGGCAGAAGTTGCATAATATCGTCGCGCCTTACCTGGAAACTGTTGACTATAAAATCCTGGCAGAAGAAGTAAATAAATTTAAACCCACTCAAACCGTAGCCATCGAAGATTTTTCGCTTAAGATGCTTGCAAGCCATGCCTCCACCCGGGAGCGGCTTTCGATCATGACGGATTTTTTCGCTCGCATTTTCTCTCTCACCGGAATTCCCAAAAGCATTTTAGACCTTGCCTGTGGTTTCAATCCTTTCGCGCTTCCTTGGATGAAGCTTCCCAACAGCACCACCTACCATGCTTACGACATCCATCAACCTCGCGTTGATTTGCTTAATGATTATTTGACTCTTCTCAGACGTCCGCCATTGGCTGAAAAACGTGACATTCTGGTCGATCCTCCAAAAGAATACGCCGATGTTGCTTTCTTTTTCAAGGAAGCCCATCGATTCGAACAGCGCCAACATGGCTGTAACCGCGCTTTCTGGCAAGCTTTGAATGTCAGGTTCCTCATCGTTTCACTTCCATCGGCAAATCTCTCAGGATCAAGATCAATGCTCGAAGGTCAGCGGATTCTGGTAAAGCAAGCCATTGCAGGACTTCCGTGGACAGTGGATGAAATACTTTTCGAAACAGAAATTGTTTTTTGCATCGACAAGGGATTATGAAAAGAAAACAAAAAAAAGACAAGCCAAACCTTGATGAACGCGAACTGGTTGCAGACCAACTCGCGCGATTCCAGTCCATGGTTAGTCCTGAAGAATTCAAGATTTTATCTGATATTGTCGATCAGCCAGTAATTCCATCCCTGAGGATCAACCTGATAAAAAGGGATCTGGCATTTGTACATGAGTTATCCACCCGTTATGGTTGGAAATTATCGCAAATCCCTTTTTGCCCGTCCGGTTTCAGAGGGGTCACTGGGCAAGGTCCCCTGCTCAGTGAGACCATAGAATACAAAAATGGCGATTATTATATCCAGGAAGCCTCTTCCATGTTGCCGGTGGAGTTGTTCAGCCAGTCTGACCCGTCACGGATGCTCACCCTTGACCTGGCAGCCTCACCCGGTGGAAAAACCACCCACCTGGTCAGCCAGATGAATGACTGCGGTTTGATCCTCGCCAATGATTCAAGCCAGGGACGCATACAGGCTCTAAGGATCGTACTTCAACACTGGGGGGCGGAAAACACAGCTGTCACGCGTTTTCCCGGAGAGTCCTTTGGCAACTGGTTCCCGGAAACTTTCGATCGTGTCTTAATTGACGCCCCTTGCAGCATGCAGGGTTTAAGGACCACGGAATCGCATCCTCTTCGACCAGTGACCGCAAAAGAGACTCAAAACCTCGCTAAAAGGCAGATCAACCTTCTCACCAGCGCTTTAAAGGCTGCCCGTATTGGTGGCGAAGTGGTCTACTCCACCTGTACTTTGGCTCAGGAAGAAGATGAAGGTGTTGTTGAGGCTATCTTGTCCAAATTTGGTGATTCAGTTCAACTCGAAGATGCCCAGGTTCATCTTCCTATGCCTGCTCCCGGGATCAGCACAACAGAATCCAACCAGGAAATGCAAAAAACCATAAGGCTCTGGCCGCATCGCTACGATACAGCAGGATTCTTTGCCTGCAAGTTCAGAAAAATCTCATCGATGGAAATAAGAGGCAAAACCCCGCCCTCGCACTCAATGGAGAACGCTGGTTTTTTCGAATTATCATCCAATGAACAATCACGATTTTCATCTCAATTTGAAAACTCATTTGGGTTTCCCCTTGAGAGTTACCTGCAACAAAATATGCGGATTTTGGTGAAGAGGGATGACAAAGTCTTCGTTTTTCCACAGCTGCTATTGGAGCGATTCCGATCATTACCTGTCCAGTCAGCTGGTTTGACCCTGTGCTCAACTGGTCCGGAAGGGATTTTACCGACTTTCGAGTGGGCAGCACGCTTTGCCAAAAAAAGCACATTATCAATCCTTACTCTCTCAACCGATCAAAAAAGCCTGTGGATGAAAGGCAATGACCTGCCAATGGCTGGCCAACCTGGCAAAGAGACCACTGTATTTTTTGTCATGAGCGAGGAAGGTCAATTCCTCGGCAGAGGAAAAATGCTCCAGCAATCCTTAAAGAACCTGGATTATCGACGTTATCAATAATTACTCGAGTTCGAAGATCACCAGTCCGGCAGCAAACAAAGCAGCCGTTTCAAGCCTTAAGATCCTTTTCCCCAGGCTGACGCTCTTATAACCAGCCTGTTGGGCAAGGCTAACCTCATCCGGGGTAAATCCTCCCTCCGGACCCACCATTAGGTTGAATTGTTGATTGGATATTCCTTCCATAAGTTTTTTCAACCTGGTTTGGTGTTCCTCTTCCCAAAAAATCAAGCCTGCCGTGTCAGAAGTGAGTCGGTTATTCACAATTTCACTAAAAAACTGCACCGGTTCCAAATTCGGAATAATGCCTCTGTGACTCTGTTCTGCTGCCTCGCGAATGATCTTCTGCCAGCGCGGGTATTTATTGGCAACTTCATCCGGTTTTTGTACCAGGCTGCGTGAAGTGATCATGGGGACAAAAGCCGAAACGCCAATCTCGGTGCATTTTTGCAATATCCACTCGAATTTCTCTCGCTGAGTCAGACCAACCAGCAAACGCACAAACACTTGTGGTTCAGTGTCTGTTTTTTTTGATTCGACCACTTTACCCGAAACCCCATCCTCCCCCACATGATCCAGCTCAACCAGGTATTCATTGCCCAGTCCATCGAGTACCTGAACCGTTTTGCCAGCGTCAAGCCGGAGAACCCGGCTAATTTGATGAGCAGTCTCACTTGGAAAAACCAGGTGATCAGATTGGATTAGATCTGGTGATAGAAAGAATCTATGCATCGTTCGGACCTCGGTGTCATTATTTCGATTATACTAGGAACGAAACCTATGGAATCCAGGCAAGCAACTTCATCAACTTCTCCTCGTGTGTATCGCTATTTCGATACCATTATGGCAATTTTTGTTACGGTTCTTATCGTGAGCAATATCGCCTCGTCTGCAAAGATCGTGGATTGGGGTATCTCAATAGGAAAGATCCCTCTTGCATTCGATGCAGGTACAATCCTCTTCCCAATCAGTTATATTTTTGGGGATGTCTTAACCGAGGTTTACGGATTTCGCCGCTCCAGGCGCGTTATCTGGACAGGTTTTGCCTGCCTTGCCCTCACCTCGTTTGTACTGTGGTTGGTTCGCATCATGCCCGGTGAAGCAGCCTGGGAAGCATTGACCGGGCAAACAGCCTACAATAATGTGCTGGGAGGGATTAGCACCGGAGGAATCGTTCTAGCTTCATTGGCTGCCTACCTGGCGGGAGAGTTCGCCAACTCAGTAATCCTTGCCAGACTCAAGGTGGCAACAAACGGCCGGTTTTTATGGGTCAGGACAATTGGCAGTACCGTCGTGGGGGAAGCCATCGACTCTGTGATTTTTGTCACCATTGCCTGTCTGGCAGGTGTTTTTCCCTGGGAAATCTATGTAACCCTGGTATTAACCAATTACATCTTCAAAACCTTCATCGAGGCAGTGATGACCCCGGTTACCTATTGGGTTGTGGCTAAGTTAAAACATGCTGAAAATGAAGATTTCTACGACCGGGGAACCAAATTCAACCTGATTTCCGGTTGATCATTCTGCTTCCTGCCAGGTCACTCCAGCCCCTGCAATCACAATCGAATATTCGCCCCGTAAATCCATTTTGGGCAATTGATCGATCAATCCACGGATGGTTCCCCTATGGATGGTTTCGAACTTTTTTGTCAGATCATTGGCAAGCACAGCAGGTCTGTCTCCGAAGACAACCAGGGCATCCTCCAAAAATGATTGCAGACGGTATGGGCTCTCGTAAAAAATCAATGTATGGGGAGAAACTGCGTCAACTTCAAGCCAGCGCCGCCTGGGACCACTCTTCCGTGGCGGAAACCCTCGGAAAGTAAAACTATGAACTGGAAGTCCGCTGAGCGTTAATGCCATGATAAGGGCAGTTGGTCCGGGGATGGCTGTGATCTCAAACCCTTTCTGAATGGCGCTTCGCACAAGGATGAAACCCGGATCAGAGATGGATGGGGTTCCGGCATCTGTTACCAACGCCACATTTTTGCCAAGTTCCAGGAGCTCTACAACTTTTGGAAGAGCTCTCTCTTCATTGTCTTCTCGAAATGATATTTGAGGTTTTTTAATCCCAAAATGGGTGAGTAAAAATCCGGTTTTCCGGGTATCTTCACTAACCACCACATCTGCAGTCTCAAGTGCTGCCAGAGCGCGTTGTGAGATATCTCCCAGGTTGCCGATGGGTGTTGAAACCAGAACAAGCATAGTAATGGCAGTATAACACAGTGAAATAATCAGCGGATAAACACTTGATACACCTGCTATAATATTTTTTAGGTGTAATTTTTTGGTAATGACCTCATAAAGGAAATTATCCTTGATACCAATCGAAGACTCCGGGAAAAATCAACCAGGCATTGATTTAGATCGGTCAAATCCTAAAGTTCGCGAGCGTATCCTTGTGGTGGATGACGAGCCTGATACTGTGATGCTCCTCAAACAGGTGCTGCTAAGAGATGGGCATGATGTCTCAGGGGCAACGAGCGGTAAAGAAGCGCTTGAAAAAATTAACCAGATCAAACCTTCACTGGTTATGCTCGACCTGATGATGCCGGGAATGGATGGTTGGGAAACATTCAAAAGCATCCAAAAGGTGAATGACCTGCCTGTTATCGTGGTTTCCGCGTTAACCCAAACCCAATTCATCGTGAAGGCGCTCGAGAACGGTGCCGACGATTACATCACCAAACCTTTTGACCATTCTGAAGTTAAGGCACGTGTGAACGCCGTTCTCCGTCGTGCGGGCAAACCCAAGGTTATCAATCGCATTGCGTTTTCGAATGTCGAGTTGTTGGTCGACCTCGATACCCAGGAGATCACTTACCACGGAAAACGCATTCAACTGACTGGAAAAATGTTCGAGGTGATGGCATACCTTGCCAGAAAAGCCCCGCATGTGGCAACTTACAATGAAATCCTCAATGCCATTTGGGGCGAAAATAACGTCTCGGCGCGTAATCGCTTGAAATACCTGGTTTATCTTTTACGTAATGAATTCACCGGGATCCAGGCAAACCGTGAGATCATCGAAAACGTTGACCGGCTTGGCTACCGTCTCAGAACCGATTAAAATCACTATTACTTCCAAAACCGCAGAGTGATTCTGCGGTTTTTTGTTTCAGCAGTTATAATTGCGCAGGAGCAACCATGACCAATAACCCGACTCGTGACCGCCTGCAGCAGACCCCTGAAACCCCTCGTCCATTACGCCGCCCGGATTGGATCAAAGTCCGAGCTGTCGGTGGTGAGGGATACGAGAGTCTTCAAACGTTGATGCGCAGGAAATCTCTCCATACAGTCTGCGAGGAAGCGGCCTGCCCGAATATGGGAGAATGCTGGGGGAGTGGCACCGCCACCTTCTTGATGCTTGGAGCCATTTGCACCAGGTCCTGCCGATTTTGCGATGTGAAACATGGTAAACCGGAACCCCTAGACCTCGAAGAACCAGAACGGGTTGCCCAGGCTGTTAAAGCCATGCAGCTTAAACATGCAGTGATCACTTCCGTCAACCGGGATGAACTGGAAGATGGCGGCGCTTCCATCTTTGCTGCCGTCATCCGCCGCATCCGTGAACTGCAACGGGGCTGTTCTGTTGAAGTTCTTATCCCGGACTTCAAGGGCAACGTCGATGCCTTAAAGATTGTGATGGATGCCCATCCGGATATCCTCAACCACAATATTGAAACTGTCCCCTCGTTATTTAAGAAAGTGCAGCCGCAGGACCATTACGAATGGTCTGAAGCAACATTACGAAACGCCAAACGGCTGGACCCCCGGGTGCTCACCAAGTCTGGGATCATGGTGGGGCTAGGTGAATCCATCGAAGAAATCAAGGAAGTAATGCGCGATTTGCGAACCTGGGACGTGGATATCCTGACCATCGGGCAGTACCTGCAGCCCAGCCGCCGTCACATCCCTATCGAGCGATATTACACGCTCGAAGAATTCTCAGAATTGAAACAATTCGGGCTGGAGATTGGTTTCAAATGGGTGGAAAGCGCTCCCCTGGTGCGCTCTTCCTACCATGCTGCAGAGCAGGTGCGTGTGCTCAGTGCTAACTTTTCCGCCAAGTAAAGTTAAAGTTTTATCAGAGCCTTTACTGCCAGATCAAACATCAGGCGGCGGTCATTAGTTCGCTTGTGCCAGGCTCGTCCATCCCAGCCATCGGGAACAACAAGGTCACCGCCGTAGACAATCTGCCCAAGCGTTACCTCGCGGAATTTTGCCACCGCGAAGAACGCAGCCGCTTCCATTTCTACCACATCGCAGCCTTCGGCTACCCTTTCGCGGCGTCGACCGGGGGTTTCGCGGTAGATCGCATCTGTCGTCCAGGTTTTTGCCAGCCGGTATTCGATGCCGGATTCCTGCAGCGTTTTCTCAAGCATCTCAACCGCCCTGGCGGATGGTTTCACTTCACGGGCAGGAGGCAGGTAATGATAAGAGGTTCCCTCATCGCGTACTGCTGAGGTCAGAATCATCGGGTGTCCAGCTTCGATTTCCCTGTTGAGCACCCCGCAACCACCACATACCATGTACTTTGTCACTCCGCAGGCGATCAACTCCTCCATGAACGCAGCAGCCAGCGGCGCTCCAACCCCCGGATGAAAGATGGAGATCTTCTGTCCATCATATACATAAGAATAAACCGGGTGTTTCCCACTTTCAGATTTGAGGTTTCCGAGCAGAGTTAGTTCACCTTTCTCAAGGAGTTCTGTAATTACGTCCTGGAAAAAGCACAACACAACGCGGTTTGGCACGGGAATCCCAACCCCAATCTGATAAGGATTGGGCATTAAGATACTGGTGCGGTCTTCATCGAATTCCAGAATGGGTGCTTTTGTCGTCATGTTCAACTCTCCCTTGTTTATTGTGACCCTTTATCTTTAGCTCCAGGCTTGTAACCGATCCAATCAATGTTCGGTGTGTCTTCAAAGCGTTTCGCCATCGTCTCCAGCGCTTGTATATTCGAATCGACGAGTATGAACTGCCGTCCCAGTTCCAGGCAGGCTGCCCCGGTGGTGCCGCTTCCGGCGAAGAAATCCAGCACCACGCCGCCGGGAGTGGAGGATGCCATGATGATCCGCCGCAGGATGCCAAGGGGTTTCTGCGTGGGATACCCGGTCTTTTCACGCCCATTGGTGGGCACGATCGTGTGCCACCATGTGTCAGTGGGCAACTTACCGCGGGAGGCTTTCTCGGGTCCCACCAGCCCCGGCGCCATGTAGGGGATGCGCTCAATGGCGTCAACGTTGTAAATGTAATTCTCCGGGTCACGGGCGTACCATAGGATGTTATCGTGCTTGGCTGGCCACTTCTTCTTTGTGCGCGCGCCATAATCGTACGCCCAGATAATCTCATTAAGGAAACTGCTGCGGCCGAAGATCTGATCTAATAGCACCTTGCAGTAATGCACTTCACGGTAATCGATGTGGAAGTACAAGCTGCCATTGGGGGTTAAAAGGCGATACGCCTCCGCCAGGCGCGGTTCAAGGAACTCGAGGAAGTCATCAAAAATGTCCTCATAGGATTTTGATCCGATGCGAGTGGTGGTGTAACGCTGACCGGCAAAGCCGGTACGATCCCCAGTTTCAGAGCGTTCGGTACGCAACTGAGTGCGCGCCTGCACTTTGCCTGTGTTGAATGGCGGATCGATGTAAATCAACTCAACGCTCGCTGAGGGCAGCGAGCGTAATATTTCAAGGTTATCGCCGAAATAGATGCGGTTCATGTGCTGTTCAGCCGCGAATGGTTTTAAGCTGCTGGGAGGTCAGGATAGCCCCGTACAGGATCAATACCAGTGAAGACACCAGCTCCAGTACCAGGCGGAAAGTATCGCCGGGGTAGGTGAACCCCTGCAGCCCGCCGTTCTTCTGGGCATACGCGACTAGCAGGGGCACCATTTGGAACACCAGGGTCCCCAGCCAGAACAAGCCCACCGCCACCGCTGAGATGCTGATGAACATGCGCAGCGGGCTCTTTTCCTGCTGGATGGTCTTCTTGTTTTCACGCTGCACGCGATCCACCAGGTATTCGCCTTCTGCCCAGGTACACTTGTTACGCCAGCACACTTCGCGGATGATGTCATCCTTATTCCGCGACTGGAGTAAGTCATGAATGATATATTGCGTTTCTTCTTTGATCACTTGCGGGTCCATATTTCTAATTGTATCCGAATTGTCAATTGGTGAGAAATAGCCCGGTCATTCGCCGATGATCTTGACAAGCACGCGCTTGCGGCGTCCGCCGTCGAACTCGCCGTAGAAGATCTGCTCCCAGGTGCCCAGGTCCAGCCGGCCTTCGGTGATGGCGACCACCACTTCGCGCCCCATCACCTGGCGCTTGAGGTGCGCATCGGCGTTGTCTTCTCCGGTGCGGTTGTGCAGGTAGCCTGCCACCGGCTCGTGCGGCGCAAGCTTCTCCAGCCAGGCGTCGTAATCGCGGTGCAACCCGCCTTCGTCATCGTTGATGAACACGCTGGCGGTGATATGCATGGGGTTCACCTGCACCAGCCCCTCCTGCACCCCCGACTCTTCCACGCAGCGTTGCACCTCAGCAGTGATGTTCACA
>CAYRXB010000014.1:0-48035 GCA_964428125.1 uncultured Anaerolinea sp.
ACCTACGGCGGCATGGGCCGGCACGGCGGCGGCGCTTTCAGCGGCAAGGACCCCACCAAGGTGGATAGGTCCGCGGCGTATGCGTGCCGCTGGGTAGCCAAGAACGTGGTGGCTGCCGGGCTGGCAGACCGCTGCGAGATCCAGGTGGCGTACGCCATCGGGGTGGCGCACCCGCTCAGCATCAACGTGGAAACGTTCGGCACCGGCAAGGTGAGCGACGAGAAGATCGCGAAGTTGATCGCAGAGCACTTCGACCTGCGCCCCGGTGCCATCATCCGCGATTTGGATCTGAGGAAGCCGATCTACCGCAAGACGGCGGCTTACGGGCACTTCGGGCGCGAGGACCAGGGCTTCTCCTGGGAGAAGACGGATCGAGCCGAGGCTTTACGGAATGCCGCGGGATTGTAAATCATCGCACACAGTGGCACAGCCCTGATGGAAACCGATCAGGGTACGCAGAGAACGCTAAGAACACAGAGAAAGCAATTTACTAATACCACAACCAAACCCGGGTAACTCCCGGGTTTTCGTTATTATGCGGGTTTCTTCTCACATAAACCGCATTCGTTTTTTGTTTTAAAAATAGGAACGAATAGAAACGAATAATGGTGTGATTTGAATTGATATTGAGTTTCAATAAGATTCAATTCAAATAAAACAAATGGCTAATGGGTTTGAAAAGAGCCTGTGGATTCAGGCTCTTATTATAGAACATATTTTCTGTTATGTCAAGTTAATTTAATGTTCCCATAACATACAAAGATAACCCCTATATAGTGATTAGGTAAAACCTTCATAACTGCGTGTTAACCTAAAAAGGAAAAGGATACCATCAAATAAAATGCACTGGTAATAACCAACCTTATTAAGTTCCATCTTTAATAATTAACTAAGAATTGGGTATATCCCAAACCTTAATTGCAATCCTTTTTAACATAGAATGGCGATTGGTAATAGATTTGGAATCCCAATTTTCAAACTTCATTAATTCTTTTACTGCACGGTTGAAAGCAGTATTTTTACCCATTTTTAGGTCACTCACCAAGGATTTTACTAATAAGAAATTTGATTGGTTATACCCCTTAACTTTTTCACTATATTGTTTATTTTGAATCGAAGCATTTATAGTTTTTTCAAGAAGACAGAGATTACCAAGCTTCGGAATAAAGGAATATATTACATCAGGTTGATCGAATGAACTTATGATTTCTGGAGAAGGATATTGAGGTAGAATATGCTCAATCTCGACGTCCTTATTTAGGTATACATCTAAGTTTCCGAATTTATTATCTCAGAAGGCAATAATATCTATATACTGTGATAATTTAGCTAATATGTATTTTAAACGATATTGCTGCATGGTTTCTTCTGAAATTTCGTCTATAGCTAAAAGGACTCTTTTACTTATATTATTTTTTTCTGGGAGTATTTGGTTACGAACAAACTCGTGCAATTGATCGAGATTTGTGATAGAGTGAATTTTTGGGACCCAATCAAGAAATTTTTGTTCCAATTCACGAGTGACTGTATGAGAAACCAAGAAACAAAAAAACAGATTCTCGATTTCCTTACAAAATTCTTGGAATACACTTTTTTCCAAATCTTTACATGCAAGCAATAATAATAAGTGTTGACGAGCTGAGCCACTCAACATGACAACATTCTGCAAGTATCGATTTTCACTTCCATCTCTATTTAACCCTTTAACAAAATTAACATATGCATCGACATAATTCGTTAACGTGTCAACAAATCCTATCGGAGATGAATCAATCCCACATTTTTTAGTATTTTTTACGAACCAGTCATAAATATCATCTTCTCGTACAAGGTCTTTTCCTGGATACCTGGCCATAATAAAATATCGTAGAAAACGTAATGGCTTCTCTTTTACTTCATAGAGTGTATCAATTAGTTTTTTCCATTTAGAATTTAAACCTTCAAATTGATCTTGTGAAGATTTTATAAATATTAAATTTTTTAGTAGGTCCATAGCATTTAGACCAACGCCTTTTGCATTCATTGTTTCAAAAACTTTTAATGCTTCATTAACGTTTGAAGTCTCAATTCTTACAATAATTACATTTTGGGTAACAAAAGCATAAAATCGTTTTGCTAGGACGAAATTATCACCAAATTTTTCATTTAAGAAAGTTTTTATCCATTGATATGCTGCAATGATATTTTCTACAGATTTAGTTTGTTTTCCAGAAATTTTTGAAATTCCATCTGATGCAATTTTAAGGAGAACACCCTGACTATCTGAGTATTGTAGTGTTAATCGATAAAGTTCATTCTCATTTCCAAATTCATCAATTTTAGAATCGAAAATTTGCCCTTCAAGAGTCTTAATTTTTTGACCATACTTAATTAAATATTCTTTGAGGCAACACAAAAATAAATATGTTGTAGTGATCCTTTGTTGCCCGTCAATTACTTCGAAACAATTCTCCCCATCAGGACAGACAACCATAGTACCAATAAAATAATTGGATTTTTGGTCATCCTTCTTTGAAGAAAAAGATTCATATATATCTGTAAAAAAACCTTCCACATCATGGTTCGTCCAAACATATTCCCTTTGGTAACTAGGGATTGAATAAAAATTTTGAAAAAGGTCTTCAAACGAAATTTCCTCAGAAGTAATAAATTTACCTTTTGGCATTTGACTTTCCTTTCATCGACCTATTAACAAATCTTTGAATTTTGGGTAACCCACTCAAGCCATTTCCTTACTGTTGATGCACGCCGTAAGGGCGTAGAACCTGAAAGATTAGTGTTTTCTTGAATTACTTGCCCAATCTCTGCATCACTTAACTTCGAAAAATCTAATCCCTTTTTTACAAGCAATTCAAATGATCGAACAAAAATATTATGCTGGAAAATTTGATCGATAATAACTGAAGTTCGTTCTTGTTGTGATTTCAACTCAACTAGTCTATAACCTAAAGGCGTAAGGAAATAGTCCGTATTCTCCTTTGAAACAAATCCCAAATACATTGCTGCATTTGCATAATAATCTCCTTGCCGGTCTTCAAATTCGAAAAAATCTGAGATTCGATATTTGTTCATTCTATCTGAAGAAAGTAAAGAAATCAGGTCAATTACTTTATCCAAATCATTAGCTTGGGGAAATGGAATTTGGTTTTCTTTGATTATTTTAGGATTTCTTATTATCTTAGAAATGCTTAATTCAACAATAGGTGATTCATTTACCATTACACAAATAGATTTACTCAAAACCAAATCTCCAAATTTTTCAGAAAAAAGGAATTCATAAATGTAATATTTTGAATTTGTGTTCACAAGGAAAATTGTATGTATCTCTTTTTTTGATTTGTGAGTCCATTCTAAATATGGGTAGTAAAGTTGTCTTATATGAAAATCGTCCCGCTTCCCCTTTTTTGCTTCAATTAAATAAATACCTTTGTTACTTTCATAACCTGCATCGACTTCTATTTGTACACCATTAACATGAACTTCATGATTTAAATCCGGAATTATAAAATCGAAAGACCCAGAAAATAATCTACCTCTAATAACCAAATCTAAATGTTGCTCACCTGTAAACGTTCGCAAAAGTGATGATAAATATGCAAAATCTATAGCTTGTGACTCTGATAAACAGTTACTTCCAGGATAGGCATCAAACATATTCAGATCAACTTTGGAATAATATGTCTTTACAGGTAATGATAATTCTTTCTCAGAAAAACGATAAAAAGATCTACACTTCGTGTCTCGAAACAAAATATATTGTCCGTTTTTAACTGGGAATATTGCGATTTGGTTTTCTCTAAAATCTCTGGGTCTTTGCGCTAGGGAATCTTGCTTTGCTAAGAGCCTTGGCTCCCTATGTGTTATATCCTTCAGTTCATCAGCGGAAATATATAAATATCCTGGCGAATAAAGTTGTTCTAATACCTTTTTTTCCCGTATGAAATGCCCCCAAGCGGTATCATTCTTTGACATATTTTCTCTCTCATAGTATATCGACATACATATGCCTTAATTGATGGAAAAGCAAAGCTCATCAATAATTAAGAATTAGAGTCTCAGCTATTTTTTTCCTCTTAGACGCATTAGAGTTTATAGATCTATTTGCAAGTATTTCAATACAATTGTAATTCTTATATAAATTCAAGATAAAAGGTGAACTTGAATTGCTTTCCATACAAAACACACCAAGTTTGTTAAGTGTCTCAAAGAACTCACTTAGGCGAACCTGATCTTCTACGGAAAAGCCATTTTGAGTATACAACGTAAAATTAGAAGTTGAAGATAATGGATGATAAGGAGGGTCTAGATAGACAAAATCCCCTTTTTTTACTTTATGTTGAATTGAAAGATAATCGCAAGTCATAATTTCGACATTTTGTAGTAATCTACTTACATTAATTAGCTCCTCTTCATCGAAGATTTGAGGTTTTGAATACCTACCTAAAGGTACGTTAAAAAAACCTTTGGAATTAACTCTATATAAACCGTTGTAACACGTTTTATTAAGATAAATAGTTCTAGCTGCAAGTTTTACTTTACTGCTCGTTTTTCCCAATCGATCCCAGTTCCTAACATCATAGAAAAAATCGTGTGAATGACGACTCCGCAATTCATCAAGTGCACTTATTAGTTCCTTTACATCGTCTTTTATTACTTGATATACATTGATTAATTCACTATTTGTGTCTGATAATGTTACATGACCTTTAATTCTCCCATTTGTAATTAGGTAAAAAAAGACTGCCCCCCCGCCTAGAAAAGGCTCGAAGTAATTGTGAATCTCTTTCGGGAAAAATTTTACGTATTGCGACAATAAACTACTCTTACCACCTGCCCATTTTAAGAAAGGTTTTACCATGAATAACCAAGTTGCCCTTCACGCAAAGATTTTGTTATGCAAAAAAGATAATTAATAATACCTTGTTTTTCGAATTTTCTCTAATCATCATAGCAGATCAATTAACCCACTCTCATTTTCCAGAGTTGGGTTTAGGAGAGTAGAATCACAACAGTCCCCTCAGGGTCTGTTGTGCCTCGCTCTGCGAGGTCACTGGTTGGCGGTGGTTTCCAGTTTCTCAGCGATCGCCAGGTACTTCTCGCGCACGCCGGCGCCAGTCTCCCGATGCTCCACGTGGTCAAAGGCAACATCGATCTCCGCGTGTTTGCCGGCGGGGGTGGTTAACCAGGTAAAGCTTGAACCAGTCCGTGAAAACAATTAATAACATAAAACAACAGCGGAGAATATGAGGTTTGGTACTAAAAATAAAAATTCAGAAAATACTATAATTACAATACCAAATCACAGGAGGGGTAAATGACCAGTGGATATGTTTTTCACATTTGTACCTGCGGCATGTCCATCCTCGTGCCTGCCGATGCTGCCAGCGTTTACTGCTGGAACTGTCGCCGGCAATGGCCGCGCAATCTGCGCGCAGGGAGACCCGTTCAATACGGGCAAAACCGCCCCAAACGGGTTTACCGCGCCTGGCTGGAACGGGGACCCTACCACCCGCGCCCGCAGCCGGTGCGCATTGCCCCGCCAACTCCGCCTACAAAGGTCATGCCGGCGCAATGGGGGACAGCGCAAGCCCCGGTCGGTCCCATCCTTGGGGCAGAAGCGCCCGCCATTCCTGCCGCTGTTCCTGTTAAGGCTGCGTCGAACACTGTCGGAATGATCTTCTGGGCAGCCTTTACGATCGTCATGCTGGTAATCGCAGCGAGTATCATCATCAACCCGCGGGGGTTTTTGGATAAGGTTGAAGGAATCCTTTCCTCCAGCGGCTCCTCAAGCAGCGGCTCAACCACCAGTTGTGCAGAAGTGAACCGCATGTTCTCTTCCATCGGGAGTTGTTCCAGCAGCAACGGATATTCGACTAAATCAGGATACAGCTGGTGTGATGTGACCCTGAGGCAGAAATCCGGCTGCAGCACCAGCGGCGGCGTAACGCTTTGCGACAGCGGTTACGGGCAAGGCTGGGTCCCCAACAAGTGCATCCCATAGGAGATCAATGACCACCCCAGAGCCAACCCTAACTGAAGCGAGTATGATCTTTTGTTCAAATTGCGGAGCGCAAAACCTGCTGACCGCGGAAACCTGCATCGCATGCGGGGTTGAGATGGTGCGTCCGCATCCCATACAGTTGGCAGGCGGTGAGATTTACACGCTGCGGTGCGGCAATTGCGGACGACGCTTACCGGTGGTTAAAACCACAGGCACCACCACCTGCGCGTCCTGCGGGCTAACCTATTCCATCCTAACCGGCGATGGATACCTGACGGTAACCCCTGCCCCAAGCACAGCCCTCCGTGAAAGAGAACAGGATTATATCCTTGCAGATGATGCTGCAGCGGTCAAGCCGCCAACCTTCCCTGAAAAAGACCCTGAGATACAAAAACTTGCCGCTGCCCGGGCAGAGAAAAATGAGCGGATTGCGCGGTTGGAAACAACGATCCATGTGAAAATCATGCAGCTCAAGGATCGGATCAGCCGACGGAAGGGAGGGCTTGTAATCCTGCTCCTTGGACTGGTCATGATGATATTTCCATTCCTCGACAACCTGGTATTCAAATTATTCCGTTCAAAGAATATCGACCCGATCCTTTTTGTTGTTTCAATCCCAGTTTTCCTGATCGGCTTTGTGCTAATGGTCGCCTCAGGCAAGAGTGGGACCTTGAAGCTCATGGAGGAAATCAAAACGCGGGAGGCTGAACTCGGGGAGTTGCGAGCATCTCAGGTGGAAAAAACAGACGCGGGAGAGAACAAATGAGCACTGAAATCTATTGTATTCACTGCGGGCGGAAAAACCTCGCTGAAGCCCATTTTTGCCAGTTTTGCGGCAAGCTCATCCCTGGCTCATCTGAAGAACCGGAGGCTCCTAAAGCTAATGACAACCTGGAATGTGCCTATTGCGGGCAGATCATCACCGTGGAAAAGGAAGTAACCCAGTTGTTGTGCATTCAATGTGCCGCGGCGTATGAAGTGAAATGGACAGGTGGAATACCCTCATTGGAGATCCTGCGGTTTTAACAAGGGATTGAATGAATCTATCATAAAACAGACCTTTACAGGTCTGTTTTAATCTTTGCACCAGGCTCAACTCGCTGCTTGCGCTTCCAGTTTTTCAGCGAGCGCCAGGTACTTCTCATGCACGCCAGCGCCGGTTTCCCGGTGCTCCGCGTGCTCAAAGGCAGCGTCGAGCAAAGCAGTTCACTTCTCAGCCAGGAAGCGCTGGAATTCAGCCAATTTGCCTTCCACAATCGACCAACGTTCCACCTCCTGCAGGTCCACTTCGGCATTTTGCCTGATGAGCACTGCCTGGCGCAAACACTGCTCATCGCCCCAGTGGTAAAACGCTGCCAATCGATCTTTAACACTATCCGTCGCTGAGAGGATTCTCAATATCCCAGTGGGCAGCTGGATCTCATCCACCTTCCCAACCGGCTCTACGCCAACAGTCAACGGACCGGGCGGAAACTCAATGAACCATTGCGATTCGGGGTGTTTGAAATACCGTCCCTCCTCGTCAAATCCAAGCGTACGCATCGCCTCGTCAATTCTTTTTCTCGCAACCATGTAGATATTCACCAGGTCGATATCATAGGAGACGTAGCGGTTTTCCGTGCGGTATGCGACAGCGGCACCGCCGGATAAAACGACCATGATACCAACCGCTTGCAGGTGATCCTGAACAAAGGCAGCCATCTCAGCCTGGGTCATTCTGGTAATGGGTTTCATAAAGGTTTCCCCGTCCGCCTGGGCCTGCGCCGGTTCATCTTCAGTCTTTCGATCTCCTCCGGCGGATAGAATTTGAAGGCTTTGTCCAGCAGAGCTCTCAGCTCAGGTAAAAATGGATAACTGGGATTGAATTGAAAAACACGCGTGCGCCCTTCGAGGAAACTGACCAATACGCCCCCGTTCTCAAATTTCGCCAACTGGTTTTGAATGGGGCTCAGACTGACATCAAAGTAAGTGGCAATTTCCGAGGCATTTCCCATTGACCTTACATTGAGAAATACCAGCACCCTTTCAGCGTTTCCTGAACCAAGGATTGGTTCTATCATCACATCACCTATTATTTCGGTTATATAACCTATATTTTAGGTTATTATAACAGAATCGGACCGGATAAGCAACCAGACTGAGTATTCTCTACCAGAATATTCAAAAACAGACTGGGTAAGGGTCTGTTTGAAGGTTTGTTGAGGTGTTAGTTTATAGTTTGCGCTTCAAGTTTCTCCGCGAGCGCGAGGTACTTTTCATGAACCCCTTCACCGGTTTCCACGTGCTCCACGTGCTCAAAGGCTTCGTCGAGCTCGGCGGGTTTGCCGGCGGGGTGGCAAGGTCAGCCATGGGGAAGAGAATGGTCTGATATCCCCTTTTAGGTTGAATTTCGCTATAATAGGAGTATGAATTACATCGAATTGCAGGGTAAACGAAAATTGATCAACAGGATCGCCGCCAAATATGGCGCGAAACGTATCCGTGTATTTGGCTCGGTGGCGCGCGGAGAAGCGAATAAAACCAGCGACCTAGACCTACTAGTGGACCTTGAAGCCAACCGGAGCCTGTTTGACCTCGGCGGTCTGCAGTTTGACCTGGAAAAATCATTGGCAATGCCTGTAGACCTGGTGACTGAAAATGGTTTGAGGGGAGAAATACGCAAGAGGGTTTTAAAAGAGGCGATTGACTTATGAGAGACGACCGTCAGCGCTGCCTGGACATGCTTGAAGCAATTGATAAAATTTTGCAGAAGACCCGCGGCATTGCCGAAGGGCAGGCGGATGAAATGCTACAGGTGTGGGTGATCCACCACCTTCAGATCATCGGCGAAGCTGCCTTCAAGGTCAGCGAGGAATTTAAAAAGACCCACCATCAAATCGCCTGGTCGAAAATCATCGGCACACGGCACATCCTGGTGCATGGGTATTTCCAAACGGATACAAGGTTGTTGTGGCAAACGGTTGAAGAAGATCTTCCTGTATTAAAAGAGCAACTGGTGGATATCCTCAATCAGTAAAACAAAAACAGACCCCGCAGGGTCTGTTGTGTCTTGCTCAGCGAGGTCACTGGTTGGCGATGGCTTCCAGTTTTTCTGCGATCGCCAGGTACTTCTCGTGCACACCGGCGCCGGTCTCCTCGTGCTCGACGTGCTCAAAGGCTTCGTCGATCTCGGCGTGTTTGCCGGCGGGGATGGCGCGGTCAGCCATGGGGAAGAGGATGTTGTTCTCCTTCATGATGTGCCCGCGCAGCAGCTGGATATACCCGCTGGCATTTTCGACCACATCGGCAATCGCGGAAACGTCACCGCTTTGCCAGCGCTGGGCGGCGGCGCGTATCTGGCGGGTGAACATGCGCCCCTGTTCGTGGTCGGCGAGCATCACCGCGATGGGTCCGCCCTGCGAGGGGATGCCGGCAGCTTCCATGTATTTGAAGAGGACACCCTCCTCCTTAGCGTGGTGGCAGCCATCCGCGAAGCCCTTGATGAAGTCAGCGGCGTCGAGGAAGAATTCCGGGGTCGATTTACCGGCTCTGGCTTTGGCGGTTTCTTTCTCAAGTGCGGCGAGGACGCGGATAATCACGTCATGCTCTTCCATCAGGATCTCAGTTGCTTTCATGGTTCCTCCAGGTGAATAATTTATATAATTATTATAACATTTATCATAAATATTACAAGGAGGAAATCAACCTCACGCAGAGGCGCAGAGAACGCAGAGTAACACCTAAGGAAAAACCAGTTCTTTCACGCAGCCCTTGAAAAATCGTCAAGGGTACTCGTAAACCGCTAAGATGCGGAGAACGCACACTTGCCCTCACGTAGGACATCGGGACGATGTGGATTCAAGTGCCAGGGGAAAAATCTTTCATGTGAAACTAAAAAACACAAAAACGACTCGCGCAGCCCTGGAAACCTCCCAGGGTACGATAGACCAAACTCACGCAGAGACGCTGAGATTTGGAGAAAACAAGTTCCTACGTGAGGAAAACCGAGTAATTCATTGTTGATAATGATTCACAATGCGGTGAAATCCCTGCTTGAGTGTCGGAGCACCGAAATTGATCAATAAACCAACCTGGAGATGCAGGATTTTGAGATAAGTGAGTAGTTGCTTATGATGGACTGGCGAGAGGGCTTCTACGGATTTCAACTCAACAACTACTTTATCCTCATCCAGTAAATCAACACGGAAACCATTATCAATTTCAATACCATCATAAGTAAAAGATATCGGTTTTTGAACTTCTACTTTCAATCCTGCATTCTTCAGCTTCTCGGCGAGAATCATCTCATAAACAGATTCGAGGAGACCTGGTCCAAGATCCTGGTGGATCTTCATTGAACGATCTAGAATCTTGCCAGTAATCAAATTAATATCCATGCTTTTCCTGTTTTATTAAAGGTTTTCTCCGCGTACTCCGCGTCTCAGCGTGAGATACAGTTATTCAGCTGGGGAATCAGGTTCGACGGCGGGAGCGTCACCGTAGTTGAGGATCTCACGCACCTGCGAGCCGTGCTGCTGGGGTCCAATGATGCCCTGCTCCTCGAGGGTGTCGATGAGGCGGGCGGAGCGTGTGTAGCCGATGCGCATCTTGCGCTGGAGCATGGAAATGCTGGCTTTCCCCTCGCGCCGGACGATTTCGGTGGCATCCTTGAGCAGGGGGTCCTCGCCCACTTCGGCTTCACCGAAGAGCGGCGTCTGCTTGAGGGGGGTACCGGCGGGCATCATCTCAACGGTATGGGTCTCGGGCATGGCAGCGCCCTGGGCGGAACGGTTCATGGCGATCACTTTCCAGGTATCCACCAGGCGCTGGATCTCGGCGTCGGAGACGTACACGCCCTGCAGGCGGACGGGCGCGGGGGCGTCCGGTGCCTGGTAGAGCATATCGCCGCGCCCGAGCAGGCGGTCTGCGCCGGGCTGGTCGAGGATGACGCGGCTGTCGGTATTCGACGCCACCATGAAGGCGATGCGCGCAGGGAAGTTGGCTTTGATCAAGCCGGTGAGCACATCCACCGAGGGGCGCTGGGTGGAAATGATCAAATGGATGCCGGTGGCACGCGCCAGCTGCGCCAGGCGGGTGAGGCTGGTCTCGGTCTGTTCGGGAGCCAGCATCATCAAATCCGCGAGTTCATCAATGACGATAACGAGATAGGGGAGCTTCTCCTGCCCGAGGGCGTTGTAGCCGGCGATATTGCGGACGTTGGCATCGGAGAATTTTTGATAACGCTGACCCATTTCCTTAAGTACCCACTGCAGGGCGCCGGTTACGCGTTCAGCATCCACCACCACGGGTGCCAGCAAATGCGGCACGCCATTGTAGCCGGTGAGCTCCACGCGCTTGGGATCAACCAGCAGGAGGCGCAGGTCAGCGGGGGTGTTATTGAGCAGCAGGCAGGTGATGATGGCATTGACCAGCACGGACTTGCCGGAGTTGGTGGTGCCGGCGATGAGCAGATGCGGCATGTTCGCCAGGTCAGTACAGATGGGCTTGCCAGCCACATCCTTGCCGAGGGCGAAGCGCAGGTTGGATTTGATCTTACGGAAGGTCTCGGTTTCCAGCAATTCACGCAGGGAGACGAGACTTAGCTCGCTGTTGGGCACCTCAATGCCCACGTAGCCCTTGCCTGGCACCGGTGCCTGGATGCGGATGCTGGGCGCGGCGAGCGAGAGCGCCAGGTCGTGTTCGAGGGCAACGATCTTGGCAACACGCACGCGCGTGCGTCCGGCGCGGTTCTCAATGAAGTCAGGTTCCACTCCAAACTGGGTGACCGCCGGACCGCGGTGAATTTCAACAATATGCGCCGGCGCACCAAAGGACGCCAGCGTCTCTTCGATGATGCGGGCGCGGTCCTTATCGTAATGCGACTGGATGGTGGAAGGGGTGGCGGGGTCGAGAATATCGGCCACCAGCGGCATCTTCCAGGGGGCTTCAGGCTTGCCCACGGCAATCTTCACCGTAGGGGCAGCGAAAGCGGAGGTATCCACGGCGGCTGCTTCCGGCTGGCTGGCGGTTTTCACCGGCGCGGGGCGCACAGGAACCTCACGACGCTGCACCGGGGTGACGGGCTGCGGTTCCTCTTCATCGAGATTAAGCGGGTTGAACCCCTCCGGCAGGTCGGAATCAGCATGTGACGGCGCGGTATCGTAAGAGTAAACACGCGGCAGCGGCTGCTGCCTGGCGGTGGAATAAGAAGGCTCGGCTTTGCGCTTGAAGAGGAGACCAATGTGCCCGATCAGTTCGGGTAGGGAGATATCGATAATGAAAATGAGAGCGATGAGGAACCAGGCAACCAGCAGCACGATCTCACCGGCGTTGCCCAGGGTACTCTTGAGCAGGGTATCGATGCCGGAGCCGATGAGCCCCCCGCCTTTGCCCGCCAGGGCAGCCTCGCGGCCGCCTTTGTTGAAGACATGCAGCCAGGTGAGCAGATTAAAGTAGATGAGGATGAGCCCGGCAGTGCGCCCGCCGGAGATATGCGGGAGTTTGTCGAATTTCCGGAGCACCAGGTAGACGCCGAAAATAATCAGCGCAATGGGGATGATGAACCCGCCCATCCCCGCGATCTGGCCGGTGGTCT
Organism: uncultured Anaerolinea sp.; assembly: GCA_964428125.1. Classification (GTDB taxonomy): domain Bacteria; phylum Chloroflexota; class Anaerolineae; order Anaerolineales; family Anaerolineaceae; genus UBA6107. The sequence goes on from CAYRXB010000014.1 coordinate 12,576, forward strand.
TGGCAAGCCACCCCGTCAGCGCGCCATCCTTGCTGGTGAACAACGCCACCAGCACCAGCACGCCAACCAGCACCAGCAGCCCGCCGATAAAATTGAGCTTCTGATCGGTGGTGAGCGCGGACTGCGGCGGCTTCATCGAAAAACTGCGGCTGGCTGCGCCGCGGCTTTTGCTGCTGCTGCGGCTGCCGGATGAGCTTCGCCCGCGGGAAGACTGGCTGGTGGATTTTCGCTTGGAACTGGCGCGTTCATACCTGGATTGTGGCATGGGAACTCCCTGTTGAGGTATGGATGGTACAACCCTCAGGAGAAAGGTTGCAACCTTTATACCATTGTATCATCGCATCAAGGAAAGGGATTTCTTCTTATTTTGAAGAAGCTATTGCGAGGTCGAGGATCTTACGTGTGGAATCAAATGCCAGCGGAGGAAGCGCATCCAGATCAAACCAGGCTGCATCGCCAGCATCATCCCCGGCGTGCAAGTCTCCCCCTACCCGCTTCACCTGGTATACCAGCAGGATATCGGCTCCGCGCGGATGTTCGCGCCCTGAGAGAACGGTCTCAAGCCGAACCACCTGCACAGCCAGACCGGTTTCCTCAAGAACCTCGCGAACCACTGCATCCTCAGGGAGCTCAAAGGCGTTGACGAAACCAGCCGGGAGCGACCACAGACCTATGAACGGCAGCATGGTGCGTTGTACCAGCAGCACCTTACCGGATTCTACAAGCAAGGCTAAACAGGCAACCTTGGGATCCTCATAATGAGTCCAGCCGCAGACGGGGCAGACCTCATGCTCCTCACCCAGAATCGTTTTGGGTTCGAGTTTAGTGGCGCATTTGGGACAATAGGTGAAAGCGTTATGACCGGTCAAGTTACCGCCGGCGGGTGAAAATGGCAAGCAATGCAGCGATGAGGGCAAGCGCACCGGAAGCGATCATCAGCCAGGTGGTGCTGGAAATTGCCCGCAACCAGGCAAAATGATCCATTGTTTCGGCATTGACCACCTGCCCGCGCGATGCAGCATCGGGGATGCCCAGGATCAATGTGGAGGGGTCAAAGGCGGACGCAGGAGCAGGACCCTCGGTGGCGGAAAGCGTGGGAGCCACCGCCGGGTTTGGAGCGGCAGCCATGGGTGCCTCAACGCCAGTGTTTTTAAGCCCGGTGGTCATGCCATCGCCGCCACCAGTACCTTCACCGCCACCTACGCCTCCCCCGCCGCCCATGCCATAGGCGCGCTGCGGTGCCCACAGGATGATCATGGGGGTGGGAGTGCCTTCGGCAGATTGTGCTTCCATCGCGGTGGTTTTGTCTTGAGCGATAGCCATCGGAGGTGCAGCAGCCGGCATGGCTGACATGCTGGGGGCAAACCGTGAAACAGCAAAGACCACGATGAGCATTAATGTAGAGAAAGCTGAAACCATCCCCCAGGCAGGCTGGAAGCGCTGTGATTTAGCGGTTTTTTTTACTTTATCAGCGGTGAGCGTGAAGTTGCGCCGCGCGCGAACCGGCGGCAGCGAGCTGAGCAAGCGTTTGGTGTATTTCAGGCTTACAAGTGCTTCCCTAAATTGGAGGTCGGAATCCAGGTGCTTTTCCACATCCGCCCGCTGTGATGGAGCGAGTTCCCCATCCAGGTAGGCAGATATGAGCATGTAATCCTTGTTGGAAAGGGGTGTGGTCATTCCTGTGCCTCCCCCTTTAGACGAAATTGCTCAGGTAATAGTTCCTGAAATCCCTGCAGGCAGTCGCGAATCTTCAGGCGGGCGCGCGCCAGCCGGCTTTTGATCGTGCCAAGCGGGGTGCGGACGCTGGCAGAAACCTCTGAATAGTCCAGTCCCTGCACATCCACCAGCACCACCACCGCGCGGAAATCCGGCGGCAGCTGCTCCAGGCAGTGCTGCAGGGCGTGTTCCAGCTCCGCCTGCTCCAGGGTGGTTTCGGCTGAAGGATCGTCGGAAGCCATCCAGGGTGCAGAATCGGTTTCCTCATCCTCATCGTTGAGCGGCTCGAGCGGTGTGGTCGGACGGCGTTTCTGACGACGCAGTTCATCGTAGCAGCCATTGGTGACCATGCGCATCACCCAGGCTTTGAATGACCCGCCGCGGAAAGATGTAAGGTTGTTGTAGGCTGAGATGAACGCGTTCTGGACGGCATCTTCCGCGAGATCCTCATCAGTAAGCATGCGATAGGCAACGTTATACGCCATATCCTGGTAAGCCAGGATGAGGCGGTTGAAGGCATCAAGGTCGCCTTTTTGAGCCGAATTGATCAGGAATTGCTCATCCATACTCAATAATTGTAACCCATACTTGACAGTCAATATGGGGCATGTATAATCAAACCAATAACCCTACCCGGGGAAAAAGACCTGAGCAAACCGCCAGAGAGCCGGCGCACGGTGCGAGCCGGTGGTTCGAGCAGATCCCTTCCACCCCGGTCACCGCAATGGTGGGTTGCTTTCGCAGGGGCACTTTGCCGTAAGGAAGCCGGTGGCGCCGTTACCGCCATTCAAAGGCTCATGAAAATGAGTGAATGCAGGTGGCACCACGGGCGCCCCTCGTCCTGCAAAGGAACGGGGCGTATTCTATTAAAACAGAGGTGCAAAATGCTTGAACTGAATCTGATCCGCGAAAACCCCGAAATTGTGCGCAAATCACTGTCTGACCGGCAGATGGACCCTGCCCAGGTGGACCAGGTGCTCTCGCTGGATGGCGAACGGCGGACCCTGCTCACCGAGGTGGAGAAGCTCAAAGCGGAACGCAACGTGGTCTCCAAGGAGATCTCGCAGACCAAAGACGCAGCGGAACGCCAATCGAAGATCAACGCGATGCGCGAGGTGGGCGACCGCATCAGCGCGATCGACGAAAAAGTAAAAACGGTCGATGAGAACCTGCGCTATCTGATGCTTTCCATCCCCAATCTGCCTGACCCCACCACCCCTTACGGCAAAGACGACAGCGAAAATGTGGTGCTGCGCACTGTGGGGAAACTACCCGAATTCAGTTTCAAACCCCTGGCGCACTGGGAACTGGGTGAGAAACTGGGCATCATCGATTTTGAGCGCGGCGTCAAGTTGACAGGCTCGCGCTTCTACATATTGAATGGCGCAGCGGCTAGGCTGCAGCGCGCGGTCATCGCCTGGATGCTTGACCTGCACATCCGCCAGGGATACGTGGAACGCTACACGCCCTTCATGGTCAAGGCGGAAACCCTTTATGGCGCCGGACAGCTGCCAAAATTCATCGATAACCTTTACCATGACATCGAAGAGGATCTGTGGATGGTGCCTACCGCGGAAGTGCCGCTCACCGGGATGTACATGGGCGAAGTGCTTGAGGAGAGCAGTTTGCCTCAACGATTTACCGCTTACACCCCATGTTTCCGGCGCGAGAAGATGAGTGCCGGACGCGACGTGAGAGGCATCAAGCGCGGGCACCAGTTCGACAAGGTAGAAATGTATACCTACTGCCGTCCGGAGGACTCTCCGGCTGAACTGGAAAAGATGCTTGCAGCAGCAGAAGAAACCTGCGCCGGGCTGGGACTGCCCTACCGCATCAAGCGGCTGTGCACAGGTGATTTAGGTTTCAATTCGATGATCACCTATGACCTGGAGGTGTGGGCAGCGGGCTGCGGCGAATGGCTGGAAGTCTCGTCGGTCTCCAATGTAGGTGATTTCCAGGCACGGCGGGCGAATATCAAATACAAACCGGCGGATGGCAGCAAGAACCGGCTGGTGCATACGCTGAACGGTTCCGGGCTGGGCATGCCGCGAACGATGATTGCCATTTTAGAGAACTACCAGCAATCCGATGGATCGATCCGGGTTCCTGAAGTGCTGCTGCCATGGATGGGCGGCATTGAGGTTATCCGCTGATGGAAACCATCGCCAATTCCGGCTGGTTCGTGCCAGTTCTCATCGCCGTCATGGCGGTGGGGTTGATAGGGCTGCTATTCTATATCATTCCCGGGCTGACGATCATCTGGCTGGCAATCCTGGCATATGGGATCGTCAAGGGATTCACCGTTGGCACCGGGATCCTGTTTGGCGTGATCACTCTGCTGATGGTCGGCGGCAACCTGATCGACAACTACCTGATGGGCGACCAGGCGCGCAAGACCGGCGCAAGCTGGTTGGCAATTGTAGTCGCACTGGTGGCTGGTGTGGCAGGCACATTTATCCTTCCCCCCTTCGGCGGCATCCTGTTTGCGGCAGTGGGCATTTTCCTCGTCGAAGTGATCCGCAAGAAGAATTTCAAAGAAGGGTTGAAATCCACCGGGGGCATCCTCAAAGGCTGCGGGCTGGCAGTAGTGGCGCGATTCTTCATCGGTATCATCATGATTGGATTGTGGGCAATCTGGCTGCTGGCGATCAAGTAAAAATCAACCTCCCCATACATAAAAAAGATGCGGGGAGGTTCGTTTTTAAGCAACAAAATCTATTTTGTATCTCGAGCAAGAACCACCTGGTAAAGCACGATCGAACCAGCCACCGCGGCGTTTAATGATTCGATGCGACCGCGCATGGGCAGCCCAAGCAGGAAATCACATTTTTCACGGACTAAAGCACGCATCCCCTCGCCTTCATTGCCGACAACGATGGCTATTGGACCATCCAAACGGATATCCTGAACAGGCTGCGAGCCCGGTCCACCTTCCAGGCCCACCACCCAGACATCCAGCTTTTTCAGCTCATCAATCACCTGCACCAGGTTCGACTGCGCGATGAGCATATGTTCAGTCGCCCCGGAAGAGGCATTCACAACGGCGGGGGTAACATCTGCGGCTCGATGCTGCGGGATGATGATGCCATGCACGCCGGCTGCTTCAGCGCTGCGCAGCAAGGTGCCTAAATTTTGCGGATTCTGGATCATATCCAGCATGAGGATGAACAGGTCTTCCTGGCGCTGTTGTGCCAGAAGTAGAATATCGCTGAGGTCGACATATGGATATCCGCTGACCTCGAGTGCGACCCCCTGGGGATTGTCTCCCATTTTCGTCAGGCGTTCTTTTGGGACTCGCTCGATCTTGCATTTCCGGGCAGCCGCAAGTTTCAGGATTTCCTGAATGCGCCCTTTTTCTTCAATCCCGACGGCAAGTAATAAAGTAAAAACTTCGCGCCGCTTCGCCTGCAGCGCTTCCATCACAGCATTTCGACCGTAAATCCACTCACGCATAACGGGCTAATTCCAGTGCCAGGACGTACCTTCTTTGCTGTCCTCGAGAATAACACCGAGCTCAGCCAGCCGATCACGAATGGTATCGGAAAGCGCCCACAGCTTATTCTGGCGTAATTCCCGCCTTACATCAATTAGCAGATTTATGATCTCATCCGCCTGGTGGTCAGCCGCACGGGTGGCCTCAAGCTGCAACCCCAATACGGAAGTTAATTTCTTTAATGCGGATTGGGCAGGTTCCAACTGAGAATCGGTTGCCCCATCCGCGCGTGCCTGGTTAATCACCTTTACCAATTCGAATAACTCAGCTAGCGCACCTGCAGAATTAAAATCATTATCCATCGCCGTGATAAACCCGGCCTCGGTTTTTTCTACCTGCATTGCCAATACATCCACCCTGGCTTGATCCAAGCCTTGTGAACCCGGCAGTGCCGGTTTAAGTGCCGAACGCAGCCGATCCAGACCTTTTTCAGCCTGGTCGAGAATCTCGTCTGAGTAGGATAATGGATTTCGGTAACCGGAATTCAATACCATCATTCTCAATGCTTCAGCCGGGTGACGGGTGAGAAATTCCTCAATGGTCACGAGGTTGCCGATGGATTTGGACATCTTTTCGCCGCTCAATTGCAGCATGCCATTGTGGATCCAATAACGGGCAAACTGCTTACCAGTGAACGATTCGCTCTGGGCAATTTCATTCTCATGATGCGGGAAGATGAGGTCATTACCGCCGCCATGAATGTCTATCTGCTCGCCCAAATGGTTGAGGTTCATCGCGGAGCACTCGATGTGCCAACCGGGGCGGCCTTTGCCCCAGGGGCTATCCCAGGCGGGCTCGCCGGGTTTGGCAGCCTTCCAGAGCGCAAAGTCCATCGGATGCTCCTTGCGGTCATCCACTTCTATACGCGAGCCTGCCTGCATGTCTTCAATACGGCGACCTGATAGTTTTCCGTAGGAAGGGTCTTTTTGCACGCGAAAATATACATCACCATCAACCGGGTAAGCATATCCCTTTTCGATAAGACCAGAGATCATTTTCAGGATCTGGTCCATTTCGCGGGTGGCGCGAGGGTTAATGGTGGCTGGCAGGATATTAAAATCAGCCAGGTGCTTCTCAAACTCCTTGATATACATTTCGCCCAGTTCAAAGGGATCAACCCCCTTTTGATTGGCTTTGAGGATAATTTTGTCGTCTACATCGGTGAAATTCATCACATGGGTCACATCGTAACCACGAAATTCAAGGTAGCGCCGCAGTACATCAAAGACCAGTGCGGACATGGCGTGACCAATGTGCGCCTTGGCATAAACCGTGGGTCCGCAGACATACATGGAGACTTTACCGGGTTTAAGGGTAACGAACTCTTCTGTCTTACGGGTGAGTGTGTTGTAAACTTTCAACATTCCTATTTCTCCTCTAGCGATTGCTGCCTGATGATTCCTCAGGGCGGGCAAAGATCATGCGCCCAGCGGCTGTTTGCAGCACCTTGGTCACTACTACCGTGATCTCTTTATCAATCAGGTCGCGGCCATTTTCAATGACCACCATTGTGCCATCATCCATATAAGCCACACCCTGCCCGGCTTCACGGCCTTCCTGGATGACTTTAATCTGCATCACCTCACCCGGCAGCAGCACAGATTTGACCGCGTTGGCGAGTTCGTTGATATTCAGAATAGTAACGCCCTGCAGTTCAGCAATGCGATTAAGATTGTAGTCGTTGGTAAGAATCGGACAGCGCATCTGGCGCGCCAGAACCACCAGCTTGTCATCCACCTCACGAATACCCTCAACATCGATATCACTAATTCGCACGGGGATGGCGGGTTCTTTTTGCAAGTCAGCCAGCACTTCCATTCCGCGTCTGCCGCGCTGCCGCCGCATCGGGTCAGAGGAATCAGCGATGTATTGCAGCTCATTTAACACAAAGCGCGGTATCAGCAGGCTGCCGGGAATGAAACCGGTGCGCGTGATATCTGCAATGCGTCCATCAATGATCACGCTGGTATCCAGCAGGATCTGGCGGCCTTCCGCCCAACTGGTACCGGTCCCATCCACTTTGACTGACTGGTTTTTCTGCAGCCCGGGAAACGCAGCAAAGATTTCGCTCTGGCGCATCACAAAGACGGAAACACCCAGGTAGCCGAAAAGCAGAACTGCGATAAATGGCAAGATGCTGCCAAAAGGATCCGGCAGCAATGAAATGGGAAATGAAAATAGGGCGGCAACAATTAGCCCGGCGATGAGGCCCACTAGCGCGGCCACCAGCGAATGTGCTGAAGAACGCGCCAGCACCTTGCGCAGCGCGCGAATGGGACGCGTGGTGATATAAGGCGTGAGGATCAACCCCGCTAAAGCCCCCACCATACCGAAGGCAAATGTATATTGTTCCACGGACATGGTATCAGGACCGGGGTTAATATTGGATGCGACGCCAAGATTCTGCCCCCAGAACAACCCCCCTATTGCAAAACCGATCATTCCGATCAAACGAAAAATAAAATCAACACTCATGATAATTGCTCCTGAATAAAAAAGAATAAATGCATGTTAAAGAACAGAATAATAGAATAAATGCTGAGAACATAATAGCATGATGCAGGGCGTTCGTCAAACCTTTGAGAGACGGGATTTGTTGACACCCCCCCGCCCTCATGATAAAATCCATTCGCTTAAAGACGCCCCCATTGTCTAGCGGCCTAGGACGTGGCCCTCTCAAGGCCAAAACACGGGTTCGAGTCCCGTTGGGGGCACTTTCCTTTAACATACATGAATCATCGAAAAGTTCGAGTCCCGTTGCACCTAAAGGTAGGCAGAAAGCGCGCGGGGCACTTTCCTTTAACACACATGAATCATCGAAAAGTTCGAGTCCCGTTGCACCTAAAGGTGGGCAGAAAGCGCGCGGGGCACTTTCCTTATTAATCTTTCATCAAGTTCTGAATGATCCAAATTTGAGCCTGTGGTTTTAAAAGTCTCAACGCATCTTTTTTCCACAGCCATACCAGGTGATGATCTTTTTCGATTTTGTTTTTAACTCTAGAACCAAGTTGTGCTCTATAAAATCTGCTGAATATTTTGTAGTGTTTTCCTTCACGCTCACCATCGATATATTCAACAAATTCACCTTTTTCTGCACACATAGAAACCTGATAACCTGTTTCTTCCATAACTTCACGACATAAAGCAACAACATCTGACTCGCCTGGATCAATTCCCCCACCCGGCAGAAAATAGCCCTTACTCGTCTCAATCACAGCAATCTGTCTTTCATCATTTTTAATTACTGCATATGCACCGGGTCGAGTAATATAAGCCACACCATACTGCTTGGCTCCAAATTCGGGAACAGACGCTATTTCTCCAGATACCATTTGTTTTCTCTCAATACCTTTCATTATTAACTTTGTACCTGTCGTCCAACACACGGATATGCGGACAATGATGAGATTCTTACAGTTCGTCTTTCTGCGCAACCAAATTTGTGCAGTATACCGATGTACCAAAATCCTCTACTGACAACTAACATTATATCTATTGAATCTCACTGAACATTTAGTGTCCAGTTTTTCCCTTGCAGAATACCAAGAAACCCCGCTTGTAAAAAACGTTGCTCCGTAACATCACCGAGGTACAGAAACCAGAATTACTTTTTATTATGGGAGACGTCGAATCATCAAAATTTTTTTTATTGTGTCATTTGGAAATTGTGAGAAACTCAGCTACCATTGAAAGAGCCTTTTGTTGACTCCATTCCATTCCTGAATGGTAATGTTTTGCCCAATCATCCGTTCCAATCACCTGTCGAATAATAAGTTTCCTATTCTGCAAGAGATTAATAAAATAATCTGCTAATTGCACGCCTGATTTTGTCGACAATATTTCTATCGCACCAAACAAATTTGCCGCTGAAAACAGATCTTTTTGTTTTCTGTCTGGTTTCAAAACGAGATACCCTACGGCAGCACAAAGGTAAATAATTAAACGGCGTATATGAAGGTTCACATAAGGGTAAGCGTTCTTCAACCAGTAAATTGCCTTGGAAAAATCAGCTTCATTGAGTGCAATCTCAGCGAGGTCGACGGTTGCCATGGCGATAAAAATTCCCTCGGATTCCTTAAGAAGATCAAGTGCATGAAGAAGTGCAATTTGGGCATCTTCATTTCGGTTTTCAAATAACGCCAATTCGCCAATCTGAGCAAGCGGTATACCGGGATTCATAACCGTGGGATTCTTGTTCGCCAATTCCAAACATTCCTCCAAGACCTGGCGCGCTTTGGGGTAGTTCCCCCGTTCGATATAGATCCGTCCCAATCGGTTAAGGTATTGAATCTCTATCCTGGGCAAGTTGTAGGATTTTCCCAATTCACCGGCAGCATGAGTAAAAAGGAGGCTGGCTTCAAATTCATGGACCTGCCAGGCAAGATCTGACGCCGCCTGCAAGCGTTGAGCTCTAATTTCAGGAGCTGAATTATCAGGTAATGTAAAAAGCTGAGTTAATAGGTCGATACCTTCACGCCAGTAGCCAAGTGAAGACCAGAGAAAGGATAGATTATCTGACATCTTGAATCCTTTTTCTGCCTGGTTCGTGGAAATGAAATGTTTTAAGGCTGCATGAAGATTATCAGCATATATTTTGATACTATTATTATTTACCCGATCAGCATCAATCAATTTCTCAAAAAAATAGTCTGCAAACTTTGCAGATATTTTTTTATGAATCTCTGGGTCAAGTTGAAGCAATGCATATTCATGAATAATTTCAAGCATGCGCCAGCAGGGAATGTCCTCAACTATACCGTGCTCTAAAAGAGATTGGTCTATTAATTCGTTCAACATGTTACGAACTTGCGATTGGGAATTTTGTGAATCTACGAAAAGAATTTCACAAACTGAATCAAGGTCGAACCAACCAGAAAAAACACCCAGCTTGCCGAACAAATCCTGTAACCGTACAGGTAAGAGTGTATAGCTCCATGACACTACATTTTCTATGGTGTGCTGCCGGACAGGAAGATCACGTGAAGGAGCACCAAACTGCCGGATCCAACTTTCACCATGGAGATGATGCAGGATTGCAAACATCTCTTCCAAGGTCATATGCCGAAGACTAGCAGCCGCAAGTTCCAGCGCAAGGGGAATACCCTCGAGGGTGTTGCAAATTCCGATGATCAATTCGGCATTTTCTGATGTGATCTGAAATTCTCTCGTATGCTGACGGATACGCGTCAGGAACAATTGAACCGATTCGAATTCAAGGAGACGAACAGGATCACTGGCTGAGTTTACCGGTGGAAGAGAAAGTGATGGAACACGGTACTCATACTCACCATAAACATGGATGGGGGTGCGGCTTGTCGCCAACATCTTCACTCCGGTGCAGGATTTGAGCACCGTAACGACATCGATAGCCGCATCAACAACATGCTCAAAGTTATCAAGTACTAATAATAACGAACGATCCCTGATGGCAGCAATAAGTTGTTCGACTGATGCAGTTGGTTGTATACCCAGAGGCGAAAGGGTACGAACGATAGCAGGAAGCACGAGTGAACTTTTGGCAAGCAGTGACAGGTCAACAAACCAGACGCCATCAGTAAATTGCTCTAACACCTGCCGACCAGATTGAATGCTCAAGCGTGTCTTGCCAATTCCAGGTGGGCCAATCAAGGTCACCCAACGAATATCAGGATCGGAAATCAATTTTGTAACTGCGGCAACATCATTTACACGGTCAACCAACGAGGTTAATGGGGAAGGCAGATTATGAGGAGGATGTGAATACGAATCATTTACAGAGCTTTCGAATATGCTCGAAAATTGATCACGTGGCTGTAAACCTCTTGCGAGCTTGATGAATTGATCTTGTTCTGTATCCAGGATTTGTAAAGCATGTGCCAATAGTTCTGCAAGTTCCCGTGAAGGCTTGCGTTCATCCGCCTCAATTTTGCGGATCGCTGCGCCTGAACACCCAGATAATGCTCCTAATTGATCCTGGGTCAAGCCCAGCTGTTTGCGGCGTTTTTTTAACAACACACCAAATGAATCGAAATTTGAGATTGGTGTCATTTTGTCACGGTTTTTGTCCCGGCTGGCGTGACCAAATTATCTGCCATAGATTGTATCCTATGTCCAATATTATACGCTTTAAGCGTTGGCAAAAGGTGCAAAGATGAAAAAACCACAAAAAAACCTATTGATCGCGATATTTGTACTTGTAATGAGTTCATTGGCTTGTTCACTATTCACTCCAGCTTCCGCGCGTGAGCCCAAATTACCTGTGCAAGCAACAACTGCCATTCCAACGATCGCTGCCACAAAACCAGTTACACAAGAACCAACAGCCATGCCCGACCCCGTGATGAATTCAGGTTTGCCGCCAGTACCGGCTCAGGATGTCAACGGGGATGGGAAAATTGATATTTGTGAAGCCATTCCACAATCAGTTCTTGAATCAACAATCGGACGCCCCCTGCATGGAGCTGGTCAGCTTTTTAGCGACCCGGCAATGGGAGATGGCTGTGCTTATGATTTCGGGTCGGATAATAACGCCGCATATTTCGCGTACGTGACGATAGGTACCGAAGCCAACTTTAATGACGCCTTAGCAAATGCAATTAATGCGGAGCCGGTCACTACTATTGGCGACTCTGCCTTCCAAAATGATGGGCCGGATGCACGTCAATTATGGGTCAGAGTAGGACCGAGATCTGTCCTAGTAGCCATAGGTGATCGTGAAAACATACCAGCTGCCATGGTATTTGCCCAATATATGGTTAATTACGCGGTTAGCCTGGATTCAAACAATGGAGGGTAGCCTCTGAACCATGATCCAGGAGAGACCCCAAAAAGATAACCCGATCGGATTTTATCTAGGCAACTTTTTTGGGGCAGAACAATCCTGTGATCATTCACATCAACGGTAGCAGTAGTCAGTGAAGTTTTCCAGATTGGTTCTTTTTAAAAGGAAATGAAATGAAAACAAAATACAAACTTCTTATAATTGGTTTTTTATTTGCAGGATTATTGAGCGGTTGCAACCTCCCCCAAAAAGGTGAAAGTGAAGCAAAGGCCACACAATCACCCAAGACCGAAGTGCCAACTCAACAATCCATACCGAAAAATGATCAGTGTGGAAACCAATACTATCCTGTTGTTAATGGTGCCGAATGGTCTTATAACGGACCATCAGGACCGTTTACCAACACGATATCAACCGGAGACAATGGTACCTTTACCATTACGGCACAAAGTGAGAAACACACCTTTGTAATCCAGGGGGTTTGTCTTGATGGAGGCGACATTAATATTTTAGACGTCCCTGGCGTCTCTCTCGATTCTTCCGGAGATTCCGGTAATTCACAAATGACCACTACAAGAAATGAAGGCATCACCTTGCCAGGGGATATTCAAATAGGGGATGACTGGTCACAAACGATCGGTGTTAATGTCGTCAGCGGCGAGCAAAACATGAATTTTGTGATCGATTCCACTTATACGGTTGAAGGTTATGAGTCAGTAACCGTCCCTGCTGGAACATTTTATGCGTTAAAGATCAATCAAAGTTCCAACATGGGTTCCGGATCTCCCACGGAGCAAACCTTGTGGTACGTCCAGGGAATTGGCGTTGTGAAGACCTTGATCGCATTAGAACAACCTCTGAGTACCGAACTGGTTTCATACAATATTCCCTGACCTAGAAAACGAGGCAATACCATGAAGAATTCACGCTCCAACTGGAAACTCATTTTAGTAATATCCTTATTGATAGGATTGTTGGCGTTAATTGCCAACCAGAGATCTGCTCACGCCCAATCAGAATGCTTCGATCCAGCCACCGGCATGCAGTGCACCCCCACGCCCGGGCCGACTTGCGGTTTGGCTGGACAGCCACCCTGTGAACCCCCACCACCAGAGGCAACGAATACATTGCCGCTATCTCCGCCAACCCGGACATTGCCGCCTCCCACGCGGACGCCGACTGCCTCTCCAACCAGCACATCAACCAGTACATTTACCCCAACCGCGTCGAGTACACACACTCCAAGCCCTACACCTTCTATAACGCCCACCTGGGTATGGGAAGTAACCAGCCGACCTACCCGAACACCCTCGCCAACCGCGCCAGTCAACAAAATCCCAGTGAAATTATTCCAGCCGGTGAATTTTGTCAAAGCATTCATCCGACCGGACATTGAAATCGTTAAAATCGAGATCACCCAGGCAATCCAGTGCCTGGAGAACAACACCTGTCCGGATAATTCCATCCCGTTGTATGCCGGTAAACCCACCTTCGTGCGCGTGTATGTTCGCCTAGCCTCCGGACCATATACTTCCCTAAGCAACATTGGAGGACGCATCTGCCTGGGAGATAAGGGCGAAACAGGCTGCGGTCTACTGTCCATCCCCTCCTCAAGCGTGAATTCGCTCAACCGGGTCACCGTTCGAAAGAATGCCAGCGTCGCCGAGGATCGCAATGATCTGAACGCCACGATCAACTTCCTGCTCCCCCCCGATTGGGTCAAAAACTATGGATTGAATCTTGGCGTTACACAAAATGGGAAACCCCTTCAATTCACGGTCTACGTCAACTACATGCAGAAAGACTATGTCTTCGAAACACAATATGCCAATAATCATCAAGTGAACACCTTCAATATCTGGCCGTCCTCGCCGATGTCCATCTTGTTTGTTCCGGTCACCAGCAACGGCACTACCGCCTCCGTCAGCGAGATCTGGCCGATCGTAGACTGGCTGAAACTGACCTACCCCACATCCAACATTAATGTCTCAATCTGGAAGGGCTCGTTCAACTGGAATACTGACTGGGGAGGAGACTGCGGTGGCTGGATGGGATTGATGTTCAATCTCCTCTCCACACGCTGGTTTGATTCGCGCATCTGGTATGGAATGGTTGACGTGGGTGCGATGACGGATAATACCAAGGCGAGCGGCTGCGGCATGAACCCCATCTCAGTCTCAGGCGGATTTGTGGGGTACGGGGATCGCAATGGCGCGGAGATAGCAGCCCAGGAGGTCGGTCACAACCTGCGCCTCTCGCACGCTCCCGGATGCGAAGCTGGCAGTCCGGACCCGAACTATCCAAAGCCAGACGGATTGATTGATGAGTACGGACTGGACGTGCTGCGCCAGCAGTTATATCTTCCAGACTCTTCATACGATTTAAAGGGTTACTGTGGCGGTGAAAATGACACCTGGATCTCCCGCTACACCTACACGGGACTAATCCCTCATCTCCCGGCTGGGTATGGTGCCTTGCCTGCCCCGATCAAAGTGGCCGCAGCGGCTGATCCTAATCCCGGACAACGATTACTTGTTGGCATGGGAACCATCTCCCCGCAAGGATTGAACATGGTCAATAAGTTTTTCCTGAGCGAGTCTACCAGTCAGCCCTACATGATGGACAACGGGCAGTACTCGGCTGAACTTCAAGATAAAGCCGGGAACATCCTTGCTTCCCAGTCCTTTCAACCGGCTGAGAACAGCAACGATGACCATGAACATGATGCAGGTGGTGTCTTCTGGCTGGCATTGCCTTGGAATGAGAATGCCCGGTCAGTCGTTTTCAAATACCAGGGCAATGTTATCGGAGCCGTCAAAGCCAGCCTGAATGCCCCGACAGTCGCGATCACTTCTGCCGGACCTTCCGCCTGGCCCGATTCAGGACCGGTAACCATCACCTGGTCTGCATCAGACCTGGATGGCGATCCACTTACCTCCCTGGTCGAATACAGCAGCGATGGCGGGACCTCCTGGACTACTATTGCCGCCAACCTGGCGGAAACCTCGCTCACCATTGACACCAGTTTCTTCCCTGGCTCTGATCAAGCCCGCTTACGCGTGCTCGTATCCGACGGCTTTAACACAGGCAGCGTCCTATCCCACACCTTCCGGGTCGGAAAAAAGATTCCGCTAGCCCATGTCAGTTGGCCACAGGATGGGACTCAGCTTGAAGCCGGCACTCCACTTTTGCTGGAAGCGCTCGCCTTCGACCCAGAAGACGGCATGCTTGACCCGCAGAGCCTGCAGTGGTCCTCTGATAGGGACGGGAATCTAGGCAAGGGAGACCTGCTGGTGGATACGCTGTCCGCAGGGACACATACCCTGACGGTTACCGGGACTGATTCGAACGGGAATGCGGCGCAGGCACAGGTGAGACTCAACATACTTCCTACCGGACCCCAACCGGAGAGTGAAGCAGTCCTTACTCCACAGGCTGTGCTGTTAGCTTATATGCTCGGTCTTGCTGCAGCGATCCTGCTGATTGGTGGACTGTACCGGATCCTTTTCCACCACAAGCGTGGATAAAATGTTTACCGGGGCGAGATCTACTCCTATCAGTATTGCTGAAAAAGCCCTCTTGGTAACTATTGAATCCTTGGGGAACGGTATGAAAGTAGATAAAGGAAATACATTGTCACTCTATGCTCACTCTTTGGATTACACAGATGACAGCCTTGCGCCATCCTCTTTTGCCTGGACATCGAATCTAGACGGTTTACTGAGGTTGAGTGCCCAGCAAGTAATCAAGCCCAAGCGTAGATACTTCAAATTCGCTGTTGCTAAGTTATCGATTTTGCAGTTTTTTCAAATCCTCTTAATCAAAAACCAGAATGCCACGGAAACCTCATGATTAATCTTTTTCATATCCATGCATTTTTATTTTTCACCCGCGATTAAGGGAGTAATAAAAAAATGATTTTTTAACTTTATGTAATGAAAGAAATATCCATCCTTCTGTGAATTTCCTTTCTTGGTTTTTAAAGAAAGCTTTAGGAAGGGAAATCTTCATATTCTTTACACTAATTACCAAATCACCCAGATGTGACCTATAATGTTTAATATGAGGGGCAGATAATCGATAAGTCCAAAAAAGAAGCACCTCTTCTGGTCGCGAAAGTTTGTGGGGGTAATTAATGGTTATCAATTTAGTGTAAAAGGAGAAGACACAATGGCAAAAGAAGACAAGGGTATGGTTAAGAAATATACTGCCGGCAGCGGCACTACCAACAAGGATTGGTGGCCAAACCAGTTAAATTTGGATATCCTCCACCAGCATTCCAGCAAATCGAATCCGATGGGAAAAGATTTCAATTATGCCAAAGAGTTTAAGAAACTCGATCTGAAGGCTTTGAAGAAAGACCTGCGTACAATGATGACCAATTCACAGGATTGGTGGCCAGCTGACTGGGGCCATTATGGCGGCCTGATGATCCGCATGGCATGGCATAGCGCCGGCACCTACCGCACTGGAGACGGACGAGGCGGTGCGGGTAATGGCAGCCAGCGCTTCGCGCCTTTAAATAGCTGGCCAGATAATGTCAACCTCGACAAAGCGCGGCGGTTGCTTTGGCCGATCAAGCAAAAATACGGTAAAAAGATCTCCTGGGCAGACTTGATGATCCTTGCCGGCAATGTGGCGCTCGAATCCATGGGATTTAAAACATTCGGTTTCGGCGGCGGTCGTGAAGATATTTGGGAACCTGAGAAGGACATTTATTGGGGTTCTGAAGACGAATGGCTTGGCGACAAACGCTACTCGGGCAAGCGGGATCTCGAAAATCCGTTGGCAGCAGTCCAGATGGGACTCATCTATGTAAACCCCGAAGGACCCAACGGGCAACCCTTACCAGCAGCCTCAGGGCATGATGTTCGCGAGACCTTTAGGCGCATGGCAATGAACGACGAAGAGACGGTTGCCCTTATCGCCGGCGGACACACATTTGGCAAAGCCCATGGTGCGGGTGACCCGAAATTGGTAGGTCCAGAACCTGAAGGGGCACCGATTGAGCAGCAAGGTCTAGGATGGAAAAACCGTTTCGGGAGTGGTAAAGGTATTCATACCACTTCAAGCGGTGTTGAAGGTGCCTGGAAGCCAAATCCTACCAAGTGGGATCTAGGTTATTTAAAAGTTCTTTTCAAATATGAATGGGAATTAACCAAAAGTCCTGCAGGAGCTTATATCTGGCTCGCAAAAGATGTTGACGAAGAAGATATGGTAGTCGATGCCCATGATCCAAAACAAAAACATCGACCCATGATGACAACAGCGGACCTGTCACTCAAGTTTGATCCTGCTTACGAAAAAATCGCACGTTTTTACCTTTCGAATCCTGAAAAATTTGAAGAGGCTTTCGCCCTTGCCTGGTTCAAGCTAACCCATCGCGATATGGGACCCAAGGCGCGGTACCTGGGTCCGGAAGTGCCATCTGAGGATCTCATCTGGCAGGATCCCATCCCGGCAGTTGATCACAAGCTGATCAATGAAAAAGATATTGCTGCCCTTAAAGAAATGATTCTTAAATCCGGATTAACTACCGCTGAAATGGTCACGACTGCATGGGCTTCGGCATCCACATTCCGCGGTTCGGATAAACGCGGCGGCGCTAATGGCGCGCGTATCCGCCTGGCCCCGCAAAAAGATTGGGAAGTCAACGAACCAAAAAAACTGGCTAAGGTTCTTAAAACGCTGGGGGAAATTCAAACCAGTTTCAATAAAGCCCAGACCAAAGATAAGAAAGTTTCACTAGCTGACCTGATCGTGCTGGCTGGCTGCGCGGGGATCGAACAAGCGGCAAAAAATGCTGGGCATGAAGTTTCCGTTCCCTTCATCCCGGGGAGAATGGATGCCTTGCAAGAGCAAACCGATGCAGCCTCTTTTGCCGTTTTAGAACCAAAGGCTGATGGATTCCGCAACTACCTAAAAGCCAAATATGCAGTAACAGCAGAGGAAATGCTTGTTGACCGAGCCCAGCTGCTGACCTTAACCGCTCCTGAGATGACAGTCCTGATCGGCGGGCTGCGCGTTTTGAAAGCCAATTTTGGTAGTTCAAAACATGGTGTCTTCACCAAGAAGCCTGAGACCCTCACCAATGATTTCTTTGTCAATTTACTCGACATGGCAACTGAATGGAAGGCGACCGCGGATGAGAACGTGTTCGAGGGATTTGACCGGGTAAGCGGAAAGCTCAAATGGACAGCAACACGGGTTGACCTGATCTTTGGTGCAAACTCCCAGCTGCGTGCTCTAGCGGAAGTCTACGCCTGCGAAGATTCGCAGAAAAAGTTCCTGCACGATTTCATTGCTGCCTGGACTAAGGTGATGAACCTGGATCGTTTTGATCTAGCGTGAGCATTTTACGTTAAGCATACCTGACCCAAAAACACCTGTTTTTATAAGACAGGTGTTTTTTTACTTGGATGATAGTTTATTTGTCAACTTACGATATAGTAACTCATGGGCAGAAAAACTAATCTCAGCTACAATTACTCCATGCTCACAGATGCACAATTCAACATGATAGTCCAGGTACTCCCCATCCTCCTAAAAGCAGGACCAGACCTCACAAGGGAGTTCCGGGAAAAAACCTACGTTTCACGAATACCCGCCGGAAAAGATGTCTTCGTTGAGGGTGACGAAGCTGAATCAATTGCATTGCTCCTATCAGGCAGCGTGCGCGTTTATAAAATCGGTGAGTCTGGCAGAGAGATCACCCTCTATCATTTTGGAAATGGTGAATCCTGCATCTTGACCGCTAATGCCATTCTGAGCAGAAGATCCTTCCCTGCAATTGCCACCGTCGAATCAGAAGTTGAGGCGGTGATGATCCCGGCAGATGTCTTCCGTGACTGGATCAAGCGCTTTGACTTATGGCGGGATTTCATCTTCAAATTGCTGTATGACCGATTGAGTACAATGATGGCAATCATAGACGAAGTCGTATTCCATCGCATGGATAAAAGGGTAGCCGCTTATCTCATCAATCGGAAAAAGACGGGAAAGGCAATAACGGTCACCCACCAGGAAATCGCTTCTGAACTTGGCAGTTCGCGCGAAGTCATCAGTCGCATCCTGGGAGACTTCGCAGAACGCGGCCTGGTAACATCCGGGCGTGGAACCATCGAAATTGCCGATTTGAATGCCTTAAAACTCCTCGCAGATATGTGACTTAGTCACAGACAATAATAATAAAAACTCCTAAAATACAATCATAAATAGTGATTGAAAAAGGAGATTTAAAATGAAACGCAATATGTCAAATATCGATCGCATCATCCGGGTAATTGCAGCCATTGTCATCGCCTATTTGTACTTTACGGGAATTGTGACAGGAACCCTGGGAATTGTGTTGCTGGTGCTGGCTGGAGTCTTCGTGCTAACCTCGCTAGTGGCGTTTTGCCCACTTTATACACTCTTCAAATTCAGCACCTATAAAAAATAGGAGGAAGCGGGGTTCTCATTCCGCATAGAATTCGATGAAACTGAAAGTATTACAGAACAAGATTACAAAACCCGGCAAACCAATCATCATCGATGTCTGGGCGCCTTGGTGTGCTCCCTGCCGGATGACCAAACCAATCCTGGAAAAACTATCACAGGAATACGCGGGGAAAATCGAATTTCTGCCAATCAACGCGGATGAATCGCGGGAAGTCCTGGAAGAATACCGCATCGCGAGCATCCCTACTGTGATAGCCTTCAGAGACGGCAAAGTGGCTGGACGCGTGGTTGGGGTAAGAGATGAACAGGGGTTTAGAGCCATGTTTGACGCACTGGCTACCGGAAATGATGTAAGAGTGCCGATGCGTAAATTTGACCGCATCCTGCGCCTGGCAGCTGGAGGAGCAATTATCATAGTAGGGGTTGCCACAAGGCAGTGGTGGGTCATTGCCATCGGTGGATTGATTGCCTTCCTTGGATTTTACGATCGTTGTCCAATCTGGGCGGCTATTACCCGCGCGTTTAAGAATCTGAAGAAAAGTGAATCAGTAATGTAGTTTTATCATCTACTCAAGTCGAAACGACCCTCTTAAACTGGAGGGTCGTTTTTTGTCTTCATCAAATGCAACTTCACTGTCAGACCTCCGTATATATTGATAAATATTCAAGGAGACAAAAATGAGTGGAGAATACAGGCATTATTATCGCGGCGGGGCATCTGAAGCAGTGTACGGTCTGGGCTTTATCGGCGCAGCCATTTACTTCATCGGTCAGGCAACAACCTTTTGGATGGGCGTGCTTGGATTTTTAAAAGCGATCATCTGGCCAACCTTTCTGGTACTTGAAGCTTTAAAAGTTCTGCTAAAATAGTTGGTCGAACCAGGTTTTTATAAAACTGCGGATTTCGAAAAGTTGAAGTCCGCAGTTTTAATATTCAACAATAAAAAATGAGGATCTCAATGAGCCAATTTCTTTCTGCATTATCCACAACCGCACACTCACTGGCTACCACCTTCTTTATTGGCTATTATTTCATTATGGCAGTTTTAGTTTTACCAAATATCAGCAAGGGGGAGTCCACCGGTTATGAGACCTTGAGCAGGATTTCCAAGCAAAGCCGATGGTGGCTTTATGGATCGCTAGCAATCCTGGCACTCACTGGCGCGTACCTAACTTTTGCCGACCCAAATTATGCGGGTATTGGCCAATTTGATACACCCTGGGCAATATTAATGCTGGCAAAACACATCGTTATCGTTTTGATGATTTTATTCGGATTCTGGTTCAATGCCATTAAGCGGGTTGGCAAATGTATGCTTTCAACCTCAAACGCCGCAGCAGCTTATCTTCGGTTTAAACGCTATATCCTTACAATGAGCCTGCTTGGGTTAATCGTTCTCATTCTTACAGGAATTGGTCAAACGATTTAAAGGCGGGTTTTCAATTCTCACTGCGATCAAAAAGTCCTCGGGTTTGAGGACTTTATGTTTCAATGGGTACTTCCTCTTTATTAAATTTACTTTACATCATCCGGACGAACCACCTGACCGGTTGATGCGGATTGAAGTGCTGCCAGGGTGAATTGGAGAACCGCCTTGCCTGTTGGTCCATCGAGCCGAGGCTGACCGCCTGTCTTAAGTTTCTCAATGAAATCCCGGGTTGTCGCAATGAATGAGTCGTGCCATTCCACGCCCTCGACCGGGATTGGGGTGGTCTTGCCATCCTTAAATAACATCAATTCCGGCAGGTCTACCGTCCGGGCAGTGTAGCGGTTAATAAAGAGCACACCTTTCTCGCCAATCACTTCTATCCGATCATCATCGGCATAGTAATCCGAGAAAATCCGCATACCGGGTGTATATTCAATATCCAATTGACCGTAGGCACCGGAATTCTTGAACTGGAACATGATCATTGCCGGGGCATCGATCTTCACCAGACCACCAGCTTCTTTCACAGGGGTATGATCGATCCAGGCAAACACTTTCTCAACTGGTCCGCCAAGGTAATACCCAACAGAAAAGAGGTGATAACCATGGTCGAAGACCAGCGGTTCACCGCCGCATTTCTTCTCATCAAAGCGCCACAGCCAAGCAGATAGGGGCACCTTCCACGAAGTATCTCCCGAGCCAGTGTTAACATGCATGCGGACAGCGCGGATCTCGCCGATCTCGCCGGCATCGATCATCTGGCGGGCTTTTACGGCGGGGGCATAATATGCAAAAGTTTCATAAACACGCAGGATCACTCCAGCTTTGTTGGCTGCCTTGATCATTTCATCAGCTTCACTGGCAGACAATGCCATGGGTTTCTGAACTGAAATATGTTTCCCTGCCTGAGCTGCCTGGATTGTCATGGGGCAATGGAGATGATGCGGAGTTAAGAGCTCCACAAGATCGATTTCTTTATCCGCCAGCAAGTCGGCGTAATTTGTATAAACCCTTTCAGCTTCCCATTCCTTTGCCCTTTTCCTGGCGAGGCTTTTATTCACATCACAGACGGCGACAATCTTTGCATCATTGCGATTCCGGTATCCTAATTGGTGTAAATCAGAAATCCGCCCGCACCCCACAATCGCTACACGTATTTGGTCCATTTACTCCTCCGGGCTCTCAACGCACAATCCGCGTGAAAACATTTTCTTTTGTCATTTGACTGCAGCCTGATCCATCGCTTCAAGCTTTGCGCATACCTCAGCATGCGATTTGCGTGTAATTGGGTATTTGAACAAGAAGGGCAGAGCAACAAAAATACAAACCGCTGGCACAACTCCAAAGAACAAGCGGATGCCAAGGAGTGAATGGGCAGTCTGCTCAACGTTTGGAACATAACCAAATCCGGTCAGCATCCAACCCACACCAGCCAAGGCAAGCGCTTCGGATATTTTGGTTGCCAGTCCCCAAACACCATAATACATCCCGCTGCGGTACTGACCAGTCTTGACACGGTCAAAGTCGGACACATCCGCGATCATCGCCCACGGGAAGACCCAGTTGGCGGCAAAACCGAACCCCGCCAGCACCATAATCGGATAAATCGCCCAGGTAGGATTGTGAGGCAGGAAGAAAAGCAATCCCAACGCAACCGCGCCCATCCCCATCCCGATTGCGTAGGCAGGACCTTTATCCATTTTCTCGGATAACTTTTTCCAAATAGGCAATGCGATTGTTACACAAACCAGCATCAATCCCATCGCTACCGAAATCAGGTCCTTCATCAATAGTTGATATTCTATGAAATATGCCATCAAGGTTTTGGCAAATGCAAATGAAATGTTTACGACAAAGTAAACCAAACAAAGGTAAACAAAGGCTTTGTTTGAAAAAGCCTTCCCGATTGATTTGAAAGGATTTTCCTCGCCTTTGGTCTCAACCACGTTTTGGCGTTCACGAAGTCCACTGGCGGAGATCAAAAGAGCCAGAGCCGCCAGCGCCCCATACGCGATGCCGATAAAGCCATACCCGGTGCGTTGAACGGCAAAAAAGCCAACGATCATAGGGGTGAGAGCCGCGCCTAAAAGGTAGGCTGGAACAGCCAGCGCCATGCGGTAGACAGTCAGGCTGCTGCGTTCATCATAATCATCCGTTAATTCGGATGTCAGCGCATAGTAAGGCACATTTGTTAAAGTCCAGAGGGTGTCAAACAGGATGAAGGTAAAAGCGATCCAGATAAAGGTCATCACCTGGCTCAATCCCATAGGGACGAACCATAAAAGCGCGATGGAAATGCCTAGCGGAATAGCACCAAAGAGCATATAGACACGGCGCTTGCCATATTTTGACCTGGTTCGGTCCGTGATCCAACCAAATAGGGGATCGTTGATGGCATCCCAGATCTTCCCAATGAGGAGCGCACTGCTGGCCAATGCTGGCAGAATTAGCGCCGCATCCGTGAAGAATTTCATCAGGAAGAACTGCACCGCCGAGTTGACGGTAGCGTTGCCAATATCCCCGATTCCGTAGAACCACTTGGTTTTTGCTTTCAGCTTCTGAACTGTGCCCTGTGCGTTCATTTTTCCTCCGTGGATGAAATATTCTGGATCACGTTGTAAAGCTCTGGGTCATTCTTGAGAAATTCGAATAGTACCGGTTCATACGCCGGGAAATAGATCGCTTTTTTTACGACGTCCTGTGGAATTCCAGCAACAATCTCGGAAAAACTTTGATGGGCAATTACAGATATGCTGTTCAGCAGCTCTCTGCCTTCCTTCTGGGGCTGCGCGCGATGCGCCGGATATCCCGAACCGGTTTCCGAGGTGAACAATTCATCAAATATCATGCGCAGGTTCACTGCACCTGCCCAGCCATATCCCTGGTTGAGTGTTAGCGAAACGCAATTGCCTGCGTTGATGCGGGCAAAAAGGAAGGCATCCAGGGGAGATAATAAATGACCGCAAACCACGCCGGGATATTGCAGCACTGAATTCAAAAAGCCGATCCCGGTACCGCAGCCGCCAACTACGAATTCCACTGCTTTGAGATGCAATAATAAGGCAGCCATCAACCCGGTATGAATGTAGAGCAAATCGGGGGTTTCGCCAGCCTGAGTGTTTCCAAGGTTCAATAACTCAAATCCTCTTTCTTCAAGAGCACTGATAATATCCTTGTTCTTATCGGCAGCGCTGATCTCGTTGATGACGGCGATTCTCATATAGACCTCCGATTATTTTCTTTTTAAGACACCCTTAACTGCATCGACTATCTCAGCGACAGACAAGCCGCAGGCATCCATCAGGGTATCCAAATTGCGCCCGGTAGGGCAAAAAGCGTCATGAATACCCACTCGCTGCATGGGAACAGGGCAGCCTTCTGCCAGCACTTCGGCGACTGCACTGCCCAAACCACCGATGATCGAATGTTCTTCGGCTGTGACTATTGCGCCGGTTTTTTCTGCGCACTCGAGGATTAATTCCCGGTCAATTGGCTTAAGGGTATGCATCTCCACAAGCCGCGCATTAATTCCGACCGTGCGAAGCTGCTCAACAGCCCTGGCACTCCTGCCGGTCATCGAACCCATCGAAATGATGGCTGCATCATTTCCTTCGGTTAAAATACGACCCTTACCAATTTGAAGTGCTGACCCGGGCTGGTGAATGGGCAACGCCCCGGCACGGCTGATGCGCAGGTAAACCGGTCCTTCGAATTCAGCAACTATTGGTACCCAGTCTGCAGCTTCCGCCGCGTCTGCCGGCACGATCACCGTGAGACCAGGGAGTGCCCGTACATTCGCCAGATCACTAATCGAATAATGGGTAGCGCCATCCTTGAAGTCCGACACTCCCGCATAACTGGCAGCGATCTTCACGTTCGTGTCGGCGTAGCATACGCAGGAACGGATCTGCTCCAGCGCGCGCAAGGATAGGATGGACGCGAACCCGTTGATAAATGGGACGAAACCTCCCAGCGCAAGACCAGCAGCCACATCCACCATGCAGGGCTCCGCAATGCCAATGTTATAGAAACGATCAGGGTATTTTTTAGCAAAGAAATTGGATAAAGTGGATGCCGAAGTATCCACATCGAGGACAACCAACTGCTGGTTTTTATCACCGTAATCTGCCAAAGCCCGACCATAGGCTTCTCTCATAGCCATTTCAGCCATTGACCACCTCCCCCAATTCCTTCATTGCCTGAGCCATCTGCTCCGCATTCGGAACATTCCCATGCCAGTAGGATTGGTTCTCCATGAATGAGACACCCTTTCCTTTTGTGGTGTGGGCGATAAGGATGGTAGGGCAATCATGGGTTTGTTGTGCTAAATTAAACCCTCTAGCCAGGTCATTCACATCGTGACCATTGACCTCAACCACATTCCAGCCGCAGGTACGCCAGCGCCCGCATATATCCCCCAAAGGCATGATCTCATGTACGGGGCCATCCAGTTGTACATCATTATTGTCGAGAATGGCGGTCAGGTTGGACAAGTGGAATTTGGCAGCAGTCACTGCGCCTTCCCAAACGATCCCTCCCTGGCATTCACCATCCCCGAGGAGGACATACGTGCGCCAGGATTGGTTCTTGCGGCGGGCAGCTAAAGCAAGCCCGGCACCCACAGCCACGCCATGCCCCAATAGACCGGAGGTCATTTCAACGCCGGGGGTTTTCAGGCGGTCGGGATGCCCCTGGTGCGGGCATTCCACTTCACCCCAATTATCCAGCTCTGAAAGAGGGAAATACCCACGCCGGGTGAGCGCTGCATACAGCACGGCTGAAGCGTGCCCTTTGCTCAAAATGAATCGATCCCGTTCCGGCCAACCGGGATTCTGAGGGTCGATCCGCATCACATGAAAATAGAGGACCGCCAGAACCTCCGCTGCCGATAATGCCCCGCCCGGGTGCCCTGAGCCGCGGTTATGAATCAACCGCAGGCTATCTACCCTGAGCTTGCGGGCGATTTCTTCCAATTCAGCAACCTTGCCAGATGTTAACCTTTCCATTACACCTCACCCGAAAATCGTCATAAACCGATCTTATGCCGGAGCGACTGAACTTCTTCACTCCAGTTGCCAACATTCCAACGCCCGTACACACCCATACCGCCCAACGGGTCATTGCCATAATAGACCGGCACCCTGATAAAGGAAATACCCGCGTGATTCCCCGCCACCTCAAGCGCTTGCCTAAGAGATTCAGGCGTATCTCCACCTTCAATTGCCAAAATACCCGGCACACCTTTCGCCCATGACAGATAATCAACCTTGATGGAGTTCGAGGTTGCGAATTCCTTACCGTATTGATCCTGCTGCAGCCCGGTGATCGCTCCCATGCGGCCATTATCCAGCAGCAGGATACAACCTTGCGCATGGTGCTCAACCCCATCGATGAGGATTTGCGGATTCATGGTGAAAGATCCATCGCCGGTGATCGCCAACGCTTTGAAGGGTTTTGATCCGATTCCAGTAGCCAAAAGGGCTGAAACAGCAAAGCCCATATAGGAGGCACCAGTTTCGGTATATGTTTGATCGGGATCTGTATCTTCTATCACCTGGAAACCATTGGCCTGAACATCGCCCGCATCAAAAAATGTGACCCATTTCTGTTTCTTTGCCCATTCCTCCGCGATCATGATCGCTGCGGGCTGCGTTAAGACGGGTTTCCCCCAGTATTCATCCAGTAGTGTCGGGTGTAATTTTCGCTGAGACTTAAACTCATTCCAGGTTTGTTTGATTCGTAAGCAATCAATCAACCAATCACGCTTGGCAACTGAATGTGTACCCAAAACTTCATTTATCCGCTGCAAGGTGGCACCAATATCCCCAACCAAAGCCAGGGTATGATTGTAATGGGCAGCATCCTCGATGCTGGCATTTATATTAATGACCTGTTTGACATTAGGATATCCAGTGCGGGAACAATCAGATTGACAGACTGCCCGGGTGCCGATGGCAATGAGCAGGTCCGCGTTTTCCATGGCGAAATTGCCGCACATCGATCCCTTGGAGCCCCCCACCCCCATATTCTGCGGATGAGAATAGGGAATAGCTCCCGTTGCGATAGGGGTGTGAACCAGCACCCCACCCGATCCTTCCAACAGCCGGGTAATCTCTTTTCCGTATTTCCTTGCCCCACCCCCAACTTTGACAACGATCTTGCGGGCATTTCGAATCAGGTTGACCACAGTTTTATAGTCTGTATTGGCGGCCGGAAGATTGATCGCGGTCGTTTCTGGAAGTTCAGAAATATTGAAACCTGGCAGCCAACTGGCTTGAGTATTCATTGGCATCAAAAGGAAAAAAGGACCCTGGCGGTAGGGATGGTCAACTACACCAGCTCCGCGTACAAGGGCAGTCGCCAGGCTCAACGGAGTGTGCAACGAATAAGCAGACCCTACGGTTGCAGCCAATTGAAGAAATTGACCCTGATACGGCTTTGGAATCTGCTGCATGTTGTAACCCTCATCTTCGGTGGTTTCATCCCCCATCAGGTACCAAACCCCCAGCCCATCCGAAGAGGCTACCAGAGAAGCTGCCATAGCCTGCAGCGCGCCAGGTCCGATTGATGTGACAACAGCGGCTTTTTCACCGGTAACCCACCGCAAAGCTACCGCAGCATGCGAGGCCTCAATCTCGCTGCGGACGCCGAATACCTTCACAAGTCCGGCTTCACTGTAGATTCGCAAAACCTCAGCAATTTCAGTTGAACCGTGCCCAAAAACCGAAAGGAAGATGCTAACCCCCTGGCGGATCAAACCGATCACCAGCGCTTCGGACAGGGTAAGATCAAGGACTTCTGGTAAGTTGCCGGATTTGAGTTCTTCACAATGCTGCCGGCGTTGCAGCATCAATTGCTCACGAGTTGGCTTTACCTGTTCATTCATATTCACCTTCTCATACTCAAAGGATGGCATCCGCCTAACGCGAAAATGCCATTCTTTCTGTAACCTGTTTTCCTGTTTCGATCAGCACTTTTTGAATTTCCAACATCCGTTTCGCACTTAAGCGGGATGAAGGACCAGATATTCCCAAAGCTCCAACGATCTTGCCGCGGAAATCAAACACCGGAACTGCAATGCAGCTGACCCCGATATCAAATTCCTCCTGGTCCATTGCATATCCCAATTTCCGCACCTGTTCCAGGTGTGAAGAAAGGACAGCGTAATCAACAATTGTGTTGTCAGTATAGGATTCGAGTGTGGACGGGAGTTCGGCTCCACCAAATGCAAGCAGCACCTTCCCAAGCGCGGTGCAGTGTAATGGGTTCATGGTGCCCACCTGGGCGTTCACGCGCAAGCTGGCGGGCGACTCCACCTGGTCAATATAGAGCGCTTTTCCCTGGGCATGGATAGCCAGATGTGCACATTCACCGGTTTTTTCCATGAGCTGCCTGAGGAAAGGTTTGGCTACCTCCCTTAATGGCATGCGCGTCAGCACCTTGCGGCTGAGTGAGACCACCTGTGATCCGAGATAGTAACGCCGAGTTTCCTGGTTGCGCTCCACATAGCCAAAACCGGCAAGGGTTGAAACAAGGCGCGACGCAGTGCCTTTATCAACACCCAATTGTTCTGCAAGATCAGTGATGGTAACCCCATCAGTACTTTCACCAAGCAGTTGAAGAATGATCAGCCCGCGAGCTAAGGATTGTATCTCTGCCATGTTGTGTATTGTACAACATCGTTGCGCTAAATGCAACCTATGGATTTCAATTCGAATTCATTTTCTGGAATTGGTGCTAATTTTCAGCTTTGTAGAGAGTGAAAATAGGGACATCGTTGAAGGAATAGGTCATAACGGGTGTCTGGCGCCGAACGATTTTATACATTGGATTTGCGTGCTGCAATACTCCCATCGTTGATTCCCGGTTTTCAAATAAGAACCAATCTGCCAATTCCATTGACATCCCGTAAGCAGATGGTGCATCCGGACCCAGAATTGAGGGCACTGTATATTCATTGATTATGACCAAGTCTTTTCTTAATAATCCCTGTGTTTGATAATAGATCAAAACGTCATGACTCCAAGGGTCGACCCAGACCTTATCATTCGGCTTTGCCTGTTCATTCAAAATTGGTAATGCGAGTTTATAGGTCTCACACCAGTAGGTGGTTTCCAAGCCTAGTTTATTGGCTCCTGCGACTCCGCCCACCCCCTCGCCGTAATAAGAGAGGAAATGCGGATATAAGCGGATCATTGATACAACCTGTGAAGAAAACACAAGTAAAACCAATCCCGCGATGGTAATCGGTAGGAGGAAGCGGCGTTTGCTATTCGCTGTCCAAACCCTGATTTTTCCAACCAGCCAATTAAAACCGATTCCAGCAAGCCCAGCCAGGAATGGGAATGAAACCATAAACATGCGGTCATTATCGTAAACCACGCTTTTACTCAAAGCGATCGCCAGGATAGGGGTAAGCGCAGAGAGCATGAATAACCACCCCAATCCTTTGTCTGTTTTTCCTCTCAGGTTAGCTCCAAAACCCAATAGGTAAAGTAAAGTAATAGCAAGCGGAACAACCGCCCAGACCATCACGAATCCGAAATACCAGGGAGGAGGCAAATAGAATTTCCCAAGGAAAAACTGACCAATCTTCCAGTGATTGACCGTTACGAAAGCGATGTAACTGCCAAGATGCTCAATGGTTTTGGTAAAAAACCACGGCCAGGTGACCAGGAACACAGGAATTGCGGTAATTCCCATAATCACCAATCGCAACAACAGCTTGAGTTTCCGCGAAAAGATCAACCACCAGATCCCCAGGGTAAAGGGAACAAAGATCGCATTGATCTTGGTCGCAAGTGCAAGCCCCCAAACCAGACCAAGCAGCAGTCCCCAGGTCCAATGCTTTTTTTCCAAAGTTTTCCAAAATAGGTAAGTTACCACGAAAACGGAAACCGCAGCGGGAACATCCAGGGAAGAAAGGTGAGCATGAAAGAAAAATCGCGGCATGGTGAACAAGGCTGCCACGGAAGCAACGCCCGCAATCCAGCCATGATGGTCACTTATCCATAGGTAAAGCAATGATGCCAGGATCGAAGCTAAAAGCATATTACCAAACCGATGGGCGGTCAGGTCATTGGTGAAATTTTTTGAAACCTGCCACCATATCCCCGTCCACACCTTATCCAAAGGGGGGTGTTCACTGTTGATAGACCAGTACTTTGCAATCATCTCAGAGCTAAAAGCTGTGGATGGATAGTGAGCAGCGATTCGAAACCAGGTGATGTATGAATTCGAAGCAGCGATATACGCCGGTTCATCCCAGGTTAACCCGATGTCATCGACAGTGAAATAAAGGGCGAGAAAAATAAAAATTCCGATGGTTATGGCAATGATCCATCGGTATTTTTGTTTTGGTTTCATATCCCACCTTTTAACTAAAAGCTTATGAAAGAATTTAATCCAATATCCGCAACTCAGAAGAAGGTTGGGGAGTTACTGCATTTCCTGCCGCCCGGCAAGTGCACGCAGCAGGGTATTCTGATCAGCGTATTCCAGGTCTCCTCCCATTGGCAGACCGCGCGCCAGGCGGGTAACGCGAATGCCCAAAGGCAGGATCTGCTGCCGCAGATATAACGCAGTTGCATCGCCCTCCATGCTGGGATTGGTGGCAATGATCACCTCACGGGCTTCACCATTACGCAGCCTCTCCATCAATTGCCTGATCTTTAGGTCATCAGGACCGATACCCTCAATAGGGGATAGTACACCCTGCAGCACATGGTAACGTCCGTTGAATCCACCAGTCCTCTCCAGCGCCAGTATATCCAGTGCATCTTCGACCACGCAAATTGTGCCATCGGCGCGTTTTTCATTAGCGCAAATCTCACAAAGCTCCTGACTGGAAAGCGTGATATTGCTGCAAATCCGGCAGGAACCAGTGGAGGTTTTTAACCCGGTAAGTGCGGCAGCCAGCGAAGAAGAAATTTCTTCAGGCGCACGCAGGAAGAAAAAAGCCAGCCTGGACGCAGATTTGGGACCGATCCCCGGCAGACGTTCCAGGGCGGTGATCAGGTTCTGGATAGGAGCGGGAAGAATTGCCATAAAAACTAGAATCCCAGACCGGGAAGACCCCCGGCGAGCGGACCGAGTTTGTCGTTAGCCATTTTTCGTGAATCATCCAATGCCAGGTTCACTGCGCTCAAAACCAGGTCCTGCAGCATTTCGGCGTCGGCATCCTTGAGCAAATCCGGATCGATCACCACTGCCGTGCAATGCTGGTCCCCAGTCATGGTCACCTTCACTGCCCCTCCACCGGCGGAAGAGGTTACTGTTTCAACAGCCAATTGTGCCTGGGCTGCTTCCATTTGCTCCTGCAATTTTTTAATTTGAGCCATCATGCCCCCACCGCCCATCCCACCACCAGCAGTTCGATTAAATCCTTTTGCCATAGCTTTCTCCTTATATCCTTATTTGCGATGAACTAATTTTCCGCCTAGGTTCATGGCTGTACCCACCAATCCATCCGGGTCAACATCCATTTCCGAAATTGATTTTGCCGCTTTATTCCCGGTTACCTCGCATTGAACGGGAACATCCATCCCCAGCACCTGCCGGATCGCCTGCTGGGTGGCAAGCGTGTTTTCTGGTAGGCTCATCTTTTGCTTGAGAACATCACCGTCAAACCCAATGAAAAGAGTTCCATTGCGCACCTGCAGGCTTTTTTGGGAATTCAGAAGGGCTTCCGTCTGTGGGCGCCGCAATTTCTTCACTTCGGCGCGGATAGCGTTCCAATTGGTGCGAATTAAATCAATGGTTAATCCTGATGCATCCACCTGGAGATTATCACCAGGTGCAGTCGGCTCAGATTTAATCTCCGGTTGTTTTTGTTCTTGTACTTTTTCAACCGTTTGCACAGATTGCGAGTGAATTATTTTGCGTTCTGGAGTTTCAGAGGAAGTAACCTTCTCTTTTATGAGAGATGGCATTTCCATACCACCACTGGTGCTGGAAATGCATTTTGCCAAGGCCATTTCAAGAGCAAGACCAGGCTGCCATGCGGTACGTAAATCGTTGATCGCAATATTAAAGATGTCCACCCATTCCATCAGCTGACCGGCGGTCACCTTTTCGCTGTGATGGTGCATGGCCTGGCGATTTTCTTTGGTGGCGTCAATGTGCCTGTCATTTCCCATTTTTATGAGCAGCAATCCACGCAGGTATTCCGTCACCTGGCGCGCGAATTGACGCGGATCGCTGCCGGCATCAAGTGCTTTGTGGATGGTATCTAATCCAGCGGGCATTTCTTTGTCGATGATCGCATCGACAAGGTCTAGCACTACCTGGTTGGTGGCTGTACCCAAAACCTGCTGCGCCAATTCCATGGTGATCTTTTCACCGGTAGAAGCCAGCTGGTCTAGCAGGGATATGGCATCACGCATGGCGCCTGTCGCCTGGCGTGAGATTAACATAAGCGCTTCTTCTTCGGCGTCGATCTTTTCATCCTTGCATAGTTTTTCGAGGGCAGCGAAAATATCCTTCACTGGAATGCGGCGAAATTCATGGCGCTGGCAGCGTGATAACACGGTGGCGGGAATCTTGTGCACTTCCGTGGTAGCGAGGATAAAGATCGCGTGGGCGGGTGGTTCTTCCAATGTTTTCAGCAACGCGTTAAACGCTGCCGTGGAAAGCATGTGGACTTCATCGATAATATACACCTTGTACTTACCAACGGATGGTGAGAAATTAATCTTATCGCGTAAATCGCGTACATCATCCACACTGGTATTGGACGCGGCATCGATTTCGATCAAGTCCATAAAGCGGTTATCATTTACCGCCACACAATTTGCACATTCATCACAAGGGTGATCTGCTGATTCCGGTGCAAGACAATTGACTGCCTTCGCCAGCAAGCGGGCAGTGGTGGTCTTCCCTGTGCCGCGCGGACCCGAGAAAAGGTAGGCATGGCCAACCTTGCCAGTTTGAATTGCGTTTCGTAGTGTTTTTACAACGTGCTCCTGGGAGATTACCTCATCCCATTTACGCGGGCGCCATTTTCGGTAAAGTGCTTGAGTCATGAAAAATTCCCTGTCCTATTTGATTGTGTTTTCAATTCATTGTACCTGAACAGGCTAATGAGGACGATTTTTTTAATATTCTTAAGGAATGGTGTATTCCACACGGACATTCCTGGATGAATCATAAAGGGTCACTTTCGAACCATTTGACCACGCTGGCTGCTCCAGTCCCCAGTAAATCTCGTTGGCGGTGTTTTGACCGCTGCGGGAATAAAGCGCGATTGCTCCACCCGGGAAGAGTGTGATCGTTGGAAAAGTGAATTCTTGACCATTGGCGCTGGAAACCTTCCAACCGCTGAGATTTATGGCTTCGTTCCAAACACTGCGGATCAATACCCGTTCAGAGTTCAGGTCTCCCGGCACGATCACAGCCTGTATCTCAACCACTGGTTGATCAGGGGGCGGCAAGGCAGGTGTGGCTGTGGCAGCGACCTTGGTTTTTTGTCCTGTTTGTACTTGCAAGGAGATCGGGCTGGTGGGAAGGTGTGTGCGATTCCATATCAAAAGAACCACCAGCATGGTGAGGGCTGATACGATAATGTTCAGGAGAAGGTAAGGAAGATACTTTTTCAAGTGATCACCACCTCAAATCATAGCATAGTTTCAAGTAGAATAGATTTATGCCCAACCTAAAACGGTTTGTGATCGATGGACATAACCTGATCCCCAAAATTCACGGCTTGAATTTAACTAATATGGAAGATGAGAACCAGTTAATTGAAATTCTCAACGAGTTTTGCCGGTTAGGCAGAGCCCAGGTGGAAGTCTTTTTTGATGGGGCTCCCAATTCAACAGCGGATAGAAAAAAGATGGGATTGGTACACGCTCACTTTATTCGAAAAGGATTAAGCGCAGACGATGCAATTATTGAGTATGTAAAAAACCACTTTAAACCTGATTTTCTATTGACCGTAGTCAGTTCGGATCATCGAGTACAGGGAGCAGTTAAAAACTACGGGGCAGCGGTTTTGAGTTCAGAATCCTTTGCAGTTGAAATTCAAAAGGTTTTCACCAGCTCCAAAGCAACGCAAGAACAAAAAGAAAAGCAATTAACCCCGGGCGAATTAGCGATGTGGCTGCATGAATTTGAAAGTAAACAAAATGGACAAAATAACTCTTAATTTATTTTAATGTATTTTGGACTATTTGGATGTATATTATCTTATAGACACTATTTATCGGTAGAACGAGTGTCTTCCACCATAACTGGTGGAGTTCCCTCCCTAGATGAAAGGCAGACGCGTCCCCCCCGCGCCTGCCTTTCGCATTAATAAGAAATTTCATTTATGGAATTCGAGTCTTCGGCCAGATAAAAAAGGACTCCTTAAACTTGGGAGTCCTTTAGCGGAGAGGGTGGGATTCGAACCCACGATACCTTGCGGTATACTCGCTTTCCAAGCGAGCGCGTTAGGCCAACTGCGCTACCTCTCCAATTGGTCAGAGCCGTTATTATACCAATGATTACTGAAATCATCAATTTTCACCGGTTTGATTTTTTACGCCCTATGTCTATAATTAATTAGCGAGGTGAATTATGAATGAATCGAGAAAAGGAACATTGGCGACTGGAATTGTCCTGATCATCATCGGTGCAGCTTTCATCGTCCTCAACCTCATCCCGGGATTAACGGGCAATAAAACATGGCCTTTCATCTTCATTGTAGGCGGAATCGGTTTCTTGCTACCAGCATTGATCTGGGAAAACGCCCGAGGAGGTCTGGCAGGGCTTTACATCCCCGGCATGATCCTCCTTGTGCTGGGTGGAATCTTTCTGTTCAACACCTTAAGCGGAAACTGGGCGGTCTGGGCTTATGCATGGATCCTCATTCCAGCATCGGTCGGTTTGGGTTTATACACAGGCGCTCTGATTGGCAAATGGCATGATGATGTTAAGAAAACAGGCATTTGGATGACAATCATCAGCGCTGCAGTATTCGCTTTCTTCGCTGCCCTCTTTGGGAATCTGTTGGTGAAAGCCATTGGCGCAGGAATCTTGATCCTTTTCGGATTAATCCTGGTCCTGCGAACTCTCTTGCAGAAACAACCAGCAAAATAGATGTCGTCCATCACCGCAGATCTCGAATTACCCACGATTGTGGTGGATGAACCACACTGGCAGACTGTTCACGTGGACGGTCAGAAACCACTTGAGTACAATATCTCCAGCCGATTGGGGTTCCGCTTATCCACATCAGGGTATGAATTTGTGTTACCGGATGGAGTTGATTTTTCTACTCCCAATGTTATTCAGTTGGTATGCGGAAAAGAAGAATTGTACGCGACCGCATTTGAGCAAGAACAGGGAATTCACACAATCGATGCCGCCAACCTTGTACCCATGTACGGTTCAAAGGCATTTAAAGGATTCCAATCCGGACAGAAGATAATTGTCGCCATCGGACATCTTTCTCCAGCCACGAAAACAGAGCCTCATCCAAAATTTGTTGTCTTGTGGGCAGGAGTAGTGAACATCCTTTGACTGCCTTGTCAATCATAAAATTCACCGTTATAATACGGTTTCCTTGGGCGGTTAGCTCAGTTGGTTAGAGCGTTGCGTTGACATCGCAAAGGTCGTAGGTTCGAGTCCTATACCGCCCA
>CAYRXB010000015.1:0-47324 GCA_964428125.1 uncultured Anaerolinea sp.
CCAGCAAAACCAGCACAGGAAAAAGGATCAGCGGATTGAGGTAATCAAGCGGCACGGCGAATCAGGTTCTCCTGCTTAAGCAAAATAAAATTCAGCCAGGTATTCTTAGGTTTTACGGTCATTGTTTTCCAATTCACGGTTTAAGTAACTTAAACCCATCCTTTTTACCCAACCTCGATCCAATTTCTTAAAGTATCGGCAAACAACTGCGGCGAAGTGAGTGCCCAGTTGTGCTCGCGTGCCATGGTGCTGTTCTTCCCCAATGTCAGTGCCAGCAAACGGGAGTGCGCCAGGTTGCGCGCCAGCAGCCTTGCCGATTCGCGCATGGCTTTGTACTCATGCCGACCATAGACAATTAAGACCGGTTTGTCGAACTGCTCCACTCCCGGCGGCAGGCGGAAGGTCTGGTTGGCGTGCATCAGGTTAATAAAAGCGTCCTGCGTCATACCGAGGAAGTTCTCCTTGAATTGTGGGAAGAACTCTGAAGGAATTCCCGCGGAATATTTCATATTCAGACGGATCCACCAGTCTTTCTGGAAGGAAGGGCTCATGCTCCAGCGATAGAGGGATGCCAGCAGCTTCGGGTTGGCATAGGCTTTTCCCCCCGGAATGGGCAGGAGCAGCGCAGAAGAGATCATCGCACGGGAGATGCATTCCGGCGCTGCAGCCAGCATCTGCACCGCCACCTGCGCACCTTCCGAAAGACCCACCACCACGGCAATGCCGCCATGCGCGCGCTGGCTCACCAGTTCGGCGCATTTTTCAGACGCAAACTTCATGCTGAAAGGTCCGGCGGCGATGCTATCTCCCTGCCCCGGAAGATCCGGCACAATGCAGTGGTATTCAGGCAGCAGGTTCACCACGGGCTGCCACATCCAGCCGCCGACCCCGCCGCCGTGCAAAAAGAGAATGGAGATGTTCTTCTCGGGATGGAATTCCTTATACACCAGTGATTGTTCGCTCATAGTCATCTCCTTCTCTTCCCAAATTATTTGCCGGCAGAAAGATAATCCTGTATTTCACTCGATATCTTATCACTCAACAAAGTCTCCCCTGCCGGGGTGAGGTGGATGGCGCTGTTGGTGAATTCCTCCTGGGGCACCAGGTCCCAGTAGTCAAAATAAGTCCAGCCGCGCGCAGTACTTTCTTTCGATAATAATTCACGATACTGGTCATACGCCCAACGCGGGTAGTAGAAGTTGTAACGGATGTTGCTGTTGAGTCCCTTGCTGATGAGGATCGGCTCATTGATCACCCATACAGGGGTTTCACCGGCGATTTTGATACCGGAATCCACCAGGTCCAGGCGGACGTCCTCGGGGCGCAGCGTGGGCGGGGCAAAGCCGGGGTCGCTCTCGTCTGCTTTAAGATCGCGGGCGGCGGGGATGTAATCCGCCGGATAGAGCTGGTCGATACCTGTGGCGCTCCACATCACCCCGTATGCCTGCAGGCGGATGAGATCTGCCAGCGCGCGCCGCTGCCCGATGAGGGTGCGCTGCCAGAAGGTTTCTCTGCCATCCAGCAGGGTCAGCGGCGCACCGTAGCGGGTGACAAGTTGTTGAACGCGGTCGAGGTTGTTAGCAACGATCGGTGAAAGCAGCTGCTCCGATTCGCGGAAGGATTCCAGCGTCACCAGCCACAGGATAAGATCAGGCTGGTAAGGCTTGAGAGCGTCAAGGATCATCAAGTCCTTGGTAAGCGACAAGGTGGGATAACCCAGATTGTACACGCGAACTGTACGCCCATCTGCGGACGTGAGTCCTTCGGCATCCAACAAACCGGCAAGGGTTTCAGAGGGGTGCAGCAGCGTGCCCCACACCGAGGAATCTCCGATGATGATGATGCGGAATTCATCCGCGGGCTTGGGAGCAGCGCTGATCTTATGGGATGCCAGCATGGCATCCAGGTTGTACAAGCTAAGGTTGTAGGATTCTGCCGGGTTCTCTCCGAAGGGCAGGCGCTCGCGGCCTTTGAATACAACATTATATAGGGAGAGCTTCCCCAATCCCTGCGGAGACCAGGCTGCCCACACCAGGTTGAAGACGACAAACAAACCTATGGTTTTGAGGAGAACATTGCGCAGGAATTTGGCGTTCACCGGTTAGCCTCCTGCCCCGAGCAGTTTTAAGAACACGCCGATTGACGCTCCTAAAGACGGCAGGGCGAACCACACCCATCCCAACGCCACGTAATGGAAGGTTAGCAGAGTGGAAAAGCCTCGTGAGACTGGCTTAAGCCGTGGATGCTCCTCGAGCCAGGCTGTAAGCGGCTTCGCCCATGTACTGTAGCGGTTCTGAACAAAAAGACCAATGCCGTGCCACAAGCCCCAGGCAATGAAGTTGAGTGTTATGCCATGCCATAAGCCGATGAGGGTGAAGGTGGCAACCTGGGTGATCAGCAGCACCCACTCCATGCGCAGCGGTTTTTTGGCGGAACGCAGCGAGCGCGTGAGCGGGTTGAAGAAGTAAGCCCGGAACCACTGCGTGAGCGACATGTGCCAGTTGTTCCAAAACAGCGTCAGGTTTTGCTGCCGGTATGGCTTGTTAAAGTTCTCCGGCAGGCGCACGCCCATCATCCCGGCCAGGCCAATTGCAATATCGGTGTATCCGCTGAAGTCAAAGAAGATCTGGAAGGCATAGGCATAAAGCAGCACCCATGCCCAGCCAGTGGACTGCAGTTGAGCGGCATTTATGGTATTGAGCGCCAACATCGCCAGCAGGTCCGCCAGCAGGAATTTTTTCACCACCCCAAGGAACAGGCGTTTGGATGCCATCCCCAGTTTTTCAGCATCATGGGAGGGCGCAGTCCGCAGATCGGCGATGAAACGCTCCACGCGGTCGATAGGTCCCGCAACGAACGCCGGGAAAAAGAGAGTGTAAATGAAGTACTCCTCAAGCGTAACCCCGGGCAGGCGCCCACTTTGACGGTCGCGCAGGGTGTGGATGAGGCGGAACGCCACATAAGAGAAACCCAGCCAGCGGATATCCAGCGCGGAAGCCGCAACGGACGTCTGCCCGGTAAGAGTCCGCAGCGCCCCGCTGACCAGCGCAGTGAGCGTGGGAAGTTTAAGCAAAATAAAAAGAATGAGGATCCCGATAATGCCAAGTGAAATGATGGTTTTAGAACCTTCCCTTCCGCGATTGATCAATAGGAAGATACCGATGAAAAGCGAAAGGGCGATAGCGACCTGCCAGAGTTGCGGCGGTCGCGATGGCGTGATGATTGCCTGCACACTCACCAGGCGGGTGAGCCCAAGCAGCAGCACCACCCCGCCAACGATGAGCAGCGGGCGCAGGTTGCGGCGTAGCCCGCGTTCTTCAAGGCTGGCGGTGATCCCCCAACTAAGTATGATCATAAACAGGGTGGCAGTGGGTAGCCAGAAATCCAATCCTCTGATGGGCAGCGCTGGCTGCAGCCAGAAAATCGCTGCCACGCTGAATGCCAGCATCAGCGGCAAGCGTGCCCCGGCCGTGCGCTTAAATCCGCTCACCAGCCAGGTAAGCAGGGCAGCGCCGAGCAGGATGAGCAATTGTGCAATGGACATTTAGAACCCCTGGTAGATCCACAGGGGTGAGGAATCACTGGTGAGGATCACCAGCAGGACCAGCGCAAGCGCCAGCAGCAGCGCCCACAGGTTCTCTCGTGAAAACAGACGCCGCACGTGCTACTCCGCTCCGCACATGCGCCAGTCACCGCCTTCTTTTTTGGCAGTGTAGGTGCGTGCTGCCAGGTCGATGGTCATGTCCTCGGAGCCATAGGTGGCGATTATCGAGCCGCTGCAGGAGACAGAAGCGGTATCACCCTCCTGGGAGATCACCGAGCAAGACAAGTCTTTGAGCTTCGTTTCCACCGCGTTAAAAGATTCGAGCGTGGTCTTGGCTTCCGGTTCATAGGCAGCGCAGGATAAACTGCTTACCTGGGCAGAATCCTTGGCTACCAATGCCTGCCAGAAAGCCGCAATGGCTTTGTCCGGTCCGGAGGCAGCGCATGCAGATAGAAGAATCAACGCAGAGAAGATGATGACCGTCAAAAGGATTTTCTTGTGTCCCATAAAAGCTCCAAAAAAGAGAATTGAACCCTGATTATAATCCGCTCTGAGGCGGCAGGGAGAGCACCATGCCAACCGCACGCGTAATCTCCGCAGTGATGGTCTCCGGCAATTCGCCCAGCCGGTGCGTTAATCGGCTGATGGACACCGAACGTACCTGGAGCGCATCCGCGGCATGCGGTTGGTCAAGCCCGCTGTTGAGCACCGGCGGCACGCGCAGGATCCAGGGAGCGCGAGTGTAGCGATCCTGCCACGGCGAAAGCGGCACTACCACGCGTAAAGGAATACTTCCCAGCGCATCCGCGGAAACGATGACCACCTTGCGAGCGATCTCCTCTCGTTTCCCTTTGCCCCCCGTAAGTTCCCAGACTTCGCCTCGGAACATTGTTAACCCCGGCTCCCCGGTTCTTCCCCGCTGGAATAGCCCACCAGTTCTCCGTCTGAATAATAGGTGTCCGCCATTTCGCGCGCGGCTTTGGCCAGCACTTCTGCCTGGCGCTCCGCCAGCGCGCGGCGGATAAGTTCTCGCAGTAGCGCCGAGAGACTCTTTTTCTCCTCCTTGGCAATGCGCGCCAGTTCCTTAAGCTGGGCAGGCTCCAACAGCACCTGGGTGCGGGCGAGTAGTTGTTTTTTCATACATCATTATTATACATCTATTTTATGATTAATTTATTTGGTATATTTTATACATCATAATACTGATAGCAATTTTTCATCTCCTGATTGAGATTGAGTCCCTTTTTATTTATCGACCGGTCAACTTATCTAATTCTTCGGGATAACGCGCGCCATGAACTTCAATTTTGGCAGCAGCATCGCTCAATTTCTTCACATCGGCAGCGCTCAGTTCTACTTTCAAAGCCCCGATATTTTCCTCCAGCCTGTTCAGTTTCGTGGTTCCCGGAATGGGAACAATCCAGGGTTTTTGGGCTAACAGCCACGCTAGAGCAATTTGTGCCGGGGTGGCATGCATTTGTTCTGCAAATTGCTTTACCAACTCCACAAGTACCAGGTTCGCTTTGAGATTCTCTTGTGCAAACCGGGGAATTCGATTACGCAGGTCACGCTTGTCGAACTCCGTAGCGGCATCAATCTTACCGGTGAGAAAACCTTTACCTAATGGACTATAAGGAACAAAACCAATACCCAATTCCTCCAAAGTTGGTAAAACTGTCTCTTCCGGCCGACGCCACCATAAGGAATACTCGCTTTGAACTGCACAAACAGGTTGTACAGCATGGGCACGGCGGATGGTCTGGGCATTCGCTTCAGAAAGGCCAAAATATTTGACCTTACCTTCTGCAAGCAACTCTTTCACTGCACCTGCGACCTCTTCGATTGGAATTTCTGTATCAACGCGATGCTGATATAGCAAATCAATCACCTCCACCCTGAGTCTTTTGAGGGATTCCTCAACTGCTTTTTTGATGTGGGCTGGCTGGCTGTTCAAGCCGCCGTTATCTACTCGTGAAATTGGATCAAGGTTAAAGCCGAATTTAGTGGCAATGACGACTTTACCGTGGAATGGTTCCAATGCTTCACCAACAATTTCCTCGTTAACAAAAGGTCCATAGATTTCCGCAGTATCAAAGAAGGTTACTCCCTTGTCCACTGCAGCCCTCAAGAGTGCAATTGCGTCCGCTTTGTCGATACCGGGTCCGAAAACCGGTTTTAAACCCATGCATCCCAAACCGAGTGCGGACACTTCCAAACCATCAGAACCAAGAAAACGTTTTTCCATTTTTTCCGCTCCTATTTAAGTATTTATGCGGGTTATCGATTAATCAATCCCCTTTTGAGTGGCAGCCACCAGGTGAAGCCAAAGATCACGGTCATTAGGACTGCCCGCATTGTTTTGACCTTGTGTTTTTTGGCAACGGCAAGCGAGGTTTTCAGTTCCACAATATGCAGCAACACCAGCGCACCGAACAGCGTCCAACCCAACCAGGTAATGCCAAAGGCATAACCAACAAAGATCAATAGTTCATAAAGCAGAATGGTGAGCAGCTGGGCAACCCGCCAGAAAAGAGGTTTGTTCTTCATCCTGCCTCCCGTTCGGTGTAGTGATATGCAATATGGATATTATCTACCCAATTTCTGATACCAGGTATTTGATTTTTATGACTTCTTTGGGTATAACAATCTGACAATCTTTTGTACTGATGGACCGCAAATGCCCGATCACAAGCAAATCTACAAGCAAAAAGCCGATGCCTACGAACGCCTGGTCAGCCGCGAGGACTATCACGGTAACCTGCTGCGCTCAATCAGGAAGGTGACCCCCCTCGAGGGGATCAACGTAGCGGAGACTGGCGCTGGCACCGGCAGGCTCACCTGCCTG
Source organism: uncultured Anaerolinea sp. (assembly GCA_964428125.1). Taxonomy (GTDB): domain Bacteria; phylum Chloroflexota; class Anaerolineae; order Anaerolineales; family Anaerolineaceae; genus UBA6107. The sequence goes on from CAYRXB010000015.1 coordinate 6,390, forward strand.
CTGGCACCATTTGTCCACAGTATCACCGCCTACGACATTTCTCCTGCAATGTTAAAAGTCGCCCGGAGGAAACTGAAGCAAACCGGGCTGCGAAACTGGAAAACCGGTGTGGCTGACCACCGCTCCCTTCCCGCGGGGGATGCCAGCGCCGACCTAGTTCTTTCAGGCTGGAGCCTCTGTTACCTGGCGGATTGGAACCAGGGTAACTGGCAGGATGAAGTGTGTAAAGGGTTGGCAGAGATGGAGCGCGTTTGCAAACCTGGCGGTACGTTGATCATCATTGAAACTCAGGGCACCGGCTTTGAAACCCCGCATCCACCGGATCACCTGGCCTCATATTTCGAATTCCTCGGAAAACAGGGGTACCAGTTCACCTGGTTCCGGACCGACTACCAGTTCGAGAGCACAGAGGAAGCCCATGAATTAACCGCCTTTTTCTTCGGCGAGGAGCTGGCGGCGCAGTTTTCCAGTAATCTGCTGCCAGAATGCACCGGGTTGTGGTGGAAACGCATGTAAAGTACCCGCCTGCCCTTATCAAATAGCCAGGCAGCTGGTTAGCCAATTCTGATATATCATTAAAGTATGGCCAAATCACTCACCATCCTCGGGGCCGGACCTGCCGGCATGACCGCCGCGTTATTCGCTGCACGCGCCGGCTTGAAAGTGACACTCATCGACCGCAATGAGAAGGTCGGACGCAAGCTGCTCGTCACCGGCGCCGGGCGTGCCAACCTGACCAACCAGAAGATGGACGCTGCTCATTACCCCTCGGTAGACTCCTCCTGGATGAAATCAATATTGGCAAAGTTCGGCCACGCTGACTTGATCGATTTCTTCAAGTCTATCGGAATCCTCACCTTTGCCACATCCGATGGCTGGTGTTATCCACTATCGGAATCGGCTCAGAGCGTGGTGGATGCCTTCGAAAACGCACTCAAATTGGCAGGGGTGAAACTGCTGCTCAGTCAACATATAACGGCTATACGCAAATCAGAAAACGGCTTCCTGCTCCAGTCGAAAGACAAAGTGGCAATGCCGGCTGAACACCTGGTCGTCGCAGCCGGGGGAAAAGCCTCGCCATCCCTCGGTTCTAGCGGCGACCTCTTCGCCTCGCTGCGCAGCCTGGGGCACACGGTGAACCCGCTGCGCCCCGCCCTGGCGCCGGTGACAGCTGAGATGAAGCCCTGGCAAAAGCTGAAAGGGCTGCGGTTGGACGCGCGCGCCAGCCTTTTTGAAGGCAGCAGGCTGCTGGCAGAAACCACGGGTAACCTTATCTTCACCGAATGGGGCATGAACGGCCCGGCTGTGATGGACCTCAGCCATCACATCTCCACCCGCCCGGGCGCAAAACTTGAACTAAGACTTAATCCATTATTTGACCGCGAGGATTCACTTCGTGACTTGCTGAAAGAATTCCGCGCCACCCCCACCCCGCTGGCCACCTTGCTCGGCTCAGCAGCACCGCCCAAACTGGTTGCGGTGATAATGCCAATGTGCGGACTTGCCCCTGGCGCAACGCTTGACCACCTGAAGGATGCCCAGATCGAAAAGGTTCTGGGGCTGCTGAAAGCCATGCCCTTCACGGTCACGGGGGTACGCGGGTTCGAATACTGCCAGGTGAGCGTGGGAGGGGTTACCACCGTTGAAGTGGATCCATTGACGATGCGCTCGCTCAAGGTTCCTGGGTTGTGGTTAGCAGGCGAGACCATCGATGTCATCGGTCAGTGCGGTGGTTATAACCTGCAGTTCGCCTTTAGCAGCGGGGCGGTTGCAGGGATGAGCATAATTTGATAAGGGGGAAAATGGGAAAACGTTTCATCATCATTTCGCTGGTTCTCCTTTTGGCATCGTGCAAACCTGACTCAACGGCTACGGTTAACATCCAAAATTCATCCACGAACGTTCCAGCAACTATTTTTCCTGACTTTACTCCCACACTCACTCCAACTTTTACCCCCTACCCTACACCAACTAATTTACCACCGGTCGAAAAAATTTTTTATCAGCTGCAATTGGAATACAGCACGAGTTCTGATTGGACTAGCTTGGAAATTGCCCCTGTTGCCTCTCTGCTTACTTACTCACTGGTAAGTATCACTGGTAATCCTGAAGAAGCCCGGGTGGCTGCCAATCCAGATGGTGGATTAACGCTTCGGATTTCCCGCCCACCCAATACACTTTCAAAAAATCCAATTGCCTCAATGGTCGTGAATCTAGTCTTATCCATCGATGCTCCCGGAGAGACCCTGCATTTTGTCCAAAGTAAGGGGGCGTGGAATAGCAGCTCAGTTCGAATCCTGACTGGTTCACAAGATAATCTATCGCTTATTCGTCAGTACAACCAGGAGGCAGAGTACAATCGTTTCGATATTTCCTTGTCGAAGTTGTCACAATATCCTCCTCGGTCCGTTCAGATCCAAACATTAAATAATCAGAGGCTTGTTTGGGCAGTGTACTATCCCTGGTACCTTGGTGACCAAACAGGATATTGCGGCTGGCTGGATCCGATTTATACAGACAAACCTGTCAATCACTATGTATCCAACGATCCAACTGCAATTGCACAGCAAATTGAGCAAGCCCAATCCGCGGGGATTGATGGATTTCTCGTTTCTGCTTTCGATGACCCCAACTTCATCCAGGAAGAAGGATTAGACAATTTAATAAGAATTGCAAATGACCGCAATTTTAGTGTAGGTATTTTCATGGAAGATTGGGATTCCTCCAATCTTGAAACCGGGATTTTCTCAAGGGAACGAATCTCGAATTGGCTTGCCTGGTTCTTTGAAACATACGGCGATCAACCTTCAGTTCTTCGGGCTGCAGGAAAACCCGTAATCTTTGTATACCAACTAGGAAATGTCCCTCTTTCTTTTTGGCAATCGATATTAACGGATCTCGAATCAAATGGTCATTATGGTTTGTTTCTTGCGCCTGGTTATAACCCCTCTTCTCTTGCTGTTTTTGACGGGATTTTTGAATATGGAGTTGTTGAATCTCTTAATTATAGTGATGTATATAAATCAATTGAAACAGCTGTAGAGAACTATCCAATACTTGATCCTACTCATAAGGATAAGATTTGGGTGGCAAGCGTAATGCCCGGGTTTGACAACACTCCTCTGGTCAAATATGAAGGGTGGCAATATAATTTTACAGATCGAGTTAACGGTGAATTCTATCGCCGCACCTGGGAAGCTGCATTAAAAAGCGGTGCTGATTGGGTAATGATTATCACATGGAATGAATACCAGGAAAACACTCACATCGAACCTAGTGAACAGTATGGAGATCTCTACCTACAGATTACTAGTGAATATGTGTTGCAATGGAAAAATATTCACTAGTCAGATCATCATTTTCAGGAATACACCTGACCGTTTTTCAAGGAAGAGGGGTTAATTCCCAAACCTTGAAATCTTCAAAATTACTGAGCTGCCCGTAGGTGTCGCCGGAGAATTCACTGGCGGAGATGCACACATCCCCCGCGTCCTGACGATTGGTGAGATCCAGCCGCATAATGAAATATCCATTCAAGTAGAAATAACCCGTGTCGCCGATAGCATAAACCGTGATGCGCTTGGGTGAGGAATCATTCCATTTTATTTTTAAATTACCGGTGTTAACACGGATGAAATCCCCCTGGCGCACATTACTGAGATGCCAGTAGGTATTTCGCACTGCCACCCGGTATTGATCATTATTACCTTTGTGCCTGAAATAGAGCGCAAACGAATTTTTATCGTTTACAAAACCGGGAAGCGCCGTGAATGTTACCTCCGCCTTGAAATCACGCACGTTCACTTCAGCGCAATAACTGGCGGTATGTGAGTTATCCTGCTTGATCAGGGTGTCTGAAAAGGGTCCGGCAATAAGCGTCAGGGTGGCAGGCACCGGCTCTGAAATTATTTCAGTCTCTGCCGTAGGTTTAGCAGTCTCTGTCGGAACTGCCATTGGTCTATCAGTAGGGATCGCCGCTTCGGGTGTAGCGGTGACAACCACATATTGCGGTTCGGCGGTTTTCGCAAAGCGATCAACCAGGCTGCAGGATATCAACGTCAGCACAAGGCAGGCAGCAATCAGGATTCGTTTGTTCATGGGATTCCCCTCGACATGGATTTGAGATAATTAATTTTACAGGAAGTGTTTGGGAAATTTGCTTAACAAAATGGTAAGTATCGCTTCGCTGATCAGAAATGAATTCTAAAAACATCCTTTTGGCATTTTGGATCAAGCAGAATTCCCTGGCTTTTACGGGTTTCTCAACGACCCATTGCAGGCATTGGCGCAAATTGATAATCTCGACCAAACAAACTAAAGCTTCCATCATTGGTCTGCTGACGGAAGTGCCGGCGACGATAGATCTGATAAGTTCGGTTCTGGTTCAATCGGAAATGGTGGAAGGCAATCCGATTGGGTCCTAACAAAAAGAGAACCAGAGACAGGTTCTCTTTTAATTCGGATATCAATGTAGTGCGACTGCTCTGTATTGGATCTGAAATCCAACACCCCTGATTGACTATGCGCAATCTATTATGTTGAAAACCATCAGGGTGCAAAAACTGCTATCGCCTCCAGCATCATCTGCCGGTCAATAAGACCAAGCGGATGATCATTATCGTCCACCACCACCATCCATTTGCGCGATTCCGATAACATCTCTTTTAATGCATCAACCACCGGCATTGTGGGAGGTACGGTTAACACACCAGGAGACATCAGATCGAAGGCAGTTTCTTTTCCAACCGGTGGTTTACCCATATTCTTCAATGCACTCAAAATCCCGCGCCGAACTTCAGGCTGCACGCGGGTGACCACATCCGAATCACTGATGAGCCCAATCGCCTTTCCTTCTGAGTCTACAACGATCAAGCGGTGTGAATCTGATTCCGAAAACTTTTCGACTAGCAGAATAAGGTTATCATCCTGGTTGACCATCGGGATTCGTGTGGTCATGATGTCCCCAACCGTCCGGGCAGCTTTTGAAGGAAAAACCGGTTCCTGAGATTTATAATCCACCTTCGCCACCTGGCGCAGGATATCCAATCGAGACAACATTCCAGCCACTTTCCCTTTGTCGTCCAAAACAGGAAGTCGTTTTAATCCATATTTGACCATCCTTGATGTTGCCATTCCAAGGCTCTCACTTTGCAAAGCCGAGATCACTGGTTTCGTCATGACATCATTAACAGTTAACTCGGATTCTTTAAGCGATTGTAGTTCCTGGTTGACCTCCGCCTGATCCATCCGGATGGCAACGGATAACCTTTGCTGGATACCAGCACGTGAGAGCAAATCCTCATCGGTCAGGATTCCAACCAGCTGACCTTTGGCATCAATAACGGGTACTGCTTTTACTCCCGACTTAAGCATGATCTCCCATGCTTTTTGGATGGAATCATCGGGCGACAAGGTGACCACTTTGCGAGTCATCACCTCAGATACTAGTTTGTCTGCAGGCAGGGGGTTCAGATACCGGTGAGTGTACTTGACGATCTCCACATCCTCCGTCGTGATCAAACCTTCGTGTACCATTGGATAAATAGAATCAATCACGGACTCAATTTTTTCCGGTGTATCAATTGCCTCAATGATCACTGGCAGGTCTGACATCAACACCTCGATACGGATGGAATGAATCAGCGAATGCGCTCCATACCCCATGATGCCACGGGTGACCGTTGCGCCGGCAATCCCCTTTTGCCGCAGGGTTTCAACAATCGCAGAGTCCAGCGAATTTCCACGCCAGTGATCTTTTTCACTGATGTAAACACATAATCTCTTTGCTTTTTTTTGGAGGGAAAGATCAGCCATGACTTCTCCTTTTTACCGATCCGCTTAAACTAATTTTGCCAGATAAATACCAAGCCCCACAGCTCCAACCCCAAGGATGACGCTGCCGAGGCTATTAAATATACCCAAAGCCCATTGCCCGGATTGGATGAGGCTGAGGCTTTCATAAGTATACGTAGAAAATGTCGTGTAAGCACCCAGGAACCCCACCGCAATCAGCAACCGCCAGCGCGGGTCTAGTGATAAGCGTTCTGTCGCCAGGGTGAGGAAAAACCCAAGCAGCAGGCTGCCTGTGATATTAATGATCAGGGTGCCATATGGAAAAGATGCCCCCAGTTTTCGGGCAACCACATTTCCGATCCAGTAACGCGCGTTAGCACCGAGCATCGCCCCCAGTGAAATTATTAGGAATTTGTCCATGCTACAGTCCTGTAAAAATTTTCTCCGTATAAAATAAAAACTTCTGCCAACATGTGGTGTCGTTGTCAGAAGCTATCAGCCAGAAGGCAATAAATATGCGAGCTTCATCGCAGGAGCAACAGTATAACGGTTAAGCGCGGTATGGTCAATGGAAATCATGATTTTTGAATTATAATAACAAAGATTAAGGCGATGAGGCTCGCCGAAACTGTCGATAGACTGATAGCCTCTACTGGAGCAAGGTTTCAGTAGAGGTTTTTTATTACTGATACGTAAATTAATTCGAAGAGACCGATGCATCCAATTTAGAGGACAAATGCCGCTTATAAGTATCCTGTACGAAGATCCGTCTGAAATTCCTTTAAATACTGAGGTTTCCATACCTGAATTTTTCCCAGATCTCAACCTGGATCAGGTGATTCAATCCATCAATGACGGTATGGAGGAATATCATTTAGACCGGTTCTTCAACCAAAAACCAGAAAAGTTATCAACCGTCAATTATCGGCAGCAGGTATTTCGCGACCTCGAATCATCGAAGCTCTTAGCGGCATTGCGTGATTTTTCTGCCGCAATGGTAATCGTAAACCGGTACCTGAAAATGATCGACAAATTGTACTATCGATGTCACAAAGAAGGCTGGTTCCTTGAAGCAATCCTTCTTTACTGCGATGCTGTCACAACATTGGCAGGCGACTTAAATGGGATTCCGGTCGAATCATCCGGTCTACAACAAGTAAATGCATACTTCCAGCAATATTCTCAATCGGCTAAATTCATTCACTTAAAACAAGAAGCGCTTGAAGTAAAGTCTCAGCTGCAGGCTATCCGTTACAACATCATCATTGATGGCGGCACCGTCCAGGTACGTAAATATGAGCTCGAGAGTGATTACAGCACTGAGGTTGAAAAGACCTTTGGAAAATTCAAACAGGATAAAGTAAAAAACTACCGGGTTGATCTGGGCATTCCATCAGGAATGAATCATATTGAAAGACAGATCATCGATTTTGTCGCGAAACTTTTTCCAGAGGAGTTCCAACATTTAAGCAAGTTCTGTGGTTTGAATCTTACCTTCCTCGATGAGACAATCCAATCTTTTTATAACGAGATCCAATTTTATTTATCGTATCTGTTTTTCATTGAAAGATTTAAAACACACGGCTTGAAATTCTGTCTTCCAGAAGTCACTGACAAATCGAAGGAGATCTCTGCCAACAACACCTTTGACCTGGCACTGGCGAACAGGCAGCCCTCTACAGACTTGACGATTGTATGCAATGATTTTTACCTTACTGGCAGCGAGCGGATCATCATTGTGTCGGGCCCCAACCAGGGCGGAAAGACAACCTTTGCCCGCACGTTTGGTCAGCTGCATTATCTGGCGTCACTTGGCTGCCCGGTTCCTGGAAGCCAGGCAAAATTATTCTACTTTGACAATATTTATACTCATTTTGAAAAGGAAGAGGACATTCGCAACCAACGGGGGAAACTGCAGGATGACCTGATGAGAATCCACAATATCATTCAACAGGCAACCTCAAACAGCATAATTATTATGAATGAAATCTTCACATCCACCGCTCTAGTGGATGCAAGGTTCCTTAGCACAGAAATACTCCACAAGATCCTTTCGTTAGATGCACTGGGAGTTTGCGTCTCATTTATCGATGAGCTCTCAAGATTGAACGCGAAGACTGTCAGCATGGTAAGTACCATCGACCCATCAAATCCAACCATCCGGACCTTTAAAATCCTCCGCAGAGTTGCAGATGGTCGCTCATATGCAATATCCATTGCTGAAAAACATGGCCTCACGTATAAAAATATAATTCATAGGATTAGCGATGATCGTACACTTAATGTATCCGGATCGTGATTTTGATCCAAAACAAGCGCTGCCGAAAAACTCGAACGAATTAATCCAGGATCTCGAACTGGGCACCATTTTTGATGCCATGGCAAAAAAGGATGAGTTCCTTTACGCTGTTGCAAAAACCGCGATACTCAGCAGCCTGACTAATTACGATCAAATCCGTTACCGCAATGCGGTATTGCATGATTGCATCAAGAATCCCCAAATTGTCCGCGATCTCTATCAAATCCCTATTGAAGCGGGTATTTTAAAACGGAAAAGGTGGCTGGGTCTCTTTACCCATTCTCCAACCGGTGTCTTGAGCAGTGCTGTAGAAATGATGTCTATGTTTGTGGACCTGCTGCGAAAATTGAACAGGATTGCCATCGATCATTCAGAGAAATTCGATTCCGAGGGATTCAAGACCTTCTTTGAATGGATTAAAACCGAGCTGGATGAAGAATACATCCAGACCGTTGAATATCACCTCAAACAACTCCGGTTTAAGAATGGCAATTTATTCAGTGCCAAATTGGGCAAGGGAAATGAAATTGATGAGCTCATTCTGCGAATGCCCAACAGGAAGAATTGGTTTGAGAACATTGTTTCCAAGGTATCACCCGGTTATACCTTCAGGATTGCCGAAAGGGATGATGCGGGTATGAGGATCCTGGGCGACCTGAAAAATCTTGGGCTCAACGCGGTTGCCAACGCCCTGGCACAGTCGGCGGATAATGTAGATATTTTCCTGGACACCTTGAGGCAGGAATTGGCCTTTTACATTGGTTGTTTGAATCTGCTTGAAAACCTGCAGGCTTCCGGAAATTCCTATTGTTTTAGCTCTGACGAACCCGCGGATGATTTCTCGCATTCCACAGCCGGTTTATACGATGTGGGGCTGGCACTTGTAATGAAACAGAAAATAACCGGGAACGAACTTGCTGCCGCACGAAAACAACTTTTTGTAATAACAGGCGCTAACCAGGGCGGCAAGTCAACTTTTCTGCGGAGTATCGGAGTCGCTCAAATGATGTTGCAGTCAGGTATGTTCCTTCCTGCATCAAGTTTTTCTGCAAACTTATGCACAAATGTGTTCACCCATTACCGTCGAAAAGAAGATTCTTCCATGAAAAGCGGCAAGTTAGATGATGAGCTTGCACGGATGAGCAAGATAATCGATCAAATCCAACCGGGATCATTAATGTTATTCAATGAGTCTTTCGCCGCAACGAATGAAAACGAGGGGTCAATTATTGCCAAGCAAATCGTTGACGCCTTGTTAGATACCAAAATCAAGGTGTTCTTTGTTACCCACATGTTTGAATTTGCCAATGCTTGTTTTGAATCTTATAATGATAACGGGGTTTTCCTTCGGGCCGAGCGTAAAACCGGCGGAAAACGCACTTTCAAGTTAACCGTGGGAGAACCCCTTCCCACAAGTTTTGGAAAAGATGTCTATAAAACAGTTTTCTTCCCTCAGAAAGTCCATACAGAACCCGAAAAAACTGTGATATCCGAAGAATAGAATAAACAGGTAGTTTAAATCGGTTTACCTTCTGATTTTTCCAGGTGGCATGTGCTGTTCAGGGAGCGCAGAATAAAACCGCTCCCGTTATGTTCAATGAGATTAATGGCGCACGGATGTTGGTCCAGGCTCCAAAAATGGGAGAGGGGTGAACCAATCACCTTCATCAGGATCAGGCGGTTCACCACCGTATGGCTGACTACCACCACGTCGCTGTCAGGATAATCCACCACCAGCGAACTAATGAAAGCAAAAGCGCGTTCCTGTACCTCGGCCAGATTCTCCCCGTCAGGGATGCGCGTTTTTTCGGGGTTATGATACCAGGCATCCAACTCTTCCGGCCAGTGTGATTTCACTTCCTCAGGAGAAAGCCCCTGCCATTTTCCATAGTTGATATCGATCAAATCAGCCAGCCCGGTTGGCTCTGAACCAAAAGGTTCAGCAATCATCTGCGCGGTTTGAAATGCACGTTTTAGCGGGCTGCAAAAGAATAATTTTGGCTGCCATGTGTTATGAATTTTAACAGAAGTGGCTCTGGCTTGAACCATACCATTCTCGTTTAGTTCAATATCAAATTGTCCGCGAAATCTTTCAACGCGGTTCCACTCTGTTTCGCCATGCCTGACCAGGATAATCTTGGTTGCCATTTGCCTTCCTGATAAAACAGGGCTGGGAGTTTATCCCCAGCCCTGCTTGATTAATTAAAACCTACCGCACGAAAGCTTTTCGTCCGGCGTAAACAGCAGCATCACCAAGCTCTTCTTCGATGCGCATCAGCTGGTTGTATTTCTCCAGGCGCTCACCGCGGCAGGGTGCACCGGTCTTAAGGTGACCTGTGCCCATTGCCACGGTAAAGTCGGCGATAAAACTATCGACGGTTTCTCCGGACCGGTGCGAGACCATTGCTCCCCATCCCGCCTTGCGTGCCATTTCGATGGTATCAATGGTTTCTGTTAGAGTACCTATCTGATTCAGTTTAATCAGGACTGCATTGGCAACGTTTTCAGCAATCCCGCGCTTTACACGCTCAACGTTCGTCACGAAGAGGTCATCGCCGACCAATTCAATTTTTTGACCAAGGGTTTGATTGAGGAGCTTCCAACCATCCCAATCATCTTCCGCCAATCCATCCTCTAGGACTACGATCGGATAGCGCTCAACCCAGGCAGCGTACATCGCCACCATTTCCTGCGAGCTAATCTTTTTACCTTCGGTACGTAGGTTATACACCCCATCTTCGAAGAATCCGCTGGAGGCGGGATCTAAGGCAATCGCGATATGTTCGCCTGGTTTGTAGCCGGCTTTCTCAACGGCTTTGAGGATCAATTCGATGGCATCCGCATTGGATTTTAATGCCGGGGCAAAACCACCTTCATCGCCCACACCGGTTGAATAACCACTGCTCTTCAACACTGCTTTTAGTGAATGATACACTTCACTGCCCCAGCGCAATGCTTCGCGGAAGTTAGGTGCACCTACCGGGGCAATCATGAATTCCTGGAGATCGGTTCCCTGCCAGTTTGCATGCACGCCGCCATTCAATATATTGAACATGGGCACTGGCAGCATTTTTACGCCAACCCCTCCTAGATAGCGGTACAGGGGCAGACCAACCTCATCAGCTGCAGCGCGAGCCACCGCCAGGCTTACGCCAAGGATCGCATTCGCGCCCAACCTTCCCTTGTTTGGGGTTCCGTCCAATTCCAGCATGGTTTTATCTACAGAGGATTGTTCAAAGGCATCCATGCCGATCACTGCTTCGGCTATTTCCTTATTGACATTAGCAACGGCTTTTAAAACCCCTTTCCCGTTGTATCGGGATTTATCCTCATCCCGCAATTCCACTGCCTCATGAACCCCGGTTGATGCGCCGGATGGAACCGCAGCTCTTCCAAACGCACCGGTTTCCAGAGTGACCTCAACCTCCAGGGTTGGGTTCCCCCGTGAATCCAAAATTTCTCTGGCGTGTACAAAATCGATTAAGCCCATATAGTCCTCCATTTTTTATTCTAAAAACCTCTGCCAAAATGAATCGGCAAAAGCTATCAGTTCATAAAGCATATCATCAGCAAGTCAGCTTCATCGCTGATAATTTTATCGCTTATACCATCACAGTCAACCCAAAAATTAATCGTTCCCCCCGTAAAAACAATATGAAACGCAATAATTTTTTAACCCTATGGCCATAACTCCATATCCGTCATTTCTTCTGGTGCCCGCGGCATTGTCAGGTTGCATATCTCCAGGGCGATTTTGGCAAAATGGTCTATGGCCGGATCGATGACTTCCTTCGCCAATGGGTTAAGCGCTCCATAACCAGTCATACGCCTTGATCGGCTTTCTTCCAGGCTTTCCCAACTAATGCTCATATCACCCATGATATTCCCCTCAAGGTTTTCCATCAAAGGTTTAATATTTACGGTTTTTGAGAACGCTTCAAGCTCGAGTAATGTGTTTTGAATTAACTGACGTAACGACTCACGAGCAGCGGGGGTAAGGTCAGATTTACGAAAGTAATAGATACCTTGTTCCTCTCCTACCGATAACAAATGGTCGGCTGTGCGGAGAGCCTTCTCAAAAATCAACAACGAAGCGTGAAGCGCTCTTTCCTGCGGGGGGGTCAGCAAGGGTTTATCCATATCATACCGAGCTCTTTCTTTGAGAGGGTAAGAACCATAAAGCTGCAAAGGCTAAAAATGCCAGGGCAGCCCCGAAAGCAAAAGGCGCAGAAGGAGAAACTTTGCTCCACAAGAAACCAGCAATTAAACTTGCAGGCAGCGCCATAACCCCCACAGAGGCATTGTAAAGACCGTAAGCAGCTCCGCGGTTTTCTTCGGGCACCAGCTCTGCCACCATAGCCTTTGCTGAACCTTCGGTGAAGGCATAATACAATCCATAAAATCCATATAACGGCCAAATCAACCAGCTGTGCTGCACCAGGGCAAAACCGAGGTAAACCGCAGCATAAACAACCCATCCGATGGATATCGCTTTGCGGCGGCCAATCCGATCGGAAATTCTGCCTGCAGGGATTGCTGCCAGGGCGGAAACCAGGTTGAAAAACGCGATCACCAACGGAATTGTGGCTGAGGAAATGCCAACATTATTTGCCCGCAGCATCAAAAATGCATCCGATGAATTCCCAAGAGTGAACAAGAGCATGATCGCCAAAAAAAATGCAAACGAGCCGCGCAGTGCTTTAAGCGAGATCTTTTGCTTGTTGACGGGTTGTTTTCGTTCCCTGACGAAAAGCCCGATGATGACCAGGGGGATCGCAGCCACCAAACCGGCAACGAAAAAGACTTCATTGTATTTGTGTACATGGGAGTCCCATATTTTGAGCAGTCCATATGCGATCAATGGTCCAGCTACAGATCCCAGGGTATCAAGTGTCCGTTGAATGCCAAAAGCAAAACCGAGTTTTCGGTTGCCGGCAGAGCCGGCTACCAGGGCATCCCTTGGGGCATCCTTTAGCCCCTTGCCAATGCCGTCTGTCAGGCGCAGACCAAATGCTGCTGCCCCACTGGCTGCCAGCCCCATTCCAAAACGTGCTGCTGCAGAAAGAGCGTATCCAATGAAAACAAGGGTCTTCCGTAAACCCAACCGGTCAGAAAGATACCCGGCACCGATCTTCATCAGGCTGGCAACCGTGGTCAAAGCACCCTCGATCAACCCGATAAATTCCTTGCTAAGACCAAGCACTGAAGTGTAAAAAACGGGCAGGATCGGTTGGATCATATCCTGTGCCATCCCCCCAAAGAAAGCAACCCACCCCAGCGAGACCACATTTCGTTCGATCTTTTTTTCTTCAGTGGTGTTTGGGATCACCTCTTCTGGTTTTGCAGGATGTAAAACCTCATCATTTCGATTTCTCATTGTTCTCTCACCAAAACAAAAAGCTTCTACATATTGCTATTTATGTAGAAGCTATCAGCCTTTCTGGCAGGTTTTTTCCTAAGCGAGCCTCATCGCCAATTGAATTTTAAACTGATTAAGAGCAATGTCAAGATGAAGATTTATCCGTGTTTACACAAATTTCCAACGTTTTGGTACGATCATTGCAACCCGTAAAGTTCATTAACGTAATGCTGGAGTAAATGCCCTTATGGAATGGATGCAAATCGATCGCACACTGCTGCCCCCTACATTTGACCCAATTACAATGTTCTTTGTGGATTACCAGCGGCGCTTAACGCGCTCAGGATATAATTCAACTGTGATGGAACCTCAACCTTCGCCAAAACTCTCTGTCCGCAAAGCACTGGTGTGGATTGCGCTGGCTATGGCTGTGGCGTTCGTTGCGGTCAGTATCACCGAATTGCAGAATATTGCCAAAGCCCTCAGCAAAGGCAACTGGTTGTTCCTGGTGCTGGCTTTTGCCCTGCAAATGGCAGTGTTATTCAACAACGCTGAAACCTATCGTTCCCTCTTTCGCCTGGTAGGCGTGAAAGAATCGTGGCGTCACCTATTCCTCCTCAGTACCGCGTTTACCTTCGTCAACCTCATCGCCCCCAGCGGCGGTATCGGCGGCGTGGCAGTCTTTATGGATTCCGCCAAGCAGCGCGGTCAATCACCTGCCAAGGCAATGGTGGTTGGCATCCTCTATGCCATCTACGAATACATCACCCTGCTGATGGTGGTATTTCTTGGTTTCGTCACCCTCTTCCGCCGCAACCAGTTCTCGGGCGGTATGAGCGGAGGAGAGATCACTGCTGCAATCTTGCTTCTGGCATCCACCATCGGTTTCGGCTTGTTGTTGTACCTGGGATACAAATCATCGGTGCGCCTGGGCAATGTGCTGGCTCGTTTTGCCGGCTGGCTGAACAGGCTCCTCTTCCGCTTCACAAAAAAGGAAGTGTGGAACCCGGAGAATGCGCGCACGCTGGCAATGGAAGTGGGTGAAGGCGTTTCTGCCATTGAGCAGAGCAAGGGCCGGCTTCTGCGCCCGTTTGTTTTTGCATTTGCCAACAAAGTGCTGCTGATCCTGCTGCTCACCTCGATCTTTGTGGCTTTCGGCGTCGACTTCTCGCTGGGAACCGTGGTGGCGGGTTACGGATTTTGCCAGCTTTTCTTCTACGTCTCCCCCACCCCGGCAGGCATCGGCGTGGTGGAATCGCTATTTCCGGTCATCCTCAATCTGCTGCGTGTACCGCTGGCTTCGGGTCTGCTCATTACCCTGCTCTATCGCGGCATTACCGTCTGGATGTCCTTCGGCATCGGGTTCTGGTCCTTCCGTAAGCTGCAGCAGAATGCAGAGAAACAAAAGACACAGTTAGAAGTGAATTAATTACCGCAATTTCATAAGGTTGTATAATCGACTGGTTGACAACCAGTCGATTTCTTTGTTCATTGGAGCAAATGTGTTCACTCAATACGTCCTACCAGTGGTTGCATCATTTTTAGCTGCCGCTATTTCAGGCGCAGCCGGTTTTGGCGGAGCGCTGCTTTTGCTGCCTCTGCTGGCAGCCAGTGTAGGCGCCGAACAAGCTGTCCCGCTGCTCACGGTGGCTCAGTTGGTCGGCAACCTTTCTCGTGTTGCTTTCGGATTTAAACAGATCCGCTGGAAACCCGTTCTGATCTTTATTGCCGCAGCTGTGCCTGCCGCGGCATTAGGTGCTTTTTCTTTCGTCAACCTCGAAAAGACCCTTGCCAACCGCTTCATCGGCGGCGCGATCATCATTTTCGTTTTGTTGAGAATAACAGGAGTGCTCAAGTTCAAGCCTGGAACTGCCCTGCTCCTTATTGGAGGCGCGGTGGTGGGGTATCTTTCCGGCCTGGTGGGCAGCGCTGGTCCCATTGGGGCGGCTGTGTTCTCCACGCTTGGGCTGCCGCCGGTGGCTTACATCGCCAGCGAAGCCACCACCGCCCTGGCAATGCATATCGTAAAAACGGCGATTTACCAGAACTTCATCACGCTCGACCGGAATTTCTGGGTGCTTGCCTCGCTGATGGGCTTGGCAATGATCTTTGGAACCTGGGCAGCAAAACGTGTCATTGAAAAACTATCTCCTGAGCGATTTCAAAAATTCGTCACCGTGTTATTGATTGCCATCGGACTATACATGGTCATTCACGGGTAACCCCTTGGCGGCGCGTATTTCATAAAGCGGCAAGGTACGCAACCAGTTTCTATGCCTGCAGCCAATGCCTGAAATCGAGGTCAGGATTTCGCTTTTTCTGTTTCCAGTGTGATCTCTTCTGTACTGTCATCATAGGTGAGCAATTCACCATAACGACCCCACTCGATGAGAGTGTCAATCTGTTCATCAGCTTCCTCAGGTGGGAAATCCAGGCTCAGGGCTGTCTTAACCACACCGGATTTCAATTGTTGGTTCTCAGCTTTGACCAGCATCGCCAACAGCCATTTCATCACTGGCATACGCCGCACTCGAGAGGCGAAGATCTCTTTGCGGGTGAGAATACTCGCCTCGGCAAATGTCTGACCGAGAGGAGTCAACTCAATGTCCCCTTTGGCGATAGAGACAAAACCAAACAGTTCTGCGGCTTCGACCAACAACAGCAGCCTGTCAGGGTCGATTCCCAGTTCATTTTCCAATACATAGATATCGTGTTTAGCCTTTCCGCCCTCGTTAAGGTTTTCCAAGAGACCAGCCAGGTCACCGATCTCCACATTGGGCAGCCGGCGAGTGTGCCCGGATTCACCGGGAGCAGTGCCCAGCTCTTCAGTTTCAGACAAGGTTTGACCAGCCAGGATTGCATAGACCCTGTCCATTTGTTCCTGGAACTCGGCAGATTTCCGGTTGCGCGGATGGGGCAAGGCAATTTTGTGATCAGCAATGACCCTGCCGGGATCCTTGTCCATCACCACGATGCGGTCAGCCAGGAAGACGGCTTCTTCAATATTGTGGCTCACCATCAGAATGGATTTGGTTGGGATTTTCCCTTCCGTCCATAGCTCCAGCAGCTCCCCTCGCAGCGTCTCGGCGCTCAGCACATCCAAAGCGGAGAATGGTTCGTCAAGGCATAACAGCTCAGGTTCCACCGCCATGGCACGCGCAAAACCCACTTTTTGGCGCATTCCCCCTGAGAGCTCGCGTGGATAGGCTGATTCGAACCCATCCAAGCCAACCCGGTCAAGCAGATCCAGTGCTCGTTGGCTTCTTTCCGGTTCCTCGATCCCTTTCACCTTCAACGCCAGTGAGACATTCTCGAGCACGCTTAACCACGGGAACAAGGCAAAGGTCTGAAAAACAATGGATGCATGCGGATTGACGCCCTCCAGGGCTACGCCGCGGTATTTTACAACCCCTTTCGAAGCGGGCTGCAACCCGGTGATGATGCGCAGCAGAGTGCTTTTTCCGCATCCGGATGGACCCAGCAGGGCAACAAATTCACCAGTTTCGAGGGTGAGGTTCACATTTTCGACCGCAGTAAACCGGCGCTCTCCAGAGCCATAAAGTTGATAGACATTTTCAAGTTTTAATAAGGTCTCTTCCATGGGCTTCACTCCATTCGATATTTCTCTTCAGCCTGCCGGTATAACCAGCGCCAGAACAACCGGTTGATCAACACCACTGCCAGGATCATCGAGAGCGTTGCGGCAAGCAGCAAGGCATAATCTCCGGAAGCAGTTGATTCGGCAATAAGCGCGCCAATCCCAGTGACCGACAAGGTTTGACCGCCAAAATCCTGGTATTCAGCGACAATGCTGGCATTCCATGCACCGCCGCTGGCAGTGATTGCGCCAGTGACAAGATAAGGAAAGATCGCAGGAAGAATCAGGATGCGCCACCGCTGCCAGCCTTTGAGCTGCATTAATTCGGTCGTGTATTTCAAATCCTGCGGGATTGCGCTGGCTCCGGCAATGATATTGAAGAGAAGATACCATTGCGTTCCCATCAACATCAGCACAACCGCCGCCAGGTTCAGTCCTCCATTGAGATTCATGATGAACAATAAGAAGACAGGAAACAGTGCCGTGGCAGGGATGGAGGCGGTCACCTGGACGATCGGCTGCAACACAGCTGCCAGCCGTTGATTGGTGCCAATTGCCACGCCAACGGGAACCGTCCATGCCAAAGCCAGCACCAGCGAGATCAATACGCGCAAAAGAGTCGTCAAGACGCTCAATCCAACGGTTGCCCATTGGGAACCGATGACTGCCGATAATAGCTTTACAGCGTTAATTCCGCCATAAAGGATGAGGGCTGTTACAGCCAATCCGATCACGATGTTGGATAGCCATCGCATTGCTTTACGATTGCTGGTGCTTGTATGGTTTTCATTCACCCTGGGGATCGATGGGCGCGGCTTTTTTTCCAACCTCGTATTAACCGAATGGAGAACCTGCCTGGTAAGGTTGGTTTTTTGCATCAAGGTATAGAACCAGGATGTCGGCGGTGTATCGTTTTCGACCATCTCGACTTTAAATCGATCTGACCAGGCAATCAGGGGGCGCCAAACCAATTGATCCAGCAAGATGACGGTAATCACCAGTGCGGCTATCCCCCAGCCTATCGCAGGGTAATCCTTCTGGTTGGCTGCTTCACGAAGATATGCCCCCAACCCGGGAAGGCGGAAATCGCGCGTGCCGACGGTAAATATCTCCGCTGCCATGAGGAAGAACCATCCGCCTGCCCAAGACATCATGCTGTTCCAGATCAAGCTGATCATGCCAAAGGGCAGCTCCAAAGTCTTAAATTTCATCCAGTTGCCAAGGTGGAAAATGGCACTGGCTTCGCGGAGTTCCTTCGGGATCGTTTTCAAGGACTGGTACCAGGCAAAAGTGATATTCCAAGCCTGGCTTGTGAAGATTAGGACGATTGACGCCAATTCGGCGGCAACTTTCACGGGCAATATTGAACTCAACCCAAGCAGTACCACTGGGAGGAATGAGAGGATGGGAACACTCTGCAGCACATCCAGCAGCGGGATCAGTATCTTTTCGGCTGTCTTATGGTAGGCAGCCAGCCGGCCATATAACAGAGAGAAAACAAGGGAAAGCGCATAAGCCGCAACCATCCTCCCCACTGAGAGCAGGGTGTACCAGGGAAGCGATGCCGGAGCCAAAGAGATGTTCGGACCGGTGATGACGGCAGGTGCGTCAAACGCCAGGCGCACCCCGGCGTAGATTATCGAACCAACGAAAAAGAAAGCAATAAGATCGCCCCACGAAAAGGAACGGTTACTGCTTTGGGAAGTATGAAAAATCTTTAGTTCGCGAAGCATAACCCGGCACCTCCGGTTTTCCCCCTGGAAGCGCCGGTGCAAGGCTGCCTACCAGGGATGTTGATTCAAATCAGCAAGATGATCGGGGTCATCAGGTTCCTGATGACCGGTTGAAAATTCGCCACTTAAGGATAGGTCGGTTGCCATAAGTCCAATTATACCCACGGACTTCAAAAACTTTAATAAATTGTGAATTAAAGTAATGAGGGTTGATTCCCTTTTGCTTCGGCATTTTTAAAGGGACTGACCTTATCTGACGGGATCTTGACTTCTTTTCCGGCAAACCAATCTCTTATTGAAAGTATTTGGATTCTCGGGAAAGAAGAACTTTCAGTATATTTATATTCTCCGGCAAGAGCCGCTTCCCGCTTCATTTCTGCGGTTGGTTCATGGAGGGTTATTAAGATTCCCATGGGGGCATCTTCCCGTTCGATATCCCCTTTCAGTTTTGCCACATCCCCCCTGCCAGAACCGCCTCCTTTTACTTGAACAAGGATTTTCCGCAATTTTGGGTTGGCATAATCGACTTTATCACGAAACAGGATAAGTCCATCAATTCCACGATCAGCACCTTTTTTGGTTACCCCGCTGGGGGGATTAGCCCCTACTAATGTAATTGCCCAATCCTGAAATGCAAATTTGTCTTTAACCGCCAATGCTTGCGCCGATTCATAGTCCATGGGGATGCCATCGATATTGACCGTGATATCTGGGTAATGAAAGTTCATACGCCTTTGGATCACATTAACCGCCTGCATGCTGATATCGATGCCAACCCAATTCCTGCCAAGGTTTTCAGCTACAGCTATGGTGGTTCCACAGCCACAAAAAGGGTCGAGAACCCAATCATTCTTATCAGTCGAACCTTTTATTACTCGCTCTAATAATGCTTCGGGTTTCTGAGTAGGATAGCCTAATCTTTCTTTCATTGTGGGGCTCAATAAAGGAGTGATATCTGACCACCAATCGTTCATTACAGCCCCTTCTCCTCGTAATTCGTATTTTTCGTTTAATCGCTTTTTATAGTTAGTCAACCCTCTTTCTAATGTTCCTTCCGAATATGGCCGATATTGCGTATTAAATTTATATCCCCTTGTTTTCGAATAAAAAAGAATTATGTCATGTTTTTTACCGTAATATCTTTTTGATACACCCCCGCTTGCATAACACCAAACAATTTCATTTATAAAGTTATCTAAACCAAATATTGTATCCATTACCATTTTTAGATAATGGCTCGCGGTTGGGTCACAATGTAGATAAATGGAGCCTGTATTTTTAAGAACTTTACGAAGAGGAATCAACCTAGCGGTCATATTCACGAGGTATGCCATCATCGGTGTATCTTTTAATATTTCGTAAAGGCTGTTCATGAGGATGGCTATTTGAGGATTATGGCTTTCCTTCAACTCGTCAAATAAGCGGATGGTTGGAGGCGTCCATTCCCAGGTATCCTCAAAGGCATGAAGCTGTGCTGTGGAATCCACTTTGCCTTCTTTAAATAAAACGTTGTAATTCCGGTTTGAGTTGAAGGGGGGATCAAGATAAATCAAATCGAAGAAGTTTTCAGGTATCTTTTCCTCGATCACCTGCAAATTATCACCAAAAAATAAGGTCCGATTCTGGAGGGTCATTGGTTAGTCCTTCTCAGCCATATAAATCCCCGATTCCTATTTGTTTTCGTTATTAAAAATAGGTTCGAATAAAACGAATCTATTCCTTCTCCATCGAGAATTCCGGCAGGTACCACTCCTCTTCCTCGAGGATGCCGGTTTTCACCTGATCGAGCGGGGTGAGCGGGTCATCCATGCGCACCTGCAGGCTGATGCCGGCTGTGCGCACGCCGTTGGAGGTCATCACGCGGCGCACGCGGTAGCGCAGGAAGTAGCGCTGCACCAGCTCGGAGTTGAGCACATCCTTGACGGTGCGCACAGAGACGGACGCTCGTTCAGCCAGTTCTCCCATCTCGGTTTCCACCACGTTGCGCAGCTCACCGGTCATCGGGTTCCAGTAACACATGGCGCGCGCCGCCAGGATCACCGCAAAAGCGGAGTGCCCCAGCTGGCTGAGCCAGTTGTTGAATAAGTAACTGGTGAGGAACAACCCGCGCTCCGGCTGGATGACGGCGGCGCGTTCGCTGCCGTAAGCCCGCTGCAGCATCACCTTGCGCGAGCGCGGATCGGCGGGGGCTTCAGGTTCCTCCCCTGAAGGAGCCTCTTCGCTTTTCTGCGCCGGCGCATCAGCAGAAGGGATGGATTTGGTCGGGGTTTCTTTCAGCGCAACCGGCAGCGGCGACTTATAAAAACCGTTGGATACGACCACTTTGAACGTGAGGTCGTGACCGTACAGTCCTTCGAGCAAGCGCGTGATGCGCGCTCCCAGGCGCTCCTCCACCCAGGCGCGGCCGTAAGTGTTGAAAGCCCCCACGGTGTAAACATTGCCGCTAAAACTGAGCGGCCGCAGCGGCTGCACCCAGGTGTCATACTGGGCGCGCGGCATTTCACTTTGCAATTCACCAATGACCATCTGCCAGGCTTCCTTGAAGTCTGGCTGACC
The DNA here is from genome assembly GCA_964428125.1 of uncultured Anaerolinea sp. GTDB lineage: Bacteria > Chloroflexota > Anaerolineae > Anaerolineales > Anaerolineaceae > UBA6107. The sequence goes on from CAYRXB010000015.1 coordinate 27,728, forward strand.
GATGCCCAGCGGTGGGTTTTGAACTGATCTTTCCATGTTTACCGTTTTTCCCCTCGAGCAAAACCGCCTGGCTGCCGGGAAATAATGTTGTTGAAAAGCAAATTGATATAGAACATTATTTCTGGTTTTATCAAGCGCTTGCACGGTATCGAATCCATTTTTTGTTTTTCCTGTCCGGAATTATTTCTACCTGAAAATGGGCTAATTATTGGTAGAAATAATTCATTCGTTTCCGATCAGTTCTTCCACCAGGTCAAGCAGCGCCTGACGGGTTTTATTCTCATCCAACTGGGCATAACGAGTGGAGCAGATGCGTGTGAGGATTCCCACGGTCTCCCCCGCACTGACCTTGCGCCCGGCAAGTTTTGACAGGCGTTCCTGCCAGCGTTCAATCTCGCTGATCTCTCCCTGTGATAGCGTGAGCCCTACCTTGCGCCGCGGGATTAGACCCGGAGGACGCCCCGGGGCGCGGGTTTCAGTTTCTTCGGGAACACTGCGGGCTTCGTAAAGCTGCACCCAGGCATTCCGGTTTGGGTTCTGAGCGGTAGCCATGGTTACTTCACCTTTCGTACAATGTCTACGGTGATCGTCGATTCATCACTCTGCAGCAGGATATCAAGAGACAGGTTGCAGATGCGGATGATCTCGCGCGGAACACCCTGAGATTTCTCGTAAAGTACTTCAAAGGCATCATCGTCTATTAATGGCTCCTGCCGTCCGGCTACACGCAAGCGGAAGACGACCATCTGCAGCGCGCTGGAAAGCGTGAGCGGCGGCAGCGCCAGGCGCACGAATACGCGTGCGTTAACCGATTTATTTTGTTCGAACACCGAGGTCATTTCGGACTGACCGAATGCCAGCACCTGCACCACCTTGGCATCGTAATCAAAGTTGTATAATCGATGCAGGACCTCGAGCGCGGCAGGTTTCATCAACTGCGCATCATCCAAAAGCACCACCACGTTATGCCCGGCGGTGTAGGCATCGGCCATGAAACGCTCCATGCTTTCCATCTGGCGCTGCAGCGAGCGCTGCGCCGGGATCTTCAATGGATCGGAAATCTGGATGGCTGCATCCATGGGCGATTTGAAAGCGGCAGTATGGAGGTAAGCAATATCGATGCCTTCTTCAGCAGCGTATACATCGTACAAGCGCCGTGCCAGCGAGCTCTTTCCCATGCCCATATCCCCGGTGATGAGCGCCAGTCCGCGCCTGCGCGAAATGACCCCCTGCGCCTGCCGGTACACCGCCAGGTGCTCAGGGCCTAGGTACAGGTACCGCGGGTCTGCCGCCAGCTTGAACGGGTCTTCCTTGAGACCCAGCCGGTCAAGGCGAACCAGGCGCCAATCGTCATCTTTATACAGGTCACTCATGGTTGAGGTCCTCCACTCCTAAATTATCGCACGAAATCAGAATAAAATCAATAGAATTAGCGTAATTATCGTTTTTTGAACCATATTTGTTTTAACTTATTGAAGTCATCCTTGTTTTATGCTAATATAAACAAAATAAGCAAAAGATGTTAAAATTTTGGTCAAATAGACCATAATTCCGCGAAATCCTGGAGGGAAAGCCCAAGATGGCAGTAACCATTACGATCGCGAACGAAAAAGGCGGGGTTGGCAAGACCACCACCGCGGTCAACCTGGCTGCCGGACTGGCGCTGCGGCTTTCTGCCCTTGAAGGTGCTGCTGCCCGTGTACTGCTGGTGGATATGGACCCGCAGGGGCACGCCCTGATGGCGGCTGCTTTCGAACGATCGCAGCAGCACACCTCGACGGTGACGCTGGCAGAACTGCTCACCGAGACCCCCCCGCCCTCCACCCAGCGCCTGATCCAGCGCAGCGACCACCATGCCAACCTTTTCTATCTCCCTTCTGACCGCGCGCGTATGATCCACGCCGCCCGCGAGCTGCCTTCCCTGATGGCCAACGAGACACGCCTGCAGCGCGCCCTGCAGCAGGTGCAAAACGAGTTTGCCTACATCATCATCGACACCCCACCCAATACCGGCGACCTGCTCATCAACTCCCTGGTAGCAGCTGATTACGTCATCATCCCGGTGGAGACCAGCTACCTGGGGGTCTCGGGGCTGATCGAGCTGCAGCGCACCATCGACCAGGTGCAGCTTCACTTCCGACAGGACCTGCAGATCTTCGGCTACCTGCCCACTATGTGCGAGGAGCAGCGCGTGGAAGCCCAGGAGATCCTGGCAGAATTGCAGCGCCGCCACAAGAACAAAAGCCTCACACCCATTCACAAAGCTTCCGACCTGGCATATGCCCACTCCAGCCATATGGATATCTTCACCTACCGCCCGCCGCGCGTGCGTTCCAGCGAGTCTATCGTCTCCAGCAGCCGCGCCACCCACGAATACGCCGAATTGGTGGATCTAGTGCTGGAGAAGACGCGGCGTAAATCAAACAAGTAAAGTCATAAGGACAATCCCATGCCTCCAAGAAAAAGGTTCAGCGCGTTCGACGATCTCGCCAGCCAAAAACCCGGCCCCGGCAAGATCAAGCCGTCCATCCTGAACGGCGGCGAGGAAAACGCCCCGACGGTGGAGCGCATTGAGCGCCTTGCGCCAAGCCAGATGATGCCGGATCGTTTTCAGCCGCGCCGCCTGCTGCCCGCATCCCTGCGCGAGGAGTTTTTCAGTGGACGCCGTGACTGCTACCAGACCTCGCTGGAATGGCTGGCGATGGCGCGCGCCGACCCCGGCACTGCCGCCGAGGTGGAAAAGCTGATCGCCATGGGCTCGTCCTTCGGTGAGCACGGACAGATCAAATCGATCACCGGTAAATGGGGCAGCAATGCCAGCGGTGAGTTCGTGTTCCAGATCGAAACCGGCGAGCGGCGCTTCTGGGCTGCGTGCCTGCAGCATGTGAGCGGCGACGCCAAAGAGGAACCGCTGCTGCGCGTGGAAGTGGTGGAACATCCCACCCGCCAACGCCAGGTGCTGGAAAACCGCCATGCCGAACCTCCCTCCGCAGTGGAACAGGCTTGCGAGGTCGCCTCGCTCATCCTCGCCGAGTTGGGGGTAGCACCTGACCCCGAAAGCGCGGATGATTTTGAATTTTTCCGCCAGGCGCGCACCCAGCGCATGCCGGCCGGTTTATGGGAAAAAATCATCCCCATCATGCAGCTCACCCGCCCGCGCATGGTGCAGCTGCTCAACATCCTGCAGCTTGCCTCCCCGCTGCTGGAACTGGCGGACCGCTACCGCCTGTCAGAACGCGTGCTGCGCGAGATCCTCTCCGCACCGCGTGAACAGTGGGAGCGCATGATCAAGCTGAGCATCCAGAACCAGCTCACCTCCGACGAGGTGGCGGAATACACCGCCCCGAACCTGCCTGTAGATACCAAACCGCGTCATCCCGCCCCGCCCATCCTGCCCGAACCCGGACGCCAGGCTGCCAAGAGCATGCGGCGCTTTGTGCTGACCATGAGTGAGCTCGACCGCGTGGGCCGCGACCAGGCGCTGGACGAGATCGCAGATACCCTGGTGGTCAAGGGCAGCGGCGCTACCTCGCTGGAGCTGTTCGAGGAGCTGGTGAAACTGCTGCGGGTGCGATTGCAGAAGCGATAAAACCAAAATCACAACCACAGAACACACTGAAAACACAGAAGGTAAAAACCTGATATTCGAATTGTGATTAAGTATTAAAAATAATCAATTCGAATAATCGAACCTAAAAATCCAAAAGAAACGAATTGAAGAAGCACTAATCTTTTCACCTCTGAAATCATAGAACATATTATCGATAATGTTAATTATTACAGAAAATACCCGAAATCGTATCCCCCCAATTTGGCAATCTTTGGCAATCAAAGTTGCCAAATTGGCAAGTTTTTTGAAATTTTGGCAATTCGGAATAATTTGGTCTCCATTACTGAGCCAGCCATACAAAGAACTCTCCCCTTTTTAGGTTTACATGAAAAAAAAGTGTAACCGTGGTTACACTTTTTTTCTTATTCGGTTTTCGAATTATTTAGTCAATGTCCGCACCGGCCTGCCCTCGATATACCCGCGGTACCCCTGTGGTTCCAGCTGGAAGCGCGGCGCATCAGCATCCGCCCATTGGAATCCGTAAATCTCCGGTGAATAGCTTTTCACTGTTTCCCAGAAGCTGCCAATAGCCTGTTCGAAGTCGGCATCCTCATAGGGCTGCCCCTGGAAGATCATCATCTTACATGGCGGCAGGTCGATGATCTCCAGTCCTGGCGCGAGCGGCTCAGAAAAATCCACTGGAACCTCCACCCCCTGGGCATAAAAGGAGGTGCCCGGCTTGCGCAGGTTCTCTGGCAGCCACAGCCCCATCGGTTCGTAGAGCGCCTGTTTGATCGAACTGAGCGTTTCCCAAATTTCGCAGCCTACTTCTTCACAGTAGGCGTAATAATCCTCAGCCTTGATGCCGCGCTTGAGAATCAGCCTGCGGGCAGGCCGGTCGACCACCTGGACAAAAATGGTGTTGGCTTTCTGAATCTCCGTCATTTCGTTTTCTCCTTTCAAATTGGCGAGGAGTTTTGCATGGACAAGCTGTGGATCAAAGAGTTTTACGGTCGGCTTCTTGCGCGTGAAGGCTTGCGGCGTCATGCCGAACTGCCGCGAGAAAGCGCGGGTGAACCCTTCATGCGAATCGAAGACAAAGTCAAATGCCACATCCACCACCTGGACCTCTCCCGTGAGAAGTCGTTCCGCTGCGCGTGAAAGCCGCAGCAGGCGGATATATTCGAAAGGGGTTTTTCCGGTTACCACTTTGAACATTCGGGTAGCGTGCCATGGCGAATATCCCGCCGCGCCGGCTAACTGGTGGAGGGTGATCGGCTGGTTCAGGTTGGCTGCAATAAATTCCTGCATGCGCCGAACTGCATTTATGTTTTCACAACTGTCCATGTGCTCGCCTCAACCACGAGGATATCACCCTGTTCTCCAGCACGCTTGACCGGCGTTGCGGGACTTTAGCAATCCCGGTCAATTTTAATTTGTTGACTGTTTTAATAGTAAACGAAAATCGTAACCGCGGTTACACTTTTTATCGATTTTTCACCCTTTTTCCTTCCCTCCACATCAATACCCATTTTGAATTCAAATATGCCGAAATCAGGCTTTATACGCGTTCAAGGGGCGACCCTGTATTCTCTATGCCTTATCAAATAGGGGCGACCCTTGAAATATAAGGGGTGACCCTGTATAATATCGAGGGGCGACCCTTACGGAAGTAATCTTTCAAATTTTTGGGGTGTATTATCACCCGGAGAAACCATCGATGATCATCTTTGCATTTGCCAATCAAAAAGGCGGGGTGGGCAAGACCACCAGCGCGGTCACGCTGGCTGACGGGCTGGCGCGCCTCAAACACCGCACGCTGCTCGTCGACCTCGACCCCCAGGGCCACCTGGCGCTCTCTTTCGGGCTGGAAAAGTCCCCGGGGCTTTACCGCTGGGTTTGCCTGGGGGAACCCATTGATACGGTACGGATGGAGATCCGCCCGCGCCTGGATCTCATCCCCGGTGACAAGCAGACGGAAAAGGTCAAACGCCAGATCACGCTATCTGATTTCCGCGAGACCATCCTGGCGGACCTGATCCACGAAACCGATTATGACGTGGTGCTGCTTGACCTGGCACCCTCGCTGGATGTGCTGCACCTTAACGGGCTCATCGCCGCGGACTGGGTGGTGATCCCCACGCGCCCGGACGCGCTGGCGGTGGACGGGGTGAAGGAGATCCTGACCACCATGGCAGAGATTGCCCGAACCGGGCATCGTTACCGTGGTTACAGTATCCTGCCGACTTTCTTTGACCGCACCACGCGCGAAACCTTTTTGCAGTTCCAGGACCTGGCGAAAACGTTCGGCGAGCACGTGTGGCCGCCGGTACCGCAGGATACGCGCGTGCGTGAAACCGCAGCTTATGGCAAAACGATCTGGGAGTATGCTCCGCATGCTACCTCGATCGAGGGGTTTTCGGATGGACATCAACGCCTGGGGGGATACCGCCAGGTGCTGGGAAGAATGCTGGAGGTAATCAATGGCAGAGCGTAAATTCGAACGCAAGACGATCCTTGACCCGGCGGTGGCAGACCTGTTAACCGGGATGGAGCAAAGGCAAGCCGAAGCTGCGCTGCCGCGCAAGGAACGGGAACGCATCAGCCGCGAACGCGCCAAGATTCAATCGCGCCGCGACCAACGTGCCACCTATGACCTGCCGCCATCGATCCGGGAGATGGTGCGCGACCTGGCAGAAGATCTGCGCTTGCCTGCGAGCCAGCTGGTCACACTGGCATTGGCCAGGTTCTTGTCAGATTATGGCAATGGTTTAATCGACCTGGGAAAATACAAGCAGCCGTCGCGCAGCCCAAGGTACGATTGGAATCTGGTGTTTCCTGAAAACCTGTTCCCGAAAAAAAGAAGGGGATGAAGAGATTAAATCAGTCGTTGTTAAAGTAGTAATTAAGTAGTCATTGAATGATGGGCAAAATTTGCACGATTAACAGGTGCAAAACCTGCACTCATCTGAAAGACCTTTTCTGCACTCCGGCTGCCATGATGCGAAAACTTCAACCTGGCCGGGGTGCAAGTTTTTAATCCAGGCGGGGAGGAAGATTTTGCACGCCCGCCAGAAGGAAATCTTTGCCTGCTGGGCAGAATGCAGAAAATGCCTGCACGCCAGGAGGCAGAATTTGCATTAACTAATTCCTTCATCAGGTTTAACAGCCAGGAAAACGCGTGCTGATTTTCGCGTGTTGCCCATCAATTCAAAGAGCCTACCCATAAGGCCGTATTTTTTGGCATAGATTTTTTTGGCAGATGCGGTTTCTTCGGCGGAGAGGAAGCGCGCAGTTCCGGAGATGAACTCACCTTTGAGTTCTCCGCGCATATCACAGGGGGCGATCTTCACGGACGGATTACGGCGGATACGTTTGACCTTGGCGGAAGTCTCTTCTGTGTTGAAAAGAAATTCCCCATTGACTTCGATGAACCATACAGGAGTCCGCACTCCTTCTCCGGTTTTGCGGTAGGTTTCCACGCTCATGTACTGTTGTTTTTCGAACTGCTTAACATCACTCATTATTCCCTCCATTTTGTGGAAATCCGCATTGCTCCAGGACGCCGAGTATGAAATCGCTCTTGGCGTTGGTGTAAGCCATGCGGTCATTGCGGTATTTCTCTGACAGGTGAACCTTGAGGGCGGCGTAGGCATCGCGGGTTTCGGGGTGAGTGCGCAGGTAATCACGGAAAGCCAACTGTACCTTGTAAAAATGGGTGGTGGGTTCAACCATATGTAAATGGTGGGTGTGCTCGCCATTGACCTTGCGGTGCAGGTAGCGGCGGAATGGCATCTCGTCTTCGTATTGGGGAACGTATTCGTAACCGCGGGCTTCGAGCGGGGGGATGAAGAGGGAAGCTTCCTGCAGGCTGCGCACGCCGATCAGAATATCAATCACGGGTTTGGCGGCCAGCCCCGGCACCGCAGTGCTGCCGATGTGCTCGATGCTGAGTACGTATGCGCCGATGTCTGCAATCAGGCGCGTTTTTTCTTCCTCGAATTGTGCCGGCCAGCGCGGGTCGTAGGGCACAATGATCACAGGGGCGCGTTCCATGGTGGTTATTATAGACGGGGATTGACGATTGCGTGTAGATTAATCAGAGATAAGTGAACGGCTGTTCAGTACGTCGGATGTTCTCATAATGGTAGGTATTGGTTAACGGGGATTGCCACGTCGCGCTACGCGCTCCTCGCAATGACAGAAGATATATTGTCCAAAATAGAATCAAAAAAGGAGGCTGTGAGCCTCCTTCTCTGAATTACGTGACCATCCCCTGGCGTGGATCGAACCCCCTCGCGCCCCTGGTCAACGGTATTGATTATCGTTCATCTTCATGGCGGTGCTTCTTGAGCAGGTAAGAATCCATATTGAGGTTCTTACGCTCTCGCTCTTCGAGCCCGCGGTCAATGCGGTCTGCGATATGGCTGTATCGCTCGCGGGTGGAAGCCGGCATGTTTGGACCGTACTCGTCGAGCGTGCGGCGCATCAATCGCTGGGCTTCAAGGCGTTTCCCGGCGCGCTCCAGTTTCAGCGCTTCGTTCATACGCTGCCCGGTTTCCACGGCGGAATAGCGTTTCATCAAGTCCGCATCTTTTTTAGCGGCTGCCACTTTTGATTGGGCGGCATATTGCAGCGTCAATTCACCGAGGGCATTGCGTTTTTCGCCATTCTCGTTCTCATAAAAGACCAGGGTGTTCAACACCAGTTGACCATCTCCCGGCGGCGTGAGCAGGTTGAGGAAGAGGTTGGTCACACGGTTGGCGGGCAGGTCGGAAAGCGAGATGACGATCTTTCCCTCTTTCTTTTCCATCTTCCACTCACCGGGCAGGTTGGCATCCGTGCCGGGGGGCAGGGTGATCTCCACCTGCACATTGCGGGCGGTCACCGTCATCAGGTCTTTGAATTCCTGCTGGATTACCTGGTCGATGGCAGAAGCGGATTCAATGTAGGCAAAGTTGCCTCCTCCGCGGTTGGCCATACCCTCAAGCAGATGTTCGTCAAACCCCTCGCCAACACCGAAGGTGGAGGTGGGGATGCCGCGTTCAAAAATAGCAGCGGCGTGTGTGAAGATCTCTTCGTGGTTGGTGATCCCAACATTGGCAAGTCCGTCGCTCACCAGCAGTGTGCGCTGAACATATCCATTGGCGGGTACGTTGACCACGCAATCGCAGCCTGTCAGCCAGCCGTCGGTGAGGTTGGTGCTGCCGCCGGGATGGATCATATCGATGTCGTGCAGCAGTTCCTGGCGGCTGCCTTCGTTGATGGAAATCCCGCTGGCAACCGTACGCACGGTATCGTCAAATGCAACCACCGATACCACGTCCTCGGGCTGCATCTGCTCCACGATGCGTTTCAGGGTTTGTTTGGCTTGTTCGATCTTTGCGCCGCTCATCGAACCGGAGCGATCCAGCACCAGCCCGAGGTTGAGGGGCGCCCGTTTGCCGGCAGATCCCGCCTGCGGAGCGGTGATTTCGATCTCGATGATGCGCTGGCTCGGCACCTCGCGCGCCACCAGTTCCACATCCGCTTTCATTTTCACTTGCATTTTCTCACTCATATTGCATCCTCCCTATCTTGATAAGATTTTTCTTGCCAGTTCGATCACTTCCGCCAGTTTCACCCGCATGCTTTGCGGCTGCGGCTGCCGGATATTCAACTCCACACCGGGTGCCAGGTCCACGCGCTGCCAGGATTCTGCAGCGGGCTCGGGTGCCGACCGCGGCGCCGGCATAGCCGCATTGAACACCATTGGTTTTTCTCGGATGGTGGACGGCTGCCGGTTAAGGGTGCGCTGGATGTAGTCGTGGGCACTTTCGGAAGATTCCTCCTCGTCGAACGCGGGGGTCAGATTCCGGCCGCGTTCTGATGGATAAACATCCAGTTCCGCCAGCGCACGCACGGGGTCCAGCTCGAACTTACGCACCAGGTCGTGCATCTCGGGGATCATCAATGTCTCCAGCTTGCGCTTGATCTCGCGCAGGGGCAGGTAGGCATCCTTGAGGTATTTGATCAGCTTCAGGCGGACGAGATAATCCTCATTGAAGACCGCGTATTTCCCCTGTATCTCCGGTTGGGGCAGCAGCCCTTGTTCGATGTAATAACGGATAGTGCGGGTGGAAACCCCGGTCCTTGCAGCCAGCTCGGAAATCCAGAAATTCAACTGAAGCATCATCACCGCTCCTCTTGGGAAGGATCCCCAGGTATGATGATATTATAGCAGTATTACGTAATACTGTCAAGATATTAAAAGAAATTGGTGTTGATAGATCAATCAGCTAGAATGCCGCGCAGGTAGATTTCGGTGAGGTCGCTAAGGGCAGCTGTCTGCGCTGCCGGATCAGATGGTTTGCCCAGCAGCATCTCCGTCATGTGAAAGGTGTAGAACAATCCAAAAAAACCGCGCAGCAGGCTGTCGGCAGAAAAAGCGCGCAGTGCGGCGGGATCACGCTGCAGACGGGCGGCGAAACGTTCCATGCCGGGGGCAACCTCGGGGTAGGCAGCAGAAAGATGCTTCCCCTGGAATTCGACCACGTCGATAAAGACCAGCTTGATCAGGTCGGGGCGGTCCTTGAGGGCGGTCACCAGCCGGCGGGCAGCCACACGCGCCAGCTCTTCGGCGTCCTTTCCCTGAGAATGCTCCAGCGCCATCAACAGCAGCGGGTAGGGGTTGTAGGCTTCAAAGACGGCTTTGAAGAGATTGTCCTTGTCGGCAAAGTGGTTATAGAGCGAACCCAGCGCCATGCCGGATTCTTTGGCGATCTGGCGCATGGTGGTGCCGTGAAATCCCTGGGTGAGGAAAAGGCGGTGGGCGGCGGAGACGATCTGCTGCCGCGAACGGGTGGGGTTGGGTTTTGCGGTGGGGGAGGGTGAACGTTCGTTCATAGGGAGGGTATTGTAACCGGGAATTAAAAAACCCGCAAGGAACTCGCGGGTTTAGGTTGGATTGATTCGTTTCTAATTGGGTAAAATGGATTTCATCTGCTGGTAGATGATGCGGGCGGCGTGGCGGGGCATCAGCCGATAGAAGAAATCCATCATCTTGGCGTCAGATCCAATGAGCACACGGTAGGCATTCTTTTCAATGCCCTCAACAATTTTTACACCGGCAACGGAGGGTGCGGTCATCTTGATCTTGGTGTTTTCAGCCGAAACGCCCAGGTTGGTGACGCCCGAATTGGCGGCGATATTGGTGCCAATGGCACCCGGGAAGACCACAGTCACGTTTACATGGGTGTCGTGTAGTTCAGAATTCAGACCTTCAGTGAAGAGCTTGACCGCAGCTTTGGAAGCGCCGTAAAGGGTTTGCCCAGGCACTGGCAGGAATCCCCCCATGCTGGATACGTTGGTGATGCTGGCTTCAGGCCGCAGGAGCAGGTGCGGCAGGAAGGCTTTGACCATGTACAGGGTGCCCCAGAAGTTGATGTTCATTACACGCTCGATCTCGGTGAAGTCGAGATCTTTGAACTGCACGAACTTCTGGATGATGCCGGCAACATTCACAAGTCCGTCCACGGTGCCATGCGCGGCAATCACCGCACGCGGCAAGCCTTCGACGGCGGTTTTGTCGGTGATATTGACGATATGGGTGGTGAGCCCGTCCTTGGGGTTGCCTGCCAGGCGGGCGGTCTCGATGAGCGCTTCTGGTTTGATATCCACGGCAGCCACCCGTGCGCCTTTTTTGAGCAGCAGCAGCACCACTTCCCGCCCGATGCCATTGCCGCCGCCGGTTACCACGAACACTTTTCTATTTACGTTCATTCCCTACCTCCTGGTCGAATTCTGATCGCTTATGACGGTGCAGGGAGAGCGTTGATGTCCCGGAGAGCTGCAGAGTCAATTCTATTATTGGCAAAATGTATCCAAATTATCGTATATATTGTATTAGAAATGTATATGCAATTCAATCCCCCGTTTCACGGTAAAATCAAACGATACCTGAACATGAGAGGACTTATGCCGCTGCGATTTGCCCGCCTGGACCCTACCGCTAAAGCTCCCACCCGCAAGCACCCCGCTGACGCCGGGGTGGATGTGTACACTCTTGAAGATGTGACCGTGCGCCCATTCTCTTATTGCAACGTGCACACCGGCATCACCATCGAAGTGCCGGAAGGCACCATGCTGGAAGTGAAGCCCAAAGGGCGCAACAACCACCTGGTGGGCGCCGGGGTGATCGATGCCGGCTACCAGGGGGAGATCGTCATCAAGGTGGTCAACTATAGCTGGCGCGCACTGCGCCTTCACAAGGGGGATGCCATTGCCCAGCTGGTGCAGCTGCCGGTGATCTGTGAGCCGGTAGTAGAGGCGTCAACAGATGAGATCCACCAGGAAAAATCAGCCCGCGGCGGCAGCGGGGGTATTCACAGCACCTGACTCCTCAAAAAAACCGGGGGTAACAAGCTGCAGTTAAGGATTGTATACTAAAAGTTAGCACTGTAATTTAATCCAGGGTATTTTTATGTACGAACGGCACAACCAACCGCTGATCTCACGCAAAGCCTTTATCCGGCGCATGCTGACCCATACCTCGCTGGCTCTTGGGTTGGTGATTGTTTCGCTGGGGGCAGGCATCCTGGGATACCATTTCCTCGAAAACCTTTCGTGGATTGATGCGCTGTTGAATGCTTCGATGATCCTGGGGGGCATGGGACCGGTGAATACGCTCACTACCGATGCCGGCAAGGTATTCGCTTCGCTGTATGCGCTGTTTTCGGGGGTGGTCTTTTTAGTGGTGGCAGGGCTGCTGGTTGCGCCGGTGGCGCACCGCATTTTGCATCGCATGCACCTTGACAAATAGCCTTGACTGTTTCGTATAGATTACTAACAAAGCTGTATAGCAAGCTTGAGGGGGAACCCCCTATAATCAAAATGGATGTTTTTCACCACAGGAGGGAAGAATGAGAAAACGACTTTTGATCGGCACATTGGCAATTCTTTTAATGCTGATTTCTGCGTGCGACCAGGCGAAGCCTGCCACGCCGACTCCGATCACGCTGCCGGAATCTGAGAAAGCCACGCTGGCTGCCCTGGCGACCGAAATGGCGATCAGTGCCGGGGTGGTTTCACCCACCGAGACCCCCAAGCCAACGGCGGAGCAGCAGCCTACCGAGGCTGCCACTGAACAACCTGCATCGATCAGCCTCACCGGCATCCTCGAAACCGCCCCTGGCAAAGCGCTGGTTTCCTGGGATGCGGTGGGCAGCTTCCCCTCTGGGTTCAAAGTAGTATGGACGGATGTGCAGGGTCTGCCGGTCTTCCCTGGCAATACCTATGTTTACACCAGCGACCCCGCGGCACGCTCCGCGGAGATCACCGGCGATTATGGCAAGATCTATTATGTGCGTGTCTGCCGCTTCACCGGCGATGCCTGCGATGTGTACAGCAACCTGGGTATCTTCGCTTTCCAAATGGCTGAAACTGCGGTCGAACCAACCAAAACCCTTAAACCCTCAGAGGTTGCTAAAACCCCCAAACCCACCTCTTCCAGTCTGGAGGGCAGCATCACCATCCTGCAGATGAAGGGCGGAGAGGACGGCAAGGCATACATCCAGTGGAGTTCCAAGTACAACCCATCTGCCGGGTTCAAGATCGTATATTCGACTTCGAATAAACTCCCCACTTACGGCACCGATTCATATTTTTATGTTCCAGGAGGAACGGTTCGAGAAGCCTGGGTGGATGGTACACAGGGCACCACATATTATTACCGCATCTGCGGCTGGACTGGTTCCAAATGTGAGAATTACTCGGCGACCTACACCTACAAATTCCCGGGCACCCCTGCCACCGCCACGGTGGATCCGGCTACGCTCACGATCACCTCTATTGTGGATAGCGCACCGGGTGCAGTGCAGGTGACATGGACGGGCACGGGTTCCTTCCCCAATGGCTACAAGGTGGTCTTCTCGCAGACCAATCCCAACCCCACGCTTTCGGATGGGTATGTGTACATCAGCAGCGAAGCTACCCATACCGCCCAGGTGACCGGGCTGGAACCTGGCAAGCTGTATTACTTCCGCGTGTGCAAATACAGCGGCGGCTGCACGGTTTACTCACCGACCGTAACCTTCACCCTGGCGGCTGCCGGCACTGAATCTGGATTCACGCTCAGCCTGGTTAATGCAGTTGCAGGCGATGTGCGAATATCGTGGTCGATCAGCCCTGACAGCGAAAAAGGCTACAAGGTGATGTGGTCCACCACCCATAGCGAGCCTACCATGGCGGACAGCTATTATTATGAAAGCAACCCTGGTACGAAGAGTTATACCGATACCGCATCGGGGGTTGGAACCACTTATTACCGAATCTGCCGCTGGTCAGGCTCTTACTGCCTGTCATACTCCAATGCGCTGACGGTGAATATCGTCGCAGGACCATAATCAATTTTCCGACGAATATGAAAACAAGGCGGCTCATCGAGCCGCCTTGTTGTTTCAGAATCCGCAAACCTAGATGGTGCCGCCGTAACGCGTGTTTGCCAGTGGATAGACGTTGATCACCGGCTCCTCGTACGGATGGATATCGCGCACTGCCTGGATGGCTTCAGCCAGGTATTCCTCGCGGCAGTTGACCTCGATCTTGTACTCCACGCCGGTGTAGAGCTTGCCGGATGGACCCACCGCCGGGGCGGCGCCATCCTCGGCAAACCATTGCGACTGCACTTCGCTCACCGCAGCGCAGTGGGTGTAATGCCCGATCTCGCCGGCATGGGCTTTGGCGAGCGCATCCAGCACTTCATCCACCACTTCCTCAGGGGTGAAGATCTCAAGCTTGAAAAATGGTGCTGCATTCATGATTTACTCCTAATGATTAATAAATGACGTGTCCGATGGCAAAACCGAGCAGTGCAAAAAGGAATCCGCCGATGGCGCCGAGAATAGGGCGCAGACGCTGGTAAGCCTGGAAACGCCCGGAGCGGTTGCTGCGACCGCCAAGCACCGCCAGCAGGCAGGCGCCGGCAGCAGTAAAGAGCGGCAGCCAATAGGTGCCTCTTTGATCAAGGCGGAGCGAGGATGCAGCAAAAATACCGACGAGCGCCCCGAAAGGTGCTGAGAAAAGGGCGAACACCGAGCGCTTGATGACGGAACCTACCGCGATGCCCACCGCCAATCCGCCGGCAGCGCCGAGCAGCAAGTAAGGCGGCCAGTTGTTGATGGCAACGTGACCGGCATTGTAACCGATCAGCAGCGAAGAAAAAAGGATGGCGAGCGCTTCAGCGATGGTGCGCATGATCAGCCCGCCAACACCCACCAGACCTAATCCGGCTGCCACGGCAGCGGCGCCTTCCTTTAGCTGCTTCTTAACAGGTTCAACCGGCGCAGTGGGTTCAGGCACGGTGGCGGAAGGCGAAACCTCCGGGTTAGTCGTTTCTGAAGGAGTTACAACCGGTTCGGGGGAGGGGGGAACGCCCATAGCCTTAAGATAGGTGGGTGTGGCTTTTGATGGATCCAGCGGAGCACCGCAGGCAATGCAGGTGTGGGCAGCTGCGTCGTTGCCGGCACCGCAAAATGGACAGGGAAGAGAATTGGAAGGCATATGACATTCTCCTGTTGGAGATCAATAAGAATTGAATTTATTATCCAGCCAGTCAGCGGGGTCAACCTGCACATCCCCAACGATTATCTCAAAATGCAAATGAGGACCAGTGACGCGCCCGGTGGCGCCTACCATGCCGATCTTACGCCCAGCTTCAACATAGTCACCGACCGCCACATCGATCTCCGAGAGGTGCCAGTAACCGCTGTAAACGCCCCAGCCATGCGAGATGATTACCGCGTTGCCGCGGACAGTCAACTTACCGGCAAAGACCACGGTGCCGTTGGCGGCGGCGTAGGCAGGATCATCAGGTGATCCAACGAAATCCAGCCCGGCATGGAAGTAGGTATAAGCGCTGCCGTTGTAAGAACGCAGCCTGCCGAAGGTGGATGTGTACTGGTCAGCATAAAAACTGGGGGATACAAATTTATCCCACAGGCGCTCTGGCGGGGCAGGGCTGGTGATCTCAAACACCTGTTTTAGCTCGGGCTCCGTGACTGCCGGGTCAATGTATTCATCGGCGACTTCAAAAGGCACATCGGTGCCGTAATCCTGCTGCCGCAGGCGCAGGTTGTGCTGAAAGGTAAAAGCAGCGCCATCCGGGGCGGTAAGGGTGATCACCAGCGGCAGCAGCCCGGGTTCGCGCATGCGCTCGATGCCCTGCAGCGCCACCTGGCTGCCATCGGTCGTTGGGAAGAAGTGTAAAGTATACCCGCCAAGGGTGCCGTTGAGCGTGGCGTTTCCGAACCCCGTGGCTAGGATCTCGGTGGTTTTGCCCTGGCGCAGTGGGGTTGGAGATACATTTAATGAAGAAAGCGGGGGTATCGGCGTACTAACGACGCTGACCTGGTCGGTGGGGAGGAGAAGCGTGTCGTTGGGAAGCAGCTCCCACGGCGCGGAAAGGTTATTGAACTCACTCGCCAGGAAGGGGTTCATGTTCTGCTGGACGGCAAACTCGAGATCAGAAAGCCCGGCGGTGACCGGTGCTTCCACTTGCGGGAGCTCGTCCTTGTAGATCACGTAATAGGTCTGCCCGGCGTACAGGCTGTCGGGGTTGGTGATGAAGTTGATGCGATTCATCAGCCAGTCGGGTACGCGGGTGCGCTGGTTGAAGGTTGCTACCGATTCGAAAGCCGGCAGGGTCACCGGGATGACCTCGCCCTGCACATCCTCGAAGCCGGGGATGGTGAGCACGGTGCCAGCGGCGAGCACGTTGGGGTCGGGGATGTTATTGACCAGCAGCAAACGTGTGACCGTAGTGTGAAAGTCAGCAGCGATGGAGGAGAGATAGTCGCCGGCGCGGACGGTGTAGGTGAGCCCGCCGGTTTGCGCCTGGGCTGGGTGCGGCAGCATCATTGCCATGAGGCTGACGAGGGTGATACCTCGCAGCGTGCGAGAGAGTAGTGTCTTTTTCATATCTCCCTATTGTAAACGAGAAAATTCTGTTTACAGTGAATAAGATCATTATGTTGAATGGACTGGTCAAAAATACTCTAATGGATCTCAATCCATCGGAAAATGAAAAGTGCTTTCACTTTTTTGAAAGCACTTTTCCCTAACCAAGCCTTACTCCAAGATTAATCGGATTCGCTCCATGTTCCACTGAGGGTTGGACCGATGGCGTCGTGACCTATCGTCCATGTCCCATTCCATCCGTTGTTATTACTCCCCTCGATAATCAGATACCCCGGGTTTTTTCCCTGGCAGTTTGGCCAAACAATGCTCCATTTGCTGCCGAAAGACCCTGCCCTGGTTGATTTCAGTTCCAGCAGAGTTGGCATAAAACCGCTGAATCCTTGCATTTCCATAGCGGTCACAATCTGGTCTGAGTTGAGAAGAATTTTGAAACTTGAATTGTAACGAAAATAATCATCACTTAAAGAATCATTACTCGCGCTTAATAATGCTGCGCAATAGTTTGGACTGCAGGAGTAGCAGTAATCAGGTTTTTGCGGACAGGTTGGGTAATCTCCGCTAACACCCTCACCCTCCCCCTCCCCCATGCCGCATTGACCAGCAGCGCACCCACCGGCAGCTGGATCTGGCGGGCAGGGGTTGTAGGTTTCAACGCAAAAATCTGGTGGATTCGCGCAAACGAGAGAGCTGTCTTTTGGAATGAGCGCATTGACACCATCGTTGAATTGCGCCAGAATTTCACCAGGCATGAGGTTGTATGTCAATGTCACTGACATTGAGTGTGAGACATTCGAACCCTCTGAAGCATTGATGTTGTAAAGCAGGATAGCCACCTGGGGGGTAGTCCCGCCACAGGATGGGTCGCCAAATCCGGGGATGTTAATTTTTGGAGAATCGCTTCCATTGACAGCGTCTTCAGGTCCGACAACAACCTTGGCGCTTCCAAAATCCATTTTGGATGAAAGGGTAAAAACCATAAGTCCGGTACCCTCAGCGGGGTTATCATACGTGATTGTCAAGTTACCAGCGGGGCAGATCATCGGGCTTATTGGATCCGCCACAACGGAAAACATGAATCCATTGAGGTTATTCAACTCTTTTGTAAGTGTGATAGTTGGAGGCGGGACGAAGGAATTATCTGGCAGGTACGTCCCTTCGATGACCTGACCAAGGTTCATATGAGATGCAATCTTGTTTGGTTTGAAATTTAGCAAGAAATTGTTGGCGGGATTGGCTGCAAAGGTGATGTTTGGCGTTCGAAGACTCCTGAGTGAGTCCAGTTCTGCCAAAGCCGGGTTTATTGATGCGGTCGTGATGATGTATCCAGGCAGAAACTTCAAGAACTCCTTTTGAAGTTCAGCCCCGCTATACGTTTGGCTCAATCCATTTTTTAACGCCTGGCTGGAATTGTCGTAACCGCCGCTATAGGCTGTCAGGATGAAAGAGGAACCGAATTCCTTAACCAGATAATGGATAAACCAACTGACTCCATAACCCGATACAGCTGCTTGAGAGGAAGATGCCGGATTGAACCAGGGCGTTTTTATGAATCCAATACTGTCATCCGTTGCCACGCTGGCGAGCCACTGGTCGTTATTGGTTGCAAGGCTCTCAAACCAAACGGCAACTGCTTCATCCAGCATGGCAAAATCATTCCAAACTGAAGTTGGCCTGTTGAAATAAGTGACCAGCTGGGCATAATGCATCAGTTCATGCCCGATTACCGCCTGCATCGTTTGGGTGTCACCACTTACGACACGCGGATGGATCTCTAAGTATGATCCCCCTTCTATGGAAGACGAGTACCATGTAAAAACGAACCCCCCATCTTTTTGGATAATTTCCCCGGTCAATGGCAGGGGTCCTGAATAGTAATCGCAATCCTTTATGTAAACAGGAAACTTCGACCCGGAATTAAATGGTCCGAAACTAAACCCGAGACCAATAATCTTGCTTCTGGCAGATTCAAGCTCTGTGAGCAGGCTCTGTGCGGAAGAGGCACTGATGTTTGCCCGAACGTAAACCTTAAAATTGTCACTTTCATAATAATTAGCACTATTCTTTTCAACTTCGATACTGTACCCAATAGATGGGACTAAATCACCATTTGAGTTCTGAGCACGACTAAGCGATGCGAGTTTAACTCTCGGGTTCATTGCAGTAATCTTTTCAAGATTGGTGGTGGTAGAGATCACTGCACCTGCTATATCCACGGTGGCATCCACTGGGCGTGAACTGTAAGTGAATCCGCCTGATGTTTGTGAATAGGCAGTTGACCACATGACCAGCTTCACCCTCTGCGCGCTGGCAGGGTCTTTTTTATCCAATTCACTCAAAATTGTCTTTGGAATTTTCATGGATAACTGTAACGTTCCTTGAAAATCCAAGGGTAAACCATCGATCAGGAAAACGTTTGATCTGGCAACGACTGTTTCGTCCGCTTGATAAGGGTTTCCAATCTCGCGTAAGTTTATCGAAGTGGGCTTTGTGAGATTATTAGGGTTAAATATGAATTTTGCTTCACCAAGTTCATAAGAACCGCCTTGTGATGAAAGCTCAACCTGCTTAAGTTGTATTTGTTTTCCCCCCGTCGATAACTGCGAATTTGCAGGTTTACAAGAACTCAGGAATAGACCAGCGACAAGAACGAATAGAATAACCAGGTTGATCGTTTTCATTTGTAATCTCCCAAATAATCCTATGTATTTAACTGTTCATCAAAATTGTTTAAGCCTGGAAATCTATTATATTTTAGCAGTTTTCGACCTCTTGTAAGTAAAAAATGAATAAATTTCCCAAAAGCAATACAGCCATCGGTCTGCAGAAATCTGATTTTCTGTTAGAAGCACAAATTGTTGATAAAGGAATTTGATAGATTTCAATCATCCATAGAACTCAAAAGGATTGAGTTCAAGGATTTAAATTCATTCACCCCGCTCCACTTGGGGAGAGGTGAATGAATTGAGATCTCCTAACACCTTGACAAGGTTGTAACAAAGCCTGTCGAGGTGGACAACCATTAATCACCGATGCTGATCGATTGTATCAACTGGTCAAGGCAGCCAATGGCAGGAGTGAAATTCTCTCCAGGTG
>CAYRXB010000016.1:0-44709 GCA_964428125.1 uncultured Anaerolinea sp.
TGGGAGGCGCTGGAACAGCAGTCGCTCTCGAAACGGCAGATGTGGCATTAATGGCTGATGATCTTAGCAAATTACCCTTTGCAGTAGGTTTGAGCCGCACAAGCCGCACAATTATCCAACAAAATCTTGTAATCTCTTTAGGTGTAATATTTTTACTGATTATTACTTCAGTATTCGGTTTGGTGCAGCTCAGTTGGACAGTTGTTGCACATGAAGGTAGTACTATCCTGGTCGTTATGAATGCGCTTCGTTTACTGAGATACAAAAATGGATGACAAACGCAACCTGAAGATATACCGAACTTGGGCGCCAATTTACGATTCCGTGATGCGCCCCATCTATGGAGTAGCCCGCAAGCACGCTATCGAAATGATAAACCTCCAAGTCGGTGAAAGGGTTTTGATCCCTGGCGTTGGAACCGGACTGGATCTTCCTTTAATTCCCGCAGGTATCCACGTCACAGGGATCGACCTCTCACCGGAGATGCTAAAGAAAGCGCGTGAAAAGTCAATGAACCTGGGTATGACCCTCGCTATTGTGGATGCTCAAGCCCTTCAATTCCCCGATGGTACATTCGACGTTGTAATCTTGAATCTCGTGCTCAGCGTAGTGCCTGATGGCGCAGCTGCATTTTCCGAAGCCTGGCGGGTTTTACGCCCAGGTGGTAGGGTAGTGATTTTCGACAAGTTCCTCCCAGAAGAAGAACAACCTTCACTGTTCCGTAATCTTCTTGGTTGTGTCATTCGTTCCATCGGCACTGACCCCAACCGGCGGTTGAGCGACATCCTTGGACAAGCACCCGGGATGGTGGTCGTTTATAATGAGGCAAGTTTATTACAGGGACAATATCGAATCATCCTGATTCATAAAAAGGCTACCTGAAAGGCAGCCTTTAATGATCAAAAAATATTATTGCCTATCGCTTTCCTCCATCCCAAACCAGGAAAGGCATGTTAACCACCACACCTGTTTTGGTCGTGGTTAGTTTTCCATCTGTCTCTGCCTGAAGGATCTCCGCTTCGGATTTAAGTTCAGTCGCCGTAACTCCATCTGCCCACTTGGTCAAAATGATCTGCCGCAGGGGTGAATAACCATCAGTACCAGGGGGGTTATTGAATACATCAGGTTGAAATCCAAGCGGACCTTTACCGGTTACCCCATTTTCAAAAACATATACATTTGCCAGGGTTGATTCGGGCACTTGTGCCAACGCTGGAACATAAATGACGGGGGACTTCATCATGTTAGTTAGTTTTTCAGCGATCCCGGAATCGGAGGCTTCGGTATGGGTGAAATAGATCTCTTTACCCTCGGCATAAGCCAGACCGGCTGGAACCTGGGCGAAACTGCCCGTACTCTGCGTCTGGGTGTTGCATGCTGCCAGGAGAAATGATAGTGCGAGCACAGTAAAAACAATGACTTTAGATCTTTTCGATTTTATTTCTTTTAGCATTGATAAACTCCTTTGAGAAATGAGTGTTACTAAATTTTCTTTTTTCGCAGCCGAAGGCTGTTGGTAACCACAAATACACTACTGAAAGCCATTGCACCTGCTGCCAGCACCGGCACGAGATAACCTAATGCTGCTGCTGGGATTAGTACGATGTTATAGATAAAAGCCCAGAACAAGTTCTGCTTGATGGTTGTCATCGTTGCACGTGAAAGTTGGATGGCACGGGCGGCTCCCCGTAAATCTCCACTGATCAAAACGACGGGGGCTGAGGCCATTGCCACATCTGCTCCGGTACCGATAGCGATACCAACATCTGCCTGAGCCAATGCCGGCGCATCGTTAACACCATCACCCACCATTGCTGTTACAAATCCCTGTGCCTGAAGTTTTTTAACTTCCGCGGCTTTATCTCCTGGAAGTACCTCGGCTAACACCTGGTCAATCCCCACTTGTTTGGCGATTGCCTGGGCGGTTTGCTGGTTGTCTCCAGTCAGCATGGCAACTTTGATCCCCATTTTATGAAGCTGTTGGATTGCCTCGCTGGAACCATCTTTTACCGTATCGGCAATTGCTATCGCTCCAGCAATCTGACCGTCTATACTTACCAATACAGTAGTCTTCCCTTCACTTTGCAGCCGGGAGACTTCAGATGTGAAACTAGTAACGTCCAATCCCCGTTCTGTCATCATCCTTGGGCTGCCGATAACCACAGCCAACCCTGCCACCTGCGCCTCCACTCCATGCCCGGCAGTTGCACTAAAACCTTCTGGTTCTGAAAGCTTCAACTCTCTGTTACCTGCTTCTGCTACAATAGATTCCCCTAACGGATGTTCGGAACCTTTTTCCACGGAGGCAGCCAAACGAAGCAATTCTTTTTCGTTAAAGCGCGTGTCCTGGACGACGATATCCGTTACAGAGGGCTGCCCTTTGGTAATCGTACCGGTCTTATCCAGCACAATCATCTTCACATGTCCGGCGCGCTCCAGTGCTTCGGAGGTTTTGAGCAAAACACCCATCTCTGCACCCCTGCCAGTTCCAACCATTACCGCAGTCGGGGTTGCCAAACCCATTGCGCATGGACAGGCTATTACCAGAACGGCAACCATAACGATCATTGCACGGGTAAATTCGCTCACATCTGAATTTATAGCTAACGGCGGTCCAAATATCATCCAGGCTGCGAATGTGAGTAATGCAATCCCGATGACAGCAGGAACAAAATATCCTGAAATACGGTCCACCAGTTTTTGAATGGGCGCTTTTGAACCTTGTGCTTCTTCTACAAGGCGGATTATTTGAGCAAGGGCGGTTTCTTTACCAATCTTGGTCGCCTCAAACTTGATCATCCCCAGTTTATTCAGGGTTGCACCAATTACGGTTGCACCGGGTCC
This sequence comes from uncultured Anaerolinea sp., assembly GCA_964428125.1. Taxonomy (GTDB): domain Bacteria; phylum Chloroflexota; class Anaerolineae; order Anaerolineales; family Anaerolineaceae; genus UBA6107. The sequence continues at coordinate 2,845 of CAYRXB010000016.1, forward strand.
TTTTTCAACGGGCATAGACTCACCAGTCAGCATGGATTCATCAACTGACGAACGTCCATCTACAACAACGCCATCCACTGGAATCTTCTCACCAGGCCTAACGATGATCACGTCGCCTACCAGTACGTCTTCAACAGGCACTTCCATCTCTCGCCCATTGCGGATGATTCTGGCGCTCTTGGCGCGAAGTCCCATCAGCTTTTTAATGGCTTCACTGGTGCGCCCCTTGGCGCGAACTTCCAACAACTTTCCGAGTTTGATCAAGACGATGATCACTGCTGCGGTTTCAAAGTATACGTGCCCCGAAAACAAACCGAAAGTCACGGGTAAGGAATAAAGAAAGGCTGCCGATGTGCCGAGTGAGACCAACACATCCATATTGGCTGACCCATTGCGCAGCGATTTATAAGCACCAACATAGTATTGCCAACCCACATAGAATTGAACCGGCAACGCCAAGACTAGCATTAGCCACTTGATCCATAGAGAGTGCGAAACCTGCATGGGTAGAAAACCCAAATCACCTGCCATGGCAATGATGAACAATGGACTTGTGAAAATCAATCCGATAATAAGGTGACGCTTTTGCTGATCGATCTCTTTTTGGCGAGCCATTGCTTCAGCATCTTCATTATTGCCGCCCGTTTCCAGCACTTCAAACCCGGCTGAAGAGATAGCCCGGCGCAAATCAATTTGGCTGACGAGTGTGGGGATATACCGTAATTGGACAGACTCAGTTGTATAATTTACATGGACTTCACTCACACCTTCAATTGCCGTGAGTGTTTTCTCGATCCGGCGGGCATCATTGTCATCACTCATTCGTTTGATGATCAAATTAGCTTCACCTTCGGCCACGCCATAACCAGCGTGTTTTACACGCCCTACCAGTTCTTCAAGGTTTGAAGCCTGGGGGTCGAATTCAACTGTTGCCCGTTCTGACGAAAGATTTACAGATGCACTCCTAACGCCATTCGCCTTTTTAAGCGAACGTTCGACGGCAGCAGAACAGTTGGCGCAGGTCATTCCCGTAATCGGTAGTGTAATAAGACGAATATCTGTCATAGGCTCCTCAATAATAATTTTGAACTCAATAAGGGAAACCAGTTTGTATTAGCTTCCGATGTTGGGTTATCGTTCAGGGTGGTCAGATTGCTCGATACATTGAAGCTAATCCTAATCAATACAGTTTATTGAATCAATAGGCTATCCCCACCTTGAAATCAGGCAATTATGCCTATTGGACATATAAATTTGAAATGATAGACTCGGCTATGAATTGTTTTAATAAAATGATCAACTCATCGGAGAAAATATGACGGACATATTAATCGCATTTATTACCGGTCTTACAACAGGAGGATTAAGTTGTCTTGCCGTTCAGGGTGGACTGCTGGCAAGTTCACTTTCAAGCCAGATTGAAAAAACTGTTGCCCAGAGATCCTTCCAGAGAACTCGCAGAAAAAGGTCTCCTGTCTTACAAACACAGCCAAAACTCGCGCTGCCAATCCTGGTTTTCTTATTAGCCAAAATACTGGCTTATTCCGTTCTTGGTTTCCTACTAGGCTTAGCGGGACAAGTATTCCAATTATCGATTATGACCAGGGCAATCCTTCAGATCGGAATTGGTATTTTTATGTTTGGAAATGCAATGCGGATGTTAAATGTCCATCCGATTTTCCGTTTCTTCGCAATTGAACCACCCGCGTTTCTCAGGAGGAAAATACGAAAAACCGCAAATACCTCCGACAGTTCTTCATTATTTGCACCCGCCTGGCTGGGATTTCTGACAGTTTTGATACCTTGTGGAGTTACTCAGGCAATGATGGCAGTTGCCCTTGGATCAGGCGATCCAGTCCAGGGAGCAATCCTCATGTTCGCCTTCACCCTGGGAACCAGCCCGGTCTTCTTCGCTGTTGCTTACTTCACCACAAAACTCGGCGAGAAACTCGAAAAAAACTTCATGCGATTCACGGCAGTAATTATCATGGTATTAGCGATCATCACCATTAATAACGGACTCACTCTGACCGGATCACCCTTTTCCTTATCTCAAATTTTCTCCAGCAATAAGATTACTGGAGTATATCGAACACCCGAACCTCCCCCGCTGGGGATCCCAGATCCCCCGAAAGCCACACCTGAAGGTGGCGCGGTTGTATCCACATCAATTCCATCAAGTGACTTCTCAGGAGAAGTGACCGTAACTGTAGAGAATTATGGCTATGTGCCAGACGTAATCCATGTACCAGCCGGGCAACCTTTCAAAATCAAATTAGTTACTAACAATGTTCGATCATGTTCTCGTGCTTTTGTAATCCCGACTTTAGGAATTCAAGAGATACTGGATTCTACAGGCGTAACCACAATAGATATCCCCGCTTACGATCGCGGAACCAGGATTTCATTCTCATGTTCCATGGGAATGTACGGTGGATTCATCATTTTTGACTTATAAGAGGATTTCATGACTCAAAAAATTACGATGAAGATAAAAGGGATGGAGTGTCCGAATTGTTCAATGATTCTCGAACGTATTGAAGACAAATTACACGGGGTAGTAAAAGCAGAAGCAAGTTATCACAAAGCCCAAATGATCGTCGAGTTTAATGAAGCTCAAGTAACTGAAGACCTCATAAAGGTAGAAGTGCGGCGAATGGGGTATGAAGTAATTGGAATCTTTTGATTAATTCATTCCAGGATTATCCTGATTTTTTTAATAGGTAGTATGTATTGCTCAAGGAGCAGGATAACATTCCAACCTCTGTGGATCTTTGCTTAGACTGCCGACAATAATCTTTTGGTAACCATTCGTTAATAGCTTTTGAACCACCTTTCTAGCTTGAATTTGACTATCCTGAGTATCTGCCTGATTGAATAAAACCACTTTTTGGGCATTTGGCGGAATGTTCTTCAGTCCACCTTCAGCATGGATCAACATATTGCAAATGCTTTCAATTGTGACTGGTTCGTTTTCTTTTAATTTAGTTATGCAAGAATACTCTTTATAACGGTGTACCCATTTTGAACTGAGTGGTTGCCCCAAAACTGAAAGACCAACCACTACGACCACGTATTTCACCCAATTTGGGATGGCAGGTTCATGCTCCGCAGGTGCTTTTAAAGGAAAAGACCGTGACCCATCAGCTTCAATCAGAATGGATATTTTCTCTTGATTCGCAAGTTGTCGCAGTGATTCAAGGACCTCTAAAGTCAGTCCACTAACCCGGTCATCGGAGGTATGTGAACCAGTTATAAGCGAGATTTTTTGTTTTGTTAATTGGTTAATATCAATTTCATTTATGGAGAGAATTGTAAAATGCCTATCCGCCAGATCTATTTGGTCTGTTCCAAGATGGGTTGTAGTCATAACCCAAACGGGATTCTCAATTTGGTGAGCAAGTTGAAAAAGGGCAGTAGTTTTTCCTCCAGCACCTACAATCGCTGTAGATGTTGGGAGTAGAGGTTGGATGGCTTCAATAAGGTTCATCGGTTAAGTTTTAAATGATATTGTATTGCGGAATTCTGGTATTAATTGCTTCCAATACCCCTTTTCCTACAGCCATAGCCTTGTCAGAGACCTGGTAACATAAACTGACATCACAACGAGGGTCAACATCGCCAATTTTCATTCCGCCTTTTACCAACAGACCAGTCTGAATTAACCCTCTCAGGACACCCTTAATCTTCGAGTAGACAGGTTCACCACCTACGGTGGCAATGAGAGTACCTTTCTCAACTAAATCACCAATATTTTGAATTGCTACCAGGATTCCAGCATTTGGAGCATGCAAAACCCGGTCGAGATCAATTCCTTTGAATTGTCCGGGGACACCGGTATTAGGTTCTGCACTACCTTGCCAATAAACGCAGCCAAGTTTTTCACCACGTTTTGTCTCAACCACTGCATGACAATTTTTCCCTACAGTAAAACCCGGACCCAAACCAATAACCATTGGAGCTGCATCCATCTGCTGGTCTGACTCAACTTTAGTCATGCGGCAATCTACCAGGCAGGTTAAGTTAAAATCACGACCTGCCTCAGATTTAGGATCAACTAAAACTGCTACTTTACCCTCATTTATTATCTGCATAGCTTCTGCCGATGAGGTTGCCAGTTTTCCACCGATTTCTTCCACCTGGCAAAAGCCATCGTAAACTGCTTGAGCAAATGAAACCATTCTTCGGATCATAATAGGAACCGCAAGCTCCGTTACTACAATGCGGAATCCTGCTCTGAAGAGTAAAAGAGCTACTCCACTCGCCAAGTCACCACCACCCCGGATCAATACAATTGGATGGTTGTCGTTTTTACTATTTTTTGAGTAAACCATCTTGAAATTCCACTTTAGTTATCACCCGCATTTGGGATATAGTGCCCCTCGATCCACTCTTCCCCAGATGGACTCACTTCTTTTTTCCAAACAGGGACAATTTCTTTTAACCGGTCTATGCCATAACGAGCCGCCTCAAAAACCCCACTATCGCGGTGAGCAGCTGTGCAGGCGATAAACACTGTGGGTGTGCGCGGCATTAATTTCCCAATTCGCTGAACTATTGCAATTCCCTCAACTGTTGGCCATTGGTTACGTATCTCATGCGCGACCTGTTTCATCTTCTCTTCAGCCATTGTTCTATAGGCTTCATATTCCAAATAAATCGTTTGATGCCCATCACGCGCGGTTTCTCCACGTACCATACCGGTAAAAATAGCTGCCGCTCCGGTTGAGAGAAGAGTTACTCTATCGAGGAGTTCATTCAAATCTAAAATTTCTTCAGTTATTGAAACAATTAATGGAAAATCTGCAATCTTACTCGAGGGATTCATTTATCACATCACCTGATTGCCCGCCACGTTTTTCGATGAGGCGGATGTTTTGGATACACATGGTCTTCTCAACAGCTTTTGCCATATCATATATTGTCAATGCAGCTACAGAAACCGCAACCAGCGCTTCCATTTCCACACCTGTCTTTCCAGTTGTCCGTGCTGTGGCTGAAATCATTACCCCCGGGATATTATCGTCAAGGTCTAAAACAACATCAACAGAAGATAAACCAACATTATGGCATAAAGGGATAAGATCTGAAGTTTTTTTTGCTGCTTGAATTCCTGCGACTAAAGCTACAGTCAATACATCCCCTTTTTTCATTGTCCCTGCACGGATCAAATCAAGGGTCTCCAGTTTCATCTTGATTTCGCCTCGAGCTAAAGCAAAACGCTTTGTATCGATTTTATTACCTACATCGACCATTTTTGCATTGCCTTTGGCATCTAGATGAGATAATTTTTGATTCATCGACTTAGTCCTTTAGGTTGCCTCGTTAATTATCCGCCAATTTGCGACATGCGGCGGTTTTCGGGAAAATGTTTTGTCGCTAATTCATGCCCTTGCGGTTTATTATTCACAGCTTGCTGAATTAAAGCTGCTATATCGCCACCATTTCGTAAAGTTTCACGAAGCGATATTTCTCCATCAATTAATAAACAAGCCCGCAATGATCCATCCGCCGTCAAACGTAATCTATTGCAACTTTCGCAAAAGTGTTCTCCTAATGGAGAAATAAAACCTATTGACCCTTGTGCACCTGGGATTCTGAATATCCGCGCCGGTCCGGCATCTTCAGATGCGTCAACTGGCTCCAGATTAAGATCTACCAATCGTTTATGCATCTCCTGGACTGAAACATAACGATCACTCCCAAATGGCAAATCATCACCCCAATCCTGTTGGTTTCCAATCGGCATTAACTCGATAAATCGAATTTGCCAGGGGTGCGTTAGCGTGAGCTGAGCAAGGGTGGGCAACTCATCATCGTTGAACCCGCCAACAACAACAGTATTCAATTTTATAGGGAGTAGACCGGCTTTTTCAGCCGCCAGGATTCCATTCCAGGATTTCAAGAAGTCTCCATAACGGGTAATGCGATGGAACTTATCAGAATCAAGGGTATCCAGGCTGATATTTACGCGCTTCAACCCTGCATCAACCAAAGGTTTGGCTAATTTTTCCAGCAATATTGCATTTGTTGTTAATCCAATATCCTTGATATCAGTGATTTCAGAAATTCGCTGAACGATCTCAAGGACATCAGGTCGAATTAAAGGTTCACCACCTGTCAGGCGTATTTTCCTCACACCAAGGCTTGCTGCGGTTTTAACAACACTAATGATTTCATCTGCAGTTAACAGATTTTCTTGTGGTATCCAATTCGCAGCAGTGTTAGGAATACAATATGCACAACGCAAATTACAGCGATCTGTTAGTGAAATACGCAGGTATGTTATGGAACGCCCAAAACGGTCTGTCAACATTTAATTTACGCTCAATAGTTCGCACAAAATGAATATGAGGAACAAATTAACCCGTGGTCCTTTTTTTTGTTTACGCTTCGTCCTGCAAAAAACAATCTATTTCTCGTTTCCCGAAAAAACTTAAATGTGAATCATTATATCTTTGTTCATTTATTTGAAGAATAACTTGCTCCAAAAATTTATCACAGCAACACTCATCACAACACCTAATATCCGACGTAAAGCTAAACTGTTTAATTTTTTTGCACCAAGGTAACTACCAACCAAGGCTCCAATCAATCCCATTGGTATCAAAATAAAACCAAATTCGCCAAAGGCAAAGTTGCCCGTAGAAATACGCCCTATCAAACCACTGATGGAATTGAGTACAATAAATGCCGCTGCGGCTGTAGAAGCTTCCTTCGAGGAACCCCATCCTGCCAGGATAATTATAGGAGAAAGGAATATTCCCCCCCCTATTCCAACCATACCTGAGAGAAAACCTATTCCAAACCCTACAAGCAGGGATATCCAAATTGAAGGTTTCTTAAGGGTTTTTACCTCAACGTTTCCCGAGAAAAAGATCAAGCGGATTGCCGTTATCGTTAATATGGCATAGAGTAGAACGAAATATGTCTGATCTGGCAATTTGAACAATCCCCCCAAAAAAGCTGCAGGAATTGAAGTTGCTAGAAAAGGCCATAAAAGCTTAATATTTAAATGCCCGGCTCTGAAAAATGAAGTAAATGAAATGCTGGCAACGATTATGTTCAGTACAAGAGCAGTGCTGGTCATTACCTGAGGGGAAATACCGAACAATGACATGCCAGCCAGATAACCGGTTGCACCTCCAAACCCGACAGTTGAGTATACAAACGCAACCAGCATAACAATTAATGGCATTAACAAGTTTGGCATTACTATCCCCCGCTCACAGGTGGAAAAATGGATATTTCGTCACCAGATTTTATGAGCTGAGTACGGTCAGCGTATTCCAGGTTTATTGAAACTAACATTGTGCCAGAATATGATTGCATCTGTGGAAATATTTTGAACAATTCAAGCAAAAGATCAGATACCGCTGCTCGGTCTCGAATTTTTATAAGTACTTGTGAAGAACCTGCAATTTCTTTTAAGGACGCAAACAGTCGAACCTGCAATTCCAATGAGTTACCTCTCGTTTTTCAAAGTAGAAATTATTTAATAATTTTTGTAAAACTACAGACACTTCGCAAAACAAAGACAACAACTAATTCTGAAATTCTGTAATCCGATTTAATCGGACTATATTTATGGTATTACATATAATTGTAACATCAATATTATTTGGAAACTTCTATTTTCACATTCAATAGACACTTGAAGTTGAATCAACCTCAATTGCCCATGCGCGAATGCCTCCCTTAAGGCATTTTACGTCAGTAAATCCCCTTTCAGACATTATCCGCCGCGCAATTACCGATAGAAATCCGATATGGCATATTAGCACAATTGGTTGGGATTTATTCCACTTATTCATCTCATCCGGCAATCGTTGAAAAGGTACATTTTCGGAATTTTTGATGGCCGAAATTTCAAGTTCCACGGGATCTCGGAGATCAATCAATCTAAGGTTTTTATTCTGATCCATTTCATTTTTTAAATCTATTGGAGTGATCGTGTTTTTGTCCTCATCAATCAAATCCTGGTCCCGAACCGACATGTTACAGAATTTTTCATAGTTAATCAGATGAGTGATCTCAGGACTTGCGCTACACACTTTACAATTAGGATCCTTTGCAATTTTTATCGTTTCTGTTCTGCAATCTAAGGCATCATAAAGTAACAATTTGCTAACGAGTGGTAATCCAATTCCAAGAATAAGCTTGATCACTTCAACCGCTTGATAAAGACCGACAATCCCCGGGACTGCGCCAAACACCCCGGTTACGGCACAAGAACGCATTAATTCGGGCGGCGGGGGGACTGGAAAAACACAACGATAACAAGCGCCTTTTGAAGCATTAAAAACTCCAACCTCTCCCGAGAACCGATCCACTGCTCCATGAACATATGGTTTGCCGGTGAAAACACAAAGATCGTTCATTAAATAACGTGTAGGAATATTGTCTGTCCCGTCAATAATAATTTCATAAGGATCAGCAATCTTTTCTGCATTCTCAGATGAAAAAAGCTCTTCATAAGCGTCGATTTTTATTGCAGGATTTATTGCAAGCAATCGGTCTTTCGCAGATTGGACTTTAGATTTACCTATTTGCGCCGTTGTATAGATCGGCTGGCGTTGCAAATTAGATAACTCAATCGCATCATAATCAACTAGTCCAATTCGTCCTACTCCAGACGCAGCAAGGTATTGTGCTATAGGGGATCCTAAGGCTCCGCAACCTACAATCAAAACACTTGCACTTTTTAATTTTAATTGACCGTAGAGTCCAATTTCCGGGATCACAAGTTGCCGTGAATATCGGATCAATTCCTCTGGACCTAAATCTAAAGGCATAAACTCTAATTCCTTGTCTCAATACAATAAATGTGATTTGCCAAGATTAATTCCCCTGGAAGACATAAATTGTTTTTATAAATATTCGATAGCCTTGCAATAAGTTGAGAAGAGCATATTTTTTTATATCTTTGGATTACATTTCTCGGGACGATATCACATGACTTAGCAGTTTCCATTGCATTATTGACAGACATTTGAATCCAAATATCAGCACTTCATACTAATATTATCAATGGTTGAAACATTTTAACACTTGTTGTCGTGTTTGGCGGACGAATTAAATCTCCAAACCGATCAATTTGTGATTCTTTTTTGCAAAAGCTCCAATATACAATTTTAAACGCATATCTATCTTTTTTCAAAGAGCTACTTCTTCATGTAATACCTCAATAAACCCCTTGTCAATCAAAAGGAGTAGGTAATTCTTCAATACGCTCGAGTCGTTAGCTAACTACAACCATAAAATCGCAAGCTGAAATGAGAGGGGCATTCTTTTGTCTGGTTTTTTTGCTGGTTTCATACACCACAATTACTCCCACCTGAACCAGATTGTTCTAGCATTCCATTTTCTGAAAGCCATTGGTGAATTCCTTGAAAACCACTCGCAGAAGAAATATTTTGACTCACTATTGACCTGGCATCGATATCTTGATAACTCGTTTTTTCGATTACTTTGAAATAAATTGCCTGCTCCAAGGTCTGTTGGGGAAACCAAAATGCATTTACATTTTTTGCAGCCTGGTACATCTCTTCAGTTGTGGCATCTTGTGAAGCCATTAATTCTAGCAGTCCGAGCATCGCCATTCCATGGTTACAATCCGGGAAATGGGTCGGATTATCACAGCAAGGCCTGAAAACAGCTTTCGCCACTTCTTCAACTTTTGCCTGTTGTTCTGGCGTCAGGTAGAGAATTGAAGCACTGGAATAAAGTTCCTTCACAGGTTTTGTGCCAATTGTCCAACCTCCCGTTGAAGCAAATCGATCAATTTGGCCATCACTTGCCTGCTGAAGTGGACCGTTATCCAACACCGGGTTTTTATTGGTTAACCCCAATGCCCAAAATAAATTCAAAAGGAAATGAGCATTTTCACGGGTAATAACGATCTGATCCTTGCTGCCCAAGGTTAAAATTTCAATATCCTGCTTAGAAAGCGGTTGTCCAGATTGTTCGTAAAGCTGTAAAAATGCATCTAAATTGATTGTACCGGCAGCCACTAAATCTGGCCCGATATCACCATACGCGACTGGAATGATAAACCCATCCTGGGGATTAATTTCATTAGCTAAAACTGTGAGGTCAATTGAAGTGGATTTTTCAGCTTTTGCTCGTCCCCATAAGAGGTAGCCACTTCCCAATCCAGATCCAAAAATCAAGATAGACAACACCACCCGAAGCAAGATGTATTTCTTTTTTTGTATTTGAGGGGCTTCAAAATCGGGCTTTACTTCTATCATTTCTTCTGTTCCCAGATTCTCTTCCGGTTTAGCTGATTTATTTTCAAGCATATATAATCTCCAGTCGAACCGAATTAGTGTTTTTGAACCTTATTACGGTATGGGGGTATTAATATTTTCAACCTTTACCTACAGGTTTTAGAGAATGTCTCCACGTTTTTTAAACCATATCCAGCCCACTAAAAGACCGATAGCGCCACCCATCAACCCCGAAGCCCAATGGTATGGATGCGGATATGCGTCTAATACGATCCTTCCGATAACGTAACCCAGAAAAAGTAAGCCAACCGTCCAAACAATAACCACAACCGGCCATTCTTTACGCCTTAAAGCTCTTCGTTGATCTGGTGAATTTATACCATTTGCTTTATTCACAATTTCTCCTCCAAATTAATCGAACTCTGGATATAAGTAATTTTTAACAAGTCATTCTATGTGTATCCTCAGTGTAATGATTAAGCCAATTTACAATTAGCGCCATTAAGCTAATAATGAGTAGGGCAATTTAGCCTACTAATGAAAATACCTGGCGGGATTCATTTTGCCAGGCATTGTATGTCGTATTTCTTTTTAGTTTTACTCAACAATCAGTTTACCGCGTAGCATGCCCATCTGACATTGAAAACCAAACCCGCCAGGTTTATCCGGAGTAAACTCTACCACCACTTCCTGACCTTCAGGCAATTTTGCGCTTTTATTGAAATCAGGGAAAAGAACCATTTCGGAACAGGAAGCGCTCTCCTGGCGGGTAAAATGCATTCGTAATGGCTGCCCTGCCTTGACAACGATAATATCCGGGGTGTACCCACCTTTGACCGTAATGGCCACTTCCTGGACACCGCCCATACCGGCCGAAATACGGGTTTGCCCTTTAGGCGCAAGCCAGAAAAACCATGCAATAAACAGGCTGATTAAAATTCCAGCAACCGTAACGATAATTTGAATTGTTGTCATTTCGAGTAATCCATTTCTTTTTTTAATTCGTGTAATCTCTGCCGAAGCATACTCTCTGTCGGCCAGCCTTTTAACCCCTTGGGGGTATTGTAGATTCGACAGCACTTCGAGTAATTTTCCCGGTCTTCAAGCCAAAAATCTTGACCATTGACTTGAAAAGAAGGTGAGCCAAGGAACCTATTGGTTATTGCATCCTTATCCGATTTCACCTCAACCAGGTTTACATGGAAATCCATGTTTTCATCCTTTATGATATTTTGCAGACTGGCTAGTGCATTCTCCCAAGATGGGCAGCCATCAAAGTAAAGCAAATTGATTTCCATGGTCACTTCATTTCGCGCTGAACTTCGGGCGAAAACTTCGCAACCGGTTGGCGTTGCCTACGACGGTTGCAGACGAATTCACCATTGCATTTGAATTAGGCGGGACGCTTTCGGGAGACCATCGGGTTGGCACCCTCAAACGCCACTATATGGAGCGTGCACTGGGTCTGTATCGATCGAAATCCAGAAACAGATCAAGCATATTTTTGATTTATTTAATATTTTGAGTCCTTGAAAAGTCCTACCAGACTTATTATTCAATCGACTGCTATTGGGTAATTTGAGATGAAATGTCAACTTTGACAGGCATTGGCAAATAATTGGGAAGCACAATACCTGATAAGCAACTTGGTAAATAATTCTCCGAAATATCTTCGCCGGAGTATATTCGATTTCACATATTAGTGATCTACCGGTATAGCTCCCAGGCCAGGTGCTGGATTTCAGGTACGATCAGCTTCTTCCATGCCAGTTGAACTGCGGCAGGTGAGCCGGGGGTTGAAATGATCACTTTTCCATGATATACCCCCGCAGTTGCCCGGGAGAACATGGCGGCAGCTCCTACCTGCTCATAGCTCAACATGCGGAATATCTCACCAAACCCCGGCATTACTTTTTCCAATTTTTTGGAGATCACATCGTAAGTTGTGTCCCGCTTTGAAATACCCGTTCCTCCATTAAAAAGGATCAATTGGACATCCATCCCGACTAACTCTTCCAGGAGGGTCTCGATTTCCGCGGGTTCGTCGTGAACGATATGGTATGCCGAGAGGTGGAGCCCGGCTATTTCAATTTGCTTTTTAAGGTAATGCCCGTTGGTATCTGACTCCTGCGTACGGGAGTCGCTGACCGTTACCACAGCGATGTGAGCCGGGGGAAGTGCTGCTGCTTTTTGATGGTGGTCTATTTTTCCAGAATGCATTTCATTTTTCATTTCATCCATGAGTTTTCTCCAGGTAGTTCTACTCTTCCAGGCTTGAATCCAACGCCCAGGCAGAAACCGTTTCGCCAGCCTGAATTATCTTCACCCCAGCAGGAACGATCAATAATGCATTCGCCTGTACCAATGAAAACAAATTACCGGAACCTTGATGGCCGGTTAAGGATGCCAGGTTAACCCCATCCTCACAGCGGATAAATCCACGGTAGAAACTCTCCCTTCCGTCAAGCGATTCGAGCGGCTCGGTCAACACAGCCTTGATGGTTTTTTGTGCAAACGGCGGGAGCCCGTGAATTTGACGGATAAAAGGGAATGCAAACACAATGCAGCCGATATAGGCTGAAACCGGGTTACCGGGCAGCCCCATGAAGGGAATCCCTTTATAATCTCCAAAAGCCACCGGTTTTCCCGGTCGCATGTTCACTTTCCAGAAGGAAAGCGTGCCATTCTCCTTGATTACCTGTTGGACGTAATCAAACACACCAACGCTTACCCCGGCAGAACTGATGATCATGTCAGGTGTATCCTGTAAAGCCTGGTCCAGGGTGGCAATTACGCTTTCCGGAGTATCCTTGGCGACCCCAAGTGGAATTACCTCCGCGCCGGCGGCCTCCAAAAGACCGGTCAACACGAACCGGTTCGCGTCATAAATTTTGCCTGGCGTTAAGTCTCCATTTGGTTCCAAAAGCTCATCGCCGGACGAAAAAAGAGCAATGCGCGCTTTCTTCGCCACCCTCACCTGGCGAATCCCCAGCGATATTAGTAGACCTATATCTTGCGGTTGTAAGACCCTTCCTTTTTTCAAAACCAACTGACCCTTGTGAACATCTTCACCAGCAGGGCGGATGTTTTCTCCAGGCTTGACAGGTATATAGATGGCTACCGAGGCAGGTAATACAGCGGATTGCCCCGATTTGAATTGATCCGTGTTCTCAACCGGCACGACTGCGTCAGCGCCATCCGGCAATGGAGCGCCTGTTAGAATCCGGGCGGATTCACCTGACTTGAGGGTGGCATCGCTTCCTGATCCCGCCGGGATATTCATTTTTACAGGAAGTTGAACTGGAAAATCTGGAGAGGCATTGATTAGGTCTTTACTGCAGATGGCAAACCCATCCATGGATGAATTCGTAAAATGAGGCAGGTTAAAGGGAGAGAAAACATCGTGCACCAATACTCGTCCGTATGCTTTTTCAGACAAACACAATTGAGGTTCAGTTGGCTTGATTACGGATAATATTTTCTCTTGGGCTTCACGAACGGGAAGTAGTTCAGTCATTTCTCACCAATCCACTAAAGTTCCATTTATAAGTTAATCAATTCTATCTCAAATGGATTCCAAGGTTAGCTTTCCTCATTTCATGATAATATTTTGTCCATTCTGAATCCAATCATTAACCTTTACGATTTACTTTTGGGCATGGATTGAGTCATTGTCGACACCTTTGATGCCCATTACCATACCTGGCAGTAGACTTTCAAATATGGTTGGCTAGTTATGCGGCGGTTACGACAGTCTCTGCCGTGTACAGATGCAAGGTTCCATTTTATTCCTTCTAATCTTGAAAATCTCGTTGCGGTGAATATAACACATCATTAGAAGTCAATAAATAAGCCTTAATGCCTAAAATGTGATTTATTCAACGATTAATTTTCCTCGTAGCATGCCCATCTGACATTGAAAACCAAACTCGCCAGGTTTATCCGGAGTAAACTCTACCACCACTTCCTGACCTTCAGGCAATTTTGCGCTTTTATTGAAATCAGGGAAAAGAACCATTTCGGAACAGGAAGCGCTCTCCTGGCGGGTAAAATGCATTCGTAATGGCTGCCCTGCCTTGACAACGATAATATCCGGGGTGTACCCACCTTTGACCGTAATGGCCACTTCCTGGACACCGCCCATACCGGCCGAAATACGGGTTTGCCCTTTAGGCGCAAGCCAGAAAAACCATGCAATAAACAGGCTGATTAAAATTCCAGCAACCGTAACGATAATTTGAATTGTTGTCATTTCGAGTAATCCATTTCTTTTTTTAATTCGTGTAATCTCTGCCGAAGCATACTCTCTGTCGGCCAGCCTTTTAACCCCTTGGGGGTATTGTAGATTCGACAGCACTTCGAGTAATTTTCCCGGTCTTCAAGCCAAAAATCTTGACCATTGACTTGAAAAGAAGGTGAGCCAAGGAACCTATTGGTTATTGCATCCTTATCCGATTTCACCTCAACCAGGTTTACATGGAAATCCATATTTTCATCATCTATGATGTTTTGCAGACTGGCTAGTGCATTCTGCCAGGATGGACATCCTTCAAAGTAAAGCAAATTGATTTCCATGGTCACCTCATTTCGCGCTGAACTTCGGGCGAAAACCACGCAATCGGTTGGCATTGCCAACAACAGTTACAGACGAGAAAGCCATTGCAGCACCGGCGAGTAAGGGGCTGAGAAGTAATCCGAAGAACGGGAATAAAACACCCATCGCAATGGGAACACCCAATATGTTGTAGACAAAAGCACCCACCAGGTTCTGCTTAATATTACGCATGGTAGCCCTACTGACTTCAATAGCAGTAACCACCCCTTTGAGGCTACCCTTGATGAGGGTGATGTCGGCAGCTTCGATAGCCACATCAGTGCCGGTGCCAATCGCCAGTCCGACATCTGCCTGTGCGAGTGCCGGGGCATCATTTATGCCGTCACCGACCATAGCCACTTTTTTACCTTCAGCCTGTAAAAGTTGAATATTGTGAGCTTTATCTTCTGGCAGTACCTCTGCTAGGACCCGATCTACACCGACCAATTTGGCAATTGCCTCAGCGGTTCGGCGATTATCTCCTGTGATCATAACAACCTCGATACCCATCTTATGCAAAACCGCGATGGCTTCCCTGGAATCTTCCTTGACGGTATCGGCTACAGCGATAATGCCGGCTGCTTTCCCATCAATGGCGGCAAACATGGGTGTTTTTCCATCATTGGCAAGCGTTTCGGATTTCGTTTCAAGATCGCCTAGTTCGACGTTTAATGACTTCATCATCTTCATATTACCGAGAGAGACCTTTCGTCCATCCACCGTAGCAATTACACCGTGACCAGGGATAGCTTCAAATGCCTCTGGTTTTCCCAGGGACAACCCTTTGGTTCTGGCTCCTTCAATGATTGCTTCGGCAAGAGGATGTTCACTGACCGATTCCACCGAAGCGGATAAACGCAATAAATCGTCACTGGTTAACTGTTTTTTTGCAGAGAGGACAATATCGGTTAATTCAGGTTTCCCTTTGGTTATTGTCCCTGTCTTATCGAGCACGACGGTTTTGATAGCCTGGGCGGTCTGCAAGGCTTCACCGGAGCGGATAAGGATACCGTTTTCGGCTCCCTTGCCAATCCCGACCATTAAACTCATGGGGGTTGCCAGCCCGAGAGCACACGGACAGGCAATGATCAAAACAGATACTGCTGTCACCAGACCGTAGACAAGTTGTGGTTGAGGACCAAAATTAAACCATATCACAAAGGTGATAATCGCAAGGATCATGACTATTGGAACAAAGAATCCTGATATGGTATCCGCCAGGCGCGCAATAGGTGCTTTGCTGTTCTGGGCATCCTGCACCATCTTGACAATTTGTGCCAGGGCGGTGTCTTTACCAACTTTTGTCGTTCGGAATTTAAATGCCCCGGTCTTATTGAGGGTAGCGCCAATCACTTCGTCCCCGACCTTCTTTGATGCCGGCATACTCTCACCCGTCAGCATGGATTCATCTACTGCCGAACTGCCTTCAAGGATAACGCCGTCCACCGGTATCTTCTCTCCCGGGCGCACTTGCACAACATCTCCAACCAGGACCTCTTCCACCGCTATATCCATTTCGACGTTATTACGTATGACACGGGCTGTCTTAGCCTGCAAACCCATGAGTTTCTTGATCGCCTCGCTTGTACGTCCCTTAGCACGTAATTCCAATGCCTGACCAAGAACAACGAGTGCGATAACAACCGCCACCACATCAAAGAAAGGTTCTGATGTCCCTTCCGGGAAGATGCCGGGGAAAATGATTGCCACCGTTGAATACAGCCAGGCTGCTCCAGTGCCCAATGCAATTAATGTATTCATATTCGCTGCACGATGCTTTAAAGCCGCCCAGGCACCTGTAAAGAAATCAATCCCTGACCAAAGCAAAACAGGTATGGTAACCAGGGCTGCTCCAAACCAGGACAAGCGCAGGGTCTCTATTGACCATTCTTTTACATATGGCAGGAACTTTGGATATGCAGTGATCAACACTGGAATAGAAACAATTGCAGCGAACCAAAAACGTTTCATCAACTTTTTATATTCTTTTTCATGAGCTGCTTGCTGTTGATCAACCGGTTCTTCGCTAAGGGCAGGGCGGGTTTTGTAACCCCAGGTTTCGACCGATTTATTCAACTGATCGAACGATGTTTGCGCTGGCAGGTAATTTACTGTTGCTTCCTGGGTTGCCAAATTGACTGAGGCATTCAAAACCCCGGGGGTAGATTTAAGCTCATCTTCAATAAACCCAACGCAGGAGGCACAACGGATATTCTCTATGCCAATCCGTTTTTGAGCGCTACCTATTTGGTAACCGTTTTTTTTGATTGCATTGATAATTTCCATAAGTTGAATTAGTTTGGTGTCATATTCCACCACCACTAATCCCACCGTTGAATTGGGGATTACTCTCACCACACCTGGGATTTTTTCGAGAGCCATCCGGATCAACTCACCTCCCGGTTGCCCATCTTTGGCAAGCTTGAGAATTGGCAGTTCGACCTGCAAAATTTTAGCTTCAGGGTTGAAGCCTGTATTCGTAGAACCAACTGAGTCCATTTTCATATGAACATATTGATGTGGGTTCGCTTCAAATTTACGTAGACAATCTTCCGAGCAAAAATAATATTTTTGCTCCATGTGTTCCCTTGAGGCAAATTCCGCGCCCTGTTCTATTTCCATACCACATACTGGATCTTTAACCATGGATCACCTCATTTTGACAACGATCTTTACCATAAGTTCATCATATCACCAGGAATAAAGATGTTTATGCGTCAATTAGCGATATTGTTAATAGGCATTAAGCCTTAGTTGATTTAAGTTTATTCCTTAATCGGATTTTAAAAAGACAATCGTGTATTGTTAATCTAATAGATTATGAAAGTTTATCGCTCAAAAAGCCCAGCGAAACATATTCCTCTTTTGGTTCATCTGGAATTTGGATCAGTCCCATGGATAACCCGCGCATCACGGCCTCGGTTCTGCTTCCGGTTTGAAGTTTTTCAAAAATCCGGGCGATATGCCCCTGGACTGTACGGTCGCTTATTTTTAGATTATTCCCTACGACTTTGTTGGTCAAACCTTTGGCAACAAGAGAAAGAATTTCAATCTCACGTTCAGTTAAGTTTTCAACTACTGGCAGTTCGTTTACATGAGATATCTGAGCCAATACTTTTGGCAAAATCGTCGTATCCAAAACGGATTTACCCTGAAATACATCCCGGACAGCGTCAATGATTTCTTCAGGCGAAGCAGTTTTTAGAACGTACCCGTTTGCACCTGTTTTCAGTACAGCTGTAATATAAGGATCGTCATCGTATGAGGTAAGAATGAGCACCCCGACAGGTAATCGACGAGCACGAATTTCACGCAATACATCAATTCCTGTAGCTTTTGGCATTTGAATATCCAAAATCGTCACGTCAGGAACCATTTGCGAAATCATCTCGATAGCAATTTCGCCGTCAGATGCTTCACCGATCACTTGAATATCATCGGATTGTTCCAGGAACTGGCGGATACCTGCACGGACAATGGCATGATCATCAGCCAGAATAACTTTAATGATCTTCTTGGGTTCAATCATGGGTTAATTAACCCTCCATTTCCGTCATAAGTCATTCCGTTTTTTGTTTGTTCTTTTTGAGTGGCGTATCGCAAATTGAACAGGCGTTCTTTTTCAGCCAGCAGCAATTGGCGATAACGGTATTTGTCATGGATAGCTTTATTAATATTTCTAAAATAGTCGTCAAAAAGCGGGAAGCTAAACCATATAACTCCCAACCCGAACAAAACACCTGAAATGAGCCGCGTCCATGCATTGAATGAACCCCAGGCATCTCCTGAATAAAAGTTGGGCGCCAGAGAATTTTTTGTGATTACCGACAACCAAACGTTTGAATCTCTGAATCCTAGCCCGATCCCTGCAAAATCACTAACAAGATGTGTCATACCGTCAACCGCCATTGGAGCTATCAGCAACAATAATCCCCACCACCCTAATTGTTTTACATTTTTCCTAAAGAAACTCCACAAGATTCCAAATGCCCAAAGGCTGGTATTCAACGATACCATACGGTCGGACCAGGCAACCTTCCAACCCATTTGCGAATTTCCCACAAATTGCCGTAGAACTGCAACATCATTTGTATTTTGCCAGGCAGATTGGATTTCTTTAAGTGTGTACGAAAATTTTGTACCAAATAGGAAATAAGACCGTTCTGGCAATTGATGGCAGAGAAAGGAATATACCCAATAGATCCCTTTTGCAGGGAAAATCCACCCAATGCGCATGAAAACCGGCGCAAGAAGTGGAACAATTACGACAATCCCAATCACAGTATTGACAACGGACAACCAATGTTGTGATAACCAAAGAGCGGCCAGGTTATTTTTCGAAATCTCCTGTTTTTGTTTCACTATATCCATCATTGATTTTTCACCGAAATGAGTCTAGAGGGTTAATTGCCAACAAGGTATCTGGCAATCGTTGCGCAAATTTTTGAACCAGAATCGAATGAGCAGGATGGTTTGAATCGTTAACAAGATAAACAGAAGTTTCGTTTTTATTTCCGTCCAACATGAGAGTGATCGGAGCCCCTTGTGGTGCGTAGATCAATAAGACAATTATCTGGCAATCACATGAGTCTGACCTACATTCACAACCTTCATGATTTTGAATGGCTGTATGTAAATCAAAGGACTTTACCACAAGGTAACCAGCAGATCTCAATACTGAGCTTATCAGTATTTCCACTGCGTCGGAAGGCTCGGGTAACACAAAAAACGGTGAGTTCCCGGCGTTCATTGTCCTTCTCCTGGTAAGATTTGGTAATGAATCAACTCTCCAAAGATCGTTTTAAAATGCATGGAATCAATAATTTCGCAGAAACCTGCCCGATTCAATAACACCGGAATTAAGTCTCGGAAATTGTCTTCCACTTCTTCTAATGGCGTCATCAGCTTGGAAATCAGCCGCATTACAATACTGGTGGGTTTACCAAAATCGAGAAGGTGGAACTCTCCTCCGGGTTTCAAAATACGAAAAACTTCCTGGAAAGTCTTGAGTTTGTTTGGAGTTGTTAAATGGTGAATCATTAAGGATGAAAACACTCGGTCAATCGAACCTGTTGGGTATGGCAAATCATAGGCAAGCCCCTCTTCCCATTGGATATCCAATCCCGCAGCTTCAGATTTGTTACTCGCAATCTGTAGTACTGTCGGGTCGCCATCCAGTCCAATCAATTCAATTTGCGGGCAAAATTGTTTGATCTGAAGGGTTAATGTTCCGGTACCACAACCAAGGTCCAACACCCTTTGGCCGGCAGCCAAATTAGAAGTTTCCACAAGTTGGCGTTTGAAAGTCTCTTCTCTCATCCCCCATTTTGCCATAGGGTCATAAAGAGGTGTTAACCAACTTTTATTTAGCGCGGGAATATATTTTTCTTTTTCCATAGGATCAAACCGTAATCAGAATAAGTAAACCCATATAACCACACCACCGCCTAAAACCAGACGCACCCATTCTTTGTGATGCAAATTCCAATGAGCCCATCGATTTAAGGTAGGTCGGGCAGAAGCAGAGATCAAACCTGGCTCTCATCGCTATTGCCGGACAAAATGCAAAACTGACTTAATAATTACGCTTGTAAATCTTTTTTGATATCTTGTTAAGACCTTCGAATTAATCATTTCTCCCATTTTTAGGCACCTACTTCCCAAGTTGCAAGATAGCCTGTAGAAGAGCATACAAACCAATTCCAAACATAATTGCTGACAATAAATAAAGGGCTAATTTCTGGGATCGGGTTGGCCCTACTGGTTTGGGTTGAGGTTTTTCCATTAAATCCTCCACGGACATTGGTTAATTCGTTTTAGCCATTCGTCCTGGTTTTATTGAAGTGAGCACTATCAGAGGAATACTGACTGCAAAAACCAGAACGCTAATAATTTGAGCCTGGTTCAAACCCAAAGCAATTATTTTATACGAGCTGGTGAACGCTACAAAAAAGCGAATTAATGAATACAAGGATAAATAGATTAACGTAAGAATCCCATCGGGTAGGTTTTTCTTACGCAGCATCCATAACAAGGTAAAGATAGCCAGGTTCATCCCAATTTCGTATACCGGTGTGGGTGAATAGTACACACCCAGTTGTGGGACCATGGCATTAGGACTTGTATAGGCAAACCCAAAAGGTCCATTTGTTGGTTTCCCCATGGCATCACCTGTGATGATGCATGCAACTCTACCGATAGCCTGTCCGAGAACTAATGCAGGGACAAAAGAATCCAGCAATTGCGACAATTTCCAGCCCCGAACACGGGCAAGAATGGCGGTTGCGACTATCCCCCCAATTACACCTCCCCAGATTGCTAATCCGCCTTCCCAAACGTATAGGGATCTAATCGGATTTGCAGCGTACTCATCTGGCCAATGATCAATAACATGGAACAGGCGCGCCCCGATTAATCCTGCAAATACAATCCAAAGCAAGCTGTCGGCGATTGCTTCTTTATTAAATCCTTTTCGTCCTGCCTCACGAACCGCTAACAACACGCCAATAAACATAGCAGAGGTCAAGATCAAGCTATACCAACGCAAGTGAAAATGACCGATTGTAAAGATAATTGGATCAATCGTAATTGTTATCATGTTTCCTTTTTATTGTTACCCCGTTTGTTTTTGAAACAAACGGGGAATTAAGGGGGGGAGTTTTGTTTAGTGGTGATGGCCTGCGTGACTATTTTCAGCCTTATCTGCATACTTCAGGGGTTCTCTATCAAAAGCTTTCATACAGCCAGTTGAACAGAAGTAGTACGTCTTTCCTTGATATTCTGTTTTTCCTGCAGCTGTTTTGGGATCAACGTCCATGCCGCAAACCGGATCTTTAAACATGATTCTCTCCTTTTGAAGTCCTTTATTTATTTCTCATACAATGGCAGTATACCTTCCTGCGTAGACCTAAAACAGCGCCAAGTAGCTGGAATTCGGCTAAGTATTTATGCCTATTTTGAAGTTTTGTTCAATGGGGGATATACAAGAACCAGCGGTTAGTAACTTGATTAACAGTTTGGATTAATTATTATTTTCACTGTTGGGGTTATTAATTTGGATCAAAATGGTTGTGCCTTTACCGATATCGGATTTAATTTCTAATTTTGCATTTATCAGTTCCGCCCTCTCATGCAATCCTAATAACCCAAAATGTCCTTTGATTGGCAATTCAGAATTGTTAACCGGTACGACAAATCCTTTTCCATTATCCTGAATCTCAACTGTGATACTCGAATCTGCATAGTCAATGACAACATGAGCGTTGGTTGCATCTGAATGGTGGACCACATTATTAAGCGATTCCTGCACCATTCGATAAAGCGACATTTCACTTTGAGGATCCAATCGTTGTTCCTGTCCCTTGGAGATAAAGGAAATCGACAGATTGGCCGATTGTTCCATTTCGCGCACCAACATTTCCAGGGAAGCAACCAATCCCAAATCTTCCAGGTAAATTGGTCGCAATCCCCGGATTATTCGGCGGAGGTTGATCATCGATTGTTGGACCAGGTTTTGCAATTCAACCAGGGCGGAATTTTGTGATTTGGAAGTATTCATCAATACCAATTGGATCCTTTGATTAAGGGCAATGAGTGATTGAATCGTGTCATCGTGTAATTCACGCGCCAGGTTGAGACGTTCGTTCTCCACACCAGCCGTGATCGAACCAATATAACTACGTAGACTTAGTTGGGCAGCGTTCAGTTTATCAGCCATTTCAACAAGTTCAGTCTGCAGATTTTGAATCTCCTCGATACCTCCAACTGGCTGACGAATCGCCTCGAAGTCCCCTTTTGCCAGATTTGAAGCTTGTTTCTCCAATTTTTGTAAGGGAGTCACAATTCTTCGAGCACCAAACCAGATAACAAGTAATGCCAGAAGGAAAACCGGAACAATTAGCAATGGAGCGGATTGAGTGTTGACCAGAAACGGGCTGGCAATATCTTCCCAAGCCTCCTCAATAATGACCCCCCATCCCGTTGAGGAAATTGGGGTGAATGCCACTACGTGCTCCCCTTCACTGCTCTGATAGTAATTAATTCCGCTTTCGCCATTTAATACTTCTTGAATTCCGGGATGTGCAGGAACCTTAATGTCAATCCTTAATGGACCTCCACTGAAAAGTACATCAAACTTTCCATCATCTTTGGAAGGGCTGATAACCAACACCGTACTTTGCCCTCCGCTAACCAGGCTGCCAATTGAATCTTCGATCAGTCGTTGCGGAGTAAATGCGCCTACCAATATTTCATTTTGGACAGTCCGGGCACTAATAAAAATGTAAGAGTGAGGATTTCCTACAACTGATGTTAGTTTTGAAAATTTGGGTTGATTTTTAGTCTCGTTGTCTGCAGTAAAAATATTGGGAATTAGTGATGGAATCACTTGCCAATCCACTTGGGTTGTGGAAGATCCGAGCAGATCTCCGTTGGCAGCATACAGAGCAATCCCACCATCAAAAATGGCGGAAATTTCTTCAGGGGTTAATGGGAGAGAGGCAAAATCGGGATTTCCATTAAGAGTACGGGATAGAATTTGAAATGAACTACTAACGTGAGAAACTTCGCGTTCCAATGAGCTAGCTGCAGCGCGAACCGTTCTGAGGTCCCGGTCGCCCACCAAACTGCGCATTGCCTCGTGATGAAGCGCCTGGCTGCCAAAAGCGACTACCAGGAGGAGTATGGTCAAAGGAAGAACGGTAATTAAAAATAATTGAAGGGTAAATCCTCTAAACCGTGGTGAGTGTCCCTTCAGATAGGATTTTCTATTTTCCAGGTGGTTACGCTCTATCAAAACACACCTTAAACCTACTGATATTATTGTAATCCATTGGGAGATAATTTTCTCAAGAGTTTTCAGTTATATTAACTGAAATCAATCCCAGTGAAACCGCCCGCATTACTGCCTCAGTACGGCTTTCAGCATTTAGTTTCTGAAAAACGTTAGCGAGGTGGTTTTGCACAGTACGATCACTAATCGACAATTGAACTCCGATGGCTTTGTTGGTAAAGCCTTTTGCGGTCAAAGTCAAAATTTCCAACTCGCGGTCAGTGAGTGGTTCGATCATAGCAGTCTCAGATTTCCCCGAAAGTTTGGCAATCAGTTTTTGAGTAAGGGTGGCATCCAAAACAGACTTTCCGTGGAACACATCCCTGACTCCCTCAACGATTTCCGTTGGTTCGGCAGTCTTCAACACATATCCGTTTGCACCTGCCTGAAGTACTGCCTGGACATACGGTTCATCATCGTAAGCTGTTAAAACCAATATTCCAGTGGACAAACGATGGCTGCGAATCCACCGTGTGACTTCAATCCCGCTCATTAACGGCATTTGAATATCAAGGACCGCGACATCAGGCTTAAGTTGCTCCAGTTGAGTGCATGCTTCCTGACCATTCGAAGCCTCACCAATAACCTGAATATCCGGGCTTTGTTCAAGAAATTTGCGAATTCCTGCCCGAACGACCACATGGTCGTCCGCTAATAAAACCCGAATCACAGCTTGAGATTGAGATGTCATATCTTTTAATTATACACGTTGCTATATGGCAATAGAGCTACCATTATTTTATTAAAATACGAGAATATAAGGGAAAGACTAATCCTGTTTTATTCGATAAATTAAAATCCGGAATTAATTACCTTTCCTTAGTTGTCACTTCAATTATTCCCCTCATTTGCGTATGGTTTGGTCCACACCAACGATTGCAAAAGAAAGTATATTCCCCGGGTTCATCAAAGATAAGAGTGGTTTCTACGATTTCCCCCGGGAGTATTTCAAGTGGAGTCATAGGATATTTCCCAATCGCGAATCCATGGACTACATCATCGCTAGTTATCCGCAAGTTTATAGGCTCTCCAACTGTAACATTGATATGATCCATGCTCCAACTTCCATTTTCAAATACTTTTGCGTGCAACTCTATTGTGTTCTCCCGGTCCTTTGAAGTTATCATGCGTCCAACTACAGGGATTGACACAGCAATGAGGATAAAAAAAACTACAAGAAATCGAGCGAACCGTTCTTCTCTCATATTGTTCATCACCCTATTAATAGCCAGAGCATACTAAATGTAAAGACCGCCGAAAAGGCGATCATTGGCAACGCCTGTTTTATTGAATCATTAATCTTAAGCGCCACCCGGGTGGACCAAAATAGCCCGATTGTCAACACAATAACTTGAAGAATCAAGCTGAACAAAGAATTCTGTCCTACGGAGGCGTATCCAGTAATGCCGATCAAATTCCAACCCCACCCGAATGGGTCTGATACTACTGGAAGCACGTATGCGAACTTGGCCAACGCGAATGAAATCGTAAAGCTGATCCAAGCCATCATCCCAAGCGGTACAAGCACCTGACTTTGATAAGCCAATGCCTGCCGAAAAGGCATTATCGGTTTTCCGAACTTGTTTGCAGCCCATGTTGCAAAAGCATAAATTCCTGGTACTCCAACCAGTGCAATCATCAGGAATATTCCCGTAAATATGAACCAGGGGGATGTTCCAATGGCGTAAGCAGCTGATTTAATTTGGCCCCATGGGCCGAGAAATATTGCTGAATCGACCAAAGCACTGGCAACCATTACCAAACCTAGAAAAGCCTCATCCAAGTTGTGTTTCGTTTTTGGTCCCAGATCGCTTCCCCAAGGACGAAGGTTTACAGCCAGGTTATCTGACGGGCAAACGCGCACACATTCCATACACAACCCGCAATTCGCACTGGACTTTAACGCCAGAGGGTACACTCCCCACGGACAAGCCTCATAACAAGACTTTTGGGCATGCGCCGAACAGACCTCTGCATTTTTTACTCTAACCTCCGTTGGTCCGGCTTGAGCATATAATCCAGTAAATCCGCCAATCGGGCAAAGATAATTACAAAATGATCGGCGCTCAAATACCAGGCTTAGCACTAGTGCCAACACCAGGATGACCAGTAATACGATGGCGGTAACGCTGGGAGACGTTAGCGTAACAGCACCAAATATCCCTACTAGTAGAAACCCGGCAGCCTGCAGCCATCGACCGCGTAATATTTTCGGCCACCGTTTTCCTAAGCCAAACCCTTTACCTCGTGGTTTTAGGATTCCTCCATTTTGCAGCCATTCACCCGGCATAGGTATGGGGCAAATGCTGCACCAGGACCGTCCACCAAAGGGGATGAAGAAGAGTTTCAGTGCAGTCCACCAGGCAATCCACACGAAGATGATGGCGAAATTACTGCTCCCAACCACCGGGCCGAACAAACCAGCCAGAATGGTAAAAATAAATCCGGCCAGCGTGATTGCTCTAATTAGGAACTGAGGCCACCTGTTTCGGATTAGAGTATTCGTCCATGGAATTTGGGTCAGATCCAGGCGTGTCACTCTGCAACCCTATTGTGATTGTTAGCCTGGAAAGAGTGCTTTTTCATTGAAAATATTGCGGCTAACACGGCGAATAATCCCAAAACGATGCCCCGGATCAACAATAAGTTTGGGCCTACCTGAAGTTTTCCTATCATGAAGGGATGCAAGTTGCCACAAGCCACAGAACAGCGAAATCGAAACGTGCCTGGTCTGTTAGCTATAAAGGAACCACTTGCAACCTGCCCGGGATCAGATACCAGTGTGAAATCATACCCATCGATTGAAAGACCGTGAACCACGTCTGTTGAAGTCATCTCAATTATCACACGGTCACCCGGGTTAATCTTTATTTCTCCAGGGGTGAATTGATAGCTTGTGGCATCGATACGAATAAGCCGGTCCACAGGTTTTGGTGTCTGAAGAGGAAGCGGGATGAACAGGATGAATAAAGCAAAAACCAAAAATAAAAGAATCAAACCCCATTTAGTCTTAGGGTTTTGTTTTAACAGGTTTTCAGGGGTGTACGAATTTCCTGCCATCAATTAGCTGGTTCCATATTGGATTTTCCATATTGTGAATAAGTCAAATCAATTGCAGCCCGAATTTCAGCCGGAGACTTCCCTTCCCGGGTCATCTTTTGGGTATCTTCATTGATCTGAACACACAAATAGCAGAAAAGAGCGTGAGGATCGTAAACGACCTCGCCAGAGGGTTTAACTTCTTTCACATAACAGGAATAATTCGAAGTATGACCAACCGCACCGCAGCCGCAATAACACGGGACATTCTTTAGCGCGTCTGGATTTGAAATGGCAAACTGGTAGTCTGCCTGGACATTCTGCGGGGCTTTGAGGATCTCTGCCTGTACATCCATTTCTGGGGTAAGCTGGTTTTGTTCAACGGCAGGGTTTTTGGTAGCACCACTGCAAGCTGCCAGCAGAATCATAGCTGAAACCAATATAGCTGCCAATAAAATCCTGGTTGGCCGTATTTTAATAAACCGAAAGAAAATATCCACAAATACCTCCTTGTTTACAGTTTCCCGATGAATTCTCTCCTAGTATAAGGAAGGGATTACCATCCAATCAGGGCAAAAGCACTTGATAAGGTATAGGCAAAATTGCCTACGAGTGTTTCAAAATTATCGCTTGTTAATAAATGTACCAAAGGCAGGAATTGAATCCTGCCTTTGGTACATTTTTCTCTCAAAATAACACCAATTCCTAAGGGGATTAAGGAACCCAGTTTGAGAGAACTGCGAGGGTTAAGTCTTTTTTGTTAGGATCGTTGTTCGGGATATGCACTCTAAAGTCATGCTTCCCTCCCATCTCTCCATGCATCATAAACTCCAGTGTGAGTGTGGTTGTTTCTCCGGGCTTTAAGGTCATCGAACCGATGACAGGGGTAGGAGGTCAACACCCCTCCAGGACTTCTACATAGGGAGCTTTATCAAATCGAAGCGGTATATCTCCGACATTTGTTATTTTAAATGAAACTTTGACAGGGCTACCTAGTTTTACTTCACCCAAGTCTATCTCTTCTTTGTCTACTTCTAAACTTGGTCCACCGGTCACTTCAGGTATATAAGGAGTACTCTTCTTTTGAAACGCAAAAATAACGGTGATGATTAACGCCGCTACTCCGCCGATTGTTAAAAACAACGGGAGCTTGCTGCTTTTTCTCTTAGGCTTGCCGCGCTTCGAAGAATATACTTTCTTTTTTGGCATATATGCACTTCCTTTTTTGAGGAATGTATTGAAGACATTGTAAAAGACCATTCATATGGTCACAATAGGCCATTATGCGTAATGGCTGGTAGGCAGAAGAGCGTATCAATACTCCCGCAAATACACTTTAGCAAGATTAAGATTAATTCGATATGATGACAATTGTGATAAATATTCATTTTTGGAGAATTTGATTTGGGTGATAAAACCGTTAATTTAGAGATAGTAGACAGAATTCCCCCCGTATCTTTTAGCATCATTCAAAAAATTGTTAAAAAAATCGATCACCCATTTGTATTGACTTGGGAATATGTCACAATCTTTTTTCTTTCGCTTAGTACAATTCTTACCCGGTTTATTGGTTTAGGTGAGCGAGTGCTGAGTCATGACGAGAGTCTGCACACCTATTACTCATGGCTTCTCTCAACTGGAAAAGGGTTTATTCACACTCCCATGATGCATGGCCCATTGCTATTCGAAACAACTGCTTTAGTTAATTTCCTTTTCGGCGCAAACGATTTTACCTCTAGGATGGTCCCGGCAATTTTAGGGACGGTCGTCGCGGTTGTCATTCCACAACTCCTAAAACCTTGGATCGGCAGAATTGGAGCTTTAGTGGGTTCTGTTCTTTTCTTGATTTCCCCTTTCATGTTGTATTACTCGCGATATATCAGACACGACACCATCGTTATTGCATGGATGTTATTGGCTGTTGTTGCAATGCTTCGATATCTTGTTTTTCGTAAAAACAAGGACTTATATATTTTTGTTATTGCCCTTGCCCTTATGTTTTCCACAATGGAGATCACATTTATTTATCTGGCGATTTTTGCCACCTTCCTCTTTGTCCGCATGATGACACTAAATGGGCTGAATTGGAAAGCTATAAAATTATCTGCCGAATTTGATTTACTGATCTTAATGGTCACTCTCGGGGCATTCTTCTCATCAACCATTGCTCTGACTGTCCTCAACCCAATTCTTATGAAAGTAAATGGATCTCCCTTCGTTGATATCGCTGTGTTAGGCAGCCAGGGCACAGAATGGATTGCGGGCCAATCTGGAGTCCGTCTATTTATTCTCTTAGGTGTATTTACTACAATTAGTTTGGGGATCGGTCTCTCGTGGGGAAGACTGCGCTGGTTGAAATTAGCTGGCCTTTTTATTGCAATCACTGTCACTTTGTTTAGCACATTTTTCAGCAACCCTGCCGGAATAGCCAGTGGCTTCATCGGATCGCTCGGTTACTGGCTTTCGCAACAAGCAGTGGCGCGTGGTGGTCAACCCTGGTATTACTTTCTTATTGTTTTCCCATTTTACGAATATTTACCGCTGATCGGCGGTATTTCCGCAGCATTTTTCTTTATGTTCAAACGCCGGTACTTGTCTGATCTGGCACGATTATTTGTCCCCTTTTTGTTATGGTTAGCTCTAGGAATTTCTTTCGCTCTTTCATTGGCTGGCGAGAAAATGCCCTGGCTTTCAACGCACATCACTGTTCCATTTATCTTATTAACCGCATGGTGGATAGGCCAATTATTGGAGGGAGACTGGAGAAAACGGGAAATTTCCAAAACTAAGAACCGGTGGTTTTTTGGACTTGGTCTGGCAGGCTTAGGATTATTGTTTTTCTTAACCATACGCACATCAATCTTTGTTAACTACGTTAATTACGATTACGCCACTGAGTTTATCGACTACGCGCGCGGAGCGCCGGGGGTCAAATGGGTGATGGACGATATAGAAGCCATTGCTGATCATACTGGAGCCGGCAAGGACCTAAAAATTGCTTATGATGACGAAGTTTCCTGGCCTATGAGTTGGTACTTGAAAGATTATCCAAACGGTTCGTTTTATGGCGCACAACCGACCAGGGAAGCTTTAAATGCTCCAGTTGTAATCTCTGGTCCAAAGAATTGGAATAAAGTCGAATTGCTCTTAGGCTCAAACTACCACCGTTTTGAAGTGATCCGTATGTGGTGGGCTATCGAAGACTACAAAGACCTGAGTTGGGAACGTATTCGGAACGCAGTAACTAATGCAGACATGAGAAAAGCCCTATGGGATATTTGGTGGGAACGCGATTACACCCGCTATGCTAATTTGACCGGAGCCGCATTAAAACCACCAACAGAATGGCCTTTAGTAGACAAAATGAGGATTTATGTGCGCAAGGATATCACACTCCAAATGTTGAGTCTCAGCCTGGGATCAACAATTTTGCCAGACATTCCTCAAGTTGTTGATGATTATGCAGATATCCAACAAGAGATTACTCCGGATTTGATCATTTCTGGAGACGAATTGAAAACACCCAGAAACATAGCTATTGGAAAAGATGGCAGTATTTTTGTTGTAGATACAGGAAATTCGCGGATTGTTAAATATAAATCGAGCGGTGAATTGGTAAATGCCTGGGGCAGTCAAACCCTGGTTGGAGAGACACTACCTCCACCCGGATCCTTTAATGAGCCTTGGGGAATTGCCGTGGACAGTGAGGGAAACATTCTTGTGGCGGATACATGGAACCACCGCATTCAAAAATTCGATTCAGAAGGAAAATTCCTGCTCCAATGGGGAGTTGCGGGTGGAATTGAGGAAGGCTTAGACCGGATGTGGGGTCCACGCGGATTGGCTGTTGCTACGGATGGAACAGTTTATGTAACTGATACCGGTAATAAACGGGTGATCGCATTCTCACCAAAAGGTAAAGCATTGTTCGCTTTTGAGTCAGTTGGTGACGCGCTCCTTGATGAACCTGTTGGAATTACTCTTGGTTTAGACGGGAATGTTTACGTTGCCGATACATGGAATATGCGCGTGGCAATCTTCTCACCAGATGGAAAATTCCTTTCGAGTTTCCCAATACAGGGTTGGAGAAGTGATTCAATGGAAAACAAGCCTTATATAGCAGCTGATCAGTCGGGGAAAATATTCGTTACTG
The DNA here is from genome assembly GCA_964428125.1 of uncultured Anaerolinea sp. Classification (GTDB taxonomy): domain Bacteria; phylum Chloroflexota; class Anaerolineae; order Anaerolineales; family Anaerolineaceae; genus UBA6107. Next base: position 33,693 of record CAYRXB010000016.1, read on the forward strand.
ATCCCGAAAGTTTTCGAGTATTAGTCTTTTCTGCGGAAGGGTCACCGTTATTTGTATTCGGCAAATATGGTCCAGAAGAAAATTCATTTGGAATGCCGAACGGTATAACAATTGATACAGCAGGTTCAGTTTGGATAGCAGATGCCGGCAATAATCGCTTGGTGCGGTTTGTAAATATTCAACCATGATTTTCCTTTTCACAACCAAATAGATGAGGATCTACATTGTTCAATCGGGTTTTGCGTTTTCTTGAAGGCTTGATAATCATAACATTACTAGGAATTGTTGGATATGGGGCTATTACGCTCTTCAATTTAAACACCTTATCAAAAGGTACGTGGAATTTACCGACTTTGACCCCAACTGCGCTTATACAGGCACTGATATTACCTGGCGGAAATTCCCAAGCAAATGTTGAGAGTTTACCGCAGAAAACAAATAACCTTCCTTCAAATATTCAATCACTATTAAGGAAGGCAGACTATAACGTTCCTATTCCAACTCCAGCACCCCAAAACGCGATCCGAATTCAAATTCCTGCACTTAATATCGATGCACCCGTTATTCAAGGCGACGGACCTGAACAGCTTAAAAAAGGTGTGGGGCAGCATTTAGGAACTGCCAATCCGGGGAAAATTGGAAATATGGTTCTCACTGGACATAACGATACATATGGGGAAGTTTTTCGTTACCTGGACCAGTTAAAATCCGGTGATGAGGTCATCGTCTTCACATATAATCGATCTTATACTTACATAATCGATGGTTGGAAACTGGTAGAACCTGAGCAAGTGGAAGTGATGGATCCAACCCCGTACGAAAGCATTACTCTCATATCGTGTTACCCATACCTTATTGATAATCTTCGAATAATTGTCACAGGGCGTCTAAAAGTTGAGTAAATAGGTTCAGTATTTCTACTAACATCAACGGATACTCTTTTCAACCGGTTATTATTAAAATAAAAAGCAGCCCATACAAGATATGAGCTGCCTTCTATACAGATTTTGCTTACTTTATATCATTGATCATTAATAGGTATTGTTCCTGATTAATCTCGCCTCTGGCATATCGCTGCTCAAGAATTTGTCTTGCAGATAAAAGTTCACTCGTTGAAGTAGGCCGATTTGTTCGGAATAATCCATGTACTAATAAAACTGCAAGAACAATTAAAACAGCCCAGAATAGTATCATTCCGCCAATCATCCCAAATCCCATCATTCAATACCTTCCTTATTTCCCAATATCGGCAAGAATATTCTGATACTCGTCCCGTGTGATATCGCCTTTGGCATACCGCGCTTGTGCAATTTCCTTAGCGGACGGCCCAGCTAAATTCTGAGAGACTGGCAGGTTGTTATTTCCACTCGTTTTTCGAACTGCCCATACTACCAATAAAACCAAACCAATCAAAACGCCGATTGATATGATTCCACCCAGAAGCATTCCAATCCAACCCATTCCACTATATCCAAAGTTACCCATCATAATAAACCTTTCCTTTTCTGGATTTCCATCCAATCACTTCAAGTTTTTTCTTACATGATCATCATAACAAGGGAAGATAAAGATATTTTGAAGAAAATGTAAAGTTTTGGTAAAGATTTTAGTTTTTTTGTGCGTCTATAGGTAAAGTAAAGTGTATTGTGGTACCTTTCCCTTCACCTGCACTTTCAGCCCAGATACGTCCTTGATGGGCTTTGACAATAGCTTGAGCTATCGTTAACCCAATCCCGCTTCCCCCACTCACTCGAGTCCTTGATTTATCAGTGCGATAAAAGCGATTGAAAATTAAAGGTAAGTGGTCAGGTGATATACCGATACCCGTATCTGTAACAGAGATAACAACTTCGTTTTTCAAATTGGATGCCGTTATAACCACTCTTCCCCCTATGGGGGTATATTGCAAGGCATTACCAACCAAGTTTGTAAGCACTTGTATTGCACGATCTTGGTCTGCGATCACATTTTGGATATCCCCATCCAATTTCTTTTCCAGACGAATCCCTTTTTCCTCAAATTGCCGATTGAGATGTGTTACTACCGTGTCAATGAAAACAACGGGAGACACCGATTCAAGGTGAAGTTGATAAGCTCCTCCTTCTACTCGACTGAGTTCTTGTAGGTCATTAACCAACCTCTGCAATCGGTCAGCTTCAGAGTGAACTTGATGGTATGTTTCAGGTGTTGCCGAAAGGACACCATCCATCAACCCTTCCATATATCCCTTAATCGCTGAAAGCGGAGTCCGCAATTCGTGTGTTACATCACCAATCAATTGGCGACGTATGCTTTCTGTTTTTTCAAGTTTATCTGCCATTTGATTGAAGGAAAGTGCAAGTTGATCTAGCTCATCCAATTGGTTGGATTGTACGTTACCGGAGATTTTTAGTCGTTCTCCATAATCCCCTTCTGCAATCTGCCGGCTTATTTTCATCAGGCGTTGAATCGGCCCGACCACTTGTCTACTTATTAAGAAACTGGCAATAATTGCGGCGATTAATGCAGCAAACGCTGACAGTGATAATGCCTCCGTAACAGCTGCCTTGTAATTCAAGAATAATTCCATTTCTATTGATTGGGTCGATCCCAACATAGTGTTGCCAGACATCATCATGCTCATCCCTGCCATATGTCTGTTAAATGCTGTCGGTATCGTTAAACCGGTAGCGGTTGAAAGGACAACAACTCCAATTACAACAACGATCACGTAGGATAAGAATACTTTCCAAGCCAGGTGGGTGCGAATGAAACTTACCATATAATCACCTATTTATCCTCGAAACGATAGCCTACGCCACGAATTGTTTCTATAAAGCTATCCTCGCCCAACTTTTGTCGAACATGACCAATATGAACGTCGACAACTCGAGTATCTCCAAAATAATCATACCCCCAAGCTTTTTCCAGGAGTTGCTCCCTGCTTAGTACCATGCCATGATGCTGCGCAAGAGCAACCAAAAGGTCAAACTCTACTGCTGTGAGCTCGATTAACTTCTCGCTTACCCATACTCGTCGTTCGGATGTATCAATATGAAGGTGTGAAAAGGCTAGAATTGAAGAGTTATCGGAGGGATTATTCAAGTTTTGAATACGCCGCAAGGCTGCCTTTATTCGGGCAATCAATTCGCGAGGGCTGAACGGTTTTGTCAGATAATCATCAGCTCCGACTGAAAGACCAATGATTTTGTCTGTCTCTTCGGAGCGTGCAGTAAGCAAAATCACGTACACATTCGATTCTCGCCGTAAGTTGGCGAGAAGTTCGATCCCATCCATACCTGGTAGCATAACATCCAGAATAATTACGTCCGGTTTGAATGTTCTAGCAACACTTAACCCACTCATACCATCCATAGCAGATAAGAATTCATATCCTTCCGCTTTTAGATAAGCAGTTACAACATTATGTATCGAGGGTTCGTCATCGATTAAAAGTATCTTTGCGTCAGCCACACAAACTCCCTTCTGGTACAAGTTACTTATTGGTTATAGTTTTATTTTACATACAAAAAGGGACCGGTGTTACAACCGATCCCTGAGAAGAAATTTGTTTATTAACTTTTATTCAAACATCTCAACAAAAGTTCCATGCCATGTGTGTAGAAATACTTGTCCGCTAAAACCATTGACACTGAGCATGCCTGTTACATTATCATCCTTCGTGATATCGATTGTGTAATAGCCATAGAAGGGGTCTGCATCAGTAGCTGTCTTATAACCAGGAAATTTTTGATCCAAATAATCTTGGGCAATCTTAAGTGCTTGTTCGGAGGTAACAGTCATTGTTGCAGAAACTGTACCTGGGTTTGCGCCTAGTCCATTCATCATACCACCGACTCCACCCATCATTCCTCCAACTCCACCCATAATCCCGCCACTTCCATTCACGTGACTATATTTTAGATTCCACATCATGTTTGGTCCGAATTCTGGATAGACAGAAAGCGTCGAAGGGTTGATCAAAAGCTCCATCGCACCAATGCCAGTACTTTTCTCGGTGATGCGGGCGTAACCATTGTTATCAAAGATCATGATTTCTTTGAGCGCAAGATCAGAGTTATTCAGCCCTTTGAGATAACCCTCTATAGCTTGTGTAGCCTGGTCAATTGTTAAAGGTTTGACGTTTGTAGCGGAAATACCACCCATCATGTTATAACCATCGCCCATCATAAAATAACCTTGATTTGCATAACCTCTCCCCATCATCCCTATTGAGTTGAATCCAGTTGATCCCAGATTAGTGCGTCCCAAAAACAGACCCACACAAAAAATCAGGGCGCCCAATATGATTCCACCGATAACCACTAAAGTAATTGTTAAAGCTTTATTCATTTATTTTTCTCCTAATAGAGTATGGATTTCTATATTTATGACTCAAGTTTATCCGCTGAAGATAAAGCCCCTGTGAAGGATTTCTAAAGCTTTTGTAAAGATTAATTGCTTAAAAGGATACGCAACTATAAACAATATCTCTTGTGGACCAAGTTATTCCACTTTGCTCAAAGACAGATGTTCATTAGGTAACTTGAAATAATTAGTATGAAAGAAATGATTGTTATCGTTAAACGGAGAAATAATAAAAAGACCTATTTAGCTTTTAACTTAAATGGGGAATAAATCTTTAGAACTTCCAATTGTTGGAAAGCCATCATAAAAGTTGTGAAAATAATAAATTGGTTAAGCCCCACCAGGACCGTAGAACGAAGGGTCTACCGGCGTTTTTCCAGATGGATCCCACACGTAAACGAAATCGCCATCTTTTGCCCAATCGAAAACCCAATGGGCATCAGCAATCGACAGGTTTACACAACCATGTGATCGTTGGTATCCGAAAAGTGTATTCCAGTAAGCGCCGTGTAAAGCCCTGGCTTGATCGTAATATTGAATGAAGGGGACATCTTCCAGGTAGTAATAATCCGACCGGTCTGCTTCAAAAGTACCTTGCATATATTGATTGACCAACCTTTTATATATCTTGAAAACGCCAGGTTGTGTGAAAAATGGATCGACTCCACTCGAAATTAATGTCGCGAATACGATACGATCTTTTTCATGAACAATGAGGACTTGCTCATAAAGATTGACTTCGATCCATCGGTCTGATTCAACGCCAGCGGGTTTTTCATGGTTCGGGGTAACCCGGGCAATAAATTTATGGTCTATCCATTCATCCGGACCGACCATAACCCATTCAACATCATTTTCAATTTTTGAATCATATATTCGTATTACATTAAGGCGGGCATAGGATTTACCTGTTTCCGCTGATGCGTAACTAGGGTTTTTTCTTGATTTGGTTTCTGTCAGGATCCATCCAAACGGTATGGTCGGATTCTTTGTAAATAAAAACCCCCGGAAATCCTGCACGCCTACTTTTGTGATCACATCCGCACTAATCCACTCAAATGTTGAAGTCTGGTAAAAAACTCCTTTTTCAGTTGTCGCTTTTTGAAGAAGGGAGACATATTTAATTTTGCTAATGCCCAGTTTGTTGGTTGGATGATCAGCGACTGCATCTTCAAGTGTGGCGAAAAGAGGAACTTCTTCGTTAGACACTTTAGCATAAGAAAACGGTATATTGTTTAATTCATAAGGAAGAGTAGTTATTGGTAATGGAACCGCCGGAAATGTAATTCCAATTTGTGCGAGGTCACTCAGACGTTTTGCCGGACCGACCAGATTGCATTCTGTATTAATAAGTGTGCCTATACTATCAGGTAAACACATGGGAAAATTCGCGTTTTCGTCATTGGACGAATTGTTTGCTGCAACAGGGGTGACGTTATAAATTGAAACCACAATTAAAAGTTGGAGGACGTAGAACCAAACAAAGTAACGATAAGTTTTTTTCATCAGGACTGAATTGTAAAGTCAATCAACAACGATAAAATCATTCAATGATTATTGCGCTGTAACTGTGTGTGCCATCGTTTCCTGCTTTAGAGATGATATTTACCAAATCAGAGCGGTTAATAATTTCTGGATTAAAAGTTATCTCGCCCATACCATCGGCATGATCAATCAGCGCTTCGATCACCCCATATTCATTCATTAGTGCATTCTTAACCCGCAGTGCACAATTCGGGCAGTTTAATCCGGATATTGCCAGATAGGTTACCTGGGTATTCATTTTTTCTTCTTCGGTAATCGATTTGTGAACAGGGGTAATTTGGCAGGAATCTTTCATTTGTGAGTCCTTATGAATTTTTTATTTTCGTAAAGTGCCGTTCATAACCTATGAAAATGAACGGCGCTTTACTTGATACAAGAAGGAGAAGGATGTGCTTACTATATCCGAGTCTTGGAAGCCTATACAGTGTGATTAAGCCCAGTTACATCTAGGCGGTTTTGCTTAGTGGAAGTCACGCGACTCTGCGCATGATAAATTCAATTCAATTTCGTATTATTCAAGCGGCTAACTATTTTCGAAATTAGGATGGAAGTGATAAAACCTTTAATGACCAATCAAAAAAGAATACTTCTCCCGCTGGGGGCTGGCATACTTGGCGTACTTTTCCTGACCGCTGTTTATTTTGGAATTGTCACCTGGGCAGAAAGTTTCGATCATGCACTTGAATTCTTCTGGAAAGATAAGTGGATCGTCATTCCTATTATTCTGGGTTTCGGAGTACAGGTAGCTCTTTATACCGTTTTAAAATTGAAACTATTTCTACCGGTAGACAAAAAGGGAGTAAGTGGTGTAAGTGTTGGTGCTAGTGGCTCAACATCGACAATTGCGATGGTTGCCTGCTGCGCGCACCATTTAACGGACGTTCTTCCAATTCTAGGACTCACAGCTGCAGCTACTTTTCTGGCAGAATATCGCCTGGTGTTTATGGGTGTGGGTCTTGGAACCACATTTTTAGGGATCGGCTATATGTTGTTAATCCTGAATCGCGAAAAGCAAAGATTTAATCTTTCTCTTCTAAATTCATTGAACCCCAAGGAAATGTTATGAGAACTTCAAAAATATTATTAATGGTATTGATTGGGACGTTAATTTTATCCGCATGTTCCCCTCTTCAGATCATAGCAAAAACACCAACTTCAGATCCAGAATCGAGTAGCTGCTCAACACCTGAACTGGGTAAAACTTCCTCTTGCCAATTTACCCAATCTGCTACGCCGGTGGTCGTGCCTACACAAACTGTAAACCCTCAACCAAATTTAACACAATCTGATAATCAAGGGGCTATCACCGTTGTGATTACCCCGGAAAACCTGGAAAACCCCGGTGACACTCTAATTTTTGATGTAACACTGGACACACATTCTATTGATCTTTCGATGGACTTAGCCCAACTTGCCACGCTCACCACAGATACAGGGGCTACGATTCAGGCACTAAATTGGGATGCTCCAAGAGGTGGGCACCATGTAAAAGGAAAATTAATCTTTCCTACTACGCTTGATGGAAAAACTCTTTTCGAAGGAGCTATAACTTTTACGATTATTATCACCAACCTGGACGTACCTGTTCGTCAATTTTCGTGGTCTTTTAATTAAAAGGAGAAATAAATGTCAAAAAAACATGGTCTGATCATGATTGCCTGCTGTGTTATCGCAATGGGTGCGTTAGCAGCAGTGCTCCTATTCAAAGTGCCTGTAAACAATGTATTTATAGTTTTGATGATCCTTATTTGCCCGTTATCGCATTTCTTAATGATGGGCATGATGGGGCATGGCGAGCATGATCACCACCAAATTAATGGTAAGTCCCCGGATACTTCTCCGAAGGAAATAATTGATAGGTAAGCTATATGTCTGATAACCTACTGTCCAAACTAACCGGAATGCAGCAGTCTCGATTCCTTGGATTCGTGAGACTAATTGCATCCAAATGGAAAAAATATCTGCTTCTGGGAATTACCGGATTTTTGGTTATCGGTTTCTTTGTCTATTTGATTCTTACTTTCGGCCCGAACAAATCTAAAATTCGCTATTCACCAGCTGATGTGGTTTACGGTGAAAAAATTCGGGCGATTCACAGTATGGGTCCAGGGAATATTGTTCCACTTGTTGAAAATAATATTGCCAACCAATTAACAAAACCGGAAATTCTTATTTCAGAATCATTTTACGATTTTGGGGTAATCAGTTCAACTCAGGTCATGACGCGTACATTTGTCATCGCTAATTTAGGTCAATCGCCTTTGGTAATCCTTCGTGCGTACACTACCTGCGGCTGCACGACGGCTGATTTTACTGCATCTGAAATCCCTCCCGGTAAGGTTGCTTTAATGACACTTCGGTTTGATGCTGGATACCATTCCATGAGCGGATCGACTGTCCGCAGGGGTGTGTTTATCGAAACGAACGATCCTAATAATCCTATACAGGAAATATGGATTCAGGCATCGGTTAGCGGGAACGGTAATTGATTACACGACGTGATTTTCTCAAAGATACGGTGGTCGGATTTTCCTCACTCGCCATCCTTCCATTAAAAAACTGGAAACCAAGATTTCAGTTTCCGCAGGCTGAACGGTTGGGAAGGGTAACCGTTGGAATGGCGGAAGTGAAAGCCAAACCAGATGCGGATAGCACAACCATTTCTAAAGTTTACGAAGATGCAGTCCTCCCCTGGCTCAGGGAAGTAGTGGGGCGTCGGCCGTACCGTCGAAATCAACGCTGGGTGGAGACGCCAGACGGGTACGTTTGGGCACCCTATCTACAGCCGGTAAAAAATTTAACCAATGAATCAATAATTTCATTACCTGATACCAGCTTGGGTCCTGGTATGTGGGCAGAGGTAACGGTTCCATTTGTTGATCTCCTAATTGCCAACCCTCCAGTGCGTTCACCGTGGTTACAGGAAGATCAAACTCCACGTCTCTATTTTTCGCAAATCTTCTGGATCGACCAAATCAAACAGGATGACCAGGGGCAATCCTGGTATCGGGTTAACGAGCGATACGGTTACGGGGATATATTTTGGGCGAAGGCAGAAGCTTTTCGCCCATTATCTCAAGATGAAATTTCACCAATTCATCCGGAAGTCGAAGAGAAACGGATAGTTGTACATGTTGCGCACCAGACAATATCCTGCTTTGAAGGGAATCGTGAAGTCTATTTTGCATTCGTTTCCACTGGAATCCGGGAAGATATGAATGGGAATCCTACCCCGCAATGGGAAACTCCACTTGGCAAATGGCCCATCTGGAGAAAAGTGATTTCTGTTCATATGTCTGGAGGTTCAACAGGAGGTGGGTATGACCTACCGGGTGTGAGTTGGGTTAGTCTTTTTGAAGCAAATGGCGTAGCAATTCACTCCACTTTCTGGCATAACAACTTTGGCGAGCAAATGTCCCACGGATGCGTCAATGCGGCACCCGACGATGCAAAGTGGATATTTCGCTGGGCTAATCCCATCGTTCCTAATGACCCGGGCGATCTGACTGTAGGTATGCCGGGAGGAACCACAGTGGAAGTAATTGAAGCTTGATTAATCTACTGACGCTTCTCTGTTTTTATTAAAAATTGAAGACTTTCTTCCCGGAGAATACCTTTTTCATTATAACAATTCATCATTAATTTCCGGTATAATCAAATAAGATAGATTTTGTCAACTTTGGGAGATTTGATTTTATGTTACCGAGTTACTTGCTAGCTTTACGTGAAGGGCTGGAAGCAGCTCTGATCATTGGAATCGTTTTAAGTGTATTGCGCAAAATGGAACACCAGAAACTCAACACTGCTGTCTGGTTGGGTGTTTTAAGTGCAATTGTGTTCAGCGCGTTGGCTGCTTTGGTTCTCAACTTGATTGGCGCGGAATTTGAAGGAAAGGGTGAGCAGTTATTTGAAGGAATCACCATGTTCCTGGCTGCAGGTATTTTAACCTGGATGGTTTTTTGGATGCGGAAACAATCTGCTGTTATGAAACAGAACATTGAGTCTTCTGTGCGCCTGGCAGCTGAGGGACAAGGAAAGAAAGCTGTGTTTTTATTGGCTTTTCTCGCAGTAGCGAGGGAAGGAATTGAACTGGCGCTCTTCTTACTTGCAATCAGCTTGACTACCAATCCCTCGCAGGAATGGCTCGGGGCTGGTTTGGGAGTTTCTTCTGCAGTGCTTATCGGTTGGATTGTTTTCACCACAACCCGAAAACTGAGGCTTTCGCGATTTTTCCGGGCAACAAATGCATTATTAGCCTTATTCGCCGCGGGTTTGGTGGGACTTGGGATTCATGAGTTTAACGAATTGGGTTGGATTCCTGCTATTGTTGAACACGTTTGGAATTTAAATTCCATATTACCTGACCAGTCAACGCTTGGTCAATTGCTCAAAGCTTTGGTTGGATACAACAGTAGTCCTTCACTGAGCCAGGTGATCGGATACTTTGGTTTTTTTGTGGTTTTAATTGGGATGTTTAGGAAAAACACCAAGATTCGCATGCAATAGATTCACCTTGAAACCTAGTAGGGTAAGAAGTTAATATTCCTTTGTTTCACCATCTATAAGATATAGTTATATTACAAGTGGTAGGTTCTGATTAATCAATTCAAGACATTCGCGAATACTCATCGAGAATTATTTTAATACACTGTTCCCCCTAAGACTCTAGGAGAACGAAGTGGCAAGAGCGAAGTGGCAAACCGTTCTCCTTATTTATTTTCCTCGCCTCTGAGAGAACCAAATACTGCCATCTTTTTCGGAGCGTTTCCCCTTTCTTAATCCATGCAAGTTGGTTAAAAACGAGTTATATACCAACCCCCCTAAAGCAAGATTGATTTCTCCCTGAATAGATCTCTGGCAGTTCAGATTATCACAAAAAACAAACAGGTTTCCATTCGATGCTTCGTAAAACTTCATCCATTTCGTTTTTCGGGATATATGATCCTTACTCACATCCCGCTCCACCTCGATAAATATTACCTCACCTGTTTTGGGATCAACAGCAATAATATCTGGGATATAAGTTTCACCATTGGATAAACTAATTGCTTGTGCCCGTCCTTGAATTCTGTAACCTTCATCTACCAGGATTTCCCCAGCCTGAATATTCAGAATGGTATGTTCC
>CAYRXB010000017.1:0-28719 GCA_964428125.1 uncultured Anaerolinea sp.
GATGTTTTTGTGGGGCGAGAGGGGGAAGCCCCCGTTGAAAACTTTACCGTATATGTAAACGAAAGACTTCCGAAATTTGGAAGTCTTCAAGTGGGGCGAGAGGGGGTCGAACCCTCACGATGTCACCATCGACGGATTTTAAGTCCGTTGCGTCTGCCTATTCCGCCATCGCCCCAGCCAGTTTCGATTTTAACTCATTTTTTGTTTTTTGGTATTAAGATTTCAATCTCTGTTACGGGGTATAATCTAATTGGGGGTGGGGATAATCAAATTTGGTTGGAAAATGTACCATATCTGAGAATTTCAACATAACAAAGATATTTCCTCTCAGAAGCTTTACGTGAAAGAACGGTTTGCTATCGGATATCCCCGTGAAAGGGGCGAAAATGAAATTAACTGAAATTCCGAAGTATTACAAGTTCGACAAGATATCACCGGTCCCTGAGAAAAGCGTTTTTTATGAAGATGATGATGGTTGGATTCTCCGCGTGAGTATCTATCCGGAGTTCACTGTATCCGAATTTGGAAATCCAAATAATAAGCATTTTTGCCGACCAACAATAATCTCATTGCGTTGATTGATAAGAAATCGCTCAGGTACGAACTGCCTTAACCAACCTTGCCCAGGAGGAAAAAAAATGCACCAATGGCGAGGAAAGGCTGCCAGCGCTGACTGCCTGATTGATAACAGAACGCAACTCATCCGCATTTGAAAAATCTGGCAAAATGCTGTAGGCTCTGCCAACCTCCGATGGGTGATGCCCATCTGATCCGGCAGTGCCAGACAGGTTGTGTGCTCGGGCAAATTCCTCCGCCTTGAGGTTCATGGTCATATCCAGCACGCGTGCGTTAAAGACTTCAATAGCGTCCACAATAGGGGCGATTTCCAAAAGTGTTTTATTACTCCAGCCGGAGCGCTGTGGGTCAAAGGGATGGGAGACACTAATGAATGCACCCTGGTCGCGCAACCTTTTATATGCTTCCATCGGTTCAAGCCCTTTCGGGACTTCCCGGGTGACGAAAGCTGCCAGAAATTCGCCTTCTGATGTCTGGACTTCCTCTCCGACGATAACCAAATCAGGCGCTGCATTATGCGCTTCCTGCGCTCCTGCCAGGCAGTTGTGATCGGTTACCACGACACGATCAAGACCTCGTTTTTTGATATTACGGATAAGGTCGTCAATTGTTGTGAGACTATCTGGTGAATGGTAGGTGTGGCAATGAAAATCAACTTTCAACAATGTGAACGTCTCCGTTGATCAATCCGAGTTTCTTGCGCGAAGCCACCCAGACTAACAGGCCAATACCCAGGTTAATCCAGAATGTGATCAAACGGAAAAGCAGGGTGGCAGCTACAGCAACACCAGGATGAAAGTCAAACAAGACCGTCATCAATAATGCCATTGAAGCTTCCACAACACCCATTCCTCCTGGAACGCCGGCGATACTGGCAATACTCGCTGAAAATGCGTAGATGAGGATTGACGCTGCAGCTAATGGCAAGGTCGGCTCCATACCTAATCCGCATAATACGAAAAAGAATACCGCCCCTTCTGATGCCCTGGATACCACTCCGAGCAGAAAGGTCATTGCCAGATGTGGACTTGAAAACAGAACAGGATGCGCATCAATACACGTATGTAACTCCATAAAGAATTGCTTATAAGCTGGAAGTTTCTCGCCCATAGCAGCCATATCGACATCTTTGTGCCTTACACGCAGCAGGATGGTCGCCAGTAAAAACAGCAGCAGCACCAGTACGAACATCGGCCAATATGCAGGAAAAGCAATGACGCCGAATGCGGTCAACAAGAAGATGCTCAGGTTGTCCGATAACTGCTCCAGTAAATAGATTGATGCCGTTCGAATAGCAGGCTGACCAACGACCCTGAACAGCCAAAGGGATTTGAGGGAATCACCAATACGTGTTGGGGCAGCGTCCAACGGCAGGCTGGCCAGGAACAATTGGAGGGAGGTCCCAAAGGATAAGCCCTTGATTCCGGAAACACGCAATGTAAACGCACGTTTGAGGAATCGCAGCGTGTTGCTGAAAAAAGTGAGGCCTAATGCAAGGGCAAAAAATTCCCAGTTGAATTTAATTAGATACAAACTGACATTTTGGATGCCGCTCATTAAAAGCAACCCCAAAATGACAATGAACCCAAGCAACAAGCTGGGTACAAGTTGTTTAAGAGGGGTAATCCTTTTGTTTTCCATCAATTTTTATTCTAACTGGATTATACAGTTGATTTGAACTCCAATTGCTTTACATGGTTGCAAGGTTGAAAATTGTTCCTTAACTCGGGTTTGACAATTTAGTTAAAAAACTTCATAATATGTTTGCATAATCCTCAACAAAAAAAATCGAAACACCATAAGAGGAAAAAAGGAGAAAAGAAGTGAAACGCCTAACTTTTATTCTGGTTTTGGTACTTGTGGCTGCATTAACCCTCAGCGCTTGCGCGAAACCCGCTGAAGTTAAAGTAGTCACCGATGCCACCTTCGCACCTTTTGAATCTACTGATGACAAAGGCAACCTGGTTGGCTATGATATTGATCTGATGAACAAGATTGCTGAAAAAGCAGGAATAACCATCAAATGGGAGAATGTACCATTTGACTCTGCCCTGGCTGGGCTTTCCTCCTGCCAGTATGACGCAGCTATTGCTGCCATCAGCATCACCGATGACCGCAAAGCCTCTATGTTATTCTCGGATCCCTACCTGGATGCTGGTTTGGTTGTGGTAGTGAATAAAGCAACCACGGATATCAACGGTCTGGCTGATTTAAAGAACAAAACAGTTGCAGCCCAGTTGGGTACTACCGGTGAAATTGAAGCCCAGAAGATCGAAGGGGTAACCTACAAACCATACGATTCATATGAGCTGGCGTTCCTCGAACTTGCCAACAAGGGTGTGGATGCCGTGATTGCAGATAACCCGGTTGCTATGGGGTACATCGCAGCTAACCCTGAAAAAGTCAAGGCTGTTGGTGGTGTATTCAACAATGACCAGTATGGTATCGCCATCTGCAAGACGAATGTTGAGTTGCAGACAAAAATCAATAAAGCGCTTAAAGAATTAACTGATTCTGGTTACCTTAACGAACTGGCAAAAACCTGGATAAAATAAAGCAAATCGTTCGCTGCGGGGGGAAACCCCCGCAGATCCTATTAAGAGGGATCTATAATGGATTTTTCAGATAACAAGCAATTTGCTCAAAAGAATTTGCCCAATGCAAGAAAATCCAAGAATATGAGATTTGATAAATGGTGGTTCCTCGTTATAGCGGTAGTTTTGTTGACCGCCGGGTTGATTCTATTCAAGCCTGATCCGTATCTCAACATTGTTAATTTCATTAAGAATGGATTATGGATGACCGTGAAGGTTACCTTAATTTCCTTTGCAATTGTCCTGGCATTTGGGTTGGTTGTTGCATTGGCAAGGTTATCCAAGGTAAAAATAATCAAGGGTATTTCAACTGTCTATGTTGAGATCATACGTGGAATACCAATCCTGGTGCAGCTATTCATCTGGTATTTTGTGATCCCTTCAATTATCCAGGAGTTGGGGGCATCATGGAATATCCAATCGTTCAGTAATTACAATGCTGACCCCCAGGTGATGGCGATTCTCGGATTGTCGTTTGGGTACTCAGCCTACATGAGCGAGGTTTACCGCGCGGGTATTCAAAGCATTTCCAAAGGGCAGATGGAAGCTGCCCGCAGCCTGGGGATGACGTATTTCCAGGCGATGCGTTATGTGATCCTGCCGCAAGCCGTCAGAGTCATCCTTCCGCCAGTGGGGAATGAGTTCATTACCCTTCTTAAAGATTCATCGCTAATCTCTGTGATGGGGGTAGCAGATCTAACCCGCCGCGGTCGTGAATTCCAGGGGCGGTATTACATTGCCATAGAACCCTGGATAATGGTGGCATTGATTTACCTGATCATGACCTTGCTGGCCACACGTTTGGTCACCTGGATGGAACGTGAATTCAAGATGGAGAAATAACATGACACCAATCATCCAGATCTCAAATGTACACAAGCATTTTGGCAGTGTTCACGCTCTCAAGGGAGTCAATCTTGAGGTTGAAAAAGGTGAGGTGGTGGTCATCATCGGCCCTTCCGGTTCGGGAAAATCAACGCTTCTGCGTTGTATCAATCGTCTGGAAGAGTTCGATGCCGGCAGCATTACAGTGGATGGCATCCCGCTCGACTCGGCTGAAAACATCAACGCTGTCCGAACTGAAGTCGGCATGGTTTTCCAGCAGTTTAACCTATTTCCTCATCTAACCGTTCTCAATAACATTACCCTGGCGCAAAAGATCATCCGCAAACGAAGTGCGATTGAGGCAGAGAATGTCGCAAGGCAGCTGCTTACGAAAGTCGGTATCCCCGAAAAAGCTGATTCCTTCCCGGGGCAGCTTTCGGGTGGACAGCAGCAGCGTGTGGCAATTGCCCGTGCGTTAGCGATGAACCCCAAGATCATGTTGTTCGATGAGCCTACCAGTGCACTTGATCCAGAGATGATCCAGGAAGTGTTGGATGTAATGATGAGCCTGGCCAAAGAAGGAATGACCATGGTTGTGGTCTCGCATGAGATCGGTTTTGCCAAAGCAGCTGCTGACCGGGCAATCCTGATGGATGGCGGACAGATCATTGAACAAGCACCTCCTGAAGTATTATTCGACCACCCGAAAGAGGAAAGGACAAAATCCTTCCTAAGCAAAGTCCTCTAACTTATCGAAAATCTCCTTGAAAAAGGGGATTTTTTGACTTTTGACCTCAAACGTGTTATTCTCTTTACTTGCAACGAGTAATTTTTTTATAAAGGATAGGGCAAATGCATCGAGAGCGGGTTTCAGATAATGTCTACTGGTTTCAAAGTGAAGTTTATGCACAGGTAACTGCCGGGGTGATCACTGGTCCTCAATGGGCAGTGGTAATAGATACCCTTGCGCTGCCTGATGAAGCTGTTGAGATTCGCAGTTATGTGGAAGAAACTCTTGGAGTTCCAGTACGATATGTGATCAATACGCACTACCATGCAGACCATGCATGGGGAAATTGCTTTTTCCCTGGAGCGACGGTTATATCACATGCATTAAGCCGTGCGATCATGTTGGAAAAAGGGGCAGCATCGCTGGAGGCGGTGAAAAAACAAAACCCATTGTTTAAACAAGTAAAGTTAATTGAACCTCACATGACGTTTAGCGAAGGTCAGTTAACGATGAGGGTGGGCAAAAAAACCCTTATTATTTCTCCGATGCCGGGTCATTCTGTGGATGGCATTTCCGTGTTGGTGGAAGAGGATAAGGTGCTGTTCGCCGGGGATGCATTCATGCCAATTCCATATGTGGTGGATGGAGATCCGGATACCCTTGCTGCGTCGATAAAAATTATAGGAAAGATGGGATTGGAAAACATCATCCAGGGGCATGGAGACATTATTTTAAGAGGTGAGATCGAAGAGGCTACACGGGAAAACCTGGCATACCTGGCTGCAGTACGCAAGGCGGTCAAAGCTGCAGCGAAAAAACGTGATCCGGTTGAAGCTCTTTCAGAGATCGATATTGAGTCCTGTGGTAAAAGCCGGGTGACCCTGGCAGGATTGGGGGTCGAGCTTCATAAACGGAATGTGGCTTACCTCTACCGTCATCTCGAAGACGAACCTCAGAGCGAGTGAAAAAAATCCGGAGAAGATCCGGATTTTTATTTGCTCAGTTGGTTTTGCTTTTTCTTCTCGAAATATGCACGCAGTCCTACAACCCGTTCAGTCCCTTCGCGTAAGCGTTTAAGGTTCGGACGTAGCGCGTAAAGAACAATAATCAATGCAATCCCCCCGTAAGCGACGAATTGCCAGGGTCCCTGTCCATTGATGGCGCGGATAAAAAATAAAATAAGTGAAAACAATGCAATACTGATGGTGGTGATTGAGGCATAACCGATGATGATGAAAACCAGGATCACCAACGGGAGAATGATTACCCAACTAGCCGGGAACAGCGCAATCGCCCCTCCAAGGGTTGTAGCGCCGCCTGCACCGCCGTGGAACACGAGCTTGTTTTCAGCATTTCGTTCAATAAGGAACACAGAATATACCTGGCCAAGAACAGCCATGACTACTGCGGCTACCTTTAACCAAGTGTTTCCGGGGAGGATAAGTGCTGCAAGATAACCAGCCAGGATAGCCTTGCCTGCATCCAATGCGGCAGTCAATACACCTGCCAGCAACCCGGCAGCCCGCATTGCATTTGTACCGCCAACCCTGCCGCTTCCTACCTGGCGAACATCCTTACCGGTAAATAACCTGACCACAATAAGCCCGACCGGAATTGAACCGACCAGGTAAGTAACTACTAATAACAAAATTATTTTCAATACCATCCAGATTCTCCTGTAATACTCAAGAGATATAACCCCTGGAATAAAAAAGGGTTGCTTGATGCATTAAAGTAATATTGGGAGCAGGCAGAAAAGGATGGCAATTAATAACGGTTCCAACCAAAGACCTTGTTCGCTTCGGCGTTCTTCATAGTTACCAGCCAGGATAACGAGAGCAAAGAGCAGCCCTGTAAGCACCAATCCATAAGGGATAGGTTTGAGGGGAAGGTAGAACAAACCGGCGGCAACGTTGATGATGCCGATGGAGATGCCTATTGCCCAGTGGTTAATCGCGTTTTCACCGGTTCGCAGCATCAGGCTTCTGGCAGATACCAGAAAACCGGCGGGAATGAGCGCCGCAATCACGAGGTAAAGCCTTGTGCCCGAACCACGCAGGGCAATGGCAAGGGTTAGGAATAACGCCAACGATACGGCAGTGAGGCTGATGATTGCTAGGGGGCTGCGGATGTCGCCAGGATCAACCGAGATATATTCCGATAGGATCACTCCGGCAATCAACAAACCGCCAAGGGCAAATACTCCCCACCAGGCTGGCGAGACTTCAAGAACATTCAGCGGAACGCCAATAACCAGCGCGGTCAATGCTGGTAGAAACCAGTGCCGCCAGCGGTTTTTTTTGTCGAAATACGGATGGTCGGAGATCAACCAGTCGCACCCTGCTGTAGCCAGTGCAGCTACCAGAATTGAAATGATGGTCACAAAATTGAGGTCAAATACAAGCAGGAATCCCGGCAACTGAATAGAAAGTGATTTGGCGGGAAAAGAAATCACAGCCGTGAGGGAGTACGCAATGAGGATCATTGCCATCACTACACTAAAACGGTCTACATCCGGCAGATTACGATGTTCATCCATCTCTTTATTTTACATTCCTTGGGATAAAAACGGGGAATACGCACGGAAAGTGAGAATATCCAACTATGGTAAAATCAAAGCCGATATGGAACAACCACGCGTTACAGTCGTTGGATCTCCCCCAAGAATGTTTAAAACCTTCCTGGCAGGTTTCAATAAGGTAGCTGAGCATATCTACCTGATCATCCTTCCAGTGGTAATAGACCTCGTTATCTGGCTGGGACCAAAGCTGCGGTTGAAAACCCTGCTTTTACCTACAATCGAAGAATTAACCAAGCAAATGATGAGAGTAGCTCCAACTGATTTACTGGAAACAGTAAAGACCACTCAGACACTGTGGGTGCAAACACTCGAACAATATAACCTCACCACAGCGATCCGCACGATCCCGGTAGGCGTTCCGAGCCTTATGGCAAGGTTGTCCCCAATTAATTCCCCGTTGTCCTGGAATCCAATCATCGAATTACCTTCATTAAATTGGGCGGTTGCATCTCTTGGCATTTTATTGACGTTAGGATTTCTCCTGGGCAGCCTATTCTTCTACCTGGTAACATTGGAAACTCAGAAAGAAAAAAAGGCTTTTGATATAAAAGAATATTTAAACGGATACGTGAACAGCCTGGCATTATTTGGGTTGCTTCTTGGTGTGGCAATCCTGGTTTCGATCCCATTCCTAATCATTCTCTCAGTCCTCTCAATTTTTGGAGCCGGAATCGCTCAGTTCTTCATATTGCTTGCTGGTTTTGGTTTAATCTGGCTGGTTATTCCTTTGGTTTTCAGTGTTCATGGAATTTTTGTGCTGAAGAAAACACCAGTTCAATCAGCCATCCATTCTATAAGATTAGTGCGGTTCTTTCTGCCGGGCACGGGATTATTCTTTATGACTGCGGCATTGGTAAGCGAATTGCTGAACAAACTGTGGATGCTCCCGGATACCGGATCGTGGCTGCTGCTGCTGGGGGTGGGTGGGCATGCTTTTGTTGTAACTGGACTGATCGTTGCCAGTTTCATTTATTATCGTGATGGCTTACGCTGGATGCAGGATAACATTGCATTATTTGCCAGCCAGCGCAAGAATGTACAGGCAGATGGAGGGACACCCATTGAGCAATAACGAAGTCGCCTCATACGGCGCCAAGGATATTCAGGTTCTGGAGGGATTGGAGGCTGTACGCCGCCGCCCTGGCATGTACGTTGGTGGAACTGACCTTAAAGCCTTGCATCACCTGGTTTACGAGGTTGTTGATAACTCGATCGACGAGGCATTGGCTGGCGCCTGCAACCGGATCGAGGTGACCATCAATGCTGACAGCAGTGTCACCGTGGTTGATAACGGCCGGGGTATACCCGTGGATATTCATCCGGAGAAGAAGAAATCAGCACTTGAGGTTGTAATGACCGTGCTGCATGCCGGCGGTAAGTTCGGTCATTCTTCATATAAAGTCTCTGGTGGTTTGCATGGGGTTGGCGTCTCGGCGGTTAACGCCCTTTCAGAATGGTGCGAAGTACATGTTTATCGCGATGGACAGGAATACTTTCAGCGCTATGAGCGCGGCATCCCAAAAGAGCCTGTAAAAGCCATCGGCAAAGCCCATAAGGATAAGACAGGCACCAGCACTACCTTCCGTTTTGATACCGAGATTTTCAAAGGGGAAATGGATTTCAAGTTCGAGACCCTTGCTCAACGCTTCCGTGAGATGGCTTTTGTAACACGGAATGTGCTCATCAAGTTAATGGACAAGCGCAGCCCCGAGAAGGAGACTACCTTTCTCTTCGAAGGGGGCATCAACTCTTTTGTCCGCTACATCAACCGCAACCGCGAAACATTGCACCCTGTTTTTTATGTTGAAAAAGAGGTTGAGCATATCGGTATTGAAGCCGCGGTGCAGTTTACCGATTCTTACAACGAATCGATCTATTCGTTTGCCAACACCATCAATACCATCGATGGTGGAACCCATCTGACCGGTCTGCGGATGGCGATCACCCGTGTCATCAATGATTATGCCCGGCGCACCAATTTACTCAAAGATGCCGATCCAAACTTCACCGGGGATGATACCCGCGAGGGCATGACCGCCATTGTGAGCATCAAGCACCCCGACCCGCAATTCGAGAGCCAGACCAAAGTCAAGTTGATGAACCCCGAGGTCCAGACCTATGCCCAGCAAGTGATTGGAGAAGCTTTTGGGGCGTTCCTTGAAGAGAATCCGGCGGCCGCCAAGGCGATCGTGCAGAAATGCCTTACGTCTGCCCGCGCCCGAGATGCAGCGCGCAAAGCCCGTGATCTTGTCATTCGCAAGAGTGCGCTGGAAAGCCTGACCCTGCCCGGCAAGCTGGCTGATTGCTCAGAACGCGACAGCTCAAAGACCGAGATCTACATCGTGGAAGGTAATTCCGCAGGCGGTTCTGCCAAGCAGGGACGCGACCGCCACTTCCAGGCGATCCTCCCGCTGCGCGGTAAGATCCTAAATACCGAACGCGCCCGCTTGGATAAGATGCTTGGAAATGAAGAAATTAAATCCATGATCTCTGCATTTGGGACAGGCATCGGCGATAATTTTGACATCAAGAACCTGCGTTATGGACGCATCATCATTATGACCGATGCAGATGTGGATGGCGCACATATCCGTACCCTGCTGCTGACACTCTTCTTCCGCTACCTGCCAGCGCTTATCGAGAATGGACACGTCTTTATCGCCCAACCGCCTTTGTACCGAATCTCTTATAAAAACGATCATCGGTATGTTTACAGCGATGCTGAAAAGGATGCTTATCTCAAGCAATTAGGGGCACAGGCTGAGAAAGCTGCATTACAACGTTATAAGGGTCTTGGTGAAATGAACCCTGAGCAATTATGGGAGACTACCATGAATCCCGAAACGCGCACCTTACTGCAAGTGGCTGTGGAGGATGAACCCGCGGCAGACCGCACCTTTGACATGCTGATGGGTTCGGAAGTGCCGCCGAGAACGCGCTTCATCACCACCCATGCACACGCGGTAAGAAACCTCGATATTTAGAACGACTCCCCGGTTAATAATGCCGGGGATTTTTTTGCTGGTAAAGAAAGGAGTGAAGTGATACCAAATTTAAATCCTCGTAAAGTCGAAAGGGTCATCGACCCGATCTATGTCCTGGAAGGAGCAGGAGTAAGATTGCGGCGGAGCATTGCTACAAGACAACTGGATTACCTCGATCCGTTCCTGCTGTTCGACCATTTTGGTTCGGACGACCCTAAGGATTATTTGCCGGGTTTTCCAATGCACCCGCACCGCGGTATCGAGACAGTGACATACATGCTCTCAGGAGCTGTACGTCATACTGACAGCATGGGGAACACGGGAGTCATCGGTGCTGGTGATATGCAATGGATGACTGCTGGCGGCGGGATCCTGCATGAAGAAATGCCCCAGTTGGTCTCGAAACCTCTGAATGGATTTCAATTATGGGTCAATTTGCCAGCGCGGTTAAAGATGTGCAAACCAAGATACCAGGAAATTTCTTCTGCAGCGATTCCTTTGGCAACACCCGAGGATGGTGTGTCAATTCGCGTGATCGCCGGTGAAGTAGCCGGGGTGAGAGGACCAGTCAGCGAAATCGCGGCAGACCCTGCGTATTTTGATGTTCACCTGGCACCAGGAAAAGGATACACATTCACAGTTGAAAATGACCACACAGCCCTGGCATACCTGTATGATGGATTTGGGACCTTAGGCGAAACCGGTATTGCTGCCACCCGCCTGGTGGTTTTTGGATCAGGAGTTCTGATTAATGTAACCGCAGGAGAAAAAGGAGCACGCTTCCTGCTCATTTCTGGCAAACTGTTGGGGGAGCCGATCGCGCGTTACGGTCCATTCGTGATGAATACCCAGGAGGAGATCCAAAAGGCACTTCAGGATTTGCGAGACGGGACTTTTGTGATGAAACCGTGATAGCGTCATTTCTCGTTGACATTCCTCATTAATCGGACTAATATTGTCCTATATTTGGAGGATAACGATGTCCATTTTTAAGAATGTCAACGTTGTGCAATATCACGTGCGGGATTGGGAGCGGGCAAAGAAATTCTACAGCGAGATCATCGAATGGCCGGTGTGCTGGGCAGATGATGAGATTGGCTGGTATGAATTTGGGCGTGAGAACGAGACCCATATCGCAATCTCCCGATTGGATGAGGGAACACCTTTATTGGCAGGAGAAGGTGGTGTTATCGCAGTATTAGGCGTCGATGATGCTGTAAAGACCACTGATTTCTTGCGAGCGCGGGGGGTGAAATGTGATGATGCGGTGAACATCCCGGGGGTGGTGTGTTTTGGCACATTCTATGACCCTGAAGGCAACCGGCTGCAATTTGCTTCATCGCCAAAGTAAACGAAACAGCCCGGGAGGGCTGTTTCGTTTTAAGGCTCCAATTCGTTGTGAAGGAATTCCAGCATTTGCAGCGTGACCAGGTTGCGTACTGGCCAACCCATCAGCATATTCTCCGGCAGGTCAAAGTACGGCTGGGCGTAGGTGAGATGGATGCCATCCGGCTGCAGACCCTCATTTGGAAGTTCCTGCATAGCGCGCCACATGTTGAGCACAGGTAGTTCATATTCGTTAGCCACGCGGACGATGATGGCGTTCATGCTGTTGTCTCCCTCGAGGTTGTCGGCTTTGGTGACCAACACCGGGATAACATTATTCGATAATGAAATATCCACAAGTTTTCTGAGGTTCAGCTCAAAATTCTCGGGAGAGCTGGCTTTCACATCATTGGTGCCAAACATTACCAGCAGGATTGCCGGGCGATGGATGCGGATCTCACAAACCAGCGGCGATTCATTTTCCCGGCACTGTGTGGTATCTGCCCACAGGGGTGAAAGTACTTTTGCCACCGAGCCGCCAGAACTTGCAGCGAGGCTGACGCGCTCAAACGACCCTTCGTAGAACCTGATCACCTCTGCAAGAGAATCATATTTTCCCAGCCGGTAGCCATTCGGGTTCATATCGAATGGCGCCAGGAAGTACTGGGTGGAGGTTTCGCAGTCACCTGCCTTTGAAAAGGCATGTTGGTCTAACCCGCTAGTTTTTCCGACCTCGTAAAGGTCTCGTACCCGCTGGCTCAGATGATCCGGTATCACCGGAAGGTAGACCCAGGTAGCTGGATTGGCGGGATCGTATACTGCCGGAGTTGGTGTGGCTGGATTTTCAGTGGCTGTTGCAACTGGTAATTCTGTTTCGCTGGTTTTTTCGACCAGCTCAGGGGTCGATCCGGTGACCAATGGAGGTGTGGGGGTGGCCGGATTGATCAACTGGCACGCGGCGGCGGTTAGCGACAATAGCATCACTACAACCGTGAGGAGGGTAACGCGGAGGAATACTGGGGGATGAATTTTAAGCATATTCATTAAGGTGTGTAATTGGTCACTTTCCAGACACCGGCGGGATCTTCAACGATCCTTGAGGTCACACCGGCAAAGTGGATCCAGGTGTTGCCTGGTTTGAGCGGCAGCGGATTGCCGTCTTTGTCGTAGAAAGTGAGCGGGGTATCAGCGACGCCCTTCCAGGTGCCGTCGAAGAGCTGTCCATCACGGTAGATTAGCGCCCGCCCTTTGGCTCCGGTGATGTGATATTCATGCAGGGTGTCGGTAGCGCCGTTGAGGGTTTCGATCTCGGTGAGGACGATGATGACGTTTGAAAACGTTAACTGGTCTCCCGTGAGGCGGTCCACCAATGGGATCATCTGCAACTGACCGGCACTGTCGAGTGAATCGATAAAGCGCAGGTACTTGCCGCTGGCGGCGTCATACTTCCATTGAGCCTCATTGTTCTTGCCGTAACGCATAGTCACTTCGTGGCCATCTACGCCGCCGACAGGGATCTGTGAATCGAATGTCATGCCGTCGAGGTTCTGTTTGGTGTTGGTGGCGGATTGTTTGCTGGCATAATACTTACTCATCTCGGCGGTGTTGGCAAAGCGGCTGGTCTCGGTGGCAGGGCCGTCACTGCAGATGGCTTTGAATTTATCGTCACAATGATCGCCGCTGATCATGCGGCTGCCCAGCTGGTTCACGATCGCGTCATACACGGGTCCATAGGCGTATTCCATGCCCAGGATACCCTTGTACATGTTCACCAGCCAACGGTCGATGAGGCGGCCCGAGCGTACTGGTCCGGCTTGCTTGGCGTCCAGCCCGTAAAAGAGCGCGACGAAGCGGTTAGCGCCTTCACCGGTGTAATAATCGAAGACGATGTCGGCAAAGGAGAGCCCGGCATGCGGGCGCCCCTCGCGCGGGAAGTTGGCGACCTTTACCATCACCGGGCGGCGGTTGAGGATTGTCGGGTCAGTGACGACTAACCCGGTCAGGGGATCCACGTTATCCGGGAAGTTGGAGGGTCCGTATTGGATTCGTTCAGGCGCTGGCGTGGAAGTGGGTGCAGGGGTGCTGGTGGCTGTAGGCAGCGGGGTAGCGGTGGGCTGCGCCGTCAGAGTGGCTGCAACGTAAGCCTGCACTGTCTGTTCTGCGCTGGCGGCTTTGGTTGGTGTTTGCGAGGGAGGTTGGCATGCAGCCAGAATGCTGGCAACGACGAAAAGCAAGGTAACAATAAACAAGGTTTTTCTTTTCATATTTCTCCTGGAATGATCACACAATTCCAAAATATTGTGGAATTATACCCTCAATAAAAACGAATCCAGGGAACGTTTTGTTCCCTGGTGGGTTAGAAAAAACCTTGTCAAAGTTACAGACTAGCGGTTCGCCGAAAAGCTGATAAAGTCGCTGCCGGCACCATTGAAGATGACGCCGGTGGGAGCGGAAAGGTTCCCGAGGAGCAGACTGCCGGTGCCGCTGGCTGAAGTTGAAACGAGATAGCGGCTGGCATCCACCCAGACCACGTCGCGGGCGTTGCTGATATCCGGCACGAGCACAGGTGGGAGACCGATGGCTCCGATGTAGGAAATGGTGCCGGGTCCATCACGGACGGTGTAGAAGAAGTGCACGTTATCCGGTGACCAGGCGACGGTGCTGTCGAACTGACCGGTGGCATAGGCGATATCCGTGGTGCCGTCAACCCCAGCAGTATGCAGGGTTTGCGTGTTGTCAGTTGGCGCTCCCAGTCGGGTGAAAAAGATCACCTTGGTGAGGTCAGGGGATATAAAGGCAAAACCGGATGGGAAGTACATCATCGGGGTGTCCATGGTCTGCTCGCCGGAAAGCCCATCGGCAGCCACGCGCCAGAGCGAGCCGTTGCCCACCGGTTCCGTCCAGGGATCCTGCGGGGGCACGGCGGCCATCAGGGTGGTGGAATCCGCGCTCCAGACGGGCGAGGCTACCCAGGCATACTCGGAAGCGGTGTTGACGAAGGGATAGGCGAGGACAGTAGCATCCACCACGGAGCCGTCAGCGCGGTAAATGCCGATGCCGGTAGGCTGACTGATGGCGATCTTGCTGCCATCGGGGCTGTAGGTGAACTTCCAGGATTGGCCGGTTTCAAGGACGCTGCTGACCGATGGAGCATCCACGTTGACGTTGTAGAGGGTGCTGCCGAACGCCAGCCCGGGACCCTCATATTGCAGGCGGACATTGAAGGCAAGGGTGTGGCTGCCGGGCACGAACGCCATCTGCGAGGGGAGGGAGGCGATTGCACCATCCGGGCGGGGCAGGGAGGCGAAATCGGCAGCGCCCATCAGCACGCGCTGACCTGTGCCGTCGAAGTTGATGGCTTCGAGCGAGTAGTTCATGTAATCGCTGGTGCGGGTGAAGGCGATGACCGACCCGTCTGCGGAGATGACGGCGCTGTCGACATCCCCGCTGTCGACGATCTTGACGGCGGCGGGCTTGGTCTCATCCCAAACATAGAGGTCACGGTTGGGGGAGACAAGGGCAACATGCAGCGGCGCAAGCGCTGGGGCGGGAGCAACGGTGGGCAGCGTGATGGTGGGCAGCTCTGCGGTTGGGAGGTCGTGCGGTACGGCGGTGCCGGCAAGCGCCTGCACGGTGGCAGCCACGTTGGTGGCGACGGTGTCGATGGTGCTGCTTCCAGGCAGGGAAATACCGCAGGCGACGGCGGTGAGTGCCAGGACGATGAGAGGGATGAGGATTCGGGTTCGGTTTTTCATCAGGATAACTCTCCTTGTGTAATTAGGACAATGTCACTCTTATTATACAAGTAAATACAAGAACAGTCTCACACAGAGAAAACCTAAAACCTTTTCACACAAAGACACAAAGAACACAGAGAAAACCTTAAACCTTCTCACGCAGATCCTGAAGAACTGGGGCGCAAAGGCCGTGAGTCACGGAGAACACAGGGAGAACCTAATCATTTACCACGGAACACACAGAAAACACGGAAGGGAAAACCTCAAATCATTAACCACGAAATACACAAAAAACACGAAACTAAGAGCAAAAAACCTAAATTATATGTCATTGCGAGGAGCGCCGCGATCTATGCGCCCCCTCGCGAACTTTGCACCCCGGTGATTTTTCGGGGGAGTGAAGCGAGAGGGGTTGCGCGACGCGGCAATCTCGTACTTAAACCTCTCACGCAGAGACACGGAGAACACAGAGAAAACCAAAAAAAATTTTCCACGAAATACACGAAATGCACGAAAGGAAAATCAAAAACCATAACCACGGAAATAACCGAAAACACGGAAAAAATATTCATGTAGGGGCACGCGGTCGAGGTATTTGCACTCCGGTTAACTTCCGAAGATGCCTGCCTTTACCTATTCAGCCACTTCTCGGCGGCTTTGGGCAGGTCGATGACGGTGCCGACTTTGGTGGTGCAGGTGGGCAGGCTGTCGATGAACTGGCGCCCGTAGCGCTTGGTAAGCACGCGCTTGTCGAGGATAACCACCACGCCGCGGTCAGACTGGGTGCGGATGAGGCGCCCGAACCCCTGGCGGAAACGCAGGATGGCTTCGGGCAGGCTGTACTCGCTGAAGGGATCCTCGAAGGTCTCGGAGCGGGCGGCGATGATGGGGTCGGAAGGCACATCAAAGGGCAGCTTGACGATGACAAGCACGGAGAGGGCTTCCCCGGGGATATCCACGCCTTCCCAGAAGGCGCGCGTGCCCAGCAGCACGGCTTTGTCGGCTTCGCGGAAGGTCTCGAGCAGGGTGTTGGTGGAGGCGCCTTCGCCCTGTTCGTACACCTGGATGCCGCTTTCAGCCAGCGCCGGACCGATGGTCTGCGAGGTGCGGCGCAATTGGGCATAGGAGGTAAAGAGCGCCAGCATGCGCCCGTTGGTGGCTTTCGCCAGGCGGATGAGGGCGGCTTCCACCTCGCGCTGGTAAGCGTTGGTCTCGCCTGGTTCGGGGATGTCGTTGACCAGATAAAGCAGGGTGGAAGATTCGAAATCAAAGGGGGAGCCGAGCACGAGTTCGTCGGCTTCATCGGCGTTGAGGCGGTTGCGCAGGTACTCGAACTCGTTATTGGTGGTGAGCGTGGCGCTGGTGAGGATGATGGCGTTCTTTTCGTGCCACAGGTATTGTTCCATCATCGGACCCACATTGAGCGGCGCGGACTGGAAGACCAGGCGGTAGGTGTTTGGCTGGATCTCGACCCAGTAGACGTTGCGTTCATCCGGTTCGACCACCAGCTGGTTGAGAGTGGCCTCGGCTTCAGTGAGGCGGCGGTTGACGCTGGCAAGCGAGCTGAGGGTATCCTCGATCTCCTCGGCGGGGGCTTCCACGCTGTCGCTGACGGACTTGTGGAACTGGTCGATGAGGGCGAGGGCGGCGTGCAGCGAGCCGTTGGCGTTATCCCAGGCGATCTCCACCTCGCTCCAGGCGGGCTGGGTGCGGGTGGCCGGCAGGATGCGCGTCTGCTGCCCGTAATTGCTGACGGGCTGCCCTTCGCGCAGGTCTTCGAGGAAGAGGTCCATGCTGTGGACGAAATCGTTGAAGTCATTCTCCACGCGGAAGAGGAGATCGGTGAGCTTGTGAGCGCCCTGGTTGAGGGCGGCGAAATCCGCAGGCAGCAGGGCGTGCGAGAGCAGGTTGAGCAGGCGCCCGACCAAACCGGAATTGATGCCGCCCACTTCGCGCAGCATGCGCTGGAAATCCATTTGCGTCAGGCGGAAGGAAAGGGCGTTGGTGGTGGCGGATTCGAGGTGATGCGCCTCGTCGACGATGAGGTATTTATATTCAGGCAGCACACGGCTGCCAGTGATCACATCCGCTAGCAGGAGGGCATGGTTGACGACGAGGATGTGCGCGGATTGCGCCGCCATGCGCACCTTGTAGAACGGGCAGGCGCCGCCGGTGCGCGCCATGCACACCTCGGCTTTGCAGCCCTCGTCCTCGGCAGAGAGGCGCGACCAAACTTCACGTTCGGCGGGACCGTTGAGGTTGATCTCGGCGCGGTCGCCGCTGCCACCCTGGCTGAGCCACACGAGTACCTTGGCAAGCACGCGCAGTTCATCGGCGTTGGCGGGGGTAGCTTTGCGCAGCGCTTCCAGGCGGCGCGGGCACAGGTAATTGCCGCGCCCCTTGACGACCACCGCGCGCACCTCCGATTTGAGGGCTCCGGCGAGGTCGGGGATATCCTTCTTGATGAGCTGGTCCTGCAGGGTGATGGTGTTGGTGGAAATGACCACACGCATCGAGTTCTTGAGCGCCCATTCCACAGCAGGGATGAGGTAGGCAAAGGATTTGCCGGTGCCGGTGCCAGCTTCCACCATCAGGTGCTGGCTTTCGGAGAGGGCATGCGTTACCGCGCGCAGCATCTCAATTTGCTGCGGTCGGCTCTCGAAGTTTTCGAAGTAATGCGCGAAGGGTCCGCCGTGCTCAATGTTGGCGGCGATCTCATCCGCGTCGAGCGGGGAGGGGGTCTCCACCGGGATGAGCGGCGGCAGGGAAACACCTGCGCCGAAGAGGTCTCCGTAATCCTCCTGGCGGGCTTTCTTCGCCTCGATGGGCATGCGCCCCTTCTCGCGCAGGGCTTGCTGGAATATCAATGAGCCATCCCATTCGATGCCCTCGGAGAAACGCACGGTTTCAGCGAGGATTTCTATGGGGAGCTCGAGTAGTTTATCGTAGAGGGCGTGTAGCACCGCGTGCGTCAAGCGGGCGTCATCCAGGGCACGGTGGCTGTTGGGGATGATGCTGCCCAGCGTGACCCCAAGCGTGCCGAGGTTGTAGCGGCTGTTGGTGGGCAGCGCAATCGCTGCCAGTTCGTAGGTATCGATGACGTCATTGTTGCGGAGGATCTTGTGCCGCTGCAGGAAGCCGAGGTCAAAACGGATGTTGTGGCCCACCACCGGGTTATCGCCGACGAAATCGGCTAATTCTGGCAGCACATCCTCAAGCCTAGGGGCGTTGCGCACCATCTCATTGGTGATGCCGGTGAGTTGGGTGATGAAAGAGGGAACCGGACGGCCGGGATTGAGGAGCGTGGACCATTCGTCTTCTACGCGGTGCCCATTGAAGCGTACGGCGGCAATCTCCAGGATGGCATCGCGGGCGGGGTCGAGTCCGGTGGTTTCGATATCAATTGCGACCATGGAGGGCATGGCGCGATTATAACATGCCGACCTTACCGGCGGCTTTGAAAGCGTGAAGTCAGCAGGCATGATAAGATTAAGCATCCCATCAATTGGAGCGCCCACATGACCACCCTGCAAAATGAGATCTTCACCTTGACGATCAATGAGACGGAAGGCTGGTTCTCTATCGAACCGAAGGATGCAAAATTCCCGCGAATAATGCATGCCTACCTCGGTGCCAGATATTCTTTTGGAGATCGACGGTTCAATCCCAGGTTGACGCAGTGGCAGGAAACGCCCGGCAGCCGGGGGGTGAGGGATTTCGGGGCGCATGGAAAAGCTGAAATGGTCGAATTCCAGGTGAAAACCGCAGATGGGCTTCTGTTGACACTCCATTTCGGCATTGTCTTGGAGAAGCCGTTGGTGGTTTGGAAAATCATCGTCTGCAACGAAAGCGCACAACCCGTCCGCCTGCAAAGGAT
Source organism: uncultured Anaerolinea sp. (assembly GCA_964428125.1). Lineage (GTDB taxonomy): Bacteria > Chloroflexota > Anaerolineae > Anaerolineales > Anaerolineaceae > UBA6107. Next base: position 19,231 of record CAYRXB010000017.1, read on the forward strand.
TGACTTGTTAAAGGTGAAAGAAAGTGCCGGCGGCATTGTTACCTATCCGGAAGCGACGAGACTTTCAGAACTTGGATTTTATTCCAACGGCTGGCAGTCGTGGAGCCCCAGCGGCTGGCACGCGGGGGATGGAAAGATGCCGATTAGTAAATTTGGCGGGCTGCAAAACCCGATGATCTGCAACCCCGGCACACCGCGGATGAAGAAGAAAGGGCAGTTCAGCAGCGATATGTTCGCGGTCATCGGCGACCGGAAAGCGCGCACCGGCTTTGTTGCGGGTTTTTTGAGTCAGAAAGAGCAGTTCGGGACGATTGCCGCAGACCTTAATCATCCGCGCTGGCTGGCGATGTGGGCGAATTGCGATGATACCCGCCTTGATCCGGGGAAGACGATGAACAGCGATTGGGCGGTCTTCACGCCCGTCTTGCTTGATCACCGCGAACCACTGGAGATGTACCTGGAAGAAGCGGCAATCGAAAACGAGGTGCAAGTTCCTCCTGAATCGCCAGTTGGCTGGTGCTCGTGGTATCACTTTTACACGCGCCTCTCCGAGAAGGATGTGCGGGCGAACCTAAAGACGATATTGGAGCAGCAGGAGACCCTGCCCATCCAATTGGTACAGATCGACGACGGTTTCGAGTCGCAGATTGGCGACTGGTTCAGCTTCAAGCCGGAATTCCCGAATGGGGTCAAGCCCCTGGCGGAGGAGATCAGCCGGGAAGGGCTGCTGCCGGGCTTGTGGCTGGCGCCGTTCATTGTGCATCCGAAATCCAGGCTGGCGAAGGAACACCCGGAATGGCTGCTGCGTAAAGCCAACGGGAAACCCGCCAATGCGGGTTTCGTGTGGAACGCGCTGGATTACGGGTTGGACCTGACCGTGCCGGAAGCGCTGGATTATGCCTGCAGCGTGGTGCGAACCGCATCAAAAGATTGGGGCTACCCGTATTTGAAACTGGATTTCCTGTATGCGGCTGCGTTGAAGGGCTGTTACAAAGACCCGACCGTCACACGCGCGCAGGTGCTGCGCAAAGGTATGGAAGCCATCCGGGAGGCGGTGGGGAAAGAGGTCACAATCCTCGGCTGCGGGGCTCCTCTGGGGTCGATGCTGGGGCTGATCGACGCCAACCGCATCGGCGCGGATGTGAGCGGCGATTGGCGGCCGAATTTCAATGGGATCGGTTTCCTCTTCAGGAATGAACCGGCGATGCCGAGCGCACGCAATTCCATCCGCAACATCCTTACGCGGGCTGCCCTCCATCAGCATTGGTGGATCAATGATCCCGACTGCCTGCTCATCCGCCCGGACACGCATCTGACGCTGGATGAAGTGCGCAGCCTGGCTTCGGTGATCGCGCTCACCGGCGGGTCACTACTGGTATCGGATGACCTGCCCAAACTGCCGTCTGAGCGGCTGCGCATCGCGGAAGTGCTGCTGCCGGTGATCGGCGCGCGCGCACGGGTGCTCGATTGGTTTGACGCGGAGATGCCCGAGCTGCTGCGGCTTGACCGGGTGGACGCGGTTGGCGAACGCCACCTGCTGGCAAAATTCAACTGGTCGGATGAACCGGTGGAGTACGACCTTGTTCCTAGCGTATTTCATCTTAATCCGGGGAAATATTGGGCACGCGAGTTTTGGGGTGGAACAATTGCTGAAATGAGTGAAGATACCCCAATGAGATTGTCTCTCCCAGCACATAGCTGCGCGGTTGTCACCCTGCAAGCAGTACAGGAAAGGGATGCCGCCTATGTCGGCAGTGACCTGCACATCAGCCAGGGGATGGAAATTGTTGAATGGCATGCTGATGAAAAGGCAATCACAGCCACCGTGCGACTTCCACGAAAAACATCCGGAAGTGTTTTCCTCAAACTGGCAAAGACACCGAAATCGATAAGAGTAAATGGCGAGATAGTGGTGGGAGAGGAACTGATCGATCAAACGTGGCAAATCCCGGTGAAGGTAGATGGGTTTGCCCATATCGAGATTGAAATGTAAAAAAATAGGGGCGATTCGTGAATCGCCCCTACAGATTTGATTTTACTTGCCTGGCAGCGGCGGCTGCTGGTTGCGCATGGCTTCCAATTTGGCAGCCTGGGCGCGGCGGCTGCGGCGCACGAGCCAGCGTACAAAGAAGAAGATGGGCAGCCCGATGACAGCGAGGACCGGCACAACGAGGATGATTAGCCAAATAAGGAAGTTAACAAATCCTTTGCCGAAATTGATGAGCGCCTGGACGGCATCCCGGGCAACACCAACGGGCTGCCACCCGGCGATGGTGATGGGGGCAATGGTGGCTTTGGCAACGATGGATACAGTGATGGCAGATTTGGCAGACGCCTGTTCGTAATACTGCATCTGACCCTTGATGACCTCGATCTGCTCAGTTACCTGCACCTTCTGCTGGTAGATGGCGAGGGCGTCCTCGGTCTTGGTGGCGGTATTGTAGAGCTCGGAGAGCTTGGCGTCGGCTTCCTGCAAGTTGCGCAGGCGGGATTTGAGATCGGTGTATTCCTGGGTTACATCCTGCCCGGAGATATTTTCAGAGAGGGTGTACTTGGCGGGGTCGCCGGTGAGGGCTTTGATCTGGTCAAGAGCCGTGTTAAGTTTCTCGGCGGGAACGCGCACGGTAACATTTGCCGCGGGAACTTCGATGCCATCAGAAGTATATGTTTTATATATGTAAGAGCTGACGGTGAATCCGCCCATGTCCGCAGCCATTTTCTGAATTTCGCTCATTGCCTTGCCGGGGTCATCCGCTGCGATTTGAAGGTTGGCGTTCATGATGATCATTTGCTGGATGGCGGCAGTACTGGCATTCTCCCCACTGAAAGATGGCATGGCGGTGGGAGCAGGCGCATAACCGGCGGAATCCGCAGGCATGGGGGCTTCAACTGAGGTACGGTTATAACCCAACATGTCTTTTTCAGTCGGGGCTTGGGTGGCAGCGGATTTTGCGCATGCACTTAATGCCAGCACTAAAATTAGCAGGCTAATCCACAACACATTCTTTTTCATGTTCTCCTCCAGATAATAGGTGTTTCGGTCTACCCCATAGACGAAAGAACGAGAGGGATTGTTCCCCGGTTACCAGCCCTCGGAGAGGCGAATGGCATGTTTTTCGGGCATGCCGACCTCAAGGATGCGTTTTTGTACAGAGGGGATATCGTATTCCACCCGGTGGATCTCCCAGGTATTTTCGGCGAGGTCAAGGATCCCATAAGATGCACGCGGGTCATGGTCACGAGGCTGCCCAACCGAGCCGGGATTAAGGATCATCTGGTCGTGCAAATGGATTTTCTCATCGGGTTTCATTAACTTCTTGGTCAATTTATCGGTTTTCTTGTCGTGGATAAAGCACAACGGGAGGTGGGTGTGACCTACGAAAGCAAAATCCTTCTCGATGAACGCCAACGCCATCCGCGCCGACAGAGAATCCATGATGTATTCCCAGATGGGATTGCGCGGACTGCCGTGGGCTAGTATGGCCTGCTCTGTCTCAATAGTCTCGGGCAGTGTCTTTAGATAGTCCACATTACGCGGGTTGATGATGGCGCGAGTGACCAGTATTGCCATCTCTGCGTCATCGTTGAATTTCTCAATATTCCGCAGGCCTGATACAGCTGCGTCATGATTGCCAACCAAGCAAGAAAGGTTTGGCAGCGAACGGATTCGTTCGATACAGGCATCAGGTTCCGGTCCGTAACCCACCAGGTCACCGAGGCACCAAACGCCATCGAGAAATGGACCGGCATCAGCCAGTACGGCATTGAGAGCGACAATGTTGGCGTGGATATCAGAAATGAGGAGAATTCTCATAGCCCCCGTACTTCCTGTGAAAGGAATCTAAATAAATCAATATATTTCAAGCGATGTATTAGCTCCCTCTTCGTTGGAGTTAGTATAATTTTACTCTCATCTGCAATAGATTAATCGGTAATTTTTTCAATGATAGCCGCTGCATGGTCGTAGCGGTTAAAAGCAGGCATCAAGTAGATTCCCTGGACGAGCGACTTGATCTCCTGGATAAGACGAACAGCAAGGTCGATGCCCGTTTGAGCCGAATGGTCTCCGCTCAAGCGCATTTGTTCATGGACTTCGGAAGGAATCTCGATGCCGGGGACTTCCTGCTGCAGGAATGCCGCGTGGCGGGCACTGGCAAGCGGCAGCAGTCCGACGATGAGCGGAATGGGCAGTTTGCCGTATTCCTTTTCGTAGGTTTCAAAAAAGTGTGTTACCAGGGCTGCATTATAGATGGGCTGTGTAAGAATGAAGTCAGCACCAGCCCGGAGCTTGCGGCGCAGGTTCTTGATCTCGGCTTCCATATCCGGCGGATTCAGGTTCAGTGCGCAGCCGGTGAAGAATGTTGTGGGTTGTCCGATATCCGCCCCGGAATGGTCGATACCTTCATTGAATCCCTGCTTAATGAGTTTAATCAATCCTGAGGGAACGAGGTCATAATTATCCATGGCATCCGGGTAGTCCCCAATGGAAGTTGGATCTCCCATGACGACAAAGACATTGCGAACCTCGAGGGCGTGCGCAGCCAGCAGGTCACCCTGCACTCGCAGCAGATTGCGTCCGCGGGTGGGGAAGTGCAGGACAGTTTCGATGCCCACTTTACGCTGGATCAGGCTGCATACCGCCCAGGGGCTCATGCGCATGCGCGCCATCGGGCTGTCTGCCACATCAATCACATCCGCACCGGCTTCTTTGAGCAGGCTGGCTCCGGCGAGGAGTTTATGGGTTGAAAGCCCGCGGGGAGGATCCATTTCAACCGCGATGACAAACTTACCCGACGCAAGTTTTTGAGCCAATTCTGTGGGTGGAAGCCCGGCTTCCCGGTCAGGTCTTTGCGGCGGTTGTGGGAGGGTTTCGCTTTTGATGTCCTCCCTGGGCGGGAGGGTGGTGATCATTTTTGCCATGGCGGAAATGTGTTCAGGAGTGGTGCCGCAGCATCCACCAACGACACTGGCTCCTGCCTGCCAGAAGGAAGCAGCATATTCTCCGAAATAAGCTGGTCCTGCCGGATACATGATGCGGCCTTCCACCTGTTCCGGCCAGCCGGCGTTCGGCATCACCGAATAAAGTGCATTGGGGAGCGAGCGTTTCATTAACTTAAGGATATTGAGCAGCTGGTTGGGACCGCCAGAACAGTTAATACCGATGACGTCTGCTCCTGCGTTGTGTATTTCGCGAGCGACTTTTTCTGGAGAATCACCGAGGAGGGTGCGATTATCGCGCGTGAAGGTCATGGAGGCCAATACGGGTAATGACGGAGCTGCCTCATGAGATGCCTTGATGGCTTCGATGACCTCGTAAAGATCAGTCATTGTTTCAACAAGGATGAGGTCAACCCCTGCTTCAGCCAGGACGGATATTTGTTCAGCGAATGCCAAGCGCGCCTCATCCTGTTGAACTCGGCCAAAGGGTGCTAAACGCACCCCGAGAGGACCAACATCTCCTGCCAGGAAAATGCTCCTGGATGAAAAATCGATGGCTTTACGTGCCAGATCAACACCAACGCGGTTGATTGAAGCAAGATGATCCTGCAAGCCATGCTGGGACAATTTGAACCGGTTAGCTCCAAAGGTATTGGTCTGGATCATCTGCGAGCCAGCCCGGATGTAATCCAAATGGATTTCAGAAACTATCTCAGGCTGAGTGATGTTCAATTCGTCAAAACAGGTATTGATCACCGCGCTGCGTTTATGCAGCATGGTGCCCATGGCACCATCGGAAAGAATGGCTTTACCTGAACGCAGATATTCGAGAAATGGAGACAATTGTGATTTCATCCCACACCCTTCATCAACTGGTCGATGCGGGATTCCCCGATGTTGAAGTACTTTGCCTGGGGATGATGAACAATGATGGCAGCAGTAGATTGTTCTGGAACCAACTGAAAGGCGGAAGTGAGACTCATTCCCAGTTCACTTTCAGCGGGTAACAGGTCTAACACCTTGCGATGTTCAGCAATATCTGGAATGGCGGGGTAGCCCCAGGAATATCGTTTTCCCTGGGTGACAGGGATGCCAAGTTCCCGGCAGATGTGCTTGTGGAGGTAATCAGCGGTGGCTTCAGCGGTTTGCACTGCGAGACCGTGGGTAAAATAGGCTTCGGTGTAATCTGCGGATGCCTGCAACCGTTCAAATCGTTCAGAAGCTACTTGCCCGACCGTTACCACCTGGAAGGCAACGACATCCATAATGCCAGATTCCGTGCTGGCAAAATAGTCTGCCAGGCAGAGGTTTTTACCAACCAACTGGCGCGCGAAGGTAAAGCGGGCAATCGGTTTGGCAGGTTTGATGCTGCCAGTTTCGGGTGAATAAACGATGAGATCATCTCCCTCTGATTGAGCCGGCCAGATGCCGTAAACTGCCTGAGGAACCAGCCAAGGATCCTTGAGAGCTTGATCGGTCATGCGTGCCAGGCGGCCTTCAAAATCTGCCTGGAGTTTTACCCACTCTTCACCGTGAGTGTTCTTTCCGCCCCAGGAAAGGCGGAATAACTCGTTCTTGTTAAGGTGTTTGAAGATGACCTCGAGCGGCATTTCCTTGACCACGCGAACCCCCCAATTGCTAACCTGAGGAATGGCAGAGGGTAGCGGTACGGTAGAACGGGAGGAAGCGATGGGTTTCTGAGATTCCGATTCACGACGTTCCAACTCCATTGTTGATTCGGCAGTAATGCGGTCAAAGGCTGCCTGGCGGGTATCGGGCTTGATGAGGTCTTCCATGGTGGAAAGCCCTTCAAAGGCATCCCGGCAATAAAAGACACCGCCCGGGTAATTCACACCTGACTCGGTTTTCAGAATTCGACGACCAAAGCGTTCATTGATGGCAGCCCCGCCGATAAGAACAGGAACCTTCAACCCACGCCGGTGGAGTTCGTTGACGATCAGGGGCATCTGTTTGCTGGTGCTCACCAGGAGCGCACTCAACCCGATGGCATCGGCGTTCATTTCCACGGCTTTTTCGATGATGGTCTCCGCTGGAACCTGTTTACCCAGATCGATGACTGTGAACCCATTGTTTGAGAGAATGGTTTTGACCAGGTTCTTGCCGATGTCATGCACATCACCATATACCGTAGCCAAGACAAGCGTACCCTTGGTCACCCCTTCCTTGCGGTCGAGATATTGCTCCAGGTGGGAGACCGTTTTTTTCATCACCTCAGCAGACTGCAGGACGAAGGGCAGGATCAGTTCACCACTGCCAAATTTATCCCCGACTTCTTTCATGGCAGGAAGCAACACGGTATTCAACACTTCAACTGCCCGTTGATCCTGGTTTTGCTCTGGCTTGCGCAGTTCAATCAGCAGATCGACATCTTTTTCAACATCATCCTTGAAACGATGGACAATCTTCCAGTGAAGGCGTTCGGATGGTGTGAGGGAATCCAGCAATTGCGACTGGCTGTCTTTTTTAACCTCACCCGTGGCAGTGGATTGGAAATGCTCAATGATACGCTGCAGGGCATCAGGATGGCGATTGAATATCAGGTCTTCAGCCAATGTTCGTTCAGCTTCTGAGATCTCTCCGTAAGGAGTGATGGCAGCCGGGTTAACAATGGCCATATCCAGGCCGGAGGCGACCGCATGATACAGCATGACGCTGTTTATGACCGAACGGGCAGCAGGTGCTAACCCAAAGGAAACATTGGAAACCCCAAGGGAGGTGAGAACCCCAGGCAGGTGTTTTTTAATGAGCTCGATCCCTTTGAAGGTTTCAACGGCGGAATTGGCAAATTCCTCACTTCCGGTTGCCAATGTGAAGGTGAGATCATCAAAAACCAGGTCCTGCGGTCTGAGCCCATGCTCTTGCACTGCAATGGCGAAAAGCCTCTTTGCTACTTCCAATTTGCGTTCAGCTGTTTTTGCCATCCCTTGTTCATCGATAGTAAGGAGGATAACAGCGGCGTTGTACTTTTTTGCCAGATCAAGGATCTTATCCGCTTTGGTGCGGCCACCTTCAAGGTGGGTTGAATTGATCAGGCAGCGGCCGGGGGCAGTTTGGAGGGCGGTTTCAAGTACCTCAATTTCCGTGGTATCGATTACAAGCGGGAGGCGAATGACCGGCGAAATGGTCTTGATCAAGCGTTTCATGGTGGCAGCTTCATCGCCGCGTTCGGTAAGGGCGACACAAAGATCAAGGGCGTGACCACCGCCTTCTACCTGCTGCTGGGCTAACGATAGAATGGCATCGAAATCATTTTCGAGTACCATTTTCTTGAAAGCGCGGCTGCCCTGGGTGTTCAATCTCTCGGCGATGAAAAATGGACGCGGTTCCTGCTGCATAGGCTGTGCCTGGATCGAAGAAGCCAGTTTAGGCGCGGGTTCTGACAGTCTTACCACGGGAGCTAAAGGCTGAACCTTTTCCACCAGGGCTTTCAGGTGCTCGGGTGTGGTTCCACAGCATCCTCCTATTACCCGCACCCCATGTTTTTGGGCAAATTCAAACAATGCATCTGCGAATGGCTCGGGGGTTAACGGATAGACTGCCTGACCATCCACGTTCAGAGGTAAGCCGGCGTTTGGAATGCAGGAAACGGGAAGGGAGGAATTTTCGCCAAGGTACTGGATTGGTTCGCGCATAAAATCCGGTCCCGTCGAGCAATTAAGACCGATCACATCAATAGGCAGCCCTTCAAGTATAGTCAGCACTGCTGAAATATCAGTACCGAGCAGCATCCTGCCGGAGGTATCGAGGGTAACCTGAACCTGGAGGGGAAGGTGTTTTCCGGTTTGTGCAAATGCATCCTGGATACCAAGAATGGCTGCTTTGACTTCAAGAATGTCCTGGGAGGTTTCGATCAGAAGCAGGTCCACCCCGCCGTTAATCAGACCGACTGCCTGTTCACAAAAAACGGATCTCAACTCGTCAAAGGTAATATTTGAGAGTTCGGGATCGTTTAAGGAAGGGAGCTTGCCAGTTGGTCCAATGGAACCAGCCACAAATCGAGGTTGGTCCGCATTTGAAAAATCATCGGCGCATTTACGAGCCAGCATGGCAGCAGCCAGGTTGATCTCGGTAACTTTATCGGCAAGCCCGTATTCTGCCAGGGTAATGCGGTTTGAGCGAAAGGTACAGGTTTCGATCACATCCACGCCGACTTCAAGGAAGGAACGATGGACAAGTTCCACCGCTTTTGGGTAAGAAATCACCAGATAATCGTTGCAGCCATTGGTTCTTTCACCGCCAAATTGCTCAACTGTGAGATTCTGCTTTTGAAGATTCGTGCCCATGGCGCCGTCAAATACCATGATCTTTTTTTGCATGGCATCCAGGTATTTACGATTGGTGAAAATTCTTTCCATGGCTGACTCCAGTTAAGTACATTGTAATAAAAAACCTCTCCAATTATGAGAGGTAAAGACGATGTTTCGCTCTCATTTTTCAGGAACAAGTGCTGGCATTCAGATCCTGTCCTGACGGAATTGGCACCTGTTACCGGTTGCCGAGGCTTCACAGGGCCGGTCCCTCCACCTCTCT
>CAYRXB010000018.1:0-27835 GCA_964428125.1 uncultured Anaerolinea sp.
AAAGGAGCTGGAGATGAAATTCCGCGGAATTGACGGCCGCTTACTCGGCGAAATCAATATGGAAACCTCCGTTTTTATTAAAGAAGTACATGGCAGAAAAGACAGGGTGAAAACACCCGCAGGATGGGCAATCGAAGCAGGAACTGTGAACTTTCTTTTCACGATAGGATGCGTGGAAATACGGATATATGACAAGTCAAATGGGAAGACCTACACCATTCCATTTGAGACATTCACACAGAATGGCACAGTGATCGACAGCGAATATGGACAAAAAATCCTTGTCGAAGATAAATTCTGGGTATTGTTGAATACCTAACGCTTGATACAACAACCGACATAGAGTTGGTGGTATTATTTGGATTGAACTACGTGATTTATAGAACTTTTTACCCAGTAATTTCGTCTTATGCCTATGTTATTTATTTAAAGGAGCACCCTTCACATGAAAACCAAACTATTCCTCCCCCTCTCTTCAATCCTGGCTCTCAGCCTGCTTCTTTCAGGCTGCGGGCTGCTGCCCATCGGACCCACCCCCACCGTGGACCCCGCCATCCAGCAAGCCACGGTTGACGCGGCGGTAACGGCGATCGTGCAGACGGTGGCTGTGCAAATGACAAGCACTGCCCAGGCGATGCCAACAAATACTGCCACATTCACTCCGCTACCGCCCACCGAAACCAACACCCCGCAGCCTACAGCCACCAAATGGGTGCCCACTGCCACCAAAGTCCCCACCGCCAAACCGACCGCCACCGCCACCCCGTGGGACTTTAACTGCCGCATTATCGGCACCTCGCCGGCAGCCGGCACCAAGATCAACATCAACTCCGATTTTGATATGACCTGGAAGATGCAGAACATCGGCGCCAAGACCTGGGAACTGGGTTACGTGGACCTAAAATACCTCAGCGGCACCAAGATGCAAACTTACCACGACGTTTTTGATGTGCCCTCAGCGGTTGCATCCGGCGGTGAATTGACGATGGTTGTGGATATGAAAACCCCTGCCACAGCCGGCAAGTACACTGCCAGCTGGGCATTGGTGATGGAAAACATTACCCTGTGCAACCTGACGGTGGACATCGAGGCGACGAATCCGTAAAGAGTAGCCCCATTCCCTTCGGTCCCCTGAAAGATCATCAGGGTGCAAAGTACGCGAGGGGTGCAAAAATCGCAAGAATCGAGAACCGCAAGATAAAAAGCAAATCCCCGGAGTCGAAAGCAGACTCCGGGGATTGTTTACACAAGAATTTTCCTCTCCCCTACCCCTCTCCTAAAGGAGAGGGGTTAAAGAGTGAGATGACAGCATGTTCATCCAATACCAGCAGATTCTGGGGATTGTTTACACAAGAATATTCCTCTCCCCTGCCCCTCTCCTAAAGGAGAGGGGTTCAAGGGCGAGGTGAGCGAAGGTTATATCCAAAACCAGTAGACTCTGGGAGTTATCTAAATAAGAAAATGGCGGGTTCATAACCCACCCCACAAATAAAACTTCGGCTATAATAGGCACATCGGCAGTGACGGAGGAAAGTAGACCGGTTGAACCCGACAGGGACGCGCACTTGTATTGAGATGTGCGCACGGCAGACCCCGGTTGAAGTTCCCTCCTGAGCCGCCCCGCTGAAAGCGGGCAGGGATTCGCAATCATTAACCAGGAAAACCCTGCAGGCAGGTAGGCGCGGCCGTAAACCTTACGTTACAAAGGTACGTCGAGGATAACTTTTATACTCGGCTGAGAGTGGATTGCAGGATGCAATCAACCAGGGTGGTACCGCGGGAAACCTCTCCCGTCCCTTCAACAAGGACGGGTTTTATTTTAATCGCAGGAGCAAGCCATGACAGATCCTAATGTTCTACAAGAGCTCGAGCAGGCGCAGCAGCAGGGATTGGCAGCGCTGGCTGAGGTTCAGACCGAAGAAGCGCTGCTCACCTGGCGCAACATGTTTTTGGGCAAAAACACCGCCATCACGCAAGCATTTCAAAGCCTGGGAAAACTAGCGCCCGAATTGCGCCCGCAGGTGGGGCAGGCAGCCAACCGGGTGAAGGTGACCCTCGAAGTCGCGCTGGCTGAAAAAACCGCTGCCCTCAAGGAAGCCGCGCTGGCACACAGTATCGCCAGCGAAAAACTGGATGTGACCCTGCCGGGCCGCCCCATCCCCCAGGGACGGCTGCACCCGGATACGCAGATGCTGCGCGAACTTTACCGTGTGTTCGGCGAAATGGGCTTCCAGGTGTACCGCTCGCGCGAGGTGGAAACGGACGAATACAACTTCCAGCTGCTCAACTTCCCGGTGGGGCACCCGGCACGCGACATGCAGGATACTTATTTCGTGGAAGCCGGCGAACGCGGCACCAACCCGATCGTGATGCGCACGCACACCTCGCCGGGGCAGATCCACGCCATGCGTGAATTCTCAACAATGAACCCCGAAAATCCCCCTGCGGTGCGCATTGTGCTGCCGGGCATGTGCTACCGCTACGAACAAACCGACGCACGGCATGAGACGCAATTTGACCAAATCGAGGGTCTGGCAGTGGGACCGGGCATCACCTTCAGCAACCTTAAGGCAACCTTATCCGACCTGGCACGGCGCCTGTTCGGGCAGAAGGTGCGCACGCGCTTCCGCGCCTCCTTCTTCCCGTTCACCGAGCCCTCGGCAGAATTCGATGTGGAATGCTTTTTGTGCGGCGGGGTGGGCTGCGCGGTATGCGGCGGCGGCTGGCTGGAGATCGGCGGCTGCGGCATGGTGCACCCGAATGTGCTGCGCAACGGCGGCTACGACCCCGAGCGCTATACAGGATTTGCCTTTGGATTAGGTCCGCAGCGCATTGCCATGCTGCGCTACGGCATCAACGACATCCGCTATTTCTGGGAAAACGACCTGCGCTTCCTTGAGCAGTTCTAGGAGACTTATGAAAGCACCTTTATCGTGGTTGAAGGATTTTGTGGAAATTGACCTGCCCATCGGCGAGCTGGCTCACCTGGTGACAATGGCGGGGATGGAAGTGGAAGAGATCAAAATTGTGGGGCTGCCGATGCCGGAAAAAGGCACGGTGGACTGCAAGGTGAGCGGGCTGGCGTGGGATCGCGAGAAGATCGTGGTGGCATCGATCAGCGAAGTGATGCCGCACCCCAACGCTGACCGCCTGACGCTGTGCAAGTTGTTCGACGGCGAACGTGAGCACATCGTGCTCACCGGTGCACCCAATCTATTCGAATTCAAAGGGAAAGGTCCGCTGCCCAAACCACTGCTGGTGGCTTACGCCAAGGAAGGCGCGCAGATCTACGACGGGCACGCCGAGGGGCTGGTGCTGACCACGCTCAAGCCGGCAAAGATCCGCGGGGTCGACTCATATTCGATGGTGTGCTCGGAGAAGGAACTGGGCATCTCTGAGGAACATGAGGGCATTATGCTGCTGGAAGACGGACTCATCCCCGGCACCCCGCTGGCGGATGTGCTCGGAGACGCCATTTTGGAAGTGAACCTGCTACCCAGCTTTGCACGCTGCGCAAGCATGGCAGGGCTGGCACGCGAGATTGCCGCCATCACCAACAAACCCTTTAAGATGGCTGCACAGCAGCCTTTAACGATCAAAAACTCAACAGACTATGTGGAATTCGAGATCACAGAGCCAGTCAACAATCCGCGCTTCATGGCCGGGCTGCTGCGCGATGTGACCATTGGTCCAAGCCCCGCACTTATCCAAAGGCGGTTGAAGGCAGCCGGCATGCGCCCGATCAACAACATTGTGGACGCCACCAATTACGCCATGCTGGCGCTGGGTCAACCGCTGCACGCCTTTGATTACGATGTGCTGGTGAAGCGCGCCAAAGGCAAAAAGGTGAAAATTATTACCCGCAGCGCGAAAGCCGGCGAAACTCTCACCACGCTGGACGGCGTGGAACGCAAGCTGGACGCCACCACCACCCTGGTGTGCGATACTGCTGGCGCGCTCTCGATCGCGGGCGTGATGGGCGGCGCCGAATCCGAAGTGACAACATCTACACGCAATATCCTGTTGGAAAGCGCGTCGTGGAACATGATCAACATCCGCCGCACAGCGCGGGCACAAAACCTGCCCTCCGAGGCTTCGTACCGTTACTCACGCGGGGTGCACCCCAGCATGGCAGAGAAGGGTCTGCTGCTGGCATTAGAGTTAATGAAAGAATGGAGCGGCGCGAAGGTTGCTGCTGAAATTGCTGATGAGTACCCCCTGCCACCAAAACCTGCGGTGGTGATATTGACTGCGCAGGATGTAAAACGCTGGCTGGGGATCAACATCGCGCCGGAAGTGATCGCTGAATTATTGAAACGCCTGGAATTCAAGGTGGTTGTGGAAGGGGATGCCCTCACCGTCACCGCGCCGGACCACCGCCTGGATATCGAGGAAGGCGTGGCGGGAAAGGCGAGCGTCATCGAAGAGGTGGCGCGCATTTACGGCTACGGCAATATCCCCGAGCAGCGCATGGCGGATGTGCTGCCGCCGCAGCGCGGCAACCCTGAACTCACCAGCGAAGAACGCGTGCGCGATCTGCTGGCAGCATTGGGCTTGCAGGAGGTAATCAGTTACCGGTGGACCACGCCTGAACGAGAAAAAAGGCGCTTATCACCGGACGCCGAACCCTATGATATTCCGTATGTAAAACTGCAAAATCCACTGGCGTACGAGAAAGCCTTCCTGCGCCACAGCGTGCTGGCAAGCGTGCTGGATACCGCTGAGCGCAATTCGCGGGTGCGTGAGCACCTGGCATTTTTTGAGATCGGACCGGTTTTTTTGGCATCCGAAGACCAGGAGCTGCCGGACGAGAAGAAACGACTGGCGATTGTGATGGCAGGCAGGCGCACCTTGCCAGGCTGGCAGGCATCAGATGGCGGCATGATGGACTTTTACGACCTCAAGGGCGTTGTGACCGGGCTGCTGGAAGGGTTGCGCATCGACAATATCCGGCTGGTGCCCTCCAACCATCCCACCTTCCACCCGGGCAAATCTGCCAGCGTGATGGCTGGCGAGCAGAAACTCGGCGTGCTGGGCGAATTGCACCCCAAAGTACGGGCGCAATACGACTGGGCAAGCAACTTCAAGGCGCCGGTGCTGGCTGCGGATCTCGACCTGGAATTGCTGACCCGGCTCATCCCCGCGATCTACCAGACCAGCGATGTGCCCACCTTCCCGCCGGTGATCGAGGACCTGGCGTTCATCCTTGACGAAGCTGTTCCAGCCGAAAAGGTGGATGGACTCATTCGCCAGACCGGCGGTAAAATGGTGACCGCGGTAAAGCTGTTCGACGTCTTCCGCAGCGAACAGATTGGCGCAGGGAAGAAGAGCCTGGCGTATCAACTCACCTACCAGGCACCGGACCGCACGCTGACCGACTCTGAAGTGACCACCGCACGTAATAAGATCATCAAACGCCTGGAGCACGAATTAGGCGCGAAACTGAGAAGTATCTAAGGTGAAGAGGAGTCCATTCGGACTCCTCTTTTTTGTTTTGTCGGAGTTGTATACTTTTAAGAAATCGATGAAATCAACTCCTACCAAACTGGCAACCTTACTGCTATTGATAGGGATATTATTCATCCCTACGTCGGTTGTTGCTGCCAATTCACTGCCGCCGCCTTACCGGATCTGGTTAAGATTTGTGAACGAACAGGAGAAACCAGTGCAGGTAACCGGTCTGCAAATTGGCGGCTGCGATGATGACGAATGCCAGACACCAGAATACCTGATCGGATTTGGACAATGCAACCATCCGGAATGCTTTACTGGTCAACCCAAACTAGGTGAACCATGGAAGCTGAGATGCGCCGGCAACCAATGCCTTTTTGAAAGCAAATACAACTTTGAACACGCTCTGACCAAAAATTTGCGGTTCTTTGTAAGTATCGATGATCTATTTTTAAAGACCAATCTTGTAACAACACCTGATTGCCCCTACTGCGACTCAAGCATTAAAATCATAATCTCCCAGAGTACTGCAACAGCATTATTGGATGAAGAATTCGTAAACCCCAACCAGAAAACAATCGGAAACCTTTTTTACTCCTTTTTACTGACGGTCATCGTTGAAGTCATTACCGGGTATTTGTTTTACCAAGTTTGGAAGCGTAAAAAAGTAATCCCATGGAAAAAACTTGCCTGGACGATCGTACTTGCTAATTTTATTTCCTACCCGGTAGCGTGGCTGACCATTCCATCCTTTGGACGGTTTCAGCCCTCCTCATTCCAAACCCTTGGTTTAATTGCCGGAGGTGTCTCTGTTGTTATAGCGGCTGTCAGTATATTAATTTCAGCGAATCGAGAAAAGATTAAAACCTGGATGATCGTGGTTGGGATCGTGTTGGTTCCCATTTGTATCATTATCGTACTTGCCTTGATGCTCTTTTTTACTTACGGAAATCATGATTATTCCGCAGAAGGGCTTTCGCCAGCCATAGTAATCATTACAGCAGAGCTATTCGCGTTTGGCTGCGAATCGCTCATCATTTACCAACTGCGAAAACACGAGCTGTCATTAAAACAAGTATTCGTTCTCTGCCTGGCGATGAATTTTGCCAGCTGGTTGTGCGGCACCCTGATATTTTAAAAAGAAACCTCCTTCATTGTTGAAGGAGGTTTTTATGTCATTTGTTGCGTAATGCTTCTTCCTGTTTATGGCGGTGGGTGCCGTCGCACAGCGGCTTCTTGCAGGATTCGCCGCAATTGCACAGGGTGACGCGGTTGCGCGTCTCAAACGGCTTGCCATCCGAGCGCTCCACCTGGATGTTGCCGGTAACCCAAAGTGGACCTTCGATGGGTCCATACTGAGTGATCTCCACCGTCTGGGCGATCTGTATGGGCAGGTCGGCTTCCACATCCGGGCTTTCCTTATCCATGGAATAGGTATAGGTGCCTGATGGGCAGCGATCGATCATCGCCATGATCTCGGCGCGGACTTTTGGTTCGGCGGTTTCGGGTACCATTTTCCTGATGTTGGTCAGGCGGTTGCCGCAAAACCCTGAATCCATGCACAACGCATGGTCGCTTTTTACCACGATACCCACACCGCGATCATCCACGCGGGCACGTTCGGCAAAGGTATTCGTTGGCGCGGTTTCGGTGCCATCAAAGTCGAAATCGCAATGACTGCCATCGCAATAGGGTTTGTCCTTTGAATGCCCGCAGCGGCAAAGCTCGTAAGATTCACCACCTTTGAGGTCAGCATCCTTGCGCCAGTTGAGCGGCTCACCAAATTCAGAGACGATCTGGGTCTTTTTAACGAGGGGAACATTCCCCTCCACCAGGTAAGGACCGCCGAGTTTCACTTTGATTCGCGCCGTGCTTTTTTCTGTCATAGGTGCTTACTCCTGATAATTGCCCAGGCAGGCAAAAATCCGGTCGATATCGACCTCGGTAAGTTTCTCGTAAGCTTCGGAAGCACCGAGGTTCTCATCGAGCTGCTCCAGGCGGGAAGCGCCGGTGATGACGGTGGACACTTCTTTGCGGCGCAGCACCCAGGCAATGGCAAGCTGCGCAGTGGTGATCCCCAGGTCGCGGGCAACCTCAGTGAGCTGCTTGACAATCTCAATGCGCTGAGGGGTAATGCGATCACGCACCCAGCTGAAATCATCCATGGAGGCGCGGCTGCCCTGCGGAATGCCATCGTTGTATTTGCCTGAGAGGAGCCCGGAATAGAGGGGGCTGAAGGTGGTGAGCCCGAGCCCAAGTTCGCGGGCAACTGGCATAAGCGAATCCTCAATGCGTTTGCGGTGGAAGAGGTTGTACTGCGGCTGTTCCATCGCCGGCGGAATGAGCCCAAACTCGCGGGCGGTGCCGTACGCCTGCATTACCTGGGCGGCTTCCCATTCAGAGGTACCCCAGTAGAGCACCTTGCCCTGGTGAACCAGGTCGGACATGACGCGCACTACTTCTTCAATGGGAGTGTCAGGGTCATAACGGTGGCAGAAATAAAGGTCGATATAGTCAACTCCAAGGCGTTTAAGGCTGGCATTGATGGCTTCGGTGACGTGTTTGCGGGAAAGCCCGCGTCCGTTGGGTCCCTTGGACATGGGCCAGAAAACCTTGCTGGAGATGACCAGCTCCTCGCGGGGCAGGTCAGCGATGGCTTTGCCCATCACGATCTCCGCCTGACCGCCAGCGTACATGTCAGCATTATCGAAGAAATTGATCCCCTGCGAGAAGGCTTCCTTGATCAGGCTGACGGCGGTGATTTCATCGATCTGGTTGCCAAAAGTTACCCAGGAGCCGAGAGAGATCTCGCTAACCTTTAAACCGGAACGACCGAGACGTCGATAGTGCATATCAATCCTCCTTCTTCAATCCGTCACCTATACCCAACGGTTTCCATTTATCGGCATTCGCACGCAGCCGATGTTGTCCGCCGCCGCGATTGTGCAGAAGGTCAAAATTCTCCGGCTTGATAAACATTTCCTCACCATCCAGCAGTCCGCTGACACCGGATTGCCCCGGTTCAGCGCGTTTGTTCTGGCAATATTTGCATGTTTTCGGATCATGCGCCTTGTAGGTTTGCGGTTCTTCATAGGTGGTGATATAGCCCTCGTAATTTCGCAGAATGATCTTGTGATCAGAGGAACTGATATGGTAATTGGGCATTACGGGAATCTTACCGCCACCTCCAGGGGCATCCACCACATAAGTGGGCACCGCGTACCCGGAAGTGTGCCCGCGTAGTCCTTCGATGATCTCGATGCCTTTGGCAACGGGTGTGCGGAAGTGCCCCGCACCCTCCACCAGGTCGCACTGATAGAGATAATACGGGCGGACGCGGATACGCACCAGCTTTTGCACCAGGTCGCGCTGGATGTGAACACAGTCATTGACGCCGGCTAGCAGGACGGACTGATTGCCCAATGGGATGCCGGCTCGCGTCAACTTATCTGTGGCTTCTTCCAGTTCCTTCGAAATCTCGTTGGGATGGTTCACGTGGATATTGAGCCACAGGGGATGGAACTTCTGCAGCATATCGGTTAGCTCGGCGGTCACGCGCATGGGCATGAACACCGGCACGCGGGATCCAATGCGGATGATCTCAATGTGAGGAATCTCGCGCAGGCGGGTGAGCAAATCTTCGAGGATCTTGGGGGCAAGCGTCAGCGGGTCTCCACCGGAGAGCAGCACATCGCGTACCTGCGGGGTGTTCTTGAGGTATTCGATCTGGGCGTCGAAGTCTGTGCGGCTGAAGGTCTGGGTGGGGTCACCGACGATGCGTCCGCGGGTGCAGTAGCGGCAATAAGAGGCGCACTGGGTGGTGACGAGCATTAACACGCGGTCGGGGTATCGGTGCACCAGCCCAGGCACGGGGGAATGGCGGTCTTCCGCGAGCGAGTCTTCCATCATACCGGTAAAGACATCGATCTCGCCTGCGGTGGGCACAATCTGCCTGCGGATGGGATCATTTGGGTCGTCGGGGCTGATACGTGAGATGTAGTAAGGCGTCACATCCACACGGAAAAGACCCGGGGTGCTGAGCGCTTTCTTCTCGCTATCAGTGAGTTTCAGAACTTTCTCGAAATCCTCAACTGAATTGAGACGGTTGGCCATCTGCCAGCGCCAATCATTCCACTTTTCATCGGGGACATCCGCGAAAATCGGGGCGCGCTTTGAATCGAACGGAATTGGGGACATTTTTCTCCTTATACCGAATAATAGTTGCTTGCTGATATTGATTTTAAGGGTTAATCAAGGGATGGTCAACCAACAAAACAGAACCCCCAGAAAGGGGATTTTCTGGGGGTTCTTTGGAAAAATATTTTAGACCTGATAAGGAACTTCCATGATTACCAGCCCGGGCTTGAAGATCAGCGCAAAGCGAAGCATTAATGCAGTCTGGTTATGCAGGAGGTTTTCCCACCAGTGCGAAGGGACGAATTGAGGAACAATAACTGTCAACACCTCGTTTGGGGTGCGAATCGCTAACAGGCTCTGAATATATTCCAACACAGGCTCAAGGAGGAGCCGGTAGGGTGAATTCAGGATGACCAACCGGGTTCCATCGCCGTACATGTTCCATTTCTCCCGTACCTTTGCTGATTCCGCTGGGTCAACGGACACGTGAACAGCGGTTACATCCGGTCCAAGGGAGCGTGCATAAGCCAGTGCAGCCAGCGAACCACGATGAACTCCTGCCATAAGGACAACAATTCGCTGACGGCTCACGCGTATGCTTGAGTTATATTTCTCAAGAGAGAGTTTATCTGCCAATTGTTTGTAATGATGGTGAATTCTGAAGAACACTGTCACCATGAGAGGAATCAGAATAATGATGACCCAGGCACCATCCATGAACTTGGTGGCGGCAAAAACAATCATCACAATGAAGGTACAAACGGCTCCGAATCCATTAATGATCATCTTAAATTTCCATTGCGGGTCATGACTCACGATCGAACCCGGTTCGGTGATCGTCTCATCTTTTTTGAGATGTCCGGATTTCCACCAGCGGCGCGCCATGCCAGCCTGCGATAATGTAAATGAAAGAAACACACCGATGGCATATAAAGGAATCATACGGGTAACATTTGCCTGAAAAAAAATGATCAGTGTTGATGCAATCAACGCCAGTACAACGATACCTCTTGAATAGACTAAACGGCTTCCACGAAATGTAAGCTGACGGGGTAGAAAACCATCGCCAGCCTGGATAGCCCCCAACCTTGGAAAATCTGCAAAGGCTGTATTCGCCGCCATGATCAAAATAATCGCCGTACCTGAAATCACTGCCAGATATAAAAATCCTTGACCGCCATATATCGTACGCGTGAGTTGAGAGATTACAGTTTCCATTTCTGAGGGAACAGCGCCTATTTTTCCTGATAAGAACGAGATGCTTAAGAAGAGAACAGCAAGGATGGAAGACATCCAAATTAGTGTGAGCCCTGCATTCTTGCTGCGAGGTTCTTTGAAAGCTGTAATACCGTTCGAAATGGCTTCAATACCAGTCATCGCAGAAGTACCACTGGAAAATGCATGCAATAGGAGGAACGGAGTGATTACCCCTACAGTGGTTAACATTTCGGATGACGGCGGATTAACAACTGAACCAAGATTACCCCCCAGAAAGCGTACAATTCCAAGCCCAACTGTAAATGCCATCGTTAGCAAGAAGAAATAAGTGGGAATAGCAAACAAGACACCTGATTCTTTTACACCACGCAAGTTGATGACCATAATAAATAGCACCAACGCTACAGCAATAATGACCCTATAAGCATACAAATTTGGAAAAGCAGAAACAATCTGAGCAACGCCTGACGAAATTGAAACCGCCACCGTAAGGATGTAATCCGTCAACAAGGCAGCGCCAGCAGTTTGAGCCGGCAATTCCCCCAGATTATCGCGGGCAACGATGTAGGCACCTCCGCCACCCGGATAGGCATGAATGGTTTGTTCATAGGATAATGTTACGATTACCATCAGGATCACGATTGCAATCGAGATTGGGAAAACATAACGCAATCCACTAGTGGCAGCAACTGCCAGGATAATCATGATTTCCTGGGTGGCGTAGGCTGTGGAAGACAGAGCATCAGACGCAAAGACAGCCAGCCCGACGGCTTTACCGATGGTTTGCTTAGGAGCATCAGCTGTTTTTAATGGATGTCCGATGAACCATTGCCGCCAGCTTTTTTTTGGTCCTTTCGTTGGATGCAAGTCAATTACTGTTGTTCCGGCTGTACCTTCATTGATCATTTTTTCCTCATAAAAAAAACTACTTGTTATTTCAACAAGTAGTTTATGTATTCCTGATAAATTTCGAAATAAAAAGGGTCGAAAAAAATAAAGAAAAAATAAATGAAATTCATTCGTAAGTCTTAAACCGATACCCTACCCCTGGATCAGTGATCAGTATTTTTGGATTATCCGGGTCAGGTTCGATCTTCCGACGCAGCTGCCCAATGTAGACTCGCAGGTACTCAAGGTGGTCAGACTCTTCAAATCCCCAAACATGTGAAAGAATCGCCTGGTGGGTTAACACCCTATCGGGGTTAGCGGCCAGGTAGGATAGCAGTTTAAATTCGGTTGCTGTCAGCTTTACTTCTTCTCCATTCAAAGTGACCAGATGAGCCGCCAGGTCAATTCGCAAATTTCCGGCTGTAATGACGGTCTCTTTGTTACCGAGGGACTGGGCAGAATGACGCAATGCAACCCTGATGCGGGCAAGTAATTCCTGGATACTAAATGGTTTGGTGAGATAATCATCCGCCCCTTTGTCTAATGCAGCAACCTTGTCTTTTTCATCATCCCGCACAGAAAGTATGATGATCGGCGTTCGCGTCCAATCACGAATCTGTTCACAGACCTGGATACCATCCATATCCGGCAAGGTAAGGTCAAGGACGATCACATCAGGCTGCTCAGCGGCAGCAAGCGCCAGGGCTTGTTCACCGGTGGAAGCTGAGATCACCCTGAAATGACTCGAACTCAGAATGGTCTTCAGCGCCCGTAGAATTTGCGGTTCATCGTCTATGATTAGAATCAGGGGATCTTTATCCATCAGCAGCATCCTCAGGTATCTCTGGATATTCTCCATTAAAGGTTAATGGCAGAGTGATATCGAAACAAAAGCCTTCAGGCAGGTTTTCAGCCCAGATTCGTCCCCCATGCGCCTCAATGATGCCCTTACAAATGGACAACCCGAGCCCGGTTCCGGTAATTTTATCGGCTTTGGTAATACGGAAGAATTTATCAAATATATGCTCCAGGTGCTCTTCGGGAACAGGCGGGCTTTGGTTGATCACCTGGATGACCAAATTATCGGACTGCTCGCGTACTCGAATATGGATTGGGGTGCCTGGCGGCGCATATTTAATACTATTGCTGATCAGATTATTAAATACCTGTTCCATCATTACGTAATCTGTGGCAACCAATGGAAGGCTGCCGGGTAAATCGACCAGCAATTCATTGGTGGAGGACTTGCCCGAGTATCTGTTGGCAACCGAAGAAATGATCTCTTCTATTGAATTCCACTGCCGCTTCGGTGCCAGACCTCCAGCCTCTATCCTGGACATATCCAACAGGTTGCCAACAAGCAGGTTTAGCTGGTCCGATTCCTCTTCAATCGTTGCCAGAAGATCCTCGCGGGCAGTTGTATCCCAGGCAACAGCTCCGCTGCGTAAACTGGAAATTGAAGCTTTAATGGCAGCGAGCGGCGATCTTAATTCGTGAGAAATCGAATTCAATAAAGAGGTCTTGACCTTATCACTTTCTTCCAATACCCTTGCAAGGTTCTCACTTCTGAAGAGCTGCGCACGCTCGATGGCTAACGCGCCCTGGTATCCAAAACCATGCAAAAGACGTTGTTCTTCAAAGGTCAATTCATTATCGCGGCAGGAAATCTTAATGTAGCCAAGCTTCCTTGATCTCGTTTCCATGGGAATCAACAATTGTTTCTGATCCTGGTCTTGCAAAACACTTTGGGTGTCCTTTTCTGGTATTTCACCGGGCAGAATCTCGACCCGGATGAAATCAAATGTCTGATCCACCTGCTCCTTCAAGGTTTCGTAAATCGCTTTTTCGTCTGTCAAACCAGCCAGTGCGGCTATGAGCTCATACATCCTGGTGGCTTCCCATTCCCTTTTTTTTGCCAGGCGGGTGCCCGTTTTTGCCTGCCCTATCAACTGGCTCATCAATGCTGCTACGATCAAAAAAACAAAGAGGGTGATAACATCCTGGGTTTTATGAACGGTAAAGGTGTGATAAGGCTGGAGGAAAAAGAAATTAAAACAAAGAAAAGCCAGTAAACCTGAAAGCAGCCCGGGCCATAACCCCCATAACGCGGTGGAAAGAAGGACCGGTAATAAGTATAAAAGTGCAATTAACTGTATCTGCAGGCTGGCTTCGACCCCCTTTAAAATCCAGGTAACAACAGCCAGGAGCAACAAGGGACCCAGGTAGCGGTATAAGATCAATAGAGTTCTTTTCAGCAATGCTTTCATCGCTTTCTGATTATAGCCTTTCCAGGCTCGCAATAATATCCTGATTCGACGGATTGTTAATATTTTGTATGAGTTTATTTAGCATGAATTCAGTTTCTTGACCTTCAATTTCATACATGGTATCATTGTTATCGATGATTTAGCACTCGAGGGCTTCGAGTGCTAAAATAAAACAACATGAACGAATTAACTGAACGTCAACGACTTTTATTATCACTCGTCATCCACGAGTATATCCGCTCGGCTACCCCGGTGGGCTCGAAGCACATGGTGGATGAATATAAATTGGACATGTCCAGCGCCACCGTCCGCAATGAGCTGGCTGAGCTGACAGAACTTGGCTATTTACGGCAACCGCATCTTTCCGCCGGGCGTGTGCCCACCGAAGAAGGCTACCGCCTTTTCGTGGGCAACATCGTGCAGGAATCTGAGATCCCAGAATCCACTCAGCGGACGATCACCCACCAGTTCTACCAGATGCGCCAGGATACCGAGCAATGGACCAAACTGGCAGCATCCATCCTTGCCCACCAATCGCGGGCGGCCTCGCTGGTCACAGCGCCCCACCCTGACCAAGCCAGGTTTAAACATCTCGAACTTATTTCTTCGCGCGGCAGACAGGTGTTAATGGTGCTGGTACTGGTTGGCGGTGAGATCCTACAGCGCTTCATCACACTTGCCGAAACAGTAACACAGGAGCAGCTTTCCAGTTCAGCGGCAAAACTAACCTCGCTTTTCATCGGTAAAGACTCTAACGCGATGAAAATTGAGCCGTCCAGTTTATCTCCACTGGAAAATGACCTTTTCAATATTGTGCTGGATGAAATGAAGCAAGCAGATTCGATGGTTTCAGGCGAGATGGTACTGGATGGGTTGACCAATGTGCTGGCAGAACCTGAATTTTCGGGCTCTGAAGAAGCACGGAAAGCCCTGCGCGTCCTTGAAGAGAAACCGCTGCTGCACGACATCCTTGCCCAGACTGTGCTCAGCCGCACTTCGACGGGCGGCGTGCAGGTGCTCATTGGCGGTGAAGGCGTTTATGACGCTCTTTCGCAGGTTTCGTTTGTGATTGCCCGCTATGGTACACCAGGAATCGCAACCGGCACCCTGGGTGTACTTGGACCAATGCGTATGCCTTACGGACGCACCATTTCGATCGTAAGATTTTTATCCAGCCTATTAAGCAACCTCGTTGCTGAAACTATGACAGACTGATTTCGAGGGAACCCTATGGAAGAAAAAGAGAAAAAACACACATCTTCACAAACAGTAAAGCCAACTACAGCAAAAGGCGACAAGGGACATGCATCTCACATCCCAGTTAAGGAAGAAGGGAAAGCAAAGGTTGATGCCGTTCTGCTTGAAAATGCACAGGCGGAACTTGAAAAAATGACGGCTCAATCCGCGGCTAACCTGGATGGCTGGCAGCGCGAACGGGCAGAATTTGCAAATTTCAAACGGCGCGTTGACCGCGAGCAGCTGCTGCAACGCCAGTATCTCACCGGTGAAGTGATCAAAAAATACCTGGTGATCCTGGATGATCTTGACCTGGCGTTGAAAAATCAACCCAAAGAAGGAGAAGGAGCTGCATGGGCAGAGGGTATCGCTCTTATCGCGCGAAAACTTCAGGGAATCCTGGATTCCGAAGGGGTTGAACGCATCAGCGACGCGAACGTCCCCTTTGACCCAAACCTGCATGAGGCTATCTCCAGTGAGGAAAACCCCGCGTTCGAAAGCGGACATATTATCGAAGTTGTTCGACAAGGATACAAACTTGGCGATCGTATTCTGCGCCCGGCAATGGTCCGGGTAGCCCGATAGGAGAAGAAATTATGGCAAAAATCATTGGCATCGATCTCGGCACGACCAACTCCGTGGTGGCAGTGATGACCGGCGGCGAGCCTGTAGTCATCCCTTCTGCTGAAGGAGAACGGCTGGTACCCTCCGTGGTGGCAGTCAACAAAAATCACGAACGCATCGTTGGACGAACAGCCCGCAACCAGGCAATCGTCAACCCGGAGAACACGGTGTTCTCCATCAAGCGCTTTATGGGACGCAAGTTCAATGACCCCGAAGTACAGCGCACCATCAGCCGTGTTCCGTATAAAGTTACTGCTGCCCCCAACGGGGATGTCCGGGTAGTCCTTGACGGAAAGGAATACAGCCCCCCCGAGATCAGCGCCATGATCCTTGGAAAACTCAAAGCCGATGCCGAAGCCTACCTTGGCGAACAGATCACCCAGGCGGTGATCACGGTTCCGGCTTACTTCAATGATGCCCAGCGCAATGCCACCAAGGATGCAGGGAAGATTGCCGGGCTCGACGTGCTGCGTATCATCAATGAGCCAACTGCCTCTTCACTGGCGTACGGGCTCGATAAGAAAAAGAACGAGATCATCGCCGTTTATGACCTGGGCGGCGGCACATTCGATATTTCTGTGCTTGATGTCGGCGAGGGTGTTTTCCAGGTACGCTCCACCAATGGTGATACCTTCCTGGGCGGTGATGACTTCGATCAGCGCGTGATGGATTACCTCATTGAAGAGTTCAAAAAGACCAATGGAATCGATCTCAAGAATGACCGCCAGGCGCTGCAGCGCTTGAAAGAAGCCGCGGAAAAAGCCAAGATCGAATTATCCACCGTGCAGCAGACCGAAATCAACCTGCCTTACCTGACCGCTGATGCCACCGGACCCAAGCACCTGGTGCTGAACCTGACGCGCGCCAAGCTGGAACAGCTCACCGGCGACCTCATCCAGAAGACGCTCGACCCCATCCGCCGCGCCCTCTCTGATGCCAACCTCAAAGCCAGCGAGATCAACGAAGTAGTGCTGGTCGGCGGCATGATCCGTATGCCAGCCGTGCAGGAAGCCGTGCGCAAGGAATTCGGCAAGGAACCGCATAAGGGTGTGAACCCAGATGAAGTTGTTGCTGTTGGCGCAGCCATCCAGGCAGGTGTACTGGGCGGTGATGTAAAAGACATCCTGCTGCTGGACGTGACGCCGCTGACCCTGTCAGTTGAAACAATGGGCGCCGTCAGCACCCCCATCATCGAGCGCAACACTACTGTGCCTACCCGCAAGAGCCAGATCTTTTCCACAGCTTCGGATATGCAGACCCAGGTGGAAATTCACGTGCTGCAGGGTGAACGCCCAATGGCGGCAGACAACAAATCTCTGGGCAAGTTCATCCTCGACGGCATTCCCTCTGCTCCGCGCGGCGTGCCTCAGATCGAAGTGACTTTCGATATCGATGCCAACGGTATTCTCAACGTAACCGCGCTGGATAAAGCCACCAACCGCAGCCAGCACATTACCATCACTGCATCCAGCGGTCTTTCTGAATCGGAAATTCAGCGTATGAAGCAGGAAGCTGAAGCCCATGCCGATGAGGACAAAAAACGCAAGGAACTGGTGGAAGTAAAGAACATTGCGGATAATTCCGTTTACTCCGCCGAGAAATTGCTCAAAGATTCCGGCGACAAGGTCCCGGCTGACATTAAAAAGGAAGTGGAAGACAGCGTAGCAAAGGTCAAAGAAGTCCTCAGCGGTGACAATACGGATGCTATCAAATCCGCTACTGAAGCGCTGCAGCAGGTGATCCAAAAAGTCGGCGCTAGCATGTACCAGCAGCCCGCGGCAGGGGAAGCCCCTGCGGGTGAAACCACGGGCGCTCAACCGGGCAGCACTGGCGAAGCTGGACCAACCCAGGGAGAAAACCCGGGTGACGTGGTCGATGGTGAATTCAAGAATATTTAGTTTTTAGAGTGAAGTGATCATTGGGGCGTTTTGACCGGTCAGGTCAAAGCGCCCTAAGTGCTTGATAATGACGAAGGAATTAACCGGATGAGTCAACGAGATTATTATGAAGTGCTGGGGGTTTCGCGCAATGCCTCCAATGAGGAATTGAAATCGGCATTCCGCACACTGGCGCGCAAGTACCACCCTGATGTGAACAAAGAACCTGATGCCGAGGAGAAATTCAAAGAAATCAATGAGGCTTTCGCTGTACTCTCTGACGCGGACAAAAGGCGCGCTTACGATCAATTCGGCCACGCCGGCGTGAATGGCGCAGGCGGAGTACCCGATTGGGGCAGCATGGATTTTGCCGACATCTTTGGTGAATTCTTTGGTTTTGCCACCGGCAGCAGCCGTCAACGGCAGAACGCTCCACGCCGGGGTGCAGATTTAAGTTATACAACGGTGTTAGCCTTTGAAGAAGCTATTTTCGGCGTAGAAAAAGAGATCGAGATCACTCGTGATGAAGTCTGCGGCACCTGCCGCGGGAATGGCGCTGAACCCGGTTCTAACCCGGCAAAATGCACCAACTGCGGCGGACGAGGCGAAGTCCGGCAGGTGCGCCAGACCTTTTTGGGATCAATGGTGCAAGTCGCCACCTGCCCCACCTGCAACGGACGCGGAGAGATCATCAGCACCCCCTGCCATACCTGCAAAGGGCGCGGGCTGGAACGCAAGACGGTTAAAAAGACCGTGCCAATCCCCGGCGGTGTTGATAATGGAACCCAAATCCGGCTGGCTGGTGAAGGGCAGCCCGGCGTTAATGGCGGCCCGACCGGCAACCTGTATATAGATATCAAGGTGAAACAACACCAATTTTTCAGGCGAAAGGGTTCCGACATCCTGCTTGACCTTAATGTAAATATTGCCCAGGCTGCCCTGGG
This sequence comes from uncultured Anaerolinea sp., assembly GCA_964428125.1. Taxonomy (GTDB): domain Bacteria; phylum Chloroflexota; class Anaerolineae; order Anaerolineales; family Anaerolineaceae; genus UBA6107. The sequence goes on from CAYRXB010000018.1 coordinate 18,643, forward strand.
AGCAGAAATTGAAGTGCCCACCGTGGATGGACCGGCAAAACTCACCATCCCTGCCGGCACCCAGCCCGGCAAGGTGTTCACCTTGCGCGGCAAGGGCAGTCCTTTCCTGCGCTCCTCAGGACGCGGCGATCAAATGGTGATCGTGAACGTGGAAGTACCATCCAAATTGACTCCTGACCAGAGAAAGCTGATGGAGCAACTGGCAGCAACACTCGGCACCGAGGTGAAGCCGCAGGAAAAGAGCTTTATGGATCTATTGAAAGAGGTGCTGGGTGGCTGAAGCGAAATGGCTGGAAGTGAGCCTGACGGTTGATGGCGAACTTGCCGAAGCCGTGGCAGAAGTGCTGGACCGCTACGCTACGGGCGGCGTGGTGGTGGAAAGCAATGTAAAATACCGCGACGCAGAAGATGAAGGCACCCCTTACGGACCGGTGAAGGTGTATGCATTTCTTGAAGCAGATGCGACCCTTGAGGAAAAACGCCACAAGCTTGAAGAAGCCCTGTGGTATTTGAACGCCATCCGTGAACTACCGCAGCCGGTGTACCGTGAAATTGCTGATCAAAACTGGATGGCTGCCTGGAAAGAGCATTACCGCCCCATCGAGATCGGTAAACGCCTTCTCATCCTGCCGGCGTGGATGGAACAGAAGGATATGACCCGTGCCGCGGTGAAGATCGACCCGAGTATGGCATTTGGAACGGGCACCCACCCCTCAACCCAATTATGCCTGGCACTGGTGGAAGATTATGTCAAACCCGGTCAGCAGGTGATCGATATTGGCTGCGGTTCGGGCATCCTTTCCGTTGCTGCTCTGAAACTAGGCGCAAGCCATGCCCTGGCAGTGGATATCGATGAGGAATCCGTTAAAGCTACCCTAAAAGCCGCTGTGGACAACCAGGTTTCAGAGGGGATTGAAGCAGGGAAGGGCTCGGTCACCGAGATCCTGCAGGGAGACTTCAGCGTAAGACGAGCGCCTGTGGTGCTGGCGAACATCCTCGCGCCGATCCTGATCCGCCTGTTCGACGCCGGCATGGCAGAGACCATCACGCCGGGAGGGGTGATCGTACTGGCTGGGATCCTGGCGGAGCAGGGGCAAAGTGTACGCGAATCCGCGGAATCGAAAGGGTTGAAATTTGTGGAAGAGCGCCATAGCGGGGACTGGGTGGCGCTGGTGATGCAAAATCCAAGCAAATAAATGACCGGGTTATCCGGTCTATTTTTTTATTGATTTATGATTCACAAACTTGTATAAATAATTATCAGTAATTATTACTTTGGAGGGAATATGGAAAAAATGAGCTCATTCCGGATTGCAGCGCTTTGCCTGCTGCTTTTGTTATCTGCCTGCAGTCAATCTGCTGCACCTACCCAGGTTCCGGCTGCAACTAATAAACCTGCGGAAACTCAACCTCTCCCTCCGCAAACACCCACCCAGACGCTGGAACAATCGCCCACTGTTGAAAAACCTGCGGATGTGAAGAATGCGTTACCGCCTGAGCCGCAAATAATCAAATTCAAAGCTTCAGATGGCACCTCATTAGAGGGGGTATATTACCCTGGCGCTACCAACCCCGCCCCGCTGGTGGTGATGATGCACTGGGTGAATGGCGACATGCATGATTGGAATGAAGTTGCGGTTTGGCTGCAAAATCGCGGCGTGAAAAATCCCTTCCCCAACCCCGGGAGCTTTCCGTGGTGGAATCCTACCTGGTTCCCTAAGTTAACCTCGGATCAGAGCTACGGCGTATTTACCTTCTCATTCCGCGGCTGCAAACCCATGAACGAAAAGGGCTGTGCATCATGGGATATCCCGGGCTGGGTTTCGGATGTGCAGGGAGCAATGCTGACAGCACATTCACTGGAAGGGGTTGACACAACGCGAATAGTGACGATCGGTTCCAGCATTGGGGCGGATGGAGCAGCGATTGGATGCCTATATCTTAATGAGCAATATCCCGGATCCTGTGCAGGGGTACTCTCATTATCACCTGGAAGCTACCTGGTTCAAGAATATCCGGATGTGATCGAAAAATTGGGAAAACTGCAGCCCTCGGTGGCAGCATGGTGCGTGGCGGATTCTAATGAAGTTGGAATGTGCAAAATGGCAATCACCGATGATAATACGCTTTTTCAATACTTTGAAATCCCAAATGGCGACCACGGCAATATGCTGCTGCGCCCCGACCTAGAACCGTTACCGATGCAATTGATACTGGACTTTTTAGCCCAAACCACCAAGTAGGTAAAACCGAATGGTGAAGAAACTAGTCACTTTCTTAAAAAAATTGGATATACTTGGTTGATGGAAAACGAGGCAATGATAAGAGAAGTGCTTCCAGAAGATGCGGAAGCCATCGCTGATATTTACAACCCCTACATACTAAACACAGTAATCACTTTCGAGGAAGACCCGGTGACCCCGGAAGAAATCCGCTCCAGGATCGAAAAAGTGCAATCCCTTGGGCTTCCATACCTGGTGATGGAGCAAAACCAGCGGTTAATCGGTTATGCGTATGCCAGCCAATGGCGGTCACGCGCCGCCTACCGGAACACTGTGGAGACGAGCATTTATCTCGACCAGGCGTTAGCCGGCAAGGGGCTGGGTACAGTCTTATACAAGGAATTGCTGGACAGGTTGAGGAAACTTCACACTCACGTTGTTCTGGGTGGAATTACCCTGCCCAACCCGGTTAGCGTGGGGCTGCATGAAAAACTCGGGTTCAAAAAGGTAGCCCACTTTCCTCAAGTAGGCTACAAGTTCGGGCACTGGCTGGATGTGGGATTCTGGGAAATAGTTATCGGTGAAGAGTGAGCATAGAATAGTTATTCGTATCCCGCTGCATGGAATTTTTAAATCATTCGGGGGTATAGGGGGCTTGCTTTTCAATATCCCCCACGTAAACCGGCAATTTTTGATGCCCAAGCAACTGGCGGATCGCCTGGACCTCGCCAATGTGATACCAATAATGGTATGTGATGCGGTGCAAAGCTGAGCCCAGGGTTTGCCCCACTGGCTTTCCTTTGCTCAACAATTCAGCCATCAGCGCGTTCGTGTCCAATTTATCTAGGTAAGCGGTCGATTCACGGGTAATTTTTCTCCACATCGAGAGCGTTTCTTTGAGGCTGGGAGTGCTCATGGGCGCGCCATAAGCAAATTCAGTATTAAGCTGGGGAAATAAAACAATGTTCTGCGCCCTTTGAAGCCAGTATTTCTGTTCATGCCAGGCAAGGTGACCGACGACCCAACTGATGCTATTCATCTGCCCAAAATGCCGGCTGCCCTCTTCTTCAGAAATTCCTTTGAGACCACGCAGCCATTCAGTGCGGGTGAAATAAAATTGTTCGACCAATGGATGAGGCATGAGTCACGCTCCTAACGAAAAAGGCTTGTTTAGATGCCTAATCTTATCCCAATCTGAGTAGGAGTAAGTCGGTTATTCCGTTATAAGTTCAAACGATGTGGTGATCTGTGCAACACCCCGCAAAGTGGCTGAGACGGAACAGTATTTCTCTTCAGAAAGAGCAATGGCTTTTTGGACCTCTTTTTCAGTCAAATCGCGACCTTTAAGCCGATAGAGAAGATGAATCTTGCGAAATGTCCATGGGGGATCCTGGTCCTGCTCGCCGGTGGCGGCAATTTCCAGGCTTTCAAGGGTCAGGCGCTTCTTTGCAAGAATCTCAACAACATCCACCGCGGTGCAGGATGCCAGCGCTACCAGCAGGAGCTCAGAGGGTTTCATGCCTACCCCTTCATCAGGGGTGGAAAGTACCACCGAATGGTTGGTTGAATCGATACCAATAAACTGCTTACCACGGATCCAGCGAACAATCGCATTAGCCATTTTTCTACCCTCTCATGTTTTCATTGATCAAATCCAGCAATTCGCTGGTGATCTCTTTCTGAGTCAGCGTTCCTTCACCTTCAGGATTGTCACACTCGTTGATAACTGTTTGGAGAAAATACCTGGTGGTAGATTGAAGGGAAGAGCGCACCGCGCTTAACTGCCTGAGAATTTCGCGGCAATCCTGCTCTTCCTGGATCATGCCTTTTATTCCTCGGATCTGCCCTTCAATCCGACTTAGCCGGTTCTGGACGGACTTTTTACTTTCTGACGTTTTAATATACATGGTGCCCCTTTTATTATTTGTCTGGGCAAAAAAGACAGGGTATTTTATTAATTTTCCCTGGCACGCAGGGAAGAGTAATTATCCTCAAGTAAATCCGCCCCGTCCTCCCGAACAACTGCTGGAAGAAGCGAGCCCGGTAGTGGAAGTTGTATTCCCACGAGATGAGAACAACGAAAGACGCTTGCGTGTTTCCTTGCTCTTGCAATGGGGGCATTCCGGCAGCTGATCCGATTGCTCGAAACGCATCATTTTTTCGAAATCAGTACCGCATACTTCGCAAATGTATTCATAGACCGGCATTACTTTACTCCTCATATACCCCCAGGGGGTATTTTGCAGTAATTTTACCACAATTTTCTGAGGAAAGATTGCTGCTTGACACAGAACTAATGTTCTGATATTATTATAGTACAAATGACCGATAATCAGGTCCCGGAGGCTATATGGCAAAAAGACATCCAGGTTTAAGCGAACGCCATCAAAAAATCCTTGAATTTCTAAGCAAGTTCCAGGAAGCTAATGGATATTCCCCCTCGATCCGACAGATTGGCGATTCCATTAACGTAAAATCTACATCACTGATCGATTATTACCTGAACCAGCTGCAGGAGATGGGATATATTGAACGAGAAGGCCGTATTTCGCGCAGTATCCGCGTGCTCAAATCTACCTCCCCCCTGGGAGAATTCTCGCAAAAAATTGCAAGCAGTGTCCGCAATGCGGCAGATACTCTGGCAAGCATGGTCTCCATCCCGCTAGCCGGCAGGATCGTAGCCAGCGCACCCATCCCCATGCCAGCCAGCGACCTCAACTATTATGATGCCGAATCCAGTGTGGATATTGCGCGCAGCCTGCTGCCCACCCGAGACGTGAGCGAGCTTTTCGCACTTGAGGTGGACGGCGATTCAATGATTGACGCCATGGTCAATGACGGCGATATCGTGGTGATGAAAAAAGCCGTTTCAGCCAACAACGGCGAGATGGTGGCTGTGTGGTTGGACGACAAGGATGAAACCACACTTAAATATTTCTATAAAGAACCCAACCGCATCCGCCTGCAGCCAGCCAACCCCAATATGGGACCCATTTACGTGAATGATCCCAAGAGCCTGCGCATCATGGGCAAAGTGGTTCTGGTAATCCGCCAGGTCAAGTCAGTGGCGGGGTAATATCTTCAGCAAAACCTTCATAAGATGAAATCAGTTCTTGAAACAAAAAACTCCTCCTATACGGAGGAGTTTTTGCGATTATTCGAGACTAAGCAAGTTCGACAACGCCACCAGCGGCTTCGAGTTTGCTCTTGGCATCGGCGGCTGCTTCTTTGCCGACAGCGGAGAGAACTTTGGCGCCAGCGGTTTCGGACATGGCTTTGGCTTCCACAAGTCCGAGGTTGGTAAGGGTGCGGATGACCTTGATGACTTCGATCTTCTTGGGGCCGGCATCCTTGAGGATGACGTCAAATTCAGTTTTCTCTTCCACGGGTTCGGCGGTGGCAGCGGCAGCAGCAGGACCAGCAGCAACGGCTACAGGTGCGGCAGCGGAAACGCCCCATTTTTCTTCGAGGGCTTTCACGAGTTCAGCGGCTTCGAGAACAGAGAGCTTGCTCAGCTCATCAACAAGTTTGGTGATATCAGACATTTCTAAATCTCCTTCAGATTATTTTTATTCAAATTATTACCAGCCAATGGCTGGACCAACAGTGATCAGGCGGCGGTAGATGCCTTCTCGGAATGCGCCTTGACGACAGCCGCGAGTGAACGGGCAGGTTCTGCCAAAGTGCGGACAAGTTTCGATGCGGGAGCGTTGAGCACACCCAGCAGGGTGGCGCGCATTACGGGCAGTGAAGGCAAGTCAGCCAGGGCTTTCACCTGTTTGTCTGAAATAAACTCCTTGCCCAAAAAACCACCTTTTACCTTGACGGTTTCAGAGCCTTTGGCGGCTTCTGTAAAGGTCTTGGCGAGTGCGGCAGCATCATTGAAAGCGAAACCAACAAGTGATGTTCCTTCAAAAATCTCAGCTTCAGGGAATCCCTGCGCCTTGAGGGCACGGCTGAAAAGCGTGTTTTTCACCAGGTGAACTTCTGCTCCTGCTTCGCGAGCTTTGTTACGGAACTCGTCAATCGCTTTCATATTCATGGATACATAATTGAGCACATAAACCGCCTGGCTCTTTTGTAACCATTCTTCATAATGGGTGGTCATGTCACCCTTTTGTTTCTTTGTAAAGGCCAATGAAAATTACCTCCTTTCCTTCAAAATAAAAAGTCTTTGTCTGGATCTGCCAGGCAAAGACTTTTTGCAGCCCATCAGGGCTAAAATTCGTTCAAGTCTTCACCTGGGCGGGAAATTAAGCCTGTTAAGGCACCAGCTTTCTTCGGTGACCGCTGAGATTTTTATCGCTCAGCGAGCGATATTATACCACTATTCTGCCAGTGAAATGGTTACTGCCTGTAAAGGATCAACCTTGACACCGGGTCCCATGGTGGCTGCCACAGATATCTTCTTGATGTAAATGCCTTTTGCGCCAGACGGGCGGGCTTTCTTGATGGCATCAATTAATGCTGCAAAATTCTCAAATAACTGCTGTTCGGAAAAAGAAGCTTTGCCGATGGCAACATGAATGTTGGCGGTTTTATCCAGGCGGAATTCCACACGACCGGCTTTGGCTTCTTTGATCACGCGCGGCAGGTCATCTGCAGGGCAGACAGTACCAGCTTTGGGGTTCGGCATGAGGGAGCGGGGACCAAGCACACGACCTAATTTACCCACTTTACCCATCATATCGGGGGTGGCAATTGCCACATCGAAATCAGTCCAACCGGCGGCAATTTTATTGATCATCTCATCGGAATCGGCTACAAAATCCGCGCCGGCTTCCTGGGCTTTGCTTGCGCCATCACCCTGGGCGAATACCAACACGCGGACAGTTTTGCCGAGGCCATTAGGCAGTACGACCACATCACGCACCTGTTGATCTGCCTGGCGTGGATCCAATCCCATGCGCAGGTGGACTTCGATGGTCGCATCAAACTTAACGTACGAGGTTTCCTTGGCCAGCGCAACGGCTGCTCGAGGGTCATAAGTTTGTTCAACATTTACCTTGGAAAGAGCTTCCAAGTATTTCTTACCGTGTTTTGCCATTTTTTCTCCTTCGTGGTGCAAACGGGTGTTCTAAGCACCCTCCCACAAACTATTTTTCTACAGTAATGCCCATGTTGCGGGCGGTGCCTTCGATCTGGCGCATGGCACCTTCAATGTCGATGGCATTCATATCTTTCATCTTAAGTTCCGCAATCTCGCGGATCTGGGCACGGGTTACTTTGCCAACTTTTTCGCGATTGGGTACCTTGGAGCCGCTCGGAATACCGGCAGCTTTTTTGAGCAGCACGGAGGCGGGAGGCGATTTGAGGACGAAGGTAAAGGAACCATCTGTATAGACGGTGATTTCTGCAGGGATGATGTCGCCGGCACGATTCTGAGTGCGGGCATTGTATTCCTTACAGAATGCCATGATGTTAATCCCATGTCCGGCAAGTGCAGGGCCGATGGGGGGTGCAGGGTTGGCTTTTCCAGCCGCGATCTGCAAACGAACAATTGCTTTAAATTTCTTTGCCACTTTTTCTCTCCTTTGTGGTTATAACGGGTGATATTGGGGAGCACCCTCCCACGAACTAACCTTTCGGTTTACTACGATTTTTCTACCTGCAAAAAGTCAAGCTCAACAGGTGTTTCACGGCCAAAGAAGTTGACCATCACCCGGACCTTGGTTTTTTCCATATCAATTTCAGAAACAATGCCACGGAAATCATTGAACGGTCCATCAATGATGCGAACCCGTTCGCCGACTTTGAATGTAACCTTCACATGCGGTGCTTCCGCTTCCATACGGCGCAGGATCTGCTGCACTTCCTCGGGGCGCAGGGGCGTGGGGTCGTTTCCCATTCCCACAAAACCAGTGACGCCCGGTGTGTTGCGTACCACATACCACGATTCCTCGGAAAGGATCATATTAACCAGGACGTAACCCGGGAATACATGGCGCTCAACGGTTCGGCGTTTGCCTTCCCTGACTTCGATCTCTTCCTGAGTCGGGATGACCACATCGAAAATACGGTCTTTCATCCCCATAGTTTCAATACGCTGTTCGAGATTGTAACGGACCTTGTTCTCGTATCCCGAGTAACAATGAACCACGTACCACGCGCGGTCAGTTCCTGCCTGAAGATTGGCCGGGGGCTCGATCTTTGAGGCTTCAACGGAGGATTCCAAAATATCATCAGCAGGAACGTTTAACTGACCAGCCGATGTGCTTTCCACCGGTTCGGTATTCTCGATATCATCCTGATATTGCTCGTCAAACGCATCCATTATTCACCAACCTTGCTCCAGGGAGCAGGATTATCCAAAAATCAAACCCATCAGCTTGGTAAAACCGAAATCAAGTCCACCAAGCAATAGACCCATGGCAAGGATCACCAGGATGACGATCTTGGTGAGGCGCCAGGCTTCCTTTGGGGTCGGCCAGTTAACCTTGCGAAGTTCGCCTATGGTCTCTCGCCACCACCGCTTGATGCGGCCTTCTTTTTTGGTTCGATCAGTTTTATCAGCCACGTCAAACTCCTTGTTATTAGCGCTAAAACGCCGCCATTGCGACGGCGCCGTCTTCCTGGCAGGCCAGGCAGGAATCGAACCCGCAACCTCCTGTTTTGGAGACAGGCACTCTGCCAAATTGAGCTACTGGCCTGTATGCTGCAAGGCGGGAATTAATTCCCGCCTCACAGGCGAAAACAGACTACTTCGTCTCGCGATGCAGGGTGTGCTTTTTGCAGCGCGGGCAGTACTTGCTAATTTCCATGCGGCCCGGATCGTTGCGGCGGTTTTTTTCTGATGTGTAATTACGTTCTTTGCAGTCGTTGCATGCAAAGGTGATCACGGGTCTTACGTCTTTCTTTTTTGATGCCATAGTATTTCTTGCAGTCAAACGATCTGACTGACGCTCCTTCTAATTAGGCAATGATTTTTGTGATCACGCCGGCGCCAACCGTCAGACCACCTTCTCGAATAG
>CAYRXB010000019.1:0-27455 GCA_964428125.1 uncultured Anaerolinea sp.
CTTGGGCGTGATCCCGAAATGCGCTTCACCCCCACCGGGCAGGCAGTCACCAGTTTTTCGGTGGCCACTGACCGCAGTTATTCCGATCAATCCGGCAAACCTGTAAAGGAAACCGTTTGGTTTAAGGTTTCTGCCTGGGGTAAGCTGGCGGAAACCTGCAACACTTACCTGCAAAAAGGGAAACTGGTGCTGGTTGAAGGTCGCCTGACCGCGGATAAATCTGGCGGACCCCGGGTGTGGACAGGTCAGGACGGCACCCCGCGTGCAACTTTTGAGGTCAACGCCAACACTGTAAAATTCCTCTCCGCCAAATCTGAAGGAAGCGGAACGGGCGCTGAAGAAGATATGGAACAGGCGCCTGCGGAAGATATTCCCTTCTAAGGGAGCACTCTATGACAACGCAACCCGCGAACCCGGGCTCCGGCATGCCGCCATTGGAGATGCCGGATGATTTAGAGCCGTTATATTCCAACCTGGCGCGCATCAGCCATACGCCTTCGGAGATCATCCTGGATTTCAGCCGCATGCTGCCGGCACAGCCCAGATTCACAGTGCTGGCGCGCATTCTCATGTCACCTGTCGGGGCAAAACTACTGCTGCGTGCATTGGCGGAGAACCTTTCGCGATACGAAGCTGCTTTTGGTGAGGTTCAGCTCCCCGGTGATTCCGGGCTGGCCAGCGATTTGTTCAAGCAGGTTCACCCGCCCAAACCACCGGAGGAAAACTAACCATGCAGGAATTTGAAACCCTGATCGAAAAAGCCAAAAAGGTATTGGATGAGCGTACCACTGTACGCGACCAGGCACTGACGCAGGCGCGGCAGCTCACCCGCCTTTCAGCGCACACCATCCGTGCCATCCACCGCAACGAAAGCCAGCAGGCACATGAGCTTCTGATGGAAGCGCATGTGCTCACGCTCAACATCCAGCGCGACTTGGCTTCTTACCCAGATCTCTATTATGCCGGATACACCCAGGACGCCATCAAGGAATTTGCCGAAGCCAGCCTGACGGTGGCGCTGATCGAGAACACACCGCTGCCGACCCCTGAGGAATTGGGGATCGAGTATGCCACCTATCTTAATGGATTGGCAGAAACGATCGGCGAGCTGCGGCGCAAGTGCCTGGATATCCTGCGCATGGGCTACTCGGAAGACGCCGAGCGCCTGTTGAACGCCATGGATGACATTTACAACGTGCTTGTGACCATGGATTACCCGGATGCCATCACCAACGGGCTGCGCCGCCAGACGGATTTAGTCCGCGGCATCATCGAACGCACACGCGCTGACCTGACCCTGAGCCTGCGCGAACAGCATCTGCAGGAAGCGCTTCAGAAATTCGCGGGAAAATTACCGGGGGATAGCATCTAAGAAAACCTGAAAAAATGCATTATACCGCCCCGATACTTCGGGGCGGTAGCAACTTAACCGATAATAAATACAAAATTGTGCTCTCTTACCGCTTCTGATCTTCCCACCTTCTACCTGCACCAGGTGGATGAAGAAGCGGCGCGCATGGCGGATTTCCCCATCCGTACCGAAGCCGATTTCTACACCCACTGGCACAGGATCATGGCAGACCCGCTCAACATTCTACGCACGGTCCTTTATGAGGGGCAGGTCGCCGGGAATGTGGTTAGCTTCATCCTCGAGGGCAGGCGCGAGGTGGGCTACTGGTTGGGGCGGGAATTCTGGGGCAGGGGCATCGCCACCGCCGCGCTGCAATTATTTCTAGAAGAAATTCCAGATCGACCCTTATACGCTTTTACTGCGCACTCAAACCCGGCATCGGCACGGGTGCTGCAGAAATGCGGCTTTTTCCAAATCGAACGAACTGCTGAAGGATTGGTTTTTCGCCTAGAATAATCACGCTCCAGAAAAATCGTTATAATAAAAGCACCATGTCCAAAACCTCAGGATCGATTAAAAGAATTGCCCTGGTCTACCACCCGCGCAGCAGCGGTGCGCAGGCGGAAGCCGTGCAGGTTAACGCCTTACTCGCTAAGTATGCCGACACCGTGTTCACCGCCCGCACCGACTCAGAGGAGCTGGCTGCAAGGCTGGCGACCCGTGAATTTGACCTGGTGATCGCGCTTGGCGGCGACGGCACCATGCTGCGTGCCGGGCACCTGGCGGCACCTTTGGCAATCCCTGTGCTGGGCATTAACCTGGGAAGATTTGGGTTTCTCATGCAGCTTACCCGCGAGGATTGGAAGGAAACCCTGCCGCGCCTGTTCAGCGGCGCTTACAAGATTGAAACTCGCATGATGCTGCAGGCGGAACACTGGCGTGAGCAAAATCTGTTGGGAACTTATCCCGTGATTAATGATGTGGTGGTTTGCCGCAGCAATGTGGTGAGACCGATCCGGCTGCATGCCAAAGTGGATGGATACAGCCTGGCATCGTATGTGGCGGACGGGCTGATTGCCGCCACCCCCACCGGTTCCACCGCATACTCCCTGGCAGTGGGTGGTCCTGTGCTTCCCCCGGAGTTGCGAAACTTCCTGATTGTACCGGTGGCGCCGCATCTGTCGATGAACCAGGCGGTAGTCCTGCCGGAAGGCGCAAGCGTGGAGATCACCACCACCAGCGATCACCCGGCCGTGATGAGCGTGGATGGGCACGCCCCGGTGAGCCTCAAAAACAATGATGTAGTATTTGTAAAAAGAAGCGAGTTCAGCCTGAAGTTCATTGTTTTTCAGGACGAAGGTTATTTTTACCGCAATCTAAGCAATTACATGGAACAAAATCCATCCATTGGTGCCAAATAATGAGCGATTCCCCCACAGAGAAAATGTACTGCTACAACCATCCGCAGCGCGAGACGGTGCTGCGATGCAACCGCTGCGAACGGCCAATGTGTACTTCGTGTGCGGTATTGACCCCCACCGGCTACCGCTGTAAGGAATGTGTGCGCGGGCAGCAGAAGATCTTTGAAACCGCCCGCTGGTGGGATTATCCGGTGGCAGTGCTAGTGGCTGGCGCGCTGGGTGTGGTGGGCAGTTTGATATCCAACTCCTTAGGATTTTTCATCCTGTTTCTGGCGCCTGTTGCCGGCATGATCATCGCCGAGGCGGTACGACTGGCAACACGCAAACGCCGCGGTAAGTGGCTGCCATTAGCAGCGGCGGGTGCTGCCCTGGTGGGAAGCCTATTCTCACCGGTATACCTGGCAATATTCACTTTTTTGGCGAGTTTTACCACCGGACTGGCAAGCCTGATTGGCGTCCTCTGGCCGGCTTTGTTCGGCATCCTGTGCGCCAGTACTGTCTATTACCGTCTGAAAGGAATCCGCCTGTAGAGGCTGCCAATGCTGGAAGAACTGCGCATCACCAATTTCGCCATAATCCAGGAGCTGGAAATCCGTTTCAGTGACGGATTAATGATCTTTACCGGTGAGACTGGCGCAGGAAAGTCCATCATTCTGGATGCCATCAACACGTTGGTGGGCGGCAAGGTGGATGCTGCCATGGTGCGCGACGGGGCTGACCGGGCGATTTTGGAAGCTGCGTTCGTTATTCCGGATTCCACAAAAAATGAGATTACGGAGATCCTCAAACGCGAGGAGCTTTTCGAGGATTCACATACACTCACTTTGGCGCGGGAGATCCGCATTGAAGGCAGAGCGATCGCGCGCGTCAACGGGCGCAGTGTGAATGTCGGGTTGTTGAAGGAGCTCGGGTCGTTCCTTGTGGATATTCACGGACAAACGGAACATTTATCCCTGCTGGACGAGCGTTCACACCTCAACCTGTTGGATCGTTATGCCGCGGTTGAGACCGAGCTGAGCGAGTATAAAAGCGCCTACCAACGGCTGAGTGCCGTGCGGCGGGAGCTGAAGGAATTACGCGAATTGGAACAGGAGTCCACGCGGCGTACTGAACTGCTGACCTTCCAGGCGCAGGAGATAGAAGCCTCGCAGCTCAAAATCGGCGAAGATGAAGAACTGGAACAGGAACGCAGCCGGCTGGCAAATGCCGAATCGCTATCTGCTTCCGCCCAGCAGGCAATTGCGCTGCTCGATGAAAGCAGTCCGGATTCCTCCTCGGCGGGTGACCTGCTGGGGCAGGCGCAGCAATTAATCAACTCGCTGGCACGCACTGATAGCAGCCAGCAGCCGTTGGCAGACCAGCTGGAACTGCTCAACGAACAGCTGGCTGACCTGAGCGCTTCGCTTCGTGACTACCTTGATACTATTGAATACAATCCCCGCCGGCTCGAGCAAGTGGAAGAACGCCTGGAATTGATCCATCAGCTCAAGCGAAAATATGGCGGGAGCATAGAATCGGCACTCCAGTTTGGGCTGGATGCCCGCAGGCAGCTTGAAACCATTGCCACAGCTAATGATCGTATTGGGGAACTCACTGAGCAGGAGACCGCGCTTCAGTCAGAAGCAGTTGAAAAGGCTCAGATTCTCTCAGCCAAGCGGCATACAGCAGCAGCATCGCTCAGCAAGGCTGTTGAAGCTGAATTGACCGATCTGAATATGAAAGGCGCCAGGTTCTCCACATCTTTTGGAGAGGATAGCAATAATTTCTTAACTCCGACAGGCATTGACCTGGTGGAATTCCTCATCTCGCCCAACCCCGGAGAAGGGTTGAAACCCCTGGTGAAGATCGCTTCCGGCGGCGAGACCTCTCGTCTGATGCTGGCATTGAAGAACGTGCTTGCTCGGGCAGATTACGTGCCTACGTTGATCTTTGACGAAATCGACCAGGGCATCGGTGGCAGGGTGGGTTTTGTTGTCGGAGAGAAATTATGGCACCTTGGGCGTACTCACCAGGTGATGTGTGTCACCCATCTTCCTCAACTGGCTGCCTTTGGCGACAGGCATTTCAAGGTTCAAAAGCTTATTAGTGATGGAAGAACAGTCACCAGCGTTGATGTACTGGATGATACCGGACGTATTGTTGAGTTGGCGCAGATGAATGGCAGCATGAGCGAAGCCAACCTCAATGCCGCACAGGAAGCGTTAACCCAGGCACGGGAAATCCAACAGAAATAGCCCGACAACGATGGAATCCCAGCGATTACGCATACTCATGTTAGGTCAGCCGTTGATCACCTGGGATGGGGTGCCGGTTAAGATCGCCCGCCAGCAAATTAGACTGATTTTGTTCTACCTGGCAATGCAGTGGAAACCAGTCCACCGAAGTACGATTTGCCAGATTTTTTGGCCAGAAAAAGAAGATGTCAGTGCGCGTAAGTTACTGCGTGAAGCTTTGAGTAAATTACGGGCATCACTGCCTGATCCATCAGTACTCATAACCCAGTTGGGCGATATTTCGCTGGATCCAAAAAAGGTTTATGTTGACGGGCTAGAGTTTAAGAAAATTACAGACCCAATTCTTGAAAGTGCGGATTTTAAGAGAGATGTGGTATTGCCGGGCTGGTTATATGCGGAAATGCGAAAAGCACTTACGCTCTGCCGCGGCGAATTTAATTTGGAAGGAATGAGCAATACACTCCCCAGCGGATTTGAGGATTTCCTCAGTATCTCAAGTCAGGCATACGATTACATCCGGCTGAGAATTGAGGAGAGGCTTGCAAGCCACTGTATTGCAGTCGGCGATTTGGAAGAAGCGATCATGTGGTTAAGCAGAACACGGGAAATTGATCCTATGAGTGATGACAACAATTTCCTTTTAGTCAATTGCCTGATCGACCACGGCAGACCCAAGGACGCACTCGAATTCATCGCTTACCTGCAGAATCTATATGCTCATTCCGCGGGGCAGGAAATCCCGGGTTCGATCCTAAAATTACGAACAAGAATCCTTGAGAACCACGGTGAAGTCGAAATCGATCAATCTGAATGGCCAGGCATCGAGGCGCATCCGGTTCCTTTTGTTGGACGCGCAAACCTGATGGAACGATTAAGGAATGCTCTAAACCGCAAGGGAATTGTCTCCATCAGGGGGGTATCGGGAATTGGCAAGAATCGACTGTTAGAAGAGTTTTATCAGAACCTGCAGCGAAAACCGCGGCTTCTCTTTTGTTCCGGTAAACCCATGGTAAAATGCTCGCCTTTTGAACCAATCATTGAAGGTTTGAGGGCTGCGGTTCGACCGGAAGAATGGCTGGAATTATCTACTACACATCGCGCAATCTTGCATGATTTGTTTCCAGACCTGATCGATGTAAACCCCAACCCGGAGGAACCCAGAAACGATACAGAGGGAAAAGATGATTTCCTCCTGACGTGTGAAGCGCTCCATCAATTGTTGATCATCCTGGCAAGAAAGAAACCATTATTGTGGGTCATAGATATCATCCTTTGGTGTGATGATGCCACAATCGATTTTTTGGCTTATCTAGGTGACCGGGATTTTTACAAGAAATATGGACTTCTTATTTTGTGCTCTCGAAAAGAAGAATCCAATCGCAAGGTGGAGATCTTTACCGATCGTTATTTGGTTAAAGGGTTGATCGAGCAGATCGAAGTTCCACCACTAACGAAAGATGAAGCCACCTTGTTGATTCACAAAATGACGAGTTTTGATGTGCAGCAGGAATTTATTGATAAGTTCTACCTGGAAACCGGTGGAAACCCATATTTTATTGTGGAAGGATTAAAATCCCTATTATCCTTAAAATTTGATTTCAAAAATTATTCCTCAACCAGTCTTTACCCGATTCCTGACACAATTAAGGCGTTGATCAGCGAAAAAACACATGCATTGACCCCAAATGCAATGCGGATTTTACAAGCCGCTTCGGTTCTGGGGCAGTTCTTTATGCCCGAGGTGGTTGAAGCCACAGAAGAATTGCCGACTACAGAGATCATATCCGCGCTGGAAGAGCTCGAGAGAACCTCGATCATTTCCATCCGAGAAAACCCTGAAACAGGAACGGGGTATTTCTTTGATCATGACCAGATCCGTGAAGTAATCCTGACCGAAATGTCACCATTGCGAAAGCGCCACCTGCACTTAAAAGCTGTAAAAGCGCTGATTAAAGTGTACGGCAACCGGTTGGAATTTGCCTCCAGGTATGCTTACCATTATGAAGAAGCAGGGGAGTTCACAGAGGCTTTTCAATCTTGGCTGCAGGCAGCTGAATTTGCGCGTACCCGTTATTCTACATCTGATCGGTATACTGCCTATGACCGGGCAGCCAGACTGGTTACCAAACTGCCGCCGGAGACACTGGTGGATAACGTGTACTTGCTAGTAAATAGTTGGGGGAACCTTGCTTATGACCTTTCAGACGTGCCCACCTGCGAAAAGGTATATGACCTATGCCTAAAAATTGGAGAAGAAATTCAAAATCCGCTTCTCCTTGGAGTCGGTTGGAGCGGAAAGGGACGTACGCTTGGTATGCAATGGAATATCGATGAGGGAATCGAGGCGATCAGGCACGCCCAGTTCTACATTGACCGGACGAATTACTTAGGTGAAAAACTTGAGCTTGCAGCACGCATGGGAATTTTACTAACCCGAAAGAATGATCTGGCAGGAGCCATTGCGGTTTTTGAAAGCGCCCTGGTACATTTACCGAAAATCCAGAGCAACTTAGAGAATGATGCAATGATCAACATCCTGTCCCAATTAGGCTTGCTCTATATCGAGTCTGGTTGGCCGCAAAAGACGATTGAGGTGGGCGATCAGGCTGTAAAATTGAGCCTGCTGGTAAAAAGGCGATCAGCCAATATGCAGGCAGTGTTTACCCTGGCTTCCGGGTATTATTTCACCGGGAACTACCAGAAAGCCCTGCAGAATGCCAAGGCGGTGTATCAACTTGTCATTAACCTGAATATGCGGTGGTGGCAGTCTATGCTGGATGTACTGCTGGCAAGAATCTATCTGGCAATGGGGGATATGGATGCATGTTGGAATCATTTTCAACTGGCGTACGACCGCGAAAAGCCATTTCAACATGAAGCAGTGTTTCAAATGGCTTGCAGCATCGGTGGACAGCTTTATCGATTGTATGGGGATTTAAAAGCGGCTCAAAAAATGCTGCGTCTTGGGATGAGTAAGGACCCCCGGCATTTTGGTGAATTCGAAAGTGAAATCTATTTCTGCCTGTCACTTATTGATGGGGGGAACTGGAAAGAATCAAGAGAACGGCTCGAACGCCTCATTGAATTAGCTGAGAATCTCCACTTGACAGTGGTTAAACTGCCGGGAAGAATGGTATTACTCGGATTGAAAGCCTCAATGGGTGACCAAACTGCCTTGTCCGAAATGCAGGCTGTTATCCGGGAGATTGCAGACAGGAAATACCAGATCTCCACTTTTTATGGGATGGGATTACAAGCCGAGGCTGAATTCAACCTGGGCAACAGGGACAGCGCGATTGCCATTTATAGATCCATGCTTTCAGAAGAAATGGAGATGCAATACGTATGGACGCGCATCACTGCCTGTTCCGGTTTATACAGATTATTAGAACTTCCTGAAGAAAAACGTGCTGTCAAAACAGAACTTATCAAGAGCTTATCTTTGATCGGAGAAAAATCAACAATGCCGACTTTGAGAAGACTTTACCTTGTTTACCGTAAAAAGATACTCAGGTCCCTCTAGGAATGTCAATGTTTTGTCAATGTTGCTGTTGTATAAATTGTGCAACTGCAACGCCATGTGCGCATGAGTTACAGGGACCTCATGCACTAAGGTCGGAAGAATCCAGGGGAAAGATTCTGCCGACCTTTTGATTTAATCGGATGCAAGATGGGCGATGGTTACTCCCTCGCCGCCTTCCTTCTCTCCCCCCTCCTCGTAGCTTTTCACCAGTTCTGAGTCTTTGAGGAGATCGCGGATTACCTGGCGCAGGCGACCGGTACCCTTGCCGTGGATGATTCGTACAAACGGCATACCGGAGGCGTAGGCATTGGTAAGGTAGATATCGAGCGCATCCAGGGCGTCTTCAGCCCGCTGCCCGCGCAGGTCAATCTCCATGCCCGGCGAAGGTCTGAAAATTGCCGGTCTGCTCTGTGGTGATCCCTCATTGGAGTTTTTCTTTGTTTTTACAATCTCCGACTTGTCAATGATCTCGCCCGAAACCGGGTTGAGATCACTATTTTTTACTCGAACCCGCAGATTGCCAACCTGCACTTCAACATCCCCGTCGCCTAGTGCGGTGATGACCCCTTCTGATTGCATGGAGCCAATCTTAACTTTGGCGCCGATCTTGGGCAGTACTTTTCGAGAAGTATTCCTGGGGGGAGCTTTCTCTACTGGAGCGCTGGCACTCTCTTCAAGTCGTTCTACTTTTTGTTCAACAGCTTTCAATGCTTCCAGCGGCTGCCGCGCGCGGGATAATTCCTTGCGAATCACATCCACTTCAGCACGTAGTTCATCAACCTCTTTTTGGGCTTCCAACCGCGCCTTTTCGATTGCCTGCCTGCGCTCCTCATCAATTTTTTCCAGGCGGGTGGCGAGTTCCTGCTTGAGGTTGATCGCCAGGGAACGATCCCGGTCTGCAGCAGAGCGTGCCTTGCGGGCTATCTCCCGCTGGTGATGGATTTCGTTTAGCAGTTCTTCGGATTTCAACTCTGCCGGATCGATCATTGTTCGGGCTGAATCAAGGATCTCATCAGGCAAATTCAAGCGTTTGGCAATTGCCAGCGCGTTTGAACGGCCGGGAATTCCAATGGTAAGGTGATACGTTGGCCGCAAAGTTTTCAGATCAAATTCCATGCTGGCATTCACCACCCCGGGGGTGATGTGTGCCAGTGCTTTTAATTCGGGGTAATGGGTGGCTATGAAGCACGGGATCCGGCGGTTGACCAGGTAAAGCATAATTGCACGCGCCAATGCGGATCCTTCCTGCGGATCCGTCCCCGCGCCGAGTTCGTCCAGCAACACCAGGGTTTTGGTTTTGGCGCGGTTGAGGATGCGTACGATGTTGGTGATGTGCCCGGAAAAGGTGGATAAAGATTGTTCGATCGATTGCTCATCTCCGATGTCGGCGAAGATGTTGTCAAAAAAGCTCAATTCAGAGCCGGATTGAGCCGGAATGTGCAGCCCGCACTGCGCCATGATTACCATCAATCCTACGGTCTTAAGGGTCACTGTCTTGCCGCCGGTGTTGGGTCCGGTGATGACCACAGCAAAAGTCTGTGCGTCGAGATCCACATCGATTGGCACAACGGTGGTTTGATCCAGTAGCGGGTGCCGCGCGTGGAAGAGCTTGATGCAGGTGCCGGGGTGATGAAGTTTGGCAGGAGGACTCACCGGTTTGAGAATAGGCTCACTGGCTTTCAGTGAATGCGCGTACTTGGCGCACATCAGGGCAAAATCGAATTGCGCCAGGGCGGTGACAATGCCATTGATGGCAGCAGCTTCATCGCCAACTTTTGCCGAGAGATCAGCCAGGATACGGCGGACCTCATCGCGCTCTGCCAGCTGCAATTCGTGCCACTGGTTATTTAAGTCCACAACAGCCAGAGGTTCCACAAAAAGCGTGGCGCCGGAAGAGGACTGGTCATGGATGATGGATTTCAGTTTGCCCTTGAATTCCGCCCGCAGCGGGACCACATATCTTCCATTGCGTTGCGTGATGATCGATTCCTGCAGCATAGGGGAGGTGTGTGGATCGCCCAGCATTCTCTCCAATTTGGAGAGCAAACGCGAATGCGAAATTTTTATCTCCGCACGTATGGATGCCAGTTTTGACGAAGCGTTATCCAAAACCTCGGCGCGGTCGGAAATACAGCGCGAAATGGCCTCGATAATCCCGGGCGGCGGCGGGAAAAGACGGGTGATCTCCGCCAGGTGCGGGAAATCTTTTGCGTTCTTTTCGAAATTCCGCGCCAGGCTGCGCGAACTGATTAGGGTGCCGCTAACTGCCAGCAGGTCTGATTCGGTCAGCACCCCACCGCGGCTGGCTAACGTGACCAGAGGGCGGATATCATGGGCACCGCCAACGCTCACATCCGCTTTAATGCTCAGGAGTTTGGAGGCTTCCGTTGTTCTCGCCTGCCGGGAGAGTGCTTCGTCTAGCGTGGTGGCAGGTACGAGTGCTCGAGCCAGTTCAGCAGAGGCACTGAAGGCGGCGTATTCAGCCAGTTTTTCAACCACCCGCGGAAACTCGAGGGTTTTTAAGGTTTTCTCATCCATATAATCGGAGTTTACCACATCCTGGTTTTACCACCCCCGCTTGAATTGCACATCGCACCAGGGCTATAATCAATTTTAGAGGCATCCATGCAGCTTGAAAACCGACTCAATCAATTGACTATACCCGGCGTCCTTTTTGAAAAAGAAGGGGATAACGCGCTTCGCTGCCTGGCTTGCGCACACCGCTGCAAATTGGTTGAGGGGATTCATGGAATTTGCGGGGTACGCTTCAACGAAAATGGCATCCTAAAAACTCCAGGCGGCTATGTGGCAGGGTTACAAGTTGACCCGATTGAGAAAAAACCTTTCTCCCATTTTCTGCCAGGCAGCCAGGTGCTCACCTTTGGCATGCTCGGCTGCAACTTTCGCTGTTCTTTTTGCCAGAACTGGGAAACCTCGCAGGTTTTGCGGGATGAAGACATTGACTCCAAATGGATCGGTGTCAGGGAAATCGATGCCGAAAGGATGGTGCAGGTTGCCCAGCAGAACGGCGCTGAATGCATTGCTTCTTCTTATAACGAGCCATTCATTTCAGTCGAATGGGCGGTATCGGTTTTTACGCTGGCAAAGCAAGCTGGCTTGAAAACCGCCTTTGTTTCCAATGGATTCGCCACCCCGGAATCGCTGGCATACCTGCGGCCGGTGTTGGATGGTCTAAAAGTTGACCTGAAATCCATGCGCGATGAGCGCTACCGACAGATGGGCGGACGGCTTCAGCCGGTCCTGGACACGATACGCAGCGCCAAAGAAGCCGGTTTATGGGTGGAGATTGTCACGCTGGTAATTCCAGGATTTAACGATTCCAACGAGGAATTATGGGAAACCAGTCGATTCATTAAGGAAATTTCAGCCGATATACCCTGGCATGTGACGGCGTATCACCCGGATTACAAGATGCTGGATGCTCCGGCAACCCCCGCGAGCACCCTGCAGCGGGCTGCAGAGATCGGGCAGGAAGCAGGGCTGAATTATGTTTATGCAGGCAACCTTCCCGGCAGGGTAGGCTCCCTGGAAGATACCTATTGCCCGAAATGTGCAAAACCGCTGATCAAGCGCCGGGGATTCTGGATACTTGAGAAATTGGTCACGTCTGATGGAGCATGTCCTCACTGTGGAACTAAGTTAGCAGGCGTCTGGAACTGATGTGTAGATTAAGGGGCAACGGTGACTGTAGGTGTCATGGTCGGCGTGGGGGTTTGAGTAGGCGTGGCTGTTTCTGTGGGCGACGGGCTGGCAGTCACACTGGGGGTGACAGTACTGGTGGGTGTTTTGGTTAGCGTTGGAGTGTGCGTTTTGGTAACCGTTGCAGTGGGCTTGGTAGGAGTCCGGGTGGCGGTGGGCAGCGGGGTGGAGAATGCGATATTGCCTTCTGTGTCACCCTGGCTGATTTTCACCACGTAATCCACTGCCGGGCGGCAGGCTTCGGCGAGGTTGGCGGCTACATTCACCCAGGTGAGCTCATCATTGGCTTTGTATGTACGGTTAATGGCTTCAAACAAACACCCGGGACCCACAGTGTAGTTTACCAAAGTAAATCGCCACAGGTCTGTATAGCTCGCAACAGCCCTGGTTTCCTGGTGGGTCACGTTGTAAAGCAGGCGATTCACCTGGCTGCAGTTGCCGATGAGCGTTTGCGCAAAAACAGGAATACTAAAGTTAGCCTGGGTCAGATCGATACCGGTCGGACAATCCTTGCAGGAGGCATTCACTTTTTGGACCAATGCTCCGCGCAGAAGGTTCTGTTGTTCCTCAGTCAAAGTGGCAAAACCCCTGGAGCAGGTGGCAGAGGATAAAACCAGCGGGCAAAACTGGTCGTAGAAGCTTCGATTCCAGAGCAGGGCTGCATCCGCGCCATTTTCGGTGAGGTGGCCAAAACCCGTCTCTCTTATATTGCTATATACACCCGGCCATAACTGACTTTCCTGGGCAAACATATTTTTTAGTAATTGTCCGGGGATTCCTGTATCAACCGATGTCTGATGGATCTCCTCATCAAACTGGTTTTGCCAGGTGGTTACTTCAGGTTGAGCCGTCTCAATTCCGCACTGGTTGGCAGCAATGTTCGATTCCAGTCCACCGTTCGGACAGGAACTGGCATCCACCATGTTATTACGAATGAGCATGGCGGCGAGGTAGTAATAGGGGATGGAGGTTTGTAATCCGGCTGCATCTGAGGGGGTATCCAGCCAGACGGGCGGTTTGCCAATGGAAGGAAATACTTGCCAGGTTTCATCACAACTGGCAATCGAACCGGTTTTCCATTGAGGGCTCAGGATATCTACATAGTAAGCGGACGGGTTGTTTTCGATGACCGTCCCTTGTACAGGGACAGCGCGTACTAATCCTTCATATAAGTACGTTGAATCGCCATAACTTGACTCTCCCCAAAAACTAAAGGGGATGCCTTTTTCACCCGTGGCAGGCAGCGCCACCGTGCATTCACTGGAATTGCAGGTGTATTCCTGAGAATCCAGTTTTATATGAAGAACAGTGATTGTCTGATCAGGAAGGGTTTCTTCCCCCTTAAACAATAAGGAAGGTGAACCAGAGCATATCCCGGTTTCGGGGTCATACTGGCATCCTGAGATTTCCACCCAGATCACTGCTGGTGCCAGGTCTATTTCGACATCTTCGATTATTGCTTTCTGACCAACATTGTGAAGATACATCCCTTTGCACGCCTGGAGAGCAGCACCATTCTCTTCGCCGGTACAGGCGGGGGTGTTTTGCCATTGGTTAAAAATCGCTGAGCCGCAGTTGGTCAGCACATCGTTGTTGGTCGGTTTTCCTTCATGGTCCACGGTGATGGTGCATACCACCGTATTATCAGACCAGTAGACCAGCCACCAGTAATATTCCAAGGCATCAACCTGGATGGTTGTTTTTCGGTTTGGTCCCGGGGTGGGTTCAGAATCCGCCCTTGCAGAAAGAAGCTTTGAGTTTCCATCCAAAATTACGACTATACCAAACAGTAAGCCGATTACCACCAATAATCGATAAAAAACCTTGCCCATTAGTTCAATTTTACGCAGATTTGATTAATTTCGCGTGAATTCAAGTTTAGCACAGGCTTTGGCAAAAAATCCACGACTTATCATTACTGTATACTAACCGGTTTTTGGCTAACTCTTCATAAGAGGCTTAAAAGTCGCTCGATATGAAAATAGTGATCGCGCATATGCCAGATGGCCCGCCGCAGCATTTTTCTCGGAGACCAGGTTTCATCCTCTTTCTGAATGGTAAATGATTGATTGATCAGCGTTGGAAGCACCTGAAGCAATTCCTGCTGTATTGTGTTAAGACGTTCGATGGAATTGTTGCTGACTGCGTTCAAGTCGATCCCTGCCAGGTCGAGCCTGTCCAGGTACCACCAGTTGGCATTTGCCACATGACGGATAACACCGCTAATACTCCAACGTTCACCGTTGAATTTCTGTTCCAGCTGGTCTTTAGTTAACGGAGCAACCAGGGATTCAAGGTCAACCCGGCTCCACTCGAGCAGCATTTTTCCCCGCTCAATCTCAATATTCGATAGTGACCGGAGATCATCATTGAACCAGGCATTCACTTCATACTCGCCGTTATCTTTTTTTACTTTGTAACATTCAAAGATCTCAGTGAGTGCAATATCAAAATCCTCGAGGTCCTCAAGCCAGGAATTTTTCGCACGCTCTGCCACCCATTCACGAAAGGCAATCAGGGCTTGAGGCGTCCGTAAAATAGCTTCAGTGCCATCCTTGCCGTAAGCAAAACAACCCGGAAAATCCAGCAGCCACGCCAGTGACCTGCCCTCAATCTCGTTTTCCAACCCGATCCTTATTTGCATGACACCTCCATAGACCAGAATTATAGCATTTGGGGTTTGGAATTGATAAAAAGGGAACTTATAATAGGGGAGCAGCGTCTTGTAAAGGTAACCATCCAATCGGAGAGGTATGTATGAATTCTGTCATCGAACCAGTTGCCGCTGAAAAAGACTCCAAGTATCATTTTGACTGGCTGTACAAATTATTTCTAAAACCCCGGCAAACCTTGCATGCTGTAAACCAACAGCAAAAGAATGCCTGGCTGGTACCGCTGCTCGTCCTTTCAGCGCTGGCGCTGATCCAGGTGCTGGTGACAGCACCAATCCGCCGGAATATGATCCAAATGGGGCTGACCACGCCGCCTGATTTCCAGTATTACTCTGCAGAACAACAAGCCCAGTTCTTAAATGCCCAGGCAACTCAGACTTCCCCGTTATTTTTATATGTCTTCCCGGTCCTCTTTGCCCTGGTCTCGATCTGGCTTTCCTGGTTCCTGCTCAGCAGCATACTGCATCTGATACTGACCATGTCGGGCAGCCATGCTCCAAGCCTTAGATCTTATAACCTGGTCGGCTGGGGGATGCTGCCTCTTGGGCTGCGTTCACTTGTGCAGATCATCGCCATGCTTGCCACGCATACCCCCATCAATGGGCAGGGTCTTTCGGGACTCCTTGCTTCTGATGTGACCGGTTTTGCAGCGTATGTAGCGGCATTTTTGGGGATGATCGATCTCTTTTTCTTGTGGATGTGCGTTTTGATCGGGATTGGGGTCAGGGATTTCTCGGGACTGAACAAGAATAAAGTATTTTTTGCCTCAGCAGGAACTTTGCTGATCTATATGCTTCTCTTTGCCGTACCTGGTTTTCTCAAGGCAATTTTAAGCAATCTTACAATCGGGCGTTACTATTTCTTCTAGAATAAATTATCCAATGATTTCTTCTTCATTCATTCGCATCAGGGAACTTCAAAAGGTCTTTATCATGGGGGAGACCCGGGTGCAGGCATTAAAGGATATCAACCTGGATATTGCCCGTGGCAGTTTTACCGTGGTGATGGGTCCGTCCGGATCCGGTAAAAGCACGTTGCTTTACCTGCTTGGCGGATTGGATTGGTCGACTTCCGGATCAATAATGGTAGATGGTGAAGAGATCGAAAAAATGGATGAGAATGCGCTGGCAATCTACCGGCGTTCAAAGGTTGGGTTTGTCTTCCAATCCTTTAATCTCATCTCTTCGATGCCATCCATCGAGAATATTGCTTTCCCCCTTCGCTTCGCACGGATTCCCAACAAGGAACGCTTGAAGAGGTCCAAAGCACTGCTGGAAAACCTGGGGCTTTCCGACCGGATGGAACATAAGCCGGCTGAGCTTTCGGGGGGGCAGCAGCAAAGGGTGGCAATCGCACGCGCTCTCATCAATGATCCCCCGTTGATCCTCGCCGACGAACCCACCGGTAACTTGGACAGCAGCACAGGGCTTTCAATTATGCAATTACTTTCTGAGCTTAACCATGCGGGGAAAACCATCATTGTGGTTACCCATGACCCCCGTATGAGGCAGTTTGCAACCAATATGGTCTACCTGCTGGATGGGACTGTGGTAACGGAGCAGGAATATCATCGCGCTGCAGAGATGCAGACGAATTAACGCTGAAAGGTGCCTTATGTCAAAACCATTCATAAAAACCGCGATTATTGTGACGATTCTGACAATCTTTGCAGGAGGATGGATAAATCCTCGATCGGCAAGCGCGAAAGTGCTTACCGCTGGTATTACAGTTGTTATGGATTCAAATGCAAAATCTGGAATACCGGGTTCTGTGGTGACTTATAAACTCACTGCGACAAATAACACCGGGGCTCCAGTAACGCTTACCTTTTCCGCAGCTACCGTGGGCGGTTGGGATACGCCCACTTTCAACCAAAGTTCCTTGTCCTTATCGGATGCGACTCCAGCTGAAATCGAAATTTATGTTCCAATTCCTTCCACGGCAACCTCTGGACAAAATAATGTGGCTACCATCAATGTAAATGATGGTATGTCAGAGGCAAAAACCATTTCATTAACCACCACTGCCAAAGCACCTGCTGCAAACGGGCGCCCATTGGTGGCGATTAGCTCCTACACTTCCAGCCCCAATCCGATCAAGCCCTACCAGGAGTTCACCCTTTCTGTTGTGTTTGAAAACCGTGGTCAGTCGACAGCCTATAATTTGATTGTTAATTTTGAAGGCACGGATGTTTATCCGCGAAATACAGGGGGAGTGAGTACCATTGGAAACCTCGACCCCGGTGGAAAAATCACTTTTACTCAAACCTTCTTAGCTGGCGGCAACCTCACCTGGGAAGAAGTTGCCTCGATCAAAGCAACAACCGCATATTCTGATGCTGGCGGCCAATCGTATACCGAACCTTTCAACCTTACTCTGGGAATCACAGCCCCGGTGTATTCAGCTGCAACGGCGACCCCTAAAGCTCAGGTAAAACCCCAATTGGTGATCACGGGTATTGAAACAGATGTGGATCCGATTCAACCCGGTACGATCTTTACCCTCAAGTTGACCGTGACGAACCTGGGAAAATTGGACGCAAAAGCTGTGACGATGGTTTTGGGCGGTGGGGTGAGCACCCCAGAGCAAAGCGGCACGCCCCAGCCCGGAGGCGTCTCCGGTTCGTCAGGGGATCTCACTAATTTTGCTCCATTAGGAAATTCAAACCTGGTATACATCGGTGATATTGCCCAGGGGACGACCGTCTCCACCAGCCAAAAACTGGTAACCAACGTTTCTACGCAACCTGGGGCATACACCCTCAAGGTTTCTTATGTATATGAAGATGGTAAAGGCAACAAGCTCGTGGATGACCAGGTGATCACGCTGCTCGTCTATTCACTTCCGCAGGTTGAAATCGGTTTTTATCGGGATCCTGGAAGTTTCACCGCGGGTATGCCCAGTATGCTGCCCATCCAGGTAACCAATCTCGGCAAGAAAACGACCGTTCTTGGCAACATGAAGGTGACAGCTGAAAATGCTAGCCTTGCCAATAATATCTCCCTGGTTGGAGCGTTGGATCCCGGCGGTTACTACACGTTGGATACCGAAGTGATCCCTTCCCAGGAAGGCCCGTTGGATATAGTTATCACCATTAATTACACGGATGATTTTAATCAACCGAGATTCGTCACCAGCGCCTTGAATATTGATGTGCTTCCTGCCCCCGAGATTACCGATGGCCTTGAAGGGCAAAATGGCAACGGAGCACCTGTTGATGTGCCTGTGGTAGAGGTACCGGAAACATTCTGGGGCAAATTACTGCGCTTCTTCAAAGGGCTGTTTGGGCTGGGCAGCGGCAAGGATCAGACGCCGCAAGGCGGAAATGAGGTTGCACCTACCGAGCAATTCATACCAGCCAGGCCTGGCGGCAAGGGATAACAGCAAAGGAAACGATGCGATTTATTGACCTTGTTCAACTGGTTGGCTACAACCTTGGCAGACGCAAAGGCCGGGTGATGCTGACGGCTATCGGGGTGGTCATTGGCACAGCGGCTGTGGTGGTGTTGGTATCGCTGGCTGTCGGGCTTCAAAAGAATGCTACCCAGCAGCTTTGGGGAATCAACGATCTCACCAGTATTGAAGTTTATCCCGGGTATTCCATGGAAAGCTCAGCCTCAGGTATGAAAGTGATGGGTGGAGGCGGGGGAGGCGTTGTAAGCAATGATGGCATGGTATACCTCACGCCAGACGCGGTGAACAAGATCCAGTCGCTGCCAGGGGTAAAACTGGTTGTCAAAGAAGATTACCTTAATGCCAACCTGGATATTGTTTTTGGAAAATTGCATGGGTATGCCGGTGTGACTGGTGTGGACGTGAATGATTTAGCCTCCATGGGGTTGGCTGCCAGCGGCGGTACGACTGAATTGGTCAAAGGGACTGCAATCATTGGTTCGTCGATCAACCAGAATTTCTATAATCCGAATTCGCGCCCGAATGATCCTCCAATGGAACCGCCCCAGTTGTTGGGAGAAACAGTACGATTCGTGTTGATCAAATACACCAACGATGGGCAGGAAGTAAGGAAGACATTTAATGTAAAGATCACAGGCGTACTACAGGAAACTAGAGGATCTGCAGATTATTCAATCTACATGAGACTGGACGAGATCACCGGGTGGAACGAGTGGGCACGGGGAACACGGATTAACCGCAACAAGGAAGGCTATGGCATGATTGTAGTGAAAGCCGAATCCCCGGATTTAGTGATTGATATCGCAGACCAGATCACCGCCATGGGTTTTATGGCAAATACGCCGCAATCTGTACTGCAAGGCATTAATTCATTCTTCACGGTTTTGCAGGTGGTCTTTGGCGGCGTAGGCGCTATTGCCCTTCTTGTGGCAGCCATTGGCATTGCCAATACCATGACGATGTCCATCCTCGAGCGGACCCGCGAGATCGGGTTAATGAAAGCGGTTGGTGCAACCAACCGCGATGTGATGAGCGTTTTCCTTGGTGAAGCAGCCGGTATCGGTTTCATCGGCGGGCTGGGAGGTGTGCTGCTCGGCTGGGGGATGAGCGCGGTTCTCAATTTGGTTGGTCTTTCCTATTTTGCCGGGCAGGTATCGCAAAATGGCGGGCTTCCCCCCACCATGATCACGACCACACCGCTCTGGCTTCCGATATTCGGCTTATTCTTTGCAGCCCTGGTGGGCTTGATCTCCGGCTTATACCCCGCCCTACGGGCTGCCACAATGGTTCCGGTGACCGCGTTAAAATATGAGTGATGAAATTTCACCCGCCTAACAAGGCGTTCAGCCAGGCTTATCGAAGGGTTCTGTTTCGACCAATGGGGAGGCTGGTATTACTGTTAACCACCACCGGCAGAAAAACCGGACGACCTCATACGGTTGGCGTGCAGTACGAGCTAATCGATGAAATTTATTACATTGGCGCAGCGAACGGAACAAACGCGGATTGGTATCGCAATATCCTTAAAAAAGCTGAAGTGAAAGTCCAGGTCGGCAGGGAATTATTTACAGCCCGAGCTGCTGTGATAACGGATATTTTCCAAATTACCGAGTTTCTTGAATACCGGTTAAAAAAACATCCGCTGATGGTAAAACTTATCCTCAGGTTGGACGGTTTAAAGGGCAGTATCGATCGGGAAAAACTGAGGGAATACGCGGGCAGGATTGGGCTGGTTACGCTGACCCCTGGCCAGACTTTTGAGGGTTGATTTTTTGAGGTGGTTTTTCAGCGTATAATAATCGAGATATATACATCTCAAATCCCGGAGGATTTATGACCGGTCCCAGAATCATCCGCGCCCCGCGGGGAACCCAACTCACCTGCGCCAACTGGCAAATTGAGGCAGCCTATCGTATGCTGCAAAATAACCTTGACCCGGAAGTGGCAGAGCGCCCCCAGGACCTGGTGGTCTATGGCGGACGCGGGCAGGCGGCGCGAAGCTGGGAAGCCCTGGATGCGATTCTTGATTCGTTGAAGACTCTCAGACCGGATGAAACCCTCCTGATCCAATCAGGAAAGCCCGTGGCTATCTTCAAGAGCCATCTTGATGCGCCGCGTGTGTTGATCGCCAATTCAAATTTAGTCCCGCATTGGGCGACCCAGGAGCATTTTGATGCGCTGGCTGCCAAAGGGTTGATCATGTACGGGCAGATGACTGCAGGATCATGGATTTACATTGGCACGCAGGGCATTCTGCAGGGAACCTATGAAACCCTGGCTTCACTGGCGGTGCAAAAAGGGTGGGGCTCACTCAAAGGAAAATTTACACTTACAGCCGGTCTCGGCGGGATGGGCGGCGCCCAGCCGCTGGCTATTACCATGAATGGCGGGGTTGGTCTGATCGTTGAAGTTGACCCGGAACGTGCAAAACGCCGCCAGGCGATCGGCTACGTGGATATGGTGGTGGATACCCTCGAAGAAGCAATGACGCTGGTCGAGGAAGCCAAAGAAAAAGGTCTTCCGCGCTCGATTGGACTGGTGGGCAACGCAGCGGAGATCTACCCCGAACTGGTACTGCGCGGCGTGATCCCGGATGTGGTAACCGACCAGACCTCAGCGCATGATGTGATGAGTTATGTTCCTCGCGGTCTGTCGCTGGCAGAAGCGGATACCTTACGAAAGCATGATCCGGAGCAGTACAGAAATCGTTCGATGGATTCAATGGCAGCCCACGTGACCGCCATGCTCGAGATGCAAAAACGTGGTGCAGAAGTATTCGATTATGGCAACAATATCCGCCAGCGGGCTTTTGACCGCGGTGTGAAGAATGCCTTTGATTTTCCCGGTTTTGTTCCAGCGTATATTCGCCCGCTCTTCTGCGAGGGCAAGGGACCCTTCCGCTGGGTCGCACTTTCCGGAGACCCTGAAGACATCTACCGCACAGATGAGGCTGTGGCTGCGCTCTTCCCACACGATGAACATTTGCAGCGATGGTTGAAAATGGCGCGCGAAAAAGTTCCTTTCCAGGGTCTGCCTTCGCGCATTTGCTGGCTGGGTTATGGCGACCGCGCCAAAGCCGGGCTTAAATTCAACGAGATGGTGACGAAGGGAGTGGTGAAAGCTCCCATCGTCATTGGACGTGACCATCTGGATGCAGGATCGGTGGCGTCTCCGAACCGCGAAACCGAAGGCATGCGCGATGGCACCGATGCGGTCAGTGATTGGCCAATACTGAATGCGCTCATCAATACCGCCAACGGCGCTACCTGGGTATCCTTCCACCATGGCGGCGGGGTGGGCATTGGTTATAGCCAGCATGCCGGAATGGTGATTGTAGCAGATGGTACCCCCGAAGCTGCCAAGAGGTTGGAACGCGTGCTCACCTCGGATCCCGGCATGGGCGTGGTTCGTCACGTGGATGCCGGCTACCCTGAGGCGATTGAAGCTGCACGCAAAAAGGGTATCCAGGTGCCTATGTTAAGGAAATGAAGCCAAGGTGAAAAACTCCCGCCTGATCGGTTTTCTCATCTTCATCCTCATCGGTTTTGTGTTGGGGTTGATTTACGGTTGGGTACTCAATCCGGCACCAGTGAAGAGCACCTCGCTTTCTTCATTACGAACCGATTTCAAGGCTGATTACGTGGTCATGGTCAGCGAGCTCTATGCTTCAAACCAGGATTTGGATGCAGCGATTAAGGATCTCAAGTTGGTTGCATCTGGCGGGGATCCAATTAAAACGGTACAGGAAGCACTGCTGGTAGGGCAGCAATTCGGTTTTTCGCAGCAGGAAATGCGCGCCATGGCAGATTTGGAAATCGCACTCACCAATGCTGCTAAAGGAGCAGGTCAGTGAAACGCAAACAGGGGCAATGGCACCTTCTAACAGGAACCCT
Organism: uncultured Anaerolinea sp.; assembly: GCA_964428125.1. Taxonomy (GTDB): domain Bacteria; phylum Chloroflexota; class Anaerolineae; order Anaerolineales; family Anaerolineaceae; genus UBA6107. The sequence goes on from CAYRXB010000019.1 coordinate 22,229, forward strand.
GCTGGGGATTGTTCTTGGCATATTCTTCTCATTGGTCATTTTTCCGGTGAGATACATCGATACAGACCCCTCTACTTTGCGCGTCAAAGACCGCGAGACCTACCGTGAATTGGTTGCCAGGGCATACCTGGTGGAGGCTGATACGGCTCGTGCGCTGGCAAGGATTGGGTTGCTGAAAGATATTAACCCGGCGTCCGCACTCATCCAGCAGGCGCAAAATTTGTTGGCTGCCAATGGAAATGAACAACTCGCCCGTGGGCTTGCCCTTTTGGGTGCTGCTGTTAACCAGCCGTCGCTGCGTATCACACCGCTGGCTTCGGTCGTTGTGGGGCAGTCAACGCCTTCCATTGGAACATCTACACCCACATTGGAGAGTTCACCTAAAACGCCAACGAATACCATTGCCCCCACACGAACGCCAATTGCCACCTTTACCCCCAGGCCAACCCCATTACCCTCGCCGACATTAGGAGCGCCATTTGTGCTTGTCAAGCAAGACACTGTGTGTGATCCGCTCCCTGCCAAACCATTGATCGAGATTGAGGTGCGGGATGCCAACGGTAAACCAATCCCCGGGGTGAAGATACAACTATCCCAGGTGAATGGCGGATCAGAGACCTTCTACACCGGACTTTACCCCGAGATTGATGATGGCTACGCTAATTATGAGATGACCAGCGGGATGGAATATGCCCTAAGGGTTGGAGAAGCCGGTCAACTTGTTTCTGGCTTAAAGGTGCCATCCTGTAAGGTTGGCAGTTCCGGCACCGCACCCGGTTCCATTTACTTGTTATTCCAACAGCCATAAAAAAAAGAATCCCCATTGGGGATTCTTTTTTGTAAGCATTGTCTCTTAGTTTGGCATCGGATTGCTGTTTGCCCAGTCGCTGCCAAGGTAGACTGTGATGTCCACATTTCCATTGGGCTCGTACCGGTTGTAGATCCTGTTGCTGGGAATGTTCCCCATTAATTGGGATAGATAGGAAAGGGTGTAAGGGGTGGCATTATGCAGTACGATGGTGGTGTAGGTATAAGCTTCGCTGGCATTTCCAGTTGCAATTACATTCAACCCCTGAGAAGTCAGGTAAGTGGAAGTCCGGTCGGCCAATCCGCTTGTGGAAGACCCGTTTAAGACTTCGATGCGCGCATTTTCCGCCTTGGCAAGGGTTAGTGGATCGCCGCTTGCTTGTTGACCAGATTGCGTGGCAATTGCCATTGGTGCAGCAGCAGTGGTGCTATTGACAAAGATCTCATCCCGCAATATACGGATTTTATCCATGAAGGGGCGCAGGATGTACGTTTCGCCTGAATCAGTCCAGACCATTTCTGGCGAACAATAATCATAGGTAATGTTGTAGGTCTTAAAATTATCCTGCGGGATCTTGGTCATCAGTAATCCAAGTTGGATTGCCTGGCCCAGGGTCATGTTCGTTTGCACACCGGATGAGAGCTCAGCATAAAGGGTTGGGGCTTTGGCGATTAGTTGCGGCATCAGATTCCAATCCATGATCCGATTAAAAATTGCTTTTATGACCTCCATTTGTCGACCGCCGCGGTCGATATCCCCGCCGGCAGTAGACCGGTTGCGGGCATATTCAAGTGCATAGGCTCCTGGCATGGTCGCCCAGCCGGCAGGCTGCCAGAAAGGCATGCCTGTGTGGTAGGGGTCCATTAACATTGGTTCCTGGACGTTGATCGGTACGCCGCCTATTTCGTCTACCAGTTTTACAAAAGTGTTAAAGTCGACGCGGGCATAAAAATCGATAGGAACGCCAAGGAACTCCTCAACAGTTTGCATTGCAAGACCGGGACCGCCAACGCCGGGAATATTATCGATTTGGCCGAAATAATGGGCGGAATTAATCTTTCCATAATCATGCCCGGGAATGTTCACCCACAGGTCGCGGCGGATGGAGAGTGCGCCTAATGTTTTGGAGACCGGGTCAATGGTAACCAGGATCATCGTGTCGGACCGGCTGGCTGAACCTTCCGTGGCGGCGCGTTCATCTGAATAATCCAACCCAAGCAGAAGGATATTAATGCGGCTCTTGCCATCCCATGAGGCGGCAGCGGGCGCATTATTGGTTTGCATTGGGTTGCCGGGAGTGTTGGCAGAATTGGAAGTGGTGCCGGAACCAACCGGTGCTCCTGAAAGTGGCGTGAGCGACCAGCCCTTCACCAGGTTATACACAAATTTACCCCCAACAATTGCCAGCAAAATACCAACAATGGCAAAACCGGCCAGTAGGATTTTGGCTGTATTGTCCAGCTGCATTTTGCTGCGTCGTCGTGTGTGGGCCATAGGCCGGCTGTTGTATTGAGTCATATTTTTAAGCCTTTATGCAATATTAAGTATAAAAACACGCAACTCATGTTGCAAGATTGGTACCAACCATTCGATTGGATTATAACATCAGGTTTAAGATTAGTCGGGATAAGGAGGCGGAACAGGCAGCGCAGCGATTTCGGATTTTTGCCACTTGTCGCCTTCGCTGATAAGCATGACTGGAATATCCTCAACGATTGGGTACTTGCGTCCGCAATCCGAACACACCAACCAAACCTCTCGATTTAATGTCAGCAATCCCTTGCCTTCTTTCACGCAGACCGGGCAGCGCAGGATCGCCATCAATTCAGCATTTACCATTCTTGCTCCATGAGTATTTTATATGCATAAATTTTACCACTGCTGAGTTTTACGGCTGCGGGGTGGGTGTTGGGATGCCTTCGGTTCCAGGACCGTATTCAAATACATCGCCCCAAGCCTGGTATTTTGTGTAAAACCTGTCGCTGTGAATTACCTGACCGTTTTTGGTCACGGTACGCGTTACGGTGACAGTAGCTCCATCCACAGCCCAATCCACCTGTTTCTTGGTGCCCTGCGGGAGATCCGGGTTTTCACGGTACACTGGGTCAGGTGCCTTAACGATATTTGTGAGTCCTGTTGAGGAGTAATCTACCGTCCGACCGTCTTTGGTGGAATAGAATTTCCAAGTTAGTGAATAATTAGAAGTGCTCACGTAAGTTTCCATCAGCAGCCAGTAGGGGGTATCATTGCGGAATTTGAAATCCACGATAGGAACAAAGACAGTGGCATCCAGCCCTGCAAGATCCTGGTTATGACCGCTGGCTGTTTGTTCGTAATACCCAACCCGGTAAGCGTGCGAGTGGCGTTCAAGGATCTCCAGACCAGAATAGAAGACGGTGCGGAACAGGGTTGTGCTCACCTGGCAAACTCCGCCGCCAACACCCTTGATGGTTTGATCGCCGAGAATGATCATCGCTTCTGCATAGCCGTTATCCAGGGTGATATCTCCCAGTACATCCGCCATTGAAAGGGTTTCGCCGGGAGCGAGTAGAAGGCCGTGAAAGCGGCTGGACGCCGTTTTGATGTTCTGCACCCGGTCTGAGGTGGACCCGCGGAAATAGGAGGTGTAAGCATAGACGAGCTCGGTGATCCCCAGGTCAGCGCCTTTGGCATCATCCATTACCGGAGGGTTGGTTATATCAAATACCAGCTCCGCGTTATGCGAACCGTTCTGTATCGCCTGGTTGATCGCAGTTGTGGAACTTTCAGTGTTGACCACACGCCCGATCACTGCATGTCCATCTGGAAGCAGATCCAGTTGCCGTGTATCATCATTAAAGATAAAGCGGGCGTTTTGCGGAGAGGTGTTAAGGGAATCAGCAATGGAAGACAGGTATGCTTTCATGAGGATGGGATTGACCCCTACAGTGATCTTTGAACCGCTGGTGTCTGAGATGTTGGCAAACTGCAGCATCGGGGCAAGTTTTTCGGGTGGGATCTGGATTGGTTCTGCTGCACCCAGGTTGGCAGGAATAGTCAGTGTAAAGGGCTGACTTAAAATACTTCGCGCCAGATCGCCCTGGGCGGATGCATCCATCACACCCGGCAAAGTCTGTAATACTGCCAGTTGGACGGTACCATTCTGCATGGTCTGCACCTGGTTGTTAATCCCGATGAGAGAATTCGCAAAGTCGAGCTGAATACCGGGCTGTCCCTGGGTGACGACCACATCGGTGCCGTTGAGGCTTATGCTGGCTTCCCGGATCGGCTGGTTGATCTGTGCTGCAATTTGCTCAAGTACTGAAACAGATGCTTTCTGATCGTAAATAAAGGTCGGAAACACCTCGCTGGTGCTGGTGAAGGAAGACAACCTCTTGGCTAGGATATTCAACAACGACCCTTTACGCCCCACCCCAAAGGCGGCTTTGGCAGAAGATTGTGGATCGAGGTAGATGCCAAGCTGCGCTGGTGAAACGGACCAGGATTTATCTCCTGCCATGAGAAGGATCACCCCTTTATCAGGGAAGGAGATCGTTTTTCCGATCACGGCAGCCGCCTGGTCGATGGTTAACCCCTCAAGAGGGATGCCGCTCATTGATACCCCGGGCAAGATACGGTTGGAATAGAAGGCGGAGAATAGAAGATTCGCGGCGATCAGGAATACGAGAAATAACGCCAGCCCAAAGCCGATGGCTTTAAGCAAACGCAGCGCAAGCGGAGGGGAGTATCTTTTCGCGATCATATTGGCAAATTATAACATCCGGTCTTTTTCAGTTATTCTGTAGACTCATTCTGCAGCCAATAGGTTCCCGTTTTCAATTCTGATTAACCAATTTCAAAATTGGTACCGATTTACCCTTGACATATACTTCAGTGAGAGTATAATCTCACCTCGTTGCGCAAAACACGGCGCAAGATCTTGCTCAAAGAAGCAGATCCTTGAAAACCCAATACCAGACTTAAGAGCAATTCTCCCGCGAGTATTCAAGAGAGAAGAAATATCCCTTGAACCCGCAAAAACCCTTGACACTGTTGATGGTTGCGGTACAATAAGTGTCCCAAGTGCGTTGGTGATTTCGCTGAAACCAGTAGATCGATAACAAAACCAAATACGCAGCAAGCTTGTGGGCTAAACCCGCTAGCGATCGAAGAGACAGGCCGATGACGTCCTGCAGAGGAACATCGGCAATTTTGTCGCCATCTCTTGACGAGATGAAGGGTGCGGGAGTAAAATCTGGCCCTTGGAAAAAGCAGAACCTTAACAACTGAAGAGTGATAGGAAGACGATGCCCTGTCGTTTCAAGTAATACAATGAGTACTTCGTAAATTACACCGAAAGGTGTTCTTATTACGGAGAGTTTGATCCTGGCTCAGGATGAACGCTGGCGGCGTGCTTAATACATGCAAGTCGAACGAAGA
>CAYRXB010000020.1:0-24607 GCA_964428125.1 uncultured Anaerolinea sp.
GAGGCGACGATGGGATCGCGTAGCATCCCATCCTAAATCTGCATAGTTTAAAACAAAAACAGCCTGCATACTTGGCTGTCTCAGTTTCTTGAGGCGACGATGGGATTTGAACCCATGATCAGGGTTTTGCAGACCCTTGCCTTAGCCACTTGGCCACGTCGCCGTGCGGGTAAGATTTTACCAGAGGGCAGGGGGATGGTCAAGTTCAAACAAAATTCCCCTTTCTGGGGTTTAGAGCGGGCGATGGGACGCGTCCCAGCCGATGGACAGGGGATTAAATAAAAAGAACAACCCTAATCCTTGGTTGTTCTCTTAACTTGAGCGGGCGATGGTGACGTGTCCCAGAGCCTTCAATAAAAAAAGAATGACTTTCGTCGTTCTTTAGAGCGGGCGATGGGTTCGTAGGAGCGCAGCGGAAATGCTGACAAGCAAACCCATGACCTTAATAAAAAAAAACCCCATTTCTGGGGTTTAGAGCGGGCGATGGGATTCGAACCCACGACCTTCTCCTTGGCAAGGAGACATTCTACCAACTGAACCACGCCCGCAGTTTTAACTTACGCGCCTATTCTACTCGACCTTCACCCTTGCGTCAACCCTCTTTTTCTCAAATTTCGGGTATAGTTTAGAGGTGACAAATAAAAAGAGGATTTTGAGATGATCGTTGATGTGCAATTGACCGGAGAAACCTATGGCGGTGATTGCGTCGCCCGCATGCCTGACGGGCGGGCGATATTCATTCCCTTTGGTATCGCCGGTGAAAAAGTCCGCGTGGAAATTACTGAAGAAAAAAAGAATTATGTCCGTGGCAAGATCGTAAAAGTACTTGAACCCTCACCCCTCAGGATCACACCGCGTTGCCCGCATTTCACGGATTGCGGCGGGTGCCATTACCAGCACCTGGCTTACGAAGAGCAGCTAAAGCTCAAGCAGCGCATTCTGAAACAGCAGTTTGAGCGGCTTGGAAAAATTCCCAATCCGCCGGTTAACCAAATCGTGTCCTCACCGGTAGAGTGGAATTACCGCAACACCGTTCAATTTCATTTGTCTCCGATGGGTAAACCGGGATTCCAGCGCGCCGGCAGCAATCGTGTGGTTGAGATAACAGAATGCCATCTTCCATTGCAGGCGATCAATACCTTATGGCCGCAGTTGGAAATCGATCCCCAGGCGGGCATTGAGCGATTTTCGATCCGGTCAGGGGTAGAAGATGAATTGATGCTCGAACTGGAGGGAAACATGCCAACCCCGCCGGAATTCGAAGTGGATTTCCCACTATCGGTGGTTTACCAGGGATCTGAAGGGAGCGTGCTTCTTTCAGGAGATACTTTTTCGACGGTTAAGGTGCTCGACCGTGAGTTCAGGGTTTCAGCAGAGAGCTTCTTTCAGGTCAATACCGTGGTAGCCGAAAAAATGGTGAAACATGTATTGGATTCTATCAATATGAAATATACCCACATCATTGACGCTTACTGCGGAGTAGGGTTATTCTCGGCGTTTCTCGCGCCCCGCTGTAACCAGTTGACCGGGATTGAGCTCTCCGAATCTGCCTGTGATGACTTTGCGGCCAATCTTGAGGAATTTGAGCATGTCTCTCTCTATATGGGCAAGGTGGAGCAGGTGCTGCCGTCGCTGGATGTCACTCCAGACCTCGTGCTGCTGGATCCGCCGCGCGCTGGGCTGGACCCCCGCGCTATGGAAGGGCTGCTCAAGGCTGCCCCCGCTCAAATTATCTATGTATCATGCGACCCGGCCACGCTTGCCCGCGACTTGCGAAAAATGATCGATGCCGAATACCACCTTGAGAGCATCACTCCTTTCGATATGTTCCCCCAGACGTATCATATTGAATCCATCAGCGTACTGAGCAAATGATTAAGCAGATAGATTCTCATTTAACATTTTCACTCTAGTACGATACTTGCAACTCTATTCCTGAAAACTTTGATTAGTTGGGTTCCTATCAGAAATGGAGTCTCCATGAAAAAGTCTTTTAAAAAGCTCTTAAAAATCATCATTCTCATGCTCGTTTTTGTTTTTGCTGTCACATCCTGCAACCTGCCGTTTGGCAGCAAACCGAACAACACCAACGTCCAAACCACACCGAATCTAACCCTGACAGCTCTATTCGATACAAGCCACAATATCCCGGCAACCATCACCCCGGCGCCCTCGGAGGCGCCAGTCTTGCCGACGGTGGCTCTTCCTACCAATACCGAAGTTCCTACAGCCACCCTCGTTCCCACCCTGGCACCAACTCCGGTTCCGCCAACTCCTGAGCCGATGATCCGTCCGGGAGGTTCTTTTGTGGCAAAGTACATCACCACAACGCCGGTCCTCGATGGAACTTATGCGGAGTGGATTGACAAGACCGATAAATATAAACTCCCTTATCGTGTATGGGGTGCCAAGAACTGGAAAGATCAGGCAGACCTGGAAGGTGCTTTCGGTGCTGTTTGGGATAACACCTATTTATATGTTGGGATTAAGGTCACCGATGACAGCTACAATCAGCGTAAGTCGGGTGAAATGCTTTATAACGGCGACAGCGTAGAACTTCTCATTGATGGTAACCTGTATGGCGATTTCTATGTTGCCAGCCTCGATGGTGATGATTTCCAGATCGGTCTCTCTGCCGGCAACCCCGCATCAGAGATAAATCCTGAAGCATTTATCTGGTATCCGCTCAGCAAGAAGGGTACATCCACCAAGATCCAGGTATCCAAAGTGTTCGAGCCTGAAAATCACATCTACCGTATTGAAGCTGCCATTCCCTGGTCCTTACTTGGCGTGACCCCCAAGAGTGGATTGCATCTGGGATGGGCAGTTTCCGTCAGTGATAACGACCAGCCGGAAGCCAACGGGCAGGATACCATGATATCTACCACGGCTTACCGCAACTTCCTCAACCCGACCACTTGGGGTGAATTGATTCTTCAAAAATAACAGAAAATCGGATCGAATCAGGATGGGCATTCAAGCGAATGCCCATCTTTTTTTATACTTGCCGTTATAATTTGCCATCATGTCTGTAAAACTTCCCACTTCGCCCCTTTCTAGTTTTCAAAAATGGTGGATCGCCATCCGTCCGCGCACCCTGCCGGCTGCGGGCTCGCCAGTCCTCATCGGCTGGGCAATTGCCTGGGTGAACGGCGCTTACCGTTTGCTGCCTGCTCTTGTAATTTTGGTTTGTGCGCTTTTTTTGCAGATCCTGGCGAACCTGGTGAATGATGTGGCTGATTTCCAGAAGGGAACGGATAAAAGCGGACGGCTTGGTCCGACCCGTGTGACCCAATCCGGGTTGCTCTCCATCAGGCAGGTGTGGATTGGGGCTGCCGTGGTTGCGTTACTGGCTGCTGTAGGGGGTGCATACCTGGCGGTATACCGCGGCTGGTTGGTGCTCGTCATGGGCGGGCTGGCATTGTTATTTGCGGTTCTATACACGGTGGGTCCATTTTCGCTGGAAGATTATGGGTTGGGAGACCTTGCCGCCTTCATTTTTTTTGGTTTTGTCACAGTCTGCGGCGGTACGTATATTCTCCTTGGTTTTCTTGTCCCGGTTGCCTGGATGGGCGGACTTGGCGCAGGCGCGCTGGTGACTGCCATCCTGGTGGTTAACAATGTGCGGGATATTGCCTCTGACACAGCAGCAGGCAGGAAGAACATTCCGGTGGTGTGGGGGCGTAAGGCAGGGGAATGGGAATACATCGTGATGATGTTTCTGGCTTACCTGGCATGTATGCTCTCGTATTTCCTGAACTGGTCAGGCTGGCCAATCCTGTTGCCCCTGGTTTCAGTTCCCCGTGCGATCCAACTTGTCACCCACATACGAAAATTACCGGCAACCCCGGCGTTTAACAAGTTGCTGGCGGATACTGCCCAGCTCGTCTTGTTTTACTGTGTCCTTTTTTCTCTTGGAATTATCCTTAACAAATTGCTTTAGATCTTTTTCCCCCAGTGAATTGCCATACTGCCAAACATCCGCCGGGTAAATTGCACATCCTCAAAACCAGCTTTGGCGATGTGTTCTGCCAGTGCTTCCGCGCTCAGAAAATGAGTAGTGGTCTCAGGCAGGTAGGTATACGCCGCTGAGTCGCCGGCAATCAATCTTCCAAGCGTCGGAATGACCACTTTCAAGTAGAAGCGGATGAACGGATACAACAGGTTTCGTCGCGGCGGGGTAGTATCCAGGGAGACCATGTTTGCATGCACAGTGCTGACCCGGTGCTGTTCTGCCAACGCACTATCCACATCGGGCACATTTCTCAACAGGTACCCTGAAATGACGCCGTCGAATATTTCATCAGTAAACGGCAGATGTTGGGCATCCGCGACCACCCAGTCAATTCCATCTCCTCCGGGGCGTGACCGTCCAATTTTCATCATTTCGATCGTCAGATCAGCTGCGATTACTTTTACTTTGGAATTCGCGGATTTTATTTCCAGGGCAATATCACCGGTACCACTCCCTGCGTCTAGGATGGTCTGCCCTGATTTGATCGCAAGGCGCTTGATAGCTTCCCTTCGCCAGGATTGGTCTCTTCCAAATGTCATTAACCTGTTGAGCAGGTCGTAGCGCCCGGAAATCCGTGCAAACATCCCTCTCACTTTTTGCAAGCGCTCATCGGAATCACCAGTGATCATGCATTTCCTTTTTCGCCCTGGAACTGCCACGGGCAAAGCAGCCGATGCAGCCAGTCTGCCGCAAAATACAATCCCAGCCCGAGTAAACTCATTGCCACCACACCGGCGTACATACGAGGGTAATCATAGAGCGTTGTACCGTATAGGTAAATATAATATCCGAGTCCTTTGGTTGTGGCGATCAATTCCACAATGTATAGCACTGCCACGGCAGTTCCAATACTTTGGCGGATGGCAGTGAGAATGGCTGGCAGGCTCGCCGGCAGATAAACAAAGCGGAACAACCCCCGCCTGCCTGCGCCAAGGCTGCGGACCGAATATACCAATTCCGGTCTGATCGCTGCAGCCTGGTCGCGAACCAGCACCAGGATCTGGAAGAACAAAATGAGGAAAATCATTACGATCTTGGAGAGGTCATTAATCCCGAGGAAAAGCATGACGATCGGAACCAGCACCACTTTTGGAATCGGATACAACAGGTAAATGATAGGAGAGAATATCCGGTCGAGATTTTTGGATTGCCCCAGCACCAACCCGGCAGGCGCAGCCAAAACCACTGAAAGAACCAGTGACGCCAGCACACGCCACAAGGACGCCAGGAAATGGATCCCAAGCTCACCCCAAATATTGGTTAAGAAAACAGCAAATACCTTTACTGGACCCGGCAAGATATCTTTATTGACGAGTATCGCTGCTGCCTGCCAGACTGCCAGCACTCCCAGGGTCGCCCAAAGGATTGACAATCGTTTCATGAGGGTTTCCCCTTCAACTCTTCCCTGATCCGACTCATCAGTTGCTGGTATTCTTTCTCAGATTTCAATTCAAGCTGACCGGCAAATGGATTCTCCAAAACCAAAGGTTGGCTGTTAATACCGTTCTTAAGAACCAGGATGTTTTCACCCATGAATAGGGCTTCTTCGATGGCATGGGTTACCAGGATCGATGTAAGTGGACGTTCTGCGGAGAGGGTCTGGACCAGCATTTGCAAATCTTCACGGGTGGGGGTATCCAGTGAAGCAAAAGGTTCATCCATCAATAACAGGTCGGGCTCCAGTACCAGGGTACGGGCAATAGCTGTCCGCTGGCGTTGTCCGCCTGAGATTTGCCCCGGGTATTTGTCAGCAACCTCGGCAATACCAAGCCTTTCGAGCCAGTAGTTTACCGTGTTGTCTTTTTGAACCGCAGTATTCTCGATTGGTGCATGAATGCCATCAGGTCCATAGAATTTTCGTATACTCAGCCCAAGCGACAAGTTGTCTTTTACAGTCGCCCATGGAAGCAGACCGTAATCCTGCAGGATTAACCCGGTGCGTGGACGAGGGACTGAAAGAACTTCGCCATCGATGCGGATTTCTCCTTTGAGAGGAGGCATCAGCCCTGCTAACAGGTAGAGAACCGTGGATTTTCCGCAGCCGGAAGGACCGATGATCACCCATGATTGCCCGTTATCCACCTGCCACGAAAAATCCTGGAAGAGCGGCTGGTGTTTTTCGTACTGGAAGGTGATCTGCTCGACTTCTATCATTCAGAGTCTATTTTGGAAGGAACGATGAATCAATATTATCGTTGTATTTCAAGTCGGTTGCCACCAAACCTTTGTCTTTAGCCCAGGAAAGGGCATCAGAAAACTGAGCCTGGCTGGGGACGCTGGCGGTTGGGAAATCCGGGATGGGATATTTGCCTACCACTGCCTGCGGAACCAATTTTTGCTCCACCATAAGGTCGGTATAGCTGGCTTTATGATTATTGATCTCAACGACTGCTTTCTCAACAGCACGGAGAAATGCCTTAACTTCGTTGGGATACTTTTTCAGGGTAACGTTGCTGAAGCTGTATACGCTGTTGCTGACATCAGGAAGGGTTGTGTCGTCAATGACCAGGACCGCGCCTTTTTGCATCAGCAAGGAAGCCAGTGGGTCAGGCATTACCGCAGCCTTCAGCTCGCCGGATTCCAACAGGGCGGTACGGTCAGCGATCTTGGGAACGGCAATCTTTTTGATATCGCCCGGGGTCAACCCTGCGTTTTGCAGCACCCTGTCTGCCATGTATTCGATGATCGTGCCTTCCGAAACACCGATCTCCACGCCCTTGAGTCCTTCCACGGTGCTAATCCCGCTGTTTTTTGCCGCCAGGATGCGGAAAACCGGGTATTCAGAGGTCGCGGTTCGTGCAAAGCGTACGATCTTTATTTTTGGAGTCTCGCGGTTGTAATAGAGGGTTGTCACCACTTCGTTCAGCATACCGTCAATTTGACCGGACTGCATCAACTGGTCGCGTTCAGGGGCGGATCCGACTGGAATCAGCTCGACGGTCAGCCCTTCGTCATTAAAATATCCGTTCGCCTGTGCAACGTATAAAGGAAGTGAATCAAGGACAGGCAAAACCGCGAATTTCAAGGGTTTTGTTTCTTCAGGGGTTTTTGCACAACCAGCAATAACCAAAGTAACAACCAGAATCAACAAAATAGTTTTTTTGATCATTTTTTCCTCTTTTGATTTATTGTTCAAAGATTATCAGAATAAGACCGGAATAAGGGACTCAGGCAATTAGCTTTGAATTGGATCTCCTAAAAAACTGCGGAGGCTAATTCCCGCCGGTAATTTTCAACTTCTTTAGAATCGGGATCTAATAATTCCAGAAGCCCGATAAATACCTGTTTGCCCCGGTCTTTGGCATAATGCTTATTTTCTCTCAGGATCCCAAGCAAGCCGTCCAGGCTTGCATACAAATTGCCGCGGATTGCCAGCCGCACGGAATTGGCAAAGGCTGCATCGAGATCAGTTTCTGCAGGCAGCACATGATTTTGAAGATCTTGCATCGCTTTGACCACAGGCATTAATAGCTCAGCTTTTTCGTACTCCTTGCTGATCGGGAATTCCTGGAATATCAATTTGGCAGTATCCGGGTCTCCTCTCCGTAAAGCAAGGCGCATCGTGCCAAGCAAGGCAGGTGGAAATCCATTTCGTAGTTTAAGCGCATCCTGATAAGCTGCAGCTGCAGCCTCAAATTCTTCCAATGCCAGCAGGCTGTCACCTTTCTGCGAAAGCAGGTGCGCCGGGCTGGGGGGCAGGATGCGATCAATAAAACCGCGAATACGTTCTTCTGGCTGCAGCCCGGTTAATTCGCTAACCCGCGTCCCCTGCGTAAAAGCAACGATCGCCGGGATGGTGAATACGCCGTAGCGCAAAGGCAGATTTGGAAAAGCATCCACATCCACCCGTGCTAATCTGAAACTCCCTTCAGCTTCCAAAGTGATTTTTTCAAGCAGGGGTGAAAGTGACTTGGACGGTTTTGACCAGCTTGCCCAGAATTCTACGATCACAGGGATGGATTGGGAATAAGCCAACACCTCATATTCAAAATCACCTTCGGTTACAGATCGAATGAACTCAGACATAACGCTTTTTTCGTTCCTTAATCATTTTTCCCCGGGTCATCATCATTTGCGATTCTCCCAGGTTGAATAATGTCGACAATTGTCCCATGAATATCTATAATAACCTTAAATCCCATCATTCCCAAATAAGCCTTGGTATCTTCTGGGATGCCCGTCTGAAGAATAAGTTGATATTGTTTTTCTACATTTTTCAGCTGATTCTCAATTAAAGCATGAGAAAAAAGGTCATCCTGCCCGGATAGCTTTGCTGCCTGATCTGCGATCAGTTCCTCGTTTCCCTTGATTTGCTCTCCCAGTTTTGACAGTATTTCCAAGTCAAGCTTTTCAGAGGGAATATGGTGCTTGAAACCAGCATCATCGATAATATAGCATGGCTCAGAACCGATATTACCGGACGCAACCAACTGGTCATTTTCGTCAAATACCAAACCATTAAAAAGTGGCGTGCGTGTCATAATAACCTCTCAAGCCAATTATAAAACAAAGAGATATTATCGATGGATTTTTAGAGTGAAATGCGGATATTTGTTCCGTTGCGTTTGTAAACTGTCTGATCAGTAAAAGGTACTGTCGGTGAAGTCCAGCGGTAAATCCATTTGGAACCAGCTGACGGGAGATTGATGCATCCATGGCTGCGGGGTTTGCCAAAATCATTGTGCCAGTAGGTGCCGTGGAATGAGATGCCATTTTCGTCAATAAAGGATACCCAGGGCACTCCAGGCAGGTCATAGCTGTTGGAACTGGCTTTGCTGCCAGCAACCATATGGCGGGATGGGCGCTTGTAATCTGTTGAAAAAGCGCCTGTCGGGGTGAGGAAATGATTGAAATACTTCATACCGCCTGAGCAGCGCAGCATTTGCACCTGGTTGTCACCTTCGTAGGCGATCACCACTTGATCGCGCAGCCAAACCTCAAGGCGTTTATCTTTGTTTGGAACATCGGGGGATAATGGCGCAACCTCGTCTTCTGTAATAATGCGCATATGGTTCGCGTTCACAAAATATTTGAACTGATAAAAATCTTCGAGCACTTCATACCATACCTGACCTTGGGCATCCTGCAAAACGTCCAGGATCCAGTGTGTAGTGGAATAGTAGAGACGATAAGCAAATAATTTCTTGAGGATAGGATTCCAAACTGCGTCTGTATATGGGACTGTAATTTCTGCCAGCAGCCCTTTTTCAGGAACGCTTGATACCGGTGTATTGAGTTGAATATCAACAGGCTGGATACTCCCTGAGTGGGCGTACCCTTCGCCATTCAATTGGTACCAGGTGCGGTTATAAGTGGGTTCACCTGTACCCATGGTCACCTGTGTGATTGGCAGTACCAAATCCTGCCAGAGCGTTTTGATGATCTTGCCCTCAAGGGATGGTTGATCATACAAGTTAACCACGTTTGTGGTGACCCGTCCCATCGATAAGCCTGCTTCCTGTTTAGTTAGAGTCTGGGCAAAAGCAAAAGAAGGTTTGCTGATAAAAAGAAGCGATAAAAGTGAGGCGCTCCCCAGCTTCAGGAATTCTCTTCTTGACATTTGGCTGATATCGAGGGATGTTGCCATTTCTTCCTGTTAATAATGAATTACCACGGGAGTTCCAACTTCAGAAAAATCGAACATCCACCCAGCGTCGCTGGTACGCATATTGACGCAGCCATGGCTCATCGGATGACCGAAATTATTATGCCAGTAGGTGCCGTGGATCCCATAGCCGGAATAAAAATACATGGTGTACGGCACATCTGGGAGGTAATATCCGGGTCCGCTCATGTCGGTGTAAAGATATTTCACGTAAATATAGTAGGTGCCGGTGACAGTAGGATGAGCGGCAACACCAGTAGAAACCAGGAATGAATTAACCAGCGTATCACCATCATAGGCATAAAGCATCTGTTCGCTCAAGTCAATGTCAATCCAATGGCCGGAAAAGTCATTGGTTACTGGAACCGGTGATGAATACGGCACCGGAGTTGAGGTCGGCCAGGGGGTATTGGTTGGCAGGGGCGTAAAAGTGGCTGTTGGAGTTGGCGTTTCTGTGGGGGTGGCAGTGGGGGTTGGGGTAGGTGTGTTGGTTGAGGTAGGTGTCAGTGATGGTTTGACCAGCACATCTGCCGGGATAGGCGCAGAAGCACTGCGTGCCATGGCTTCCCACTGGGGGATGGCAGCCCAAATTACCACCGCCAGTAATGCCAGAAGCAGCAACAGGATTGTGAAAAGAACCCACGGGAATTTGCGCTTTGGCTTTTTGGTTTTTGCTTTCTTTTCAGCCGTTTTCTTTGCGTCATCAGCTGGCTGATCTGTGCGAAGGGCATCAATGGGGTTAGTGCTTTTTTTGCTGACTTCGGATTGGTTTGTTGAGGGTTCAGAGACAGGAACAGTAAACGCTGGTTTGGAAGCGATATTTTGCGAATCAGGTTTGTTTAACCGGATCGGCTGAGTATCCCTTTTGGTCACTCCTCTTGGCGTTTCATCCGGGTCGATGGGCTGCTCCTGCAATCGCTTAAGCGCCCATTGCATCCCTTTGATCGCCCGTTCGCTGTGCGGGTCAATTTCCAGCGCACGTTGAATAAATGCCAGGCTTGCGGATGGGCTGGAGACAGCCCCCATAATCAGCCAGGCTTCTTCGCAGTTGGCATCAAGTTTGGCAGCATGCGATGCCCAACGCCTTGCTTCCATTTTGTTGTTGCTTTGCAACGCGGCTCGCGCATTGACGAGTGCTAATTTAACCTGCAGTTGGATAGGATCGCTCATGGGGTTTTAGTGGGTTGAATGCTTTCATTCCTGATGTAACACAGCAATCCATTAACAATCCCATCCGCGATAAGATCCGGGCGGGTAGTCAGGATCTGCTGATCCAGGTTGAGAAAACCCGTTTCAATGATCACAGCCGGGGTTTCGGTGTTGACTTCGGTAAAGGCATGATAATTAGTCATGTCGTTTGTGTTTCCTGAACGATAAGTCAGACCTGTTGTTGCAGCATACCTGTCAATCAAACACGCTGTCAGACGGTCGGTTTTTTCCGGGTAGGCGGTTTCGAGCGCAGCGGCGACCTTGAAACCAGTAGCTTCGTCGCTAATATATTCACAGGTATCGTTGTGAATGGAGATAAGGGCGATAGCCTGGTATTGTGTTAATCTCGAATCGAATTCTGACAGCAGGTCAACCTGGAATCCTTCTTTGGTTAATTTTTGCTGAACCAGGGATGCAATGGTCAAGTTCACATCCGCTTCCTTCAAGCCATTCGGGCAAACCGATCCTGAGTCATTGTTCCAGTGTCCTGAAACGATGCCGATTCGCCCAGGTTGATTTTGTACCGGATTGATAACAGGATGAGCAATCAAAGTTGGGTCAGCCTGCCAGGCTTCAAACATACGGTTGATGGTTTGACCGGAAAAGAGATTGTTAGGGGTGAACAACGTGAACAAGGAGGCGAGCAGAAAGGCGTAGATTACCACCGTCTGGACACTGCCGAAGACGCTGAATGGTAATTGTCGAGTCCGAGATTCCTTTCTTACCTGTTGACCGTTTTCTTCATTACCTGGTTCGACAGGTTCATTATCCGGAAACTCGGGAGTAAATCCAGAAAGGTCATTCATATCTCAAAATTATAGCAAGGAATGTGCCAATTTAACAAATTTCGTATAGAATTTAAATTGTTGCTTGACGACTGCCACTGAAAAAAGTATAAAGAAAAGGGAAAAGGATAACGGTTACATGGTTGATCTTCGAATAATTATGAGAAGATGGGTCACAGGAGTGGCGATCGTCACTGTAGAATATAACGGGATCCGGCATGGAGCAACAGTCAGTTCCTTTGCCTCCGTTTCTTTGGAACCGCCCATGGTTACCCTAACGCTGTCGAAACAATCTCGCACCTATCAAATGATCGAACAGGCGCGCCTTTTTGGCGTGACACTTTTATCCCGTGATCAGCAACCTCTTTCCGAAAGGTTTGCCGGAGCGATTAGCGAAGAACAGGATCGCTTTGAGGGAGTCAAGTACTTTGAGATTAGCGATCATATTCCCGTAATCAAGGGCGGGCTGGCTGTACTCGGCTGCCGCATTGTCCATCAATATGCAATGACAGATTCCACTTTATTTGTGGCAGAGGTTATCTCTTCGCAGCTTGGGGAGGATCAACCTCCACTAGTTTATGTCAACCGCACGTATAGAAAATTGGAGGAGTTATGAACGGTTTACTTTCGCCTGACGACCGGAAAAGGCTTCTCGAACTGGCGCGGGAAGCAATGACCGATGCGGTAACCGGAAAGCGCAAAAAAGATATCGACATATCTTCAATCTCCGATCCACTGCGGCAGATCGGAGCATCGTTTGTAACCCTGACCATCGAAGGAGATTTACGCGGCTGTATTGGCACGCTCGAGGCTTATCAACCCTTGTACCGGGATGTCCAGGACCATGCAATCCAGGCAGCGCTTGAGGATTACCGCTTTCCACCAGTTACAGCAGAAGAAATTCCGCTCATTTCCATCGAAATTTCGCGGCTTACATCGCCTGTTCCGCTTCCATATAAAAAACCTGAAGAGTTGCCAGGTTTATTGAAACCGCATGTGGATGGGGTAATTTTAAAAGATGGATTTCACCGTGCAACCTTCTTACCGCAGGTCTGGCAGCAGCTGCCCGAACCTCCGATTTTCCTCTCTCACTTATGCCAAAAAATGGGTGCTGCACCTGATCTGTGGAAGCGAAAGGTGCTGGAGGTGTCGATTTACCATGTGGAGGAATTCAGCGAATCACCTAAATAAAAGAATCGCCCTGTTCTGGGCGATTTTTATTTTAGAAGTGATGGGATTGGTCAACATTAAGTACAAAGATGGTGCACCTCTTTTCCGTTTTATCAGGAACTGCCGGGAAGCAGGATCTCAGTGTGTTTAACGCTTTTTCCAGTAATTCGTCTTCGACACCAATCAGCATGGTGCTCTGACCTTTTCGCAGGAATCCCCCTGTGGACCCTATGGTCGTGACCCGGTAATCTGCTCCAGTAAGCGTCTTCGTAACGCGATCCGAATCGTCATCTCCAACTATTGCTATGATCATTTTCATGGTTATAACTCCTCGAAATGTTCTACTTCAAGTGTGAAGATTGTGGCACCGCCAACGGTGATAGGAGTAGGAGAAGGCAGTGGCAGGGGAGCACTTTCCAGTGGAACAGCAATGTATTCCACCCGCTGGCGGCAATTCTCTTTGAAAGTATTCAATACACTTTCCACTTGAGAAGGTGGCAGACCGATTAAAAGGGTGGCGTTTCTTCGTCCCAGAAAAGCTCCGATGCTGGGCAATCTGGTAACTGAGACGCCCATTTCGCGTACTTTATTTTCAGCTACATCTGCATCCTGAGCTTGAACGACAGCCATCAATAATATTATTTTTTCAACAGGTTTATGCTCCACTTTTTCTCCTTTCTTACGCAGTCATTATCTTAACCTTACCTGGCTGTTTGAGAATAACAGTTTCTCCATTTGCATGTGTGACCTTTCGCTGCCCTTGAAGAAACTCGATAGTGGTCTTTCCATATTGTACCGTAATTGGGGGGAGGGGGGCATCATCAATTTCTAAAACGATCTCATTTGGAGTCCATTGTTCGATCCCATACAAGGATAATAAGAGTTTTATCGGGATTAGATCATCCAATTGCAAAGTCCTGGATCTTAACTTACCCATTTGTGAGTCCATTGGCTCTCTAAAAATATTATAGAAACTTTCGAGCATCTGAATCGTTTCTGCTTTTTTTCCTTGACTCATCAGGAATTCAAGCAGGATGATTTTATAAATAGAGGAGTATTGATCGCTTTCCACCAAATCTCGAATGAGGGATAATCTTTGCTCCAGGAAGATATTTGTCTGTTCCTCATTTGCAATTCCTGCCCAAAAAGGAACCAGACAAGTTGGATCGAAGTGGTCAAGAGGTGGTTCGCTTATCGTAACTACTTCGTTCTTTCTTAACCCTTTAATGGATATCTCTTCAATTTCACCCGCAGCGATGTCTACCACACCGATGCCAATATTTCCGTGAAAAACAAACAATTTTTCTGTTATTGTCAGGGTTTTATCTGCTGAACCCAGCCTGATATTGATCTCTCTGTGAAAAAGTTCTGTAAGTTGGAGGGTAACCGAAGAAGACCTTGTAAAACAGGTGAATCTCTTACATTTGAACGTACCATTCTTTTTGTAAGTTAATGTTTTTTTTGAATTCAAGTGGGAATGATTCTTCCTATCCTGATATTGGAAATAACCTTCTTTCCCATTCCAACAAGATTGAACTTGGTCGAATAAACGGTTGGTATTTTCTTCAAGCCATGAGGAAAGTTCAGGGCGAACACGGTTTGCTGTTAGAACTTGCAGGTATTTAAATTCCCTGAACAAGAATGCGGTTAGCGCAGGGCTGTTTGCGGTTCTGAGCAGTGTTTCCTGGATTATTGTTTCATTTATGTTATCCGTTGGATTCGGTAATAGTCCCGTTTGTAAGATATGCTGCCAGGACGGAAAATCAGGAGTTACATTTGAACCGTCTTTGATTAACCAGGATTTGATGCCCAATACTAATTGTGGGATAACGCGATTGAGCCACCCTTCATCTTGCGTGTAGGTAAACACCTCGGCTGCCAAACTAATCAAGAGAGGAGTTGCATTTAATCCAGAACGCTTCCCGTTCCAGCAGCAATTCATATCCAAAGTTCCTTTGTCGGATTGTTGGTCTAAAAAATTCTGAATAAACCCTTTCAGGATCTCTGGTTGGGAGGGCAATAAAATTCGTGAAGCGATGAATGCATCGATCGGGTTTTGGATTCCCCAGTCAGGACCGGAGTCAGTTCCATCCCTGCTGTGTGAAAACCCGTGATCCTCAATCCGTGATTGAATGATGGAATGGTTTGTGAACTTACCGAATGGAGGGAGGAGTAACTGAACCAGGCGCGATTGGTTAGCGCTAAACAACTTATCGATTCCCCTTTCATTTCCGCCGGTGATCAATAATTCCTTTTGAGCGCGGTTCATTGCCAATTTTTCTTGCTCATTATCCAGGTCAGAAGCCGCATACCTTCGTGCGCTAAAGAAAGAAAGATCCTCATTCTCAAGTGAACTTAGCACCCAGGTAATCTTCCTGGGGATGTCAGGGCGCAGGGCAATCTCCAATCCCAGGCTGGGATAAGCAGATGAATTTGTCCGCGGCATTCCAGTAAGCAGAAATACCGGCTCAAGATTACGGCTTTTACCAGCCAGAATGGTATTTACTCCGTGAACTGCGGGCGTCATGTGTTTTCCGCCCTCGAACGGCTCGAGCATAACCACCCATTCCACCAACAGCAGTTCAGGCTGACTGGATGACAAAGTGATCGTTGCCTGACCAACGACCACTTGTGAGGTTGGAACCCAGATTTGCAGATTTACGTCTATAAATGGGAAAGGTTTAAATTCTAATTCAACAAATTCTGGGGCCTGGAATTTGATGGATGGGTACATTGAAAATGCATCGGGATTGGTTACAATATCATTTTTTAGATGAAAACGCGGAAAAATTCGCATACCATAGGCGCGCAGCCCGTACGAGGTTGATATCGAAAATGCTGAGGGTTCTCCCTCTGCACAGGAGAGGTGCCAGATCTGATCGTTGCAGGGGTCAACCGTACCCCTCAAAGAATTTGCCGCCAGGATCAAGTCAATATTTCGTAATGGATTTTCTCGAAATACCATGAATTCATTGTAAAAGGAGAATACAGTATGGTCAAATGATTTATGCTAGAATCAAAAGATACTTCAAGGTGAATCAAGCGAATGACAATCAAAGACTTAAAAAAAGAGCTTGGCAATTTGAACGATGATACTACTCCTCAAAAACCTGTTCCTGAGGATACTTCGCCGTCAATAAAAATTATTTTTACTCATCAGGAAGATCTGATTGATAAAACCCAGGTCAATCGAAATATCTCTGAAAACAAGCAAGATGATTTAGATAGAAACGAAGTACCAACAATTCCGAATGCTGTTGTTGAAAACTCACAGGCAGCCAGGGTAGTGAGTAATTTACCCGGGCAAACAGAGAGTGAGGTGCCTCCTCCGCCAGGGACGGCAGACCCTCTGCCTGTCCGTGTGGAGCAGGTTGATGTTGGTGCAACCCAGGTGACTTCAGCAGGACTGCCAATTACTTCTCCCGTCAAACCTCCTCCCAGTTTTAATAATGCAGGGTATAAACCTGGACGGAAGAAACCTATCAATAAAAAAAGTAGTGGATGCCTGGCTAAAGCCATCATCTTCCTTTTGTTTTTTGTGGTTCTGATAGTGATTATTGCTGGTGCATTTTTGGTATATCAATATTTCACCATTGCAGCAACTTTGCCGAGCGTTGATGATATGAAGTCACGCGCTTCACAATTTGAGACAACGCGTTTTTTTGATCGCAATGGGGGTCTTCTCTATGAAATGATTGACCCGAATGCCGGGCGTCGTACTTATGTGCCGCTGGAGGAGATTTCGCCATACGTCATCGCAGCCACGATAGCCACAGAAGATAAAGAGTTTTATAACCATCCGGGGTTTGATCCGGTGGCCGTTGTCCGTGCGCTGGTTGCGAATTATATGAGTGGGGAAGTGGTTAGCGGGGCGTCAACGATTACGCAGCAACTTGCGCGCGGATTATTCATGAGCGATACTGAAGCCACGGAGATTTCGGTTCGTCGCAAAGCCCGGGAAATCATCTTGTCAGCAGAAATGACCCGCCGTTATTCCAAGAATGAGATCCTGGAACTTTATCTAAATGAATTTAATTATGGGAATTTGGCTTATGGCATCGAAGCAGCAGCCGAAACATACTTTAATACCACCGCCGATCAACTAACCCTGGCGCAATCTGCTTTTCTCGCCGGTCTCCCTCAAGCTCCCGGGATTTATGACATCTTCTCCAATCGCGAGGCTACCCTTTATCGAAATAAACAGGTCCTGGTTGCAATGTACGAGTTGTCGAAAGAGAAAAACTGCATTTATGTCAGCACGATCCCTGACCGGATTTGTGTTTCTGCACAGGAAGCTGCGGATGCTTATATAGCTTCGGAGAATTATCCGTTTGTTCAACGCGCCAATCCAATGATCTATCCGCATTGGGTAAATTACATTCGTTATTTACTCGAGACTAGGTATGATGCCCAGACCATTTACCGTTCAGGGTTTCGCGTTTATACCACCCTGGACCCCCAGATGCAGCAGGAAGCGGACAAGATCGTCAGGGAACAGGTCGCAGCTCTTGCCGATAAAAATGCCACCGATGGTGCTTTGGTTGCTTTGCAGCCCAAAACCGGTCAGATTCTTGCCATGGTTGGTTCAGCAGATTTTTACAACGATGCTATTGCCGGGCAAATCAATATGGCATTGCGGCCACGCCAGCCTGGTTCATCCATTAAGCCGCTTACTTATGCCGCCGCTTTTGAAAAAGGGTGGACTCCTGCTACCTTAATTTGGGATGTACCAAGTAAATTCCCGCCATCCGGCGACCCAAACGATACGCGTGACCCATATGAGCCTGTGAATTATGATGGCAAATTCCACGGTCCGGTCACGGTCCGGACTGCGCTTGCAAATTCCTATAACATTCCCGCAGTAAAAACCCTGCAATTTGTTGGCATCTACGATGACCCCAAGACTCCCCAGCAGGATGGATTGATCGCGTTTGCGCGCCGTATGGGTATCTCCACGTTAAACCAGAATGATTATGGGCTTTCCCTAACGCTAGGTGGGGGAGAGGTGACCCTATATGACATGGTTTCCGCCTTTTCTGTTTTTGCGAATAACGGGCAGAAAGTTGAGCCGATTGCGATAACGCGAATTGAGGATTACCAGGGAAATGTTATTTTCCAGGCTGATGATCCAAAACCGGTGCAGGTGATCCGCGCGGAGCATGCTTATCTGATTACATCAATTCTTTCCGATGCCAAAGCCCGTGCTCCAATGTTCGGTACCAATTCGATCTTGAACCTTTCCTTCCCTGCGGCTGTAAAAACAGGCACCACCAATGATTACCGCGATAATTGGACGATTGGATACACCCCGGATCTTGCAGTTGGCGTTTGGGTTGGCAACGCTGATTACACACCGATGATCAACACATCAGGGGTTTCAGGGGCAGCGCCGATATGGGCGAAATTTATGGAATACGCAGTCCCATCCCTGACCGGGAATAACCCTGCCAGTTTTGTTCAACCCCCGGGCATTGTTGAAAAAGTGATTTGCTCCGCTTCAGGCACCGAACCCTCAGAATATTGCACAGATCAGCGTACTGAATTATTTGCCAGCGACCAGCCGCCGCTTCCGAAGACCGAAGATTTTTGGAAAAGAGTTAACCTCGATACATGGACGAATTTATTGGAATCACCAGCCTGCCAGGGGTATACCTCGGAACGATATGTACTGAATGTGACCGATGAATTTGCCAGGAAATGGATCACCGAGACCAGCCAGGGGCAAAATTGGGCAAAGACTATGGGTTTTGATGAACCGATCATTTTCATCCCTACCCGCGTTTGCCAGGCCAACGATCCGCGCCCTAATCTTGTATTTGTTGGGTTGGACGATCAGCAGACGATCACACAGAACCCCCTCGACCTTTATGCCGTCGTGGATGCCACCTCGAATTTTAAGAATTTTTACCTGGAGTACGGTGTTGGCATCAATCCGAGTTCGTGGATGAATTTGGTAAACGATGGTGGAAACAAATCACCCCAGCCTCAAAAACTGCTTACCTGGGATCTGGGAGACGTGCCACCAGGACTCATTACACTTCGACTCTACATGAGGTCAGATAACAACGGGTATGCGGAAAAATTGTTGAGGCTTAATATTCAGGTGCCCACCCGAACACCAACGGCAACCGCGACCACCAAACCTACCAGCACATCGACCTCAACGTCAACAGTTACTCCAACGCCATCACCTACGTTAACACCGACATTAACGCAGACTCCCACGTTAACCCCCACCCCTTCTCCTACTACTGCAACGCCTTAATGGTTATTAATTGAATTTCGAGGGGCTATTTTGATTTCTGGAGCACTGATCATCGGTGCTCCAATTTTTTCAGCTTCCAGCGCCATCACCCGGCTATTGGCAAAGAATTCAAAATTATAATCGGTGCGGTCGCCTGCAAGTTTTCCGGGGATGGGCATTAAACGCCCGGTCAGTGGTTTATTCAACCGGCATGCTAATGCGCCGAGGTCCATGAGCACGCCCGTGAGTTGTTCCGCGGTAGTATTACCAGCCAAGGGGATGGTGTCCAATCCCGTTCCGCAGACGGCCGAATACAGCAGCAGGTCTTTGATCGTAAGGATTCCGCTGGCTGCCCTATGAGCCAGGGTCGAATCTTCAAGCACAGGCAGCATCAATCCGTTGAATCCGCATCGTTTCCATTTTCCCTGGTCCAGGGTGGAGGCGACGATCGCTGCTGCGGCGAGCGAGCCGCTCATACCCAGTGAAGAAACCCCAAGGGATTCGATTGCTTTCCCTAGCGAACACCAGTCTTCCGGGTAGGGAGCAGGAGAAAAATCAAATCCTCTGAAGGTGACTTGATATCCCTCGCAAATGGCTGAGCATATCTTCTCAATTTGAGTTGCGTTTTCTTCTAATTTGCGGAGTAACTTGTCACACCCATCTTCAAGAGAGTGGCAGGTGGAAAAAGAAGCGACAACTTCATCAGCGCATTCCATCGCCAGCGCTATTGATGGAGCATCTCCTTCTTTGGAATATGCAGCCGGCAGAAAAGGTGCATATGGTGGAACATTGGCCAATGCAGCAAACCGCAGGTTGGTAAACCCGTCGGTGGTGATAACGGCGTTTTTCACGATCACATTTGCGGCAGCCTGGCACGCGGCCGGGAACAACTGCGTGCCACTGGCAATTATTCCCGCAGAAAAGAGCGAGGGAGAAATGGATAGTAATTCTGGGATGAGAGTGAAATCATCGAGCTGACCGGGCAGTGCAGGTCCGATCGATGTATATTGCCAGCCCTTATCTGATGTGGAGCCAGCCAAGTGTTGCATAATTTCAGCTTGGTTTTTCCGATTTGACTTGACATTCAACCACTTTGGGAATGGAGTTGTTGCCAGCCGCTGTGATTGCACGATATATCCACTTGACGAAAGCGCATCCGCGATTTCTTTGGAGCAATTGGCAAGGTCAATGAGATCGTTGTCATTGACGAGTAACGGATCGTAAAAACTGGTGACAGCGCGTATCTTCATTTTGACCTCTGCCTGACGATTTCAAAAAGGATGATTCCAGCAGCAATTGCCGCGTTAAGGGATTCGCTCTTTCCGGGCATCGGGATTAGCACGAAATCTGTCGCGGCTTTTTGAGCTTCCTTGCCAGCGCCTTCGGCTTCGCCGCCGATAATTACCCAGGCAGGCTTCGTGAAATCGATCTTCCAGATGGGCTTCCCCTGTGAAGATTCAGCCACGAAAACCCCGGGTATCTGCGGTTGTTTTTGATGTGTTTGGACGATTTGCGGCCAGGACATTTCAATTACCGGTAGTGAAAAGTGAGCACCCATTCCTGAACGTAATACTTTGGGGGAATAAATATCCACACAGCCTGGAGCAGCAATTACCAACTGGGTTCCTGCCGCGGCAGCAGTACGGAGGATGGTGCCCATATTGCCGGGGTCCTTGATTCCATCGAGGATCAACACGAAGTCTGCCCGCTCGGGAAAATTGGGTTTTGGAAGCGCGATTACCAGCAGCAATCCCTGGTCGGATTCGGTGGCGCTGATCCTTGAGAATAATTCCTGGGGCACCTTGATAACCTGACAGGTTCTTTCGAAGAGGCTGTTGACCAGCTGCATTCCCCTTTCGGAAAGCCTGTCGCTGAAAACCGCGATTTGCGGTACTATCCCCGAACCTATTGCTTCTTCTGCCAGGCGTACTCCTTCTAGCACACAGGCATGGTTTTCTTCGCGTGCTTTATGTGAAAGAAGCAATCCGCGGATGAACTGGATTTTCGGGTTCTTAAATGAAGAAATAAATTCAGGTTGTTTTTGTTCCATAAATCAATTCTACCTGAAATAAAAAACGGGATGATCTTGGATCATCCCGTTTTGTTGATTGTTGAGTGATTACGCTGCTTTGGCTTTGGCAACCACTACGGTAAACGCTTTTGGATCGCGAACAGCAAGGTCAGCGAGCATCTTGCGGTTGAGCAGGATGTTGGCTTTACGCAACCCGAAGATCAACTGGCTGTAGGATAGACCGTTCTGGCGGGCGCCAGCATTAATACGGGCAATCCATAGGCGGCGAAGATCGCGTTTGCGGTTCTTGCGGTCGCGTGTGGCGTACCAAAGACTCTTTAGGCGGGCTTCATTGGCGCGGCGGATAAGACGATGCCGGCTGCCAAATTGACCCTTGGTGAATTTCAATACTCTCTTGTGACGAAGGTGTCCTTTCGGACCGCCCTTTACACGTGCCATGCTTTACTCCTTTGCGAACCCCTGAGCGTCGGTGATTTTACCAGTTGGAAACGCCCAACAGCCGCACTAAAAACGGATACGACCTGTCTTGACCTCAATTAATCCATGTTCGGATTGAGGCGGTTGACGCGCTGAATGGTTTTGTCACCCTGGACTTTGACCATTTCAGTGAACAATGCTTTGGTGCGCTTGGATGTGCGGCGGCGCAGATGGCTTTTACCACCTTTGGTGCGCATCAAGACACCAGACCCGGTCAGGCGAAACCGTTTGGAGGTAGCCTTGTGGGTCTTTAACTTGAATTTGCCTTTCTTTTGCTTGCTAGTCACAGCGAACTCCTCTCAACAAATTACGCGGTTGTTTGCGCAACCGCGAATTATACCAGAATAATCGATTTTTCGAGGGATTTTTCTTATCCGGCTGGCACTTTTTCAGGTTCTGCAGGTTTTTCCGCTTCGGCAGGTTTCTTTTTGCCGGGCTTGGAAGGAGCAAGTACCATACCCATTGTACGGCCCTCAATATTAGGGGCTTGTTCAATGACAGCTACATCCACAAGATCTTCCGCAATCTCTTTAAGGTCTTCCAGCGCAATCTCAGGGTAAGTGATCTCGCGCCCCCGGAAACGGATAGTTACTTTTACCTTGTTGCCTTCCAGCAGCCAGCGCCGCGCATCTCGTGTCTTAAAACCGCGGTGATGCTCATTTGTCTTTGGTCGAAGGCGTATCTCTTTGACTTCGATCTTTGTCTGGGACTTTTTGGCTTCGCGTTCTTTCTTGGTGCGTTCGTAGAGGAATTTCCCAAAATCGAGGACACGGCAGACTGGGGGTTCAGAGTTTGGCGACACTTCGACGAGGTCTAATTCAGCATCACGGGCGATTTGAAGTGCCCGCTGGATCGGAACCACGCCAAAGTTTTCATTCTGCGGTCCGATCAAACGGACTTCGGCAGTGCGGATTTGTTCATTGACACGAAAATTTTGAGTACTGATAGCCTTCTCCTGTTATAAATTTAATAGAAGCCCGTCCGATAACGGGCCAGTAATATGTAAATAATACCACATCTGAACTTGAGCTACAACAAATTATTTTGTTGAATTTTCAATGGGTACCAGGAATTCCATCTTTGTTTGCGTCAGATCGGAATATACCCCTCGATTTTCTTCCGGCAGGATACGGGCAATTTCATACATAATTTCATCGGTGATCTGCTTTCGATTTTCGCGGTCTAACGGGTGACCGTTCAGGTCGATCTTATAAGGGCTGCCCACCTTGATCACCATTTTGGTGCGTTTCCCGATACGCAGGTCTTTGATTTTTTCGTTCCCATAAAAAACAACTGGAAGGATAGGTGCGCCGGTGCGGATTGCCAGTAGGGCGATCCCCGGATAACCCTGGTTTAGGCGGCCATGCCGCGATCTTGTTCCTTCCGGAGCTACAATGACGATTTTTTTCTGCTTAAGGGCGTCTTCGGCCATGCGGAAAGCCTCGAAATCCACCTCGCCGCGTTTAATGGGGATGGCTTCCCAGGCATTAAACAAAAATTTCATGAACCAGTTATCCCAAGTTTCAGCCTTGACGAAGGCTGTCACCGGGCGAGGGTGTAGGTGACTGAATCCCACCGGCGCATCGAGAGAATTAATATGGTTCGTAGAGATGATTAAAGGACCTTCCATTGGAATGCGTGCCACTTCACTGGCATCAACATCCAGGAAAGTACTAAGGATCATCCTGATTGGAGGATTGATAACAACACTTAATCGCGTCACACTGCCAGCCTAGTGATCATTTCAAGTTCAGCCGGTAGGATCTCGACCGTGAGTTCATGCCCTTCTTCGCAGACGGTCACGCCGTCGGCATGAGCTGGGATCGTACCATTCACTGATTTTACAATTATCTTTTTGGATTGTGAGGTGCTCACCGCTGGATCGGCAGCCTGGGTGCCTTTCATGATTTTCAACATAATGCCGACCATTGCACGTTGCGGCACTTCCCGCACCAGCAGGAGGTCAAAAATGCCGTCATTGGGTTTTGCTGTTGGCGCCATCATAAACCCGCCGCCCATACGCCTGCCATTCATGATCGAGACCATCAACGTGGGCATCTGGAAAGTTTTGTTTTCAAGGGTCACCTCAAGCAGGGGTGGTTTGAAGTAAATGAATATGGTTTTTATGGCAGCCACGAGATAAGATAACATCCCGGTTAGTTTCCCTTTTGCCGCCACAAACCCGACCACTGCATCAAAGCCAATGCCAACGCCATTGCCAAAATACAGCCCTTCTGGGTGGTCGCCGCCAGTTACTTTGCCGATGTCGATTTTCCGAATTAATTTGGAGGCTAAAAGGTCGCAGCTTGATTGCAGGTCATGCGGGATGCCAACGCCATAAGAAAAATCGTTTCCGCGTCCAACTGGAAGGATGGCCATGACCGGGCAGCGTTTGTTCGCTTGTTTGAACTGCATCAGACCGTTTAATACCTCGTTGGCAGTTCCATCACCACCAGCTGCGACGACTACGTCATACTTTTCTTGTGCTGCCTGGATTGCCAATTCAGTGGCATGTTCAGGGTAGCCGGTTTGAATGATGTCGAAATCGAGGCCGAATTTGTTCAGGATTCTTTCGATTTCAGGTCTTACTTTCAAACCATTGCCTTTGCCTGCCGTCGGGTTCAGGATGATCTTATATCGGGTCATGGGTCCTCTTTTTATCCTTGGAAGGGTCGTTAAATATTTTCTGATTGTATGTGGATTAAGATGTCCGGTCAAGTGACTGAAGATACACAATGATGATAGTTTGAACACCATCGAAGCCGGAGTGTTACGAAAATTTCGCAACGTTGTAATAAGTGATGAATTATGTGTCAAGCAATTGTTTAACTAGGCTCTCGGCATGAAAGCACCCAGTCTTGGATCAACGGACAATTTTGGGTGTGGGCGGTATAGGACTCGAACCTTTGACCTTATTATCCCCTTTTGGGGGATTGCGATGGCACAAAAAAACGCCGAGATTGCTCTCGGCGTGTAAGCACCCAAGCGTGGATCAACGGACAATTTTGGGTGTGGGCGGTATAGGACTCGAACCTTTGACCTTATTATCCCCTTTTGGGGGATTGCGATG
>CAYRXB010000021.1:0-9480 GCA_964428125.1 uncultured Anaerolinea sp.
GCCCACTAATTTTTATGGATTGGATTATTTTTGGCCTTGTTGTAACCTGGTTGGGGATCGTATCTTGGTTCGATATTCGAAAAAATGAAATACCCCACAGCGCCTGGGTGGTTATTCCTCTCATTGGTGCAGGCCTTAATCGGATCTGGCAGGGAGACTGGACATTAGTCCTACTTGCGGCTGTAGTTGCAGCTGTTAGTGAACGGTATAAAATATCTCAAGCATTTGGCTGGGAAGAGTTAAGCCGAATAATCACCTGGCTCCCATTGCTATTTTTGGGAGCATTCCTCTCGATTCAATCTTCACCACTTTCAGCTTTGGCAATCATTGGCTTCTGGGCTGCCTGGGAATTGAAGTGGTGGGGTGGCGCGGATGCCGTCAGTGCAATTACGATCTGTCTTATCTGGCCAGGGATTTTCTTTATCATGTCGTTTCTGGTTATTCACTTAATCGTTGTGATTGCTTCGGGATTGGTATCTATGGTACGGGAACAGAAAATCATGCTTCACCGTTTACCGGGATTGCCGATATTGTTAGCATCTGTCATTGTTTTTAGAATGTACCTTTTTATCATGCCCTAATTATGTATTGATTCAACCATTATTTAATTTCAGTTATTTCCTGCTTTGACCTTCTTCGATATCACGACTAGCTCGCCTATTTTGATTTAACAACCAACGTATACCTTGATTTAGATTTTGAAGGGTTGTGTTCTACATTAAAATGCAAGTAAATGATACCGATTTTGTGAAGTTGCATTTTCTTGGTGAATGATCGGTTGAATTCACAACCATCCCATACCAATAATCAAAATTCTTGATTTTTTCTTGACCATTCTTTCCCGATTCTTGCCTGATTCTTAATCGATCAGGGAGTAAATTATTGATTGTATATGAAGGAGAACCATGAGTGATTTTTTAATGATCATGATTGTAATTGCTTTTTTTCTATTGATGATGAGGTTTATCTCTTTATGTAATTCGTTATTGGAGAAGTGATATGAATGGACTTCTGATCGTTACGGGCATTATCGCATTAGCTTTATTGGTTTATCTGTTTATTTCTCTCATTAAGCCGGAGTGGTTTGGATGAATATTATGAGTTGGCTTCAATTTCCTTTATACATTGGAGTTCTGTTGATCTTGGTCAAGCCTCTGGGGGGATATATGGCCCGAGTTTATCAAGGTGAAAGGACTTTCCTCTCTCCAGTTATTGCTCCAATAGAAAGAGCTGTGCTTAGGCTTGCCGGCATTAAATCAGATGACGAAATGACTTGGAAGACCTATGCAATAATCGTCTTGCTATTTAACCTGGTTGGATTCTTTTTTCTCTACCTGCTTTTGCGCTTTCAGCAAATTTTGCCTCTCAATCCACAAGTGCTTGAGAGTGTTTCACCTCAACTTGCGTTCAATACGGCTGTCAGTTTCGTAACCAATACGAACTGGCAGAGTTACGGTGGTGAAACAACGATGAGTTATCTATCTCAAATGTTGGGGTTGGGAGTACAGAATTTTCTATCCGCTGCCACTGGAATGGCTGTCTTAATCGCGTTGATCCGAGGATTGATAAGGCACACTGCCAATAGACTTGGCAATTTTTGGGTAGATCTGATTCGTACAGTTTTTTATATACTCCTTCCTTTATCCATAATATTGGCATTATTGTTGGTCACTCAAGGTGTTGTCCAGAGCTTTCAACCGGCGATTATTAGTCAAACGGTTGATCAAACTCCAGGTGTAGTTTCGCAAACCATTCCACTAGGACCGGCAGCTTCCCAAATTGCAATAAAACAATTGGGAACTAATGGAGGTGGTTTCTTTAATGTCAATTCTGCCCATCCCTTTGAAAACCCCACGCCATTTTCCAATTTTCTTGAAATGCTCGCGATTCTGTTGATCCCAGCTGCGCTGACTTATACCTTTGGCAAGATGGTGGGTGACACGAGGCAAGGTTGGGCATTATTGGCAGCGATGACAATCATTCTCGTTTTGATGATTAGCATCGCAATCAGCGCAGAATCACAAGGAAACCCTATGTTTACTTCAATGGGTGTTGATCAATCTGGTGGAAATATGGAGGGTAAAGAAGTACGTTTTGGAGTCGTGAATTCAAGCATTTGGGCTACTGTAACCACGGCTGCATCAAATGGATCAGTGAACGCCATGCACGATTCCTTTAGTCCACTTGGCGGTTTAGTGCCTCTATGGATGATGCTGCTAGGTGAAGTCGTTTTTGGGGGTGTTGGTTCAGGTCTTTATGGGATGCTAGCTTTTGTAGTGATTGCAGTATTCGTGGCAGGTTTGATGGTTGGTAGAACTCCAGAATATCTTGGTAAAAAAATAGAAATCCATGAAATGAAGATGGCAGCATTGATTGTCTTAATCCCGGTGGTTACGGTTCTGTTTGGAACGGCTATTGCTTTAACAAGTTCAAGCGGTACGGCGACTATCTTTAACGCTGGTCCGCAAGGTTTCAGCGAAGTCCTCTACGCGTTTGCATCCGCAGGAAATAATAATGGTTCCGCATTTGCAGGATTGGGTGCAAACACGAATTTTTATAATATCGGGCTGGGGATTGCGATGTTGTTTGCGAGATACGCACTAATTGTGCCTGTTCTGGCTATGGCGGGTTCGCTTGCAGAAAAGAAAATCGTACCAACTAGCAGCGGCACACTGCCAAGCCACACACCATTATTCATCGGTTGGCTGATAGGAGTGATCATCATTGTGGGGGCACTCAGCTTTTTGCCAGCTTTAGCGTTAGGTCCTATCGTACAGCAATTGATGTTGGGCACAGGAAGGTTATTTTAATGAACCGCAATAAACCTTTATTGAAAGAAAATAGTACTGAGCTTTATCGCCACGCTATTTTGGAAGCATTAATTAAACTAAATCCAAAACACCAGATACGGAATCCAGTGATGTTCGTTACTGAAATCGGTAGTCTGTTGACCACGGTTTTATGGCTCCAGGCGTTGCTCGGTCAAGGTGAAGCACCCATTGGATTTATAGGGTCCATCGCTTTGTGGCTTTGGTTTACCGTAATATTTGCCAATTTTTCAGAAGCCTTAGCGGAAGGGCGCGGCAAAGCCCAGGCTGAATCTCTTCGAAAAGCGCGTCAGGATACCCCTGCGAAGCGACTTCAAGGAAATCCAACAAATTTGGAAGCCGCAACGAAAGTGATTTCATTGGTATCTTCTACAAAGCTAGTAAAGAGTGATCTTTTCCTCGTTGAGACCGGGGATATACTGCCAGCGGATGGAGAGATCGTGTATGGCATAGCATCAGTAGATGAAAGCGCAGTAACAGGAGAATCCGCACCAGTAGTACGCGAGGCTGGTGGTGATCGTTCAGCGGTGACCGGTGGAACTCGACTACTGTCTGATTGGTTGATCGTACGCGTCAGTGCTGATCCAGGCCAAGGATTTTTGGATCAAATGATCTCACTGGTTGAAGGTGCTAAACGCCAAAAAACACCCAATGAAATTGCATTAAGCATCTTGCTGTCAAGTTTCACTATCGTATTTCTGGTTGTGTGCATGACTTTGCTGCCATTTTCACAATTCAGCGTGCAGGTAGCTGGTCAGGGCACCCCGATCACAATTACTGTATTGATCGCATTGTTGATCTGTTTAATCCCCACAACGATTGGCGGCTTGCTTTCTGCTATTGGTATTGCTGGCATGGATCGCTTGATTCAACGCAATGTGATTGCTATGTCAGGTCGCGCGGTTGAAGCTGCCGGTGATGTAGATGTGTTAATGTTGGACAAAACTGGAACCATTACTCTTGGTAACCGTCAGGCAGTGGCATTCATGCCGGTCAATGGTGTCAAAATCGATGAGTTGGCTGAATCTGCTCAATTAGCCTCACTGGTGGATGAAACACCTGAAGGACGGTCAATTGTAGTCTTGGCAAAGGAAATGTTTGGATTACGGGGACAGACGATGGGTGTTAGCCAGAAAGCGCCGGGAGGAATGCATTTTATCCCTTTCACAGCGCAAACTCGAATTTCGGGTGTTGATTTTGATGGCACTCAAATTCGCAAAGGTGCACCAGATACCATGATTGGATTAATTAAAGAGAATGGAAATGGAATTCCGGAAAATCTACTCCCAACGATTGAGAGTATTGCCAATAACGGTGGAACGCCCTTAGTAGTGTCCAAAAATGGCAAAGCCTTGGGAGTGATCCATCTTAAAGATATTGTCAAAGGGGGTATCAAGGAAAGATTTGCGCAGTTACGGAAAATGGGTATCAAAACGGTAATGATTACTGGCGACAATCCTCTCACAGCAGCAGCTATCGCAGCAGAAGCTGGTGTAGATGATTTTCTTGCCCAAGCAACTCCTGAAACCAAGCTTAAATTAATCCGTGAATACCAGGCGGGTGGGCGGCTTGTGGCGATGACCGGAGATGGTACAAATGATGCTCCTGCGCTTGCTCAGGCAGATGTGGCTGTCGCGATGAACACAGGAACACAACCGGCACGTGAAGCAGCAAATATGATTGATCTAGACAGCAACCCCACGAAATTAATCGAAATCGTCGAAATTGGTAAACAACTGTTGATGACTCGCGGATCGTTGACGACTTTTAGTATTGCCAATGATGTCAGCAAGTACTTTGCTATCATTCCAGCGGCGTTCGCTTCGACCTATCCTATTCTTGAGAGGTTGAATTTTATGAGGTTGACCTCTCCTGAGAGTGCCATCCTTTCGGCAGTCATTTTTAATGCGCTCATAATCATCGCCCTTATACCTTTGGCACTCAAAGGTGTTCCATACCACCCAAAATCAGCTGCGAATTTACTAAGGGATAACCTGCTTATCTATGGTGTGGGTGGTTTGGTAGCTCCATTCATAGGTATCAAATTGATTGATTTGATTTTGGCTTTCTTAGGATTGGTTTAGGAGCATAGAAATGGGAAAACGACGATTATTAAAAACTGCAGGTATATTATCAACTCTGGCAGTTGTAGTAGTGGGATTTGCGCCTTCAATTTTTAAAATCCCAGCAATTTTTCATCCTTGGTTATTATTAGCAAGCATAGTTTGGATTGTAGTTTTTTCATCTGGAGTATTTAGTTCATGAAAACTCAGCTTCGCCCACTATTTAGTATTTTTGCTTTATTGGTACTGATTACAGGTGTTATTTACCCCCTAACCATTACTGGTTTGGCTCAATTAATTTTTCCTTTTCAGGCAAATGGGAGTCTTATTCGGGTCGACGAACAGGTAATGGGCTCGGAACTGATTGGCCAAGACTTTTCTGGCCCACAATATTTTTGGGGTAGACCTTCAGCTACTTCTATACATCCATTTAACGCATATGATCAAGCTTCATTAACCGGCTCAACGGGTTCCAATCTCGGACCTTTATCAAAGGAACTGGTCGCAAATGTTGAAGAACGGATAAATCTGCTCAAATCATACGATCCGAATAATTTAAATCTAATCCCTGTTGATCTGGTAACTTCGTCTGCTTCGGGTTTGGATCCGAATATCAGTGTTTCAGCAGCCTATTATCAAGTTCCAAGAATAGCTCATGAGCGTGGTTTGGATGAATCAACAGTAATCTCCCTGGTGGATCAATATACGGAGACTCGTCAATTCGGATTTTTAGGTGAGCCTCGTGTGAATGTTTTATTGCTAAATTTTGCGCTTGAAGGTATAAAATTAAAGTAATGAAATCACGACCAGATCCTGATGAACTATTAAAGCATATCCAAGCAGAGGAACCCACTCGTGGCAAGTTAAAAATATTCCTGGGTTATGCCGCAGGAGTTGGGAAGACTTATGCGATGCTTGAGGCTGCGCATCAACGGCAGCACCAAGGTGTAGATGTAGTGATCGGCTACATTGAAACGCATGAGCGTGCGGATACACAAGCCATGGTCGATGGCTTACAAATTATTCCACGAAGGCAAGTTGAATACCATGATATAACGTTGCCTGAAGTAGACGTGGACGAGGTAATCAATCGTCATCCCCAATTGGTTTTAATTGATGAATTCGCACATACTAATGCGCCAGGATCTCGGCATCCCAAAAGATATCTTGATGTTGTTGATATTTTGGAAGCCGGGATTGATGTTTACACTACGCTTAATGTGCAGCACCTTGAAAGCTTAAACGATGTTGTGGCTCAAGTAACGGGGGTTGTGGTTCGCGAAACTGTACCAGATCGGGTGTTGGATGAAGCTTCAGAGATCGAAGT
Organism: uncultured Anaerolinea sp.; assembly: GCA_964428125.1. Classification (GTDB taxonomy): domain Bacteria; phylum Chloroflexota; class Anaerolineae; order Anaerolineales; family Anaerolineaceae; genus UBA6107. The sequence continues at coordinate 6,219 of CAYRXB010000021.1, forward strand.
TATTGATCTACCACCTGATGAACTTTTAACCCGGCTAAAAGAAGGAAAAGTTTATGTTCCTGACCAGGCAAAAAGGGCGATAGAAAAATTTTTCCGCAAGGGGAATCTATCAGCTTTGCGTGAATTATCTCTAAGGCGTGCTGCTGAACGCGTAGATACTCAGATGCGTAATTATATGCGTTCTCGAGCAATCGAAGGCCCTTGGGCGGCGACAGAACGGTTACTGGTCTGTGTCAGTCCCAGTCCGCTCTCTGAAAAATTGATACGTACCACACGCCGATTATCAGACGAACTTAATGCAGAATGGTTTGCAGTACATGTGAACCTGACCTCAAAACCGGAAAGGAATCCGGTAAAAATTGACCGAGTAGCAAAAACGATGCAGCTTGCAGAAGAATTAGGAGCGCGAACACGAATACTAACTGGACACTCAATCTCTGAAGCCGTTCTCACCTATGCAAAAAAGCATAATATTACAAAAATTGTGGTGGGCAAACCCATCCATCCCCGTTGGTTGGAAATACTGTCAGGTTCGATTGTCGATAAATTGATTTACGCCAGCGGTGATATTGATATTTATGTAATTAACGAACAACCAGACATAAGACCTTCTAAGTTCTCCAATGTTATTCGTCCTAATCAACCATATTGGAGATATATAATCGCGTTTGGAATGGTAGTTATCACAACTATTATCGGCAAACTGATTCATACGAAGCTAGAACCTGTAAACCTAGTAATGCTTTACCTCGTTACAACAGTAGCAGCAGCGGTTTACCTTGGACGTGGACCAGCATTACTAACTTCATTCCTGGGTGTGTTGGCTTTTGACTTTTTCCTTGTCCCACCTTACCTTACGTTTGCCGTTTCAGATACTCAATATATCATTACTTTTATCGGATTGTTTCTTGTTAGCTTGGTGGTGAGCACGCTCACGGTACGAACTAAAGAACAAGCGGAAGCAGCAATACAACGCGAATCACAAACATCCGCTTTGTATGCATTGGGCCGCGAATTAACTTCTGCCACTGATTTACATCAAGTTACTAAGATTGTCATCAACCAAATCAACCAGGTGTTTGGATGCGATGCTGTGATTTTTCTGCCGGAAAGTAAAAAAATAATGGTATATGCCGCGACAACTGGATATACCCCTGATGCAAATGAGATGGCAGTAGCGACATGGTCTTTTGACCACGAACAACCCGCAGGTCTCGGAACAGACACATTACCTGCCGCTTCGTTGAGATGCCAACCTCTAGTAACCGCCCGAGGACGAATCGGAGTGCTTGGGATTCATCCCAAAGAAGGTGAAAAATTGCTCTCACCAGACCTTCTGCAAACATTTTATGCGTTTGCAAATCAAGCTGCTCTTGCAGTAGAACAAGCTAATCTAGTAGAACAAGCCCGAAAAGCAGAGTTACTTCAAGCAACAGAAACACTTCAAACCGCTTTACTCAACTCAATATCCCACGATTTACGCACCCCACTGGTTAGTATCACAGGGGCATTAAGCAGCTTACGCGAAGAGTCTTTGAACATTAACGAAGAAGATCGCAGTAATTTACTTGAAACAGCTTATGGTGAAGCGGAACGCCTTAACCGGTTAGTAGGAAATTTATTAAACATGACCCGCCTTGAAGCGAATTCCATCCATCTCCGGCTTGAACCTTGCGATATTCAGGATGTGATCGGATCAGCACTGGATCAACTTGAGGAACGTCTGGATAAGAAACCCATTGTGGTCAATCTCCCGGAAGTCTTGCCGATGGTCTTGTTAGATTTTGTCTTGGTTGAGCAAGTGCTGGTTAACGTGATCGATAATGCAATAAAATACTCGCCAAAGGACACTCAAATTGATATAGATGTCTCACAAACCGATAAGGAGATCACTATACAAGTAAGTGACCGGGGAATCGGAATTCCCAAGGAAGACTTGGACCGTGTTTTTGACAAGTTTTATCGTGTCTCCCGACCTGAAAATGTCATCGGTACTGGTTTGGGATTAGCCATCTGTAAAGGAATTGTTGAAACTATTGGAGGAAAGATAAGTGCAATAAACCGTGAGGGTGGTGGAACAGTGATCACGATCACTTTTCCAAAGGGAAATGAGACATGACACTTTTTGGTTTGAAAGTATTAGTGGTTGATGATGAAATTGCGATCCGGCGATTTTTACGCGTTGCATTAAACGGGCAAGGGTTTATCGTCAGTGAAGCCAGTAATGGGGAAATTGCTTTACAAGTAATAACAATCAATCGACCAGATATTGTGATTCTCGACTTGGGATTGCCTGATATCGATGGCATTGAAGTTACCAGACGTACACGAGAGTGGTCGAAAGTTCCCATAATCATCTTGTCTGTTCGTGAGCAGGAGAATGATAAAATTTCAGCTTTGGATGCCGGTGCAGATGATTATTTAACAAAACCTTTTAGTATGGGTGAGCTATTAGCAAGAATTAGAACGGTATTACGCCGTCAGAGTAGCAATATTTCGGAACCCATTTTTTCTATTGGTGGGCTAGTGGTTGATCTTGCCAATCGGTTGGTTTCAGTGAATGGCGCAGAGATTCAGCTCACACCTACCGAATATGAAATTCTACGATCGTTGGTAACTAATGCTGGTAAAGTCATCACGAATCGCCAATTGTTAAAACAGGTTTGGGGAGAAGGCTACAATGATTTACATATTTTGCGTGTAAATGTGAGCAACCTGAGGCGTAAGCTAGAACCAAACCCTTCAAGACCTACTTATATTCACACTGAACCTGGAGTAGGGTACAGATTGAGAATCGTATAATTGTAATTAGCTTATCATTTAATTAATAAACAAAAAAAGCACCATACATCCCCAACTAATTACGAGAAGAATACCTTGTGGAGGTATTCCTAGTTTGTCCACCTTGGATAAACGTATTCCATCACTATAATTAGATACAGACAACCATAATTTAGATCGTTGGCCGGACATTAACCTGCTGGATATGCAGAGTATGTCCGGTTTTTTTAATACTTTTGCCCTATGGAGCTTAATCTGATTGCTAATTTCGCCGTTTTAGCCCTGTTTTTTGCCTGTATGGTCTACGATCTCCGCAACCACCAGGTCCCCACGCCATTAACCGTTGGCGGGATGGTTGGTGCAGGTGTGTATGCCCTTTTCAATGGCTTATGGGCTCCAGTATTGTTGATGATTGCACTGACACACGTATCAGATTTCAACCCCCGAGAAAAACGTCTGGCATTTGCTCTTACGTTGTCCG
>CAYRXB010000022.1:0-4253 GCA_964428125.1 uncultured Anaerolinea sp.
GATTAAAAGCAATGATCGAGTCTGCACGACAATTGGGATTAGATTTGAAGAAAGAGTAACTGGATATCAAATGGCCTATAGACAGACCAGGATTTTTGCTCCATATTCCTCGCCATTTCTTGATCAATGGTGGGCGGAGACGATTATCGGACATATTATTAAGCCCCTAGTTACAAGTGGAATTCATTTGAATTGGTTCTGGTTCTCAAGGTATGTTTCTCCAAGATCTGGTGATGTAGGCGACTGTGACATCAACCAAATACCAGAAATATATGGAATTTATCCTGGAAACCAAAACCCTCAGTATTCCGACCTATATCGAAGTATCAGGTTCCGTTATTCAGTGCCTAACAACTTTCAAGATGAATTTGAATCGCAGGCCATGAGATTTATTGAGCATGCAGGCTGTGCAGTATCAGATTTCCGTGATTATGATTTCCTTGGTGATTTGGGTGGCCCTCGCTTTATTGAGAACAATGTATCTCAAGTAAGAAAAGAAGAAAGAGCTAACCTCGTTGTTGATTATTTACATAGTATTAGCAAATTAATTGTTGACTGTATTGAAGTTCTACACACAACGGAGGGTTTTGCCCTCGAGAAAAGCACGAGCATGGAAAATCCAAATGGATCAATTTTTGAGTCGTTACATCATTTGTTATGCAATATGACCAATGTTCCATTAAACGTATTAGTGTCGGAAACGGCAATAGGAACATACTGGTCTCCCCCTCCTAACAATAGTGGTGGTGGTGATGTTAGTGCAGTTCCAGTAAGATACTAAACTTCTTGGCTCTCTTTTCTCACCCGCCTATAGGAAATGATTTAGGTGTCCAGTATGACTGATAAAACAAAAACGAATTTGTCAATCGATTTATTAGAGAACGGAATTGATTTTGTTTTAAAGGGGATTGATGAGCTATTTGATGACGAAAGCATTCTGAGAATTAGCGTTGATCCAACAGAATTAAATTTAAGCAATTTTAAATATGGAATATTACATGTTTTTTCTGGTTTTTTACTTTTGCTAAAGGAAAGACTTTATCGGCATCTACCCGAATTGATTTTTAAGGGAAAAATTTCCGAGGTGAGGGAAAAAGTTAGAAATGGTAAGATTCCGAATACTGTTGACCTCGATGAGATTCTTGAACGATTACAGATAGGACCACTGGTTAATTTTCCAGAAAACGAGCTGGAAATCATTCGGAGAATGCAGAATTTCCGAAATCAGTTTGAACATTACAAAATCGACATCAACAAATTCGAGTTATGGGAAACAATCACACAATTTCTAGCCCTTGTTGATGCATTTCTTGTCGATGAACTTGAGATCAACCTAGATTCGTCAGCAACCACTCATAGTGTCTACGAAAAAATCCAGAAAATCGAATTGCACTGGGAGAGAATAGAAAAACGTAAAAAAGCGGAAATTATCAACGAATTAATGATTCTCAGGAAAAGTTTCGAAGAAAATCGAGAAGCAATTATCAAAGACCTCGAAGATGAGTATTTTGCAAGCAAGGGATATATTGATCGTTTCATTGATTGTCCTGAATGTAACGAGGAGACATTAATTGTGTACGGTGAATATGCTGGCATTTGCTCCAATAAGGAGTGTTCCTACTTTTGTCCTATAGCTACCTGTGATCGTTGTGGGTCAAAAATGCCTGGCTATCCGTGGGATGTAAATTTTTGCGAGTCATGCGAAGCAGATTTTGCGAGAGAGTAATTCAGAATCTACAAGACAAATGACCGTATTCAGTATATGTGAAAGCCCCTCTGAAGATTTATCTGTTGTATTTTGTTCACAATGGTTGCTACATCCCGCACTTTATAAAAAACGGGGAATTCAAGGATTTGGGCGGTGAAAAAGTGAAATGATATGATAACTATACCCCCAAGAAATACAAATTAAGGTTGAATATCGAACAAGTAGTGTAAAAATCTTCCATTAAATCACATTTAATTTTTCGAATAATACTCGATTCCTTTGTTGGGCATCTCGTAATAATTTACCATAACTGATGACTTCCACATACGCACGGAGTGTAGAGTTATAGCAAAAGTAACCTTCGTTATCAGGAGTTTTTTGCATTCCCATATTCTCCAGATCGATTCTCAATTGATTGGGCAGATCGCATACGGCATAACAGTAAAAGGGAGTCTCATCTCTGACAGTTATTGGGCGGCTGTGGTTGTTGTTTTCTTTGCCAGCACGAATTTTTCTAACATAACCATACATTTGATTTACAGGGTTACTATCTGACCTCATTGGTCTTTTAAATTCAAAAATTATGATGCCATTAATTGGCTCACCATCAACCATTGCTATTGGGTTATCAAAAATTAACAAATCGGGGCGATCATTTTCATTCGTAGTTATTGCAGATACCTGACGAAGTTCAATGTCGGAGGCTAAATATCGATGAAAAGACAGTTTTTCATCGATAATCCATAAATTCTGTTGTTCGTAATCAATGTCGTCAGATGTATGTTTTAACGGGAAAATTAACTCGTGAATCGTTCTTTCCCTTGCATACCCTCCTTCATCATCTGATTGCATATATTTTTCAAGTAGTGATAAAGTGGTTTTCCGATGAATTACATATTTGGCTAATGCTGCCTTTCCACTTTCGTTCCATTCCTCTAAGAAGCGCAAATATTTCTCTTTGATTTCATTTCCATCGGGAGAAATAACACCTGTCGGAGCGGATATTATTTCATTTGCCGCTTCCTTCAAGCTCACCTCCCATTCCTTTTGTCTTTTATACAACTCAATCTCTAACTTATCAGGATTGAGATCAGGCGGGATTTCATCTATGGCTTCCCTCCGATGCCTCAACAAACCTCGAAATTCTGGCCATTCATCTTTTATTTGATTTTCGATATTTTGAAGCTTTTCAATTCCAATCGGTTCAGTAATCGGTGAAAGGAATGATTTCACGGATTCTAAAGCCTTGCCCTCGATTTCTTCCCATGTTAAATCACCTATATAACGGAACTGACCATCTTGAACGGTATTGAATCCTGTTCGCTGTTGGTCAACATGACCATTCAAAAAATCACTTGATATATAACCTAAATAAAAAAGTTCTTTACTGTCATCTCTCGCAGGAATCCGATTAGGTAAATTACAAATCGTTCTAGAGTCTATTTTTTTTGAGCAGACAACGCGGTGAATCGCGCAAAAGTTTAGTTGATGTGCAGCACCAGGAATTGCCTTGAGAAGAAAATGAGTGAGTGTGAATGTTTGCTCCTGAACCGTAAATTCAGAAGTACTGTCATCAGAAACCATTTCCTCATATTTTTCAGATAAGACTATAGTATCGTTCTCGTCTTTGAGAATCAAGACGGGCATTCTTTTAAGAACGAAATATTCAAGACAATGTTCAATTATCCGATATGCCAATACATCCAAGCTTCTGGGAAGATGCTCGGAAAAATCAGGCTTAATCTCTAGAAGGCTAATCGTTGTTGATACCATTGAGTCATTTGGCTCAATTTCGCATCTCAAATTTTTCACTGGATCATTGTTAAGTTCGTAATTAAAAGATCTTAAGAATAATTTCTCTTCCTCTTGAAAGACGCTTCTTATCTCGACTTTTTCGAAAGCCTTAAGCCACAGAAACCTTCCAACGCCTTTGCCCCCTAAATTTCGTTTTTTCTGGGTATCGCACGTGTTGAATGATTCAAAATTATCCTTTGTGAAACCGACACCATTGTCAACAACCTCAAACCCAGAAATCGGAGAAGTACGGATTTGTTCATCGTCTCTTATGAGCAAATTCTGAGTATTACGTACCACATTGATAGTAATAGCTCCATCTCCGGTACCTTTTTCCTCAATTGACTGCATTGAATTAAAGATAGCCTCTAATAATGGCATTAGTGCCTGTCGAGGCGATAATGGGGTATTATTAACCCGTCCAACAAAATCAACGGAAACCATATCTGCTAACCCTCCCCATTGGTGAAAGGAATATTATAATTATATGTGAAATAGTTTTTTAGAACAGATTTCTAACTTAGTCAGTTAATAAAAAATCGGTTTTCATGTGGCTATCATCCTATTGTAAGATTAATTCATAACAGGCTCCGCTATAATAGCAGAGCCTGTCGTGTATTTAGATTCCAAATCCCAACTGACCCTCCGGTACTACCTCCTTTCTTCGTGTCCGCCTGACCACCACCGTTTTCTGATTCACCCAATCATCCCAGGTCATCACTTTCGGTCCAGGAATGATCACTGCGCTCGG